>NZ_JBYTDZ010000015.1:0-590 GCF_058791855.1 Bacillus sp. EB106-04-04-XG123 | reverse complement strand
AGTTGAGATGATTGTGGGGATATTAGGCGTACTAAAAGCAGGTGGAGCTTATTTACCTCTCGACCCTACTTATCCAAGTGAACGAATTGAGTATATGCTTCAGGACAGTGGTGCGAAATATGTATTGACCCATGAAAATATAAACGTTCCAGAAACATTTTCTGGCGAAATTGTGAAAATTGATGATTTGGCTTTAACAGAGAATCCTAGGACAAATCTCGAAGAGATTAATGAGTCTACAGATTTAGCTTATCTTATCTATACTTCTGGAACTACTGGAAAACCTAAAGGGGTTATGGTGGAACATAAAAGTGTAAGCAACTTTTGTTTAATGGGTGAGACTTTTGGTATTTCATCAGGCAGCCGTGTGTTACAATTTGCCTCTTTTAGTTTTGATGCCGCAGTAGGTGAAATCTTCCCTACTCTTTTAAGTGGAGCGACCCTTTATTTAGGTAAAAAAGAATTGTTTCTTTCGGGGGATAAGTTTACAAAGTGGTTAAAGGATCAAGCCATTACTACTGCCTTTTTCCCACCTTCCGTATTGAGGGTAACACCGTATGAAGAATTACCAGATTTAAAGACAATTATTG
>NZ_JBYTDZ010000014.1:0-670 GCF_058791855.1 Bacillus sp. EB106-04-04-XG123 | reverse complement strand
GGTGGAGGATGACGGGCTCGAACCGCCGACCCTCTGCTTGTAAGGCAGATGCTCTCCCAGCTGAGCTAATCCTCCACTATGTAAGAATCTCTCGATCCGACAAAGATTATTATATACAGGTTTTAATCATTTGTAAAGGCTATATTAAAAAAATTTTATTTCAATTTTCATTGCGTTATTTTTTAACAAAAGATCGTCATATCACCTATTCATACAGCTGCTGTTCAACGTTCAGCAGGTGAGCTTCTCTTCTCTATATTCTCTTTCAAAACGTTCAATTCCTTTAGAAATATTAGCAGTCTTTCATTTTTATACTTTAATGATATAGGTATCTCTTTAGACGTAAAGCATTTATAGAAATCGAATAGGCTTACACATCTTCAATTTAATTAAAGATATATGGAATGCGCCTATATAAGCTCATACTCTGTCTCTC
Source organism: Bacillus sp. EB106-04-04-XG123 (assembly GCF_058791855.1). Taxonomy (NCBI): domain Bacteria; kingdom Bacillati; phylum Bacillota; class Bacilli; order Caryophanales; family Bacillaceae; genus Bacillus; species Bacillus sp. EB106-04-04-XG123. The sequence goes on along the minus strand of NZ_JBYTDZ010000014.1, from coordinate 234 downwards.
TATTGTTTTGTATAGATAAGGTTTTATGCCATGAACATCTTTAGGTTCAAGTGTTTCACATGCTACGCTTGGACATAAGAAGGTGCGACGATCTTTCATCAAACAAATGGTATAAGATAAAGTATGATGTATGACCCTCAATCAGCACAAAAAAGATCAGTTCCAAATGGAACTGATCCTGATAGAAGCTTGGCGGCGTCCTACTCTCACAGGGGGAAACCCCCAACTACCATC
>NZ_JBYTDZ010000013.1:0-930 GCF_058791855.1 Bacillus sp. EB106-04-04-XG123 | reverse complement strand
TGGTGGAGGATGACGGGCTCGAACCGCCGACCCTCTGCTTGTAAGGCAGATGCTCTCCCAGCTGAGCTAATCCTCCATATTGTGTCGTTTCGAAGTGTCTCTCGATCTGACAAATAGTATTATATAACGATAAGATATTGTTTGTAAAGACTTTTTTAAAATAATTTTTGAATTTATTTTAAAGCTGTTTTTTCATCTTTTCGTTAAGGCACCTAAAGAAGTTTACCACTTGTCTCATCATTTTAAAAGCCTTTTTTTCATTTTTTTATGTTTTTTTGTTAAAAAGAGTTCTAATAAGGCTTTATCACTGTGGAAACAGCATTTTTGAAGCTTCTATACCCTAATTTTATTTCATATATCTCTGGATAAAAACATTTAAATAAGAAGTTCTGTTATTATTTTATTTTTCTGAGAAATCTTTTTCGCATAAAAAAGTGTGAAAATGTTGCTGGCCTTTACTATTTTTCAGCAAATCGTTTCGCATCATTTTTTCTGCTGCTTCAAATATTCAACAGCTTTATCATCGATATAAAATTTTAGCAGGAGATATAAAATGAGTATCGTTTTTTTCATTTCTTCTATCTTTTTAAATTTGAAAATTCAACAATGGCTGACCAACCCCTTCGGGATGAGGTCTTTCTATTTAGTAGCCCTATACATCGTCTTTCTATATCTATTTAGACCAAGGTGAGGTTTTCTATGCTTTTAGTGATGCCCTTGATGATTTGAGCTGCCGGTTCATATGATGACCGACATGTTAAATTGAAGGAGCATGAAGTTTGATTTATGTAGCAATCACGTGGGAACAACGTATTTTTACTTTAACAACCTATTATATAGAAGCAAATCATTCAAAAACACAAAAAAGACCAGTTCCAAATGGAACTGATCCTGATAGAAGCTTGGCGGCGTCCTACTCTCACAGGGGGA
>NZ_JBYTDZ010000011.1:0-3031 GCF_058791855.1 Bacillus sp. EB106-04-04-XG123 | reverse complement strand
GAATATAGGTTAAGTCCTCGATCTATTAGTATCTGTCAGCTCCACGTGTCACCACGCTTCCACCTCAGACCTATCAACCTGATCATCTTTCAGGGATCTTACTTCCTTGCGGAATGGGAAATCTCATCTTGAGGGGGGCTTCATGCTTAGATGCTTTCAGCACTTATCCCGTCCGCACATAGCTACCCAGCGATGCCCTTGGCAGAACAACTGGTACACCAGCGGTGCGTCCATCCCGGTCCTCTCGTACTAAGGACAGCTCCTCTCAAATTTCCTGCGCCCGCGACGGATAGGGACCGAACTGTCTCACGACGTTCTGAACCCAGCTCGCGTACCGCTTTAATGGGCGAACAGCCCAACCCTTGGGACCGACTACAGCCCCAGGATGCGATGAGCCGACATCGAGGTGCCAAACCTCCCCGTCGATGTGGACTCTTGGGGGAGATAAGCCTGTTATCCCCGGGGTAGCTTTTATCCGTTGAGCGATGGCCCTTCCATGCGGAACCACCGGATCACTAAGCCCGACTTTCGTCCCTGCTCGACTTGTAGGTCTCGCAGTCAAGCTCCCTTGTGCCTTTACACTCTGCGAATGATTTCCAACCATTCTGAGGGAACCTTTGGGCGCCTCCGTTACATTTTAGGAGGCGACCGCCCCAGTCAAACTGCCCACCTGACACTGTCTCCCTGCCCGATAAGGGCAGCGGGTTAGAAGGTCAATACAGCCAGGGTAGTATCCCACCGATGCCTCCACCGAAGCTAGCGCTCCGGTTTCCAAGGCTCCTACCTATCCTGTACAAGCTGTACCAACATTCAATATCAGGCTGCAGTAAAGCTCCACGGGGTCTTTCCGTCCTGTCGCGGGTAACCTGCATCTTCACAGGTACTATAATTTCACCGAGTCTCTCGTTGAGACAGTGCCCAGATCGTTGCGCCTTTCGTGCGGGTCGGAACTTACCCGACAAGGAATTTCGCTACCTTAGGACCGTTATAGTTACGGCCGCCGTTTACTGGGGCTTCAATTCGCACCTTCGCTTACGCTAAGCGCTCCTCTTAACCTTCCAGCACCGGGCAGGCGTCAGCCCCTATACTTCGCCTTACGGCTTCGCAGAGACCTGTGTTTTTGCTAAACAGTCGCCTGGGCCTATTCACTGCGGCTTCTCGGGGCTTTAACACCCTAAGAAGCACCCCTTCTCCCGAAGTTACGGGGTCATTTTGCCGAGTTCCTTAACGAGAGTTCTCTCGATCACCTTAGGATTCTCTCCTCGCCTACCTGTGTCGGTTTGCGGTACGGGCACCTCTCACCTCGCTAGAGGCTTTTCTTGGCAGTGTGGAATCAGGAACTTCGCTACTAAATTTCGCTCGCCATCACAGCTCAGCCTTTACGGGAAACGGATTTGCCTATTTCCCAGCCTAACTGCTTGGACGCGGATATCCAATACCGCGCTTACCCTATCCTCCTGCGTCCCCCCATTGCTCAAATGGTGAGGAGGTGGTACAGGAATATCAACCTGTTGTCCATCGCCTACGCCTTTCGGCCTCGGCTTAGGTCCCGACTAACCCTGAGCGGACGAGCCTTCCTCAGGAAACCTTAGGCATTCGGTGGACGGGATTCTCACCCGTCTTTCGCTACTCATACCGGCATTCTCACTTCTAAGCGCTCCACCAGTCCTTCCGGTCTGGCTTCACAGCCCTTAGAACGCTCTCCTACCACTGTTCGTAAGAACAGTCCGCAGCTTCGGTGATACGTTTAGCCCCGGTACATTTTCGGCGCAGAGTCACTCGACCAGTGAGCTATTACGCACTCTTTAAATGGTGGCTGCTTCTAAGCCAACATCCTGGTTGTCTAAGCAACTCCACATCCTTTTCCACTTAACGTATACTTTGGGACCTTAGCTGGCGGTCTGGGCTGTTTCCCTTTCGACTACGGATCTTATCACTCGCAGTCTGACTCCCAAGGATAAGTCATCGGCATTCGGAGTTTGACTGAATTCGGTAACCCGGTAGGGGCCCCTAGTCCAATCAGTGCTCTACCTCCGAGACTCTTACCTTGAGGCTAGCCCTAAAGCTATTTCGGAGAGAACCAGCTATCTCCAGGTTCGATTGGCATTTCACCCCTACCCACACCTCATCCCCGCACTTTTCAACGTGCGTGGGTTCGGGCCTCCATTCAGTGTTACCTGAACTTCACCCTGGACATGGGTAGATCACCTGGTTTCGGGTCTACGACCACGTACTCATGCGCCCTATTCAGACTCGCTTTCGCTGCGGCTCCGCATCTTCTGCTTAACCTTGCACGGGATCGTAACTCGCCGGTTCATTCTACAAAAGGCACGCCATCACCCGTTAACGGGCTCTGACTACTTGTAGGCACACGGTTTCAGGATCTATTTCACTCCCCTTCCGGGGTGCTTTTCACCTTTCCCTCACGGTACTGGTTCACTATCGGTCACTAGGGAGTATTTAGCCTTGGGAGATGGTCCTCCCGGATTCCGACGGAATTTCACGTGTTCCGCCGTACTCAGGATCCACTCTGGAGAGAACAACATTTCAGTTACAGGGCTGTTACCTTCTTTGGCGGGCCTTTCCAGACCTCTTCGCTTATATCGTTCCTTTGTAACTCCGTATAGAGTGTCCTACAACCCCAAGAGGCAAGCCTCTTGGTTTGGGCTGTTCCCGTTTCGCTCGCCGCTACTCAGGGAATCGCATTTGCTTTCTCTTCCTCCGGGTACTTAGATGTTTCAGTTCCCCGGGTATGCCTTCTCATACTCTATGTATTCAAGTATGGATACTACTCCATTACGAGCAGTGGGTTTCCCCATTCGGAAATCTCCGGATCAAAGCTTGCTTACAGCTCCCCGAAGCATATCGGTGTTCGTCCCGTCCTTCATCGGCTCCTAGTGCCAAGGCATCCACCGTGCGCCCTTTCTAACTTAACCATTTCTTACTTTAGAAAGAATCACTATGTGTGATGAACTTTGCATTGCATTCAATGTGAATGTATTACTTATTGTTATCTAGTTTTCAAAGAACA
>NZ_JBYTDZ010000010.1:0-10114 GCF_058791855.1 Bacillus sp. EB106-04-04-XG123 | reverse complement strand
TACTACTGCCTTTTTCCCACCTTCCGTATTGAGGGTAACACCGTATGAAGAATTACCAGATTTAAAGACAATTATTGTGATGGGAGAAGCTTGTACATCAGATATAGTCAAAGTATGGGGAAAAGAGCGTACGTTTATCAATGGTTACGGTCCAACAGAGGCGACAATCGGAAGTACAGCGGGCGTATGTACTCCTGACATGGAGAAGCCTACGATTGGAAAGGTATTTCCAAACAAAAAGGTTTATATTTTGAATCAAGATGATCAAGTTCAACCGATAGGCATACCTGGTGAACTGTGTATTGGAGGAGAAGGATTAGCGCGTGGCTATTGGAACTTACCAGAGCTGACGAAAGAAAAATTCGTAAGAAACCCTTTCATTCCAGGAGAAAAAATGTATAGAACAGGTGACCTGGCTCGCTGGCTTCCAGATGGTTCAATAGACTATATAGGAAGAATAGATGATCAGATTAATATTCGCGGGTACCGTATCGAACCAAGTGAGATTGAACATTGTCTTCTACAACATAAACAGATAATGGAAGCAGTTGTGCTAAATCATAAAAATAAAGAAGGGCAAGCAACATTACTTGCCTATTATGTTAAACGTGGGGACTGCTCAAGTGAAAATTTACGTCTTTATTTATTAGATAGATTACCACGACATATGGTTCCAGCATTTTTTCAAGAGGTGAAGTCAATCCCGTTAACAAACAATGGAAAGAAAGATAAAGAAGCATTAATTAAATATAATGAAATTGAAATAAAAAATAAAAACTATGTAGAAGCGTCCAATTCTGTTGAAAAATTATTAGTGGAAATTTTAGAAGAGATATTATCTGTTGGGAAAATTGGTATTTATGACAACTTTATATCAATGGGTGGGAATTCTTTAACTGCCGTATTACTTAGATCTCGCATCTCACAAGTTTTAAATGTTAACGTCACTTTAAAGGAAATTTTTGATTATCCTATCTTAAAAGATCTTGCTAGGTTTATATGTAAGATGGATAATACCTCTTTTCAACAAATTAAAAAAGTAAAGGAACAAAATTTATATCCTGCTTCTACTATACAAAAGAGATTATATATAATACAACAGCTTCCAGAAGTGGGGTGCGCTTATAATTTACCATTAATATTTAAAATTAATGGTAAATTGAATGGCAGATTATTAGAAAGTTCATTAACTAAACTTATTGAAAAACATGAAATATTACGTACTTCGTTTCATCTGCACAACGATAGAGTAGTACAAAAGATTCATTCTAATGGTGATTTTGAATGGTTGTCTCTAAAATGTGAGAATGAAGAACAAGCTTTAAATCTAATTCGTAATTTTATAAAGCCATTTACTTTAGAAAAAGCTTCTCAAATAAGAGGCTGTGTTATTGAATTGAATGACAATGAGCACTTCTTACTTTTAGATATGCATCATATCATTATGGACGGAATGTCTAAGAATATTCTTATAAAAGAATTATCTCTATTATATCAGGGAATAGATATTCCTTCTCCAAAATTACAATATAAGGATTATTCTGTTTGGGAAAGCGAATTAAAAAAAAATCAAACTGATTGGAGCAAAAAGGAGGAATTTTGGTTACATCAATTTTCAGATGAATTACCTATCTTAAAACTACCTACAGATTATCAAAGACCACCAATACAACAATTTAAAGGAAGAAAGCTGATTTTTAAAATAAGCAAAGAAATGACAAATGATTTAAAATTATTTGCTAAAAATAGAAATGTTACATTATTCATGCTACTTTTTACTGTTTATAACGTTTTGTTGTCTAAATATTCCGAACAAGAGGATATTATTGTTGGAACGACTTTGATGGGGCGCTATAATAGAGAGTTTGAATCTCTGTTGGGGATGTTTGTAAATACTTTACCTATTCGCTCTAAACTTTCTCAAGAACAAACTTTTGATAATCTATTAATTCAATTTAAAAATCAATTTCTGGAAATTTATCAACATGGTGATTATTCTCTTGAGGAATTGATAAATAAACTTTCTGTTCCTAGAGATATTAGTAGAAATCCTATATTTGATACTATGTTTACATTACAAAATATAGATGTTGAGAATTTTGAAATACAAGATCTTTCATTTAAACAATATGACTTTGAGCTAAATAAAGCTGTGTTTGATATGACTTGGGAAGTTGTTGAGCGTGAAACATTACAAATATGTGTGGAATATAATACAGATCTGTTTAAAAGAAGTACTATAGAAAACATGTTTATTCATTTTAAACATATTCTTTTGAAAGTTACATCTAATCCTAATATACAACTATCCAATATTAAAATGATAACTGACGACGATGAGCATAAAATTTTAAATGTATTTAATCAATATGAAGTTGATTATTCACGTGATAAAACACTTCAGTTTCAATTTGAAGAACAAGTTAAGAAATCTCCTGAAACAAAAGCTGTTGTATTTGAAGATAATGAATTAACTTACCAAGAGTTAAACGAGAAAGCGAATCAACTAGCCTATAAGTTAAGAGAAAAAGGAGTAAAAAGAGAAGATTTTATTGGCATTATGACAGAACGATCGGTTGAGATGATTGTGGGAGTATTAGGTGTACTAAAAGCAGGTGGAGCTTATTTACCTCTCGACCCTACTTATCCAAGTGAACGAATTGAGTATATGCTTCAGGACAGTGGTGCGAAATATGTATTGACCCATGGGAATATAAGCGTCCCGGAAACATTTTCTGGTGAGATTGTGAAAATTAATGATTTGGCTTTAACAGAGAATCCTAAAACAAATCTCAAAGAGATTAATGAGTCCACAGATTTAGCCTATCTTATCTATACTTCTGGAACCACAGGAAAACCTAAGGGTGTTATGGTTGAGCATAAAAGTGTAACAAATTTTTGTTTGGTAGGTAGAACTTACGGTATTTTAGCAGGAAGCCATGTATTACAATTTTCTTCGTTTAGTTTTGATGCCGCAGTAGGTGAAATTTTTCCTACCCTTTTAAGTGGGGCTACTCTTTATATAGTATCAAATGAACTTGTCCTTTCGGGAAATGAATTTACAAAGTGGATAGAAGAAAAGAAAATCGAGTCTATTGTTTTTCCTCCGTCAATGTTAAGGGTTCTTCCACATAAAGATTTACCTGCTCTTAAAACTATTATTACAGCAGGAGAAATGTGTACACCTGATCTAATAAAAAAATGGGGGGGAAATAGAACCTTTATTAATGCATATGGGCCAACCGAAGCTACTGTCGGTTCTACAGTTGCAACATGCAGTTCAGATATGGAAAAGCCACCAATTGGGAGACCTCTACCAAATAAAAAAATATATATTGTCGATAAAAACTACAACTTACAACCTGTAGGTGTACCTGGCGAACTATGTATTGGAGGAGAAGGGTTAGCACGTGGTTACTGGAATTTACCAGAACTGACAGAAGAAAAATTTGTACAAAATCCATTCATTCCAGGAGAAAAAATATATAAAACAGGCGATCTGGCTCGATGGCTTCCGAATGGTGACATAGATTATTTAGGAAGAATAGACAAACAAGTCAAGATTCGAGGATATCGTATAGAGCCTGAAGAAATTGAAAATTTTATGTTAGCTAAAAATTTAGTTAAAGAGATTGTAGTTATTGCTGATGAAATTCAACAAGACCGTATGATATTATCAGCATATTTTGTTGCTAATGAAAAAATCACTAGTGAGCGATTACGTAATTATTTGCATAATCACTTACCAAACTATATGGTTCCTACTAGTCTTACAGAAGTGAAACAGATGCCGCTTACAAAAAACGGTAAAGTGGATAAGATGGCTTTACTAGAGATAAATAGAGGTGTTAAAGAGAGAAAGCCAGAACATAAGTCTATTTCTCCGATTGAAAGAATGTTGGTTCAAATTTGGGAAGAAGTATTGATGGTTAAGAACATAGGGATACATGATAATTTTATCGATTTGGGCGGAGATTCAATAAAAGCAATGCAAGTAATATCGAGGCTTTATCAAAATAATTTTAAACTCTCTGTAAAGGACGTATTTGATAACCAAACAATATTTAAAATCAGTGCGAAACTTCAAAAAATAGAAAGTTTTACTGAAGAAAACCATGAAGTAGTAGGTGAAGTCCCTAGACCTCCTATTCATGAATGGTTTTTTGAGAAAGATATGGATGAGCCACATCATTGGAATCAAACAATGTTACTAACAAGTAAAGAAGGTTGGATACCTGGCTTTGTTGAGCAAACTTTTGAACAGTTAATAAAACATCATGACGTATTAAGAATGAAAGTTACAAAAGAAAAGGAATTAATTATACAAGATACTAGTAAGAAGCACTACAAATTAAACACTATTGATTTAACATTGAGTGAAAATATAACGTTAAAAATAAAAAATAAGGTTAACCAGTTACAAAGAGAATTGAACCTTGAAAAAGGACCATTAATAAATGTTACTATATTTAACACTAAATCTGAAAGTTACTTATTAATTATTATTCATCACATAATTATAGATGGTGTTTCTTGGAGAATTTTAATTGAAGATTTAAATACAATATATAATCGACTATCTTTAAATAGTTCCTGTACCATTAAATTACCTAAAAAAACGCTATCCTATAAGACTTGGAGTGAGAAACTGCAGAAATATGCTAATAGCAATGAACTGATAAAGGAATTAAATTTTTGGGAAAATATCGAAAAAGAAATGTCCTTATTTTTAGACAATAGAAGAAACGCGAATCGAAAATTTCATTTAAAAGAATATGAAAAAGTTGGAATTGAATTTGACGAATATAACACATCTCTTCTACTAAAAGATGTTCATAATGCCTATGGGACCGAATTAAATCAGATTTTGATAACTGCTTTAGTTTTAATATTAAAAGATTGGAAAAACAGTAAGGATATTGCGTTAACTTTAGAGGGGCATGGTAGAGAAGAGGTTATTGATGGGGATAGTTTAAATCGCACTATAGGATGGTTCACCTCGCTATATCCATGTGTTTTCAAACTAAACTCTGTAGATTTAACGGATGTTTTAAAATATGTTAAAGAAACATTGAATGGTATTCCTAATAAAGGAGTAGGTTATGGAATTCTAAAATATCTAACACCACCATCATTAAAAATGAATATTGATTTTAAAGTAAATCCAGAAATAATCTTTAACTACATGGGAATATTTGATCAGCAAAACGTTTATGGTTTTGATGAAGCTCCTATTCCAATGGGAAATTCTATGAGCCCCTTATCAGTCGTTGATCATCTATTAGAAGTAAATGCGTTAATTATCAATAATAAACTGCAAATCAGTTATATTTTTAATAAAAATTTCTATTCTACAATGGAAATGGAAGAACTCTTGAGAAAATTTAAAGACCAGCTAATCGAAATAATTGAACACTGTAGTCAGAAAAAACAAACGGAAGCGACTCCAAGTGATTTTAGTGCGAAATTGTCAACAGCTGAACTAGAAGAAATTTTAAATGAGATCAATAAATTAGAAGTTTAAACTTTATAGGAAGTGATGAGAAGTGATTGATAACAAAGATATAGAGGATATATACGAACTTTCACCTTTGCAGAAAGGGATGTTATATCATAATTTAGAGTCTAATGAAAAAGATTTTTATTGTGAACAAACGATTTTGACATTGGAAGGAGGTATATCGTTAAGTGATATACAGAATGCTTTTGATGGATTGATTAAAAAATACGTTGTTTTACGAACTAACTTTCTCTATAACAATATACGTAAACCAGTCCAAATTGTATGGGGTAATAAGAAAAATATAATAGAATATCAAGATATTTCAAAACTGGACAAAGAGCAAAAGATTAAATATTTAGAAGATTTTAAAGAAAAGGATCGTTTGCGAGGATTTGATCTTTCAACGGACGCTTTAATTAGATTAAGTATTTTAAAAATTGATTCGGAAAAATTTAAATTAATTCTGAGTCATCATCATATTATAATGGATGGCTGGTGTTTTGGAATTATACTAAATGATTTATTCGAAATGTACAAATGTAGCATTCAAAACAAAAAAATTAATGTGGATAATACAACCCCATATAGTAAATATATTAAGTGGCTAGAAAATTTAGATCATAATGAATCTATTGATTACTGGAGAGATTACTTAAAAGGAATTGAGCAACATACGCAAATACCAGCTCAAAATTCTTTAAGTGTAAACCATGATTATATAAGATCCGAGAAAAGCATCATTTTTAGTGAAGAGTTAACACGAAATTTAAAATTATTAGCTGCAGATCTAAAAGTAACCTTAAATACAGTTCTACAATGTATATGGGGTATTTTATTGCAAAGATATAATGGTACGAATGATGTGACTTTTGGATCCGTAGTTTCAGGGAGATCACCTGAAATCAGTGGTATAGAAAAAATGGTTGGCTTATTTATAAATACTGTGCCTGTTAGAATTCAAACTAAAGAAGACACTTTTAAAAATTTGGTGAGAGAAGTTCAAAAAAGAGTATTAGATTCAGAGAAATATAATTATACTCCTATCGTAGATATTCAAAATTGTTTAGAGAGTAGACAACTCTTTGATCACATTTTTGTTTTTGAAAATTATCCCCTAGATTTAAATATATTTAATAGACAAAAAGATTTAGGTTTTAAAGTTTCAAATATTGAAGTTTATGAAAAGAGCAATTATAATTTCAATATTTTGATTTTGCCAGGTAATGAATTTGAAATAAAAATTATTTTTAATGGAGAAAAGTATCAAGAGCAGTTTATTGATGGTATTTTAAATCAGATAAAGTTTATCACTAGTCAGATAATATCTGATCCCAATTTATTAATTGGTGAGATAGAATTAATATCCCAAAATACTATTAATGGAATAAAAAATCATGAATTTCCCAATAAAAGCGTCCATGAAATCTTTGAAGAACAAGTTAAAAGATTCCCTAATAAAATTGCAATAAGAATTGAGGATCAGAGTCTTACTTATGATGAGTTAAATAAACGAGCTAATCAACTTGCACGGTTTCTTTTGAATAATGGTGTGGGTCAAGGAGACTTAGTCGGAATTTCAATGTTAAGGTGTTTTGATTTATATATAGGAATGCTAGCCATCCTTAAGATAGGAGCAGCCTATGTACCAGTAGAGACATCATATCCTCAACAACGTTTAATTCAATTAGTTAGAGATTCGAAAATTTCTATATTTATTACTAAAGATGATCTAACTCTTGATACTAAAGAATTAACTATAATCGATATAGATGAATATACGGAGGATATTAAAAAAGAAAATGAATTAAATTTACAGTTACCTATTTTCGGTAATGAATTGGCGTATGTCATGTTCACTTCAGGATCGACGGGTAAGCCGAAAGGTATTTTAACTACACATCAAAATATAATTAGCCGTGTTTATAATAGCAATTATGTAGAGATTAATGAAATGGACAAAATTCTGCAATTGTCAAATTGTACATTTGATGGTTCTTCATTCGATATTTATTCGAGTTTATTAAATGGGGGAGAACTAGTAGTTGTTCAAGAGGATAAATTATTAAATATTTCTTATTTATCAGAGTTGATCGAAAATAAAGGTATTACAATTACTTTTATCACAACAGCTCTATTCAATAAAATAGTAGATTTAAACATTACTTGTTTAAAAAATCTTAAAAATATATTGTTCGGAGGAGAAAAAGCATCTATTAAGCACGTAATAAAAGCTGTTAAAGTACTAGGTGAAAACCGTTTAATTCATGTATACGGGCCAACAGAAACAACTATTTTTGCTACTTATTTTTTAATTGATTACTCCATTTTAAATTCAAAGAGAGTACCAATTGGACAACCTATAAATGATACACAAATATATATATTAGATTCTAATTTAAAACCTGTCCCACGAGGTATACAAGGAGAAATTTATATAGGGGGAAGAGGAGTAGCTCAAGGTTATATAAATTCTAGTGAGTTAACAGATAAACATTTTATTCCAAACTTATTTGATGATTCTAAAACACGTTTATATAAAACAGGAGATTTAGGCTGTTTTTTACCTGATGGTAATATTGAGTTTCTAGGTCGTATTGATAATCAAGTGAAAATTCGAGGCTATAGAGTTGAAATAGAAGAAATAGAAAATTTAATAATGCAACATTCATATGTAAAAGAAGCTGTGATTAACATAGTAGGAGATATGAATTTAATTGCTTATATTACACTTCATAAAGATATTAATAAGAATACGGTTAATTGGAAGAAATACTTTCTGGAAAGGCTTCCCTATTATATGGTGCCAACTCATATCATCGAGATGGAAAAAATGCCTCTCACTTCAAATGGGAAGCTGGACCGAAAGGCCTTACCTTTACCGGAAATACAATCAGTAGAGGAGTATGTGGCACCGACAAATGAAATTGAAAAAAGCATCGAAAAGATGTGGAGAGAAATACTTGAAACTGATCAAATTAGTATTCATGCGAATTTCTTCGAACTTGGTGGTCATTCTTTAAAAGCCATGATGTTGGTGTCGCGTATTTCAAAACAGTTTCAAGTACAAGTACCAATAAACGAAATCTTCTCACGTCCAACAATTAAAGAATTATCAGAATACGTTCAAAAGACAGACGAAAAGACGTATCTTCCAACAATTGAACGTGTGGAACAGCAGAAGTATTATCCAGCATCATCTGTTCAAAAACGATTACACTCTATACACCATATAGATGAAACGAAAATGACTTATAATATGCCAATGGTATTAAGCATCGAAGGTGCTTTAGATATTAAACGCTTGGAAGGCGCTCTACAAACCATTGTGAGTCGTCATGAATCCTTGCGGACTTCATTCCATATGGTGGATGATGAGCTCGTTCAAAAAATTGATGAGAATCTGATTTGTCAACTTCAGTCTTTTTATGCGGATAGTGACACAGATGTAGAAAAAGCTATTCAATCATTTATAAGGGCTTTTGAATTAGATGTAGCTCCTTTATGTCGTTTTGGCCTGGTACATTTAACAGAAAGTAAATACTTATTGTTAATAGACATGCATCATATCATTTCAGATGGTGTATCGATGGGGATATTTATGAGGGAACTAAGAAGTCTATATCACCAGATACCATTAGAGCCTATAGAAATTCAATATAAAGACTACACAAGCTGGCAAGAAAAACTCAAAAAAACAGAGTTTTATCATAAGCAGGAAGAATATTGGATGAAGGAGCTTGCAGGAGAATTACCAGTGTTACATTTACCAACGGATTTTCCACGTCCAGCTATTCAAAAGTTTGATGGGAAGTTATATTCGTATGAGTTTGATCCAACATTGGCTCAGAAGTTAAATGAATTTTCGTCAAACCAAGGTGTGACCTTGTTTATTACCTTACTGGCTGCTTATAATGCATTGTTATATAAATACTCAGGGCAAGAGGATATTCTAATAGGTTCGCCTATTGTAGGACGATCAAATCCGGAATTAGAAAATGTCATAGGAATGTTCGCAAATACAATAGTTTTTAGAAATTATCCCACAGGTGGATTGACGTTTCGAGAGTTCTTACAAAGTGTAAAAGAGCGAAGCGTCTCAGTATATGAAAATGCCGATTATTTATTCGAGGAACTCGTTGAAAAACTGGAGATAGAAAGGGATCTTAGTCGTAATCCACTTTTCGATACGATGTTTATTTTGCAAAATATAGGACAGGAAAAATTGGCGTTATCTGATTTAACAATTAGAGAAAAACCAATAGAATGGTCAAATTCAAAGATGGATATGAGTTGGACTATATTGGAAGGTGAAACAATTCATCTTATTTTGGAATATAGTACTCATTTATTCAAAGAAGAAACCATTGGTCGGATGATCGACCACTATATGTCTATCCTTCAAGACATTGTAGAACAGCCAGATAAATGTTTAAGGGATATTGAGTTAGTCTCGGAGAAGGATCGCCAACAATTATTACGTCAATTTAATGATACAAAGAAAGACTATGTTAAAACGAAAACACTTTATACACAATTTGAAGAACAAGTTAAGAAATCTCCTGAAACAAAAGCTGTTGTATTTGAAGATAATGAATTAACTTATCAAGAGTT
>NZ_JBYTDZ010000009.1:0-18180 GCF_058791855.1 Bacillus sp. EB106-04-04-XG123 | reverse complement strand
CAGCGTTTGACTGACTACCTATGAAGTATCATAGGATTTTTTTATAAAAACTCGAATTAACAGGTACGTTTTGTCTTTGTTTAGTTTTCAAAGAACTTGTTTACCGCTTCAGAAGCGACTAGAACATCTTATCACATCAAAGTTGTTAGTGTCAACAACTTTTTTGTTATTATGTTTTTTCGTTTCTTCGTCATCAGCGACGTATACTAATTTACCATCCTACCGAATTAAAGTCAACAATATTTTTCATTAAATAATAAACTTTTCAATTACAATTAAAGCTGCTACGCCTGGAATACCCAATAAACCGCTAATTCCACTCGTTACAGGATTAATAGAGACATGTAATCCTAGACTCTCGCCAAATAGGTTGAGGCAAAATAAAAAAAGAGCGCCTGCCACAAACTTCACTCCGATAAGCCCTAACCATTTGAATGGATTCGCCTGCACACCTGACATAAACAACAATAGCACAGCCAGCAAAATTGACCCAATCACAATAACAGGTTCCATAATCCTCTCATCCCCTCTTCATATGAATAGTACAAGCATATGAGAAGATTATGTACAATAGACCTGCTATTTCCAGTTGTTTAGACGTAAATTCCTCTTTTTCGCTTCTCTCAGATAGAAAAAGTACTTCGCTTGAGCAAGCTTTAATTCGAATAGAATGTCCGGTGAAGGCTCAACGCTATTTGCGACAAGCTTTTTTTGTCTGTTCCATTCTTCTTTTTGCTTAAAAAGCTGTTGAATTAATTTCTCATCGAATTCTTTTCGAATTGATTTTCTGCGAAGAAAACCCATGTACCGTACTTCTCCTTCCTACATCTCACGTCTGCCTTCTAGAGCCTTAGACAGTGTGACTTCATCCGCATACTCTAAATCTCCGCCTACTGGAAGTCCGTGAGCAATGCGAGAGAGTTTAATTCCTGATGGTTTTAACAATCTGGAGATATACATGGCTGTTGCTTCTCCTTCAATGTTTGGATTGGTTGCAAGGATCACCTCTGTCACTTGATCGTCTTGCAGTCTTTTTAATAGGTCAGGAATTTTAATATCCTCTGGACCAATTCCGTCCATTGGCGAAATGGCACCATGAAGCACATGATATAAGCCGTTGTATTCTTTCATTTTTTCCATTGCGATTACATCTTTTGGATCCTGCACTACACAGATAACAGATTGATCTCTTCTTGTATCTTCACAAATATAGCAAGGATCTTGGTCTGTGATATGACCGCATACCGAACAATAAGTTAAATTACGCTTTGCATTTACAAGCGCCTTCGCAAAATCTAGTACGACATCTTCCTGCATACTAAGAACAAAAAAAGCCAGACGGACCGCAGTTTTCGGTCCGATTCCTGGCAATTTCATAAAGCTGTCAATCAGCTTTGATATTGGTTCAGGATATTGCATCTTCAGTTATTCCTCCTAGAATAAACCTGGCATGTTCATTCCTTTTGTGAATTGACCCATCGTTTCATTCGTTAGCTCATCGACTTTTTTCAATGCATCGTTTGTCGCAGCAAGAACAAGATCTTGAAGCATATCGATATCTTCTGGATCAACAACTTCTTCATTAATTGCTACATCAACGACTTCTTTTTGTCCATTTACTTTTACAGTGACCATACCGCCACCAGCTGTACCTTCAAGAACTTTTTCTGCAAGCTCTTCTTGAGCCTTTGCCATATCCTTTTGCATTTTTTGCATTTGTTTCATCATTTTTTGCATATTTCCCATTCCACCGCGCATATGAACACCACTCTCTTTCATTTTTATTAATCTTTAATTTCAATTAAATCGGTTCCTACTAATTTCTTTGCTTCCGCAATCAATGGATCCTCTTCAGTAGAAGTTCCCTGACCATCTGCTTGTTCATCCGGCTGATGATCTCTTAAAAATTCTTCTCTTATTTTACCCCATTGAGCGTCAGGAACGCCAACTAATTCCACTCTTTTTCCTAACATAGACTCTAGCAGTTGTTCAAGATTGGTTCGAACACCGCTTTTATCTTCAGCAACCATTTTACAATGTATTTCAAATTTGAATTTTAAAACAAAGGCATGCGAAGCAGCCGCAACTGGCTCACTGTCCGTTAATAACGCAGCGTGAGACACCTTATTCTGCTGTTTCAACTGGGCAAGGAGCTCTCCCCATTTGCCTTTAATTTTTTCTAACTCAGGCCGTTTCGCTTCTTTTAGAATCTCATGAATTCGGCCGACAGGAGCACGATAGCCATTTTTGTTACTCGTTTGTGGTCGAGGCGCTTCCTTTTTTTCTTGAGGGCTATGAGATGGAGACATTGGTACCCCTTCGGCTCTTAGCCTTGAGAGTTCCTGTTCCAGCCTGTTTATTTTATCTGTTAGCGCCGTTAAATCAGCGTCAGCATGACCTTGTGTCAATCCTGCTGTTGACTGACACAGCTTTACAACCGCTACCTCAAAGAAAATTCTAGGATGATTTGTCCATTTCATTTCTTGGTGGCTTTTATTCAGGACTTCAATTGTTTCATACAGAAACTGAGGTGTCACACGATCTGACAGCGCCACGAAACTTTCGTCGACCTTTACCTTTTCAAGGACACCCTCGAGATCTGGTGCCGTTTTATAAAGCAGCATATCTCTAAAGTAAAAAATCATATCCTCTATTAATTTAGCAGCATCTTTCCCCTGCTGAAGCAATTCATTTAATGTATCTAACGCTGTGGCAATATTTTGATCAAAAATTGCTTCAGCAAGCTGACTAATGAAATGCTGAGATACAGCACCTGTAATGAGCAGCGCATCATCAATTGTCAATTGATCACCACTAAATGAGATCGCTTGATCTAAGAGACTTAGTGCATCACGCATACCGCCATCAGCTGCACTAGCAATAATCTCGAGCGATCCCTCCTGTACGTTTAGGCCTTCTGCATCTACAATTTTCTCCATTCTTCCAACAATATCTTTGGTCGTGATTCGTTTAAAATCAAATCGCTGACAACGAGATATGATGGTAAGAGGAATCTTATGAGGCTCTGTGGTAGCCAAAATAAAGATACAATGAGCAGGCGGTTCTTCCAGCGTTTTAAGGAGGGCATTAAATGCACCGATAGAGAGCATATGTACTTCATCTATAATATAAACCTTATATGTAACCGCCGAAGGAGCAAATTTCACTTTATCACGTATATCTCGGATTTCATCTACCCCGTTATTCGAGGCAGCATCTATTTCAATCACGTCTGAAATTGAACCGTTTGTAATTCCTTTACAGGCATCACATTCATTACACGGCTCACTAACAGGTGACTTTTCACAGTTCACTGCCTTTGCAAAGATTTTGGCAGCACTTGTTTTACCTGTTCCTCTAGGACCTGAAAATAAGTAAGCATGAGAAAACTTTTTCTGCAAAAGGGCATTTTGCAACGTTTTTGTGATGTGTTCTTGTCCAACAACATCCTCAAAAACTTGAGGTCTGAACACTCGATATAAAGCTTGATAACTCACAAATACGCCCTCCTCCATTTATCATCCTTTTCATTATACATGATGCACCGATCAATTCAAAAGCACACCTTTATTTTCTAATATGTCAAAAAGATGATTTCAATTATAGAGTTTCTACTTTTCATGCTTTAAAAACGTATTTTCTAGCTTTGTGAAAAGACCTGAAACCTCAAACAGAACACCAGTTCTTGTTACAATTAGCGAAAAAAACAAATGGCGCCAAAAAGACTTTTTATCTATTTGTATAACTAAAGCAGTTGAGCTATCCTTTGAACAGCAACAAAAAACTCACCTAGATAAACTAGATGAGTTACATTTAATATTGATTTACCGTGCACCTTCTGTCGATTCGCTACCCCAAGCGTTACTTAAACAGTTAGCTCGGCCCAGGCAACCCTGCGGCACATGAGAGGTTTCACTTAATGCTGCTTCCTTCCGGACCTGACATGGTTCATGAATTCCCATTGCGCAGGACCCAGACGTCAACACCACTTATTTAAGGCAGACCTTGAAGTAAACGAACCTCGAGAAGGGATTCGGCCTCGCTAGAGCGGATTGCGAGTACAGGGCACCGCTACCTCCCCGCTTAGCACGGCAAAATGAATATTAAATTGTTAGTGATGCAGACATAAGTATACCTTCTTATAGCTCAAATTGCAAACGACATCCATTCATTTACTTTTGGCTTGTTTCTTTCGCTGACGGAGATTTCGGAAGAACTGACTTAACAGCTCACCACACTCATTTTCAAGTACACCACCGATGACCTCAGACTGATGATTAAACCGTTCATCATCCAATAAATTCATTAAAGTACCTGCACATCCACCTTTTGGATCGTATGCACCAAAAACAACCTTTTTCACTCTAGAGAGAACAATAGCACCTGCACACATTGGGCATGGTTCAAGCGTAACGTAAAGAACAGCATCTTCTAAACGCCAGCTCCCTGTCGCTTTACATGCTTCATCAATAGCAAGTAATTCTGCATGTGCAATTGAACGCTGCTCACTTTCCCTTAAATTATGAGCCCGGCTCACGATTTGGTCATCAACAACTATGATGGCACCAATCGGCACTTCTCCTATTTGTTCTGCTTTTAAGGCTTCGGAAATGGCTTCTTGCATAAACTGTTCATCTTTCGTCATGGCACGGCTCTCTTTTCATGTTTTTTAAAAGGAAATTGAGGTTAACATATTATCACAATCTTTTAAAGGGGGTCTTAATTTGTCAAAACACCAAAAGGCGCTGCTTATAATCGACATGATTAATAATTTTGATTTTGAAATGGGACATGTGCTTGCAGAAAAAACAGAGCAAATGACCAATAAAATTTTAGCTCTTAAAGAACATGCTTTCAAGGAAAATTGGCCAATCATTTATATCAACGATCACTACGGACTTTGGAAGGCTGATATCCAAGCTGTTCTGGAAACATGCAAAAACGAAAGAAGCGCTCCTATTTTAGAGAAAATGACACCATCTAAAGATAATTACTTCTTAATTAAACCTAAGCATTCTGCCTTCTACGGTACTGCACTAGAGACACTCTTAAATGAATTAGGTATTGAGGACATTATTCTAACTGGAATTGCCGGAAACATATGCGTTTTGTTCACTGCAAATGACGCGTACATGCGAGAATACAATCTAATTGTACCTAAAGATTGTATCGCTTCAAACGACGACAGAGATAACGACTACGCTTTAACGATGATGGAGAACGTCCTTCTAGCAAAAATCACCACCGCTAAGGAAATCACGAATGAAAATCAAACATGATTTAGCCATAACCCTCATAAATTGTTAGCAATAACAAAGGGGGCGTTGACTATTCAAATTTATGTTGTCAAAAGAGGAGATACTTTAAACGATATTGCCATGCGTTTTAAAACGACAGTCAATGAAATCATCCGTACTAACGAAATCGAAACACCAAATCAACTCGTCATTGGACAAACAATTGTCATTCCAATTAGAGGTCAATTTTATGAGGTCAAACAAAATGACACACTATATCAAATTGGTAGACGGTTTCAAATCTCAGTGGAAGAGTTGGCACGTGTGAACAGAATTCGACCTGAAGCGATACTACCTATTCGCTTCTTGCTCTATATTCCACAAAGACCGAAAAGGAACATTAATTCCAATGCTTATATTGAACCACGCGGAAATCAAGTCAGTGAAAACTTAAAGCAGGCAGCCAGAGAGGCCTCCCCATACTTAACCCATTTAGACGTCTTTAGTTTTCAAGCACAAAGAGATGGGACGCTGCGAGAACCACCTTTAGACCAACTACCCCAGATTGCCGCTCAGAACAGAACTGTATTAACCATGGTGGTGACGAATCTAGAGAATGAAAAATTCAGTGATGAACTTGGCCGTATTCTTTTAACTAATCAATCTGTCAAAACGGCATTTTTAAATGAAATTGTTCGTGTTGCCAAGAAGTATCAATTCAAGGAAATCCATTTTGATTTTGAATATTTACGCCCTGTTGATAAAGATGCTTATATTCAATTTTTAAGAGAGGCAACAGCTCGTTTCCATCAAGAAGGATGGACAATATCTGTTGCACTTGCACCAAAAACAAGTAGTCAGCAAAAGGGCAAATGGTATGAAGCCCATGACTATGAAGCGATCGGTAAGATCGTCGATCATGTTGTGTTGATGACCTATGAATGGGGGTACAGCGGCGGACCTGCACAAGCTGTCTCTCCAATTGGACCTGTCCGCCAAGTCATTGAATATGCACTAACTGTCATACCGGCAAATAAAATTGTAATGGGACAGAATTTATATGGCTATGATTGGACACTTCCTTTCGTCCAGGGCGGCCCGATCGCCAAAGCCGTCAGTCCTCAACAAGCAATTGCACTTGCTAGACAGCACAATGTCTCTATCCTATACGACGAAACAGCACAAGCACCTCATTTTCGTTATACAGATGCCAATAACAAAGAGCATGAAGTCTGGTTCGAAGACGCTAGGTCGATTCAAGCAAAATTCAACCTCATCAAAGAGCTAAAATTAAACGGAATTGCTTATTGGAAATTAGGTCTATCTTTCCCACAAAATTGGCTCTTATTATCAGATCAATTTAATATTGAAAAAAGAACGACATCGTAATCCATTCGCTCTATCTATTAGAAGGGGTATGGTACAATATACATTGGTTTGACAACTTTAACTTTATAGATAGAGGAGAACGCCTATGTATCCTGCCCCTTTTATTGCAGTGGAAGGCCCAATTGGAGCCGGAAAAACAACTTTGGCTACAATGCTTGCAAAGGAATTTCAATTTCCTTTAGTAAAAGAGATTGTAGAAGAAAATCCATTCTTAGATAAATTTTATGAAGATATGGAACAATGGAGCTTTCAGCTTGAGATGTTCTTTTTATGCAATCGGTTCAAACAGTTAGAATTAATTGAAGAAAACTATGTGAATAAACAGCAGCCGGTTGTCACTGATTATCATGTCTATAAAAATATGATATTTGCAGAAAGAACATTATCAAAAAAGCACATGGATAAATACAGAAAGATCTATCACCTGCTAACAGATGATCTTCCTAAACCAAATGCCATGATCTATATAAAAGCCAGCCTTCCAACCTTACTTGAAAGAATACAGATGAGAGGACGCTCTTTTGAAGAAGACATTGACCCAGCTTATTTAAAAACACTCATTGAAGATTATGAGCTGGCCATTGAACATTTAAAACAGACTGAGCCAGAGCTTCCTATCATTACAATTGAAGGAGATCATACAGACTTCGTTTCCTCACAGCAAGATTACCAGCAAATTGTACAGAACATAAAGGAGCAAGTGCTATGAACAAGATCGAAATACCAAAGGACGCCGTCATCACAATTGCCGGGACTGTTGGTGTCGGCAAATCCACTATGACCAAAACAATAGCAGACAAGCTAGGGTTTCAAACGTCTCTTGAAAAAGTAGATGATAACCCATATTTAGAGCCTTTTTATTCAGATTTCCAAAGATGGAGCTTCCACTTACAGGTCTATTTCCTGGCTGAGCGTTTTAAGGAGCAAAAGCGGATTTTTGAATCTGGCGGAGGATATGTACAAGATCGTTCCATTTATGAGGACACTGGCATTTTTGCAAAAATGCATGCGGACAAAGGTACGATGTCTGAGGTCGATTATGAAACATATACAAGCCTATTTGAGGCGATGGTGATGACACCTTACTTCCCTCACCCTGATGTCCTCATCTATCTGCACGGGGATTTAGATCATATTTTACATCGTATTGAAGAACGCGGCAGAGAAATGGAAACTCAAACTGACCGGGCTTATTGGGAAGAAATGTACACTCGATACACAGAGTGGATCGAACAATTTGATTTATGCCCAGTGATTAAAATTAATATTGAAGATTACGACCTACTTCATGATGAAAGTTCACTTGATCCCATTCTTCATGAAATAGCTTCTGTTATTCAAAAAAATCGCTCTAAAACAAAATAAAAAAAACCGCTGCATTCGCGAAATGCAGCGGTTTGACAATTTCCAATTTTTATGCTTGCGTTCAATTCAACTAAGGTAAAAAATCAATATGGCGGAGGAAGAGGGATTCGAACCCCCGCGGGCTTTGACACCCCTGTCGGTTTTCAAGACCGATCCCTTCAGCCGGACTTGGGTATTCCTCCGTATCGACAAGAATTAATATACCATATCATTTTATTTGAAGTCAACATCTTTTCGAAAAAAATTTCAATTTGTGATTTCGGCATGATATTTGCCTATAAAAAAGCAGCCATTGATGGCTGCTCTTGATCTATTTCGTATCCTGTCTCATTTCTTCAATAAACTGATTCATCTCTACTTTAAACTCATTTAATGATTCGATAATCTTCGTAAAGTCTGTCACTTGTTCGGCTTGTTCATTTGTTGAGCTGCTGATTTGTGAGATGTTTTCAGACAAAGTGCCAATGCTGTCTTGGATTTCTTTTAAAAATGTATTAATGGTTTCAGCCGCTTCCTTCGAGCCATCTGATAATTTACGCACTTCATCAGCCACGACAGCGAACCCTTTTCCATTCTCACCTGCTCTTGCAGCTTCAATTGCAGCATTTAAACCTAGCAAATTTGTTTGTCTAGCGATTCCGCCAATGGTTTTGACGACTTCTTCAATATTCGCGGATTTCTCTTCCGCTCTTCCTGCCTGTTCGCTTATTTCTAAACTTGTAGCAGCCAGCTCTTGTGAATGTGCAGCAATTTGCTCAATTCCACCTTGGAGTTCTTTCGCTACTTTATTGATTTGCTCCATATAACCGCTTAATTTTTTTTCACGATGATATGTAAATGCCACTAAAAAAGAGCCAATTACTTTTCTATCTTCATCAAAAATCGGGTAACCTTTTACAGCAACTTCATAACCATATAGTGATTCTGGTAAGTAACCGTCATATTCTTGTCCTCTTAATGTCGTCGCCACATTTTGGTCTTCTGGGTTCAATGGGTCCCCAACTTTCATACCAAAATCTATTGTGTTAGACGGGTAATAACAAAGTACCTTCTCTGTATCCGTGATACCGAAAAGAATACTTTCATCTAGTACCTTTCTAAGTAATTGAGCCATTTCAACATAATAGTCAAGCCTATTCAAGATTATTCCTTCTTTCCTAGAAGCTTTTACTCTTTTTATCGGCTAAATTCAGGAAAACTGTAGGACTTTTGGTAAAAAGAATAAGATGCCTTGACGGCATCTTATTTCATCACTTCTTTATTTCCCATGTAAGGACGCAGTACTTCAGGAATGATCACTGTGCCGTCCTCTTGTTGATAGTTTTCTAAAATAGCCGCTACGGTTCTTCCTACCGCTAATCCAGATCCATTTAATGTGTGGACATGTTCTGGCTTCGCTTTAGGCTCCGGACGGAAACGAATGTTTGCACGTCTTGCTTGGAATGCTTCGAAGTTACTACAAGAAGAAATTTCACGGTACGTATTCTGGCTCGGAATCCATACTTCGATATCGTATTTCTTCGCAGCTGTGAAGCCTAAATCTCCCGTACACATGCTCATGACACGGTATGGCAGGTTCAATAGCTGAAGCACTTTTTCTGCTTGATTTGTTAATTTCTCTAATTCTTCATAAGAATCTTCTGGTCTGACAAATTTCACGAGCTCTACTTTGTTAAATTGATGCTGACGGATAAGTCCACGTGTATCTCTGCCGGCAGATCCAGCTTCTGATCTGAAGCAAGCACTGAATGCTGCATAGTTGATTGGCAGCTGTTCACCATCGAGAATTTCGTCACGATGCATGTTGGTAATCGGGACTTCGGCTGTTGGAATGAGGAAGTAATCTTCTTCGCGAATTTTAAAGGCATCCTCTTCGAATTTTGGAAGCTGACCAGTTCCTGTCATGCTCGCTCTGTTGACCATATAAGGTGGAAGCACTTCAGTAAAACCAAACTCATCCACATGTAAATCAAGCATAAAATTATACAATGCGCGCTCTAAGCGTGCGCCAAGCCCTTTATAAAAAACGAAACGGCTTCCTGTCACTTTTCCTGCACGTTCAAAATCAAGGATGTTGAGCTCATCAGCTACGTCCCAATGTGGTTTTGGTTCAAATGAGAAGGCTGGCTGTTCGCCCCATTTTCTCACTTCCACGTTGTCGTCTTCTGTTTCACCAACTGGTACAGAGTCATGAGGGATATTTGGAATTGAGAACAGGATGTGCTGCAGGCTTTCTTCTACTGTTCTTAGCTCGTCATCCAGCTTCTTGATCTCATCTCCTACCTCTCGCATTTCTTGAATAATGTGATCGGCGTCTTTCTTTTCTCTTTTTAGAACGGCTACTTGTTGTGATACTTCATTTCTTCGGCTCTTTAATTCTTCTGTTTTCCCGATTAATTCTCTTCTTTTTTGATCTAGCTCACCAAACTTATCAAAATCCGCTAAATCTTCGCCTCGGTGTGCTAATTTTTCTTTGATTTGATCAAAGTCCGTGCGCAGTTGTTTAATATCCAGCATGTATAACACTCCTTTTTTTATCGAAAAATAAAAAGAGCCCTCATCCCATGAAAGGGACGAGAGCTCTCGCGTTGCCACCCTGATTGAAAACATGCAGAAGCATGCTTCCCTCTTTCCTCTGTAACGGTATCACCGTAAATGCTTACTTCTCTTGTTTCAGCATTTCGCTCAAGGATGGATTCAGAATGCATCTTTCACCGATTCTCACCAACCATCGGCTCTCTGAGAAAGAGGGGCTTCTTACTATTTCCCGTCAACGCTTTTTCGATCTTTGATTGTGTTTTTAATGTACTATAAGTTTTATCTCTTTTCAACCGTTTTATACAGCAAGCTTCGTTTTGTAGGACTTCACCATATCAACAAACAACTGCGTTAACCGGTGATCGTCTGTCAGCTCTGGATGAAAAGAGCAGCCTAGGAGATTGTTTTCTTTCGCCATCACAATCCTGCCATCATATTCGGCCATGATTTCTACGCTATCATCTGCGCTGATGATATGAGGCGCACGGATGAACACCCCTGTAAACGGCGCATCCAGTCCTTTTACTTCTAAATCTGCTTCAAAGCTGTCTACCTGTCTGCCAAAAGAGTTCCGTGCAACAGATACATTTAACAATCCAAGATGAGCATCTTCTCGATCTTCGACATGCTTTGCCAGCATAATCAACCCGGCACATGTACCGAAAATCGGTTTCCCTTGAGCAGCGAACGCTTTGATCGGATCAATGAATTGGTACGTATCCATGAGTCTTCTCATCGTCGTACTTTCTCCACCAGGGATAATCAAACCGTCAACGGATTCTAGCTCTTCTACTCGTTTGATGATCTTTCCTTCTGCTCCGCAGGCTTCAATTGATTGAATATGCTCTCTCACCGCTCCTTGAAGCCCTAGTACACCAATTGTCAGCATGTTCGTTTGCGCTCCCTTAATTACCAGCCACGCTCTTGCATACGTTCTTCTGGCAGTAGATTTGAAATTTCAATTCCTTTCATAGCTGTTCCAAGCTCTTTTGAAAGTTCTGCAATGAGACGATAATCAGTGTAATGAGTTGTTGCTTCAACAATCGCTTTGGCGAATTTAGCTGGATTGTCTGATTTGAAGATACCAGATCCGACAAATACACCATCTGCTCCAAGCTGCATCATTAACGCTGCATCTGCTGGTGTTGCAACGCCTCCAGCTGCAAAGTTCACAACTGGCAGCTTGCCATCTCTTTTGATTTGCAGCAATAATTCATAAGGCGCGCCAAGGTTCTTGGCTTCTGTCATCAGTTCATCTTCACTCATGGCTGATACTTTACGAATCTGAGCATTGACCTTTCTCATATGACGAACAGCTTCTACAATGTTGCCTGTGCCTGGCTCTCCTTTTGTACGAAGCATAGAAGCGCCTTCTGCGATACGGCGGGTTGCCTCACCTAAGTCGCGGCATCCACAGACAAAAGGTACTGTGTATTCATTTTTATTTAAATGGAATTCTTCATCTGCGGGCGTCAGCACTTCACTCTCATCGATATAATCAACACCAAGTGCTTCAAGAACACGAGCCTCGACGATGTGGCCGATACGTGCTTTTGCCATGACTGGAATCGTTACGGCATTTTGTACTTCCTCTACGATTCTTGGGTCTGCCATACGGGCAACACCGCCTGCTGCACGGATATCAGCTGGTACTCGTTCTAGTGCCATGACTGCCACCGCACCTGCTTCTTCTGCAATTTTTGCCTGCTCCGCATTGACGACATCCATAATGACGCCACCCTTTTGCATTTCTGCCATTCCACGTTTCACTCGTTCAGTTCCCTTATTGCTCACAATAGTTTCCTCCCATTTGTCTATTCGATTCATTTAACATCTTTATCATACAAGCGAGAAAGTATAACAATAAAGAGAATAGTATAACAATTCAAACAGCCGATAAAAAAGAATAAACCCTTGTATATAAAGGGTTTCAAGCTAAAAACATGTCATTTCCTCTTTCAAGTGTGATTTACATGCTATAATGCAACTATAACAATTAAAATTCATGTATAACAATGTTGCATTATATGGAGGGGTTTCATGCATATTGATATCCATCGACACTCTGATACATCTCTTTCAAATCAAATTTACTTTTCAATCATTGACCACATTCAATCAGGTTTGCTTCAGCAAGGAGAAAAGCTGCCAACTGTCCGTGATTTAGCTAAGCAGCTCAATGTGAGTCTTGTCACGGCAGCAAAGGCATACACCCGATTAAAGGACGACGGATATTTAAAAACGGTGCAAGGTAAAGGAACATTTGTGGATGAGCAGCAAGAGCAGGCAGAGATTCCGGTTCCATCATCTACTTCTTTCGATTGGCAGTTGTCGATTCCAGATTATTTACCACGGTCTCAATTCGCTCAGTATCACTATGTCGAAGAAGCCATTAACCTTTCTTCCTCTATGATCGATCCAGGGCTTTTGCCCAACCGGTATTTAGAAAAAGAGATGCAGCATGTACTAGCCAGGCATCCCCAAATCATGTCGAAGTATGGTGAGATACAAGGTGATCTCCAACTGCGACAAGTCATTCAGTCTTTTTTAGAAAAGTTGGATGTGCCGTCTACACCTGAAAATATCCTAGTAACAAGTGGTTCTCAGCAAGGGCTTGATTTGGTGGCACGTACGTTTATTGGGCCGGATGATGTGGTGGTCATGGAAGCACCCACATACCCCGGGGCCATTGATGTCTTTATGGGCAGAGGAGCAAGAATCATTACTGTCCCTGTCGATCATGAAGGGATGAACATGAAACAGCTTCAAAGCATTTGTGATAAATATAAACCGAAACTCATCTATACGATTCCTACTTTCCACAGTCCAACAGGGGCCAGTATGTCGATGAAGCGTAGAAAACAGCTTCTCTTACTAGCTCAAAGCATTGATTGTCTCATTGTAGAAGATGACCCTTATCGCGAGCTTTATTTTGAAAAGAAACCGCCAGCACCTATTAAAAGCTTGGATCATGATGGACACGTCATTTATTTACGAGGATTAAGTAAAACACTGGCTCCAGGATGCAGAATCGGGATTATCACAGCCTCAGGCTCGATATTTAACCGTTTATTAGCTGCAAAGGCCAATAATGACTTAGGCAGCCCTCTCCTCACACAAAAGGCCATATTGCCGTTTCTGACATCGAAGAAAATGATTGATCATACGAAGAAGCTAAGAACCGCCTTGAAAGTGAGACGCGATTTGATGATGGATGTGTTAACGAAACACGCACCGAAAGATGTAACGTGGCAAATTCCACAGGGCGGGCTCAATTTATGGCTTAGCTTTCCTTCCTGGGTCGATACACGAGCACTGTTGCATGAGGCACGTAAGCAGCAAATCACCTTTCTGCCTGGCTCTGTCTGCTATCCTGGAGAGCCGAAGCAGAATTATATCCGCCTCAGCTTTTCCTATGTGAATGAAAAAGCACTGACCGAAGGTGTGGAAAAGTTATGTGATATTTTTCAGCAAGCTTTATCCACTCCTCAAAATCAGAAGCAATCGCTCTTCTTTTAACGGAAAAAAAACTGCTCTCATGAATAGAGAGCAGTTTTTTTATTAGAACCAACCTTTTACTGTGTCAACGATTCCGCCCCAAATGCCAGCGAAGAATCCACCTACACCCCGCATTGCTAGGATGAACCAGTTTGCTTTTTCATCGCCTGTTTTCGTCACAAGCTCAACACCTGATTGGTCTTTATTTAAATAGCCGTAGTCCTTCTCATCACCAGAATAAGAAGTCGTCAGCATGCCAACCTTCGTTCCTTTTTTAATAGGAGCTTCTAGGTTCTTTTTCTCGATATTTACTTTTGCTTTATAGCTCTTTTCGTCACCATTTTTTACTGGCACAGAAAATGCTTCTTTCGTCACAACAGGTACTTCTTTATCTTTGCCTTTATCAACTGCGATGTTTTCATGTCCTTTGATTTGTTGACCTTTTTTGTACATTTCTTTCATCGTGAAGTTTTTAAACGCATAGTCGAACAGTTTTTTCGCCACGTCGAAACGTGCTGTATGAAGATTACCTTTTGCATTTAGGATGACGGCAATGACGCGCATGTCACCTTGTTTTGCCGTACCTGTGAAGCTAGAACCGGCTGAATCTGTTGATCCTGTTTTCAGACCGTCTACACCTTTATATTCCTTCACAAGTCCTTTAAGCATGAAGTTCCAGTTAGGCATGTCCATTTCATCGTCAGTGCCTTCTCTGAACTTCGTTTTCGCAATACTTGCTGTTTCAAGAATTTCTGGATGGTCTTTGATGAGATGCTGTGCAAGCAATGCCATATCTTTTGCCGATACTTCACTTTCTTCATCAGGACCTGTACCTTTTGGCTGTTGGCCATGTAAGTCTTTATTTTCAAGACCAGTTGCATTCACGAATTTGTAGTTTGTTAAACCAAGTTCTTTTGCTTTTGCGTTCATTTTTTCAACAAACTTCGATTCTGATCCAGCGATCACTTCTGCTAAACCAATCGCTGCTGCATTTGCCGAATAAATAGCCGTTGCTTGATAAAGTTCTTTTACTGTATACGAACCATCTTTTCTCAAAGGAACGTTAGATAAACTGCGGTCCTGAGAAATTTCGTATACATAATCATCTGGCGTATACTTTTGATCCCATTTCACTTTACCTTCAGCAATCGCCTCTAGTAATAGATACTCGGTCATCATTTTTGCCATACTTGCAATAGGCAGTCTTTGATCTGCATTTTTACTATAAAGAATTTTACCTGTAGAAGCTTCAATAAGGATCGCTGCTTTCGCATTCACACTGAATGGATCTTCAGCAGCCTTTGCTTTGGACATTGGTGTAAATGCTGTAACAATCAATGCCAATGCAAGGATAGAGACCATAAGCTGTTTCAATATCTTGCTGTTCAATCGTCATACCTCCGTATTCATCTTTTTTCGACGTTTTTCATATATATGTAATCCACAAGGGCTTATTTCAACACAACAGTATAAATTTTATCACAATAAAGACAAAAAAAATAGACAGAGTCATAGACCCTGTCAAATGTAATTTGATTGTCACAATTTATCAAGAAATTGTGTAGTTTGGTGATTCTTTTGTAATTTGTACATCATGTGGATGACTCTCACGAAGTCCTGCACCTGTCATACGAATGAACTGTGCTTCTTCTCTAAGAGTGCGTAAATCCTGTGTTCCACAATAGCCCATACCAGAACGAATACCGCCAACTAGTTGATACACTGTATCAACGACTGGCCCTTTGTATGGTGTACGGCCTTCGATTCCTTCAGGAACGAATTTTTTATTATCTTCTTGGAAGTAACGATCTTTACTTCCTTTTTCCATTGCAGCGACAGAACCCATACCACGATAAACTTTGAAGCGTCTACCTTGGAAAATTTCTGTTTCTCCTGGGCTTTCAGATGTACCAGCTAGAAGGCTTCCCAGCATAACAGCATGTCCGCCAGATGCTAGTGCTTTCACGATATCACCTGAATATTTAATTCCACCATCTGCAATAATAGCTTTACCATGTTTTCTTGCTTCTGTTGCACAGTCATAGATCGCTGTGATTTGTGGTACACCAACACCTGCAACAACACGTGTTGTACAAATAGATCCTGGTCCGATACCGACTTTCACAATATCTGCTCCTGCTTCAAACAATGCTTTTGTTGCTTCAGCTGTTGCAACATTACCAGCAATGATGTTAAGAGAAGGATACGTTTCACGGATTTTCGATACAGTGTTTAGAACACCTTGAGAATGACCGTGTGCTGTATCAATGACAATAACATCCACATTGGCTTCGACTAATTTTTTCACACGTGTCATTGTATCGCCAGTGACACCAACAGCGGCACCAACAATTAAACGGCCATGTGCATCTTTAGAGGAGTTAGGGAATTCAATCACTTTTTCAATATCTTTGATTGTGATAAGACCTTTTAACGTTCCTTCGTCATCTAAGAGAGGTAATTTTTCAATCTTGTATTGCTGTAAGATTTTTTCAGCTTCTTCTAACGTTGTGCCAACAGAAGCTGTCACAAGTTCCTCTTTTGTCATCACGTCGCTAATCTTCATTGAATAATCCGAAATAAAACGAAGGTCACGGTTCGTAATAATACCAACAAGCTTTTGGTCTTGTTCGTTGTTGACAATCGGCACACCTGAAATACGGTATTTACCCATTAAATGCTCTGCATCAAATACTTGATGCTCTGGTGTTAAGAAGAATGGATTTGTAATAACGCCGCGCTCTGAACGTTTTACTTTATCCACCTGTTCTGCTTGCTGTTCAATGGACATGTTCTTATGAATAATACCAAGACCACCTTGACGTGCCATTGCAATCGCCATTTGTGATTCCGTCACTGTATCCATTCCAGCACTGATAATTGGAATGTTTAGCTTTAATGTACTTGTTAGCTCCACTGATAAATCGACATCACGCGGAAGTACTTCAGACTTTGCTGGAACAAGCAAAACATCGTCAAACGTCAAACCTTCTTTTGAAAATTTACTTTCCCACATTAGTAAATCCCCCTCTTTTCGGCAAAATATTATATGTAGATTATCAACTAGCAAACAGCATGTCAAGGAAGCAACAAACAGTTGCAATTTTTAGAAAATATAAAGAGAGTTGAGGAAGAAGATGAAAAGTTCAGGATGGAAGGATTTAAAACGTTTTTACTCGCTAGAAACTTCCCAAAAGTTTCTATTTCAACAATATGAGAAACGGAACATTCCAGATGCAAATCAGCAAGCCTATAAAAACTGTGAACGATTTATTTACTTTCTAAAACACGGCCATACGTTTTATGAACAGGCTGCGATCGCACCTTTAGAACTTAAACCCATTTTATTGTTTTATGGAATGGCACAGCTGCTAAAAGCATGTTTGCTGACAGTTGATCCCCATTATCCTTCTCAAACCTCTGTTTTAGCCCATGGCGTAACATCGAGAAAGAGAAAAAAACAGCATTACCGCTTTAGCGAAGATGAAGTGAAAATCCAAAGAAACGGGCTATGTATGCATGTGTTAAAGCATCTATTTCATTTAAAGGGTCTTGAAGATGAGCGATTTACAATGATCCATCTCCTGTCCAAAATACCTGAAATGAGTCATATTCTTGAGTTTCAAAAGCAGCCCGCGACATTAGTTAAAGTGGAAAAGGCGAATGGAATGATGATTCAAGATCATATTCCATTACTTTATAACATGTCTGCTGAACGCTTTATTGAATACTTTGAGTTCCATACAAGCTGGAAACTCAAACAGAGAGAGGCTAAGAAATTGACGTTTGATGTATTTCTTGAAGAAAACCCAGCACTTGCTACTCATCTTCATTATGATTTAGAAATGGATCAATGGTTTATACCGTCAACACGAGATGCTTTTCTAGGGATTCCTGAGATCATCAGCCATTACTTATTGATGTATAACCTTAGTATGATTGCCCGCTACGAAACAGAATGGTGGTACGAGCTGCTGTCTCAATACATTAGTGATGATTACGTCATGATTGAACGCTACATGGAGATTGCAGAAGAGAAGTTCCCAGCTTACATCATGATGCTGTTAGAAGAAAAAACAAAAAAGACCAGTTCCAAATGGAACTGATCCTGATAGAAGCTTGGCGGCGTCCTACTCTCACAGGGGGAAACCCC
>NZ_JBYTDZ010000008.1:0-55215 GCF_058791855.1 Bacillus sp. EB106-04-04-XG123 | reverse complement strand
ATGAAGTATCATAGGATTTTTTTATAAAAACTCGAATTAACAGGTACGTTTTGTCTTGTTTAGTTTTCAAAGATCATTTTCGTTATCGCTCGTAAGCGACTTTAATATCTTACCATTTTGCATCAGTTAAAGTCAAGAACTTTTTTCAATTTCTTTTTTTAACCTCGTTGCTGTTTTGCGGCAACGAATAATAATATACCATCTGGCTTCTTTCCTTGCAATAGTTTTTTTAAAAAAAGTTTCATTTTATGAAAAATAAAAAGCGCCATAGATAAAATGGCGCTTTGGTTGATGTATTAGCGGTTTCTCATTTGTGGGAAAAGCAGTACATCTCTGATTGATGGAGAATTTGTTAAAAGCATGATTAATCGGTCGATTCCGATTCCTAGACCACCTGTTGGAGGCATACCGTATTCTAATGCTTCAACAAAATCGTCATCCATTAGATGCGCTTCGTCGTTTCCTTCTTCACGTTCTTTTAATTGAGCTTCAAAGCGTTCTCTTTGATCGATTGGATCGTTTAGCTCTGTGAATGCATTTGCATGCTCGCGGCGTACGATAAACAGCTCAAAGCGATCAGTAAAGCGAGGGTCTTCAGGATTTTTCTTAGCTAATGGAGAAATCTCCACTGGATGTCCGTAAATGAATGTAGGCTGAACCAATGTTTCTTCTACTTTTTGCTCGAAGAACTCATTGATAATATGACCTACTGTCATATTTTTCGTGATTTCAACACCATGATCAG
This sequence comes from Bacillus sp. EB106-04-04-XG123, assembly GCF_058791855.1. NCBI lineage: Bacteria > Bacillati > Bacillota > Bacilli > Caryophanales > Bacillaceae > Bacillus > Bacillus sp. EB106-04-04-XG123. Next base: position 54,470 of record NZ_JBYTDZ010000008.1, on the reverse strand, counting down.
CCGCATGCTGTTTTGCTTCTTCAACAGACATCTCCTGCCAGAAGTCTACACCTGTTGCTTCTTTGACCGCTTCAACCATATGAAGTCTCTTCCATTCAGGTTTGAGATCAATTTCATCTTCTCCATATTGAATGGTTGTTGTTCCTAACACCTCTTGGGCAATATGAGCAATCAGGTTTTCAGTCAGATTCATGATGTCTTTGTAGTCTGCGTATGCTTCATACAGCTCGATCATAGTGAATTCTGGGTTGTGACGAGTCGATACACCTTCATTACGGAATACACGGCCAATCTCGTATACTTTCTCTAGACCACCGACAATTAGGCGTTTTAAGTGCAGCTCGATCGCAATACGCATATAAAGCGGCATATCAAGTGCATTGTGATGAGTAATGAAAGGACGCGCTGATGCACCACCAGGGATGCTGTGCATTGTTGGTGTTTCAACTTCTAAGTATCCTTTAGAATCTAAGTATCTTCTCATGGATTGAATGATTTTGCTTCGCATGATGAACGTCTGCTTACTTTCTGGATTTACAATGAGGTCAAGGTAGCGCTGACGATAGCGTTGTTCAACATCTTTTAATCCATGATACTTATCAGGAAGCGGGCGAAGTGCTTTCGTAAGAACCTCAAAGCTGGTCGCTTTAATAGAAAGTTCTCCTACGTTTGTTTTAAAAACAGTCCCTGTTACACCGATGATATCGCCTAGGTCTGAGCTTTTGAATAATTCGTAAGCTTCTTCCCCTACACTATCTTTACGAACATAGATTTGAATTTGTCCTTCTAGGTCTTGAATATGTGCAAAGCCAGCTTTTCCTTTTCCGCGCTTTGTCATCATACGTCCAGCGATTGTTACTTGAGCCGCTTTTCCTTCTAAGTCTTCTTTAGAAAACTCGTCATATTCAGCGATAATTTGCGCAGATTGATGAGAACGGTCATATCGTTCACCGAATGGATCGATACCCTCTTCTCTCATTTTATTCATTTTGTCACGTCTGACCTGAAATTGGTCATTTAATTCTTCGTTATTAAGCCCTTCATTACTCATTTATATCACTCCAATAATGTATTTTGCAGAGAAAAGCAGAAAAACTGCCAGTACATGCACTAGCAGTGAGCTACAAAAAGAAAGATAGTCTTATCCTACTTTTATACTTTGAAGCTCTTTTGCCTCGGCTTCGATCGTAAAGTCATCAAGAACTTGTACAAGCTCCGCTCTCGTTTCACTTTGATTGATTTGATTTCTCACGTCCGCATTGCCTCGGACACCTTTTAAGTACCACGCTGCGTGCTTTCTCATTTCTCTGACAGCCACATGCTCGCCTTTCAGGTCAATGAGTCTGTCTAAGTGAAGTTTGCACACTGACATTTTCTCACGCACGTTTGGCTCTTCTTTCAGTTCACCCGTTTCTAAATAATGAACCGTTCGATAGATCATCCACGGGTTTCCTAGTGCGGCTCTTCCGATCATGACAGCGTCCACACCCGTTTCATCAAGCATACGTTTTGCATCTTGAGGGGTTTTGACATCGCCATTGCCGATGACAGGAATGGATACAGATTGTTTAACCTCTTTCATGATATCCCAATTCGCTGTTCCTTCGTACATTTGCACGCGTGTCCGTCCGTGAAGCGCAACCGCTTGTCCACCTGCTCGTTCAACAGCACGGGCATTATCAATAGCAAAGATATGGTCTTCGTCCCAGCCCATTCTCATTTTCACTGTAACAGGTTTGTCTACAGCATCTACAACAGCAGAGACCATTTCATAAATTTTGTTTGGATCAAGCAGCCATTTCGCTCCTGCATCACATTTCGTAATCTTCGGCACAGGACAGCCCATGTTGATATCAATAATATCCGCTGTGGTATTCTTGTCTACAAACTTTGCCGCTTCGACGAGTGTGTCTTTTTCCCCTCCAAATATCTGAAGGCTCAAAGGCTTTTCCCGTTCATCAATGTATAGCATACCCATTGTTCTTGCATTGTTGATCAGGATCGCTTTGTCACTGACCATTTCAGCGCAGACTAAGCCCGCTCCAAACTCTTTCACTGTCAGTCTGAAGGCAGAGTTGCACACACCAGCCATTGGCGCGAGCACTACTTTGTTTTTAATCTCGATATCTCCGATTTTAAACATTTTTCCCCCTCCTTTCTTCTTCAAGGATTGGCGAAAGTTCTTCCACCGTTATATTTAAAGCATCTGCTATTTGACCAACCAATTGGTTTGTTGGTAATCGATTGCCTCGCTCAATTTCTCCTAAGACAGAGACAGAGATGCCCAGTCTTTTCGCGAACCCTTCCTGAGTATACCCTTTTAGCTTTCGGTATGCACGAATTCTTCTACCCCACATGTCTTTTTCCATATGCTTACACCTTCTTGGTCTGTTACGGCATTTATTTGTACTTCGCCGATTTCTGGGCAAATCTCACTCATCGGAACAAGAACGAATAAACGTTCGTACATTCTAGGATGCGGCACTACAAGTTGTTCTGTTTCAATATTTTCACGATTATAAAGTAAAATGTCAAGGTCAGCCGTTCGCGGCCCCCACCTCACTTCTCTTGTTCTGCCTAACTCTTGCTCGATTGTCTGAGTAAGAGACAGTAGTTCCTCTGGACGAAGTGAAGTGGTAATTTTCACGGCCATATTTAAAAAGTCATCTTGGTTTTCATAGCCTACAGGTGTTGTTTCATATATTGATGAGATTAATTCCACTTGTACCTCTGGATGTTCATGCAGTTTTTTAACGGCTTCTTTTAAATAGGTTTCTTTTTTACCTATGTTTGAGCCTAATGCGATGTATGCCGTGTTATTCATGTGCGTGATCTCGTCATTTCAATTGCAACGGACTGATAGTGACCTGGAATTGGCGGATCTGGCTTGATCACCTTCACTGTACATTCCTGGACTGTCGGAAAGTCCTTTAACACTTGGTTTGCAATTCTTTCTGTCAGTGTTTCAACGAGATTGACCGGCTCACCTTCTACGATGCTTTTGCAGATTTGGTAGAGCTCTGCATAGTTGATCGTCTCATTGAGGTCATCAGTTTGTCCGGCTTTACTTAAATCAAGTGAAGCTGTTAAGTCCACGCGGAATCGCTGCCCTAGTTTGTTTTCTTCTGCAAATACGCCGTGGTACCCGTAAAATTCCATTCCGTTTACATATACTTTATCGATGATAAGCGCCTCCCTTATTCAGCATGGCATCCATCATTTTTGCCATTCTTGCAATTTCTTTTACATCATGTACACGGACCATCGCACTGCCCTTTTGAATCCCAAGACAGACCGTCGCACCTGTTCCTTCAGTACGTTCTTCAGGCGGCAGGTCTAAGACAGCACCAATGAATCGTTTTCGAGATGTAGCCAGCAGCAGTGGATACCCAAGGTGACAAAAATGTTCAAGTTCATTCATGACCTTCAGGTTGTCCTCTTTATTTTTCGCAAATCCTACACCAGGATCTAATATGATCATGTCATCGCGGACACCCGCTTGCTGGGCAATTTGGACACTTTCTTTCAAATCGGCGATCATATCTGAAATCAGATGTGTGTAGTTTCGTTCTGGCCGATTGTGCATTAAAATGATTGGAACATTGTGCTTCGCTGCCACATGTGCCATTTGGGGATCTGCCTTTGCTCCCCATACATCATTAATAATGGAGGCTCCAGCTTTCACCGCTTCATCTGCAACACGGGCTTTATACGTATCAATAGAGATAGGTACATCTAATTCTTTTGTGATCGTCTCAATGACCGGAATGACCCTTGAAAGCTCCTCTTCTTCCGAGACAAGTGCCGCTCCCGGGCGAGTCGATTCTCCGCCAATATCAATAATATGTGCCCCGTCTTCTATCAGCTGCGCTGCATGAGCCAGCGCTTTATCTACTTGATTAAACTTCCCTCCATCTGAAAAAGAGTCAGGTGTGACATTTAAAATGCCCATGACTAATGTCTTTTCTTCATAACTAAGGGTATGGTGCTTGGCCTGTATGATTTTAGGCTGTTTTATCAATTGTTGTGTCATTGTGTCCACCTACTCTTTATGGTCTTGACGTTCTTTAGTGTATTGCATTCTTAACCTTGTTGAAATTGTCCGGCTGTTTTTGGGAAAGTGGATTTCTCCTATTCCTCTGAACGGTACAACTCCCTGAACAGAATTGGTCATCCATGCCTCATCAGCAGAAAGCAAATGTGAGACTGGGTATCGCCCTTCCTTTAGCGAAGCCCCCATAGCGCGGAGCGTTTCCATACAGTATCGACGAGTGACCCCATTTAAAATGCCTGTATCAAGTGACGGTGTATAGATCACATCATCTTTTCGCCAAAATATATTCGAGGTAATGCCTTCTGCCACATCATCTTCTTTTGTTAAAAAGATGCCTTCTAACGACGGGTCATTCCCCACTTCCCTTTTAGCGAGCAAGTTGTTCATATAATGATGAGACTTGAGGCGTCTTGGGCCTTCCGGTGTATTTCTTCTCGTTTGAAGAATGACTCCCTTTTTCTCATCCAAAATAGATTCTGGACGGAAAGGAGAGATCATGACAAAAACGACAGGCTCTTCATAAGGATCTGCAGAGAATCCGTTTCCTCTGCCCGCAGAAACATTCAAGCGAATTCTCGCATGGCCGCCGGCTATTTGGTTTTTATTCAGTAAGGTATGAATGATGTCGAGTACAAATGGTTTCTCTATTGTGGATTCGATGCAAAGGTCACGTAATGATTGATTGAGCCTTTCAAGATGCCAATCCAACAGGAAGACTTGTCCTGCCAGGCTGGTAAATGTTTCGAATACACCGATGCCATATAGAAAACCATGATCAAAAGGAGAAAGAGTCGCGTCTTTCTCCTCTATATACTGACCGTTCAGATAAATGATCATGCGTTTACTTCATGCCCCTTTTTACGATAGGTTTCAATGAAATTTTTCAGCATTTCTTTTCCGAAGGACGTCATAATTGATTCAGGATGGAATTGCACACTTTCAATCGGCAATTCTTTATGGCGAATCGCCATGAGCTCGCCTTCCTTTGTGCTGGCTGTTGCGTCAAAGCACTCTGGCAGCGTCTCGTTTTTGACAATTAATGAGTGATATCTCGTTGCAACGAGCGGATTTTGAAGTCCTGTGAAGACACCTTTTCCGTCATGTTTAATCTCTGACGTTTTACCGTGCATTAAGCGCTCTGCTCGAACAACATCCCCGCCAAAGACTTGTGCGATGGATTGGTGGCCTAAACACACACCGAAGATCGGAATACTTCCTGCAAAGTGCTTGATCGCCTCCATACTAATTCCCGCTTCATCAGGACTGCATGGCCCTGGAGAAATCATGAGAAAATCCGGCTTGAGCTCTTCAATTTCCTGAATGGTCACTTGATCATTCCGTTTCACGATCAATTCTTCTCCAAGCTCACCTAAATACTGGACCAGGTTGTACGTAAATGAATCATAATTATCAATCATTAAAATCATACTCTGCTCACCTCTAACTCAAAATAGTCTCTTCTTTGCTCAACTGTATTGCTTTTTTCACTGCATAGGCTTTTTTAATCGATTCTTTGTATTCGTGTTTTGGGACAGAATCTATGACGATCCCCGCACCTGACTGCATAAAGGCTTTTCCTTCTGTACAATACGCAGTCCGAATAACGATATTAAAGTGCATATCTTGATTGAATCCAAACCAGCCTATAGATCCAGTATAAAGCCCACGTCTTGTTGGCTCAAGTTCTTCTATAATTTCCATTGTTCTCACTTTTGGAGCACCTGTAATCGTTCCTCCTGGGAATACAGCTCTCATGACATCTACCGCGTCACATTCATCACGCAGCTCTCCTTGTACATTGGAGACAATGTGCATCACGTGTGAATATTTCTCAATCGCCATAAATTCGTTCACTTTTACGGATCCATAAGTAGATACTCGTCCAAGGTCATTCCGCTCAAGGTCAACGAGCATCACATGCTCTGCGCGTTCTTTTTCATTTTCAATCAGTTCTTTTGCCAGCGCTTGATCCTCAGCGTCGTCTTTGCCTCGTGATCTTGTTCCGGCAATTGGTCTTGTTTCTAGCTGAGTTCCTTTTTTCTTAATAAGCAGCTCTGGAGATCCACAAACAATCTGGAAGTCAGGCGTATGCAGGTAAGACATATAAGGAGATGGATTCACTTGACGTAATGTTTTGTATAAATCATACGGATGAGTGTGAAGCTGTTCATCTTGTCTGATAGATAAATTCACTTGGAACACATCACCGTTTGCGATATATTGCTTAATTTTCTCTACTGCTTCTCCAAAGGTTTCTTCAGTAAAAGGTGCTGCTGGTACAAATTCTGTGGAAGATTCATTGACAGGTGATTGTGCTGATTCTTCAAAAGAGCTTGTCCACTTTCGCTTCCATTCTTCCAGCCTTTGATTCGCTTCACTCATTGGTTCTGCTTCCTCTGTGTGAGTAATCAGCCACAGTGCGTTCTCTTCATGATCAAAAACTGCAACATCGTTAAACACGAGGAAATAAAGGTCTGGTGTTTTAAGATCATCAATTGCCAGCATCTTAAAATGCTCGATGTATCTAGCATAATCGTAGCTTAAAAACCCAATCGCTCCACCTTGGAAATCGGGGTATTCGTCGTTTGTTTCGGTTTGAAGGGATTGAAACCAATCCGTAAACGCTCTGAATGGATCACCTTCTTTGAACAATACCTCATCTTGATAATGGATGGTCGTCATCCCATCTTTCCCCTTCGCTTTAGCGATCGGGTGAATACCAGCAATGCTATATGAACCGCCGCGTGCACTTTCTAGAAGCACATGATGAGTTTCACGAGCAGTTAATTGTTCGTATCTTTTCAAGAATGCATCTTTCGTAAAAGGAATTTTGATGCCCATCGGCCTGCGTTGTGTCATGTTATCATCCTTTTTTATTTTCATTAATCTTATTGTAATGCAATCCAATTTATTTAGAAAATAGTATTTGCTTTCCATCTTCAGAATTCATGAAAAAACCCCAGCAAATGCTGGGGTGATTGGTTTAATCGAATTGATAAAGAGGTGTACTGAGGTAACGCTCACCGTTACTTGGGATGATTGCGAGAACCTTTTTCCCTTTACCAAGCTTTTTCGCTGTTTGAAGTGCTGCGTAAATAGCTGCTCCGGAAGAAATACCGCCAAGGATTCCTTCTTCTTTCGCTGCTTTTCTTGCAAGCTCAAATGCATCTTCGTTTTTCACTTGGATGATGCCGTCATATATTTCTGTGTTCAGGATTGAAGGAACAAAACCTGCTCCAATTCCTTGAATTTTATGCGGACCCGGCTTTCCGCCTGACAATACAGGGGAATCTGTCGGCTCTACTGCATAAAGCTGGATGGATGGGATGGCTTCTTTTAGGACTTCACCAGCACCTGTAATCGTACCGCCCGTACCAACACCTGCAATAAATGCATCAAGCTCGCCGTCAAACTGTTCAAGAATTTCTTTCCCAGTTGTACGACGGTGAATCTCCGCATTGGCTTCGTTGCTAAATTGCTGAGGCATGAAGTAACCATGCTCTTCTGCCAATTCTTCTGCTTTTTTGATGGCACCTTTCATTCCTTCTGCACCTGGTGTTAAGACAAGCTCCGCACCATAAGCGCGTAAAAGGTTGCGGCGCTCCTGACTCATTGTGTCTGGCATAACCAAAATCGCGTTGATTCCTTTAGCAGCCGCTACCATCGCAAGGCCGATTCCTGTGTTTCCACTTGTTGGTTCAATAAGGGTATCGCCGGCTTTTAGTGTACCTTTTGCTTCAGCATCTTCGATCATCGCTAAAGCAATACGATCTTTGACACTGCTTCCCGGGTTCATATATTCAAGTTTCAAGTAGACATCCGCACTGTCTTCATCTACTAAACGGTTTAATTTAACGACTGGTGTATTTCCTATTAGTTCAAAAACTGAATTTGCAATACGAGCCATCACTAACACCTCTATCTCCGAGTAATTTTATTGTATTAATATTAAATTATCAATTTCAAAAAATTTTGTCAATGCTTTTAGTCCTGCTCGCCATCGTAAAACCATGTGACTTTTGCTTCCTTCCACAGGGTTTTGACATTCGCCTTTTCACCTAGATCTTCCATCGCGATCTGCCTTTTAATCTGATCTTTGACTTCGTCATAGGAGAAAGAGCGGCCATTTAATTTTTCTTTTAACTGAATAATGGCATACCCGTTTTGGGTCTGAATTGGCTCTTTCGTCCATTCATCTGGCTGAAGCTTTTGAGCTTCTTGTATGTATAGGGCTGGGATGCTTTCCTGCTCTTCTGTCACAAATCCAAGATCTCCGCCGTATGGTGAGGTGTAACGGTCGATTGAACGTTCAGCTGCCACGGCTTCGAAGCTGGATCCACCTTTTAAATCTTTCAATACATTTTCAGCCTCGTCCTTTGTCTTCACGACGATATGGCGAATGCGGTATGAATCATCATATTGATATAAGTCCTTGTTTTTTTCATAAAACGATTTCGCTTCTTTTTCAGAAACGACGGCATCTCTTGTTAAAAGCTGCTCTAATAAAATTTGATAACGAATCTGTTCTTTCCATTCCTTCTCACTTGTATGTCCATCTTCGTAGAAATTATTAGATACTGCTTTGAGCATAAGCAATTCACGATTGATCTCTTTCGAAGACACGTCCAGCTTGTTTTGCTTGGCAAGCTGATTGACCACCTTCTGATTGATCATTTGTTCAAGTGTTGCCTTTCCGTAGCGGTCTTCCATCTTCTTTAACCATTCTTGACGCGTTACCTTCTCTTTTCCAATCGATGCAATTTCTTCACCGCTCTTCCCATTAGAAGAAGCCTGTGACATTTGTGACTTTGTTAATACATATGCAATGACAACGGCATTAATCATGAGCAACACGAGGATAAATGTCCATACCACTCTTGCTTTTAATCTCATCTTTCGTCTCCTTTCCATTCTAAAAAGAAAACCCGCTGCTTAGAGCTTAGCGGGTTAATTCTTCACGTAGCTCTTCTAGCTCTTCTTTTGTAAATACATACGTTTCGTTACAAAAATGGCATTGAGCTTCTGCTTGTCCGTCTTGTTCAATCATATCATCAATTTCGGCTTTCCCTAGGCTGATAATGCCATTTGCAAACCGTTCTTTTGAGCAGTTACAAGAAAATTCGACAGGTACAGTTTCTAAAATTTGAGGTTTTTCACCGAGTACTTCTTCTAATATTTCTTCTGGTGTCATCCCTTTTTCAATGAGTTTAGAGATTGGTTCAATGGTTGATAGACGCTTTTCTAGTCTTTCAATGACAGCATCTTCTGTACCAGGCAGCAATTGAATGATGAAACCGCCTGCTGCGAGGATCGAATTATCTGGATTGACAAGGACGCCTACGCCTACAGAGGAAGGCACTTGCTCAGAAGAAACAAGATAATATGTGAAGTCATCTCCAATTTCACCCGATACGATTTCCGTTTGTCCTGTAAAGTGGTCCTTCAGCCCGATATCTTTGACAACACTTAAGGTTCCAGATGTTCCGACTGCACGTCTAACATCCAGCTTGCCATGTTCATTTAAATCAAAGTGAACTTGTGGGTTTGAGACATATCCTCGCACCTGACCTTTTGCATTTCCATCAGCAATAATGGCGCCGATTGGTCCACCGCCTTCTATTTTGACAGTTAGCTTATTCTCACCTTTCAACATAGCACCCATCATGACGGTTGCTGTCATCGTTCTGCCGATGGCAGCTGATGCAGTCGGCCACGTATGATGTCTTCTTTGTGCTTCGTTGATTGTATCTGTTGTGTTTGCAGCATATGCGCGGACTTTTCCGTCATATGCTAATGCTTTAACTAAGTAATCCATTTGATTTAAACCTCCTATAATACACCGACACGATTACGTTCATAAATGAGCTGCAGTCCTTTTAATGTGAGGAACGGATCGACAATATCAATGCAGTCTGATTCATTTCCAATCAATGTAGACAAACCGCCTGTTGCAATGACTTTCGGTGTTTGTTTGGCTTGCTGCTTCATCCGTTTCACTATTCCCTCGACTTGACCAACATATCCATAAAGGATGCCGGATTGCATCGCACTGATGGTGTTTTTTCCAACAATGTGATCAGGACGGACAATTTCAATTCTCGGCAGCTTCGCCGCTCTTGTATATAAAGCCTCAGTTGAGATGGTAATACCAGGTGCAATCGCTCCACCCATGTATTGTTTTTGTTCATTGATATAACAGTAGGTTGTTGCTGTTCCAAAGTCTACCACAATAAGAGGCGCCCCATATAGGTGAATTGCTGCTACTGCATTGACAATTCGATCAGCCCCGACTTCCTTTGGATTGTCACACATGATGTTTAATCCAGTCTTCATTCCAGGCCCTACAATTTGGGGTGTTAGATGAAAATACTTTTCGCACATTCTTTCAAGTGCGAACATCATTGGCGGGACCACAGACGAGATGATAATCCCTTCTATTTGATCAAACATCAGCCCCACATAATCGAATAAAGCCCTAATGGACATACCAAATTCGTCTTCTGTTTTATGACGGCTTGTTTCAATTCGCCAATGGTAGTTTAGATCGCCATTATGATAAACACCTAAAACGGTATTTGTGTTTCCTACATCTATCACGAGTAACAACTTCATCACCACTTTGAATAGTTTCTCAAAAAGAGCATTTTTCGACTTTCTATCATACCATACACGAATTGAGTTCCATTTGTAAACAATTCGAAACCGATCCATTCATGAATCGAAATAAAAAAGCTGCCGGTGATCCCGGCAGCTTTCACAGAAGGAGATTAGATCTCCTCATCTTCTTTTTTCTTGATGTTTACTTTCACATCATCGTTTTTCTCTTCGTCATCTGCGTATACACGCTCTGGAAGCTTTCCAGTTTCGTAAAGAGATTTAATTTGTTCAGCATCTAATGTTTCAACTTCTAGAAGGGCTTGTGCGATGATTTCTAGCTTATCTTTATTCTCAGTGAGAATTTGTTTCGCACGTTCGTAGCTCTCCTTAATGAAACGCTGAACTTCTTGATCAATTTCGTAAGCGATCGCTTCACTATAATTCGGCTCATTGTTGAAATCACGGCCAAGGAATACTTGACCTCCTTGTGATTGACCGAATTGAAGCGGACCAAGTTTATCAGACATACCGAACTCTGTGACCATTCTTCTTGCAATGCCTGTTGCACGCTGGAAGTCGTTGTGAGCGCCTGTACTTACTTCACCAAACGTAATTTCCTCTGCAACACGACCGCCGAGCAAGCCGACAATCTTATCAAGAAGCTCTGGCTTCGTTTGGAAATAACGGTCTTCTCTTGGAAGCATGACCGCATATCCGCCTGCCTGACCACGAGGAACGATCGTTACTTTATGCACCATGTCCGCTTCGTCTAAGATAAGACCAATGACGGTATGACCTGCTTCATGGTAAGCCACGATATTACGTTCTTTCTTCGAAATGACGCGGCTTTTCTTCGCCGGCCCTGCGATGACACGGTCAGTCGCTTCGTCGATATCACGCATATCGATTTTCTTTTTGTTTTGACGGGCAGCAACAAGCGCTGCTTCGTTTAGTAAGTTCTCAAGATCTGCTCCAGAGAACCCTGGTGTTCTGCTTGCAATGGCTTTTAAGTTGACTGACTCGTCAAGCGGTTTGTTTTTCGCATGAACTTTCAGTACTTCTTCACGGCCAATAACATCTGGGCGATCAACCGTAATTTGACGGTCAAAACGTCCCGGACGCAGCAATGCAGGGTCTAGAATATCTGCACGGTTCGTCGCAGCGATGATAATAATACCTTCGTTGGCACTAAAACCATCCATTTCGACAAGAAGCTGGTTAAGCGTTTGTTCACGCTCGTCATGACCACCGCCAAGACCGGCTCCACGCTGACGACCCACTGCATCAATCTCATCAATAAAGATTAAGCAAGGTGCATTCTTTTTCGCATTTTCGAATAAATCACGTACACGTGATGCACCGACACCGACGAACATCTCGACGAAGTCAGAACCACTGATGCTGAAGAAAGGAACGCCTGCTTCTCCTGCAGATGCTCTCGCAAGCAATGTTTTACCTGTACCTGGAGGTCCTACTAGTAAAACCCCTTTAGGGATTCTTGCGCCAAGCTCCGCAAATTTACGTGGATCCTTCAGGAATTCCACCACTTCTACAAGCTCTTGCTTTTCTTCATCTGCACCAGCAACATCTTTAAATTTCACACGTTTCTTCTCTTCTGTGTAAAGCTTCGCCTTACTCTTACCAAAGTTCATGACTCGGCTTCCGCCGCCCTGAGCTTGGTTCAATAAGAAGAAGAACAGGATAAAGATGATGATAAACGGAATGATGGTTGTCAGAACTTGCAGCCATCCATTTGTTTCAGGTGCTGGTTCTACTTTTACATCTGTATTCTTCAGTGCACTGTAAATTTGGTCAACACCTTGACCATCTGGAACATGGGTAATGAAGTATTGATCTTTCTTCGCGCCATCTAATTGACCACGAATTTCATAAACCCCTCTTACAGGCTGAATGGAGATACTCTCCACTTTTCCCGCACTTAGATTTTGCGAAAATTTGCTGTAAGACATGTTCTCAGGCTTTTGATTTGGGGATCCTAACCAACTAACGACCCCTATCACAAGTAATAAAATAAGTATATAAAAAATCGTATTACGAAAAACCCGATTCATTCCTTACCTCCTCCCACAGTAAGCACAACTATGTTCAATAGTATCATAGAAAATCATTCCAACACAACCAATAACCTCATGTATACGTATGCTGATCAGCCTTCGTAAACAGATGGTTTTAACACTCCAATATACGGGAGGTTTCGGTAACGTTCAGCGAAATCCAATCCATAGCCGACAACAAATGCATCTGGTACTTCAAATCCAACATAATCTGCTTTGATGTCTGCTTTGCGGCCACTTGGTTTATCAAGCAATGTCACAATTTTAATGGAATTTGCTTTACGGTATCGGAAAAGCTCTACCAGATAGCTCAAAGTTAACCCACTGTCGATGATATCTTCCATAATCAAAATATCTCTTCCTTCAACAGAAGTATCTAGATCCTTAATGATCTTTACTTCTCCAGAAGATACGGTAGACTTTCCGTAGCTAGATACATCCATAAAATCAAGTTCTAAATATGTATCAATGTGTTTGATTAGGTCTGCCATGAATGGAAGAGCCCCTTTCAAAACACCAATAGCCAGGGGAAATTTACCATCATAATCACTGGTTAATGTTGCACCCAGTTCCTTCACTTTTTGCTGGATCTCTTCTTCTGAGATCAAAATCTTTTCAATATCTTGTTTCATGCTTTTGCTTGCCCCCTACAAATTTTCGTGCTGTCTATATTGTAATACAATGAGATCGCTGTTTGTCATATCAATTTCTTCAAAAACAGATTTTTTCAGACCTGGGATCCAGATGATTTGATGATCCGAGTCAGTGACGATCGGCCAGCTGTCTCTTTCTGCAAGAGGCACTTTTTTATCAATAAATATATCCTTCACCTTTTTTGATCCATTCATCCCTTTAAGTTTGATTCGATCACCATTTTTTCGTGAGCGAATGATCAAAGGGAGACGAACATGATCTTTTAGAAGCAAGAAAAAATGGTTTCCGTTCCGTGCATCCTTCGGAACATGATTTGATACGACGATAGACTGTCCATTTGGGAGAAAAAGCTCTTCTCCAAGCTCAACCTTTAAGTGAAGAGCATAAGACTGGTCTACTACATGCGATCGTTCAAAGGTAAACATACAGTGATCATAAGACTTGACAGCTTGTAAACCTTTTGGCAAATCTAATGATCCAGACGGTTGATCAGTATGAGATAACCAGTCTAAAGTCCCTAGAATATGCTGGTTTGAAAACGCTGATTGAGTGTTTTCATAAAGATAGTTTAATATTAGTTGAATGCCTCTTCTTTGTAAAGGCAAAGGCAGGTCAAGCAAAGGCTTCGTTTTGATCTCAATTTGCTTAGGCGATTGACTCGTTATCACTTGGTTCATTTGTACCTTTGTTAAAGCCTGCAAGTATTGCTCATCCTCAGTCAGCATGTCACTTACAAACTGAAAGCTTTCATGTACATGAGGTGCCTCTTCTTTTAACACGGGAAGAATGTGTCTTCTTACCCGGTTTCTCAAGTAGTCATCTGTATGATTGCTTTGATCAATGACATAGGGAACATGTTCTTTTTCACAAGCTTTTAGCACGTCGTCCTTAGAGTATCCAATGAGTGGACGAATCAGCCATCCATTTTGAAAAGGACGTTTTGCTTGGATACCCGCGAGTCCTATACCAACAGTTCCTCTCGCAAGTCTCATCAACATTGTTTCTACTTGGTCGTCTCCATGATGTGCAAGCGCTATAAATTGAGCGTTGTATTGCTCCATCAATTGACGAAAGAAAGCATATCTGCACTCCCTTGCAGCTGCCTGTTTGTTTAAGCGGTTTTCTTTTGCATATTGGGTGACCTGTATGCGGGACGATTCAAAAGGGATCTCGTGCTCCTTACAGTAAGCCTCAACAAATGCCAAATCAGCAAAGGACTCTTCTCCTCTGAACATGTGATCTACATGGGCTGCAATCAGCTGATAGGAACCTTTGCGGCGCTTGTTAAGTTCATGCAGTAAGAGCATAGAATCTGGTCCGCCGGAAACCCCGACAATGACTGTCGTATTTTCAAGGTAAACATCATGTTTTTTCAAAAAAGATTCAATTCTATTCACAACTTCCTCCTCACAAAGAGCAGGTAATTTAAAGATATACATATCCTATCACTTTCAGTAGCTCCAAGCAAAGAAGAAGCCTGCTTTTTTACAGCTCTACAACAGGAACAAAACCACATATGCACAGTAAAGGGCGAGTACACTGCACACGATAAGAATGGTTTCAAAAAGTCCGCCTGATTTTTTACGTACTGACGTTCTTTTTGCTGCTGCAGCCCGCGATCGTGAAGTCACTTGTTGATTTCGATTAACAGCGGGTTTTGGCGCGTTTTTTTGCTGTTGCTTCTTTTGGCGTGATTTTCTTGATTCAATCAGCTGTCCTTCTTTCAGCATCGCACTTTTCATGTTTGCTGCTGATTGATATTTACCTTGTAAAGCAGCCTTTAACACCCTTTCATATCGCTTTAATAAAGGATGTCCTTCAATGGCTCGATAAAGCTGCTTTTCTGGTTCTGCTCCTTTTTTGAATTCTTTCTTATACGCACAGTTAACCATCACCATGGCTAGGGCAAATAAATCATAAGTTGGTTCAGCTTTTCGTGAGCCAAATCCCCAATATCCTCGATCAAAAAACTCGGTATACTCCTTAATTGCCCTGCCCGCTTTTGTCGTTCCTCCCACATCAATGCACCGGATCGTGGCCGGGGGACCAGAAACAATGAGATTATCAGGCTTTAAGTCACCAAAAATCCATCCTTCCTGATGTAAATGAGCCAGGCTAGATAAAAGCTGAATCATCAAAACAACGATCCACTCATCACCCTTTTGTTTCACAAATTCAAGCAGTAATGGGCCTCTGACATATTCCATCACGTAAAAGGAGCGTTTTTGAGGCATACCGGGATAAATCGCATCATCCATATCATAAAAAGAAGGCCCCATGGTTTTCACAGGAGCCTTTGAAAAGGATTTTAATACATTGACTTCAGATGCAATGAGCATACTGTCATCACTCACTTTAAGGGCCGCTTGCCCATGTGGCGATTCGGCCAGATAGACAACACCGTTCGCCCCTTTTCCAAGCTCTTTTACAATACGGTAATGATGGTGGTGCCATTTCCCTTGAATCACCGTGCCTAACGGGATGTTAGAAACCGAATTCATCATCATGCTCTTCCTTTGCTTCAAGCAGCCCTTTACGTGAGCGAACTGACTTGAAATGCTGAAGTGCTTCCCGAAGTGCTGGTCCCGTTGGGGTGATTCCTCCAGTGGTCAGTTTTGGGAAAATAGATGATAATGAATCGAATCGAGGCGTCCAATTCAACACAATTTCAGCATCTGAGTTTTTCCCGGGAAATACACACATCCCAAACTGATTTTCTCCAATTCTTGAATTTAAACTGATGGAAAGGTCGATAAGTGCTTCTTTGACAGTCGGCAGCTTCGGTTTCATACTTGCACTTGTATCAACAAGCACGAGTACTTGAAGGTGAACCGTCTCTCCTAACTCATCAACAACCTCCATTACTTCCCCGCGCTTATCTGGTGGAAGCTCTTCAATTTCAGTGTCTTTGCCGAGTATTTGCTGCAATTCTTTATTCACAACACCTTGTAAGGTTTGTGTCATCGCTTTTTTCGTGACCATTTGTACTGTTTGAGATAATTGCTGGACGTAGACAACTTGATGGATGCCTCCGCCTGCGAGAGCAATCCCCTCTACTTCTTTCATCGCTTCATGATCGTGTCTGTTTTCTTCCATAATGCCAATGACATTGACTGTAATCCCTTGTTCCTTTGCCAATGAGGCAATCGCAAGCGGATCTTCCCCGTGATTTGAGCAGCCATCTGTAATCAATAAGATTTGGTTGACGTGACCTTTTCGCATCTTCATTCCTCCTGGGATTGTAACTGAATGCTTATATCCCCATCATCGCCAGAAGAAATTCATATTATACGATATTTTAAGAAATCTCTTGTTTCTCAAGATAGAATGTACCTGTCGGAATGGAAGCCCATTTTGGTGTGTTGTGGTCGAGCCTAATGACAACAACCGTCATATCGTCGTCAATTTGGCCTGCTCTTGTTCGAATGACCTCTTCCATTAATAAATCAGCAATTTCTTGTGGATCTTCTGTTTTAAAGCTTTTCATTTTCCGTTTCACCCACAGATCATGATTTTCAATATGCTTTGGCCCTTCAAAAATGCCGTCACTCATCATAATCAAGAGATCTCCTGCTTTCATCTGTTCGCTCACAACCTCGACTTCGAATTCATCAATAATACCAATCGGCAAGTTGCTTGCTTGTACCTTCATCACCTGATCACCTCGTTTAATAAAGCTGGGTGTTGAACCAATCTTGAGGAACTTACAGCTTGCATCCTGTAAATCAATAATCGATAAATCCAATGTTGAATAGATCTCGTCCGTCGTTCGTAAAGATAAAATACTATTAATGGTTTTAATCGCTACTTTTTCATTGATACCTGACGCCAATATTTTTTCTAACAGCTTAATCGTCTCATTGCTTTCAAAATGAGCACGTGCTCCGTTGCCCATTCCATCACTAATAGCTGCGGCATACTTGCCTGCACCAAGCTCCATCATGCTGTAGCTGTCTCCAGATACCAGTCCTCCGCCTTTTGCTGCATGTGCCACGCCTGTAGCCACTCGATATGATTTGGCAGAGCCAAACACAACATGACAATAGCCTGTTGGATGCTCTGCACACTGCTCTGCTTTGACTAAAATCTGTTCTTCTAAAATATCTGAAAGCATTGGAGCAATGATTTTTTCACATTCCCCATGCCCTTGGCAATATGGGATTCTCATTTCAATATCGACATTTCCCTGTTCCAAGCTATAGATTTCTACTTGCTGAATTTCAATACCAAAGTGCTGAAGCGCTTCTATCATCTGCTCTTCTTGAATAAAATGCTGTTCTCTTTCTCGTTTTATTTCCCGGGAAAAATCCTCCATCACTTGCGAGACCCCCATCAGCTGTTCAGCCACAAGACGTCTGCTGTCTTGGACTTTTTTCTTCAGTGTCTGGTTGGCTTTATAGTAAGCGATCTCCTCTTCAATCAATTCCTCGACATGTTTTGATTTTGAGCAGTGCTGACTAAATTTCTTTTTCAATTTTCGGTTATGCTCATACGTTTTTTCATCAGATTCATGCATAACTTGTTTCATTAGTTCATAGGTTGTATCAAAGTTCTGCACCCAGCATTTATTTTTCTTATAGCACGTTTGACAGGATCGTTCTGTGATCGTACTTAAAAAAAGATCTACATCCTCTTCCTGCTTCTTCTCTTCAGGAATAGATTCGTAAAATGTCGCAAAACTCTCAGACAGCGCATGAAATACATTAGAGAATTGGTCTACCTTTTTTGCTGTCACGTCTCGTACTTTCCGAGCATATTGCTGCTGCTCTTGTACATGCTCTACCGTACCAGGAATGTATTTCGCTACCTTGGAGGTGACTGATTGCGGCGTGAGCAAAAAGAGCGCAACTGCTATAAGTGATTCATACAGTGTAGTCATGAGACCTGCTGACCCTTCCCCATACAGTGAAATGAGTAAGGAACCCACAATTAAGCCGATGGCTGCCCCTGCTTTCTTCCCTTCTTTCAGCAATCCGCCTAATAAACCTGAAAAGGCAAGAAGACTCATCTGATAAAGGTTTCCGATGTTGGCGAGACCGAGAATTAATCCTGTCACGACACCGACCGTACAACCAATACTGGCTCCGCCAATAAAGGCAAAGGTCAGCACTACATAACGTGATAAGATATGCTCTGCCTGCATCCCTTGAAATGAGATCCCAGCAAGGCCAGTTAAAACTGAGGCAATTAAAATCATAAAACAAATAATTTCTTCGACCTTTAAAGAGTGTTTAATTTTCCTGACTGTAAAAATCGGCAGGCTTTGAAGAAAAATCAGTGTCAAAATGAAGGCAAGTCCTGCTTCGACACCCGCCATGACGTAATCATAGCTTTGCACAGCACCTTGCTCTAGGTAAACAAACGCTCCTCGGGTAATCAGCATTGAGAGAACAATGACAACCGGTAATGTTTTCACTGGGTCTTTGATGATGAAAGAAACCACCTTTGACATAAGGAGAAACATAAGCAGCGATGCAAACACAAACAATGCATTTTGAGGTGATATCGTCATCGCCCCAGCGAGTAAAGCGAGACAAGCAAGCATTGCCTTATCTCTTTTAATAAGCAGCATGGAACCAAAGAAAGGCAGAGCAAACGGCATAATTTCAGATAATATAAAGGCTCGTCCTAATAAAAAGCCTAGAACAACATAAATAAACCCTTTATAGAAAAAAAGAGAATGCGTGTGATGAAGAAACAGGTTTTTCATCTTTTTTAACCCCGCACTGATTCTTTCAAACCCCGCTCCTGTTAAATCAGTTCTTCTTTCTAGTTTTTCCATCTTCTCATCCCCCACCTGATATTCGTTGCTTGTCATTATAGCGAAGGTGAAAAAGAAATTTTGTCAAAAGAAGTTGTCGTTTCCATAAAACGTTCGACGCTTTATTCGTCAAAGAGGCATACTTTCATGAAAGTCGATGTCTTTCATCAGAATTTTACGAAAGCACAAAAAAACAGCTTTCCTATAGAAAGCTGTTTCGAAGATGACCCGTACGGGATTCGAACCCGTGTTACCGCCGTGAAAGGGCGGTGTCTTAACCGCTTGACCAACGGGCCTTGCTTTATGTTCTAGTTAAAAGGATAGCGGCGGAGGGGATCGAACCCCCGACCTCACGGGTATGAACCGTACGCTCTAGCCAGCTGAGCTACACCGCCATAATAATAATGCGCTAAGAAGCACAAGAACTATAATACAAAGGATTCGCTTGTCCGTCAATAGAAAGTTTTAAATTAAATGACGAAATCTCAAAAAATGTAGGATAGGTCATGAAAAAAAGCACCTGCTGAACAGCAGATGCTTTGTTGTGAAAATATATAGAAAGCAGCAACAAGTTAACCTCTTCTTGCTCCGCGCCCCCCACGTTTTGATTCCGTGTTACGTTTTAAAGATGTTAAGCGATCTTCGCTATCTTTTAAGAATTTGTTCATTTTTTGTTCAAACGATTCCTTCGGACGGAAATCATTTCTGCTTGGTCTTGATTGTTGTTGAGGACGATCTTTTGCTTTTTTAATGGACAAGCCGATTTTACCGTCTTTTTCAACGTTAATCACTTTCACTTCAACTTGTTCACCGACTTTTAAATGCTCATTAATATCTTTTACATAGTTATCGGCTACCTCACTGATATGAACGAGACCAGTTGAACCGCCTGGCAACTCCACAAAAGCTCCAAAATTTGTAATGCCCGTAACTTTCCCTTGTAACTTGCTGCCAACTTCAATCGACATAAAAAAAGTGCTCCTCCTTAGACTTATAAAAAAATCTCATTTGTTCAATTATACATAAACTGAATTTTAAGTGTCAACAAGGCTAATCGCTCTTATTGCCCACATCAAAGATTTTTTCGCCTTTTTTGGACATATAATAGTCCCGTCGTGCCAGTTCGAGTACGTATTCCTTGCTTTTCAGCTTCTTAATTTCATCAGAAATATCTTCCTGCTTTGTTTGTAATTGCTTCAACTCTTTTTCGAGCGCAACCTTCTTCTCTTCTTTTTCCTTTAGTGAAGACGATTGCGACCAGAGGGCACTTGTCACCAAGACAGCAAACATGAGCACGATCACACCAAACACGGTAAGCCTTCTAAGGAGTCCGCGACGTTTGCGTTTTAAGCGCTGTGCTTGCTGTTCCATTTGTTTTTGGTAATCATTTTGAATTTGTGCGATATTTCTTTTTCTCTTGTTCAAGGTTGAAGGCCTCCTCTCTTACTTTGTCCAGAATTGTTTCCATTTCGTTTTGATGGTACCAGATAATTTCTTGGCCCCTTGTAAAATTCCTGCTCCTTTTGAGAAAAACAATCTCATTGATGTTCGCCATTTTTCGGGAATCCGATGAATAATGGTCACATTGAGTAACCAGATGAGCGGATAACAAACAATCGACAGCACCTTCCACACGAGCCGAAACGTAAAACGAACTAGACGTAAGAGCGAGTGGAGCAAGAACAGAATAGCACTTATGACCAATGTGATCATCCAGCGGATCGGCTGGAAGACAATCGACATGACCAGCCTTTTCAGGAAGAGAACGGTCTGATATACACACATCATGATAAACTTGAGAATCTTGAGATACAGCTGTTTCATCAATGCCTGATACATCGAGAAACCTAGAGCAACGGCTAGAAAAATATAAAGCCTGAATTCTCCCTCATTTGTCAGCAGCAGGACGTAAAAGAATAAGAGACCCTGCACCATCCAAAAAAGGAGATCGTGTATAGCCAAAAGCCATTTTGCTGTTTTTTCCCGGTTCACAAACAGCTTGTACGTATCAAGCGATGCGCCCAGCCAGATGCCCATCGCCGCCATGGAAAGCATCGTATAAAACTGGACTGTCAGCGTCATTTAAACAGCTTGCTAAAAAATCCTTTAGCTTTCTCCCCGTGCTGCTCATCAACATAGATTAAATCAAAGACACGCCCTTTGATCGACACAACGCCCTTTTCGACGTCTAGGTTCTTCATTTGCAGATTTTCTCCGCGGATGGCGAGAATCCCCATGACCGTCTCTAGCAGAAATTCCTCACTATCAAAGCTTTCCACTTGTTTGACACCAGTGATATCTAAATGCTTTCTGTTTCGCATTGTGACATTGTGCTCCGCGTCTGATGACAGCTTCGTGCCTTGAGGTTGATTATAATATTGATTCATTTATACATCCCCCATATCTCATACTTGCATGTTACTGCATTGTATGTGATAAGAGGGTCATTTAGAACAAGCCCTATTCTGCTGTTTTTTCTTCTTTTAGCACAGTATACATGCCAGCCGCTTCTTCTTTCTTCGTCGTGTCCTTTAACTCGTTGACTTGAACAGTCACTAGCTTTTGACCAAAGCGGATTTGCAGCTCATCTCCTTCTTTCACGTCAGAGCTTGCTTTCGCCTGTGTTCCGTTAATAGAAATCCTGCCTTGATCAGCTACTTCTTTTGCCAATGTTCTTCTTTTAATTAAACGGGACACTTTTAAAAACTTATCTAATCTCATGTATGTTCACCTCTTTCTATACGTTTCGCATCGTTCCATAGATCGTCCATTTCCTCTAGCGTTAAGTCATCTAATGAACGTCCCATGTCCTTTGCTTTTTGTTCGATATGCTGAAAGCGCCGCATGAATTTTGTGTTGGCAGAAGCGAGCGCCGTTTCAGGCTCTAGGTGATAGAACCGTCCAATATTGACGAGAACAAACAAAAGATCTCCAAATTCATCTTTCATCTGCTTCGTTGCATCTTCGTCCGTCTTCTCTGCCACTTCAACGAGAAATTCCTGCTTTTCTTCTTCGTATTTGTTCCAAATATCTTGAACATCTGTCCAATCAAAGCCTACCTTGGCGGCTTTCTTTTGGAGTTTATATGCCTTTGTTAATGCTGGAAGTGTCGCCGGAATCGATTGCAAAATAGAACCGGTCCGCTCTGGCTTCTCCTGCTGCTTGATTTTTTCCCAGTTGGCCACCACATCTGCTGCCCCAGAAACATTCGTGTCACCAAACACATGGGGATGTCGCCGAATCATTTTTTCTGTGACATGCTGAATGACGTCATCGATTGAGAAATAACCGTCATCTTCGCCAATTTGAGCGTGAAGTAACACCTGCAGCAGCACATCGCCGAGCTCTTCCACCATATGATCTGGGTCATCTTCATCTATCGCTTCAAGCAGCTCATAGCATTCTTCAATTAAATATGGTTTGAGTGACTCATTGGTTTGTTTTTGATCCCATGGACAGCCGCCCGGACCTCTTAATGTACGTATGACGTCACGGAAAGTGTCAAATTGTTGATAAAGCAGCTGTTCATCTTTAATTGGAGGAACATAAACACTCGTTAAGTTATTTATCGACACATCTCGATCAAGTTCAAATAAAGGAACGGCAGTAATCTGTTCCTGACTGCTTCCAGCTGCAGTCACAATATAAACTTCATAATCGTCAGGAAGCTTTTCCATCAGCGTGAGCTTCACATTCGATGCTGTCATCTGATCATATACCTGACAAATCAGGACATGCTGGGTTAATTTCAGATCATCAGCTCTCATATCCCCTGCATCAACGAATTGTAATCCTTCGATGGGGTCAATCTGCAAGGAGTTGAATGTCGCATCTAAAAAGCTTTGTCCACCAGCGACAGACACTTCGATCCCGCGCTCTTTCTGCCCGGCGACGAGCAGCTGTACGGTCTTTTCTGCCACAAATGGATGACCAGGTACTGCGTACACAATGTCTTTTTCCGCTGCCTCTGCAAATAATATTTCGGTAATTTCCTGATACACCTGATCAAACTGATCGTGCTTTTCATAAATTTCATCAAAAAAGGTGAGAGATGGGACCTCCTGCATTAACTCTGCGGTAAGCGGATGATCCTGCGTTCTCATATATACTTCTTTCGCCTGCTTCAGCTGCTTATATACACCGAGCGTCAGCTGATCCATGTCGCCTGCCCCGAGACCGACGACGGTAATCTTACCTGCCATTTTGATTCCCTCTCATCTGTTTAAAATATAAAATCTTTTTTCCTAATGGAATGAGTCTCCATTCCTCTTCCGTGAATACTTCTAGCTTAAGAATACTATATAAAAAGGCGAAACCACCAATAAAAACTGATGTCAGGCTCTCTAAAACGGAAAACGGACGTTTTTCAAAGGGGATAACCCAGGAAAACAGAGCCTGATATCCCATTAAGACCACAGCCATGAAGGCGGCTGATAAAAGAATTTTCACTGGAAACAGCTCTCTCCATGAAATCCATCCTTTATGCTTCAAATAAACGGCATTGAGCACGGCTGCTGTGAGAAAACCACATACAGTTGACCATGCGGCACCGTGGATGCCAAATAACGGAACAAGCGCAATCGTTAGAATCCATTTCACCAGCACGCTGATGATCACTACAACAGCGGGATACACAGTATGTCCGAGCCCTTGCAGTAAAGCCGCCTGCGTAATGGCAATCGACGTAAACGCAATCGATATACAGAATATTTGCAGGGCATCTGTGCCTAAATCATTACGAAAAAGCATTGTATTTACTGGTGATAAAATACAAATCAGCCCAACAGCTGACCCAATCCCTAATACCGACGTGGTCTTAACCGATGACCGCACTTTTTGCCGTATCGTTTCATGCTCCCCATTCCTCATGGCTGCCGATAAAAATGGCACAAGAGAGGTTCCAATGCTGATGGCAAACACCGTCCCTAGCTGCAAGAACGGCTGACCTCGGTCATACACACCTTTTGCCGCCTTTGCTGCCGCTTCACTGAGACCCTCACTGCGCAGCAACGCATACAGATGAAAAGCATCAATCATTTGCATCCATAAAATAAGCAAACCGCTGACACAAATCGTCAATGTATACAGCACCAAACTCTTCAAAATATCTTTTTTTCGAAGTGTCGCCTGTTTGCCTGACATACTTGCAGCAGACTGTTTTCGATAGGTCAACCAAAGGAAAAGAAGCAAAATGAGCGACGCCGCACTTCCCGCAATAGAAGAGAACACCGCGCCAGCCCCTGTTTCATAAAGCGAATAGCCGTGCCTCACGAAATAGAAGGATAAAACAAGCAGGACGCCTACCCTGATGAGCTGCTCAATCAACTGAGAAACAGCCGTAGGAAGCATTAGCCCGTCACTCTGAAAAACTCCTCTCAACATCACAGTGAGCGGCAGAAATAGAAACACAAAAGCACTCATCTGGATGAGCAGAATTAATTGACTATCTGCCATAAGGCTCGCCATTGTGCCTGCTCCTATGTAAAGACAAAGAAATAAGACCAAGCTTAGTAAAGTGATATATACCAAGGATACCCTTGTAATGATCTGTCGATTCTCTTCCCCATGCTCACTCAGAAGCTTGGACACCATGACAGGAAAACCTGTTGTACCAAGCATAATGGCAATACCAAGGAAAGGATATACCTGCTGATAAATATAAAACCCTGTGTCCCCTACGATGTTTTGAAACGGGACACGGTAAACGGCACTTAGTACCTTTGATAACAAGCCTGCGATGGTCAAAATCACCGCACCCTGGAAAAACCAATGCGGCTGATTCACAGCATTTTTCATGGATGACTCCTTTAAAATAGATCTACAGTTAAACGAACTCATTATATCATACGTGAATGAAAAGCCGTTTCTTTCTAAGGAGTAGACGGCACATGTCCCGATTTGTTTCATCCCATATAAAAAACCGACAAAATCAAATGATTTCATCGGCATTTTTTCGTTTTATCAAAATGATATAGAGTTATTAGACCTAATGTTCCATTTGACGGGCTAAGAAGCCAGCTGCCGTTTCTGCCGCTTTATGCTCCACTTCTCCCATTGAACGCTCTTTAGAAAATAAGACGACGGCGCCAATCGGATCTCCGTTTGCAACAATAGGTGCAATGGTATAAGCAGATACGTCATCATCAATACCATCGACAAGTTGAATTTCTTTTTTGCTTTCTTCTAAAACAGAATTACGCTGATCCATTGTTCGTTCAAGTAAATCACTGATCGATTTGTTTAAGTACTCTTTTTTCGAACTGCCGGATACAGCAATATACGTATCTCGATCACAGATCAGGATGGAATGACCCAAACTGTCGAATAATGCATCAGCATATTCCTTCGCAAAGTCTCCTAGCTCACTAATCGGCGAATACTTCTTCAAAATCACTTCTCCATCGCGGTCGACGAAAATCTCAAGCGGATCTCCTTCCCGGATGCGCAATGTTCTGCGAATCTCCTTCGGAATAACCACTCTACCTAGATCATCGATACGGCGTACAATTCCAGTTGCTTTCATTCACTGCTGCCTCTCTTTCGTTTGATGATGTGTTGGGTGAATGGAACAAAAGCGTCCACTTTATGCAACATTCACCACTTGACCCTGAGTTTAGTATCCGTCACATCAAACGTAATATACACGAGAGACAAACAAAATTTTATGAAGATGGAATGGTTTCTTTTTTCACATCTTGAAGCCCTCGAAGCATATTAAGAACAACCTCAAGCCATTCCTCCGTTTTCTTGCCTTTCGTTTGGACAGAAATAATCAGCTTGCTGCCTTCCATTCCCAACCCAATTTCACGTCCATATTTACTGCCAAGCTCAAATAATTTTTGACCGTCGATTTCACTGCTTGCTTGCTCATCAAGTGTCATTCTAACAATGCCTTTCTCCATCTTGATCAGCTCGACACGTTCCTGGACAGCGTACACCTTCATTGTCGCAATCGTAAACAAGTCTGCCACTTCTTGCGGATATTCACCAAATCGGTCGATCATTTCATCCTGAAGCTCTTTTCGCTCTTCAATCGATCCAATTGCTCTGAACTGTTTATACATCTCAATCTTCTGCTTGCCATCCGAAATATAAGTGTCTGGGATGTACGCATCAATTTGCAGATCAATTTCTGGCTCGAATTTATCTTGAGCCGTTGTATCGCCTCTTCTTTCCTCAATGGCTTCTTTCAGCATTTGAGAATAGAGGTCGAATCCAACCGAATCAATGAAGCCATGCTGCTGAGCCCCAAGTAAGTTCCCTGCTCCTCGAATCGTTAAATCACGCATCGCAATTTTAAACCCAGATCCAAGCTCTGTGAATTCTTTAATGGCTTGAAGTCTTTTCTCTGCAACTTCAGAAAGAACTTTATCTTTTCGATACGTGAAGTAAGCATAAGCGACACGGTTCGAACGCCCGACTCGTCCTCTTAGCTGGTAAAGCTGAGAAAGCCCCATTTTATCTGCATCGTGGACGATGAGCGTGTTCACATTTGGAATATCGACTCCCGTTTCAATGATGGTGGTACTGACCAATACATCTGATTCACCTTCAAGGAAATTGATCATCACTGATTCCAGCTCGTTCTCACTCATTTTCCCGTGTGCATAACTGACTTTTGCGTCTGGGACTAGCATGGAGATTTCGTCTGCTTTTCGTTCGATATCTTCAACACGGTTGTAAAGGAAGTACACTTGACCGCCGCGTGCTAATTCTCGCTCAATTGCTTCTCTGACTAAAGCGCCGTTGTACTCAACCACATAGGTTTGAACAGGGAATCGGTTTTCAGGCGGTGTTTCAATAACCGATAAATCCCGCACACCAAGCATGGACATATGAAGCGTACGCGGAATTGGCGTAGCCGTTAATGTCAGTACATCGATATTGGCTTTCATCTGCTTAATTTTCTCTTTATGCGTCACACCAAAACGCTGTTCCTCATCAATGATCAACAGCCCTAAATCCTTGTAGACGATGTCTTTTGAAAGAAGACGGTGTGTGCCGATGACCATATCAATCGTCCCGTTTTTCAGCCCTTTTAACGTTTCAGTTGTTTCTTTTCTTGTACGGAAACGGCTCAGCTGCGCGATTTTGACAGGGTAGTCTTGGAATCGGTCCATGATTGTGTCAAAATGCTGTTGCGCTAAGATAGTTGTCGGAACTAGCAGGGCTACCTGCTTCCCGTCAGCAATCGCTTTGAAGGCCGCACGAATAGCCACCTCTGTTTTTCCGTAGCCCACATCTCCACAAAGCAGACGGTCCATTGGGCGTTCCCGCTCCATATCCTGCTTAATTTCGTGAATCGAACGGATTTGATCATCTGTTTCCTGGTAAGGGAATGCAGATTCAAACTGGCGCTGCATCTCATGGTCAGGCGAGAAGGCATATCCTTTGCTAGCCTCGCGTTCTGCGTACAGCTTAATCAGATCATCTGCGATGTCCTGTACAGATGTTTCAACTTTTTTCTTCACGCGTTTCCAATCGCTGCCGCCAAGTTTGTACAGCTTTGGTTCTTTACCTTCTGATCCTACATATTTCTGCACCTGATCAATTTGTTCAACCGGTACATAAAGCTTGTCGCTTCCTTGATAATGAATATTTAAATAATCTTTATGAATGCCGCCGATTTCAAGCGTTTCAATTCCTAAATATTTACCGATCCCGTGGTTAATGTGCACCACATAATCGCCGACTTGAAGCTCTGAATAGCTCTTGATTCGCTCTGCATTGGTCAGCTTTTGCTTACGTGCCTGCTTTTTCACACGTTTCTTGAAGAGTTCACCTTCTGTGATCACAGCAATTTTTGATAACGGCAGTTCAAAGCCTGTTTGCAGCTCACCTTGTAAAATATACACCTGTCCGCTCACAAGCTCAGCGTCCGGTTTAGCAAGAGCAGCTTCAATGTCATAATCATGCAGAACAGACGATAGCTTTTCTGTCCGCTCTTCATCCGCACCTAAGAAGACAACTGTGTACTGCTGTTTTTTATAGCGTTCAATTTCACTCGCCAGCACATTCATCTGCCCGTGGAAATTCTGCATTTGCTTACTAGATACATTGACGATATTTTGCGGATTTGTCTGCTGGACATGTCTCAGGAACAAGGAGTAGTACAGAATGGACCTTGATTGCTGATTGATCAGTTCTTGGAACGGGAAAGAAAGAGATAAATCATGAAGAATATTCCCTTCTTCAAGCAGACTAATTGTCCAATCGGCTTCTTCCTGTTCAAGCTGTTCTTCCATCTCCTGAATTCTGCTGATTTCATCTAAAATAATAATCGTATCCTGCGATGTGTAATCTAGCAAACTAGCAGGCTTTTCATAGAAATAGGCTAGGTACTTCGTCATTTCCTGTGTCACGATGCCTTCTAGCAGCTTCTCGCGGTCAGCAGAAATATTTTGATGAAGCAGCTCTTTTTGCTGATCTGAGTTGAATTTCTTTAAGCTCTTTGCCAGCCCTTGATCAAGCTGTTCAATGGCTCTCACTCGTTCAGGACCTCTCACAATCAGCTCTTTTGCAGGACCTATTTTGATTTCTTGAAGGGTTTCTAATGAACGCTGTGTATCTGAATGAAACGTTCGAATCGAGTCTACTTCTGTATCAAACAGTTCAATACGGATTGGATGATCTTCCGTTAACGCATAGATGTCAATGATTCCTCCGCGCACACTAAAATCTCCGGGCGCTGCAACCATTGACGTCCGGTCATAACCAATTTGTACGAGCTGTTTTGAAAACGCCTCCAAATCAATTTCTTCACCGATCTTTAAATGGATCTGACTCTCCTTCCAGAGCTCAACTGGCGGAAGCATCCTGCGCACCGCAGCAGCGGGAGTAACGATAATGGGGTTTTCTCCATTCGCAAGCCGGTTCAGGACATCTAAACGCTGTGCTCTCAGCTCAGGGCTTGCCACTGCAATTTCTGAAGCGATAAGTTCATTGACAGGATAAAGAAGAACCGAGCGATCCGGCATCACACTTGCTAGATCATCTGTTACCTTCTGTGCCTGATATAAATTGTGAGTCACAATAAACATTGGCCGCTTCAGTTCGTCTGATATCGCGGCTGTAAATAAAGATCTGACGGAGCCTGATAGTCCGGCAAGCAGCTGTTCTTTTAACCCTTCCTTTAGTCCATTAAAAATGGACTGAAAATCATCACTTTGTTTGATAAATGATTGTATGTTTTTCATTTGGCTCCTCCTCCCTGTTTGTTTAAAACAGAAAAACGCTTTGGTCTAATATCTACACCAAAGCTTTTTTATTGAATAAAAGTATGATACTGATGGTAATCAGGATTTCTTTCGAGCGCCTCTTGGCAATCCTCACAAATGGTTTGTACATGTAAATCACCATTTTCCCTATAAGAAATCATATCGTTTCTTTCCTCATTTGTTAAGTGATGAAATCCAAGTGCTTCACTTTGGACAGCGGATTCATCTAGACTGCCAACCTTTACACCACAGTGGCGGCAGTAATAATGCAAAGCCATACGTGATCCTCCCATGCTGAGATTTTATGATCAGTATGTGCTTTGCTTATCATTCTTATACCTTCTTGTTAAAATCATTCATCACTTCTAAAAATGGCTTTTTTAAAGCTGCTTCACAGGCCTCGACAGATGATTGAATGGCTGATGCGATGTCAGGCTGTTCCTCTTCTGAGAAACGTCCTAGTACGTAGTCAACGACCTTCATGCCGTTTTGAGGACGTCCAATGCCGATACGGAATCGGTCAAATTCAGGTGAACCTAAATGCTGAATCAATGATTTGATTCCATTATGCCCGCCTGCACTTCCTTTTGTACGTAAGCGAATTCGGCCAGTTGGCAAATCAAGATCATCATAGATCACTTTCAAATGTTCAAGGGGAATATCGTAATAGTCCATCAGCGGACGCACACATTCTCCTGATAAGTTCATATATGTAAGCGGCTTTACAAGTAGAACCTTTTGCCCCGAAACAAACCCAGTTCCAAATTGTCCATGGAATTTTGATTGATTTAAAGGAATGTCCCATTTTTTCGATAGTTCATCTATTGTCATAAACCCGACATTATGTCTTGTTTTTTCATATTCTTTTCCTGGATTACCTAATCCAACGAATGCAATCATGAAACCAATAACCTCCTTTGTCACACAGCACACGCCTAAAAAATGAGCCAATCAGATTGCCTCATGTAAAAACGTATGAATTCTTTTCATTCTAGCACAAAAGACGCAACCGCGGGAGGGTTACGTCTCTAAATGACCAGTTATTCTCCATCGTCATCCTTTTCTTTAATAGCCTCAGGCTCTTGCGGCTCCTCTTCGCTATCTGGCTCAGGAACCTCTGATTGCTGAGGCGGCAGAATGGATGCAACGACTTCTTCTGGATCGTTATTGATTTGATAAGATGACTGAACAGGCAGATCAGCAACTGTTAAGACATCATTGACTTCTAAGTTTGTAATATCAGCTTCAATATTCTGCGGGATATCTTTTGGTTTCGCTGTAACAGATAGTTCAAATAGTGGTTGCTGAAGCACACCGCCATCTTTTACCCCTTTAGACTCGCCGATCAGCTGCACTGGTACATCCGCGTCAATTTCACGCTGTAAGTCAACGACTTGGAAATCAGCATGGACAAGTTCGTTTTTCAGCGGGTCTGTTTGTAACTCTGTCACCATCACAGATTTCGTTTCACCACCCACGTCTAAGGTAATGATTGTATTCTTCCCTTCATCACGTAAGGTTTTTAATAAATCGATGCTGTCTAATGAAACAGCCAAGCTGTCTGTATTTTTTCCGTATATGACACCAGGAACGTGTCCTGAATGACGGATTTTTTGCAGTGTGGAACGTTTGAAATCAGTTCTTTTATTTGCTTTTAAAGTTGCCATATTCAGCACCATCCTATTTCTTTTTTGTCACTACTCTCATATTTACCCATAACCGAATCATTTTAAACATGTTTGCCTGTGATTGATGAAAGCAAAAAGACCCTAAGCTGATGCCTAGGGCCTTTTTCAATAATAAAATTAGCTGAAAAGGTAGCTCACAGATTCTTCTTCATGTACACGGATGATGGCTTCTGCAAGCAAAGGCCCAACTGAAAGCGGAATGAATTTTCCAACTTTCTTGTCATCAGTTAATTGAATACTGTTTGTCACAACCAATTCTTTAATTTTAGAGTTTGTGATGCGTTCTACTGCTGGTCCAGACAATACTGGGTGCGTACAGCAAGCATAGACTTCAGCTGCTCCATTTTCCACAAGTGCATTGGCTGCAAGTGTAATGGTACCAGCTGTATCAATGATATCATCGATCAGAATAGCCGTTTTGCCTTCAATGTTACCAATAATGTTCATGACTTCAGCAACGTTTGGCTTTGGACGGCGTTTGTCGATAATTGCGATTGGCGCTTTCAGACGATCTGCCATTTTACGCGCGCGTGTCACACCACCGTGGTCAGGAGACACAACAACGATATCATTCAAGTTCTTCTGTTCGAAATAGTTTGTTAAGATTGGCACAGCCATTAAGTTATCGATTGGAATATCAAAGAAACCTTGGATTTGCGGCGCATGAAGATCAAGTGCAATCACACGTGTAGCACCTGCTGTTTCAAGCAAGTTTGCAAAAAGCTTCGCAGTGATTGGCTCACGAGGTTTTGCCTTACGATCTTGACGTGCATATCCGTAATAAGGGATCACAATATTGACAGTTTTCGCAGAAGCGCGTTTTAGCGCATCCACCATAATGAGCAGTTCCATAATATGCTCATTGACTGGCGCACTTGTTGATTGAATGACATAACAATCACAGCCGCGGATACTTTCTTCAATATTGATTTGGACTTCACCGTCACTAAAGCGTTTAACAGAGCTCTTTCCTACATCAACTCCGATACGATCGGCAATTTCTTTGGCAAGTTCAGGGTTTGAATTCAAAGAGAAAATCTTTAAATTCGCATCAGCATAACGATTAGACATGGTAAACCTCCGGGTATTTGGATTATTTTTTATGAATATTTTTCACATAATCTTCTTTATTGACTTGTCTTGCTCTAGCAATAGACAATGCATCCTGCGGTACATCTTCTGTAACCGTTGAACCGGCTGCAACATATGCCCCTTTTCCGACAGTGACTGGTGCAACGAGATTTGAATTACAGCCAATAAAGGCGCCGTCTTCAATCTTCGTTAAGAATTTGTTTTTCCCATCATAGTTGACTGTAATGGAACCACAGCCAAGGTTTACATCAGTTCCGACCTCTCCGTCTCCAATGTAGCTTAAATGAGATGCTTTGCTGCGGTCTCCGAAAACTGTTTTCTTGATTTCGACAAAATTCCCGATTTTCACTTCATCGCCAATTTTCGACAACGGGCGAATATGAGCAAACGGTCCAATTGTCACATCAACTCCAACCTCACTATCGCAGACGACAGATTGCTTAATGACTGTTCGATCTCCGATGATGCTGTCAACAATTTCAGTGTTTGGCCCAATAATGGCGTCTGCACCGATTTTTACATTCCCTTTGATGACCGTCCCAGGATAAATAACTGTATCTTCACCGATGACAGCATCTGGCGAAATATACGTGTTCTCAGGATCAATCAAGGTCACACCATTCTTCATATGCTGATGATTAATACGTCGCTTCATGAATTGCTCTGCTTGTGATAGAGCGATACGGTCATTAACTCCAAGTGTTTCTTCAAAATGCGGTGTTTGATAAGCTGCAACTGTTCGCCCTTCATTTTTTAAAATTTCAATGACGTCTGGCAAGTAGTATTCACCCTGTGCATTTTCATTCGACACTTGCTCAATCACACGGAAGAGATCTTCATTTGAAAAGCAATAAGTCCCTGTATTAATTTCATTCACTTGACGCTCTGCATCGTTCGCATCTTTATGCTCCACAATTTTTACGACAGCACCTGTTTCGTCACGAATAATTCGGCCATAGCCTGTCGGATCATCCGCATGTGCTGTTAAAATAGTGACTTTCGCTTGATGTTTTTGATGCTCGCTTAACATGGCTTCCATTGTTTCCGCTGTCAATAATGGCGTATCACCACAAATGACAATGGTTGTTCCCTTTTCCTGCGCGAGGAACGACTTTGCTTGTTTAACGGCATGGGCAGTTCCCAGCTGTTCTTCTTGAAGTGCATACTCACTTCTGTCTCCAAGCTGCTCTTTGACGTCCTCTGCTCCATGACCGACAATCGTCACTAGCTTGGCTAAAGAAAGCTTTAACGCTTCATCTGCCACATGCTCGACCATTGGCTTTCCGCAAACTGGATGAAGTACTTTATATAGCTTCGACTTCATTCTCGTTCCTTTTCCCGCTGCTAAAATCACTGCGAACCGCTTATCCATTGATTGGCCTCCAATATCCCTATTATCCATAGAAAAATATATCCTAAATAAAGACTGATTTCAAGGATACAAAAGGAAGTACAATAATTTTCTAACAGATGAAAGACTTAAGAAACAAGAGAAAGAATGCAAAAAAGACAGCATTTAAAAGAAAACATTCATTTTCTCTTAAAGCCGTCTTTTTAAGTTTAAGTATGATTAAGAAGCTCCAGCTTCTTCATATTCAATTGTCTCTTCCTCTTCGCCTAAGCGATGATATTCATTTAATACAGCATCTTGGATTTTACCCCGAGTGCTTGAATTAATTGGATGTGCAATATCGCGAAACTCTCCATCAGGCGTGCGTTTGCTAGGCATTGCAACAAACAACCCATTGTTTCCATCAATCACACGAATATCATGAACAACAAATTCGTGGTCCAGCGTGATGGATGCAATCGCCCTCATGCGACCATCGGTATTCACGCGGCGTAATCTTACGTCAGTAACTTCCACAGTAGTTCACCACCTTTTCCCAATATAAAAGCATTACTTAGGTATTCAACGATCGTGGTGATTCTCCTGCTCTTTTTTTAAACTTTTTTTGAAATATCGGGATATTTATACATTATTTGTCATATTCATGACGACGCTTACATAATCAGCATAAAAAAAGACATCATGATGATGTCTTTCCCTGCATATGATGAAACCAAACGGCTTTCATCGAGAGTGCCTGTTTATTTTACTAGTGCAACTACTTCTATTTCTACAAGCGCATCTTTTGGAAGTCTTGCCACTTCCACGCATGAACGAGCTGGCTTATGTGTATGGAAATACTCACCGTACACTTCATTCACTTCAGCGAATTGTTCCATATCTTTGATGAAAACAGTTGCTTTCACGACTGTTTCAAAGGAAGCACCTGCTGCTTCAAGTACAGCCTCAAGATTACGGAATACTTGATGTGTTTGTTCTTTAATATCTCCATTAACAAAATCTCCAGCTGGGGTTAATGGAATCTGCCCTGAGCTGTAAAACATGTTATTGACAATAATTCCTTGAGAGTAAGGTCCAATGGCTGCTGGTGCATGTTTGGTTTGAACAACTTTTGTCATATCAATCTCTCCCATTCAAATACATGTTTGATCAAAGCTTACGCTTTCGAATGAAAAAACTCGTGGAAATTGCCTTCATTGATCTCAATGATTTTTTGTTTCATATCAATAGTTGAAAGCTTTAACAACGAGACATATTCATCGACAAGACGTTCATCTACGCCTTCATCTTCTAAAAGAACACCGATCCCTGCAACATTTGCATTAAATTCCTCAAGCAAATTCATCATGCCGTTAATGGTTCCGCCCGCTTTCATAAAGTCATCAATGATCAACACATTGGAGCCTTTATCTAAGCTGCGCTTTGCAAGGGACATGGTTTGAATTCGGTTAGAAGAACCTGACGCATAATTAATACTGACAGTTGATCCTTCGGTTACCTTATTATCTTTTCTAACGATCACAACAGGCACATTTAAATAACCCGCAACAGAATAGGCAATCGGAATCCCCTTTGTCGCAACGGTCATGACGACATCAATCGCACGGTCCGCAAAGATGGTCGCAAACAGCTTACCGATTTTCGCAAGAATCGATGGATTGCCTAAAACATCGGTTAAATATAAATAACCGCCAGGAAGTACACGTTCAGGAGTTGATAATGCCTCTCCGATATCGTTTACTACGTCATCTGCTTCTTTTAGGTGAATTTTTGGAATATATTTCACTCCGCCAGCAGCGCCAGGTACAGTAAGCAATGTGCCGATTCCCTGCTGTTCGAAGGTCTGTTTGATAATCGTTAAGTCTTCACTAATGGAGGACTTTGCAGATTGATATCGTTCTGCAAAAAAAGTTAAAGGTACTAGTACGTGCGGGTGGGCTAACAAATAATTTGTTAAGTCCACCAATCTGCCGCTTCGACGAAACTTCATGAACTTACCCCCAGAACCCGAATAATTTATGAATAATATAACTTAATATACGGATTTAATCAAGGGCATTTTGTTCGCCGATCATGCGGACAGCGTATACTTGATCACAAAATCCTCTCAGTCCGTTATATATTCTTTGTACCTTCGATTCATATTGAATCAGGCCAAATACAGTTGGGCCGCTTCCACTCATTAATACAGCATCAGCACCGAAACGCTTCATCTGTCTTTTGATCATATCTACTTCCGGATACATCTTTAATGTCACAGACTCCAGAACGTTACCGAGTGAGCTGCACATCTCTTTATAATCTTTTGCTTCAATGGCTTCAATCATACGCTGTACATTTGGGTGTTCTACTTTGCTTGCGTCATATTGTCTATAAACTTCAGCTGTAGATACCCCAATCACCGGCTTCGCTAAAATCACCCAGCAATGCGGCGGTGTCGCGATATGCTTCAGTTTTTCTCCACGTCCTGTCGCTAGTGCTGTGCCTCCGTGTACACAAAAAGACACATCTGAACCGATCTCCGCTCCAAGCTCAGCTAGTTCATCTAACGTGAGATTTAACTTCCACAAACGGTTTAAACCGCGAAGCGCTGCTGCAGCATCACTGCTGCCTCCAGCTAAACCTGCTGCCACAGGAATTGCTTTTGTGATGACAATCGATACTCCTTTTTGAATACCGAACCTTGTTTTGAGTAATTTAGCCGCCTGATAAGCCAAGTTACGCTGATCATCTGGCACAAATCGATTATGAGATGATACACGGATTTCATCTTTGTCCAGCTCCGTCAGCTCAAGTCGATCTGCAAGGTCTATTGTTGTCATCACCATCTCCACTTCGTGATATCCATCCGGTCTTTTTCCATGAACATCAAGTGAGAGATTAATTTTTGCCGGTGCTTTTTCTAAAATACGCAAACATTTCACCTACTTCTCCATCTAAACATAAGTATCAATATTGTATCACATTTGATGGATCTGATGAATATTGGCTTTCACGCCCAGCACACTGACTTTTTCAACAAAAAAAGCCAGAGACACCCGAGGTATCCCTGACCATTTTTCTATCGTTGATTCTCATCCTGAGCCATGTGCTGCTGAGCTAATTCGATGGCACGCTTGACCATATTACCTGCGTCACGTGCACGAATTTCTCCCCAGCCTCCATTTTTGACGGTATCATAAAATCCAAGATCCTTCGCCAGCTCGTATTTGAACTCATCTGACATAATGCCTCGGCGTCTACCCAAACGAAACAGCCCCTTTAGTCGAGAATTCGAATCAGTGCCACTGCTTTTGTGGCTTTCTTATTTTGTATCGAATCCTTTCTTTTACCCCTTTCAAAAAATGGACAGACTCCCATTCAGAAAAAAAGGCAAAACAAAAAGCAGTAAACAAAAAGTTCACTGCCCATTAATAGGCGACTGAGCTAGCGGCATCATCGAACGTTAATTCGACCGTCTCAGTCAGTATATCTGCATAACTGTAAGAAACTCTTTCAAACGAATTCTCATCTTGATCTAATTGAATCACAAATACAGAAGGGTACGTTTCAGCTAAAATGCCCGAACGCTCAATTGTTTTACGGCGGCCTCCGTTAGCCTTTAACGTCAAACGTTTACCTAAGTTACCATCAAGCGATCTTTTGATGTCGGACAAAGTCTTCGCCATTGCATCCACCTCACTGAGATAATTATACAACAACGGCCCATTTTTGTCAAATAAAAATTAAATTATATCAACCAACACGAGCCATTGTCAACAAAATAATTTTGACAAACTTCTACCTTTTCTCCTCCCTATTTTTCTCAAATTCCGGTGGATTATGTATCCATTTGAAATTTCTTTTTGAACATAAAAAAAACCAGACTGAAATCAGTCGGGTTATGTCGATTCATGGTCTTTTTTGTATGGCATACCTACCCTTAAAACACCCTTCGTCTCGATGCCTCCGAGACCTTTTTCTCTTGTTAATGTATTACGAAGCACATCCCACACATTGATTCGATCTACAAATGGAGTGAAGCTGATCTTCGCAACGATATAGACGGGGTCGAGCGCATGGATGTTCACACGTGAAGGTGAGCTTGCAAAATTGGCACCTGCTTGGATCAATGATTCGAAATGAGATTGACAGGCACCAGCAAAGATCACAAGCTGATCTAAATGAGGAATTTTCTTTCTTGCTTTTTGAACCGTTTCAACGAAATGACGAGAATGGCGATAAGCACCGATATCATTTACGCCGCCTTTTTGCTTGGAATACGCATCATGCCCTGTAATGACCAAAATATCAGGCCGATATTGATCAAGTAACGAGTCGATCACGCTTGGCATTTTCTTCTCATGACAATGCACTCCGTACACAGGCACACCAATTCGTTCATATACATCTAAGCATTTCTTTAAGTATGAAGCATCTCCATCTAAATGAAGGACCTTTCCAGGCATGTGAAAATACTGCTCCTGATGCTGATATTGTCCAGAAGTATAATACTCTTGTTTTTCACGCAGCAGCTGATAATCCTGTCTTAGTAAGTCGAGCGATTCATTAATCTTCCGTTCGTCGTCCTTCTCTCTTGTCAGCTGCTCCTCTTTTTGAATCAAGACGAGATCCGACATCTTAGCATCAGCAATCAGCCTCACTTCATTCCCATGCAATATGGCAGTGGCTTCGTGCTGATCTGTCTCATCAATTCGAATGATTCGAAACATAATATCCATTTGATAGGATGCCCTCGTCACCATATCTCCTATTTGAAATTGCATGCTTTTCACTCCACAATCAGGCTCATATCCTGTTGGTATCGTCTTGCACTAAACATATTCATCTTTCATATGTGCTGTTCTTTCTAGCCTATGCCTGAACAGTTGAAGTGGTGAAGAACAAAAGAAAAAAGCCCTCACGATAGGGCTTTTTGTAAAACATTCGACAATCTGGCAAATTCCTCAATGGATAATGATTCTCCGCGGCGCTTTCCATCAATATCTGCTGTTTGAAGAGCTTCCTCGATGATCGCTTTATGTTTTTTTCCATCAGGAAAATTGTTCATCAAATTATTCATCAATGTTTTCCGGCGCTGGCCAAAGCTCGCTCGGATCAATTGAAAGAAAAACGCATCATTTTCTACTGAGACAGCAGGCGTTTCACGAACAGTCAGCTTAATCACAGCCGAATCAACATTTGGCTGAGGCACAAAAACCGTTTTAGGCACAACCATCACCGTTTTTGCTTCCGTATAAAATTGAACTGCGATAGACAATGAATTGTATTCCTTTGATGAAGGGACAGCTGCCATACGATCTGCTACTTCTTTTTGCAGCATGACCACAATCCCTTTCAATGGAAGGTTTTCTTCAAGCAATTTCATAATAATCGGTGTTGTCACGTAATACGGAAGGTTGGCTACGACCATCACTTCTTTACAGTCAGCAAAATTTTCTTCGATGACCTTTCTCACATCCGCCTTTAATACATCTTGATGAATAATCGTGACATTATCATATGGAGAAAGCGTATCGTTTAAAATAGGCAATAAACGCTGATCAATTTCAAAAGCAGTGACTTTCTTTGCACGTTTAGCGAGCTGCTCTGTCAATGCGCCGATACCAGGCCCAATTTCAATGACGCCGGTCTCATCTGTAACCTCTGCGTGATCGACAATGCGATCTAAAATATTTGTATCAATTAAGAAGTTCTGCCCTAAGCTCTTTTTAAAAGAGAAACCGTACTTCTTCAGTATTTCCTTCGTTCTGACGGGTGTCGCAATATCTTTATTCATCGGCTTCCTCCTGCATGACGGTCTTTAAGGCCGCAATAAAATCATGTTTGGTTATTTGGAACATGTGAAGGCGCTTTTGCAGCTGCTTCGCATTGGTATATCCTATATTTAAAAGCACTCCTAGTCGTTCGCGGCGGCGTTTCGATGCTTCGCCTCCGATAAGGCCTGCGTCAAATAAGTCGTCTAATGTAATGTCACTTTCCGATTCTTCCATTTCTTCATGGACATGGGCAAGACATTCCCGAATACTGTCCAAGGAAGCATGCTCGACACCAATTCCTTTATCCCGCTTCGCCTTCGCAAGATGCTTTGGCAAAAAAGCGTGCTTACAGCCAGGAACCGCCTCTGCGATGGTTTTACGGATCTTCTCACCAGGAAAATCAGGATCTGTTAAAATAATGACCCCTCTCGTCTCCTGAGCAAGACGCACTTGTTGTATGACTGTATCGCCAATGGCAGATCCGTTTGTTTCGATTGTATCTGCATCCACCGCCATCTTCACTCTGGCAGTGTCATCACGACCCTCCACCACAATGATTTCTTTGATTTTCATGTATTCCTCCGCTTGCAAAAACAATCTACATTTTTTGGTTAAAAAAACGAAACCTTTCATGCTGTTTTTGCGTCTAATTAATTAGAAAACAGTGCTTCTATTATAACCAAAAAAACAGAGGGTGCGCAAAGCCCTCTGTTCATATAAATGATTTGATGTGTTTATTTGAGCACTCTAATTTTCACTCGTTTATTTCCCCATTGATAAGCTGCCGACTTACTTGGGACGAACACATCAATTTTATTCCCTTTTATAGCAGATCCAGTGTCTGATGCAACGGCATAACCATAGCCTTCCACATACACTTTTGAGCCCAGCGGAATGACACTCGGATCAACTGCTATGACCTTTGCACCCGGATTTGCTTTTAAATCAAAACCTGTAGACGTTCTGCCCGTACATCCAGCACAGCTCGCTGTATAGGCTGTTGACGCCACATAAAATTCTTTTCCTGAAGACTCATTGCTTCGTGAAACCACAGGGGACGCTGTAGGCTCCTTTTTGGTCACTTGTGTACCAATAGCCACTAAACGGTCCTTACTATCTTTTTCGGTCACTTCTTTAATCAATTCTTTAGACACCACTTTGCCGTTTTCTTTCACAATGGCATAGTGCTTCTTCAATTTACCTTCTTCACCTTTTTTAAGTACCTTCTCTTTCCCTTTTTCAAGAGAATGGTCCTTTTTATGTTTGGTATCAAAAGCAATTTTCTCTTCCACTACATCGGTGACTTTTTCCACCCGAGTGATCTTTATATCTGCGCTCTTTTTAGAAAGGTTACTATGTAACGCAGGCTTGATCTTATCGTGCTTCTTGAGCTTCAGCTCTTGTTGCTTTAAAAAGTCAGCGACCGTAGTCGAAGTGGTCCACACTTTTTTATCTTTTCCTCCATCATTTAAGCTGACCTGGAAGGCCTGCTGAACCACAAGCTTCATATCCTTTGTTAACTTGTCATTCTTTCCTGGAGTGACTTGATCGTGCTTCCCGATATCTATCTTCTCATTCTTCAATAATGCTCCAACCGTCTGATCTGTTGTCCATATCGTTTTCTCTTTCCCATCTAGGGTCAGATGAACCGGTATAGCCGCATCATACACAATGTTCATGTTGTCTTGAATTTTTGTATTTAGACTTGGAGAGATATGATCCTCCGCCTTGGTCCTTATGCCAAGGTCTGAAAGCAGCTGTGCTACTGTCTCTTCATGTGTACGAATTGTCTTCTCTTTACCATTGATTGAAATGGTAATAGACTGCTTAGTGAGCTCATGCGCACCGTAAGCCGTTCCAGTTCCAGCTAAAAGCAAGCAAACAACTAGTAATAAAACCTTGCCTTTTCCTAGCTTAACAGAAAACAGATTTTTCATTTTTTGTACGATGAAAAACGCCTCCTTCTCCTCGGAGAGATTATATAGAGTATCTCAAAACCTGTCAACCCTTCCACCCACTGTACAAAAATGCTCGATTGTAAACCTATTATGGGAGATTTATGGAAAGAAGGGAAGAAAGACTTATCGACAACTTATCCTATGAGGAGGCGCAAACGTGTAGAACTTTTTCGTTATGTTTCACAATTGGACAAGCTTAAACAAGGATTGACATCATATACTGTCAGTTTATACGGAAAACTTTTTTTGCATTTTTTGTTGTCAATTCGGCAAGCTCTTCAAAGCTGATTTCTCTCAGC
This sequence comes from Bacillus sp. EB106-04-04-XG123, assembly GCF_058791855.1. Classification (NCBI taxonomy): domain Bacteria; kingdom Bacillati; phylum Bacillota; class Bacilli; order Caryophanales; family Bacillaceae; genus Bacillus; species Bacillus sp. EB106-04-04-XG123. Next base: position 12,965 of record NZ_JBYTDZ010000008.1, on the reverse strand, counting down.
TCCGCAATCTGTTCTGCGATATATTTGACATAACTTGGCTCGTTACGTTTCCCCCTAAATGGCACTGGCGTTAAGTATGGGCAGTCTGTTTCAATCAAAAGCCGGTCACTTGGTATCTCTTTTACAACTTCCTTTGGCTTTTTGGCATTTTTAAATGTCACGGGTCCACCGAATGAGATGTAAAAATTCATATCCATACACGCTTTTGCAGTTTCTAAGCTGCCCGTAAAGCAGTGCATAATACCTCCGACCTCAGCTGCTCCCTCTTCCTTTAAAATCGTCACGACATCTTCCGTTGCGTCACGGTTATGAATAACGATTGGAAGATTCACTTCCTTCGCAAGAGCAATTTGGCGTCTAAAGACTTCCTTTTGTACATCTTTCGGTGACTTGTCCCAATAGTAATCCAGACCCATTTCTCCAATCGCAACCACTTTTTCGTGTTGAGATAAATCTTTAATCCAAGCCAAATCCTCATCTGTCATATCAATAGCATCGACTGGATGCCAGCCAATAGCTGCATATATGAAATCATACTCTTCAATTAATTCCATCGCTCTCGTAATTGTCGGACGGTCAAACCCCACCACCACGATTTTCTCAACTTTTTCGCTTTTTGCTCTTTCGATCACCTGCTCTAAGTCTTCTTTGTATTGTTCTGCATTTAAGTGGGCATGTGTATCAAATAACATTGTTGATTGCTCCTTTCGACAAGTCTGCTAAAAAACAAAAGGTGTTCGACGAAATGTTACACGTGGAACACCTTTGTTGCTTTATAAAATTTTTGTTCCATTTGCTAGAGATTGATCTACTTCAAGAACCTGCAATTTCCCGCCTGTTTCTCCAGTTAAAATCATTCCCTGGGAAATTTCCCCTCTGAGTTTAACTGGTGTAAGATTCGCTACGCAAACGAGCTTTTTCCCTACTAATTCCTCTGGTTGATAGTGCTTGGCAATCCCTGAGACTATTTGTCTTTTTTCAAATCCAAAATCAAGCTGAAGCTTTAAGAGACGATCCGCTTTTTTCACTGGGGCTGCTTCCAATACCTGTGCAACTCGAAGATCGACTTTCGAGAAATCATCAAATGCAATCTCAGCTTCCAGCTCAGGTAATTCCGTTTCTTTGATTTCCACTTTCTCTTCTTCTACCTTAGGTGCACTTCCCTGCATTTTTTCTTTAATGTAGGCTACTTCTTCTTTTACCTCTAAACGCGGGAACAAAGGCTCGCCTTTTTGTACCGTCGCATGTTGAATTGCACCAAATGATAGGATACTATCCCAGCTTTTGAGCTTCTCTTCTTCAATTCCAAGCTGGAAGAAGATTTTCTCAGGTGTTTTCGTTAGGAATGGCGTTAAGAGGACTGCTGTGATTCGAAGTGATTCTGCTAAATGATACATAACAGAATGCAATTCTTTTCGTTTTGTTTCATCCTTTGCCAGCACCCATGGAGCTGTTTGATCAATATATTTATTGGTTCTGCTGATTAATGTCCAAACATTTGAAAGAGCCACAGAGAATTCAAGGTTTTCCATCGCCTCTTCATAGGCTTTGACGGTTTGCTCAGCGACTGCTTTCAGCTCTTCATCAAACTCATTAACAGGGCCCTTATAGCTGCTTAAAGTGCCGTCAAAATATTTTTGGACCATCGCAACTGTACGATTAAGCAAGTTACCTAAATCATTGGCAAGGTCATAGTTTACACGTTCCACGAATCCTTCTGGTGTAAACACACCATCCGCACCAAATGGTACTTCGCGAAGCAGATAATAACGGAGGGCATCGAGGCCATAGCGATCAATTAATGTGACCGGATCTACCACATTCCCTTTTGATTTAGACATTTTGCCATCTTTCATGAGCAGCCAGCCGTGTGCGAAAATTTGCTTCGGTAGAGGCAGATCTAATGCCATCAACATAATCGGCCAATAAATCGTATGGAAGCGTACAATTTCTTTTCCTACGAGATGTACGTTGGCAGGCCAATATTTTTTATATTTCTCATCTTGATCTGTTCCATAGCCAATCGCAGTTAAATAGTTGAATAACGCATCAATCCATACATAAATGACGTGTTTTGGATTGTTAGGAACTTTAATTCCCCAATCAAAGGTTGTTCTTGATACGGCTAAATCCTCTAAACCTGGTTTAATGAAGTTATTAATCATTTCATTCTTTCTTGATTCAGGCCGAATAAACGATGGATTCTTTTCGTAATAATCGAGCAAACGATCCGCATACTTACTCATACGGAAGAAATATGATTCCTCTTTAATTAATTCAACAGGGTGTCCGCTGTCAGGGCTTTTCCCGCCAATGACTTCCCCTTTCTCATTACGCTCAACATCAACAAGCTGTGTTTCCGTATAGAATGTCTCATCAGGAATACTGTACCAGCCCTCATATTGATCTAAATAAATATCGCCTTGATCAAGAAGTTTTTGGAATACCTGCTCGATGATTTTCGTATGTCTTTTTTCTGTTGTACGGATGAAGTCGTCATTCGAAATGTCGAGTTTCTTCCATAATGATTTAATGTCTTCAACGACTGGATCTAAATACTCGATTGGTGTGATATTTTGTTCTTCAGCTTTTTGCTGAATTTTTTGTCCGTGTTCATCTGTACCCGTTAAATACATCACATCATAGCCTTGAAGACGTTTATAACGAGCCATAGCATCTCCTGCTACTGTCGTATAAGCATGTCCAATATGTAATTTTCCGCTCGGATAGTAAATAGGTGTTGTCAGATAAAACGTTTTTTTCTTTTCTGGCATGTCGGAACCTCCTGCGTGTGTGTAAATGTCAAAAACTCCCGCCCAATGGACGAGAGCGGTTATGAAATCATTAAAATGTGCATTTCTTAATTATTTGTTGCGCTTGTACTTTCTCTATGATACCATCTTAGCCTTTAAGATCAAGCATATATACATAGAACGAGATGAAATGATCGAAAAAGATGAGTTTTTCGAAAAAAACGACAAACCCGTCGACATTTTGTCGAATATTGTCGTATGAAATCTATTTCCAGATTTACAATTGGCTAAATTAGGGCAAAAGTCTTGTTAATCTGAACTCGTCATTTCTTATATTTTCATAGAAAAAGCCTACAAAATCCTTATACATCAGTAGTTTCAAGGTCTTTTGACTTTAAGAGTCATATTTTACAAACAATAGTAAACAAAATGATTGACGATTTATGGAAACCTTGTTATGCTAGGAATGTAAGGAATTTGTCGAATAATGACGAAGATAATATTATTTTAGTAATAAGAACTTTTTGGGAGGAGAATGAAGATGAAATCTACAGGTATTGTACGTAAAGTTGACGAATTAGGACGCGTGGTGATTCCAATCGAACTTCGCCGTACGCTAGGAATCGCTGAAAAAGACGCTTTGGAAATTTATGTTGATGATGAAAAAATTATCCTAAAAAAATATAAACCAAACATGACTTGCCAAGTAACAGGTGAAGTATCAGACGATAACCTTAAACTTGCTAATGGTAAATTAGTTCTTAGCCGTGAAGGTGCAGAGCAAATCATTAACGAAATCCAAAACCAACTTCAATCACAAAAATAAGTTTCATATAAAAAGGTTCTTGCACCGTTTGCAAGAACCTTTCTTTATTGTTCAATATGATAGGCATCGTATATCGTGCGCTTTGGCACACCACGTTCGACAGCTGTACGTTTAATGGCTTCCTTCGACGTTAATCCTTCCTCTATGTAATGAATCACATGTTCTTTTTCAGATAAGGACGTCCACCATGCTTCTTCATTCAGCTCTTCTTCAGCTTGATCATTTCCTTGCACTACAAGACAGAACTCACCTCGAATTTGATTCTCCGCAGCCCATGTCAGCACAGATTCTAAATCCCCACGAATAAACTCTTCGAATTTTTTCGTTAGTTCTCTCGTAATGGCGATGTTCCGATTTCCCCACACTTCCTTCATCAAAGTCAGCGTTTCTTTTAACCGATGGGGCGCTTCATAGAAAATGACCGTTTCTTGGCGTTTCTTCAAGGCTTCAAGCTGCTTTTTCTTTTCTTTTTTTTGACGGTCGAGAAAACCGTAAAAGAAAAATGGCTGAGGCGCGATTCCTGATGCAATGAGTGCCGTTAGTGCAGCATTTGCGCCAGGTAACGGAATAACATAGCCTCCGATGCTAGTAAAATCTCGAACCACTTCAGCCCCCGGATCTGAAATCGTCGGTAAACCGGCATCACTCACGAGTGCGATATTTTTCCCTTCTTTTAGCCATTCGATTAACTTGTGGCCGCTGCTGTCTTTGTTATGCTCATGATAACTCGTTAAGGGTGTATCAATTTCGTATACATGACAAAGCTTTTTCGTTTGCCTTGTATCTTCTGCGGCAATATAGTCTACATCTTTTAACGTTTGTATCGCTCGGAACGTCATATCTTCTAGATTTCCAATCGGGGTTGGGACGAGATAAAGAATGCCCATGTCAGATTGACCATCAAAGCTTTTCTGTGTCTTTTTCATGTGCCGCCTCCTTTTCCATTCGCATTTCTTCTATATACATGTCTTTCTTTTTCCGTGTCCACGTTTTGAAACGATATTCTTGCTGCATGGCTTCTCTTTTGGTTGCAAAACATTCATGATAAAAAAGCTCAACCGGCCGTCTCGCTCTTGTATACTTTGCTCCTTTTCCACTATTGTGGGTCATCAATCTTTTTTGTAAATCATTTGTATAACCCGCATACAGGCTGCCATCTGCACATTTTAATACATAGAAGTAATGATTATGCTTCTCCATACAGTATCGTCCTGATTTCATCTGTATACTCCTGGTCTTCTCCATAAACAAAAAGAGGCGGGAGAATTTTCAGATCTGGTTTTCCATCTTTTATGCCCTCTACCAAGATGGTATTGGCTTCTTTCCCTTGTTTGGGATAAACAAATTGAATACGTTTTGGCTCAATTCGGTATTTCTTCATTAATTCCACAATCTCAAGCAGCCGTCCTGGTCGATGAACCATCGCCAGTTTCCCCCCTTGCTTTAGCAGCGTGGAAGAAACACGAATAACATCTTCTAATGTACAATGAATTTCATGCCGGGCAATCGCCAAGTATTCATTTTCATTGATTTCATCCTTAGAAGGTGTTTTAAAATATGGCGGGTTACATGTAATCACATCAACTTTATGGTTGCCGTAGCGTTCCGGCATATCATTCAAGTCACCATGAATCAATTCGATCTGGTGCGCAAGTTGATTATACTCCACACTTCTTTTGGCCATATCAAACAGCCGTTCTTGAATTTCAACACCCGTAATCGAGGCCTTAGATCGAGTCGAAAGCAGCAATGGCACAATGCCATTTCCGGTACAAAGGTCAATGATTTCCCCTTTTTGGATTGGCACATAAGCAAATTTAGCTAATAACACTGCGTCCAATGAAAAGGCAAACACAGTTTTACTTTGAATAATCTTCATATCTTCGGCGAGCAGGTAATCTAAACGTTCATCTTCTCTTAACGAAACCATGATGTATCCTTTCTTTTCCTGTGAAAAAGGCTCCCGATTCAGCGGAAGCCTTTTCTCATTTTTTATTTAAAAATGACAGACAGAACAAACAGTCTCCCTCTTTACGAATGCTCCCATAATGTACATTACAAATATGGAAGCCCTCCTGATATAATCGGGCCAGGTTATCATGACCTTCTCCTATATCAGAATGACTTGCCTTCTGGGCAGAATCATTCTCTGCCTCAGACGATTTGTCTCGATCGGACTGATCCAGACGTTCACGCAAGTGCTGATTCTCCATCTGCAGCTGATGATTTTCTTCAATCACTTCACCGATATGATTTTTCAAATCACCTAACTGGCGATAAAGAGAACCGATTTGTTCTTCTAAATTAATCACCGTATCAAATAGTTCCTTTTTATCCAAGGTGGCACACCTCGTTACTCAGTTGTTTGTGCAGATACAACGCCTTCTTGTAATAATTCTTCCCATGTATATTCTATCACTTTTTCTTGCCCGGTTAATTCAACTTGCAAAATTCGTTCTAAAATATTGAGCCCTACTACCTTTGCAGAGCCATTAGACGTCTGAATCGTTTCGCCGATATCCGGTAATTGTTCCTTCGCTGTTTCATACTCATCATTCTCATATTTCAAGCAGCACATCAAACGGCCGCATAGTCCTGAAATTTTTGTAGGATTTAACGATAGATTTTGATCCTTTGCCATCTTAATCGACACTGGTTCAAAATCTCCTAAGAATGTCGAACAGCAGAGCATTCGCCCGCAAGGACCAATGCCTCCAAGCATTTTTGCCTCGTCTCTTACACCAATCTGGCGAAGTTCAATTCTCGTTTTGAAGATTGATGCAAGATCCTTCACTAGCTCACGGAAATCAACTCTGCCATCTGCTGTGAAGTAGAAGATGACCTTGTTGCGGTCAAATGTAAACTCAACATCGACCAGTTTCATTTCCAGCCCATGTTCACTTACCTTCTGAAGACATGTATCAAAGGCTGTCATCGCTGCTTCTTTGTTTTCCTCAACGATGAGCCGGTCTCGTTCGTCTGCTACACGAATGACTTTACGCAGAGGGAGAACCACATCGTGTTCATCTACTTTTTTGTTGGCGATGACCACTTGTCCGTACTCAACCCCTCTGACTGTTTCTACAATGACACAACTATCATTTTCTATATGAAATCCATTAGGATCGAAATAATAGATTTTGCCCGCTTTTTTAAAGCGAACACCAATTACGTTGTACAAGCTTATCCCTCCTGCAACATCAACACCAATTGCTCCATCAGCCCTTGGGCATTCACGTTGGATTGAAGTCTCTTTTTCGCTTCTAATACAGCAAGGATCTGGCTGGTCACCATCTGCTGTGTGGAATGCAGCGCATGCTGCTTCATTGTCTGGAATAAGTCTTGATAAATGACTTTATCTTCATTTCCTATTTGAATCGACAATACATCACGATATATAAATAAAAGCATATCCAGACCTGTTTCTTGAAGGTCTTTCTCTTTGAAAAAAGGCATCCATTGATCCTGAATATAAAAAAATGCATGTTCTTTTCGCTGGTGTAAGACTTCATACAATTTTATCACTTTCGCTCTAGACTCTGCAAACTGATCATTTCGACTTAATTCGAGTGCTTCTGCTAAATTATTGGTTAAATTCGACAAAAGCCTTGCGAGATGCTGAGATACGCCTTCTTGTAAAAGCTGCTGCTCCAAGGATTGTGGCTGCAGCGGCTGAAAGCTGAGCATCTGACATCTTGAAATAATCGTATCCAGCATTTTATGCGATTGCTCAGTGATTAAAACCGCCATCGTTTCCCGATTGGGCTCCTCTAGGAACTTCAATAAACTGTTCGCGGCATTGACCGTCATTTTGTCCGCATGAAGAATAATATACATTTTCCGGTGAGATTCTACACCCGCTTTTGTAAATTCCTCCTGCAGTACCTGCACTTGCGCCTTCTTAATTGATTGGCCATCGGGCTGCACAAGATGTAAATCGGGATGGTTTCCTGATGCAATCCTTTTGCAGTTTTGACAGGATTCACATGGTTTCACTCCTGATTCCAAACAAAAAAAGCTCTTAGCCAACAGCATCGCTGCATCCAGCTTACCGGTTCCTTTTTTCCCTTCAAATAAGTAGGCATGCGCAAGTCGGTCTTTTTCAATACTATTAAAAATCAGCCGCATGACGCGCGGCTGCAAATCATTCATGTCATCCCAGCTAATTGCCATGTTATCACTCTCTATGTGTAAAGGTTAATCAATAAACCTTTTATTTCTCCAATACGTTCAAGCAAATCAATAGATGGTTTCTCTTGGTCCATCATTTCCTCGGTTAATTCAATCAGCTTTTCATCTAAGGCTTTGACTAAAGCAAGTGTACGTGTGTTGCCATAAATGTCAAAGCTCCTTGATGTTTCTATATTTAATCCATTATCGACTGTCTCTTTCACAAAGCGCTTCACCAGTCCTTTAAACCTAGCCAAATCCTTTAGGTTTCGTGACTTCGCCAGCTTTTTACCGAACACTTCGATATCACTGAGCATGACCGTCAGCTGTTCTAAGCGCAGTTTGCCGCTTTGCGTCTCCATCGAAGCTTTAAAGGAAGCAGATGTCTGGTTTCCTTTCAATGCTTGAAGTTCACGCTTTTCTAGACGCAGCCGCATATCTTGATTAATTTTCACAGCAACCCATCCTTAAAATTGATGAAATTGTTCAACTGGCAGAATAAATACAGTAGCTCCGCCAACTTCAACCTCAACAGGGTATGGTACGTATGAATCTGCATTTCCACCCATTGGGGATACAGGCGCGATCATTTGATCACGTTTACGGCAATTTTCTTTTATAAGCTGTAATGCTTTATCCACCCGGACATCATCACAACCAATAATAAAAGTCGTATTCCCAGACTTTAAAAACCCACCAGTTGAAGCTAATTTTGTCACGCCGAAATGATGTTCAGTCAATATTTTCAACAACTTGCTGCTATCTTGGTCCTGTACAACGGCAACAATTAATTTCATTTGATTGGCCTCCTTTATTTTAGGCACAGATGACATGCCGATGTCTTCCTCTATATTATAACAACGATTGGGAATTAGGTCATATTTGATTTTGCTTTAATGTGTCCTGAATCAATTGAAGGACTTCTTCATAGACAGCCTGCATCGGCTGAGACGCATCCACTACACGGAATCGTTCTGGTGATTGTGCAATAAGCAGTTCATAGCCTTCTCTGACCAGCTGGTGGAAATTCAGCGTCTCCATATCTAATCGATTCTTTTCTCTTCCCTGGTTGGCATCAATTCGCTTTAGCCCTTCCTCAGGTGTAATAGAAAAATAAATGGTCATTTGCGGCATCGTGCCATTGATAGCAAAATCATTAATTGATTTTACTGCTTCAATCCCAAGCCCTCTCGCATAGCCTTGATAAGCAAGGGAGCTATCAACAAAACGATCACATAAAACTGTCTGCCCGCGCTGTAATGCCGGTTCTACCTTCTCAGCCAAATGCTGCCTTCTCGCCGCTGCATATAGCAAAGCTTCCGTTTTCGCATCCATTTTTGTGTTTTTTTCATTTAAAATGACTTCACGAATCTGCTCTGCAATGTCAATGCCGCCAGGCTCACGTGTCGCCATGACTGCATATCCTTGGCGTTCCATTTCTTCATACACTTTTCGAATCACTGTCGTTTTTCCGGCACCCTCTGGCCCTTCAAACGTAATAAACATACCGCTCATAGTGTCTCCTCTTCTATATAAACATATAATTTTCTCTGATGAATCACCTGACTCGCTTGAACATGAACCTGATGTCCAAGCAAACGGCTTAAAGCCGCGATTTGATCGATTTCAATACGTTCTCCCTTTACGATCAAAGGAATACCCGGTGGATATGGTATAACCGATTCTGCACTAATCCGGCCTGCTGCATGTTCAAATGGGACGGCTTCTATATCCTGTCTATGCTCATTGTTTTCAATAGCCAGTGCCTCTCTTTGGATATGATCTTTTCCTTTGATAAATGAATTGCTTTGATTAAGGGCCTGCTCTATTCGGTTAAAAGGAATATCCTTCTTCTGTTCTAAACCAAAGACAAGTAAAACCTGATGTTCGTCCGCAAGCTCTGGGTGAACCTCCACTGATTCAAGCACTCGTTTTAGTTCATAACCCGTCAGCCCTTTTGTTGATCGAATCACACATTTTAAAGGATCGTTAGAAAGCAATTCAGACTCGACTACTTCAAGCTGAGGTATACGGTTGAACTCATTTTTCAGCTCTGCCAGCCCTTTCATCATTCCATCCAGGATTCCTTTTTTCTTGATCTCCTCGACATAGGCCCTTGCCACATCTAATGAGGCCATAATTGGATAGGATGGAGAACTGCTTTGAAGCATCGTGAGGAATGTTTTCAAACGTTTTGCATCCATTCGTCCCCCCTGAAGATGAAGGTAGGAACCCATCGTCATGGCTGGAAGGGTTTTATGTGCTGATTGTACCACCACGTCAGCTCCATAGGAAAGAGCAGATGGAGGAAAAGCGCCGCCTAATACAAAATGTGCACCATGTGCCTCATCAACCAAAACGATCATGCCTGCTTCGTGGCACATGTGAATCAGTTTTGATAAATCAGCTGCATGACCATAGTAGTTCGGATAAGTCAAAACGATCGCCCGGCAATTAGGATGTTTGGCTATGGCTTTTTTGACTGTTTCATCTGTCACATGTGTTGGAACATGTAGATGTTGATCTATCTCAGCTTCTACCATAATAGGCATTGCTCCTGCAAGCTCAATCGCATGGTAAACAGACTTATGACAATTTCGCTGGACAAAAATCTCATCTCCCGCACGACAGGCTGTCATCACCATCGCTAAATTTCCGACAGTTGTCCCATTCACAAGGAAAAAGCTTTGATCTGATCCATATAGCTTTGCCAATAAATGTTCAGCCTCTTGAATCACACCAGTTGGATGATGAAGATCATCTAATCCTTCAAGCTCTGTTACATCCAGCTGAAGAATTGAGTCATAATAAGTCCGTGCCTCATCAAAAAAGACATCTCCATTGTGATGTCCTGGAACGTGGAAAGAATAAGGTTTCTTTTCCGCATGTTGTACTAATGCTGTATATAAAGGTGTTTTCAAACAAATCGATCCTTTTCACTTTCGATATCTTATGTCTATTATAACGTTCATACAAGGGAACCGAAAGATGGATTCTCATTCCTTTATTGGCTGGTGATTTGTCAGCTGCTGTTCTGCCTCATACATGCTGTTTTTCAATTGAGCACGCTCTTGGCTTCCATGCTCTTTCACCTGTAACGTTTCCTGTAAGGTTTCTGCTAATTGGCGTTGAACCTTTTTCAACGTATCTATAGGTGCAAAAGCTGCTTCTTCAAGAAGTTCTCCCTGCTGCTTTGATACCTTTTCGTATGTTTTTTGGATACGATTCTGAAGAGCTGAATTGGCACGCTGCTGAATATGCGTTAACGCAATCGACATTTGGTTGATCCATAGAGGAATGGATGCAGAAACAGTTGATTGAATGTGATTGGCCAATGTATGATTCGTATGCTGGATCATTCTAATTTGGGCATTACATTGCAACGCAATTTGCCGGCTTAACAGCAAATCATATTTCCGTTCCTTCAACCTCTCCATATACTCTTCTGCATTGAATTCCTGACTCATCATTTGCTCCTCTATAGTCCGATTACCAATATGCTGTGTATCTGATATGATCTGCTTTTCTAAAGTTGTCATTTTCGCTTCAACTGCTGCAACCTGCATCGTCATCTCTTGGAAATAAGTTTGATTTTCTTCAAATAAACGCTCTAATAACATATGATCCGAGATTAATCCGCCTTTTGCGTAACGAAGTCTTGCTGATAATCTCTCGATCTGTGATTTTGCATGTTGAAAACGCGATATGATTTCCTGAGTAGAACGCTTCTCCCGCTGAAACAACTTCAAAAAAAAGCCCTGCTTCTTTGGCAGTAAATCCTCAGGTTCTACTATATGCAGCTGGTGCAAAAAGGCCTCAAGCACATCTCCTATTTGATCGATATCTTTTTTCTCAACATATTTCATCATTTGTTGTGATTGTTCCAATAATCGTTCCTGAACACGTGTACCATAGAAAAGCAGCTTTTGCGGATTGTCAGGGATCTGCTCGGCACGCTGTATGGCTTCTTGTTTCTCCTCATCAGATAAGGTATCAAACACCTGAAACTGAAGATCTGTAGTGGAAGCAGTTGATGATCGGATGTGATCTTCTGGTTTCATTGCGTTTGACTCCTTTCATTATTTCTTTATCATTTTATCTGCCACTTCAAGCTCAATATGAAGAGCTTCTATGTCTCTTCCTAATACTTGCTGCAAATCATTCGTCAATTGCTTTTGCAGCTCTGTCAGCGTCACTCGAGTTTGGCTAAGTGTCATTTCCAGCTCATGACTGCGATCAGGCTGATTATACAATAGTGCATATTTTTCAGTTAGTTCAACAACAGAATCCAAGCTTTCGAAATAAAAACGCTGTGCATCATAAAACCGAGTCGGCTCTTTTTTTGTAATCGTATAGATTCGTCGTGCAAGTCTGAGAATTTCATAATTATGTTTGATCGTTTGTACGTTTTTCACAGCAAATAAAGCTTTCTTTAAACGTACAAGCTTTTGTCCTGCTTCTTTTAAATGCTGTTTGATATATACATAATCACTACGAGACAGTCCGTGTTTCTTTAAAAACAACTGGAAAGCAACCCACCTGCTCCCTGCAAACATCACGCCCCACCCCACCATCGCATACAGTATCGATAATCCAACATGATGATGGAAAACCCCAATACTGACGGTTAAAATCACAAGCGAAAAAAAAGTAGAGAGGATGGCCCATATAAATGTATAAAAAATTGATTTCATGTTCATCGACTCCTATGAATAATCAGGCTCTCTGTTTATCTTATTATTAATTACGGATGATGTCCAAACTAAGTTCCAAAAAACAGGCCCAATCCTTCATGGCTCATAAAAAAAGACCATCTAATGGTCTATGAATACAAAGGCGGCGTATGAAGATTTTTAAGCTTTCTAACATAATCGGCATAGCTGGGATCCGAGGTCGATGTAGAAATTAACTTTCGCTCACATTCTCGGCACAAAAACTGATGATATAAATAAATTCCCTTTGTTTTTTTCTCTTCACAAATCAAACAAATCGCTTCTCGCTCTTTTTTGCTCATTGTGACACCTCCACTTATAGCTTCAGTATGCCCTAGCGCTTTCAATTGTATACAAAATTAAGAATGTTTTAGATGGTAGTTTAGTATATGTATCCATGTCAGATCGAGTGTTTGTTCCTTTTCTTAAAACACAAAAAAGACCAGTTCCAAATGGAACTGATCCTGATAGAAGCTTGGCGGCGTCCTACTCTCACAGGGGGAA
>NZ_JBYTDZ010000007.1:0-65806 GCF_058791855.1 Bacillus sp. EB106-04-04-XG123 | reverse complement strand
GAAGTATCATAGGATTTTTTTATAAAAACTCGAATTAACAGGTACGTTTTGTCTTGTTTAGTTTTCAAAGATCATCTTCGCCGTTCTTAGCGGCTTTAATAATATAACATTTCGCTTCATCTTATGTCAACAACTTTTTTCAAGTTTATTTCCCGAAGCGTTTTGTGTTTGTCACTGTGTGTCAGCGACGATTAATAATATATCACGAAAACATTCTTTTGGTCAACGCCTTTTCAAAACTTTTTTTGAAATAGTTTTATTAAGCATCTTAAACCCTTGTCCTGCATACAATCAAGTAACAATCTTGGACAAGGCAGGAGTGTTTGAATTGAGTCGATTATATGTGTTGCCTATTAAACGGCTGAAGCAAGTTGTCATTATTCTTGTAGCAGCCCTTGCAGCTGCAACCTTTTTTTATGTACAAAAGGCACCGCCGCTGTCGGTATTTAAAACTGAACATGGACCCCGAGCCATTTATAAAGGAGAGACTTCATCAAAGCATGTCTCTCTCACTTTTAATATTGGCTGGGGGGATGAGAAGGCTGTTCCTATTTTAAATGTTCTTCGAGAGTACGGTATAAAGAACGCCACTTTCTTTCTGTCTGCTTCTTGGGCTGAGCGTCATCCTGATATCGTGAAACAAATTAGGGAGGACGGCCACCAAATCGGAAGCCTCGGCTATGCTTATAAAAATTATAGCCAGCTTGAGGATAGTGAGATCAAGCAAGATCTTGTCCGTGCACAAAATACATTTCAAAAGCTTGGACTAGATGACATTCAACTATTAAGACCGCCGACTGGACAGTTTAACGAAACAGCACTGAAAATTGCCACTCAGTACGGTTATACCGTTGTTCATTACAGCATTAATTCACAGGATTGGCTGAATCCGGGGGTCGACCAGATTGTTCAGAATGTAAATGACCGAATGAAAAGCGGAGACATTGTTCTCCTTCACGCCTCAGATTCAGCAACCCAAACCGCTCAAGCCTTACCTGCTATTTTGAAACAAATAAAAGAAAAGCATTTAAAAAATGTGACGGTTGGCGAACTGATCTCCAATACGAAAACAAAGTCATCGGAAGTTAAGTAGCTTTCGCTTTTGAAAACCGCGGCATCGCTAACAGCTGAAACGCATTACAGCCTAATAGCGGGAATAGCATTAAATACAGCCAGTCCTCTTCATTGACTCTGAGCGCCGGGAACCATTCTAACGACGTGATGACGACCATGAGAAACATTGCAGAAATAAATGTTTTCTTAGAGGACTGCTGCTGTTTAAAGTAAGCCACGATCAAAGCAAACACACCGATAAATAAAGGCAGCCACAAGTATGGAAGAAATGATTCATTCTCCCCGAAAAACAAAAATCGCAAGTAAGCTAAATCAAACAGCACAAAAATCACAAGAAACAGCTGAATGGTATTCCATAAAGAATGTGACCGGAAAATCTCTAACGCAAATCGGTGCACCGTCAAGAAGACAACAAACCCCATCTGGCTAATGACACTAAAGATCATCCCTACACCAATGAACCAAAACAACACAGATGCGATCTCTAGAATTTCAAACGATATAAAAAGCTTCTGATATTTTCCCCACTCCAGCGCAAAGCCTACCACGCTTGTAATGACCGCTCCAACAGCTAGCACAGAGAAGAAAAAACGAACTAAATCCCGACTTTTCATTGAATTGATCCAACCCCTATTTTTGTTATGTATAAATTTACGTGAAACATTCATATTAAAAGTAAGACATGTAACGAAAGGAGCCACAGTATGTCAAAAGGCATCTTGCGTATAGTGAGCTGTTTTCTTCTTTTATCTCTAACAGCTTGTGCTCCCAAAACCCAATCCTCATCTAATATGGACTATGACGAAACAAAAAAAATGGTCGTCGATATATTAAAGACAGATGACGGTAAAAAGGCCATTCAACAGTTATTAAATGACGAGGCAATGAATGAAGCTTTGGTAATGGATGAACAAACTGTGAAAAAAACGATAGAGAAAACACTGACTTCTGATAAAGGCAAAGAGTTCTGGAAGAAGGTCTTTGAGGATTCTAAATTTGCCGAGACTTTCGCAAAATCCATGCAGCAACAGCATGAAAGGATGTTAAAACAGTTAATGAAGGATCCTGACTATCAACAACTGATGATGGATATTCTCAAGGATCCTGAAATGGAAAAGAAATACGGTGAACTGGTAAAAAGCAAAGAGTTTAGAAAGCACTTAGAAAAAGTCATTACGGAAACATTAAGCAGCCCTCTTTATAAGAAGAAATTCGAAGATGAGCTCAAAAAGGCAGCATCTGAAAGCAGCAGTGATTCCGGATCGCAAGGCAGCGAAGGAAGCGACAGTTAAACATCACCCGAGTGGCATTCATCCACTCGGGCTTTCATTATGCTTTCACTGCTAATTGTTCAATGACTTTATTCGCAATGTGTTGATACACTTCTCCTGTCGGATGACTTGCATCATAGACAGAAGGCGCGAAATCATCCTCATTCCAATCAGGCTGTCTTAAAGGAATTTGGCCAAGGACTGATACACGCAGCTCTTCAGCCAGCTTGTCCCCGCCGCCTTTTCCAAAGACGTATTCCTTTTCACCTGTTTTTTTGCTTTCATAATAGCTCATATTCTCAACGACACCGAGCACCTCATGATCTGTTTGCAGTGCCATTGCGCCTGCTCTTGCTGCAACGAAGGCAGCCGTAGGATGCGGTGTAGTAACAATGATTTCTTTACAGCTAGGCAGCATTGTATGAATATCAAGCGCCACATCTCCCGTTCCAGGCGGAAGGTCTAATAGTAAGTAATCTAATTCTCCCCACTCAACTTCGTGGAAGAAGTTATTTAACATTTTTCCAAGCATCGGCCCTCTCCAAATAACCGGTGCATTTTCTTCAACAAAAAAGCCCATTGAAATCACTTTGACTCCAAAGCGCTCCACAGGAATAATTTTTTCCCCTTTAACTGTTGGTCTGACAGTGATCCCCATCATATCCGGTACACTAAAGCCATAAATATCAGCATCAATCAGCCCGACTTTTTTCCCTAGACGAGCCAGTGCTACAGCAAGGTTAACAGAAACAGTCGATTTACCAACGCCACCCTTTCCACTAGCAATCGCTAAGAACTCAGGCGGGTTTTTAGAGTTAAGCAGGGTTTCTTCCTCTTCTTGTGATGGCATAAACTTTTCAAGTGTTTCCTGAGGCAGTTCCTCAAAACGAAGTCCTACTGTGTTAGCGCCTGCTGATTTCAAGGCTTGTACGATGTCTTGCTGCAGCTTCATCTGCTCAGCAGTGCCTGTTTTTGCAATAGCCACCTTAAGGCTCACATGCTCTTTCTCAGGCTTTAGGCTGATTTCCTTGATGGCATCCAGCTCACCAAGCGGTATATGAAGGAAAGGTTCGTCCATCTTCCCAACTAGTTTTCTCACATCATCTTGTCCGATCATAGCAGAACCTCACCCTTTATTGAATTCGTTTACAATCCAAGTATATCATACATATCCTTACAATGTCTGTCCTGTTTGCCTGCGATCAAAAGGAAAAAGCCCCTTATTCAGGCGGCTCTTTTTGCTCTGTTAAATATCTTAAAATCCCTTTATAAATAGAGGCGGCAATTTGATCCTGATATTTAGGTGTTGCCAGCTGTCGAGCCTCTTTTGGATTGGAGAGAAATCCAATTTCCACAAGAGCTCCTGGCTTTGTGACATTTTGCATTAAATAAATGCCGTTGATCCGCTTCGCCTTTCGATCTGTGTTTTCAAGGTTTCTGCGCAATTCATCTTGAATGAACTTAGCTGCCTTTTCATTCTCTTCATACTTTCCGTAAAAAAACGTCTGAGCCCCGCTCCATTTGTTAGATGGTATCGCATTTAAATGAATGCTTAAATAGAGATCCGCTTCAGATTCATTGATGACTTTTACGCGGTTCCTTAAATCCTCCGCTTTCTTCCGGGCATATCCCTTTGTGTTCTTTGATGATAAATCAGAATCATCCTCTCGGGTCATGAGAACAAGTGCTCCCTGCTCTTGCAAATAGTCACGTATCTTCATGGATACATCTAGCGCAATCTCTTTCTCAAGCAGCTCTCCTCCTACAGCCCCTCCATCTGGGCCGCCGTGACCCGGATCTAAATAGATGATCTTCCCGCTTAGAGGCAAATTCCACGATTTCCATGAATCATCATTTAGAAATTGAAACCTGAATAAGAATAAGAGGACAATAAACCCAATTAAAAACCCTGTCCACTTCAGCTTTCTTTTCATCCCTGTCCCTCCCATACACCATTATTTTATAGATATGGGACAAGGGCTGGAAATATGCTTAGTGCAGCCGAAGCTTGTGTCTTTTTTCTGATTCACGAAAGCCTTCCTGCCACCACATGCTTAAAAATTCTTTCGCAGATGGATAAAAACACGACATCTTCCGCTCCATACGGAACATATTCCCCCACGATTGCAAGCATCCTGCCAGCTCTTCAATCAGCTCAGTTTCCTCCTGAGAGGACCGCTTCTTGATATCGTCGAACGATTCGCCATATTTACTCGACTCACCATATCTCCCGCCAGCTAAAAAAGCTTCAATGGCGAAATCGATGCAGCCATCACTCATAATACCGGCTGGATCATCTGCAAATGGAAATAGCTTCTTCGTGAATTTCTCGGAAGCAGCCGTTACTTGTTGAAGAGACAATGTACGCAAAAGCTTCTTTTCAAGCGTGACATCTCGTTTTGTTTTCAATTGATAAAATGAAAGTACTTCTGCCATGGACTGAACTCCTTTTTTCTTTGTATTGTTCGTTGGTTTGAACAAAACATGCAGTTCAGTAAATGGAAATGACGGTCAGTGAACGATCAGAATGGAAAATTGTGATAAAATAGACATTTACATATAGAAAGAATGATAAAGGGGCAAAATCAATGAAGAAATGGATATATATCCTGCTGCTATTAACAGTCGTCCTATCTGCATGCAGCAGTCAAGCCACAGAGAAAAAAAGCGATATAAAAGGAATAGAAGACATATCCTTAAAACAACTTTCAAAACACAAAAACACGTATCTCGGTGACAATTCAGCCATTCGTGAAATCTTATCAAATCAACCTGGAGGAGTAATTCGTGAATTTGAAATCATCGATGGAAAAGCATTAAACGTCACATATGGGGTAAAAGAAAATGACGGCTATACAGAAGAACAGTTTGACGCCTTCTGGTTTGATCAAAAGGACACGATTGAAAAAACGTATTTATACAACGCAATCGCACTTTTTATTCTTGTTGATAACGTAGAGCAAGTGACACTGAACATGAGCTCTAAAGACGAGCCGTCCGTCACGTTTAAAAGAAAACAACTAGAAAAAAAGCTCCCTCACCCTTTTAAAAAGTACAAAGATGATACAGCGGTTTGGCAAAAGGAACTGGTTGATGGAGTTGTGAAGTCAAAAGAGAAACGCCAAGATGTATACAAAGCGTTTCCAATGCAGAAATAATAAAACAGAGGGATTTGCCCCTCTGTTTTTTGATGTTTATGTAGTGATAGCCTGAATCAAACGTTGTCGAAAGTTTTGATCCACTGCTGCAGTAAGCATAAATTCGTTGAATACTTCCCCAATCCAATGAGAATTGTTCGCTTTCGGATCATTGATAAAAAGAGAGATGGAGATAGAGGATGTATCTGTTCTTCGATATAAAGCACCTGTGAAAACAAACAATGTTGCTCCGCCTTTATACCAAAAATATTGATCTGTTTCCTTTTTCAATGTTTCTCCCAGTACGATTTGGCTAAAAAGACTTTTTTCTTCTGTTGTTAACAGCTCGTCATGAAGACGTTTCATAAAATATGTATATTCATTGGTTGTAGACTTTGTCATTTTTTGCGTCAGTAATGATTGTATACGCCACCCTAATAAGTTCTTTTTTTTCATTTTTTCTTCTAACGCCTTTTTATGCTCTGGGTCATTTTTCATGATATTAAAAATCTCATTCATTAGAGATTTGTATTGTTCTTCGGATACACCGCTCATTTTCTTGAATGCATCCCGCCGACGATTAGATACATAAGCAGACCACAAAATCATCGGCGTCAGCGGTATGAGTTCACCATGTTCTGTAAGACCTGCTTGTTTCATCTGATCATTGATCTTTTCTAAGCCCAGCCGGTCAATCAAATAATCCGTACAAGCATTCGAACTGAATTGCATCATCCCTTTGGCAACATCTAATAAAGTCGCATGCTCAGAAAAATCATTGACCTCCACCCAGTACGCGTGCGCACCACCGTCTGTTCTATCAATATAAAATCGCTCTATATCAGACAATGCCACTTTTTCCTCTAGCTTAATGGTGCCGCTCGATACAGCTTTAACAAAATGAAATAAAACAACTAATTTCACAGTACTTGCAAGTGGTGTTTTTTGATCAGCATTCCATTCTAACACCACATCATCATTTTCAATGATTGTCACTGAAACGTCCTTTTTGTTTTTTGCGACAAATGTCAAAAGATCTTCCTTCGTTTTCTTCATATCTCTTTTATACAACAAGACTTGAACCACCACGTAAAGTATAACCACACCTATGACAACTAGACCGACTTTGAGTAACATGTTTCTCCTTTCGAAATAACTGAGGAATTATATATTAAATATAACAAATATTTCAAATAAAGGCACAAAAAGGCAGAGGCTCTTGAATCCTCCGCTTCTTGATATCCTTATTCATGGGTCAAATGCAGCTTCATTCCTTCATGAGTGGCTTCAAACCCTAATTTCTCATAAAAATGTCGTGCTTCTGGCCTCTGTTTATCTGTTGTCAGCTGAATCATATGACAGCCGCGGTCGCTTGCGCGTTGAATGGCCCACTTGATAAGCAGCGAACCGACTCCTTTCCCTCTATGACTCGAAGCCGTACGAACTCCTTCAATGGATGCTCTCCAACCTCCTTGATGTGTAAGAAATGGCGTCATGGTTAACTGAAGAACACCTACTGCTTCTTCCTGGTCACACGCAACAATGAGTTCAATATTTGGATCAGCATCGATTGAATGAAAGGCTTTGATATAGCTTTCTAATAATGGGCGAGTGTAACGCTCTCTCTTTTGACCTAACTTATCATCTGAAAGCATGAAGACGATTTTGTCGAGGTCTTCTTGCACGGCTTCTCTAAATGTCAATTGATTTAAATTCAATGAAAGCACCTCCTATGATGGATGGAAGACTGTTTTCACTTACCAAAATACCATTCTCATATAAAATTTGTTCAGCTGCTTTTTCATCAAAGTACTTCATATCATGAAAACTGATCAAGCCCTCTTCTCGAACCATTCCTCTTGTAGGAGGGCATAGTAAAACTCATCCCACCACTCATTTCCTTGTGGTATACATTTTTTAAAATACCCCTCTCTCCTCATCCCCATTTTCTCCATCACTCTCCAAGATGGCACATTTTCAGGCTGACAAGTGGCAATGATTCGATGTAAGTTCATTGTGTGAAAACCATGATGCAGAACGGCATAAGCCGCTTCTGATGCATAACCCTTGTTTTGATAGGCAGGATTGAAAACCCAGCCAATCTCATATGTGTGCTCACCAAAGGTTGGATGGAACACGATATGCCCGATACATATCTGATCTTCTTTTAATAGAACAGCAAAATTCTTGGCTGCTTTAAGACGATTATTTTTAACAAATTCCTGCGCATTTTCTTTAGAAAAAACACCTTCCGGAATATACTTCATCACTTCCGGATCAGAAGTATATGCATAGACATCCTGCCAATCATCCTCAGCAAATGAGCGAATGATACACCTTTCTGTTGTTAGATTCATATGACACCCCTCCACAGACTTCGTTTTTTAAACAGAAACCTTGCTATGATACTATTTTATATGGTTTGTCTGTAACAAACCTTTGTAAGACGTAAGACGTCCATACAATATAAAATTGATTAACGAAGTGCGAGACGCGCTAATTTAACGGGCTATTTTTGCATCAGCAAAAAAAAGAATGTCGTACTGTATATTTGGTGTCAAAATGTGATCAAAATTAACCTGTGCCAATTGGTTCAAATTTTAATTGTTTCCACTTCTACGCACTTTATCACTTTCTCTTGAAGTTTTCTTACGTCCTCTTCCAAATCTAAAATATGCATTTTATCATGGCAATTAGGACAAAGAGCAATAGTATTGTATATTGAATCATCTCCATCACGTGATAGCCATTTAATATGATGGGTATGTAAATGAGGCTCCCCATTCATATTTAAATATGGAGCCGGTTGATCACATAACTGACAAACTCCCTTTGCCCAGCGTTTTGCAAATTCTGTAACATATGGGTCACGTTCATATGTAGTTGAGATAGTCTTACGTTTACTACTTTTTCTTCTGGCGGTTCTAGCTCTGTTTTCTAAAACACTCTCACCCAGTTTTCTTACCTTCTTTTCCCTCAACACTTGTTTCATTTTTATCAACTTATCTGGAATGATTATCTTTTGATTGTCTGCCAACACAAGAGGGAAGACCCACACTTGTCGCAGTTGGTCATTATCATCTAGCTGCTCTTCTTGATAGGGTTCATCAGCTAGTTTCACTACCCCACGATACACATATTTCTTCGCTTCAAACACTTCGAACAAATGCATCTCCACTTCATTACTTAATGATTCAGCCACAGTTTTATTTTGAGATGTCAATGTCTGATCTCCCGTTCTACCCATACCGGTATAATGAAAAACATTTCCGTCCCATCGGTCTTCATACAATGCTTTGGTATGATCCGATACTAAAACTAAGGTATTCGTTTCAAGCGAGCGCCTCATACCTCCTTGAGGAGCACATTTAAAAATTTCAGTTATCTCACTATTATTAAGTGTACTTATGGGTTCTATTTTCACTAAACTCACTATTGCACCTACCTATAATTTAATAACGTCAAGTAATACGTAATAATAAATATTCCTAGACCGTATCTACAGTTCAACATAGTGGTCAATAAAAGTGATTAAAGACCTTTAGACAAAGTATATAGCAAAAATACTTTATTTTCCCTATTTTCCTCTTACCATACATCATAAATTGACTAACAAAAATTGGCGAGTTTTGCTACACGAGAACTCATCAAACCATGGAATAAATGCTGTCTCAATAGTGAGGAGTTTGCCTCTGCTGATTACGGAAAATACAACCGCTCTGAGGCAATAGCAGTAATGACCTATTTTCATATTATAATTTTATTTGAAGCGGGATCAGGCATTAAAGATGTACAGGCTCGATTAGGCATCCAATGACTATGAACATTTATAAACACGTAACAGAAACTCTAAAAGATCAAACCGCTCAAAAGTTTCAAAGGTATAGAGTTATAACCAGCAATAAATTTCTCGTGGTCCTATTATTTTAGAGCCTAAAAAAAAGACCCCCAAGCATAAGCTTGAGAGCCTTTGAGAAACGTAATAGAATTAACGTTTTGAGAACTGCTGTATCTAGATACAGCAACATCAAACAAGTATTTGTCTATTACCGGTATATTACTCAAAAGCTGTCGTACAACTACAAAGATGATGAGTTTCCACACTCATCACCAACTCTTATATCAATACTTCTAATCTAGAATAACTATCCTCAATAAAACATATTAAATCTTTCACATTGACAATAATGTAAAAATCTCCACCAAATTCAATCCGATCGAACAAATTTTCATACTCTTCTTCATCTATTACACCTAGTGCAAACAATTTATTTATCTCACTCTTTTTTGAGGTGTGATCTTCACTTATATTTTTTTCTCCAGGATACACTGTAATGCTTAGACAACAATTAATTAATTCCTCTGTAGTTGAGGAAGTATTAATCACTAGAGGAAATCTCATAAGATCAATAGACTTTCCAAGCTTACTAACGTACGGAGAAAATTCAAGACCTGATTGAAACCCCCTCTTTGTATGTCTATTTGTTTCTGTTGGGTGAATTGCACAAAGAGAACGGATATATTCAATAAATTGCGAATCTCCTGAAGTATTCCCACCATATTTTCTTTTAAAATCATCCAAAACAAAGAAATTATTAACCTGAGGTTTTTTAAATTCTTTCTTCGATAAATTTGCAATTATTTGATTGGTTATCGTTTCTATTTGGCTTGCATAATTGAGTAATTCGATGAATTTAAATTCAACATAATCTTTTTCAAAACCAATTTTCATTTCGCTGCTATTCAAATACATGCCAATTTCTTTTACTCGAGTTAAACAAGCCATTAAAAAATTCCATTTGTATTGTTCCTGTTCGATTTTCCCTGTTTTATACTTAATCCCTTTAGCATTTTCAGAATAGCCGTTTTCTAACAATCGTTTATTGACCCGCTCAACGATACTGATATCAAGATTACATCTGAATTCTGTACTTTTTTTCATAAACGGTTACCCCATTGAGTTTACCTTAATAATACCACCTAGTTATACCTTCTGCGGAATTAGAAACTTTATATTTTAAACTCTAAGTGTGTTCTCCAGAAAACCCTCATTTACTTTAAATGCTTTAGGTCTTAGGCTAACTTGTTCTATATAACCTTCAGACTCTAATTCGCTCACTATTTTATCCACTTTATATCTCGTTATATTAACAGCATCCATTAGTTTCGTTATTGAAATATTAGCATCATTATTTACAAACACAGAAATATCAACCATAAATTTTAATATTAGCCACTTGTCTCGGCTACTCTCTACAAAATCTTCATTAAAGAATTTTGCTATTCTCTCACGTTTCCCCAAACTTATTTCTAAATCCTCTATAATCTCTTCTTGGCCCATGGATAATAATTCAAGCATATCCATTAAATAAAATGTAAGTTCTCCTTTATTCAATGGATTGGGTACTCCTTCAAGTGCCTTATAATACTTATTTTTATTCTTATTAACAGCATATGAAAATGTTATAGCGGAGTATCTCTCAAGATATCTAGATAAATAACTGCAAACCAATAATCGCCCTGTTCTTCCGTTTCCATCATAAAATGGATGTACATACTCATAAAAATAGTGAGCAACCATATAACGATATAATTCAGGGTGTTCATCATCATCCAAGTATGTTATAAGTGTATTTAAACACTCTATTATTTTGTCCTCGGAACTAACTCCTATATGTGTGATCGATAAACCATTGTTTACCTCAACATAACCTTTTCGGAATAACCTACCGTCGGGCTCATTACTACTATCAATTTCCTTCGAAACTAAATCATCATACAATTCTCTAAAATCCCGCACAGTTTTAAACGGTTCAATATCATCAATAAACAAATATGTTTTCATAAGACCCGTAAAACGTTTGTTAAGATTTTCCGATTTATTTACTCCTTCTAATACACTTTCCAGTTCTTTTTTTGTACTTCTTATCCCTTCAATTTCATTGTTACTCTGCGCTTCATTAACAATCATTTTATGAAAATATGGTTCTAATATATATTGCGGCAGTTTCGCAATTAATGATGAGATTCTTGAACTATTTTTTAACACCTTATTATTTAATTGCATCAAATATGGTATGTTAACGTAAAATAAGGAGTTATGACACTGAGTCAGTTTACCTTTTCTAAATCCTTGCACAGATAATGGGGTTAGATAGGAACCATAACTATTTATACGCTTTTTATATTCTTCTTCGGCAAATTGTTCACCTTTCTTATAAAAAAGCTTTGTTAATTTTTCATATTCCACAATTCCAACCTCCCTTATTTTAAATTATGCCCATTTTTTAAAATTATATAACTAATAACGTGATTTTAAAACAAATTATTTTTCGTTTTCAAATACAAGACCCTGACATTATAAAAAATGGAAAAAAATCATGGGACAATTAGAGATGGAACATAAACCACATGATTGTAGACATACATTTGCTTCGAGAATGCATTTATACGGAGCAGATAAACTTTATATCAAAAGAATTATGGGACACGCCTCTAGAGACATTACAGACAAAGTTTACACGCACACAGATATTGAACAATTAATAGCCGCTGTTGATCTACTTAAATAAAAGGGTAAATGACCCTTTTATTTTCTCTGATTATTTGTCTATTACCTGTCTATTACTTGTCTATTACCAAGAAAATTCGATGGGTTTTCACAAGTCTTTAATAATGAATAAACCCCACAACCATAGTGATTGTGGGGTTTGCATTTTGAACCAAATTAACGTTTTGAGAACTGAGGTGCGCGACGTGCGCCTTTAAGACCGTATTTCTTACGCTCTTTCATACGTGGGTCACGAGTAAGAAGTCCAGCACGTTTAAGTGATGTACGGTACTCAGGATCTACTTCTAGAAGAGCACGAGAGATACCGTGACGAATTGCTCCAGCTTGACCAGAGAATCCACCACCGTGAACATTTACAAGAACATCGTAGCTGTTAGCTGTTTCTGTGATGTTCAAAGGCTGTTTCACGTCTTCGATTAAAGCAGCGAATGGAATGTATTCAGTAATTTCACGATTATTAACGACGATACGGCCTTCACCTGGAACTAAGCGAACGCGCGCTACAGAACTTTTACGACGACCTGTACCGTAATATTGAACCTGTGCCAAATTGTTAACCTCCCTTATAATTAACCGCGAAGTTCGTAAACTTCAGGTTGTTGTGCTTGATGTGGATGCTCAGAACCACGGTACACATTTAATTTTTTGAACATTTGACGACCTAGTGGACCCTTTGGAAGCATACCTTTGATAGCAAGCTCCAACATTTTTTCAGGGTAGTTTGTACGCATCTCAAGAGCAGTTCTTTGTTTCAAACCACCTGGGTGCATCGTGTGACGGTAGTAAATTTTGTCCGTCAATTTCTTACCAGTTAATTCGATTTTCTCAGCATTGATGATGATGACATGATCACCTGTATCAACGTGTGGTGTATAAGTTGGTTTGTGCTTACCGCGCAAAAGTGATGCTACTTCAGTAGAAAGACGACCTAGAGTCTTGCCTGCCGCATCAACAACTAGCCATTTGCGCTCAATTGTGCTTGCGTTCGCCATTGGTGTTGTACGCATGAGTTTCCCTCCTAAATAAATCAATGAATTTTCCTTGAATCAAATGCTACGTTCTATTTCAAAACACAGATAAGTCTTCCGGGGCTTATTTGTGGGGTTGAAATACATACCATATGATATCTTATAACTTTCTGCTTCCTGTGTCAAGAACATGTTACACCTGGTTTAGTTGTCATAGAAAACTTCCCATAAATACAGTCCGTGACTAGGCGCAGTCTTGCCTGCCGCTTCGCGATTTCGGGCGGCAAGCATGGCTTTTATCTCCTCAGGGTGAAATTTACCAGAACCGATTTCAAGCAACGTTCCAGCGATAATCCTTACCATGTTGTATAAAAAACCATTCCCTCTCACACGCATTTCAAGCCCGTCTGAGACGTTTTTCCACTCAAGGGCATAAATATCCCTCACCTTGTCCTGAACCTCTGTATTGGCCGCACAAAAGCTTGTAAAATCATGTGTCCCAATTAAGTGCTCAGCGGCTTCTCTCATTTTATCGATATCCAGCCGGTAAGGATAGTGGCAGGCATACTGTCTCGTGAACACATTTTGGTGTGTTTCTGTTGAGACCTTATAACGGTACTCCTTCGAAACAACACCAAATCTGGCATGAAACGAGTCATCGACCTCCTCAGCCTTTAAAACACGGATATCATCCGGCAGCAGGCTGTTGAGAGCAAAAGGCCATCTCTCCATCG
This sequence comes from Bacillus sp. EB106-04-04-XG123, assembly GCF_058791855.1. Classification (NCBI taxonomy): domain Bacteria; kingdom Bacillati; phylum Bacillota; class Bacilli; order Caryophanales; family Bacillaceae; genus Bacillus; species Bacillus sp. EB106-04-04-XG123. Next base: position 52,051 of record NZ_JBYTDZ010000007.1, on the reverse strand, counting down.
GAATCGAGAGCGGGGTGTCAAAATGGATGACCTGTCCCTTTGCATGAACACCGCTGTCTGTCCGGCCGGAAGCCACAATCGGAATCAGTTCATCCTGTTTGTGCATTCTTGCAAGGGCAGACTCGATCTCCGTCTGTACGGTTCGCTGCCCTGGCTGCACCTGATAGCCTTTAAAATGTGTCCCATCGTAGGATACAGTACATTTGACCTTCATCTAGGAATCACCTAATTTCTAAGCAGCACAAGGAGCGCTGTTAACAGGATGAATAGAAGCAGCGTGAACGTGTCCTTCATACCCCAGACAAGCTGACGGTATTTCGTCCGTCCTTCTCCCCCGCGGTAGCCTCTCGCTTCCATCGCTGTCGCCAGTTCCTCTGCACGCTTAAACGCACTGACGAAAAGGGGAACAAGCAAAGGAACGATGGCTTTCATGCGATCCTTTAAAGGTCCGCTTGTAAAATCAACGCCTCGAGCCATTTGTGCCTTCATGATTTTGTCCGTCTCTTCTAGTAAAGTCGGAATAAACCGAAGTGAGATGGACATCATGAGAGCAAGCTCATGAACGGGCAGTTTGATTTTACGGAATGGGTGCAGCAGCTTCTCCATTCCGTCTGTCACTTCTATAGGCGTTGTGGTTAACGTAAGAAGTGTCGTCATCATAATGAGATAGACAAAACGGAGTGAAATGAAGATCCCCTGCTTTAAACCTTCTTCATAAATATTCAGAAAACCAAAGTGGAATAGCAAGGCGCCATCCTTTGTCATGAAAATATGCAGAATAAAGGTAAACAGGACAATCCATAGGATCGGCTTCATTCCCTTGAGAATAAAGTATAGCGGCACCTGAGAAACCATCACCACAAGAATGGTAAAGACACCTAACAGCCCGTAAGTGATGTAATTATTAGCAAAAAAGACAATAAAGACAAAAAAGAAAATTGATAACAGCTTTGTCCTTGGATCAAGACGATGGACAAAGGATGAACCTGGCACATATTTGCCGATAATCATACTATCCATCATGATGTCGTGTCCTCCTGATAAAGAGCTGTTAAGGCTTCTGCCATTTCATCCATGGTCAGAAGCGGCCTAGGAAACGTAATACCTAGCTTTTCTTCTACAGTCTGCTGGAATTTAATCGTTTCCGGGAGGTCGAGACCAAACGAAGACATGTCTGTACGATTGGCAAACAACTCTCTCGGTGTGCCTGTCGCCTTCACTGTCCCTTTATGCATCACAATCATTTGATCCGCATAATGAGCGGCGTCCTCCATACTGTGTGTGACTAGGATCGTGGTGAGGTTTGCCTTTTGATGAAGGTCATAGAACATGTCCATAATTTCCTTCCGCCCGCGTGGATCCAGTCCAGCAGTCGGCTCATCAAGCACAAGCACTTCTGGCTCCATCGCTAAAACGCCAGCAATCGCCACACGTCTCATTTGACCACCGCTTAGTTCAAAGGGAGATCGAGATAATAGGGATTCAGGAAGACCCACCAGTTTCAGCATCTCCTTCGCCTTCGCTTCTGCTTTCTCTTGAGGAACACCGAAGTTCATCGGGCCGAAGCAGATATCCTTGAGGATGGTTTCCTCAAAGAGCTGATGCTCAGGAAACTGAAACACGATGCCTACCTTTTTCCGGAGGGGTTTCATATCCTTCTGCTTTTTATTGGCTTGTAAAACTGTCTCTCCAAGCGCAATGCTCCCCTTCGTTGGTTTGAGCAATCCATTTAAATGCTGCAGCAATGTAGACTTGCCAGAGCCCGTATGACCAATGACAGCGACATAGCTGCCCTCTTTGATGGAAGCATTGACATCATACAAAGCGAGACGCTCAAACGGCGTTTTCATTTGATAACGATGCTCTAATTCTTTGATCGTAATGTCCATAGCTCTTTCACCAATCCTTCTTGTGTCAAATGGGCATTTGCAAGCGGCACACCTTGCTGCTTCAATTGCTTGCTCAATCGATAGGAGAATGGCAGATCAAGTCCAATCTGAACCAGCTGTTCATCTAGTTCAAATACTTCCTCTGGCGTTCCCTCGGCAAATTTCTTCCCGCCATTCATCACAATGACGCGGTCTGCCTTGGCAGCCTCGTCTAAATCATGTGTGATGGAAATGACTGTGACTGTTCCTTGTTCCTTCAGTAGTCTAACAGTCTCTAACACTTCTTCACGGCCAATCGGATCAAGCATTGATGTTGCTTCATCCAAGATCATGATGTCAGGGCTTGCGGCAAGCACACCTGCAATAGCGACTCTCTGCTTCTGCCCGCCTGATAGATGGTGCGGCTCTTGATCAAGAAACTCCTGCATATTGACCTGTTTGACAGCCCAATCTACACGTTCTATCATCAATTCCCGCTCAACCCCGTTATTTTCTAAACCAAAAGCCACATCATCACGAACCGTTGAGCCCACAAATTGGTTATCTGGGTTTTGAAAGACCATTCCGACCTTTTTGCGAATATCCCAGACACTTTCTTCTTTGAGCTCAATCTCTCCAACCTTGACCGTACCAGCATCCGGTAAAATGAGCCCATTCAGCACACGGGCAAGTGTGGATTTACCTGAACCGTTATGACCAACAATGGCGAGCCATTCATTTTGATTCACATGCAGTGACACTTGATCTAAAGCGGGCTTGTCCGCATCCTTGTGATAACGAAATACAATGTCCTTTACGTCAATTAATGTCTTCCCCATCTCTACCGGACCTCCTCTCAGCTCAACCTCTTCTTTGCTTATTCCTAAAAAAAGCCGTAGTACCTAAAAAAGGGCATAGATCCAGTTATGAACTGTCCCGCCCTTTCTTAGATACACGATATGTGATTAAACTAATTCAATGACAGCCATTGGTGCGCCATCGCCGCGACGAGGTCCAAGCTTCATGATACGAGTGTATCCACCTTGGCGATCTTCGTAGCGAGTTGCAACGTCAGCGAATAATTTTTGAAGTGCATCTTGGTTTGTTTCAGCGTTAGCTACTTCATTACGAATGTAAGCTGCAGCTTGACGGCGAGCATGAAGATCTCCGCGTTTGCCAAGAGTGATCATTTTTTCAACTACAGAGCGAAGTTCTTTCGCACGTGTTTCAGTTGTTTCGATGCGTTCGTTGATGATCAAATCAGTCGTTAGGTCACGAAGCATTGCTTTACGTTGTGCACTAGTGCGTCCTAGCTTTCTGTATGCCATGTGATGTCCCCTCCTTAATTAGAGATGCTGTATGAATAAAAAACACACGAAAATCCTAGTTCACAATGAAACTAGTCAATCGTCTTTACGAAGACCCAGTCCAAGTTCTTCTAGTTTCGCTTTCACTTCTTCAAGAGATTTACGTCCAAGGTTACGAACTTTCATCATATCCTCTTCTGTCTTGTTAGCAAGCTCTTGAACAGTGTTAATACCCGCACGCTTCAAACAGTTGTAAGAACGAACAGAAAGATCAAGCTCTTCAATTGTCATTTCAAGCACTTTTTCTTTTTGGTCTTCTTCTTTCTCAACCATGATTTCAGCATGCTGAGCTTCGTCAGTTAACCCAACGAAAATATTCAGGTGTTCAGTTAAAATCTTAGAACCTAGAGCGATCGCTTCTTTCGGTCCTGTGCTTCCATCAGTCCATACATCTAGTGTTAATTTATCATAGTTTGTGATTTGCCCAACACGGGTGTTCTCCACTTGATAAGTCACACGAGATACAGGTGTATAGATTGAGTCGATCGGAATCACACCGATTGGCTGATCGTCTCTTTTGTTTGCATCAGCAGGATTATACCCGCGACCTCTTTGTGCAGTTAAGCGAACACGGAAGCTCGCATTCTTGCCAAGAGTTGCGATGTGAAGATCTGGATTTAAGATTTCAATATCGCTGTCGTGTGTAATATCAGCAGCTGTTACAGTACCTTCATCTTGTACATCAATTTCAAGCGTCTTCTCTTCTTCAGAGTAGATTTTGAGTGCAAGCTTTTTAATGTTTAAGATAATCGTTGTAACATCTTCAACCACGCCTTCGATCGTTGAGAATTCGTGTAAGACACCATCTATCTGGATCGATGTTACAGCTGCACCAGGAAGTGAGGATAAAAGGATACGACGAAGGGAGTTCCCTAAAGTGGTACCATATCCACGCTCAAGTGGCTCTACGACAAACTTGCCATACTTGGCATCGTCGCTGATTTCAACCGTTTCGATTTTTGGTTTTTCAATTTCGATCATCTAATAAAACCCTCCTTCAAAACGTCGAAACCTCGAATAGAATCATATGAGATTCCATCCGAAATTCCTCATTGTTTAGTCCCGTATGTGCTCAGGCAACGAGTCGTGTATTCGTCTCATAAATAACTGTATCATAACCCATTATTGACAGGGACACAAAATCTATACAAACAAATTACACGCGGCGACGTTTTGGTGGACGGCATCCGTTATGAGGAACTGGAGTTACGTCTCTAATTGCAGTAACTTCAAGACCAGCAGCTTGAAGCGCACGAATTGCAGCTTCACGACCAGAACCAGGACCTTTAACAGTTACTTCAAGTGTTTTAAGACCATGTTCGATAGAACCTTTAGCAGCAGTTTCAGCAGCCATTTGTGCAGCGAAAGGAGTAGATTTACGAGAACCTCTGAATCCTAATGCACCAGCACTTGACCAAGAAATTGCGTTTCCATGAACATCAGTAATCGTTACAATCGTGTTGTTGAAAGTGGAACGAATATGAGCGATTCCAGCTTCAATATTCTTTTTCACGCGACGTTTACGCGTATTTTGTTTACGAGCAGCAGCCATTCTTTAACTACCTCCTTTACTTATTTTTTCTTGTTAGCTACAGTACGACGCGGACCTTTACGAGTACGCGCGTTGTTTTTTGTGTTTTGTCCACGAACAGGAAGTCCTCTACGATGACGGATTCCGCGGTAGCTTCCGATTTCAATTAGACGCTTAATGTTAAGTGAAACTTCACGACGAAGGTCACCTTCTACTTTAAGTTTGTCAATGATATCACGGATTTTACCAAGTTCGTCTTCAGTTAGATCGCGAACGCGAGTGTCTTCAGAAACACCTGCTTCTTTAAGGACTTGTTGCGCAGTCGTACGACCAATTCCAAAAACATATGTTAAAGAAATGACAACACGCTTATCACGTGGAATATCTACACCAGCAATACGAGCCATGATTTGGGCACCTCCTTGTTATTAGCCTTGTTTTTGTTTATGTTTTGGGTTTTCACAGATCACCATTACTTTTCCTTTTCTGCGAATCACTTTACATTTTTCACAGATAGGTTTAACAGATGGTCTCACTTTCATGTGTTTCCAACCTCCTTCTTCCGGAGTTGCTTTATTTGTAACGGTACGTAATTCTACCACGAGTTAAGTCATATGGAGATAATTCTACCGTAACTTTGTCTCCAGGTAAAATGCGAATGAAGTGCATACGGATTTTTCCTGATACATGAGCCAAAACTGTATGACCATTCTCTAGTTCAACTTTGAACATTGCGTTTGGCAAAGTTTCTGCTACAGTACCTTCCACTTCAATTACATCGTCTTTCGCCATTCAAGTGTTCTCCCTTCTTCAAATCAGTAACTTGCTCTCTGACAAATGTCCAAATGAGAATCTCTCAATTGTTCATCTATCACCCGACCTGTTTTGAATATACTGTTCTGAACTTCCGGAGATACGCAATCATAAAAGGTTATATGATTGATATTTTTTCTTAGGAGAATGAAATTTACGCTTTTCTCCGTCTGCGATTAGTACATGGCAGCCAACGAACATGCCGATGACACCTGTATACTGATCTTGTTCTTTCTTTGGACTATACAGACAACCTGCCCGATTTGGGCCTGAAAGGCTTCAGTGAAGACCTAAATCTTAGTCAGTATATCAAAACCTGTATCTGTAATCGCAATCGTATGCTCAAAGTGAGCACACTTTTTCCCATCAACCGTTACAACCGTCCAGTTATCAGCCAATGTTTTCACATATCGGCTGCCTGCGTTCACCATCGGTTCGATGGCCAACACCATCCCTGGTTTTAGCCGTGGGCCTTTGTTGGGCGGACCATAATGAGGAATTTGAGGGTCCTCATGAAGATCCTGTCCGACCCCATGTCCAACATATTCTCTAACAACTGAAAAATTCTCATTTTCAACATACGTTTGTATGGCATGGGAAATGTTCGACAGACGTTCGCCTGGCTTTGCTTCCTGTAAGCCTTTATATAGAGATTCCTCTGTGACTTCCAGTAGTTTGCGGTCTTCATCACTGATTACCCCAACTGGATAAGTCCAAGCAGAGTCACCATGATAGCCATTTAACTTTGCGCCAATATCGATACTAATGATGTCACCATCACGTAAAACCCGTTTACCAGGAATACCGTGAACGAGTTCTTCATTCACCGAAACGCAAATGCTCCCGCGAAAACCATTATACCCTTTAAAAGATGGGATTGCACCCTGCTTTGTAATAAAACGTTCGGCAATTTGATCCAATTCTTTTGTCGAAATACCTGGTTTTATGTGTTTCTTCAGCTCTTCATGAGTCAGTGCGACAATACGTCCAGCTTCTCTCATAATCTCAAGCTCGCGAGGAGTTTTACAGATAATCATTTATTTAATCCTCCAAGCAGGTCCTTGATATCTGCATATACATCGTTAATGTGCTTCGCACCATCAATGTTTGCAAGATATCCTTTTTCTGAATAGAAGTTCAGTAAAGGTTCAGTCTGCTTTAAGTTCACTTCAAGTCTAGTCGAAACGGTTTCTGCATTATCATCTGCACGTTGATAAAGCTCGCCTCCACACTTGTCGCAAACATTTTCTTTCGCAGGTGGATTAAATACTAAATGATATGTTGCTCCGCAATTTTTGCAAATTCTTCGGCCAGTCAGACGCTCCATCAAAGCATCTTTATCGACTTTAATATTAATGACATAATCAATCGTTCTGCCAAGGTCCTTTAGAATTTCTTCTAAAGCTTCAGCCTGAGCGACTGTTCGCGGAAATCCGTCCAGAAGAAAACCTTGTTCACAATCATTTTTGCCAAGTCTTTCTCTAACAATACCGATTGTGACCTCATCAGGAACAAGCTCTCCTTTATCGATAAAGGATTTTGCTTCGAGCCCAAGTTGTGTCTCCTCTTTCATAGCAGCGCGGAACATATCTCCTGTTGAGATATGAGGGATCCCATAATCATCAACAATTCGTTCTGCCTGAGTGCCTTTACCAGCACCCGGAAGCCCCATTAAGACTAAGTTCATTTCGGATTTCCCCTTCCTTACTTAGAGAGGTTGGGCAGCTGCCCAGCCCTCTGTTTTATTTCATAAATCCACGGTAATTTCGTTTCACTAATTGGCTTTCAAGCTGTTTCATTGTTTCAAGTGCAACACCTACAACAATGAGAAGACTTGTGCCGCCAATTTGTGCAGCGGAAGGTAATCCAGCGAATTGAATGAAAAAGATAGGAAGTATTGAAATCACGGCTAAGAAAATGGCGCCCACAAACGTGAGTCGGTACAAAATGCTCGTAATTCTATCTTGAGTCATTTTCCCTGGACGAACTCCCGGGATATAGCCACCCTGCTTTTGCAGATTTTCAGCCATTTGTTCAGGATTGACTTGGACAAAGGCATAAAAATATGTGAAAGCAACAATCAGTGCTACATAAATCGTCATACCGATTGGCTTAGTATAGTCAAAGTTGTTGGTTATCCAAGTTGTCACATTATTGGTTCCGAAGAACGATGCGATCGTCTGCGGAGTAATAATGAAAGAAACGGCAAAGATGACTGGAATCACCCCTGCTGGATTCACTTTCAATGGAAGGTGCGTTGCTTGACTAGCAGACATTTGTGCACGACCAGTACCTTTTGAATATTGAATTGCAATCTTTCTCACTGCCATTTGAATGTAAATAACACCGATAACAATGACAAGAATGGCAATTACAATAAGGGCAATTTTAAGGATTTGCATGAACAGCTGTCCATCTCCACCTACAAATTGTTGAGCGTACACTTGTTTTAATGTTTGAGGGATACCAGCGATGATACCGGCAAAGATAATAATCGAAATACCGTTACCAACACCGTGAGCAGTAATCTGCTCGCCCAGCCACATTAAAAATGCTGTTCCCGCAGTGAGTACGACCGCAATTAAGAGATACGTTGATACACCAGGGTTTTCAATCAGCATGCCTCCTGCCATATTGTTGAATCCATATGACATTCCTAACGCCTGGATAAATCCTAGAACAATTGTAAAATACCTTGTGAATTGTGCTAATTTTCGGCGGCCAACCTCTCCTTGCTTTGACCACTCAGTAAACTTCGGAACAACATCCATCTGCAAGAGCTGAATAATGATCGAAGCAGTGATATACGGCATAATCCCCATTGCAAGAATGGAGAATTGGAAAAGTGCCCCGCCCCCAAACGTGTTGAGGATTCCGAAAACACTCATTTGATCCTGTGCCTGGAGAACTTCGGCGTTCACATTAGGCACAGGGATGAAAGCACCTATACGAAAGACGACTAACATTAAAAGTGTGAATATAATCTTATTCCGTATATCTTTCACGCGCATAAAATTGGAGATTGTCTTAAACAAGTTAGATCACCTCGGCTGTACCGCCAGCAGCTTCAATCGCTTCTTTCGCAGAAGCAGAGAATTTATTGGCTTTTACAGTTAATTTTTTTTCTAATTTACCGTTGCCAAGAATTTTTACTCCTGCTTTTAACTTGCTTATTGCACCAGTCTCTAGAAGAAGTTCAGGAGTTACTTCCGTTCCTTCGTCAAAACTGTTTAATCTGTCTAAGTTGATTACCGCGTAATCTTTACGGTTGATGTTTGTAAAACCACGTTTTGGAAGGCGTTGGAATAAAGGCATCTGACCACCTTCGAAACCAGGGCGTACACCGCCGCCAGAACGAGCGTTTTGACCTTTATGACCTTTACCAGAAGTTTTACCGTTACCTGATCCAATACCACGACCAACACGGTTGCGTACTTTACGTGAACCTTCTGAAGGCTTCAATTCATGAAGTTTCATTTGGGCACCTCCTTATCGATTAAAAATGTTTTATTGTTCTTTAACAGAAACTAAATGAGACACCTTGTTAATCATGCCGCGGATCGCTGCATTGTCTTCATGTACGACTGTTTGGTTTGTTTTCTTAAGACCAAGAGTACGAACAGTGACACGCTGATCTTCTGGGCGACCGATTACACTGCGTTTGAGGGTAATTTCTAATTTATTTGCCATTATTGTTCCCTCCTTATCCTAACAGGTCTTCTACAGATTTTCCACGAAGCTTCGCTACATCTTCAGCACGTTTAAGCTCACTTAAACCTTGAAGTGTTGCGCGGATCATGTTGATCGGTGTATTAGAACCTAGAGATTTAGAAAGGATATCAGCTAGACCAGCAAGCTCAAGTACCGCACGCACTGGGCCTCCAGCGATAACTCCTGTACCTTCTGAAGCAGGCTTCAATAGAACGTTTCCTGCACCGAATCGACCGATGATTTCATGTGGAATTGTAGTTCCAACCATTGGTACTTCAATTAAATTCTTTTTCGCATCTTCAACAGCTTTGCGGATCGCTTCTGGTACTTCTTGTGCTTTACCAGTACCGAAACCTACATGACCGTTTTTGTCACCGACAACAACTAAAGCTGCAAAACGGAAACGACGTCCACCTTTAACAACTTTCGCTACGCGGTTAACCGTAACTAAGCGTTCTTCTAACTCTAATTTGCTTGGGTCAATACGACTCATTCGGATGTGTCCCTCCTTCTTTTATTAAAATTTAAGTCCAGCCTCACGAGCAGCTTCAGCTAGAGCTTTTACACGTCCATGATATAGGTATCCTCCGCGGTCAAATACCACGTTAGAGATTCCTTTTTCAACAGCACGTTTTGCAACAAGTTCGCCAACTTTCGTAGCAGCTGCAGTGTCAGAACTATTCTCGATCTTTAACTCTTTATCAAGAGTAGAAGCACTTACAAGTGTTACACCGTTAACATCATCAATTACTTGAGCGTAGATATTCTTGTTAGAACGGAAAACGTTAAGGCGAGGTCTTTCAGCAGTACCTGAAAGTTTCGCACGAACACGAGCATGTCTTTTAAGACGAGTAGCGTTTTTGCTAGTTTTCGTAATCATCCGAGTCACTCCTTTCTTCACTTTAAGCGATCTTACTTACCAGTTTTTCCTTCTTTACGGCGAACGAATTCACCTTCGTAACGAATTCCTTTACCTTTGTAAGGCTCTGGAGCACGGACAGCGCGGATGTTAGAAGCTAGAGCTCCTACACGCTCTTTATCGATACCTTTAACGATTACTTTCGTTTGAGATGGAACTTCTACTTCAACTCCAGCCTCAGGAACGATTTCAACTGGGTGAGAGTATCCAACGTTAAGAACAAGTTTGTTTCCAGATTTAGCTGCACGGTAACCGACACCGATAAGTTCTAAACCTCTTTCGAAACCTTTAGATACACCTTCAACCATGTTAGCAATCAAGCTACGTGTTGTACCATGTAATGCACGGTGTTCTTTATTTTCAGACGGACGGCTTACAGTTAAGACGTTGTCCTCAATTTTAATTTCCATATCAGGGTGAAATGCACGAGTTAGTTCACCTTTTGGTCCCTTTACTGTCACTGTGTTATCGTTGTTTGTCACAGTTACTCCTGAAGGGATCTCGATTAGTTTTTTACCTATACGAGACATACCAAGCACCTCCATTCATCTTAAACTTTTTTTACCATACGTAAGCAAGTACTTCTCCACCAGCTTGTTTAGCACGGGCTTCTTTGTCCGATAAAACACCTTGTGATGTTGAAATAATTGCGATTCCAAGTCCGTTAAGTACACGTGGTACTTCATTTGATTTCGCATATACGCGTAAACCAGGTTTACTGATTCTTTTAAGACCAGTGATAACACGTTCGTTGTTTTGGCCGTATTTAAGGAACAAACGGATAATTCCTTGTTTGCTGTCTTCGACGTACTCAACGTCACGGATAAAACCTTCACGCTTTAAGATTTCAGCAATTTCTCTTTTGATTTTTGAAGCCGGTACTTCTAGCTTCTCATGACGTACCATGTTCGCATTGCGAATACGAGTCAGCAAATCTGCAATCGGATCTGTCATAACCATTATTTAATAACCTCCTTCCCATTTATGGGGATTACCAGCTGGCTTTTTTAACGCCAGGAATTTGTCCTTTATATGCAAGTTCGCGGAAACAAATACGGCAAAGTTTAAACTTACGAATAACTGAATGTGGACGTCCACAACGTTCGCAGCGCGTATACTCTTGAACTTTAAACTTTTGTTTGCGTTGTTGTTTCGCAATCATAGACTTTTTAGCCACGATTTCGCCTCCCTTTCATTGATTATTTCTGGAACGGCATACCTACTTGAGTTAATAACTCACGTGCTTCTTCGTCCGTATTGGCAGTAGTAACGATAACGATATCCATACCGCGGACCTTTGTTACTTTATCGTAATCAATTTCTGGGAAGATTAACTGTTCTTTAATACCAAGCGTGTAGTTTCCACGACCGTCGAAAGATTTCTTAGAAATCCCGCGGAAGTCACGTACACGTGGTAAAGACACAGAAATAAGTTTATCAAGGAAATCATACATGCGCTCTCCGCGAAGTGTTACTTTCGCACCGATTGGCATTCCTTCACGTAGACGGAATCCAGCAATAGACTTCTTCGCACGAGTAACGACAGGTTTTTGACCAGCGATAAACGTTAATTCTTCAACAGCAGTATCGATTGCTTTAGCGTTTTGAACGGCGTCACCAACACCCATGTTGATCACGATTTTTTCGATTTTTGGCACTTGCATTACTGAAGTGTATTCAAACTTAGAAACTAATGCAGGTGTAATTTCTTTTACATACTTTTCTTTAAGGCGGTTCATGAGAAAGACCTCCCTTCCTTATTTACTATTTATCTAGAACTTGCCCAGATTTTTTCGCTACACGGACTTTCTTTCCGTCCTCAACTTTATACCCAACACGTGTCACTTCACCCGTTTTAGGATCAAGCGGCATTACGTTTGATACGTGGATCGGCGCTTCTTGTTCAGAAATCCCGCCTTGAGGGTTAGCTTGGGTTGGTTTAGAGTGTTTTTTCACAAGGTTAATACCTTCTACTAAAACACGTTCCTTTTTAGGGAAAGCAGCAAGGATGACACCTTGTTTACCTTTATCTTTACCAGAGATAACCACTACTTTATCGCCCTTTTTAACATGCATTTAATCGCACCTCCTTGAGTCGCGGATTGTATTCATTAAAGTACTTCTGGTGCTAGAGAAACAATTTTCATATAGTTGTTTTCACGAAGTTCACGTGCTACTGGTCCGAAGATACGAGTTCCACGTGGGCTCTTGTCGTCACGGATGATGACACAAGCATTTTCGTCGAAACTGATGTAAGATCCATCGTTTCTGCGAGCTCCGCTCTTAGTACGAACGATAACTGCTTTCACAACTTCACCTTTTTTGACAACGCCTCCAGGTGTTGCTTGTTTAACCGTACAAACAATGACATCACCGATGTTAGCCGTTTTACGTCCAGAGCCACCAAGAACTTTAATCGTTAGTACTTCGCGTGCGCCAGAGTTGTCAGCTACTTTTAAACGAGTCTCCTGTTGAATCATTAATGTTACCTCCTTTCGGAAAAAGAAATCCGAACTTTATTAGATAATAACGGCTTCTTCGACAACTTCAACTAGACGAAAGCGTTTAGTCGCAGATAAAGGACGAGTTTCCATGACCTTTACGATGTCTCCGATTTTTGCTTGGTTGTTTTCATCATGTGCTTTGAACTTTTTAGAGTATCTTACACGTTTGCCATAAAGTGAATGCTTTTTGTATGTTTCAACTACAACAGTGATGGTTTTATCCATTTTGTCAGAAACAACACGACCTTGATACACTTTACGTTGGTTACGTTCGCTCATGTTTGCGGGGCCTCCCCTCTAATTATTATTTATTAGCAGCGATTTCTCTTTGACGAATCACAGTTTTCATGCGTGCGATTGATTTACGCACTTCACGAATGCGAGCAGTATTTTCAAGCTGCCCAGTCGCTAATTGGAAACGAAGATTGAAAAGTTCTTCTTTAAGAGACTTTACTTTTTGTTCAATTTCAGCAGTGGTAAGGTCACGAATTTCATTAGCTTTCATTTGATTCACCACCAATTTCTTCACGTTTTACGAACTTCGTTTTAATTGGCAATTTGTGAGATGCAAGACGAAGAGCTTCACGAGCCACTTCTTCGGACACACCAGAAATTTCAAATAAAACTTTGCCCGGTTTTACTACAGCTACCCATCCTTCTGGAGCACCTTTACCGGAACCCATGCGGACCTCTAGAGGTTTAGCTGTGTATGGCTTAGAAGGGAAAATTTTAATCCAAACTTTACCGCCACGTTTCATGTAACGAGTCATAGCAATACGAGCAGCTTCGATTTGACGGTTTGTGATCCAAGAAGCTTCAAGAGCTTGGATACCGTACTCACCGAAATGTACTTCAGTACCGCCTTTTGCACGACCACGCATTTTTCCACGATGTTCTCTGCGATACTTCACGCGTTTTGGCAATAACATATTATTTTCCTCCTTCCGCAGTATTCTTCTTAGTTGGAAGGACTTCTCCACGATAGATCCATACTTTTACGCCAAGCTTACCATAAGTAGTATCAGCTTCAGCAGTAGCATAGTCGATGTCAGCACGAAGTGTGTGCAATGGAACAGTACCTTCACTGTAATATTCAGAACGAGCAATATCTGCACCGCCAAGACGACCAGAAACCATTGTTTTGATTCCTTGTGCTCCAGCACGCATTGTGCGTTGGATTGTTTGTTTTTGTGCACGACGGAATGAAATACGGTTTTCAAGTTGACGAGCGATGTTTTCAGCAACTAGCTGAGCATCAAGATCTGCTCTCTTGATTTCAAGAATGTTGATGTGTACACGTTTGCCAGTTAGGCTGTTAAGAGCTTTACGAAGTGCTTCAACTTCAGATCCGCCTTTACCAATTACCATACCTGGTTTAGCCGTGTGGATTGTGATATTTACGCGGTTTGCAGCACGTTCGATTTCTACTTTAGAAACAGACGCGTCAGACAAACGCTTGCTGATGAATTCACGGATTTTCAAGTCTTCATGTAAGAAGTCAGCGTAATCTTTTCCTGCGAACCATTTAGATTCCCAATCACGAATGACGCCAATACGAAGACCTACTGGATTTACCTTTTGACCCACGGATTATCCCTCCTTCTTTTCTGATACAACGATTGTAATGTGGCTAGTACGTTTGTTAATTGCGCTCGCACGACCCATAGCACGTGGACGGAATCTCTTAAGTGTTGGACCTTCGTCAACGAATGCTTGAGTAATCACTAGGCTGTTAGCGTCCAACTCGTAGTTGTGCTCAGCGTTTGCGATAGCAGATTTTAATACTTTTTCAATAATTGGTGAAGCAGCCTTAGGTGTAAGGTTTAAGATAGAAACTGCTTCTCCTACTTGCTTACCTCGGATCAGGTCCATTACTAGACGTGCTTTACGAGGAGCAATACGGACTGTTCTTGCGACAGCTTTAGCTTGCATTTAAAAGCCTCCTCTCATTAGCGTCTTGTTTTTTTATCGTCACTAGCATGACCTTTGTAAGTACGGCTTGGTGCGAATTCGCCCAATTTGTGACCTACCATATCTTCAGAAATGAAAACAGGTACATGTTTGCGTCCGTCATAGACAGCGATTGTGTGACCGATGAATTGTGGGAAAATTGTAGAACGACGAGACCAAGTTTTTACGACTTGCTTTTTGTCAGTTTCATTCAATTTCTCGACTTTAGCCATCAAATGATCATCAACAAATGGTCCTTTTTTTAAGCTGCGAGCCATTGTGGAACCTCCCTTCGTGATTGAACTACGGTCCTAAATGAACCGTAGACAACCCCGTTACTTGTTTTTACGACGACGTACAATGAATTTATCAGACTTGTTGGTTTTCTTACGAGTCTTGAATCCAAGAGTCGGTTTACCCCATGGAGACATTGGTGATTTACGTCCGATTGGAGCGCGTCCTTCACCACCACCGTGTGGGTGATCGTTAGGGTTCATTACAGAACCACGAACTGTTGGGCGTACGCCTTTCCAGCGAGAACGTCCAGCTTTACCGATGTTAATTAATTCGTGTTGCTCGTTTCCAACTTGACCGATAGTCGCACGGCAAGCAGAAAGAATCATGCGAACTTCTCCTGAGTTCAAACGTACAAGAACGTATTTACCTTCTTTACCTAGAACTTGAGCAGAAGTACCAGCAGAACGAACTAATTGTCCACCTTTACCTGGTTTTAATTCAATGTTATGCACAACTGTACCAACTGGGATGTTGATAAGTGGAAGAGCATTACCTGGTTTGATGTCAGCTTCTGGTCCAGAAGTAACTTCAGTACCAACTTGGATTCCTTTCGGAGCAAGAATGTAACGTTTCTCACCATCTGCATAGTTTACAAGAGCGATGTTCGCTGAACGGTTTGGATCATACTCGATTGTAGCAACGCGTCCAGGTATACCGTCTTTATCACGCTTAAAGTCGATGATACGGTATTGACGTTTGTGACCGCCACCTTGATGACGAACAGTCAATCTACCTTGGTTGTTACGTCCGCCTTTTTTGTGTAGCGGTGCAAGCAACGATTTTTCTGGTTTGTCAGTCGTGATTTCAGCAAAATCTGAAGTAGTCATGCCACGACGACCATTACTGGTTGGTTTATACTTTTTAATCGCCATTTTGAATTTCCCTCCTTCTTTTTAAGATTTACGCTTCAAAAATTTCGATTTCTTTGCTGTCAGCAGTTAATTTCACGATCGCTTTTCTGCGACGGCTAGTCATACCAGTGTAGCGTCCAACGCGTTTTGATTTTCCTTTGTAGTTTTGAACGTTGACTTTCTCAACTTTCACTCCAAAGATTTCTTCAACAGCGTCTTTCACTTCTGTTTTGTTAGCTCTGACATCAACTTCGAACGTGTACTTCTTCTCTGTCATTAGATCAGCAGAACGTTCAGTAATGATAGGGCGCTTTAGAACATCACGAGGATCTTTCATTATGCAAGTCCCTCCTCTACTTTTTCAACCGCTGCTTTAGTGATCAGAAGTTTGTCGTGGTTGACAACGTCAAGAACGTTGATACCGTTAGCTTCAACAACTGTTACTCCAGGGATGTTACGAGCAGATAAAGCAACTGTTTCGTTTGCATCCGCAGTGACGATCAACGCTTTCTTCTCAACAGATAATCCTTTAAGGATGCCTGCGAATTCTTTCGTTTTCACTGCATCAAGAGTCAGATCTTCAAGAACGATGATGTTGTTGTCGATTACTTTAGAAGACAATACTGACTTGATAGCCAAGCGGCGAACTTTTTTAGGTAATTTATAAGAATAGCTGCGTGGTGTTGGACCGAATACGATACCGCCTCCGCGCCATTGTGGTGAACGGATAGAACCTTGACGAGCACGACCTGTACCCTTCTGTCTCCAAGGCTTACGACCTCCGCCACGTACTTCAGAACGAGTTTTTACTTTGTGAGTTCCTTGACGTAAGGAAGCTCTTTGCATAAGAATAGCATCGAATACTACGCTTTCGTTTGGCTCAATTCCAAACACAGAAGCGTTTAATTCGATTTCACCGTTAGTAGAACCGTTTTGGTTAAATAATGCTACTTTTGGCATGACTTGTTTCCTCCTTTCCTAAGAGAGTTATTTAGATTTAACTGCACTCTTTACAGTTACTAGAGATTTTTTAGCTCCTGGTACGTTTCCTTTGATCAATAGAAGATTGCGTTCTGCATCAACTTTAACGATCTCAAGGTTTTGGACAGTGATTTGCTCTCCGCCCATACGACCTGGAAGAAGTTTACCTTTGAATACACGGTTTGGATCAACAGGTCCCATTGAACCAGGACGACGGTGGTAACGTGAACCGTGAGTCATTGGTCCGCGTGATTGTCCGTGGCGTTTGATAGCCCCTTGGAATCCTTTACCTTTTGATGTTCCTGTTACATCTACGATATCTCCATTTGCGAAAATATCAACTTTGACTTCCTGACCAACTTCATACGCATCTAACTCCGCACCGCGTAATTCTTTTACGAAGCGCTTAGGAGCAGTTTCCGCTTTAGCAACGTGGCCTTTCTCTGGTTTGTTAGAAAGCTTTTCACGTTTGTCATCAAAACCGATTTGGATTGCTTCATAGCCATCCGTGTCAACAGTCTTCTTTTGAAGAACAACGTTAGCAGCAGCCTCAACAACAGTTACAGGGATAAGATCACCGTTTTCTGCAAATACTTGCGTCATACCAATTTTTCTACCTAAGATTCCTTTGGTCATTAGTCACACCTCCTATAATATGTGTTTTCTATTTGAATTAAAGTTTGATTTCGATATCTACACCAGATGGTAAGTCTAAACGCATAAGTGCATCAACTGTTTGTGGAGTTGGATTCACGATGTCGATTAGACGTTTGTGAGTACGCATCTCGAATTGCTCACGAGAATCTTTGTACTTATGCACCGCACGAAGGATTGTGTAAACTGATTTTTCAGTTGGAAGCGGGATTGGACCAGATACACTAGCACCAGAACGCTTAGCCGTTTCAACAATCTTCTCAGCAGATTGATCAAGAATTCTATGATCATATGCTTTTAAACGAATACGAATTTTTTGTTTTGCCATTATTTTCCCTCCTTTTCGCCTACTTACGTTAGACAGTTCTCCGTGAGAAAAACCTGATCACCTCGCCATGGCAAAGCGGCCGGGTGTGTCAGCAACCTCTCACTTCATCGCAGTCAAAGACCAACATGCACTATTGTACCAAATTGGCCTGCGTGTTGCAATAATAAATCGGATAAATTTATGATTTGCACACTTTTCATATTATACAGGGATTCAGCCTATAAATCAAGCTTTCCCTGAAGATGATGTATAGCAGTCTTTCTGATGATACGTATAAATTCATCTGGCTCCTCGATATGCGGGGAATGGGCAGAGTCTTTAAAGGTAAACCATTCTTTGATGGGTGCTTTTAATTGATCAACATATGGTTTTGATACAGCAGCTGGGGTAATCATGTCGTGATCGCCAATGAGAAAGTAGCACGGTATTAATATAGTAGAAACTCGGTATTGAATACTCTCATTCATGAGCTGATTCCATAGCTTGTCTTGACTAAACTTCTGTCCTTTCATGAACTTCCATTTATCTTTCAGCTGATATTGCTTACTAAAAAGAAACCCTTTTAGCATTTCAAAAACCGGCTTCCATCTATGCGTGAGACCTACGCTTGCAAACTCTTTATATAGAGAGAACAAGGCATGAGCTGATGTCCGTTTCCAAGGAGGCGGCGTCAGTAATCGCAGACACCCAGTAAACAGCCAATTGCGATGGTATTTCTTCATAAGAAGCTCGTACGAAACAATATCTTCCTTTAACACATCTACTACCTGACTAATCCCGTAATAAGCATGATAAAGATCTGGACGCTTATGTACTGCTTGTATGGCAATTAACGATCCCCACGAGTATCCTGCGATATACAATTTTGAGTGACCTAGATGTGATAGGAGCTTCTCAGTCAGTTCAATCGTGTCTTCTATAAATTGCTGAATGGTCATCGATGCATCGGGAAGATTCTCTTGATAGGAAAGTCCTGCGCCTCGCTGATCCCAATGGACAACTGTAAAGTCCTGATCAAGTTCCTCGTGAAAGGAATCAATATAACTGATTTGAGCTGAGCCGGGCCCGCCGTGTAAAAATAAGAGTATAGGCTTTGTTTCACTCGTCTCATCTTCTTTCATCATAATCCATTGGTCAATCCCGCCGATCAACCATTTTTTTAAATATGTCTTTGCCATTCCAGCGATCCTCTCGGTTCCATTTAGATTCTATAGCTTATAGTAGCCGTTCTCATCTGGAAAAGCAAAAAAAGAGACCCTTTTGCAAGGAGTCTCTTTTGTATGTTTAATTACTTAATGATAGTTGAAACGACGCCAGAACCTACAGTACGTCCACCCTCACGGATAGAGAAACGAGTTCCTTCTTCGATAGCGATAGTAGAGATAAGTTCAACTTCCATCTCAGTGTTATCGCCAGGCATTACCATTTCAGTACCTTCTGGAAGATGTACGATACCAGTTACGTCAGTTGTACGGAAGTAGAACTGCGGACGGTAGTTAGCGAAGAATGGAGTATGACGTCCACCCTCTTCTTTAGAAAGTACATAAACTTCAGCTTTGAAACGGCTATGTGGAGTGATTGTACCTGGTTTAGCAAGTACTTGACCACGTTGGATATCTTCACGAGATACACCACGAAGTAGTGCACCGATGTTGTCACCAGCTTCAGCATAGTCAAGAAGTTTACGGAACATTTCAACACCTGTAACAGTTGTTTTACCGTTTTCTTCTTGAAGACCGATGATTTCAACTTCGTCACCGACTTTAACTTGTCCACGCTCAACACGACCAGTAGCAACTGTTCCACGACCAGTGATTGAGAATACGTCCTCAACTGGCATCATGAATGGCTTCTCAGTGTCACGCTCTGGAGTTGGGATGTACTCATCAACCGCATCCATAAGTTCAAAGATTTTTGCTTCGTAATCAGCATCTCCTTCAAGAGCTTTAAGAGCAGAACCTTTGATAACTGGTACATCGTCACCAGGGAAGTCATAGTCAGAAAGAAGGTCACGAACTTCCATTTCAACAAGTTCAAGTAACTCTTCATCGTCAACCATGTCACATTTGTTAAGGAATACTACGATGTAAGGTACACCTACGTTACGAGAAAGTAGGATGTGCTCACGTGTTTGTGGCATTGGACCGTCAGCAGCAGATACTACTAAGATCGCGCCGTCCATTTGAGCAGCACCAGTGATCATGTTTTTAACATAGTCAGCGTGTCCTGGGCAGTCTACGTGAGCATAGTGACGAGTTTCAGTTTCATACTCAACGTGTGCAGTTGAGATTGTGATTCCACGCTCGCGCTCTTCTGGAGCACCATCGATTTGGTCATAAGCCATAGCTGTACCTTTACCAGATTTCTTATGAAGAACTGTTGAGATAGCAGCAGTTAGAGTTGTTTTACCATGGTCAACGTGTCCAATTGTACCAATGTTAGCATGCGATTTGGAACGGTCGAATTTTTCTTTAGCCATTCTAAAAATCCTCCTTAAAGGTTCATTGTATTTGGTATAGAGTGATAGAAAGTGAAGAGTTACCTCTCACTTTCTGATCTTCAATAGTAGTTATACTTTAGTTTAAAGGCAAAATCAATTATTCACCTTTATTTTTTTTGATGATTTCTTCACTGATGCTCTTAGGCACTTCTTCGTAGTGATCCATGTGCATAGTGAATGTACCGCGTCCTTGTGTGTTAGAACGGAGTGCAGTTGCATATCCGAACATTTCAGAAAGTGGAACCATAGCGCGAACAACTTGAGCGTTACCGCGAGCTTCCATACCTTCTACACGTCCACGACGAGATGTGATATCACCCATGATGTCTCCCATGTATTCTTCAGGGATAACAACTTCCACTTTCATCATTGGCTCAAGTAGAACTGGGTTACATTTGCTGACAGCATTTTTCAATGCCATAGATGCAGCAATTTTGAACGCCATTTCGTTCGAGTCAACATCGTGGTAAGATCCATCAAATAATTTTGCTTTGATGTCGATTAATGGGAATCCAGCTAATACACCATTTTCAAGTGAATCTTCAAGACCTGCTTGAATTGCTGGGATGTATTCACGTGGAACAACCCCACCGACGATTGCATTTTCAAATTCAAAGCCTGCGCCTTCTTCGTTTGGTTCGAATTCGATCCAAACGTGTCCGAACTGACCGCGTCCACCAGACTGACGTACGAATTTACCTTCAACTTTTGCACCAGAACGGAATGTTTCACGGTACGCAACTTGAGGAGCACCTACGTTAGCTTCAACCTTGAACTCACGCTTCATACGGTCAACAATGATATCAAGGTGAAGCTCACCCATACCAGAGATGATCGTTTGACCAGTTTCAGGGTTTGTTTGTGTACGGAATGTTGGATCCTCTTCAGCTAGTTTAGCTAAAGCGATACCCATTTTATCTTGGTCAGCCTTTGATTTAGGCTCGATAGCTACATCGATAACTGGCTCTGGGAATTCCATAGACTCAAGGATAACAAGATCTTTCTCGTCACAAAGAGTGTCACCAGTAGATGTATCTTTAAGACCTACAGCTGCTGCGATATCCCCTGCGTATACAGTAGAGATTTCTTCACGGCTGTTTGCGTGCATTTGAAGGATACGTCCAACACGTTCACGCTTGTTCTTAGAAGAGTTCTTCACGTATGAACCAGAATCAAGTGTTCCAGAGTATACGCGGAAGAAAGTTAGTTTCCCAACATAAGGGTCAGTCATAACTTTAAATGCAAGAGCTGCGAATGGTGCGTCATCAGTAGACTCACGAACAACCTCTTCATTTGAATCTGGCAGGATACCTTTGATTGCAGCAACATCAGTTGGTGCAGGAAGGTAGTCAAGCACAGCGTCAAGTACAAGCTGAACACCTTTGTTTTTGAAAGCAGATCCAACAAGAACTGGGTAGAATTCAACATTCAATGTTCCTTTACGGATTGCAGCTTTCAATTCAGGAATTGTGATTTCTTCACCCTCAAGGTATTTTTCCATAAGCTCTTCATCAAGCTCAGCGACAGCTTCAATTAGGCTGCTGCGAAGCTCTTCAGCTTTGTCTTTATACTCAGCAGGGATTTCTTTAGCATCAGAGCGAGTTCCAAGGTCATCTTCGTAGAAGTATGCTACGTTTTCTACAAGGTCGATGATTCCTTCGAATTGATCTTCAGCGCCGATCGGCAATTGAATTGCATGAGCGTTCGCTTGAAGACGATCTCTTAATGTGCTTACAGAGTAAAGGAAGTCCGCACCGGTTTTATCCATTTTGTTAACGAATACGATACGAGGTACTCCGTAAGTTGTTGCTTGGCGCCAAACTGTTTCAGTTTGTGGCTCTACACCTGATTGTGCATCAAGGACAGCAACCGCACCATCAAGTACACGTAAAGAACGTTCAACTTCAACAGTGAAGTCTACGTGTCCTGGTGTATCGATGATGTTTACACGGTAACCTTTCCATTGTGCTGTAGTAGCAGCAGAAGTGATTGTAATACCACGTTCTTGCTCCTGCTCCATCCAGTCCATTTGTGAAGCTCCTTCGTGAGTTTCACCAATTTTATGGATACGACCAGTGTAGTACAAGATACGCTCAGTCGTTGTCGTTTTACCGGCATCGATGTGAGCCATGATACCAATATTACGAGTTTTGTCTAAGGAGAACTCTCTTGCCATTGGGTAATTTCTCCTTCCTCATTAGGGAATAGTTTTTTTAGTTTGGTATAAATCCTACCAGCGGTAGTGAGCGAATGCTTTGTTCGCTTCTGCCATTTTGTGTGTGTCTTCACGTTTCTTAACAGCAGCACCAGTGTTGTTAGCTGCGTCAAGGATTTCGTTAGCAAGACGCTCTTCCATCGTTTTTTCTCCACGAAGACGAGCATAGTTTACTAACCAGCGAAGACCTAAAGTAGTACGACGGTCTGGGCGAACTTCTACAGGAACTTGGTAGTTAGCTCCACCTACACGACGTGCTTTAACTTCAAGAACTGGCATGATGTTTTTCAAGGCTTGTTCGAAAACCTCCATCGCTTCATTACCAGTACGTTCTTTGATGATATCAAATGACTTGTAGAGAATAGTTTGTGACTTTCCTCTTTTACCGTCGATCATCATTTTGTTGATCAAACGAGATACAAGTTTAGAATTGTAAATTGGATCTGGCAATACGTCTCTTTTTGCTACAGGACCTTTACGTGGCATCTGAATAGCCTCCCTTCTCTTTTAAAAGGATTTCTATCTGTCTCTCATCTCAATATCATTGTCAGCTTCCTGACTCCACTGATCTGTTATCAACTTCTAAAAACCCTTATGTTTGTTTATATTATTTGCTTTGTTTAGGGCGTTTTGTTCCGTATTTAGAACGTCCTTGCATACGACCGTCAACTCCGGCAGTATCAAGCGCACCACGAACGATGTGGTAACGTACACCCGGTAAGTCTTTTACACGTCCGCCACGGATAAGTACTACACTGTGCTCTTGTAGGTTATGTCCGATACCAGGAATGTAAGCTGTTACCTCAATCAGGTTAGACAAACGTACACGAGCATATTTACGTAGTGCTGAGTTTGGTTTTTTCGGTGTCATTGTACCGACACGAGTACAAACCCCGCGCTTCTGTGGAGATGTTACGTTAGTGTGCTCTTTTTTGAAACTGTTGTATCCTTTGTTAAGTGCAGGAGACTTTGAGTTTTCAACTTTACTCACGCGTCCTTTGCGTATTAGCTGATTAATTGTAGGCATGTTGTTATTCCTCCCTTCATTACTTTTTTTATAACCCACATACCCAGGTGGTTCATCAAAAGGCAAAAAACAATGCTTTTGCATTTCAAGCATGCAAAAACAAAACAAGTACGCTATAACATAATGGCAACAGCTGCTGCCCCAACTTCAATTCCGCAGGCCTTGCCGAGCTTTTTCATGGAATCTACCACTAAAATGTCTACACCCTTCTCTTGCGCTAGTTTCAATACACTAGCAGTTAAAGCAGGATCAGCATCTTTCGCTACGACGACTTCCTTTACTGAATCTCGTTTCAGAGCTTTTACTGTTTGCTTCGTACCAATAATAATGGATTGAGCCTGTGATACTTTATCATAAGACATCGAATATCCTCCAAAGTAACAGGTTTTATTTTGAGCACCTTGGTTATATTATCATCATGGCAGAAGGATGTCAATATGGTATGACAGATTATCTTGACATCCTTCACCATTTTTTGATGATTTTATAGGAATCTCACGAGAAAGATTACTCTACAGGAACCATGTCGTCAGACGGCTGCACTTGCGAAACCGGCTTAACTTTACGGTAGTTTGGCATTCCCGTTCCAGCAGGAACAAGTTTACCAATGATAACATTCTCTTTCAAGCCAAGCAGTTCATCGCGTTTTCCTTTGATCGCCGCATCTGTTAGGACACGAGTCGTTTCTTGGAAGGATGCCGCAGACAAGAATGAGTCTGTTTCAAGCGAAGCTTTTGTAATACCAAGAAGAACTGGCCGGCCTGTTGCAGGACGTTTGCCTTCGAATAGTACTTTTTTGTTTGCTTCAGTGAATTGATGTACATCAAGAAGTGTGCCTGGTAATACGTCTGTATCCCCTGCATCAGCGACACGCACTTTGCGAAGCATTTGGCGAACCATTACCTCTACGTGCTTATCTCCGATTTCTACCCCTTGCATACGGTATACTTTTTGTACTTCATGAAGCAGATATTCTTGAACAGCTGTCATGTCAGTCACTTTAAGAAGTTCTTTCGGATCGATTGAACCTTCTGTAAGCACTTGACCACGAGTGACTTTGTCACCTTCAACAACTTTTAGACGTGCATTGTAAGGAGCTGTGTAAGAGCGAGTTTCAACTTCGCCTTGAACCACAATTTCCTGCTGCTTGTCACGAACATCGTTAATTTCAGCAACGACACCGTCAATTTCAGAAATTGTCGCTTGCCCTTTCGGATTACGCGCTTCAAACAGCTCTTGGATACGAGGTAGACCTTGAGTGATATCGTCTCCTGCTACCCCACCGGTGTGGAACGTACGCATTGTAAGCTGAGTTCCTGGCTCACCGATTGATTGTGCAGCGATGATTCCAACTGCTTCACCGACTTCAACGTCAGTACCAGTTGCAAGGTTACGGCCGTAGCATCGTTTACATACACCATGAGGCGTGTTACATGTAAATGCAGAACGGATCCATACTTCCTCAATTCCTGCTTCAACTACTTCAAGTGCTTTATCTTCATCAATTAGTTCGTTTTCGGCTACAATGACTTCGCCTGTTTCAGGATGAACAATTGGTTTTCTTGCAAAACGTCCGATTAGACGTTCTTCAAGCTTCTCAATAATTTCATTTCCTTCTTTAATGGACTTCGCCAAGATTCCACGGTCTGTACCGCAATCTGTTTCACGGATGATGACATCCTGCGCAACGTCAACGAGACGACGCGTGAGGTAACCTGAGTCAGCTGTTTTAAGGGCTGTATCGGCAAGACCTTTACGCGCACCGTGAGTGGAAATAAAGTATTCCAATACCGTTAAACCTTCACGGAAACTAGATTTAATCGGAAGTTCAATGATACGTCCAGCCGGGTTGGCCATCAGACCACGCATACCAGCCAGCTGAGTGAAGTTAGATGCGTTACCACGCGCTCCAGAGTCACTCATCATGTAGATTGGGTTGACTTCATCAAGGGACTTCATCAGTTTACCTTGGATGACATCTTTAGAAGAACTCCAGATTGAAATAACTCTCTCATAACGCTCTTCTTCAGTAATCAAACCACGTCTGAATTGCTTCATGACGTTATCTACTTTTGCTTGTGCTTCTTCAAGAATTTGCTGCTTATCATCTAATACGACGATATCAGACACACCAACCGTAATACCGGCTTTAGTAGAGTATCTGAAACCAAGATTTTTCATGCGGTCAAGCATTTTAGATGTCTCAGTGATATGGAATCTCTTAAAGATTTCTGCAATGATTTTACCTAAAATACCTTTTTTGAACGGCGCATTGATTTCTTGTTTCTCGATCGCAGCTTTTACATCCTCACCTTTTTCAAGGAAGAAACGATCAGGCGTTTTTTCTTCAATATTGCTCTTTGTCGGCTCATTCATGTATGGGAATGATTCCGGTAAGATTTCGTTAAAGATCAGTTTTCCAACTGTTGTAATCAACAATTTAGAACGCTGTTCATCAGTGAATGTCACATTCTTCAACGAGCTAGCTGCAACAGCTACACGTGTATGAAGATGCACATAACCATTTTGATAAGCAAGAAGGGCTTCGTCAGTATCTTTGAAGACCATACCTTCTCCGATAGCACCTTTGCGCTCAAGTGTAAGGTAGTAGTTACCAAGCACCATATCCTGAGATGGCGTAACAACTGGTTTTCCATCTTTCGGGTTCAAAATGTTTTGAGCAGCAAGCATTAAGATACGAGCTTCAGCTTGAGCTTCAGCAGATAATGGTACGTGAACCGCCATTTGGTCACCGTCAAAGTCAGCGTTGTAGGCTGTACATACAAGTGGATGCAGACGAATTGCGCGTCCTTCCACAAGTGTAGGTTCAAACGCTTGAATACCAAGTCTGTGAAGAGTCGGTGCGCGGTTTAGTAAGACTGGATGCTCACGAATAACTGATTCTAAAACATCCCATACTTCTGGCTGCACGCGCTCAATTTTACGCTTCGCACTCTTGATGTTGTGAGCTAATCCTTTTTCAACAAGCTCCTTCATCACGAATGGTTTGAATAATTCAAGAGCCATTTCTTTCGGAAGTCCACACTGATACATTTTCAAATGTGGTCCTACGACGATAACGGAACGTCCAGAATAGTCAACACGTTTACCAAGCAAGTTTTGACGGAAACGTCCTTGTTTCCCTTTCAGCATGTGAGAAAGAGATTTCAATGGTCTATTTCCTGGTCCTGTTACTGGTCGGCCTCTACGTCCATTATCAATCAAGGCATCGACAGCTTCTTGAAGCATACGCTTCTCGTTCTGAACGATGATGCTTGGCGCGCCAAGATCTAATAAACGCTTCAGACGATTGTTACGGTTGATGACACGACGATAAAGGTCGTTCAAGTCAGAAGTAGCAAAACGTCCACCATCAAGCTGAACCATTGGACGTAATTCTGGCGGAATCACCGGAAGTACATCAAGAATCATCCAAGATGGTTTGTTTCCTGAGTTACGGAAGGCTTCTAACACTTCAAGGCGTTTGATCGCACGTGTACGACGCTGTCCTTGAGCAGTTTTCAGCTCTTCTTTCAGTGTATCTACTTCTTTTACAAGATCGATATCTTGAAGAAGTTTGTTGATTGCTTCTGCACCCATAGCTGCTTGGAATGTATTACCGTATTTATCTAAATAAGCACGGAATTCTTTCTCAGAAAGAAGTTGTTTCTTCTCAAGCGGTGTGTTGCCCGGATCTGTCACGACGTAAGAAGCGAAGTAGATCACTTCTTCTAACGCACGTGGTGACATATCAAGAACAAGACCCATACGGCTTGGGATACCTTTGAAATACCAAATGTGGGAAACTGGGGCAGCCAGTTCGATATGCCCCATTCTCTCACGACGGACTTTTGCCCGTGTTACTTCTACACCACAACGGTCACATACAACACCCTTATACCGAACGCGTTTATACTTCCCACAATGACATTCCCAGTCTTTTTGTGGTCCGAAGATACGTTCACAAAAGAGACCATCTTTTTCAGGTTTCAGTGTACGATAGTTAATCGTTTCAGGCTTTTTCACTTCACCAAAAGACCAAGAACGGATTTTATCAGGTGATGCGAGACCGATGTTCATATACTCAAAATTGTTCACATCTAGCAAGGGGCCTACCTCCCTTTTAATCTTCGGGTTATACCCTAGTCACTTGCTCTAATCGTTTCTGCTATTCTTTTGTGACTGCGTCACGTTCAAGATCGACAGGTGCGAGGTCTGCAGCATCTTCGTCATTAGATAACGCTAATCCGTCTGCTTTCTTCGTTTCCTCATCGTCTTCTAAATCTCTCATTTCTATCTCTTCTTCATCGCCAGATAGGATTTTCACATCCATACCTAAACTTTGAAGTTCTTTGATTAACACTTTGAATGATTCAGGGACACCTGGTTCAGGTACGTTATCCCCTTTGACGATGGCTTCGTATGTTTTCACACGACCCACAACGTCATCCGATTTAACTGTTAAGATCTCTTGAAGTGTATATGCTGCACCGTAAGCTTCAAGTGCCCATACTTCCATCTCTCCGAAACGCTGACCACCAAACTGTGCTTTACCGCCAAGTGGCTGCTGCGTAACAAGTGAGTATGGTCCAGTTGAACGAGCGTGAAGTTTATCGTCAACCATGTGAGCCAGTTTGATCATGTACATGATTCCGACAGATACACGGTTGTCGAATGGTTCACCAGTTCGACCGTCATAAAGGACTGTTTTCGCATCACGAGACATACCTGCTTCTTCAAGCGTTTCCCAAACATCTTCCTCGCGCGCACCATCAAATACTGGTGACGCAATGTGGATGCCAAGGTAACGTGCAGCCATACCCATATGAAGCTCAAGTACCTGACCGATGTTCATACGAGATGGTACCCCTAGAGGGTTCAACATGATATCGATCGGTGTTCCGTCTGGAAGATACGGCATATCTTCTTCTGGAAGAATTTTAGAGATAACCCCTTTGTTACCATGTCGTCCGGCCATTTTGTCACCTTCAGAAATCTTACGCTTCTGAACGATGTATACGCGGACTAACTGGTTTACACCTGGAGGTAATTCATCTCCATCTTCACGGTTAAAGACTTTTACATCGTGGATAATTCCGCCGCCGCCGTGTGGAACACGTAGAGACGTATCACGCACTTCACGAGCCTTTTCACCGAAGATTGCATGTAATAGACGTTCTTCAGCTGTTAGTTCTGTTACACCTTTAGGCGTTACTTTCCCTACAAGAAGATCTCCGTCTTTTACTTCTGCACCAATACGGATGATTCCGCGCTCGTCAAGGTTGCGTAAAGCATCTTCCCCAACGTTTGGAATATCACGAGTGATTTCTTCTGGTCCAAGCTTTGTATCACGAGCTTCTGATTCATATTCTTCAATATGAATAGACGTGTAGACGTCATCTTTTACAAGGCGCTCACTCATGATGATCGCATCCTCGTAGTTGTAACCGTCCCAAGTCATGAAGCCAACCATGACGTTACGTCCTAGAGCCAATTCACCTTTTTCCATAGAAGGTCCGTCTGCCAGGATTTCTCCTTTAACGACTTCATCTCCAACACTTACGATAGGACGCTGGTTGTAGCAAGTCCCTTGGTTAGAGCGGACAAATTTCAGCAAGCTGTATTTGTCTAGGTTTCCTTTGACTTGTTGTCCGTCAACGTCTTCATAACGGCGAACCCAAATATTTTTTGCTTCTACGCGTTCTACAACACCTGGGTAGCGGCAGATGACAGCAGCACCAGAGTCTTTACCTGATACGTACTCCATACCTGTACCAACAATCGGTGATTCTGGCTGCATCAAAGGCACAGCCTGACGCTGCATGTTCGCTCCCATTAGAGCACGGTTAGAGTCATCGTTTTCTAAGAATGGGATACATGCTGTCGCTGCAGAAACAACCTGCTTTGGCGAAACGTCCATGTAGTCAACGCGGTTTCGAGGAACAACGGTGTTTTCCCCTCTGAAACGAGCAATGATATTATCATCAATAAACGAACCATCTTCACCTAATATAGCGTTCGCTTGTGCTACTACGTAGTTATCCTCTTCATCAGCAGTTAAGTAATCGATTCTCGGTGTCACTTTACCAGTTTCAGGATCAACCCGGCGGTAAGGTGTTTCGATAAATCCGAAGCGATTCACTTTTGCGAATGAAGATAGAGAGTTGATCAAACCAATGTTTGGACCCTCTGGTGTTTCAATCGGACACATACGTCCATAGTGAGAGTAGTGAACGTCACGAACTTCCATTCCTGCACGCTCACGTGTCAAACCACCCGGTCCAAGCGCTGACAGACGACGTTTGTGCGTCAATTCAGCAAGCGGGTTTGTTTGATCCATGAACTGAGATAGCTGAGAACTACCAAAGAACTCTTTGATAGAAGCGATCACAGGACGAATGTTGATCAGCTGCTGAGGTGTGATTGTGTTTGTGTCTTGAATTGACATTCTTTCACGAACAACACGCTCCATTCTGCTTAAACCAATACGGAATTGGTTTTGCAGAAGTTCACCTACAGAACGCAGACGACGGTTACCAAGGTGGTCGATATCATCTGTGTCACCTACACCATGAAGAAGGTTGAAGAAGTAACTGATTGATGCAATGATGTCAGAAGGCGTGATGTTTTTCACAGCTTCCTCTACATATGCATTTCCAATCACGTTGATCACTTGCTCGCCTTCTTGATCAGACGGTGCATAAATCTTAATAGATTGAAGTTCTACTTCATCTTCTACTACGCCACCATTAGGATATAGCTTTCTAAATCCGATGCCGTTTTCTAAGTATGGAAGAACTTTATCAAGAACTCTTCTGTCTAAAATTTGACCTTTTTCTGCTAGAATTTCACCTGTTTCAGGGTCAACTAACGTTTCAGCCAATTTTTGATTGAACAGTCTATTTTTAATATGAAGCTTCTTATTAATCTTGTAGCGTCCAACATTTGCTAGGTCATATCTCTTCGGATCGAAGAAGCGAGAGTCTAGCAAGCTTTTCGCATTTTCAACTGTTGGCGGCTCTCCAGGGCGGAGGCGCTCGTAGATTTCGAGAAGTGCTTTATCGGCATTCTCTGTATTGTCTTTTTCCAGCGTGTTGCGTAAGTATTCATTCTCGCCAATGAGGTCAAGAATCTCTTGATCAGAGCTGAAGCCGAGAGCACGCAAAAGAACCGTAACCGGCAACTTACGTGTGCGATCGATGCGTACATAGACTACATCCTTCGCATCAGTTTCGTATTCTAACCATGCGCCACGGTTTGGAATGACAGTCGCAGTAAAACCTTTTTTACCGTTTTTGTCTACTTTACCACTGAAATATACACTTGGAGAACGCACTAACTGAGAAACGATTACACGTTCCGCACCATTAATGATAAAAGTACCTGTGTCTGTCATGATTGGGAAATCACCCATGAACACATCTTGGTCTTTTACTTCTCCAGTTTCTTTGTTAATTAAACGAACTTTTACTCTTAGTGGAGCAGAGTAAGTTACATCACGTTCTTTTGATTCTGCTACAGGATACTTAGGATCCCCTAGGCTGTAATCAATGAATTCAAGAGAAAGGTTACCAGTAAAATCCTCAATTGGGGATATATCTTGAAACATCTCTCTAAGACCCTCATCAAGAAACCACTGATAAGAAGAGGTTTGAATTTCAATGAGATTTGGTAATTCTAACACTTCGCTTATGCGTGCGTAGCTTCTGCGCTGGCGGTGTCGTCCATACTGAACTAGTTGACCTGTCAACTGATTCACCCCTCAAATCATGCGTATTATATGTGTAAAAAGTATTTCTGTCTTTCAAATGTCAGTAAAGAAATACTTTTACAAGACAAAAGAAAAAAGGGTTTCTAAAATAAGAAAACCACATCCAAAAACAAATACCGATTTTATTAGTTTTCCCAAGTATGCATAATTTATACAAAATAGTTGTTTTTTAAGCCTATCAAGCAAAATATACACATTGGCATTTTATAATGTTAACACAGCTAGGAAACTGCGTCAAACTTTTTTAGCTTTGATTATATAGTAGCCCTTTTTTTTCAATACAACCTCGACTTCTCCAAAGAGCTGCTCTAATTTTTCAATCGCAGATGGTCCACCTTGCTTTTTCTGAATAACCACCCACAACTCACCTTCCGGCAATAAATGATCAGCACTTTTTTCAAAGATCGCATGTACAACTTTCTTCCCTGCCCGTATTGGGGGATTGGTCAGTATAGAGGCAAAAGCAGCTGAGGAATGAACATTCGAGAACAAATCACTTTGATAGATGCGAACATTATCAATGCGATTATGTTTAGCGTTTTCCTTTGAAAGTTCGACTGCTCTTTCGTTCACATCAATCATATGAATGGTACGGCTAGTCATTTCGTTTGCTAACGATAAGCCGATCGGTCCATAACCGCAACCGACATCTAAGACATCGCCATCCAAGTCAGGTTCTTCGAAAGCTTCAATTAAAAGCCTTGAACCAAAGTCGACTTCTTTCTTAGAAAACACTCCACTGTCACTTGTAAAAGTAAAGGTACGGTTTCTCAAGGTGAAGTCCCATGTCTGTTTATTGCTTTTCACTGATGGCTTTTCCGTATAATAGTGGTCACTCATGGTGAATGGACCTCCTCTGGATTCAATCGTTTCAGGAGATTAGAAAAGAAAAAGCCCGCCAGTAAAAGCGAGCTTTCCCAAAAGATTAGGCGAAGATTACTTAACTTCTACAGAAGCGCCAACTTCTTCAAGCTTAGCTTTAAGTTCTTCAGCTTCTTCTTTAGCAATACCTTCTTTAAGTGGTTTTGGAGTGTTGTCAACAAGTTCTTTAGCTTCTTTCAAGCCAAGACCAGTGATTTCACGAACCACTTTGATAACTTTGATTTTTTGGTCTCCAGCACCAGCAAGTACTAGATCAAAATCAGTTTTTTCTTCAGCAGCAGCACCGCCACCAGCAGCTACAGCTACAGGAGCAGCAGCAGTTACGCCAAATTCTTCTTCGATTGCTTTTACTAAGTCGTTTAACTCAAGTACAGTTGCTTCTTTAACTGAAGCAATGATTTCTTCGATATTTAAAGCCATTTGTAATTCCTCCATTTTAAGTTTTTTTACGTAAACGTAAAGTACGCATTAAGCGCCTTGTTCTTCTTTTTGATCTGCAACTGCTTTAGTAGCAAGAGCAAGATTACGAACTGGAGCTTGAAGAACGCTAAGCAACATAGAAAGTAAGCCTTCGCGAGACGGAAGTTCCGCAAGAGCCTTCACTTCTTCTACAGTCGCTACGTTTCCTTCGATGACACCAGCTTTGATTTCTAAAGCTTCGTGGCTTTTCGCAAATTCGTTGATGATTTTCGCAGGTGCGATAACATCTTCGTTACTGAATGCGATAGCGTTTGGACCTGTTAAGAAATCGTTTAAACCCGTTAGTTCAACTTGTTCAACTGCACGGCGAGTCAAAGTGTTTTTGTAAACTTTGAATTCTACGCCAGCTTCACGAAGCTGTTTACGAAGTTCAGTCACTTCAGAAACTGAAAGACCGCGGTAATCTACAATGACAGTAGACATACTATCTTTAAATTTAGAAGTAATTTCATCAACGACAACTTTTTTAGTATCGATTGCATTGCTCATGGTTACACCTCCTGTACATTCTTTGTGTAACACTTATACCGATCAGGCCATCACGTTCCTAACGAACGGTTCTCCATATAAAAAGCCTCCATTAAGACATGGAGGCTGTATATACAAGCATACGTTAACGTAAGACTGTGACATATACACCTCGGCGGGTTAATTAAGCCATAAGGCCCCTGCTGTCTACGGTATAAATGGACATTATTCTATTTTACAACATTTTGATATTATCAAAATGTTTGTCATAAGTCAAGAATTATTTTGTAGAGAAAGAAGATGGATCCACTTTCACGCCAGGGCCCATAGTAGATGTAACAGAAACGTTTTTCACGTATACACCTTTAGCCGCTGCAGGTTTTGCTTTAAGGATTGTGTCATAGATTGTTGCAAAGTTCTCAACAAGCTTTTCGTCCTCGAAAGAAACCTTTCCGATTGGCGCGTGGATGTTACCAGCTTTATCAACGCGGTATTCTACTTTACCAGCTTTGATTTCATTGATTGCTTTTTCAACTTCGAACGTTACAGTTCCTGTTTTAGGGTTTGGCATAAGACCTTTTGGTCCAAGTACACGACCGATCTTACCAACTTCACCCATCATGTCAGGTGTCGCAACGATTACATCGAATTCGAACCAACCTTGTTGGATTTTAGTGATGTAATCAGAATCTCCAACGTAGTCTGCTCCAGCAGCTTCTGCTTCTTTTGCTTTTTCGCCTTTAGCGAACACAAGAACGCGTTGAGTTTTACCAGTTCCGTTAGGAAGTACAACTGCACCGCGGATTTGTTGATCGTTTTTACGAGGGTCTACGCCCAAACGAAAAGCAACTTCTACAGTCGCATCAAATTTCGCTGTATTTGCTTTTTTTGTAAGAGAAACAGCTTCAGCTACATCATACGCTTTAGTACGTTCGATCAGCTTAGCAGCTTCTACATACTTTTTACCTTTTTTAGCCATTATAAAAATCCTCCTTATGTGGTTTTAGCGGAATAACCTCCCACGAATAAGGGTTGCGAACTTGTCAAAACCAAACTCGCAACCCAACAAGACAAAAAATTAATCTTCGATGACAATACCCATACTGCGTGCAGTACCTTCAACCATGCGCATAGCTGATTCAACGCTAGCAGCGTTTAAGTCAGGCATTTTTGTTTCCGCGATTTCGCGTACTTTATCACGCTTAACAGTTGCCACTTTATTACGGTTAGGTTCACCAGAACCAGACTCAATACCAGCTGCTTTTTTAAGTAAAACTGCAGCAGGTGGAGTTTTAGTAATAAATGTAAATGAACGGTCTTCAAAAACCGAAATTTCAACAGGAATGATAAGACCAGCTTGGTCAGCTGTACGAGCGTTAAACTCCTTACAGAATCCCATGATATTAACACCGGCTTGACCTAGTGCAGGTCCAACTGGTGGAGCTGGGTTAGCTTTTCCAGCAGGAATTTGCAATTTAACAACTTTAACTACTTTTTTAGCCACGAGACACACCTCCTTAAAGTCCGTGATGTGGTAATAGGGGAATCCCCCTCCCACTCAACAACTTCATTCTTTATATGAATGACGAAATAACTAGCTAGCGATCTTGAGTGAACTCAAGACGTACCTTTGCTATATTACCACTTCTATACACTCATTTCAAGCTCTTTTGAATTACAATTTATCGATCTGCGTGAACTCAAGTTCAACAGGTGTTTCTCTACCAAACATATTAACGAATACTTTGACTTTGCTTTTATCGTAATCAATTTCTTCAATAGAGCCAGTGAAGTTAGCAAACGGTCCATCGATAACCTTAACTGTTTCTTTGAGCTCAAAGTCGATTTCTGTTTTGCGTTCTTCAAGACCCATTCTCTTCAGAATGGTTTCAGCTTCGCCTGGCAGCAGCGCAGTTGGCTTTGAGCCTGATCCAGCTGATCCAACGAATCCAGTGACACCCGGTGTATTACGAACAACATACCAAGAGTCGTCAGTCATCACGATTTCCACTAGGACATAGCCAGGGAATACTTTCTTTTTGACGACTTTTTTCTTACCATTTTTAATATCTGTTTCTTCTTCTTCTGGTACGACGACGCGGAAGATTTTATCCTGCATGCCCATTGATTCAACACGCTTTTCCAAGTTCGCTTTTACTTTGTTTTCATAGCCAGAGTACGTATGCACAACATACCAATTCTTTTCCATTTTCGTTCAGGACTATTTAGTCCTTCCCTCCCCACATTTCATAATGTCTATTTGACGAATCTCGAGTACCGGTAAATATTTTCAAGCAATTGAAAAAACCCGTAAAACGGGTTTTTTGGCAAGTCATATTATGATCTATTATAGCACGTTCAGCAGACCATTATTCAAGTATTAATGAATTAATTCGATTAATTGTGAGATTCCTATATCAAGAAAAGAGAAAAAGATGGCAAAGAATACGACTGTTAAAATAACAGTAATTGTATAGCGGACCATTTCGTTCTTCTTTGGCCAGCTGACCTTTTTCATTTCTTTTCCGACACTTTTTAAGAAACTGATAATACGCATGTAAAAGACCTCCACAGAATAAAGAACGCAAATCTTACTTCGTTTCTAAATGTGTTTTATGTGAATTACAAGTCTTGCAATATTTCTTAACTTCTAATCTTTCAGCTGCTGAAGCAACACTTTTCATTGTCGTATAATTGCGGCTTCCGCAGTCTTTACAGGCTAGAGTAATCTTTTTCCTCATATTTACACCTATTTTCTCGACATCATTTCATTAGTACCTTATCACAGTGTCGAAAAAGCTGTCAATATAGGTTTGATTAGAGACTAATCTCGCGAAGCTCTAAATATTTCTCTAATTTTCTCTTTACTCTTTGGAGTGCGTTATCAATTGATTTCACATGACGGTTTAAATCTTCAGAAATCTCTTGATAGGATCTGCCATCAAGATAAAGCACAAGTACCTTTCTTTCCAGCTCGCTAAGCAGTTCACCCATCTTCATTTCGATATCATCAAATTCTTCTTTGCTAATGATTAAGTCTTCTGGGTTAAGCGCTTTAGCACCGGAAATGACATCCAATAATGTTCTGTCCGATTCTTCATCGTAGATCGGCTTGTCTAATGATACATAGGAATTTAACGGGATATGTTTTTGGCGAGTAGCTGTTTTAATTGCGGTGATAATTTGGCGGGTAATACATAACTCTGCAAAAGCCTTAAA
Source organism: Bacillus sp. EB106-04-04-XG123 (assembly GCF_058791855.1). Taxonomy (NCBI): domain Bacteria; kingdom Bacillati; phylum Bacillota; class Bacilli; order Caryophanales; family Bacillaceae; genus Bacillus; species Bacillus sp. EB106-04-04-XG123. The sequence goes on along the minus strand of NZ_JBYTDZ010000007.1, from coordinate 15,715 downwards.
TGAAGTAAGCTTGTCCTCTCTGAAATCGCGGATAGACTTATAAAGTCCGATCATTCCCTCTTGGACAATGTCCTCTCGATCCGCTCCTATCAAGAAATAAGATCTTGCTTTCGCACGTACAAAATTGCGGTATTTCGTTATTAAATAATCTAGCGCATCACTATCTCCGACATGAACCCTTTCAATGACTTGTTCATCTTCCAACTGGCAAAATTGCTCTCTGATGGACTTACCCTTGCTGTTGTTTAGATTCACTTCGATCCCCCCGACCGCACCTAGATAGAAATATTATACATTAATGGTTGAAATATCGTCAAGCTATTCCAGATTCCCGCGCCGCCATTTTTCAAACGTTTTCAATACATCTTCTGACAATTCAATCTTAGATGCTGGTTTATCAGAAGTAATCTTTTTGACTCTCGTTTCAATCTTTCGTTCTATCACTTCAATCTCTCTTAAAAGCTCACGAGCCGACTTCCGAAGAGCTCCTTGTCCAAAAATAGCCCATTGTTCCGTAAAATCAGAGGTTGCCACATGAATTTGCGTCCGAATATTATTCAAATCCTGCGCCAGCTTTTCAATCCGCTCATCCGCCGTTTCATTCTCTCTCGTAAAGATGACCTCTACTCGGTGATTGGTCCGCTTCTTTTCAATTCCTTTGACCATATGGGCATCGAATACGACAATGACTCGATACCCTGTGTATGCTTGATATTCTGCTAAATGTTGAATCAGCACGTCTCTGGCTTCTTCAAAGCTGTTTTCCTTTAAGTGCTGCAGCTGAGGCCATGCACCTATCATGTTGTATCCATCGACTAAGAGGATATCCATCTCTATTCTCCTAACGGATAACGTTTTCGATACACTTCATACATCAATAGACCAGCGGCAACTGATGCATTTAAAGAAGTAACCTTCCCGGCCATAGGCAGTTTAATCAGAAAATCACACTTTTCCTTAATCAATCGCCCAATACCTTTTCCTTCACTGCCAATCACAAGAGCCAGCGGCATTGTACCATCAAATTGTCTGTAATCCTGTTTAGCAGACGCATCTGTTCCCGCAACCCAGATTCCTCTTTCTTTCATTTCATCAAGGGCTCTTGAAAGATTGGTCACTTTTGCAACAGGAATATGCTCAATTGCTCCAGTGGATGCCTTAGCAACTGTTGTTGTTAGACCGACCGCTCTCCTTTTTGGAATGACAATCCCGTGTGCCCCTACAGCATCTGCCGTACGCATAATCGATCCTAAATTATGCGGATCTTCAATTTCATCTAAAATCAGAAAGAATGGCTGCTCATTCCGCTTTTCAGCAATTTGATACAGATCGTCCAATTCTGCATATTCATATGCTGCTACTTGTGCAACGATTCCCTGGTGCTGACCTGTCACCATTTGATCAAGCTTTTTCCTCGGAACATACTGAATGGTGATATTTTGCTTTTTAGCGAGTTCAATGACCTGCTGGGCTTGTCCTTTTACAGTGTTTTCTGCCATCCAGAGCTTGTATAACTCCCGATCTGACTTCAGTGTCTCAATCACTGCATTTTTCCCAATGACATAATCATGTTGCTGACTCATTTGTCTTCCTCCCTGACGTTCCAATTTCAATCGCCTGACCAATCAGCTCTTCTAAGCGTTCGTCCTGCTTTTCGATAAATAAATAACCCATGAGCGCTTCAAACGCTGTACTATAACGATACGTTTGAACGTCCGTGTTTTTAGGCACTGTGCCTGATTTTGCGTTTCTTCCTCTTTTCAGCACCGCTTCTTCTGCTTCAGTGAAAAAGCCTTGCTGCTGAAGCGTAAATAAAATAGAAGCCTGTGATTTAGCTGAAACAATTTTGCTTGCTCGTTTGTGCAGCTCATTTGGTTTTGTCGCCCCCGTTTGGAGGAGGTGATGCCTCACATATACTTCAAAAATGGCATCACCCATATAAGCTAGCGCAAGTCCGTTCAGCTGTTTACCGTCTTTCAGCTTTTCAAAATTCAACATTGCCTATTCTCCTCTTTTCCAGCGAGTACCTTGAGGAGTGTCCTCCAACACAATATTCATGTTCTTTAATTGGTCACGAATTTGATCAGATAGGGCAAAATCACGATTTCTTCTAGCTTCATTACGTTTTTCAATTAACGCTTCTACCTCTTCGTCAAGCGTGTGCTTTTCTTCTAATGAGAAGCCAAGAACAGACGTAATTTCTTGGAACAAACCGATAAATGCCTTGATCACTTCCTCCGAAGTATGATCATTTTCCATATAATAATTCGCCTGTTTCGCTAATTCGAATAAAACAGAGATCGCATTTGCTGTATTGAAGTCATCATTCATTTCAGAAATAAATGTCGCACGCTGTTCTTCAATTTTTGCCAGCCATTCAGCATTGTCTTCCGTGATATTCGTGCTGCTCTCGAGACGGTGATGTAAATTCGCATACGATGTTTTGAGTCGGTTAAACGCACTCTTTGTACTTTCTAATAAATCCATTGAGTAGTTAATTGGGTGACGATAGTGAACCGACAACATAAAGAAGCGCAGGACATCAGGATCTTGTTCTTTCACAATGTCATGCACCAGCACAAAGTTGCCAAGTGATTTTGACATTTTTTCATTATCAATATTAATATACCCGTTATGCATCCAATACTTCGCAAAAGGCTTCCCTGTCAAAGCCTCAGATTGGGCAATTTCATTCTCATGGTGCGGGAATGTTAGATCCTGTCCTCCAGCATGAATGTCGATCGTATCACCTAAATATTTTTTGACCATTGCCGAGCATTCAATGTGCCAGCCTGGGCGTCCTTCGCCCCATGGGCTATCCCATGAGATTTCCTGATCCTTTGCAGCCTTCCAAAGAGCAAAGTCCAGTGCATCTCGTTTCTTTTCACCTACACGAATACGGGCGCCTGTCTTCAGCTCATCAATTGATTGGTGAGAAAGCTTTCCATACCCTTCAAATGAACGTGTGCTGTAATACACGTCGCCATCTGCTTCATAGGCGTAGCCTTTTTCAATCAATGTCGCAATAAACGCAATGATATCATCCATGTTTTCCGTTACTCGCGGGTGAAGGTCTGCTTTTTTGCAGCCTAGTGCACTGACGTCTTCAAAGTAAGCTTGGATAAACCGGTCAGCAATTGTCGGCACATCTTCTCCGAGTTCATTGGCTGCTTTGATGAGTTTATCATCCACATCTGTAAAGTTTGATACAAAGTTCACATCGTAACCGCTGTATTCTAAATACTTACGTACAGTGTCATAAACAATAGCAGGTCTAGCATTCCCGATATGAATGTAGTTATAAACGGTTGGTCCGCACACATACATCTTGACCTTTCCTGGCTCAAGCGGGACAAATTCTTCTTTCTTACGTGTCAATGTATTATAAATATTGATTGTCATGATTGTTCTTCCTTTCTGCTCAATGAAGCCAGCTCACCTTTTAGCTTTTCCATTTCTCGTTCCAATTCTTTAAAACGATCGGAAATTGGATCTGGCAAATCTTGATGATTGAGATCACGATTGATTTTCTTTCCATTTTGAACGACGACTCGCCCAGGTATACCGACAACGGTGGAATGGTCGGGTACGTCCTTTAACACAACCGACCCCGCTCCAATCTTGGCTCCTTTTCCAACTGTAATGGAACCAAGCACCTTGGCACCTGTCGCAATAAGGGCATCGTCTAAAATGGTCGGATGCCGCTTTCCCTTTTCTTTCCCTGTTCCCCCTAATGTCACGCCTTGGAAAACAGTGACGTTGTCTCCAATTTCACATGTTTCCCCGATCACAACGCCCATGCCGTGATCAATGAAGAACCGCCTGCCAATGGTTGCCGCTGGGTGAATTTCCACCCCTGTGAAAAAACGGCTGACCTGAGAAATGATCCGCGCAATAAAATACAGCTTCCGCTTATAAAATGCGTGCGCAATACGGTGAGCCCAAATCGCATGAAGCCCTGAATAGGTTAGCACTACTTCAATATAGCTTCTAGCAGCAGGATCTTGATCAAACACAGTATCAATATCTTCTTTCAGCATTTTGAAAAACACATGCTCCCCCCGTTCTTCCCCATCAATCTCTCTTAGGACTTGCTCTCTTTTTTTGGACAAATAAAAAACGCCTCTGCCAAATGACAGAGACGTTTTGAAAACGCGGTTCCACTCTGTTTAGAAAGCCACTTTTCAGCCTTCTCAACTTAATCCCATAACGGAGGATACCGCCCTTGCATACTAACGTACGTGTTCCTCAAGGGTCTTGAGGGTGCATTTCCAACGTCTGCCCATAAGTCTCTTTCAGCCGGTGGAGACTCTTTCTGTGATGGACGAGTACATTGTACTTCTCCCTCGCAACGATTTCCTTATATTTGTTTAATGCGGTTTAATACCGTTTCTTTACCTAGTAATTCAATACTTTGCGGAAGTTCTGGGCCATGCGTTTGTCCTGTGACAGCCACACGAATCGGCATGAATAGTTTCTTGCCTTTATGCCCTGTTTCTTTTTGTACCGCTTTAATGGCAGCCTTGATTTCATCAGGTGTGAAAGACTCAAGCTGTTCAAGCTGACCTGCAAAAGATGCCATCACTTCTGGTACTTGCTCCTCTGCTAGAACTTCCTTTGCCTCTTGATTATACTCAATTTGCTCCTTAAAGAACAACTCTGTTAACTCAACAATTTCTGCTCCGTAGCTTAATTGTTCGTGATACAGAGAAATAAGCTTGCGTACCCATGTGTTTTCTTCTTCTGTCAGCTGCTCACTTACCTTGCCTGCTTTTTGAAGATGCGGAAGTGTTAGTGCCACAACCTGATCAAGATCAAGTGCTTTCACGTATTGGTTGTTCACCCATTTTAGTTTATGCATATCAAATAGAGCTGGTGACTTAGAAAGTCGATTCACATCGAAAATGTCGATGAATTGCTCTTTTGTAAACAGTTCTTCTTCGCCCACTGGAGACCATCCAAGTAATGCAATGAAGTTAAACAGAGCTTCAGGTAAATATCCTAAATTCTTATATTGCTCGATGAATTGAATAATTGATTCATCACGTTTACTTAATTTCTTGCGGTTTTCGTTCACAATCAACGTCATATGTCCAAATAGCGGAACATCCCAGCCAAATGCATTAAAAACCATAATTTGTTTAGGCGTATTTGAAATATGATCCTCTCCGCGAAGAACGTGAGTCATTTTCATCAAATGATCATCCACGGCTACGGCAAAGTTATAAGTTGGCGTGCCATCTTTCTTCACAATAACAAAATCACCGATGCCGTCTGTTTCAAACGAAATATCGCCTTTAACCATGTCGTCAAATTTGATGATTTCTCCTTTTGGCACTCGGAAGCGGATGCTTGGCTCTCTTCCTTCAGCAACCAGCTTGTCCTCTTCTTCTTTTGATAAATGACTGCATTTACCAGAATATCGAGGCATTTCACTGCGGGCGATTTGTGCTTCACGCTCTGCCTCTAGCTCTTCAGCCGTACAATAGCACTTATACGCCAAGTCCTTCTCTAAGAGCTCGTCATAATATTTTTTGTAAATATCATTTCGCTCTGATTGTCTGTAAGGACCGTAACCGCCATCTTTATCAATGCTCTCATCCCAATCAATACCTAGCCATTGCAGGTGGCGAAGCTGGCTTTCCTCCCCGCCTTCTACATTACGCTTTTGATCCGTATCCTCGATTCGAATAATAAATTTGCCGCCTTGGCTGCGTGCGAACAAATAGTTGAAAAGAGCCGTTCTAGCATTCCCAATATGTAAATGACCAGTTGGACTCGGTGCATAACGAACACGCACTTCATTTCCCATGAGTTTAACTTCCTTTCATCTGCATCATGTTGTCTGACACCAATTTTTTATAAACGTATTTTATCATCAAAACCCATTCTCATCAAAATGGATTTTACTTTTTCTGAAGAAGCACTGTTGCCTGAGAGGCAATTCCTTCGCCTCTTCCTGTAAATCCGAGTTTCTCTGTCGTTGTTGCTTTGACGTTCACCTGTGTGACATCTGCCTCAAGTGCTTCTGCGATTTTCTCACACATTGGTTGAATGTAAGGTGCCATTTTTGGTTTTTGCGCCATGATGGTGCAGTCAATATTCACAAGTGTGTAACCTTTTTCTTTCACAAGTGCCCACACATGCTGCAATAATTTAAAAGAATCTGCATCCTTAAACTCAGGATCTGTGTCTGGGAAATGTCTGCCGATATCTCCTTCAGCAATCGCACCCAGGCAGGCATCTGCCACTGTGTGAAGCAGTACGTCAGCGTCTGAATGCCCTAGCAGTCCCTGTTCATAAGGGATGGTGACCCCGCCGATAATCAGAGGTCTCCCCTCTGTTAATTGATGTACATCAAAGCCTTGTCCTATTCTCAACATGATCTATTACCCTCTTTCCGCATCCATAATTGCCTTGGCAACTAATAAATCATCCGGTGTTGTCAGCTTAATATTGGTATAGTCTCCTTGGACAATATACACATTCTCGCCATGTAATTGTTCAACAAGACTGGCGTCATCTGTTCCAAGGAAGCCTGTCCGCTCCGCATGTTCATGCGCCTCTTTTAAAATAGAATGACGAAAAGCTTGTGGGGTCTGGACCGCCCACAAGCTCTGACGTTCAATGGTTTGTTCCACTTTGCCTTCTTGAACGCGTTTGATTGTGTCTTTCACTGGTACCGCTACAACTGCGGAGCCTTTTTCAATCGCTGCTTTAACGAGCAAGTCAATCTGTGTATGCTTAATAAAAGGCCTTGCCCCATCATGAACAAGCACGATGTCCGCATCTTTCACAGCCTTTAATCCTTCGTATACACTTTGCTGACGTTCTTCACCGCCAGTGACAAGTGAAACAGGCGTTTGAAAAGCGTGTACCTTGAGTAGCCTTTCAAAGTCTTGACGCTCCTCCTCATTGATCGCTAGGATCATGCGTTTGCATTGTGAATGAGCGTCAAACACCTTTAATGTATGAATGATGACCGGCATTCTTTTCAGCTCGATAAAAAGCTTATTGCGGCCGGCCTTCATTCGTTTCCCCTGCCCCGCAGCCGGAATAACTACTTCATAATACATGTTCGTTCTCCCTTTAGAGCGCCTTCTCCAGAAGTTTTGGCTTCGCAAAAATCATTCTTCCAGCAGCAGTCTGCAGCACACTTGTGACGAGTACATCGATGTCTTTTCCAATGTAATTGCGTCCTTCTTCGACCACAATCATCGTACCGTCATCTAAGTAAGCAACACCTTGGTTATGCTCTTTCCCATCTTTGATGACCTGTACCTTCATTTCTTCCCCAGGCAGTACAACCGGTTTAACCGCATTGGCTAGATCATTGATGTTTAACACTGCTACTTTTTGAAGTTCGCATACTTTATTTAAATTAAAATCATTGGTCACAACAACACCTGAAGTTAATTTCGCGAGCTTCACAAGCTTGCTATCAACCTCTTGAATGTCTTCGAAGTCACCTTCGTAAATTTCAACTTTAATATCCAACTCTTTTTGAATACGATTTAAAATATCAAGACCTCTTCGGCCTCTATTTCTCTTTAACACATCTGAGGAGTCTGCAATATGCTGTAATTCCTCGAGTACAAATTGAGGAATGACCATGACGCCTTCTAAGAATCCAGTTTGGCAAATATCTGCGATTCTTCCATCAATGATAACACTTGTGTCTAAAATTTTCAGCTTTTTATCTTCTATTTCAGGTTCATCATCAGCTGCTCCTTTTTTCTTGCTGACCTTTGCAGACCGGGAGAACAGCCCCATCATTTCATCCTTCTTCTTAAAGCCTACCTGAAACCCAAGGTATCCTAAAAAGAAAGCCAGGAAAATCGGAATAATGGTACCAAAAATATGATATGGGATATTGTTTAGCGGGATCACGTTTACAATAAGATATGCTAGAATAAGTCCAAATACTAATCCGAAACTTCCAGATATAAGATCAGGAAGAGGCGCCTTCAATAGAGAATCCTCGATCCATTTCACCCAATTTACCACATAACCTGTGCACCATTTGCCGATGATCAAGAATACAGCGGCTCCTATTAGTGCTGAAGAGTAAGCATTTGTTATGAAAGGTATGTCCTTTACATTTAAAAGCAGAAATAACTCTGGAATGATAAAAATCCCCACAACTGCACCAAAAATGATAAAAAACGCCTGAACGATTCTTTTTAACATACCTTCACCTCCTTTATTTTTCATCTGTCAATCCACCTTCATCTGACATTGATATATGTTTAAGTTTCCTATCATGAGCAACAGAAAACAAAACCATCATTAATATACCCATATTCATCCATTTTTAACCGTAATAGAGAAAAATTTCTCTTCTTAAAGCTGACGGTCGATATAATGTTTTTCTTGTAACCTTTTTAATCCTTTTTTTATCTTTTTCGCTCTTACTTCTCCAATTCCTTCTACTTCATCCAATTCTTGTACATCCGCTTCCATAATTCGATCTAGCACACCGAATGCTTCAACCACATTTTCAACGATCGGCATTGGCAGTCTAGGGATTTTATGGAGCAACCTGTATCCTCTTGTGTACACATATTCGTCAATATTTGTAGAAGCTGGATATCCAAGTAACTTGTACAGAATGGAATCATCTAAAAGCTCAAAGCTCGACATATCTTGAAGTTGTTTAAGCAGCACATACGGATCTTTGATCTTTTCTTTCACGTAATCTTTAATAAATAAAGCCGCTTCCTGCTCCATATCTGTAATCAGCTCATTGACCTGCAGACGGATCAAGTGTCCTTCTGTTCCGAGCTCTTTGATATACATATTGATTTCATTTTTGATTCTGAGTACCATTTCGTAGCGGTGCAGCACGGATAATACATCACCAAAGGTCACAAGCTCTTCAAATTCTAGGGCGCTTAACGCAGAAATGGCGTGATCTAAAATGGTTTTATATTTCTCAAGTGTTTGAATGGCTTGATTCGCCTTTGTTAAAATAAAACCAATATCTTTCAGCGTATAACGACGATTCCCTTGGTATAAGGTAATGACGTTCCTCCGTTCAGAAATGGCGATGATTAAGCAGCCTGTCTGCTTCGCTACACGCTCAGCCGTCCGGTGCCTCATGCCTGTTTCCGATGAATGGATGGTGGCATCTGGCATCAGCTGTGTATTCGCATACAAGATTTTTTGACCAGAATCGCTAAGAATAATAGCCCCGTCCATCTTCGCCAATTCATATAAATGTGCTGGGGAGAAGGCAGAATTAATGTGAAATCCTCCATCTACCACACTCTTTACTTTGTCATTATAACCAACAACAATGAGCCCGCCAGTATTGGCTCGCAAGACGTTTTCAATCCCTGCCCGCAGAGGTGTTCCTGGTGCCACAAACTGTACAATATCTAAGAGATCGAGTTCTCTCGCTCCTTTTTTCTCTTTTTCCATTTCTATGATCCCCCTAGTGAAATTCGAAGTGCCTCCGCTACATTTTCTACACCAACTAACTCAATCCCTCTCGGCTTTTTCCATCCGTCTATATTCGCCTGAGGAATAAACATTCGCTTAAATCCTAGTTTCGCAGCTTCCTGCACTCGCTGTTCAATTCTTGATACTCTTCTGACTTCTCCCGTCAGACCGACCTCTCCTATAAAGCAATCCGCTTGATGCGGCGCTGCGTCTTTAAAGCTTGATGCAATACTGACGGCAATAGCTAAGTCAATCGCCGGTTCGTCAAGCTTCACACCGCCTGCGACCTTTAAATACGCATCTTGGTTTTGCAAGAGCAGCCCCACGCGTTTTTCTAAAACTGCCATGAGCAGCGATACTCGATTATGATCAAGGCCAGTGGCCATTCTTCGCGGATTCCCAAAGCTTGTCGGGGAAATTAATGCCTGTATCTCGACAAGTACGGGTCTTGTTCCTTCCATTGAGGCAACAACACACGAACCAGATACACCTGCCGACCGCTCTTCTAAAAAGATTTCTGATGGGTTCAATACTTCCGTGAGTCCTTCCTCTCTCATTTCAAAAATCCCCAATTCATTCGTTGAACCAAATCGGTTTTTGACCGCCCGTAAGATACGAAATGTATGATGACGCTCGCCTTCAAAATAAAGAACCGTGTCCACCATATGCTCTAAAAGTCGCGGACCTGCGATCGAGCCTTCTTTGGTCACGTGACCAACGATAAAAATAGGAATCCCATTTGTCTTGGCAATTTTCATCAGCTGTGCTGTACATTCTCTTACTTGAGATACAGAGCCGGGAGCTGACGTGATATCGCTTTGATAAACGGTTTGAATCGAATCCACCACAACAAAAGCCGGTTTCATCTCCTGTATAGCAGACGTTATATACTCCATATCGGTTTCAGCCAAAACATGTAAAGAGGCGCTTTCAATGCCAAGGCGGTCCGCTCTTAGCTTCGTTTGTTTAATGGACTCCTCACCAGATATGTACAACACATTCTGATTTTTATCTGAAAGCTGTGCTGATACTTGTAATAATAATGTGGACTTCCCAATCCCAGGGTCTCCGCCAATGAGAACAAGAGAGCCTTTGACAATTCCACTTCCTAATACTCGGTTAAATTCTTCTAAATTCGTTTTAATTCGGGGTTCTTCGGATGTTTCAATTGCAGATATAGGTGAAGGTTTTTGAATGGTTTGAACAGAATGATTAAAAGCACTACGACGGTTTGCCGGCTCTTTGCGAACGACCTCTTCTGTCATACTGTTCCACGTGCCGCAGCCTGGACATTTCCCCATCCATTTGGCTGACTCATAACCGCACGATTGGCATATAAATTTTGATTTTGTCTTAGCCATAGATTGAAGAATACAACTCCTTATACTGGTCAGAAAATAAGTAAAGGGAGGCATACACCTTGCTGGTATGCCTCACACTTTTTTCTTACTATATTAGTTCGTAGCAGCCGTCGCTTTTACGACAATTTCTCCATCTTCCACATCTAATACGATATGTTGACCTTTTTCAATATTGCCCTTCAGAAGCTCCTCAGAAAGTCGATCTTCTACATGCTTTTGAATCGCTCTTCTTAACGGACGCGCACCGTACTCAAGATCTACTCCTTCGTCGGCAATCTTCGCTTTTGCTGCTTCCGTCAATTCAATTGATAGGTCTTGTTCTTTTAATCGTTTTGTCAGTTGATCAGACATGAGAGACACGATCTCTTTGAGATGTTTCTTCTCTAGCGAGTGGAAGACAATGATTTCATCAATACGGTTGATAAACTCAGGTCTAAACGCACGTTTCAACTCGCCCATCACTTTGCCTTTCATATCCTTGTAATTTTGACTTTCATCCTGCACGTTAAAGCCAACGTATTTATTGCGCTTCAACTCACTAGCTCCAACGTTTGATGTCATGATCAAAATCGTATTTCTAAAGTCAACGGTACGCCCTTTAGAATCCGTCAGACGACCATCTTCTAATACTTGCAGTAAGATATTAAATACATCTGGATGCGCCTTTTCAATCTCGTCTAATAGAACGACAGAATAAGGTTTTCTTCTCACTTTTTCAGTCAGCTGTCCACCTTCATCATAACCGACATATCCTGGAGGTGACCCTACAAGTCTGGATGTAGAGTGTTTCTCCATGTATTCAGACATATCAATACGGATCATTGCTTCTTCATCACCGAAAATAGACTCGGCGAGTGCTCTTGCAAGCTCTGTTTTACCAACCCCTGTTGGTCCTAAGAAGATAAAGGAACCGATTGGACGTTTTGGATCTTTTAGGCCTGCACGCGCACGTCTCACAGCTTTCGCTACAGCAACAACGGCTTCATCCTGCCCGATCACACGAGAGTGGAGCAATTGTTCCATATTCAGAAGCTTATCTGTCTCCGTTTGAGCAATTTTCGAAACAGGCACTCCCGTCCAGCTGGAAACGACCATTGCGATATCATCTACAGATACCTCTGAATTCTCTTGTCCCTGCTTTTCTTTCCATGATTTCTTTGTGACTTCTACTTTTTCACGCAAACGCTGCTCTGTATCGCGAAGAGAAGCTGCTTTTTCAAATTCTTGACTTTGAACTGCCGCATCCTTTTCCTTGCGTACTTCATCCAGATTTTGCTCTAGTTCTTTTAGGTTAGGCGGTGTTGTGAACGAACGTAAACGGACTTTCGAACCTGCCTCATCAATTAAATCAATCGCCTTATCTGGAAGGAATCGGTCAGAAATATAACGGTCGGACAGCTTCACTGCCGCCTCAATCGCTTCATCTGTAATAGACACACGGTGATGTGCTTCATACCGGTCTCTAAGTCCTCTTAAGATTTGAATACTCTCATCAACAGAAGGCTGATCTACTTGAATTGGCTGGAAACGTCGTTCAAGCGCAGCATCCTTTTCAATGTATTTACGGTACTCATCTAACGTTGTCGCCCCAATACATTGAAGCTCACCACGTGCTAAAGATGGTTTTAGAATATTAGACGCATCAATCGCACCCTCTGCTCCACCAGCACCAATGAGTGTATGAAGCTCATCGATAAAGAGAATGATATTTCCTGCCTGACGAATTTCGTCCATGACTTTTTTCAAACGATCCTCGAATTCACCACGATATTTCGTTCCAGCTACAACAGTTCCCATATCCAGTGTCATTACTCGTTTATCACGTAGGATTTCAGGCACTTCGTTATGAATAATTTGCTGTGCAAGACCTTCTGCGATGGCTGTTTTACCAACACCAGGCTCACCAATCAGCACAGGGTTATTTTTTGTTCTTCTACTTAGGACCTCAATGACACGTTGAATTTCTTTGCTTCGGCCAATGACTGGGTCCAAGCTGTCCTCTTTTGCGATAGCAGTCAAATCTCTTGCCAAGCTATCAAGTGTTGGTGTATTTGCATTGCTATTAGAGCCTGCCGCAGATGCACCTGTTTCATTGCTTCCAAGCAGCTGCAGGACTTGCTGACGTGCTTTATTTAAGCTCACTCCGAGGTTATTTAAGACACGGGCAGCGACACCCTCTCCCTCACGAATAAGACCTAATAGAATATGTTCTGTCCCTACATAGGAATGACCTAGCTTTCTTGCTTCATCCATTGAAAGCTCAGTGACCTTCTTCGCTCTAGGCGTATAATGAGGAATAGCTTGAGACACCTCTTGCCCTCTTCCAATCAAGCTTTCGACTTCTTTTTGGATTTTATCTGAAACAAGGCCCAGTGCTTCTAACGCTTTGGCAGCGATGCCCTCCCCTTCACGTACAAGGCCAAGTAAAATGTGCTCAGTACCAATATTCTTATGGCCTAGGCGAATGGCTTCTTCTTGTGCAAGTGCTAATACCTTTTGAGCTCTTTCAGTGAATCTTCCAAACATCATATCGTTTCATCCTCCTGTCCATTCCTATGCATTTCTAAGCGCAGCCTTTCTCTAATAATCGCTGCTCGTTTTATATCTCGTTCATTTGGCTCCAAGGCTCCTCCTGAATATTGTTGAAGGAAGCCAGGCTGGGTCAAAATCATGAGTTCATTCAGTATATTACTTGAAAGCCCCTTAATGATACCTAAATCAATTCCAAGCCGCACATCTGACAAACACTTTGCTGTTTCTTTTGATTCAATCATACGACAATTGGCCAAAATTCCCAAGGACCGGTACACTCTGTCCTCAAGTTCAATTTTAGATGTTTGATATAAAGCTTTTCGTGCAGATCGCTCTTGTTCAATGAGCTGAGCGGTCACACTATTCAAGTCATCTACAATGTCTTCTTCTGATTGACCAAGTGTCATTTGATTTGAAATTTGAAAGATGTTCCCTATTGCTTCGCTGCCCTCACCATAAATTCCTCTGACCACAAGTCCTAATTGATTAATGGCGGGAATAATACGATTCATTTGTCTCGTGAGCGCTAATGCCGGTAAATGCATCATGACCGAAGCCCTAATACCTGTACCTACATTAGTCGGACAGCTTGTTAAGTATCCTCGCTTTTCAGAAAATGCATAATCCACTTGATCTTCAATCCAGTCATCTACCTGATTAGCCGCTTTTAGTGCATTGGCTAGCTGAAAACCTGGGAATAAGCATTGGATTCGAATATGGTCTTCTTCATTCAACATCACACTAATTTCTTCATTCTCAGAAAGCAAACAGCCGCCAAATCTTGATTCAGCTAAATTTGGGCTGATCAAGTGCTTTTCAACAAGTACCCTCTTTGCTAAAGGCTGCGTTTCATTCATTCGAATCAGAACAAAGTTTCCAATGTCCTTCACTTCCTGGCTAGCAAACTTTTGCTCGAATTGCTGGAGAACAGCTTCAGCTTCTTCTTGAGAAAACTGAGTTGGGAAACGAACATGCTCTAGATTGCGCGCTAGCCGGATTCGACTGCTTAGAACAATGTCACTTTCTGGTCCTTTTTGTTTCATCCACTGACTTAGAGCGTCTTGAATAAAATGCTGGAGCGACATGTCGTTAATCTCCCTCCCTCTGCTGAGATTGCTCATGCTCTAATGCACGAATTTGATCTCGAACTTCCGCTGCTTTTTCGAACTCTTCCTGTTCAATCAGCTGCTTCAGCTCTTGCTGCATTAACTCAAGTTTCCGGCGGACATGCAGGCTGCCGGCAATTCGTTTTGGGACTTTCCCATTATGGACTGTATTTCCACTATGGACTTTCCGTAAAACAGGGTTCAGATACTGATCAAATGTGCGATAGCATTCTGCACAGCCAAATCGGCCTGTTTTTCTGAACTGCTGAAAGGTTAAGCCACACTTAGGACATTGATCCACTTCTTTCGCTTCTTGAAAAATAGATGAGCCCTTGTTAGCACTTGTGGTGAAGCTAGGATCAATATTTAATAAGCCTGATAATAAGTTGTGAATCGAGAAACCTTGGTTTCCACTCATAGCATATGAGTCACTGTTTTCTTTTGCACATTGTTCACATATGTGCATTTCTTGTTTTTCTCCATTTATAACTTTCGTAAAGTGAAAAGTGGCTGGTCTCTCATTACATTCTTGACAAATCAATCTTTTCACCCGCTTTACTTTAATTTCAGAGCATTTAACATCGCTTTCATCATCCGAGCTCGCAGTTCATCACGTTCAGGTAAATCAATATGCAATACAGAACGGTCCATGACACTAATCATCATCTTAGCTTCTCTTTCAGATAAAATGTTATTTTCAACAAGACGCATGATGATGTGATCAGATGCAGCCTGTGATAAACGATGATATATTTGGGAAATAATGTTGTTCAATAAGTCCACTTCATCATTCATTTTGACTTTAATGATGCGGATATAGCCACCGCCGCCACGCTTACTTTCAACGATATAGCCTCTCTCGCTCGTAAAGCGTGTATTGATAACATAGTTAATTTGTGAAGGTACGCATTGAAATTTATCTGCAATTTCATTGCGTTTAATTTCTAATATTTCTCGACCGTTCTGATCCAAGACTTCCTTCAAATACTGCTCGATGATATCAGAAATATTTTGTGCCACTCCGCCTCCTCCTCCATTGACTTTGACTATATTTGACTTTAATCTTACTATAAATTTTTTCGGTCGATTTTTCAAGATAATCGCTCAACTAACAATATTATTTCCACATTTATATGGTGCCAAACCTCCAAAAAACACAAAAAAGACCAGTTCCAAATGGAACTGATCCTGATAGAAGCTTGGCGGCGTCCTACTCTCACAGGGGGAAACCCCCAACTACCATCGGCGCTGAAGAGCTTAACTTCCGTGTTC
>NZ_JBYTDZ010000006.1:123805-269520 GCF_058791855.1 Bacillus sp. EB106-04-04-XG123 | reverse complement strand
GGTAGTTCAGTTGGTTAGAATGCCTGCCTGTCACGCAGGAGGTCGCGGGTTCGAGTCCCGTCCGGACCGCCATTTTTATGACTTGTAAACGAAAACGTATAGTTTCGTTTTTTTTTATGTCTTTTTCTTTCTACAAGTACCCACGATGCAATGAAATGATTTGTGTTTGGTTACACTATATGAAAGAATAGATAGATTACTTCAACCCAGCCTGGTTTTTACACACCAGGCTTTCTTTATATCATTTTTAGTTGGAACGGAGACTTATATTCGCTACACTAATACTAACTGTGTTTGACATCATGTCTATTTAACCAATTGATTGCAAGAAGGGGCTGTCTTTTTATGGATGAATTTGATCTTATTCGCCGAATCACACCAAAAGATACATATCAGCGCTCTTTGATCATGGGCATCGGTGATGATGCAAGTGTTTATCAACCTCATTCACATTGTGAAGAGGTCGTTTGCGTTGATACAATGGTGGAGCATGTTCATTTTCGTTTTGACTTTTCCACACCTTTTGAAGTTGGCTTTAAGGCACTGGCAGTCAATGTCAGTGATATCGCTGCAATGGGAGGCACCCCAAAGTATTATCTTGTTTCAATTGCAATCCCGCCTCATGGTGATGAAACAATCGTCACGGCTCTTTACGAGGGAATGAAAGCGTTGGCTGACACCTATCGTATGGATTTGATTGGTGGAGATACAGTAGCTACCCGCAGTGACTTTGTCATTACCGTGACGGTCATTGGTGAGGTGTCAAAGGGAGCAGCTTGTTATCGCCACAGTGCTCAAACTGGAGACGTCGTCTTTGTCACAGGTGAACTCGGTTCGTCGGCTGCTGGGTTATCAATCTTAATGAACGAAGCAGTCCCTTCTAAGGCGGTCGACGCTGATTTCTTTCTTAAGCGTCATAAAATGCCTCAGCCTCATATTGCTGCTGGTCACATTTGTTCAAGTTTCCCGCGGGTCACCTTGAATGATGTGAGTGATGGATTAGCGAGTGAGTTGAATGAGATAGCCGAAGCGAGCGGTGTGAGGATCGAGATAGAAGCTGATAAGCTTCCAATTCATCCGGATTTACAGGTGCTGCGCAAAGACTGGCATGAATGGGTGTTATTTGGGGGAGAAGACTTTGTTTTAACTGGTACGATACCAGAATCTGATTGGGAAAGCTTTGAATCTCAATGTCAAAAAGAAGGCATTCAGATCACACGTATTGGACAAGTCAAGGATGATCAAGCAGCTAGTGTTATGTTAAAAGACAATGATCAACAAACAATGTTAATGAAAAAAGGATATAATCATTTTAAGAAATGAGGTGACATCAACGGTGAAATTAACATGGACAACAAAAGGTGCGGATGAGACGAAACGAATTGCCGCTGCTTTGGCCAAACTTGTGATGCCAGGCGATGTATTGACATTAGAAGGAGATTTAGGCGCAGGCAAAACCACTTTTTCAAAAGGTTTTGCGGAAGGCTTAGGAATTACCCGTATCGTCAACAGCCCCACCTTTACAATTATTAAAGAATATACTGATGGCAGACTGCCACTTTACCATATGGACGTGTACCGCATGGAAGATGCGGAAGAAGACATCGGACTCGAAGAATATTTTGAGGGTGAAGGTGTATGCTTGGTTGAATGGGCACATCTGATTGAACCTCAATTGCCTTCTTCCTATTTAAAAATTGAAATGCTGAGAACAGAACGTGAAGAAGAACGGCATCTCACGTTTGATGCAAAAGGGGAGCGTTATGAGTCCCTTTGTAAGGAGATGAAAGAATTTGACCATACTGGCCATTGATACATCAAACCATACACTAGGAATTGCTCTTGTAAGAGATCTCACTGTGATTGGCGAGAGCATTACGTATTTAAAAAAGAACCATTCCGTCCGAGCGATGCCCACTGTTGAAGCATTGATGAAAGAATGTGGTGTAGCACCAAGCGAACTAAGTAAAATCGTTGTGGCAAAAGGACCTGGATCTTACACTGGCGTCAGAATTGGTGTTACCATAGCAAAAACACTTGCGTGGACGCTGTCTATCCCGATATCGGCTGTTTCGAGTTTAGAAGCGCTTGCGGCAAATGGCCAATATTTTGATGGGTATATCTCACCTCTATTTGATGCGAGAAGAGGACAAGTTTATACTGGGCTATATACGTTTGAAAAAGGTAAGATCAAAGAGGTCGAACCAGATCAAAATATCCTGCTCACGGATTGGCTTCATGAGCTGAAGCAGACAGAAAAGCCTGTTCTATTTCTTGGACAAGATGTGCACCTTCATGAAGAGAGCATTCGCTCCATTTTAGGAGAAACGGCTGTACTGGCAGAGGGGACATTTCATAACCCAAGACCTTCAGTGCTTGCATTTTTAGGCGCAGATCGTCCTGCTGAAGATGTTCATCAGCTTGTCCCTAACTATATTCGTTTGGCAGAAGCGGAAGTGAAATGGCTTGAAGGACAAAAATAACCTTAACATAGCAGAAATACGACAAATGACAGTGGCGGACATTCCAGAGGTGTATACGATTGAAGTGCATTCGTTTACAGCCCCTTGGAAAAAGGAATCGTTTGTCTATGAGATTCTTCATAACCAATACAGCCATTATTTCCTCATTGAAGAAGATAAGCAGCCTGTTGGATATTGCGGGGTCTGGATTGTCATGGACGATGCACAAATTACGAACATTGCGATTCTCCCTGAGCATAGAGGAAAAGGCTACGGGGAAGCATTGCTTCGATATGTCATGGAATTTTGCAAAGAAAAAAAGACAGATCATCTTTCTTTAGAGGTGCGGGTTTCGAATACACCAGCACAATCCCTCTATGAAAAGCTCGGTTTCAGACCAGCTTCTATTCGAAAGAATTATTATACGGATAATGGAGAAGATGCATTAGTCATGTGGGTGAATATAAATGAGTGAACAAACAGATCGATTCATATTAGGTATAGAAACAAGCTGTGATGAAACAGCTGCATCCATTGTGAAAAATGGAAAGGAAATCGTGGCAAATGTGGTCGCCTCGCAAATAGACAGTCATAAACGATTTGGCGGTGTTGTACCTGAAATTGCTTCGAGGCATCACGTGGAGCAGGTCACCATCGTATTAGAAGAAGTGATGACACAGGCGGGTATGAGCTTTAAGGATTTGGATGCGATTGCGGTTACGGAAGGACCTGGCCTCGTCGGTGCCCTGCTGATTGGCGTCAATGCAGCAAAGGCACTGAGCTTTGCCCATCAAATTCCTCTTGTTGGTGTTCATCATATTGCAGGGCATATTTATGCCAACCAGCTGGTTGATGAATTGGAGTTTCCATGTTTAGCTCTTGTTGTCTCTGGCGGACATACTGAGCTTGTTTTAATGAAGGAGCACGGATCTTTTGAGGTCATCGGAGAAACATTAGATGATGCAGCTGGAGAAGCCTACGATAAAGTGGCCCGGACGATGGGTCTCCCGTACCCAGGCGGACCTCATATTGATCGGTTAGCACATGAAGGAGAGCCGACAATTAAGCTTCCTCGTGCATGGCTTGAAGAAGGGTCTTATCACTTTAGCTTCAGTGGTTTAAAATCAGCTGTGATCAACACCCTACACAATGCGTCACAAAAGGGAGAAACGATTGCCCCAGAGAATTTAGCCGCAAGTTTTCAAGCAAGTGTCATTGAGGTGCTTGTTGGGAAAACATTGAAAGCAGCAGCAGCCTATGGTGTGAAGCAGGTTGTTCTAGCTGGAGGAGTCGCTGCCAATAAAGGACTAAGAGAAGCTTTAACATCAGCATTCACGAAACTGCCAGACGTGAAGGTTATTATTCCGCCATTATCACTTTGCACAGACAATGCAGCCATGATCGCTGCCGCTGGAACCATTGTGTTTGAAAAAGGAATCAGAGGCGATATGGCGATGAATGGCCAGCCAGGATTGCCGCTAGCCTCATATAAATAAAACTCCTGTGGATTACAGGGGTTTTTATTTTTCTATGAAAGCGATTTATTCACATGTAAACGCTAAATATCCACAATTGTTAGAAAATTTCGTTTTAAAGTCAAGAGGATGTGTATAAATACGACATTTTTTGTGGATATGTGATTAAAACTCTGTGGATAATGTGGGTAAGTCCCAAGTGATTAAGAATAATCAAGAAGTTATTGTGGGTATCGTTGTGGATAATAAATTTTCATTGAAAGAAAAAAGAGTACCCTTTAGGGCACTCTTTAAGAATCTGACAGCTCTTCCCACTCCGCAAAAAGTGATTCTAACTCTTGATTGAGCGTATCATTTTCTGTTTGAATGGCTTGAACCTTCTCGTGATCTTGAAAAATATCAGGATCACATAACAGCTCTTCATTTTCACCGAGCTTGTCTTCAATGACAGCAATCCGTTTTTCAATTTCTTCAATCCTGCGCTGCTTTTGTCTTTCTTTCTTTTTCAGTTCTTTTTCTTCAGCATAAGAAAGCTTTGTTGTTTCTACTGGCTGGGCAGCTTGTTTTTTAACCGGTTCATTTTCTTGAAGTGCCTTCAGCTCTAGTTGTTCATTTTTCTTTTCGAGGTAGTAGTCATAATCACCGAGATATTCTTTTGTTTCTGCATGCGACAGCTCGAATACTTTCGTAGCGAGACGATTGATAAAATAACGATCATGCGAAACAAATAAGATAGTTCCTGGATAATCGATCAATGCATTCTCTAAAATTTCCTTACTATCTAAGTCCAGATGGTTTGTAGGTTCATCGAGAATAAGGAAATTGGCTTTTTGAAGCATCAGCTTTGCCAGCGCAAGGCGTGCTTTTTCCCCACCGCTTAATGCATGGACAGGCTTTAAAACGTCATCCCCTGAAAAGAGGAAGTTTCCTAAACATGTCCGAATTTCTTTTTCATTCATATGAGGATAATCATCCCAAAGCTCATTTAGCACTTTTTTCGAGGATGTCAGTTTGGCTTGCTCTTGGTCATAGTAGCCGATCGTGACATGAGATCCAAAAGTGATGTCGCCTTTTACTGGTGTTAATGTGTTAATTAACGTTTTTAAAAGGGTTGATTTCCCGATCCCGTTAGGACCAATGAGTGCCACACTATCCTCGCGTTTAATCTGAAAAGAAAGCGAGGATAGGAGCGGTGTTTTTTCATCATAACTAATATCGAGATCATGTACCTTCAGTACATCATTGCCGCTTTGTCTCGTAATATCAAAATGAAAGTTTGCGGATTTTTCATCTCCTAAAGGCTTATCTAAACGATCCATCCGTTCGAGCTGTTTGCGTCTGCTTTGAGCGCGCTTTGTGGTGGAGGCTCTTGCCAGGTTGCGGTCCACAAAATCCTGGAGCTTTGAGATCTCTTCTTGCTGCTTTTCGTATAGTTTCATATCCCGCTCGAGCTGCTCTGCTTTCAGATCCAGATACTTACTATAGTTTCCTGCAAACTTTTTCATCGAAGTTCTTGAGACTTCATAGACGTGGTTTACGACTTTGTCTAAGAAATAGCGGTCATGGGACACGATGAGAATGGCACCTGTATAATTTTGCAAATACTGCTCAAGCCATGATAAGGTATCAATATCTAAATGGTTGGTCGGCTCATCCAGAATTAAGAGTTCTGGTTTCATTAACAAGAGCTTTCCAAGCGCTAGACGGGTTTTCTGGCCGCCGCTTAAAGATTGGACGGTTGTCTCATCTTCAAAATGACTAAAGCCGAGTCCATGAAGAATGGAGCGGACATCTGCTTCATATTGATAGCCGCCTTGATCTTTAAATTCCTGCTGAAGCCTGTCATAGGTTTTCATAAGGGCTTCCAGCTCAGAACCTGTGGAAGAAGCCATTTTCTCCTCAATGGTTCTCATCTCTTGTTCCATCTCTTTTAAATGATCAAAAACCGATAATAATTCGTCTTTTAGCGTACGTGTAGACGTCACATCGGTATGCTGTGCTAAATAGCCGATCGATAGGTCTTTTGGTTTGATGATCTCACCTTGCTCGTAAGACATTTGACCGGCAATGATTTTCAAAAGCGTGGATTTGCCTGCGCCGTTACGACCTACTATGGCAATTCGATCCCTTGCTTTGACTTCCAATTTTATATTCGTTAAAACGGTATCAGCGCCAAACGATTTGGACAGCTGATTCACTTGTAGAATCATCATGTAACTTCACCTCTGCTATAATATGTTAAGTGTAGCTTATCAGCAGTAAACCGGCAAATGTTACATACAATCGCCATATTCAAATGAAAGACAGATAGGAAAAAATAGTGTATCATTTGAGTGAGGGAGCGTTGAAAGATGAGTCAATTTAGCCACTTTAACGAACAGGGGAGAGCAAAGATGGTCGACATTAGTGACAAATCGTCTACAGTGAGAACCGCCGTTGCTGTTTCAAGTGTTCGTATGATAAAAGAAGTGTTTCATAAAATACAACAGCATGAAATTGGAAAAGGGGATGTGCTGTCTGTTGCACAGGTTGCTGGCATCATGGCAGCAAAGCAAACATCTACCATCATTCCAATGTGTCATCCGCTTGCACTAAAAGGCGTGGATATCTCCTTTGATTGGGAGGAAGATGGAAATGCGCACATCCTGAACATACAAGTACAGGTGAAAACAAAAGGAAGTACGGGTGTGGAGATGGAAGCGCTCACTTCTGCTTCAGTATGTGCACTGACCGTTTACGACATGTGCAAAGCGATTGATAAAGGCATGATCATCGGTCCTACCTATCTAATTGAGAAGACAGGCGGGAAAAATGGTGATTTTCACAGAGCATCTGATATTTAAGTTGGAGGACCTTATATGAATATAGATCAGTCAAAAATTCCACAAGCGACAGCCAAACGTTTGCCGCTTTACTACCGTTTTTTAAAAAATTTGCATGCATCAGGAAAACAAAGGGTGTCATCAGCTGAGCTTAGTGATGCAGTCAAAGTGGATTCTGCTACCATTCGCCGAGATTTTTCGTACTTTGGTGCACTTGGGAAGAAAGGGTATGGCTATAATGTCGATTATCTCTTGACCTTCTTCAGAAAGACCCTTGACCAAGATGAAATGACCAATGTCATGCTCATTGGTGTCGGGAATTTAGGGACTGCTTTTTTACACTATAATTTCATAAAAAATAATAATACAAAAATTTCAATGGCTTTTGACGTCAATGAGAGTAAAATAGGAAGTGAGATAGGCGGCGTGCCTGTCTATGATTTGGATAAGCTTGAAGAGCATGTTCAAGAGGTAGGAGATATCCCTGTTGCAATTTTGACAGTACCTGCCGTAGCAGCTCAATCCATTACAGATCGTTTGATTGCGCTTGGCATCAAAGGAATCCTTAACTTTACGCCGGCTCGATTGAATGTGCCGGAACACATTCGAATTCATCATATAGATTTGGCGGTTGAACTTCAGTCTCTTGTGTATTTCTTAAAGCATTACTCTGTTACGCAGGAGGACTGACGAAAAGGGGTAAAGGGGGTGGAGCAAATGGGTCCGATCGGTCCTGGGAGTTTGATTCTGATTGCGATTGTAGCGCTCATTATTTTTGGGCCGAAAAAGCTTCCTGAATTAGGAAGAGCAGCAGGAGATACATTACGTGAATTCAAAAATGCCACAAAAGGCTTAGCTGATGATCAGGAAGAAAAAAAGAAAAAAGAAGATCAGTAGAATAGGATGAGCTTCATGAATGTCAAAGATATGCCGCTTATGGAGCATATTGTGGAACTGCGAAAACGCCTAGTGATCATTGCGATGTTTTTTGTCGCCTTTATGGTGGCTGGTTTTTTTCTCGCTAAGCCGGTCATTGTGTATTTACAAAATACCGATGAAGCGGCAACACTGACGCTGAACGCATTTAAGCTTACAGATCCACTGTACGTGTTTATGCAGTTCGCATTTGTCATTGCTTTGGTTTTGACGTGTCCCGTTATTTTATATCAGCTGTGGGCGTTTGTGAGTCCTGGCTTATATGAAAAAGAAAGAAAGGTGACACTTGCTTACATTCCGATTGCACTGCTTTTATTTTTGAGCGGTGTGGCTTTCTCTTACTTTATTTTATTTCCGTTTGTCGTCGATTTTATGATGCGAATGTCGAATGATTTAAATGTAGAGCAAGTCATTGGGATTCATGAGTATTTTACATTTCTAATGCAGCTAACACTTCCATTTGGCTTTTTGTTTCAGATGCCCGTCGTGTTGATGTTTCTCACCAGACTCGGCATCATCACACCGATGTTTTTATCAAAAATACGGAAGTATGCCTATTTTGTCCTTCTTGTCATTGCCGCACTCATTACACCGCCAGAGCTTGTTTCTCACCTCATGGTCACCTTGCCAATGCTCGTTTTATACGAAGTGAGCATTATCATTTCAAGAGTGACCTATCGCAAAATGCAGCAAACAGAGGAGAAAGAAAAACATTATGTTTCATAAAAAAGCATCATGATCCAATAAGGGATCACGATGCTTTTTCTATTGTGTAAGAAATTGATTGATCGTGTGAAAGAGGTGCTCATAATAGGCAGGCTCATGCGGGACAAAATTATGAATTCCCACTTCGATGCTTTCCTCACGTCGTTCTCCGTTTGCATCAACTATAAAGCCCTCGATACGAATTCTTTCACATGATCCTGTTAAAAGCTGCTGTGCATCAAGCAGCTTTGCTCTGTACAGACCAGCGACTTCTTCTTTCTGTAGATGAACTTCCATGTGCTTTTCTTCATTCATATAAAGATACACATGGCAGAACTCACGGTCGATGAAAGAAGGCAGGTGAATTTCATCTTTTATGATTCCTGTATAAGTAAGGTCCTCAAAAAGGATAGAAAGACCAAGTTCTTCTTCTACCTCTCTTAAGCCATCAGAAGGCTGTTCATCTGCGAGAAGGTGACCTGCTGCGGTGATATCAAACAGTGAAGGAAAATCCTTTTTTGCAGGACTCCTTAGCTGAAAATAGAGATACACGGTGCCAAGCTCCTTTTTAAGAAGCCAGAAATGAAATGTTTCATGCCAAAGACCTTGGGCGTGGACATCTGAACGAGCGGCAGCTCCAATGGTTTCATGCTGATCATTGAAGAAACGAAGTTTTTCATGTTCCATGAAGTTACATCCTCCATAAAAAAACCATTTTCCAAACGCGGAAAATGGTTTTTAATTTATTTTTGTTGCTGTTTTTTGAGTTTGACAGAGAAGGCAAACATTTTAAGCGCGATATTGATATTATAGGCCGCAAACACCATCAGCAAAATGCTGTAAAATGACCACATGTCACCTGGGTTTTGAATGGCCATATAGGTGAAAGCGACACCTACGGCAAAATAAATGATGCCCCATACGACTGGGTTTCTCATGAGAAAAAGCCTCCAATAATCATTTGCATGGTTTGAGATTGTTCTTCAATCATTTTTTTCACTGGCTCAATCTGCACAAGAACGACAAGTGAGTTCATCAGCATATGAGCGCCGATTGGGACAATGATTCGTTTTGTTTTCGCATATAAAAAGGCAAAGGTAAAGCCCATTGCGGTATAGAGTAAGATATGGGGAAAATCATTGTGTACAGCAGCGAAAACCACTGAACTGGCAAGTGCTCCAATGAAGAAATTCGTTTTTTCATAAATCACACCAAAGATGATTTTACGGAAAATGATTTCCTCTAAGATTGGACCAATCAGGGCGATGACGATCACAAGCCAAGGAACGGCATCCATAATGGATAAAATGGTTTGCGTATTTTCTGACTCACGGCCAATGCCGAATGCATATTGTTCAATCACGCCTGCAATCGATTGTGCAAAGAGAGAAAGAAAGAAACCGCCAATGATCCATGCGATAGCAGAACCGATTGAAGCAGGCGCTTCATTTCGCAGTGAAGCTTTTGGGACGGTTCGAAGGATGAGCAGAATAATGATCAATCCGATACAGAAACTGATGATTGTCCACGTTCCTGATAATTTTGAAAGCTCTGTTTGAGTCATCGGTGATTGAATGTATCCCAGCCATTTCATAATGAGAAAGTAAGGAAACGCAGATACCTGTACCAATATATACGTTAAGATGATGTACCAATATTGTTTTTTCAAGTAACGAAAACCCCTTTACTAAAAGAACTAAATTTATTGTAACACAAGTCTTCTTTTTCGATGAAAAGGAAAGAATCTGAGATTCAAAAAGATCGTGAAAGCGTAAAAATTTTTAAAGGTTTTCACTTGAAATTGCAGAAGACATTCTTTATTATAATAAATGTGTTAGCACTCACTGGTGATGAGTGCTAAAAAAGACTACATATAAAAATTGAGGAGGTTGTTTCTTATGTTAAAGCCATTAGGCGATCGCGTAATCATTGAACTCGTTGAATCTGAGGAAAAAACCGCTAGCGGTATTGTTTTACCGGATTCTGCAAAAGAAAAACCGCAAGAAGGTAAAATTGTTGCAGCAGGTTCAGGGCGTGTACTTGAAAGTGGTGAGCGCGTTGCGTTAGAAGTAAGCACAGGCGACCGCATTATCTTCTCAAAATATGCAGGCACTGAAGTGAAATATGAAGGAAAAGAATATTTAATCCTTCGTGAGAGCGACATTTTAGCTGTTATTGGTTAATCACATAAAAAAGCATTGAGATATATTTTTAAAAAGACTGAGGAGGTTTCGTTATTATGGCAAAAGATATTAAGTTCAGTGAAGAAGCACGTCGTGCGATGTTACGTGGTGTAGATGCACTTGCAGATGCTGTAAAAGTAACTTTAGGACCAAAAGGACGTAACGTGGTTCTTGAGAAAAAATTCGGTTCTCCACTTATCACAAATGATGGTGTAACGATTGCAAAAGAAATCGAATTAGAAGATGCATTTGAAAACATGGGTGCAAAACTTGTGGCTGAAGTTGCAAGCAAAACAAACGACGTAGCTGGTGACGGTACAACGACTGCAACAGTTCTAGCTCAAGCGATGATCCGTGAAGGTCTTAAAAACGTAACAGCTGGTGCAAACCCTGTTGGCGTTCGTAAAGGGATCGAAGAAGCAGTAAAAGTAGCACTTGAAGGCTTGCACGAGATTTCTAAACCAATCGAAGGTAAAGAATCAATTGCTCAAGTTGCGGCTATTTCTGCAGCAGACGAAGAAGTCGGCAGCCTAATCGCTGAAGCGATGGAGCGCGTTGGCAACGACGGAGTTATCACAATTGAAGAATCTAAAGGTTTCACAACTGAGCTAGAAGTGGTTGAAGGTATGCAGTTTGACCGCGGATATGCTTCTCCATACATGGTGACAGATTCTGATAAGATGGAAGCAGTTCTTGAAAATCCTTACATCTTAATCACAGATAAAAAGATCACAAACATTCAAGAAATCCTTCCTGTACTTGAGCAAGTTGTACAACAAGGAAAACCATTATTGCTTATTGCTGAAGATGTAGAAGGCGAAGCACTTGCAACTCTTGTTGTGAACAAACTTCGTGGTACATTCAACGCAGTAGCAGTAAAAGCACCTGGATTCGGTGATCGTCGTAAAGCAATGCTTGAAGACATCTCTGTTCTAACTGGCGGAGAATTAATCACAGAAGATCTAGGACTTGACCTGAAATCAACTGAAATCGGTCAGCTTGGTCGCGCGTCTAAAGTCGTTGTGACAAAAGAAAACACAACAATCGTTGAAGGTTCAGGAGATTCTGCTCAAATTGCAGCACGTGTGAACCAAATCCGTGCACAAGTAGAAGAAACAACTTCTGAATTCGATAAAGAAAAATTACAAGAACGTCTTGCAAAACTAGCTGGCGGCGTCGCTGTCATCAAAGTTGGTGCTGCAACTGAAACAGAACTAAAAGAGCGTAAACTACGCATCGAGGATGCACTGAACTCAACTCGTGCAGCAGTTGAAGAAGGTATCGTATCCGGTGGTGGTACAGCACTTGTGAATGTATACAACAAAGTCGCTTCAATTGAAGCTGATGGTGACGTTCAAACAGGTGTAAACATCGTTCTACGTTCTCTTGAAGAGCCGATTCGTCAAATCGCTCACAACGCTGGTCTTGAAGGATCAGTCATCGTGGAGCGCTTGAAAAACGAAGAAATTGGTGTCGGCTTCAACGCAGCAACAAACGAATGGGTAAACATGATCGAAAAAGGAATCGTTGACCCAACAAAAGTAACTCGCTCTGCACTTCAAAACGCAGCTTCTGTAGCAGCAATGCTTCTAACAACTGAAGCAGTCGTAGCTGACAAACCAGAAGAAGGCGGCTCAGGCGGCGGAATGCCAGATATGGGCGGCATGGGTGGAATGGGCGGAATGATGTAAACACCCTCGAAAACCCCTTGAAATATAGGGGTTTTTGTTATGTCTATTTTTATTGGTTACGAACGCTAAATGAATTGAAACCTTCACCGTTTCTCAACCGTTTACATATGAGACAGTAATTTAATGAATTTTTATCTAAAATGAAGAAATGAGATGACTTTAAAAAGAAAAGCGGTGATCATATGGGCTTTACTACTTGGGTGGCAATTATTGTTGCACTAGCCGTTGTGTTTGGATTGTTTGGATCGAAGAAGCGTGATAAATAATGAAAGAGTTAACCCCCACTTTCAAATAGGAGTAGGGGTTTTTTTGTTAAGTGGAAAGCATTTGCAGAGTTTTAAAAGGCGATCGTGACTTTTTAAGGACCGCATAAAAAAGCATATCCTCTTCACAGAAGCCGTTCTCAAATAAAAAAGCCCTCATCATTCAAGGGCATTAGTGAAAGTTTATTTTACTTTAACTGTGAAGGTCACGTCTTTACTATTCATGTAATCGTCAGTTGTGACATTTCCAAATTTCAGCTTTAATTCTTTGATGTTTTTGATGTTGATCTCTTTGCCTTCAGGAGCTAAGAATTGAATAACACCGTCTTGTTTAACGCCACCTTCAACTTCGCCACCAATATCACCGTCAGTCATAAACATATTCGCATCTAATTGCATGCTTCCCGCTACAACTTTACCTTGATCTGGATAGAAGTTTAGAACTTTATCTGTCGTATTTTCGATATTCATTCCAACGTTGATTCTATCCTTCATAATTTTAATTTCGCCAAGGTTTACTTTCATTCCTTGAGCAGTTGATTTGTGTTTGCTCGCATTTATTTTCTTTGAACCATCGTCTTTTTTGTTTTTTGATTGTGTTTTTGTGCTTGTAGACTCTTTTTCTTTAGATGCACCTGTAGACACATCTTCTGTTGAGCCGCAAGCAGCCAGTGTAAATGTTAGCCCTAAAGCTAAAAATAAAGCATAGAATTTCTTCAAAATGAAAATCCCCTTTTGTTTAATTTATATAAGTGTCATGTGCTTATACATTGACCATGACTATTATAATAGGATAAAAATACTATTAAATCAACAAAAAATGATAAAAATAGAAAATAATTGTTTTGGAGTGTTTTTTTATAAACCAGTTAGCTTAAAATTACATAAAATCCACTTCTTGTGACTTAAATCGAACTTGAATTTCCTTATAATAGAATTATTATAAGGGATTGGGAGTGATTGAGATGGAAGGTTCGTCAATCAAGACGGTTAATAGAGAGGATCAACATGAATTCTTGTTTCTGAATATATCCTCAAATACAGTTGGGGCTCTTTCAAAGGAATCTGCTGAGAGGATTCTAAGGGGGAGGGATACCGATGAAATACACCAATTGATGTATGTTCCTATTGAAAATCATGAAGACCTCAAATGGCTGATTCACTCTTTGCATAAAGCCATCATGGATGAAAAAGATGTACGTGTCGCTCTTGAATTGGCTGATCTACTCTATTTCTTTGTTGTCCCTGCTTACAAAGAAGAATTGATGAGCCGGGAAGATTTGTCACACATGGTGAATGACATACTATTTATGTTGGATCTTTGGACAGATGAAAACATAATAGAGTTAGTTGATACCATTCAATATGAATTACAAAAAGTAGAGAGAAAAGGCTTGTAGAGCAATCTCTACAAGCTTTATTCTCTATTTTTATGCAGTTGTGTTATTGACGACAGGCTCTTTTCTAAACACGCCCATGCAGCCTGCAATGATGATTAATACAGCTGGAAGGATGAAGAACATAGAAATAGAAATAATGCCACCTACAGCAGATACTAATAATAAAATTCCACCAAGCTTTGCTTTTTTCTTTACAATGACAGATGAGACAATGGCAAGAATAGAGAAAAGCATTGCTGCCCAGCCTAATCCTGTAATTTCACTGGTGCCTGAATCGCTAAATGCTGCATCGATTCCTCCGAAAGCAAGAGCGAACATTGCGCCGAAAAATCCAAAAATACCTCCAATTAAACCTAAAACAAATTCTGTCGTTCTTTTCATAATACTTTCCTCCGATATGTAAATAAGAATTATTGGTACTTAAGAACCAACACAATCTTACTAATCGGCATTTCTTTCATAATGTTAATAGTTTTGTTAAAAAAAAGAAGAAAATCCATAAAGGATTTTCTTGTCCAGTTATTGGGCTCTTTCCCAAGTAATTTTTGTTTCATTTGTTTTTTTCGTTCCCTTTGCCAGCACTTTGCCGTTTTCTTGTTTCACGGTGATGTTTAGGTCATAAAAGGAATAGAGAGCGCCGAGGCTGTCGTTTTCTGGTTTATGAAGATTGTTTTCTTTTTCGGTTGATGCTCCAATGGCCAGCGTCTTGGCAAAGTTTAAACCGATGACTTCAGCGTAATCACTATTGGTATCAGATGAAGCCGTTACGTTTAAAGAAATGATTTTTTTCTTTTGATCAACGGTGATGTCAGTGTCTTTGATGAGTTTAGACTGCTCCATCACTTCTTTCGTTTCCTTTTGAATGCGTTCATTAATTGTTGGAAGTGCCTTCGTTTCTGTTTTTTGTTCTTTCGTCGTATTTGAGCAAGCTGCTAGAATGCAGAGACTTGCAACTAGACTCATGAAAACAAGTAGACTTTTTTTCACGTTCGATCTCCTTTTTTCTTCGAAGTATGTATGCTTATGTTACCACGAATCCTTGTTTTGATTAAAAGAGAAGTGTTGATAAGCTGTGAACAATAAAAAGCACCCTCTATCGGGTGCTTTATTTCTTATTGTGCTGAAAGGCTTGTACTTAATGGAATAGAAGAAATAACGGTGAATTTAGGAGTGGCAGCACCAGATTCTAAATTTTTACGTAAAAGCGATGATTTGATTGACCCATCCCATTTTTTATAGACACTTCCTGATGTATTTGCTCGAAGCTGTACATTTGAGAAGCTTGCTTGTGAATAGCTGTTTGTTCCATTATCCTGTACGCCGTGTACCATTTTGACAACATCAAGGTTTTTCAGACGGCTAGGGTTGTAAACAGGCTGCTTATAGCGCAGTTTTCCATTGACGTATAGTGACACTGTACCATCACCGTTGTTAATGAGCTTTAAGTTGACGCGTGCGCCATCTTTAATACTTGAATCGTATTCGCTGTTCCAGTATTTACTACCGCCTTGTGAGCCGCTGCCTAGAAAGACCTTATAGCCAGAAGACGTTTTTGAAATACCGCTCTCTACAACGGCAGAGCCGAGACCGAGATACCAGTCCGCATAGCCGTTTTTAATGGTGGCTGTTTTCGGCAGGACAATATCGGCAGAGATACCTGACCATTTGGCTTCATCCGTTTGTGTCACAATGGCGCCGTGACGAGGACTAGCCGCTGAGGCAGGAAGGCTTGAAAACATCAATACGAAGGCCAAGCTTACAATCAAAACAGTGAACCACTTTTTCATGAAAATTCCCCCTTAAATTTGATTCACCTTCATTATATAAAATGAAAGAGGGGAGCTGCTTACAATGTTCTAGCTGATTTTGGCAGTATTTATGAACTTAATCGGTCATAAAGTGGTCAACTTGTATTTGAATTGTAATGTGTCTGTAAAATAACTGGGTTCATCTTCATGTATAATAAGTGCAGAAACCAAAAACGGAGGATTTCTTAATGAATAAAAAGCTTATCACGACAATCGTAACAGTAGCTAGTTTATTTTTAGCATTCAGTTTCTCACATGGAGCAAGTGCAAAAAAAGTAAGCGGCAATATTACTTGGTATAATGGTGTCGGCAAAAAAGGCGCAGATGGAAAAAAACTCGGTCATTGGGATGCAGCAACTAAAATGGGCTTTGACGTACCGAAAAAAGGTACAAAACTAAGAGTGACAACAAAAGCGAAACCACATAAAGTGATTACGGTATATAAATATGATGTAGGCAGAATGCCAAATGCTGTACTAGACGTAAGTCCAAAAGCATTCAAAGCACTTGGGTATAAAACAAGTAAAGGTGTCGTAAAAGGGCATTACACTTATTAATACATAGGCATGCAAAGAAGCGGGAAAAGTTCATTTTCTGGCTTCTTTTCTTGTAGAGAGGGTCTGAAAGGCAATGAAAAAATCAACATGGTGGATCATCACAGTCATTGGCGTCGCAGTAATTGCGGCAGTTATTTTCTTCATGATGAAGCCGGGGCAAGAGGCAAAACATGCAGGGAAAGTCAAAACAAACCAAGATGCAAAAGACGAATTGCTCGTTTCATTTACAGATCAAAAGTTAAACAATACTTATTACTTGCATGATCGGGCGCTTCATACGGAGAAACTGACAGCATATCCTTCGATTGCTTATGATTCTACGAAACAGGTTTTATATTACACGTATACAGATGAAGATACGCAAAAGGTGAGTATTCGGGAATTAAAGGTGAAATCTGAAGAAGAAAAAACACTGTTTACGAGTGATGATTCCATCGACAGTATGAGGCTGTCTGGTGATGGGAAGAAGTTATTTCTTAGGTATAACAAGGATTCTGGAGAGCAATTTTATGTCGCATCTTTTGATTTGAAAACACACAAAATGAAGGAGCTGTATCCAGAAAAAAGCAAGGACGATACGGTGAGTTCTTTTGCATATGATCCGACTTCAAATGATTTGGCGATCCAGCATTATTCTTTAAAAGAAGATTATCAAAAAACCGATGAAGCGAATGAAAAGGGCAGAGATCCTGAACCAACAACCATGAAGATCACCCTTCAAACAGGTGAGAAGGGGAAACGCATTGCACGCATCTCACAAACGATCAATGATATTTCATTTTCTCCAGATCATAAGAAATTGATTTATACAGAAGTAAAGGTTCGTAAAGAAAAAGAAATATCCTCTATTAAAATGCTTGATGTAGAAACAGGAAAAACGACGACACTCGTTAAAAACAGTCAGGATGTTCATATTTTAAGTGCTGCACAGCCGCAATTTTCTACGGACGGGTCGTCTGTTTATTTCTTAGGTGTTGCAAAAAACGCAAAAGAATTAAAGGATGACACTGGACGAAAGGCTAAGGTAAGAACGATTTTTGAATACAATATGAAGAAGAAAACAGTGGAAGCCGCTTGGGAGAAGGATGGCGGAATCATTAACAATTTCACTGTCAATCGATAAAGGGAACGTTCAGTTATTTATATAACTGGACGTTTTTTTATTTTGTCACTTGAAATGCTGGAGAAATGGCGAATTTATAGGAAGAAAATCAGTTTTTAAACAGTGAAACGAGTGCTATTTTCATATTTTGCTTATGTGACAGAGGAAAAGAAAAAGAGTAATATGAGTGAACATAAAAAAACGAGAGGACTGATGACATCTCGTTTTCTCTGTTTTATTTGTTTTCATCTAATAAGTTTTGAAAGATAAACAGGGCATTAATGGAGTGAGGGAAGCCAGCAACCTTTGTACAATGTTTAATAATCTCCATAATCTCTATGACAGAAAGTCCAATATGTAATGCTTGTTCAAAATGAGTCTTTAAGTCTTCATCACAATCGCCTTTTGTGATGAGGGAAGATAATGTACTGATGGCCTTTTGTTTTTCATCTAATATGAAGTGATTGAATTCTTTTTGTTCACTGAGTTCAATGGTTAGTTGTTCAATGTTTGACCGAATGCTCTCGTTCTCATGAATTGAAAGCTTCTCTCTGTTACCTGCCGCTGTTTCTTGTTTGACCTGGCAAGTTTCTTTTTCTTCATTCAAATTGAACTCCTCCGTTTGTTATCGCAATTTTCCATTTGTTCGTTCATTATGGCTTATGTGCCTTTTGATAGATGTAATGGGTATATAGTAGTATTATCGGTTTGCTGCGTCAACTTTTTAAGTGTGTAATGCTCTTCAAAGGAATGATTCATGCGATTTATTTTTCCATTTTGAAATGGATCATAAAAGGGCTAATGAATAGATGTCCGTTAGCCCTTTGTAATCAGCAATTTCATAAAAGTTCTACGCATTTAGCGGAAGAATGGTTTCATTTTTAATGAATGATATCCATCGGCCTCATCATGTCATAATCTTCGTGCTCTAAAATATGACAATGCCACACATATCGGCCGGTATATGGAACAAATCGAGCAACGATCCGAATGACTTCACCTGCATGCGCCTGAATGGTGTCCTTGTAGCCTTGTTCATGTAAAGGAGGTGCTTCGTTTGGTCCTGTATACACAATTTCTCCTGTCGATTGATAGACTTCTGTATCAAACGGCCTTCTGTCTAATACCCTAAATTGAACAAGATGCAAATGAATGGGGTGTGTACCCCTGGTTGGATTGACGATGGACCAAACCTCTAGACTGCCAAGACGAGGATTTTCCGTGACAGGGTCATTCCAAAAGTGGTTATCGAGCAATAGGATTGGGCGGCCGTATTTATCCTGTGTGCCGGTAAGTGTGAGTGTACGCTCTCTATCAGCTCGACTTGGCCGAAGCGGTGGCAGCGGTTTGAAAATCGGACGTAATGTTTTAGGTACCCTTCCTTTTAGCGGACGTGTGACTTTGAATTGCATAATGTTCGCATCTGTTTCAGGATTCACATCCTGTCCGCAGCCGGCTGTATTTTTGAGAGTGATCGTTTTGTTTTCGTAAGCTGAAAAGTCGATGATGACATCGAAACGTTCAGCAGGCGCGATGCTAAATGATTGATGGCGAACGGGTCTTGGCAAAAATCCCCCATCGGAACCAATTTGCATGATTGTAGCGTCGTTATCTAGATGTAGCTCATAAGTTCTAGTATTGGACGCATTTAAAATACGAAAACGGTATTTTCGCGGCTCTACTTCTAAATACGGCCATACTTTTCCATTGACTAAGATCGTTTCTCCACAAAAAAAGGGCACGATGGATGGGTCTGGAATGTCACTGTCCTCTGGTGTGTTGTTTGGTCTGCTAGGATAAAATAGTGAGCCATCCTCCTGAAATGTACGGTCCATAATCATTAAAGGAATGTCATAGTCATCTTTCGGAAGCTCTAAGGACTTTTCAAATGCATCTGAGATCAAATAAAACCCAGCTAAACCGGCGTACACATTTAGTCGTGTCAATGCCATCGCATGATCGTGATACCACAATGTGCAGGCTTGCTGATGATTTGGGTATACGTAAGTCTCTCTTTCAAAAAAAGGGCCGGTTGCTTCAAAGTCCCTTGAAAACCAGGCCTCTGGGTAGCCGTCACTGCTTGCTGGCGTGACACCGCCATGCAGATGAACGACTGTTTTGACCTCTGGTTCATCGTGATGCCCAGGATGAATGGTGTGATCGACAGGGAGGAAATGTTTCAATGGCAATTTGTTCATCCATTTCACTTTGACCTTTTCATTTCGATTGGCTTTAATGGTTGGACCAGGCAAGCTGCCATTATAGGTCCATAGCTTGGTTGGGGGCAGGTCTCTATGAACTTTTAAGAATACCTCCTCCATAGCAATTTCATAATACGTTTGTCTTGGGTTCTTCTTGACGGGCTCCGCGACTTCTGGAATTGGAAGCTCGTCAACAAATTTTTCTAGGTTCATGTTGACTAATCCTCACTTAAATACAATTTGATACAGTATAAGTGCGGACATCCAAATAGGTGAATAAAATAAAAAAACCCGCTTTTCAGCGGGAGAATTATGGGTGTTTATTTTCAAGCGCCGCATTTGCAGGCACTTTTTTATTCGGTTTAAAGATAAAATAAGCAGCCAGTACGCTAAAGGTAATGATACTCGTTAAAATGAGCTGTGGCCGCATGGATTCGATAAACAGCATCGATGCCAAGATGGCGCAAATGACCAAAATGGTAAAGTACGTGAGGTATGGGAACAGCCACATTTTGATTTTGAGCTGTTCTGGATTTTCTTTTTCGATTTTACGGCGCATTCTTAATTGTGAAACAGCGATGACCAAGTAGACAAGAAGGGCAATGGCGCCAGATGCATTGACTAAGAACAAAAAGATGGTTTCAGGATAAAAATAGTTCATCATGACAGCAATGTAGGAAAAGAAGGTACCTGCGACTGTAGCCGCTACAGGAACACCACGTTTGCTGATTTTCATAAAGCGTTTCGGTGCTTCGCCTCTTTCTGCTAATGAATAAAGCATTCTGGACGTTGTGTACAATCCGGAGTTTAAACAAGATAGAACAGCTGTTAAGACAATAACGTTCATGACTTGAGCGGCTGATGGAACACCGATGTATTCTAATACCGCAACGAACGGGCTTGTTAAAATACTTGCGGAATTCCACGGAAGCAAGGTGACAACGACAGCAATTGATCCGACATAGAATACGATAATACGCCATACAACAGAGCGTGTGGCTGTCGTCACAGATTTGACTGGGTCTGCTGATTCACCGGCCGCTATGGCCACAATCTCCGTTCCCATGAAGGAAAAGATGACGACGACGATTCCAAGTAACACAGAGCTGAATCCATTTGGAAGGAAACCGCCGTTCCCTGTTAGATTGGCAAGACCTGAAGTATGATGACCGCCAAAACCAAAGATAAATGCAAAACCAATGAGTAGAAAGAGAATGATGCTGACGACTTTAATCAATGAAAACCAATATTCAAATTCGCCAAAAGATTTAACAGAAAAGATATTTGTTAATGTTAAGAGGATTGTGAGGATAAGACTTGTGAGCCAAACAGGTGCATCTCCATACCAATATTGAATAATGGCAGCACCAGCAATGGCTTCAATGGCGATGACGATCACCCAGAAGAACCAGTAAAGCCAGCCGATTGTAAAACCGGCCCATGGACCGATAGCATCGCTCGCATATTGTGAGAAAGAACCGCTTGTCGGATAGGCACATGCCATTTCTCCGAGCATTCTCATAATAAAGATCACCAGAAGTCCGGCAAAAGAATAGGAAAGAATGGATCCAGGCCCTGCAGAATGAATGACAGCGCCGCTACCAACAAATAGCCCTGCCCCAATGACCCCAGCAATGGAGATCATCGAAATATGTCTTGTTTTAAGGTTTTTTTGAAGACCGTTTGTCATGTTGGACATTTCTTTACCTCCAAACATTTCTCATGAATAGAGAATTTGTTTTTAGAATATTTTAAATTTTATCACACTGAATTGTCATTCAGCATTGGACAGGTTATCAAACTGACATTTCAAACCTCTTAACATGATGTTAAAAAGTAGAAAGGATTTGAGAGATTATGTTCCCTCTTTTCCTTCGGATGATTCTTAAAATAACATAAAAAAGGGGGTGGGGAAGTTGTGTCGCAAAATAAAATTATTCTGATAATTTACCCGAGGAGAGAGATTTGACGATATGTTCATTTCGAAGAGAATTGGAAAAAGGTTGATAGGAGTAGGTCTTGAGGTCATTTGACCTTGTAAAAATAAGTTTACTTAGGTCAACACATTTCTATTTATCCTATTTTGCTGACATAAGCGAATCATGTTGCTGTAGACCCACACGGGCTTTGCTTTGTAAGATAAATAATAGAAAAGTGATGTGTGAGGAGGCGCGGTTCGACATGGAGCGCTATAACGAATTAAGACAAGGTGAAACGGGTGCTTGGGTCAGCATCATTGCCTATGTGATCTTATCTGCGGTCAAACTCATTATTGGGTACGTGTTTCATTCAGAGGCCCTTTCGGCAGATGGATTGAATAACACGACGGATATTATTGCATCCCTTGCTGTGTTGATTGGGCTGCGTATTTCTCAAAAGCCGCCTGATGAAGATCATCCATACGGTCATTTTAGAGCGGAAAATATTGCGTCTCTAGTGGCTTCCTTTATCATGATGCTTGTTGGGCTTCAGGTTTTGCTGAGTGCAGGGAAGTCGCTCTTCTCATCTGAGCATCAAACGCCGGATATGATCGCGGCTTGGACGGCAGCAGGAAGTGCTGTTGTGATGTACGGTGTGTATATTTATAACCGCAATCTGTCCAAACGGATCAATAGCCAGGCACTTCATGCGGCAGCTGCTGATAATAAATCAGATGCGTATGTGAGTATTGGAACATTTGTAGGAATTATGGCTTCTCAATTTCAGCTGGCATGGATTGATACGCTTGCAGCGTTTGTCATTGGCTTAATTATTTGTAAAACTGCGTGGGAAATTTTCCGAGATGCCTCTCATTCGTTAACAGACGGTTTTCATATCAAAGATATGTCTAAATATAAAGAGACCATTGAAGCAACACCAGGAGTGGGCGATTTAAAGGATATTAAAGCGCGTTATCTTGGAAGTACAGTCCATGTGGATGTAGTGGTTGAGGTCGAGCCCAACTTGAACATTGCAGAAAGCCATGATATTGCAGATGAAATTGAACGCAGAATGAAACAAGAGCATGATATTTTACACTCTCATGTTCATATGGAGCCAGCAAGTGAGCCGAAAGAAGAGAAGAAGTCTTTTCCATCGTGAGAAGGCTTCTTTTTTATACGTGCTGATGTTATATGCAAATGCGTGTTGTATGGTAAAGTTAGACTATATGAAATTTGACAGAAACGTGATAGGAGGATCAGGATGGCATTTGAAGAACCGATGCATTCAGATTTACAAAAAATCGTAGATAACATCAATAAAGTCATGGTTGGGAAAAAAGACATTGCGATATTAAGCCTTGTTGCGATTTTGGCGAAGGGGCATGTGCTGCTAGAGGATGTGCCTGGTGTAGGGAAGACGATGATGGTTCGTGCTTTGGCAAAATCCATTGGTTGTGAGTTTAAGAGAATCCAATTCACTCCTGACCTTTTGCCTTCAGATGTAACAGGCGTGTCGATTTACAATAAAAAGACGAATGAATTTGAATTTAGGCAAGGACCGATCATGGGGCAGATTATTTTAGCTGATGAGATCAACCGGACTTCTCCTAAAACACAATCAGCATTACTTGAAGCGATGGAGGAAGGCAGTGTCACAGTGGACGGAGAAACGATGCCGCTTGCGGATCCATTTTTCGTCATGGCGACGCAAAATCCAGTTGAATATGAAGGAACTTATCCGCTGCCAGAAGCGCAAATGGACCGGTTTTTATTCAAGCTGCAGATGGGATATCCGACTATGCTCGAGGAGCTGGAGGTGCTCAACTTGCAGGAGAAGCAATCCCCGATTGATACGCTCCAAGCTGTCATGACAAAGGAACATATCCATGCATTGCAGCAGGCTGTTCAAACCATTCATGTGGATGCATCCATTAAAGAATATATTGTTGAAATTGCTCAAGCGACGCGTAAACACCCATCTGTTTATCTAGGTGTCAGTCCAAGGGGATCGATCGCCTTGATGAAAGCGGCACAGGCGTATGCGCTTTTGAATCAGCGCGATTATGTGATTCCTGATGATGTACAGTATTTGGTGCCTTATACATTACCGCATCGTATGATTTTGACATCAGAAGCGACATATGAAGGGAAGAAGGCGGAGACACTGCTGCGACAAATGCTTGAGCAAATTGGCGTGCCAGTTCAAAAGTCGATGACTCAATGAAGTCACGTCATCGTTTA
This sequence comes from Bacillus sp. EB106-04-04-XG123, assembly GCF_058791855.1. Taxonomy (NCBI): domain Bacteria; kingdom Bacillati; phylum Bacillota; class Bacilli; order Caryophanales; family Bacillaceae; genus Bacillus; species Bacillus sp. EB106-04-04-XG123. The sequence continues at coordinate 245,752 of NZ_JBYTDZ010000006.1, read as the reverse complement.
GCAGTTTCGTTATGGTTACGGGTGATGATGCTCATCATTCTCACTGCGGCAGCCTTTTGTTATGCCATGTTTCAGGGAGGGTTTGTGAGCTGGTTCCTTTTTTATGCATTTTTACCATATGCTTTGTATGCTTTGCTGTTTGCACTTATTCCACTGCGCGCGACAGCCAAGAGAACATTACAGCAAACCTGCTTGAAGGCGGGGGACGTGCTGTCCGTTGACCTTGAAATCAAGCGGACACATCCATTTCCGTACGTTTACGTCATGATAGAGGATGCTCCGCCAGACACCTTTCATTTACAGGAACAGATTGAAATGAAGCAAATGCTGTTTCCTTGGTTTCGGAAAACATGGCGATTTACTTATCAATTGAACGATATTCCGCGGGGAGAGCATCATTTAACAGCAGTTAGAATCAAAACGGGTGATATGTTTGGGTTTGTTGAAAAAGAAATCATCATTCCGCTAGAGAAAAAGCTGCTTGTCTACCCAAAAGTGCTGGATATCCCTGTAGAGCCTGCTGAGTCAGTGAATGAAAATGGAGGCAAAGCGGTTCACTCGTGGTTAAATGAACCGACCCATGTGACAACAGGCGTACGGGAATACCAGCAAGGAGACCGGTTTGCTTGGGTGGATTGGAAGACGACGGCCAGAAGAGGCCAGCTGATGACGAAGGAATTTGAACAGAATCAAGCAAAGGACCTTGTCGTGTTTGCTGATTTTACTGATCAAGCTGTTTATGAAACAGTTGTCTCTATTACAGCATCTGTTCTTCAAACGGCTGTGAAAAAAGGAGTGCCGTCAGGTCTTGTCCCACTAGGAGATCAGCATCTCTTTCGAGTCGATCAAGGAGAACTTCATTTACAGGACATGCTTTATTATTTAACAAGAGTGCAGCATCAGCCTTCCCGCGCACTAGAATATAAACCGTTAGCAGCGAGTGAGTATCAGCATTCAGGAAAATATGTCGTCACAGGTCAGCTGCAGGAGGAGCTTGCGGCAAGTCTCTTTGGAAATCGAAATAGAAAGAACATCACCGTGCTTTTAGTGAAGAAAGCCGTTGACCGTTTGACGACAAAAGAAAAACAGCTTGCAGACCGGCTCAAGGCCTATGGAATACGCATCACCCTTTTATTTGAAGACCGGCTGCACGAAAGAACTGTGAGGTGACAAACATTTATGCTGCATACGCATCTGCGGCAAAGCCGTTTTGAATTGTTCATCTATTATGCTGTAGCTTTTCTGCTGCTATGGGAGTGGCTTCGTCCACTTCAAGATTTTACAGAGACGAGCCATACGTCTTATTTCATCATTTTTATCGGGCTTACGTGTTTGTTTACGTTCTTTCGTCTGAAGTGGTATGTGACCTTTCCTATTTGTGCTGGACTGATTTTACTCGCCTTATATTTGATCTTTTATCAATCAGCGCCAGGCTATCCGTCTGCTTTGTTTGCTGATATTAAGGATAATATCACATTAATGAGCATGGGCATGTGGAGTGACATGTATCCGTCTTTCCGTACATTGTTGTTTTATATTTTGCTGTGGCTGCTTGTCTACTTGCTTCATTATTGGGTGGTCTATCAGCAGCGTATCTTTTTCTTTTTACTGATGACGATTGTGTATGTCACGATTCTTGATACGTTTACGCCATATGATGCGACCTTTGCGATCGTTCGTATTATGGTATTTGGCTTTTGTTTGCTTGGATTGCTGTATTTCGATCGACTGCGTTCAGCTGAGGGCGTTCGGGTGTCACAGAAAGCGCGTCTAAAGTGGTTTTTCCCCATGCTCGCGCTTGTCCTTCTATCAGCGTCACTCGGTGCTTCTTTGCCAAAGTCTGATCCGAAATGGCCCGACCCTGTCCCGTTTTTTAAGGCGGTCACGAATCAAGATGGGACAGCCGGGCAGAATAAAGTGGGATATAGTGCAGATGATTCGGCGCTTGGCGGACCGTTTAGTGAGGACCGCACACCTGTCTTTAAATGGAGCGGAAAGGAGCCGTCTTACTTTCGTGTAGAAACAAAAAGTATTTACACAGGAAAGGGCTGGGAGGATGCATCAAATGATACGAAGCCTACTCGGCTAAAGGACGACACTGTGCCGAATCGGTGGTTTACTGAGCGAGTGAAAACAGAGGAGCATGAAACAAGAATCGATATAGAATCGGATTATCGATTTAATCATGCTGTGTATCCTATTGGAACGATCATGCTGACGCCAATGGAAAACATTCCGCTGCAAATCATGGGCAAAACGGAGAAAATTGTCCCGTCTATGCAAAACCCACCCAAAAATTTAGGGAACTATCAAGTCAGCTTTTTATCCCCTACATTTATCCTAGAGGATTTACAGAGAATCAAAGTACCGACAAAGAAGCAGGTGAATCAGCAGGTTGGTCGTGAATACTTGCAGCTTCCATCCTCACTCCCAGAGCGTGTGAAAACTTTGGCAAACAGCTTAACGGAAACGAAGGACAATATGTATGATAAAGCCAAAGCAATCGAGGATTATTTAGGATCTGCGAAGTTTTCATATGAAACGCAAAATGTCGCTGTACCTGGTCGTAATGAAGATTATGTGGATCAATTTTTATTTGATACGATGATTGGCTACTGTGATAATTTTTCAACCTCTATGATTGTGATGCTTCGTTCGATCGGTATTCCGGCGAGATGGGTGAAAGGGTATACGTCTGGCCAGTTATATGAAACACAAATGGATGGAAACAATGTGTATGAAGTAACCAATAACAATGCGCATTCATGGGTAGAGGTTTATTTTCCAAACAGAGGCTGGGTTACCTTTGAACCGACAAAAGGATTTACAAACCCAGAGACATTTACGAATGAATCCGTTTCAAGCGATCAAACGGATGATCAAAAGGAAGAAGAAAATCAGTCTAGTTCTGATGCAAGTGAAGAAAAGCAGCAAGACCAGCCACAGCAGCAGGAGACAGAGCAGCCGGCACAACAAAAGGAACAAACAGCGAAGGCAAAGCCAAATATGGTACATGCGGGTTCAATTGCAGGTTATGCGGCAGGAGCTATTGTCCTGCTTGGATTCATCAGCTGGATGCTTTATCGATTCAGAACAAGATGGCTGCCATTCTTTATTGTAAGAAAGGTGAAACGTCTGCCGGAGGACGAAGCATTCTTCTATGCATATGCGGCTCTATTAAAGCAGCTAGGGCGCAGGGGAATTGAGAAAAAGCCAGGTATGACACTAAGAGAATTCGCTTCTTTGATCGATGAGAAGGATGGAGATCATCACATGTCAGAGCTGACGCAGCTCTATGAACGTGCGCTTTATCGGCGAGAGGATTCGTCGGCGCTTTGGCAGCAGTCGGCAAAGTTATGGGAAAATTTAATAAACAGGAGATAGTCTTGACCGCGTACCTTCCTGTTGTTAGAATAGGTGAATATTAAAACCTTCTAAAATACATGAAATTGAAGCGTTCGGATGTGAGTCTGGGCGCTTCAAAAGCGTGATTCACACTGAGAGCAGGTTTTCTCCTCTCATTTTTTCTGTGCGTTTATAAAAAACTATATTGGACATAGAGGTGACACCATGACAAATTTAGTAAATGAAATGATTTTGGTTCTCGATTTCGGCAGTCAGTACAATCAGTTGATCACACGCCGTATTCGTGAATTTGGTGTGTACAGTGAGCTTCATCCGCACACTTTAACTGCTGAAGAAATTAAAGAAATGGCGCCTAAAGGAATCATCCTTTCTGGTGGACCAAACAGTGTTTATGATGAAGGATCTTTCCGCTGTGATGAAAAGATTTTTGATCTAGACATTCCGGTTCTAGGCATTTGTTACGGCATGCAGCTCATGACTCACTATTTAGGTGGGAAAGTAGAAGCGGCAAGCCAGCGTGAATATGGAAAAGCAGATATTCATATTAACGGAACACCTGCTTTATTCAAAGACCTTCCAACGGATCAAGTCGTTTGGATGAGCCATGGTGACCTCGTAGTTGAAGTACCAGAGGGCTTTACAGTCGATGCAACAAGTGCACATTGTCCAAACTCAGCGATGAGCTTAGCTGAGAAGAATTTCTATGGCGTTCAGTTCCACCCAGAGGTTCGTCACTCTGAGTACGGAAATGACCTATTGAAAAACTTTGTCTTCGGTGTGTGTGATTGCGATGGCAAATGGTCAATGGAGAACTTCATTGAAATCGAAATGCAGAAAATCCGTGAAACAGTAGGCGACAAGCAAGTATTGTGCGCACTAAGCGGCGGTGTCGATTCATCTGTTGTGGCGGTATTGATCCACAAAGCCATCGGCGATCAGCTGACATGTATTTTCGTTGACCACGGTCTTCTTCGCAAAGGCGAAGCTGAAGGGGTTATGAAAACATTTAGCGAAGGTTTCAACATGAACGTGATTAAAGTAGATGCAAAAGATCGTTTCTTAAACAAGCTAAAAGGTGTGTCTGATCCTGAGCAAAAACGTAAGATCATCGGTAACGAATTCATCTATGTATTCGATGACGAAGCGGACAAGCTAAAAGGAATCGACTACTTAGCACAAGGAACACTTTACACAGACATCATTGAGAGCGGAACAGCAACAGCGCAAACAATCAAATCTCATCACAACGTAGGCGGTCTTCCAGAAGACATGCAGTTTGAATTGATTGAGCCACTCAATACGCTATTCAAGGATGAAGTCCGTGCCTTAGGTTCAGAGCTTGGCATTCCTGATGACATTGTCTGGAGACAGCCATTCCCAGGTCCAGGACTAGGTATCCGTGTACTAGGTGAAATTTCAGAAGAAAAACTAGAAATCGTCCGTGAATCGGATGCAATTCTACGCGAAGAAATTGCCAACTTCGGACTTGAGCGCGACATCTGGCAATACTTCACGGTTCTCCCAGACATCCGCAGCGTAGGTGTTATGGGTGACGCAAGAACATACGACTACACAATCGGTATCCGTGCTGTTACTTCTATTGATGGTATGACGAGTGACTGGGCAAGAATCCCTTGGGACGTACTTGAGAAGATCTCAACTCGTATCGTGAATGAAGTGAAGCATATTAACCGCGTGGTGTATGATATTACGAGTAAGCCGCCTGCTACGATTGAGTGGGAATAGTTATAAAAGAGCTAGAAACCTTTGTGTATCAAGGGTTTCTAGCTCTTTTTTTAATTGCACTTTTTACTTCCATTTTAATGTGTTCATTCATCATTCCATCCCTTACACACATCAATCCATTGTGAATAACCGGAGTGTTTTTCTAATTGTTTTATTGTGAGTTCAATAGCACTGTTACTGCTCCCGCAGGCTGGATAGACTGTCTCAAAACGTTTTAGTGAAATATCTAAATAAACAGAAACGCCATTCTTTATAGCGAAAGGACATACTCCGCCAATTTCATGACCGACCAAGTCAACAACCTCATGAGGAGAAAGCATTTTAGCTTTTGTTTTAAAATATTCCTTGAATTTTTTGTTATCAACTTTTGCATCGCCAGAGGTCACAACTAAAATAGCTTGTCCATTTACTAGAAAGGAGAGTGTTTTTGCGATTCTTTCAGGTTCGCAGCCCAGTGCAGAAGCAGCCAAGTCTACGGTTGCACTAGATACTGAAAATTCTTGAATTCGAGTATCCATATCATATTGTTTAAAGTAATCTTTTACTTGTTTGATTGACATGATGATTTCTCCTTTTTATTTGTATTGATTTGACATGATCTCTTTTTTAAACGATATTGATGTGGTGTTAGGTGATACTTTTTCTTAAATAAACGAATGAAATGCTCTGCATTTTGATAACCAACGGCTGCCGCAATATGATCTACTTGTAAATGGCTACCAGTGAGCATTTCGCAGGCTTTTTCCAATCTTATTTCTTGTCGAATCTCACGAAAAGATTTGCCAAGCTTACGAGCTATATATTTTGACAGATAAGATTGAGAAAGGTTAAATTCCTCTGCCATCTCCTGGATGGTAATATGCTCACAACATTGCTGAATATATTGTAGCATTTGAATCATACGTATATCACTAGATTGTTTGACCTGATTGACGTTCATATGGCTTGGTTTGAATCTTAATAAGAGACATAATAATATCTCAAACAAATTATTCATAATCAACTGGTAACTAGGGAACCGATTGTAATTTTCTGTAAATAGTTGAAGAGAGCAGTCTAGCAAATGGTTATCCAAGTGACTATGAAAAATAAGAATATTTTTATTTTCTTTTATAAACAATGCATTCAAAAAGAACTCTGAAATGACATGATTTCCTTTTAACATTTTAAAAAACACTTTTTGAAAAGTACTCTTACGGATCATGATTTGCATGGCGATTGTATTCTCCATTACAATTGGCTTGTGAATTGTGTTAGGTGGAATAAAGGCAATATCTCCTGATTTTAAAGCCATTTTTTTGCCTTCCACTTCTACATACATCTCATTTTCCAGAACATAGATCATCTCAAAGAAATCATGGATAGCCGACAATTGAGGCATAAAGCGGCTATACTTTCTCACTTCGATATCTTTCTCCTGATCTAACCACATGGTATCTTCCTTTTCAAATTCATTCTGCCCATTTAGCAAAAATTCTTCTATATATATTTGTTTATGCATTAGACTGTGTTTATCATAATCCTTCAAAAATAATTGCAATGATGTATTGTCATGCTTTTTCTGTTGGTATTGTTGATAAAAGATTTCTTGTTCGTTATATTCTCTTAAATATTGCATCACTTCATGTTTTTCAAGTTTATTTTTTTCCATCTACATCCAAACCTCTAGTTTATTTACTGCCACCACCAGGGCCTTTACTGTTGCTTCTATAATATCTTTATCAATTCCCGCACCCCAATGCATTTTTCCTTGAGATGAAATTCCAATCTGTGCACAGGCTTTTGCTTCGGAATCCTTGCCCAAAGAATTCTGTTCATAGACTTCCAAAACATACTCGAGATGAAAATATGCTTTTAACGCGTTACTGATGGCATCTAAACTTCCAGTGCCAGTTCCTTGTATGTCAATTTGTTGCTGATCTCTCAGCAAAGTTAAGGTGACTTCCTGCTTATTTCCCTTATTAAATTGATAATCAAGCAGCTGGAAATGAGGGTGAAAATCAACATACTGCTTTTCAAAAACATGATATATTTCTTCGACAGACAATTCCCTATTTGTCTGATCAGATACTTTCTTCGCTGCATATCCCATGGCTTCATTCATTTGATAAGGAAGTTTAATGCCATAATTTGTTTCTAGTATATAGCCTATGCCGCCTTTTCCAGACTGGCTATTGATTCGAATCACATCCGTTTGATAATTCCTACCCAAGTCAACTGGATCTACTGGGATATACGGAACGTCCCATTTATCAACATTATTTTCTTTTCTATATTTCATCCCTTTAGATATCGCATCTTGATGTGACCCAGAGAATGCGGTGAAAACCATCTCCCCAGAATAGGGCTGCCTCTCAGGAACAGTGATTTTTGTTAGTTTTTCATATTTTTTACGAATAGCTTCTAGGTTATTGAAATTCAATTTTGGGTCATAACCTTGTGAATACATATTCATCGCCAAGGTAATCAAGTCAACGTTCCCTGTACGTTCACCGATACCAAATAATGTACCTTCGACTCTTTCTGCGCCAGCCAGAACACCAAATTCTGCATCACTCACCCCAGAGCCACGGTCATTATGAGGATGAACAGATAATGTCACACTGTCTCGGTAAGACAGATTTTTGTGTATATACTCAATCTGACTTGCAAAGATATGAGGCATTGAATATTCAACTGTTGTCGGAATATTGATGATTGCTTTATGATTTGGTGTCGGTTTCCAAATATCTAAAACACTATTACAAATATCTAACGCATAATCAACTTCTGTTCCTGGAAAGCTTTCTGGACTATATTGAAAATAAATATCACTTGTTGTTTTTTCGGCAAGTTCTTTTACTAAAATAGCTCCATCAATGGCAATTTGTTTAATTTCATCTTTTGTTTTCTTAAATACTTGTCTGCGCTGCGCTTCTGAAGTCGAATTATATAAATGAACAATCGCTTTCGGTACCCCCTTAATGGCTTCGAACGTTCGGCGGATAATATGCTCTCTCGCTTGCGTGATCACCATAATCGTGACATCGTCTGGAATCATATGGTGATCAATCAGTGTCCGCAAAAACCTAAACTCTGTATCAGAAGCAGCTGGAAATGCGATTTCAATTTCTTTAAAACCGATCTCTACTAGTAACTGAAACATTTCTAATTTTTCTTCTAAGTTCATAGGAATAGGTAATGCTTGATTACCATCCCGTAAATCCACACTGCACCATATCGGAGCACTTTCTAATGTTTCTTTCTTCACCCAATCATAAGTAAGGTTCGGTGGCAAAAAGTATTTCTTTTCGTATTTTTTGTGGTTAAACATGATCGATTCCTCCTAGAAAATAGAATATAAAAAAGCCTTTCATCCCCAAGATTTAACTTGGAGACGAAAGACTTCTTCTTACGCGGTACCACCCCTGTTTCATGATAAACAAACATTATCATGCCCTTATTCGGATACAGATTGTTTGATCTTATATCCTTCCCATATAACGGTGGGGTGCCGACCTTAACTACATCAATCCTTTTCATTTCACTAAGGCTACTCTAAGGTGAGTTCCTTGCCTTTTGTTATTGCTTCTCATCAACCAGCAACTTTCTGAAAACATTTCGGCAAGTACTATTCCTTATCATCGCATTCTAATTTTTCTGATTTTTTCTATTATACCAAGTTTACAAAAAAGAGATAGGGATAGAGATATCTTTTTTAATTGATTTTTTTTGTCCTCTGGGTGCCTATCTTCATTTTTAATCCTCTTCACCAAATAAAAATCCAAGGCCACAAATAAAGGTGAGTGAATTCATAGCGAACAATAAAATCGCACCAATTTTTTTCATGGCAATGAACCTCCTCTTAAATTCAGTCTGCTAGCCTTCAAAATTTAAATTCACTGGTTCATCCTCTAAATGATCCACAGTATTTTGTTCTGTCACTGGCACACTTTCATCTACAGTTTTAAAACTAAGTTCGTCCATCCATATATGACCTTGACCATGTAGCAATATGCCAAACGCAATGACTTCACTTTTTATTGGAACATCTAGAACTACACTAAAATGATTCCAGCCGTTTGTTCCTGTAATGGGACGATTCATCATATTGTCAAACGCAAGAACTTCACCTGAAGAATGGTCAATTCTCATCCATAAACCAGCTGAACCTTTCACATCTTCGCTTTTGACAAAAGCAGAAAATTGAAGGCGTTCTCCACGGTAACGATCAGACTTAATTTGCTGCATCAATGTCGCGAATCCTCGTGCTTTTTCATCCTTTGATTTCAGGTAAGCGGAGTACGTACCACTGTGTACAATTCTGTCATCCAAACCTGTTTCATAATCAGATGGTGTTTCTCCCGTCATAATCCAGCCAGTAGGTGTGTTCTGATGATCAGCCATATTTGTTTCCTCCTCATCAATGATATTCCTTAATAACTTCCGATAACGTGCGGGCGACATGTCATAGATCTTCTTAAAGGCTCTAGTGAAGGATTCCTGTGAACCAAAACGATACTGCAATGCGATATCAATCGCCCTTTGGTCCGTATGGATTAAATCCTTCGCCGCTTGGGTCATCCGTCGTTCCCTTATATAATCCACAACTGACTTCTTAATCACTTTTTTGAACATACGGTGAAAGTGAAACCTAGAATAACCAGCGTGTTTCGCTAGAGTTTGAAGCGGTAAATCATCTTTCAGATACTGTTCAATATAATTTAATGTTTCTTGAATCGTTTTCTCATGTTCTTGATAGGACAACCGAGCACCTCCTTGCCTTACGAGTTTAGTATAGCGGAAATGCTATTTAGGAAACTTGACTTTTTGTGCTGTGTTGTAATATCAGAGAGAGAATTTCCTAACCTAGGTTTAGAGATTGGTATTCATGACGACATCGTCTAGAGACATCCAATCTCAGGTTCGAGACTAGGTATCCGTGTACTAGGTGGAATTTCTGAAGAAAAACTAGAAATCGTCCGTGAATCGGATGCGATTCTACGTGAGGCCTTGAGCGCGACATCTGGCAATACTTCACGGTTCTCCCAGACATCCGCAGCGTAGGTGTTATGGGTGACGCAAGAACATAAGACTACACAATCGGTATCCGTGCTGTTACTACAATTGATAGAATGAAGAGTGACTGGGCAAGAATCTCTTGAAGAAGTGCTTTAGAACATCACAACCCGTTTCGTGAATGAAGTTAAGTGTGTTAACCACAGGTATATGATATTAAATTATGATTAAGCTACCTGCTACGACTTAGTCTGAATAACTTTAATAAGGATAAAAAATCTTAAACAATAAGAAACCGAACTATTTAGGAACCACTTTAAAGTGTGTTTCCAATAGTTCGGTTTCTTTTTTTATATTGCTATGCTCATTTTAAATTTTTTCGATTTTATAATTTGTAAATAAGTAAGGAATTATGATTTTGATTTTAAAGTTATATGTGATTAACTAATTTTTTTAATTATTTTCCTCTTCATCCATTTCAAAAATGATTCGTTATCAAGTTTGTTTAAATTGTTCTTGAGGATATCATTTTCTTTTTTTAATTCTTCAATTTGTTGTTCTTTTTGTTTCAATTTTGAGACTAATTCATTATTTTCTTGAGAAGCTAATAGTAATTCTTGATTAACTTCAACTTTTTCTTTGAGAGTGTATAAATCTTTTTTTAGATTATGAATAATTTCAGATAAATGTAGCTTATGTTCTTCATATTTCTGTATTTCTTCAGATAATTTCTTTTTTCTTTTTTTGTATTTATCTAGTTCAATTTCAGCTTGGGATAACAATAGATAATTCTCCTTATTTTCATTTTCTACTTTAGAGTTTACAATAAAGTCTCCAAATAAAGTCCAATTGTTTTTGCTATAAATTTTAGTTAGTTTGTCAATTTCTTTTTGTCTAAGCTTTTTATTCTTTAATATTTCGTGAGCTTTTGGAATCAATTTTTTAATAACATTAGGAACAGGCGCTTCGTAAGTTGAAATATTATTATCACGTAATATACGCTTTTTCTTTGGATCAACAGCATGAGTTACTTTAATTTCAATTGCCAACTTTTTATTCCATAGATACTTGTAAGAGTATGGATCAGTTTGTTTGACGCACAATAAGATATCAATTAATATACCTTTTTTATCATTATATTTAATATAAGATTCTATTTCTGCTGATTCAATAGCTACTCTGATTCTCCCTTTTTCTTTGTCTTCAATATTGAATTGAGTAAGTTGTGAAAACATCATTTGAAAAAGGAAATGAGCATTTGTCATTTTTTTCGAATAAAGAATCTGTTTCATGTTTTCTTTATGATAATATCGGAAAAATGGGTCTTTAATCTTTTTTCCCCCTTTAAAAGAAGGGGCAACTGGTAATACTCCGCTTCGAATAGAGAGATTTTTGGAGTCAAAAAATACAGGATTTTCTCCATTCATTTCAATTTCACCTTGATTTCTCAGCCAAAGTGCTTCTAATATATGTATTTGTCTATCCTGAAATGGAAAATAAGCAAACTTTTTTGTTTGTTCATTCATATGTAACCACCTAATATTCAATCTTTTTTGAAGTTATGCTCGTTCATTGTTACTTTTAGATCATGCAAAGCAAATTAATACAGTTAACTACTTCTCATTAATACGAATTTAGCAAAGTTACTAAATGATATTTGTAAATGGACTTAATCTATTTGTTGTTTGAAAGTCTCTACGTGCCACGACTTGTGTGAAACTACTTTTGGTTGATTTGACATGAAATAAAAGTTACTTTTTCTTTAGATAATGAATCCATTAACATCAATCCATTAGAGTATTTAAAGACTTCTGGATTTTTTTGTTGATTTTCTTTTGGTGGTTTTTAATTTGTTCTTTCATTAAATTCGTAGTAAGCGGCGAAATCTCATTAAATATTTTATTGCACTTATTTGCGTATGTGATAAATGTTCCAAATTCTCTTTTCCTATAGTTATATTTTATGTCAGTTCTTTCTCCTAACTGATGATAATGTTGATATATTTTTCTTTTATAAGTTAAGCGTATTCGATCTTTAGTAAAGCCCTTTTTTCTTGAAACAATTTCTCCTTTCTTTATTAACTTATAAACAGTTCTATAGTATTTATAAATGCTTTTTTCTCTTATTCTAACTTCATTACCATCAAAAATGAATCCTAGATAATCAATTTTAGAATGGCTTTGAGATTTAATATCGAAAATTTTTCTCCCGTCAAAAGTTAAGATTTGCGTTTTTTGGGGATGAATTAATAATTTGTATTTTTTGATTTGATTCTCTATTTGATTTTTAATAGTATAAAAATTTTTTTCGTTTATTTTAGTTAAAACCAATATGAAATCATCAGAATATCTTCTATATAAACCTCCTAAGCTATCTAATAAATTAGTAATATATTCATCGATCTTAATCATATATATATTAGAATAAATAGCACTCATAGCTGTTCCTTGAGGAATGCCTTTTATATCCGTATTTACTTTTAGAATTTTGCTGTTATCATTTGTAATTAAGCTTCTCCCATTTTTGAATTTTCTAAACTCTTTAAATGAAGTGAAATAACTGGTTTGGTTAGTTCTAAATATTTCTTTATCTTCTCCCAATCTTAAATTTATCTCTTTTTTATTAATGTATGAATATTTAGTGAGACTCTTGAAGATTTTATATTGATGCGTTGGCATTTTACTTCCGTAAATCAAGTTAATCATTTCTTTAAGTAATTTATGATCTAAAGTGTCGAAAAAATTTTGGTAATCTCCTATGTATATATAGCAATCTGGATTCTTCGCAATGAAGTTAATTACTTCAGCTGCAAAATGTATATTGTTTTTTCTTTTTTTGTTGTTTCTATAGGCAGTTACAGATTCATCAATTTGTTTATCTTTAACATACCTATTATATAAGTCATTTAACTCTAAACTGTAATGTTTGTATATAAAGTTATCTATATGAGCAGCATACATAATCGGTCTTTTTTTTTCTTTAATAGGTACTAATTGACCGTTTCTTTTTATAGCAGTTTCATCTTTAATATCGTTAAACTTCTCAAAGGTTAACTCACTAAAAATTAAAGGTAGAAAACTATGGGATGGGTTTTGTTTAAAACCCAGGACGTAGTTTTCTACCTTTTTATTAAAAGACGCAATTTTATCAAAATGCAAGTAAGGTTTAGATGGATATTTATGTACCATTTAAAACTCACATCCCCTTTTTATTGTTGGAGCAAGTACAGACATAGTCCCGCTACTATATTTCTTCTGACTTGCACTCTGCCTAAAGCGCCGCGATCCTTAGGCTCTACTATACCACGCGGCATATTATATGGTATGGCGGGGTGAGTTAATACTCACAAATACAAATAATGTATAATATAACAAGAAGACAGGTTCTGATGGTGAGGTGTTCTATGATGATAGATATAACTTTGGTATGCTACTTATCTAGTATGCTGATCTTAAGATTAGCATACGGTATACAAGTTTCAGCTTTCACAGTAATATCTCTTGACATTGTTATACAACATACCTAGTACTCTAATAAATGATAATAGTACTAGTAATTTAATATTAACATAAATTACTTGGGAAGGAAAACAATAACTTTTAACTTGTAATTAAGAAAAGTAATAGTCTATTTTTTCTCGTAATCCCTCTTCAAAATCGAATACATAAACACATCATCAAACCCATTCTGACCAAGATCATACTCCCTCAATAAACCCTCTCGTACAAAATTAACCTTCTCCAATAATTGAACAGAGGACGTATTTGCTGGATCAATGATCGCTTCAATCCGATTCAGGTTCATTTCCTGAAATCCATATCGTAACACTGCAGCAATCGCTTCCTTCATGATGCCTTTTCTCCAATGATCTTGGTGTAATTCATAGCCAATTTCGGTGCGGAGGTGCTGTTTTTCTAGGTTGAGAAAGCCGCAGCTGCCGATGATGGCTGGGTTGTCTTTTAGAGAAATGCCCCAGCGGATGCCTGTTTGTTCTTTGAAGATGTTGTGATACCAATTGATTTCTCCTCTTGTGTCTTCAATCATTTTATGAGCATCAATTCCCATGTAGCGGCACACGGTTTCATTGGATAAATAGATGTGCATATCCTCAGCGTCTTCGATCGTCGCTTGTTTTAAGATTAGTCTTTCGGTATGTATGGTTGGAAATGATTGCGGGAATATCAGTTCACGTCTAGTCATATTTTTCTCCTTGTGCAATTTTATTTAAATTATACCTGTACTGGTCGATTTTGTGTAATGCTTTGGTGTAATATGAGAATATGATTGTGGGAATAATTCACAAACGAATTCGATAAAAGAGGATAATTGAAATGGGCATTTTTCTAATTATGATCGTCATCGTGATGATCATCGTATCTTTAGCGATCTATTTGTTTAAAAAGGGAATCATCCATTCTAAAGTGTTAGTGATTGTAGGTTCTGTTTTAGGAGGAACCGCACTATTTGTTTGGGTGGCTATGTTTTTTAATTTTCACTCTGTATCTTTAATAAATGAATCGTTAGGTCATTTTAAGATCGGTGAAAAATTTGAGGGAGATCATACTTTTGCGGAGAATACTCAATTCTCTCATTCTAAACAGAGGGTCTATATGGAAAAAGAAAATCAAGATTTTGTAGTATCAGTTGATCAACATCATCGAGTTACATCTATTTACAATCAGTCAAAACAGAAAAATCTTCAAACATCTAAGGGAGTTAGAATAGGAGAAGATTATTCATCTGTGATACAAACATATGGAGAGCAATTCAAAAAGCTCTGGTTTGTCGAAGGGTATAGCAAAGGTATACAATATCAAGATCAATCAAACGGTATCATTCTAGAGTTCTTTTTCAATGACAATAAACTAGCACTCATTGAACTTCGTAGTAAGCGGAAATAAAAAAGTAGAAAGTAAAAACAAGCATTTTAATTGAAATGCTTGTTTTTATGTTGCTTTTCCATAACATGCCTTACAATAAAAAACCCCTTCATTCCTCAGCCAAGCCTTTACCTCTGTCATTCCACGTCTCTTTGGATAGACGAGCTTGACGTACACTTCTTCGTTACCTTCTATCTTCTTCTGACAGCTAGCACATACGGGTTCTTCAAAGAGAAACAATCGGCATACTCCTTTTTGTACATATTTCTTCCATTATATCAAATATGCAACATAATCTTTGTGGCCCGTTCTTCACTTTTTCTATTTTTGTCCGACATATGCTACGTGAAAGAAATTTCCGTTTGTTGAAACCGTTTGAGAGAAACCTTGCTCTAACAGGTGTAGGAGGTGTGAGAGAGATGAAGCAAGTGCGTCTAATTAAAAAAGCACAAAAAGGGAATGTTCCGGCATTTGAGAAATTAATGCTGATGTATCAAGAGCGTTTATATAAAACGGCTTTTCTCTATACAAGAAATAAAGAGGATTCGTTAGATGCTGTTCAAGAGACGGTCATTAAAGCGTTTAAGCATTTATCTGGCTTAAAAGAACCGGCTTATTTTTCTACCTGGCTGACGAGAATTTTGATTCATACAATTTTTGCGATGAAGAAAAAACAGCAAGATGTTGTTCCGTTTGAACAGCATCATGAGAGCGTTGAGCGACATGATTTTTTAGAAGACAAGCTCGATTTAAAAAATGCACTTGAAGTGTTAGATGAGCAATATCAGCTCGTGATTCAGCTATTTTATTTTCAAGATTATTCGATTACGATGATTTCTGAACAGATGGGTGTGCCTGAAGGAACGGTTAAAACTCATTTGTATCGTGCAAGAAAGTTATTAAAGCAAACATTGGAGAAGGAGGAGAGTGTCGATGGAACGAAAAGAAATGAAAAAGCTTTATGATGGGATTGATGTACCAAAGGTTGAAGTGACCTCTGCTGTTCGCCAAGCCATTGGGGATGTGAAAGCGGAACAAAAAAGACACTGGTTCAAATGGAACTGGAGAACGCCAATATACTCTGCCATTGTTCTCATCGTCCTTTACTTTTCATCAGGTTTCCTTTTTCCTTCTCTTAATACAGCGATGGCACGTGTCCCGATAGTTGGGCAATTTTATATGATGTTTCACGATAAAGTAGGAATGGCTCTTTTTCAGAGTGATTTGGTGAAACATGTCAATGAGGGGGCTGAATCAAGAGGGGTGACTGTGAAAGTAAACAGCGTTTACTATGATGCCGGGCGGCTTGTTTATACGTTTACTGTGGAGAATTTGAACACAAAGGAAGATTCTGTACCATTCATAGTCAACAACTTCGATCATAAAAATGAAACTTTCCAACCGAGTTACGACAATCAGGGATTGAAAAAAATGAAAGATGGCCGCTATGTTGGGCAGACGGAAGTCTATACAAATGGACAAACGATCAAACAAGGTCAGCAAGTGCCACTTGTCATTTCGAAGATTGGGGATATTGTAGGGAATTGGCGCTTCAAGTTACCTGTGGTCAAGCAAAAAACCACTTTATTAGCGGGACAAAAAGACGTGTCTATTTTAAATGGAAGTTATCAAATAAGAAACGTAAAGGTAGAAAATGGAGTGAATGGCTCTGCTATTCAATATGCCATTGATTACAATGGTTTTGCCAAAGATGATAGAGTTAGTATTGATAGAATGAAGGATAATTTAGGGAATGAGTATGAGCTTGAGATTGGAACCGTTTTAAGAAAAAAACAACTGACTTCTGACAAAACTAGAAAAGATCATTTGACAATTTTGAATCAGCCGATCAATCCAAAGGCGACTGAATTGACATTTTACACAGATGTGAGATACGAACGAGAATACAGCCACATCATTCCTCTCAAGACAAAGCTGCCTGTTCAGTTCAAAACAAAACACCATGGCATCGGAATCAAAATCATTAAGATAGAGCAAAAAGACCGTTCTGTGATTGTTGATTATCAATTTACTGGAGTAGATCAAAAAGAATTAGATCAGGATGTGATGGAGAATATAGGTGAATTCATTGGATTAGGCGATGTTGAAAAGATGAAATCATGGCCCGATCCACAAGCAGACTATGAAAGCGGATATTACTTGAAGGGGAACCATGCGAAGGTGACGAATTTAAAGACAGCTTCCATGCAATCCACCTTTGAATTTGAAGATAAGAATTTAGAGAATTTATCATTAAACCATTTTTCTTTTAAAGAATATGGGCTTTATCTTGATTTGACTGAACTGAACATGTTGGCACCACAGAAAGAGATAAAGGTAACCATTCCAGTCAAAAAAGAAACTTCAAAAGCTAGTCAATAAATAAGAAAGCGAACATGATTACACATGTTCGCTTTTTGTCTGTTGTTCTACCAGTCGATGACGATTGAACGAATACCGAATCAACATCAACGCCACAAAACTAGCTAATCCACCAATCCAACTTAAATTCGTTACATTTGTATACTGTATAATCACGCCGCCAATAGACGATCCAAGCATCATGCCGATGTTCATTATCGCTGTATTAAAGCTCAGCACGGTTTCTGATGCTTGTGGTTTAAGGGAGATCAGATAAAACTGCTTCGCTGGTGTTGTTGTCCATGTAGCGATGCCCCAAATGGCAAGCGTGATCAAGACGCTAATTGTAGTGAATTGTGTAAAGAATAAGGCAAAGAGAGCGAACATCTGGATCATGATGCTGATCGAGATGGTTCGGTTTGGTCCCCATTGATCGACGGCGAATCCGCCAAAGCGTGAGCCAATAAAAGCAGAAATTCCTAAGACGAGCAAGGCAATGCTTGTCATTTCAAGTGAAAAGCCGGCGGTCTGTCGTAATAATGGAGAGATATAAGCAAAGACCATCGTGTAGCCTAAGATCCAAAAGACGGTTGTTGCTAGGCCGCTGATCACTCTGCGGTCTTGAAGAATGTGTAATTGCTGCTTTAATGGCAGATGAGAATGTCCCTCTATGCGTGGCAGCAATTGATAAAGAAGCATGAAGAGACAAGCAGTACCTAGTGCAATGATGAGAAAAATATAGTGCCAGTCCACATGACCTGATAGAAATGTTCCAATCGGCACACCAAGTACGAGTGAAACGGTGAATCCAGTGATGACCGTCGCCATTGCACTTCCCTTTTTTTCTGGCGGGGCGATCTGCGCTGCATAATTCGTGGCAACGACAATATATAAGCCGCCGCTCATGGCCATAATGACGCGAGATAGCAGGAGCAGCACAAAATGATGGCTAAAAAAGGCGAGCAAATTGCCTAAAATAAACACAAAAATAGCCGCTAACAAAACCTTTTTTCGGTTCAGTTTCGACGTTACCATGACTAAAAAGAGAGCGCCTACTGCATAAAAAAGAGAATAGACGGTGATGAGCTGTCCGGCAGCAGGAATGGAGATGTGTAAATCGACAGCAATGATATCTAGAATGCCTGACACGACGAATTCTGACGTGCCTGTGACAAATGAACCGACAGCTAAAAGAACAATCAATAGCTGATGAGATGTGTTTTTCATTTTGAACCCTTCCTTCATGTTGATACGTTGTCTTTAGTTTAAATTCCGTGCTAACATAAGTAAAATTGATGTTTTTCATGAAGGAGATGAGTAAATACTCATGAGCTTTGTTCGTTTTGATATTATCGCAAAAGTGGTGGAGCTTGGCAGTTTTACAGCAGCAGCTGAAGCATTAAATATGACGCAGTCAGCTGTGAGTCATGCAGTGGCGAATTTAGAGTCAGAGTGGGGTGTGTCTTTATTCATTCGCGACCGAAAAAAGGGCATTATGCTGACGGACATTGGTCAAACGCTTCTCCCGCATATTAGAGAAGTGTTAAATAGAGTGGAGAAAATCCAGCAAGAAATTGCGTTAACGAAAAATATTGAAACAGGCTTGATTCGTATCGGCACATTTGCCAGTGCCTCTGCCTGTTTATTGCCTAAACTGCTTGTGAGCTATCAGAAAAAACATCCAAAAATCGAATTTAAATTCTATGAGGGAACGTATGAAGAAATATTGGAGTGGCTGGATTCTGGCATCATTGATGTTGGATTTGTTGTGAAAGGCCATGCGGATGAAGCCTTTGATTTACTGCCGCTTATGAAAGATGAGATGGTGGTCGCCTATCACCCAAATCATCGATATGAACAGCAGCCCATTGTAGATATAACAGATTTGGCGGATGAACCATTTATTATGCCGACTGGCATGTATCAATCACATGTAGAGGATATTTTTTCAGAGGCGCAAATGAAGCCGGCTGTTTTATTTGAAGTTCATGATTGTACGACCATTGCTCGTATGGTAGGGGAAGGACTCGGCGTCACGATTGGTCCGGAGTTGTTTTTAAAAACGCAGCAGCTTGTGCATATTCGTCACCTGAATGTCTCTCATCATCGTGAGGTTGCGCTCGCCTGTCCTTCTCTCACCCAAGCTTCTCCGGCAGTGAAAGAGTTTTTCCGTGTAGCCGAAACAGTATTTGCCAAAAGAGAAGGATTAGGAGAAGGGTGTATAAAGAACTAGATGTGAATTTCCAAATTCGTGTAATAAGACGAATGAAGCGGACATTTCTTTGAAAAATGTTCGCTTTTCGTATTGTGTTTTAAAAATGAAGTTGGTACAATAGACACAGAAATCAAATAGATAGAAGTCGTATAATCGCGGGGATATGGCCCGCAAGTTTCTACCAAGCTACCGTAAATGGCTTGACTACGTCAATTCACACTCGTTTGATATAAATCATGCATTGTTCTTGTTTTATGTCACAGTCTGAATTCACATATGTAGTCAAGCGTCCCAAAATTGTTGGGGCGTTTTTTATTTGACTAGTGAATGGGGCAGGCTAAAGCAAAAGGACATGAAGGGAGTCAGTTGGCTTGAAACAGTTTTTTCAGTTTGATGAGTTAGGAACGAATTACCGCAGAGAAATCATCGGTGGTTTAACCACATTTTTGTCGATGGCTTACATTCTGTTTGTCAATCCGATCACACTTGCATTAGTGTCGGTACCGGATTTTCCAGATAAATTACGTATTGATCAGGGCGCTGTCTTTACAGCAACGGCGTTAGCTTCTGCTGCAGGGTGTATCCTGATGGGATTGATCGCCAGGTATCCAATTGCGATTGCACCAGGTATGGGTCTGAATGCGTTCTTCGCCTTTTCGGTTGTGCTTGGCATGGGCATTAAATGGGAAGCAGCACTTTCGGGTGTGTTTGTTTCAGGATTGATTTTCGTAGCCCTTTCTTTAACAGGTTTCCGTGAAAAAATCATCAATGCCATTCCGGCTGAGCTGAAGCTGGCGGTTGGTGCAGGTATTGGTTTGTTCATTACGTTTGTTGGTCTTCAAGGCTCTGGCATTATCGCCAATAATGATAATACGCTCGTTTCGATTGGGAACATTCATAGTGGTCCGGTTCTGTTAACGGTGTTTGGTATCGTAGTGACTGTTATATTAATGGTTCTTCGTGTGAATTCAGGTGTCTTCATTGGGATGCTTGTGACTGCTATTGCCGGGATGATTTTTGGTCTTATACCAGTACCGTCTCAAATTGTGGGAAGTATTCCAAGCTTGTCTCCAACCTTTGGTCAAGCCTTGATTCACTTACCAGAAATATTCTCGATTCAAATGCTTATTGTGATTTTAACGTTCCTTTTCGTTGGATTCTTTGATACAGCTGGTACGCTTGTAGCTGTGGCAACACAGGCTGGTTTAATGAAAAATAATGAGCTGCCACGTGCAGGAAGAGCGCTCTTGGCGGATTCTTCTTCAATCGTTGTAGGTTCTGTTCTTGGTACATCAACGACAACGTCTTATGTTGAATCTAGCTCAGGTGTAGCGGCTGGTGCGCGTACTGGTTTTGCAGCGGTCGTCACAGGGATTTTCTTCTTGCTGGCGATGTTCTTCTCACCGCTTTTATCCATTGTTACACCTAATGTGACAGCACCTGCTTTAATTATTGTTGGTGCACTGATGGTCGCTCCGCTGGCGAAGATTGCATGGGATCGTTTTGAAATTGCGGTACCAGCGTTCTTAACGATGATTATGATGCCACTGACATACAGTATTGCAACAGGGATTGCGGTTGGCTTTATTTTCTACCCGATTACGATGATCTTTAAAGGGAAAGCGAAAGAAGTGCACCCAATTATGTACGGATTGTTTGTCATCTTTATTCTATATTTTGCTTTCTTAAATCATTAATTGAACATCTGAAACAGCAGCTCATGGGGCTGCTGTTTTTTTGTTAAAAAAATCAAAACATAGTTGACTTATAGGAATTATGTGTTTATGATAAAAAGACATAATTCGCTGATTGGATCACCAAAGGCGCTTTGATTTCCTTTTTTAATAGAAGGTTTCAGGGTGCCTTTTTTTCTTGCAGACATTCAAAAGGGGAGGAGATGTCTTTTGTCACACTGGCTTAGACAGGTGATTGAACGAAAAAAGCAGGTGCTGATTCAAAAGCTCCTTTTATGGGGGCATGAAGAAAAGCAGGAAGCGCTCATGCATTATACAATTCATGAGCTGGAAAATGAGGTTCTCTATTTAAAAGAGCGAAAACAAAAATAGGGGGATGAGCGATGGATGAACAAAAGCTGAATTATATTTTATCTGCCTTAAAAGGGATCGACTATGGATCAGTGGTCATCACCATTCATAATGGCCATATTACACAGGTCGATACGACCAAAAAGACTCGGTTCCCCGCTCATCAGGAGAATCTCCGAGTTCAGCAAGGAAAGCGGAGTCACTATCGTTGACCATGAATTTCAACATTGATAAAAAGCTGATGGAGGCCGTCAGCTTTTTTGTTTTGTCTTATTTTCTCTCCGTTTTAAAACCTCTGCTGGCTTTTATCCGTCTATTCGTATGAACGTCAAGGAATCTTGACTGAATAGAGAGACTCCGCTACTTTAAGAGGAGTCATCCGAACAGTTCATTCACTTGAACCTGTAAGGATTGGATAGGAGTTGATATGAGATGTTAGAGAAAGATCAAGATCAGGGGACATCTGAAAAGAAAAATGAAGAGTCATCAATAGATCAAGAAACAAGGCAATCCCGCCTCAGCCGCAGCGCTGCAAAACGTGGAAGAACCTCAAAATCAGCAGATGATGAGCGTTCAACCATCCAGCGTATGCTGCAAGGTGTAGGAGGCGCGTTTAAACGCTATGGTTCATATGGACTGGCGATGTTAAAATCACCGAGCCAGGCCATCAATCAAGCGGAAACATTGCGTATGAAGTACGCCTGGATCTCGATTGTGTTATTCAGTGTGTTTTTTGCTTTAGGCAACTATGTTCAATTAAAGGCGTCAAAAACCCGTTTATTAGGCTTTGGCATTCATTATTCTTTTGGTGACGCCTTTTTGAGGGTTGCAGTCTTTACACTCATTGTGTTGACATTGATGATGCTCACTGTCTGGCTGCTCGGAAAATACATGCTAAAAGGAAACATATCACTGAAAGAAGTGATCATGAAGTTTGGTGCTGCGCTTGTGCCGGTGTTGGTTTTATCCATCCTTTGGCTTGTATTTGCCATGCTGAATATTCCATATGTGACCGTCATATTATCCGTGATGATGTTTGTCGGCCTTCAGTTGATTGCGGTCGTGCTCTTTCGCTCGATTCAATCGGAGCATGATGCCGTACGTGGAGATTTGATGTATGCGGGCTGGGTCTTTTTATTGGTTGAGCTTGTCATCATTGCGCTGCTCTGGGGCATAGTCGGGGAGTATTTGATTCCATCACTGGTTCCTGTTCGATTTGGATAAAACACACCTGAAAACCTCCTTTTTGAAAAAGGGGGTTTTCATGTTGAGAAGAGAAAAAAACGGGTAAACTCTTGGTAACAAACACCACCCTTGTTGTCGAAAGATATATGTGTTTTGATCGCGTAAATTTGATTGTATCAAGGTATGTTCTCTAGTAGAATATGGGGTGCTTTATTTGATTTTTTAGTGCAGGGGGTTCGAATCGTGCTTCAACAACTTTTATCCAATGCGTTCACCATGGTTTTAATCATTTTAGTGATTAATATTGTCTATGTTTCTTTTTCCACCATGCGTTTGATTTTAACAATGAAAGGCAGACGGTACGCAGCTGCTTTTGCGGGTACGATCGAAATGCTCATTTATGTCATTGGGTTAAGTATCGTTCTAGATAACTTAGATCAAATACAAAATGTCATTGCGTATGCCCTAGGTTATGGAATGGGGATCATTGTCGGGATGAAAATTGAAGAGAAGCTGGCACTTGGCTACACAACTGTTAACGTGATCACAAAAGAATTGGATGTCGATCTCCCAAGACAATTGAGAGAAAAAGGATATGGTGTCACCAGCTGGGTAGCAGGCGGTCTTGAAGGAGACCGGACAGCATTGCAAATTTTAACACCGAGAAAATATGAACTGCAATTATATGAAACGATTAAAACGCTGGATTCAAAAGCGTTTATCATTTCATATGAGCCCAAATCGATTCACGGCGGCTTCTGGGTGAAGGCTGTGAAGAAAAGGAGAATTAAAGAATGACCGCAAAACCAAAGAAGAAAAAATTCTATGTGGAAGACAACATGACGATTGATCAAGTGTTGTCCCAGATGGCGGCGGAAGGCTACTCGCCTGTCAGACGAATGGAGGAGCCAATTTTTCAAGAAAAGAAGGAAAATGGGTCGATTCAGATCATTCCGATTGGGAAAAAAATCGTATTTGAAGGAAAAATAGTCTAAATCCGAACATTAAAACGACGACTTCATAGATTGTTCGATAAATCCGTTGACATCATGAACATCCGTTGTTAAGATAAACATGAAATCAAAACACGAGCCTCATATAATCTTGGGAATATGGCCCATAAGTTTCTACCCAGTTACCGTAAATGACTGGACTATGCAGGATAGTGAACAAAACTGACATGGCAATTCAAAAGCGAACAGCGCTTACCATGGCCCGGTTTGTGTTGCTTCCTAACAATGCAATGCAAATCGGGCCTTTTTGTTCGGCGTTTGACAAGCTGCTTAGGTTTGGGAAGCGTGTCAAACGATACAAAATCGAATATCAGCTTAAAGGTGGGGACAAAATGAAGCCGCTTGTAGGTGTCATCATGGGAAGTACATCTGATTGGGAAACAATGAAAAATGCTTGCGACATCTTAGAGGAATTAAACATTCCGTATGAAAAACAGGTGGTATCCGCACACCGGACACCTGACTTGATGTTTGAATATGCGACTGAAGCAAGAGGTAAAGGACTAAAGGTCATCATTGCCGGTGCTGGAGGCGCAGCACATTTACCGGGGATGGTCGCAGCAAAAACGACACTGCCGGTCATTGGCGTGCCTGTACAATCAAAAGCACTAAACGGGCTGGATTCCTTATTATCCATCGTTCAAATGCCAGGCGGTGTACCAGTTGCTACAGTAGCAATTGGCAAAGCCGGTGCAACAAATGCAGGCCTTCTTGCCGCACAAATGATTTCAGCATTTGATGAAACAATCGCAGCTCGCCTTGAAGAAAGAAGAGAGCAGACAAAACAGACTGTACTAGAAAGCAGTGATCAGCTTGGCTAAGCAGACCATTTTTCCAAACGCAACCATCGGAATCATTGGCGGCGGACAGCTTGGCAGATATATGGCCGTCAGCGCAAAGCAAATGGGGTACCGGGCAGCAGTTCTAGACCCGGTCACACAATCTCCTTGCGGACAGGTTGCCGATACAGAAATCACAGCCGCATATAGTGACCTTGAAGCGATTCGAAAGCTGGCAGAAATCAGCGATGTGGTGACTTATGAGTTTGAAAATATCGATTATGATGCACTGAATCAGCTGAAGGAAGAAGCCTACTTACCACAAGGAAGCGATCTTCTCCTTTTAACTCAAAATCGTGAGACCGAGAAAAAAGGGATTGTAGACGCAGGCTGTGAAGTAGCACCTTACCGCATCATTCATGATGAAAATGAGCTGGAAGATGCCGTGGACGTGCTCGGTTTGCCAGCCGTGCTGAAAACATGCAGAGGCGGGTACGACGGAAAAGGACAGTACGTCATCAAAGAAAAAGGACAGCTTCAGGAAGCAGCTGCACTGCTCACACATGGAACATGTATTTTAGAAAGCTGGGTTCCATTCCAAATGGAGCTTTCGGTGATCGTCACTCGTTCTGTTCATGGAGAGATCGCAGTATTCCCAGTCGCTGAGAACATTCATAAGCATAATATTTTGTTCCAAAGCATTGTACCTGCAAGGGTAGAGAACCGCATTCAGGAGAAGGCGAAAGAACTGGCGACAACACTGGCTGAAAAGCTGGGGCTGGTTGGTACTCTTGCTGTAGAACTGTTCCTGACAAATGACGGAAAGCTGCTCGTCAATGAACTGGCACCACGCCCGCATAATTCTGGTCATTATACACTTGATTTATGTGAGACAAGTCAGTTTGAACAGCACGTCCGCGCTATATGTGGTCTGCCGCTTGGCGGTACAGCCCTTTTATCAGAGGGAATGATGGTGAATTTATTAGGCGATGAAGTGGACATTCCAAAAGAGCATCCTGAGCTTCTCAAAGAAGCGAAGCTTTATCTATATGGAAAGCATGAAGTAAAAGCCGGCCGCAAAATGGGGCATATGACGTTTATGAAACAGCTCGATGATGAATGGATGACAAACATCACAAAGATATGGACTGAAAGAGATGGAGGAAACGGGAAATGATCGAACGTTACGCACGACCAGAAATGTCAGCAATCTGGACAGAGGAAAACAAATTTAATGCATGGCTTGAAGTAGAAATTCTCGCTTGTGAAGCTTGGGCAGAGCTTGGTGTCATTCCGAAAGAAGACGTTGTGACAATGCGCAAAAATGCAAGCTTTGATATTGGACGTATTCTGGAGATTGAACAAGACACGCGCCACGACGTGGTTGCCTTTACGCGTGCTGTATCTGAATCTCTAGGAGAAGAAAGAAAGTGGGTTCATTACGGATTAACATCGACAGACGTAGTGGATACGGCGCTTTCATATCTATTAAAACAGGCGAATGATATCTTGCTCAAGGACATTGAGAGATTTGTTGACATACTAAAAGAAAAAGCAAAAGAGCACAAATATACCGTCATGATGGGGCGTACACACGGTGTACACGCTGAACCGACAACATTTGGCCTGAAGCTTGGTCTTTGGTACGAAGAAATGAAGCGTAACCTAGAACGTTTTAAACAAGCAAAAGCTGGCATTGAATATGGCAAAATCTCTGGAGCTGTTGGCACATATGCGAACATCGACCCGTTTGTTGAGCAATATGTATGTGAGAAACTTGGCATCAAAGCTGCACCAATTTCAACCCAAACCTTGCAGCGTGACCGCCATGCAGATTACATGGCTACTCTTGCTTTAGTGGCAACGAGCATTGAGAAATTTGCTGTTGAAATTCGTGGTCTTCAAAAGAGTGAAACACGTGAAGTAGAAGAGTTCTTCGCAAAAGGACAAAAAGGATCATCAGCGATGCCGCATAAGCGTAACCCAATCGGTTCTGAGAATATGACGGGAATTGCCCGCGTGATCCGAGGATATATGCTGACAGCTTATGAAAATGTACCGCTTTGGCATGAGCGTGATATTTCTCATTCATCTGCTGAGCGCATCATTTTACCAGATGCCACGATTGCACTGAACTATATGCTCAACCGTTTCTCAAACATCGTGAAAAACTTGACGGTCTTCCCTGAGAACATGAAACGCAACATGGACCGCACACTTGGCTTAATTTACTCACAGCGCGTTCTTCTTGCACTAATTGATACAGGCATGGCACGTGAAGAGGCATATGACACGGTTCAGCCAAAGGCAATGGAAGCGTGGGAGAAGCAAGTGCCGTTCCGTTCATTAGTAGAAGCAGAAGAAAAAATCACGTCACGCTTAACACCTGAACAAATCGCTGACTGCTTCGATTACAACTATCATTTGAAAAATGTCGATATGATTTTCGAACGTCTAGGTCTTGCGTAAGAAATGGGCCGCCTGCTCGCCAGGCGCCCAATCCTGAAAATTGCCAACATTCAAATTAGGAGGCCAACCTGAATGACTGTGAAACAAGAACTTCTCTACGAAGGCAAAGCGAAAAGAATCTATCAGACCGATGACGAGCATATTTTATATGTTGAATATAAAGACTCAGCTACAGCATTTAACGGCGAAAAGAAAGCTGAAATCGAAGGCAAAGGCAGACTGAACAACGAGATTTCAAGCTTAATCTTTCAAATGCTGCATGAAAAAGGGGTCAACAATCACTTTGTAAAACGCCTCTCTGAAACAGAACAGCTCATTCAAAAGGTACAGATTGTTCCTCTTGAAGTCGTTGTACGAAATGTAGTGGCGGGCAGTATGTCAAAACGCCTTGGCATACCAGAGGGAACGAAACTGGACACACCTTTGATCGAGTTTTACTACAAAGATGATGCACTCGGCGATCCGCTCATTACAGAAGATCATATTCGCATTTTACATGCAGCGACACCTGAGCAGGTAGAGGAAATGAAACAGATCACAAGACAAGTGAATGAAGAGTTAAAGCAAATCTTCTCAGATTGCCATGTGAATTTAATTGATTTCAAGCTTGAATTCGGAATAGATCACGAGAATCGTATTTTGCTAGCTGATGAGATTTCACCTGATACGTGCAGGCTTTGGGACAAAGATACAAACGAAAAGCTTGATAAAGACGTGTTCAGACGAAACCTGGGCGGCTTAACGAATGCATACGAAGAAATTTTCAAAAGACTTGGAGGCCATAAACATGTATAAAGTGAAAATTTTTGTCAGCTTAAAAGAGAGCGTTCTTGATCCACAAGGAAGTGCCGTGCAGCACGCTTTGCACAGCATGTCTTATCAGGAAGTAAAGGATGTCCGTATCGGTAAATACATGGAGCTTGTCATTGAAAAATCAGATCGTGATTTAGACACAGTCGTCAAAGAAATGTGCGAAAAATTACTTGCCAACACGGTGATTGAAGATTACCGCTATGAGGTGGAGGAGGTTGTCGCACAGTGAAGTTTGCAGTGATCGTCTTGCCTGGCTCTAACTGTGATATCGATATGTACCATGCGATTCAAGATGAGCTAGGTGAACAAGTTGAATATGTATGGCACGACGAAACGAGTCTTGACGGATTTGACGGTGTACTCGTACCAGGCGGTTTCTCTTATGGGGATTACTTAAGATGTGGTGCGATCGCCCGCTTCTCAAACATCATGCCGGCGGTGAAGAAAGCAGCTGAGGAAGGAAAACCTGTTCTTGGTGTTTGCAACGGGTTCCAAATTCTTCAGGAGCTAGGCATTCTTCCGGGTGCGATGAGACGAAATAAAGACTTGAAGTTTATCTGTCGACCAGTTGAACTCATTGTAGAAAACAACGAAACGCAATTTACAAGCGGTTATCAAAAAGGCGAATCCATTACGATTCCTGTAGCGCACGGTGAAGGCAACTTCTACTGTGATGAAAACACTTTAGCGAAGCTCATTGAACGCGGCCAAATCGCTTTCACTTACGGAGACGATATTAACGGCAGTGTGAATCGAATTGCAGGTGTAACGAATGAAGAGGGCAATGTACTCGGCATGATGCCACACCCTGAGCGCGCGGTTGATTCATTACTAGGCAGCGCAGACGGACTTAAATTGTTTCAATCTATCGTGAAAAATTGGAGGGACACTCATGTCACTACTGCTTGAACCAAGTCACAAGCAAATTAAAGAAGAGAAATTGTATCAGCAAATGGGATTGAGTGATGAAGAATTCGCTTTAATCGAATCCATTATTGGCAGGCTGCCAAACTACACAGAAACGGGTATTTTTTCTGTCATGTGGTCAGAGCATTGCAGTTATAAAAACTCAAAGCCTGTTTTAAGCAAATTCCCGACAAAAGGAGAACATGTCCTTCAAGGTCCTGGGGAAGGCGCTGGAATCGTTGATATTGGAGACAACCAAGCGGTTGTATTTAAAATCGAATCACATAACCATCCATCTGCGATTGAACCGTATCAAGGAGCGGCGACAGGTGTCGGCGGAATTATCCGTGATGTATTCTCCATGGGTGCGCGTCCAATTGCTGTATTAAACTCTCTTCGTTTTGGTGAACTGACTTCACCGCGCGTGAAGTACTTGTTTGAAGAAGTAGTGGCAGGGATCGCAGGCTATGGAAACTGTATCGGAATTCCAACAGTCGGCGGAGAGGTTCATTTCGATCAAAGCTATGAAGGCAACCCGCTCGTGAATGCAATGTGTGTTGGACTAATCAACCATGAAGACATCAAAAAAGGGCAGGCCAAAGGTGTTGGCAACACGGTCATGTACGTTGGGGCCAAAACGGGACGTGACGGAATTCACGGTGCAACATTTGCATCTGAGGAATTTTCTGATGAATCAGAAGAAAAACGCTCAGCTGTTCAAGTCGGTGATCCGTTCATGGAAAAACTGCTGCTTGAAGCGTGCCTTGAAGTCATCAAAAACGATGCACTCGTTGGGATTCAGGATATGGGAGCGGCTGGCTTAACAAGCTCAAGTGCGGAAATGGCGAGTAAAGCAGGTTCTGGTATTGAGATGAATCTAGATCTCATCCCGCAGCGTGAAACAGGCATGTCAGCATACGAAATGATGCTGTCTGAATCTCAAGAGAGAATGCTTTTGGTCATTGAAAAAGGCCGTGAACAAGAAATCATTGATATTTTTGAAAAATACGATCTTGAAGCGGTATCAGTTGGTCATGTGACAGGCGATAAAATGCTTCGTTTACTCCATCAAGGTGAAGTAGTATGTGAGCTTCCTGTTGACGCTCTTGCAGAAGAAGCGCCGGTTTATCACAAGCCGTCAAGTGAGCCTGCCTACTATCGTGAGTTTTTAGAAACAAAAGTTGAAGCACCTGCTATCACAGATGCAGCAGACACGTTAAAGCAGCTCCTTCAGCAGCCAACGATCGCAAGTAAAGAATGGGTCTATGATCAATATGACTACATGGTTCGGACAAATACAGTCGTTGCACCAGGCTCTGATGCGGGCGTTTTAAGAATCCGTGGAACGAAAAAAGCCCTTGCGATGACAACCGATTGTAACGCACGTTATCTGTACCTTGATCCAGAGGTCGGCGGGAAAATCGCAGTCGCAGAAGCAGCACGTAACATTGTTTGCTCAGGCGCTCGTCCACTTGCAGTAACAGATAACTTAAACTTCGGTAACCCAGAAAAACCAGAAATTTTCTGGCAAATTGAAAAATCTGCTGACGGTATTAGCGAAGCATGCCGCAAGCTAAGCACACCAGTTATCGGTGGTAACGTCTCTTTATATAACGAATCAAATGGAACAGCCATTTACCCAACACCAGTCATTGGGATGGTTGGTTTGGTTGAAGATACATCTCATATTACGACGCAGTCGTTCCAGCAGGCTGGCGATGTGATTTTCGTGATTGGTGAGACGAAGGAAGAATTCGCAGGCAGTGAGCTACAAAAGATGACAGAAGGCCGTATTTACGGAAAAGCACCGGAAATTGATTTGGATGTAGAGCTCACGCGTCAGGAAGCCCTTCTTGCTGCGATTCAAAACGGACTTGTTCAATCAGCACACGATGTGTCTGAAGGCGGTCTTGGTGTCGCACTTGCTGAAAGTACATTTGGAACAGACGGTCTTGGCGCTCATATCCAAATGGATTTAAACAGCGAAGCTTCATTATTTAGTGAAACACAGTCACGTTTTGTTGTCACAGTGAAACCAGAGCACCGTGAAGCATTTGCTGCGGCTGTCAAAGATGCGAAAGAAGTTGGAACGGTCACAAATGATGGTGTATTCACCGTCAAAAATCAAGAAGGACAACAATGGATTCATGCAGCGGTCAACGAACTTGAACGCGCATGGAAAGGAGCGATCCCATGCTTGCTGAAATCAGAGGCTTAAACGAAGAGTGTGGCGTCTTTGGGGTTTGGGGACACGAAGAAGCCCCGCAAATCACATATTACGGATTGCATAGTCTTCAGCACCGAGGACAAGAAGGTGCGGGAATCATTGCAACAGATGGTGAAAACCTGACGGCACATAAAGGCCTTGGACTGATTACGGAAGTCTTTCAAAACGGTGAGCTAAAGGATTTGAAAGGAAAAGGTGCAATCGGACACGTTCGGTATGCGACAGCAGGCGGAGGCGGCTTTGAAAATGTGCAGCCCCTCTTCTTCCGCTCGCAAAACAACGGCAGTCTTGCTCTTGCTCATAATGGGAACTTAGTGAATGCAACGCAATTAAAGCAGCAGCTAGAGAACCAGGGGAGTATATTTCAGACATCTTCTGACACTGAAGTGCTCGCTCATTTAATTAAACGCAGCGGCTATATTGAATTGAAAGAGCAGATCAAAAATGCCCTGTCCATGCTTAAAGGAGCATATGCTTTCTTAATTATGACGGAAACTGAAATGATTGTGGCACTTGATCCGAACGGCTTACGTCCGCTTTCACTTGGTATGCTTGGGGACGCTTATGTCGTTGCTTCTGAAACATGTGCATTTGACGTTGTCGGCGCCACGTATTTACGAGATGTGGAGCCTGGCGAAATGCTGATCATTAATGATGAAGGCCTCAAATCTGAGCGCTTCTCCATGAATATTAACCGCAGCATGTGCAGCATGGAATACATTTATTTCTCAAGACCTGACAGCAATATCAACGGCATCAACGTGCATAGTGCGAGAAAGAACCTTGGCAAAAAGCTTGCTGAGGAAGCGCATGTCGAAGCAGATGTTGTGACTGGCGTACCAGATTCGAGTATTTCTGCAGCGATTGGATATGCCGAAGCAACAGGTATTCCATATGAGCTCGGTTTAATTAAAAACCGTTATGTCGGCAGAACCTTTATCCAGCCGTCTCAAGCATTGCGTGAGCAGGGCGTGCGCATGAAGCTGTCTGCTGTGCGCGGGGTCGTCGAAGGAAAGCGTGTCGTGATGGTGGATGATTCCATCGTACGCGGAACAACAAGCCGCCGCATTGTGACGATGCTAAGAGAAGCGGGTGCGACGGAAGTCCATGTCCGCATTAGTTCACCGCCAATTGCACATCCGTGTTTTTATGGAATTGATACGTCCACACATGAAGAGCTGATTGCTTCTTCTCATTCAGTGGAAGAAATTAGACAGGAAATCGGTGCAGACTCCATTGCCTTTTTATCTGTAGACGGTTTAATGGACGGGATTGGCAGAAAGTATGATGATCCGCAGCGCGGTCAATGCTTAGCATGCTTTACTGGGAAATACCCGACGGAAATTTATGAAGATACTGTTCTTCCGCATGTGAAGGAAACAGCACTGACGAAATAATCGAATAAAGGAGCAGCAGTCAAGATGATTTGATATGCTGCTCTTTCATTCTGCTGAAAATAAATGGAAGAGAAGCAGCTAAAAGGAGTGAATGGGATGTCAGAAGCATATAAAAACGCCGGTGTCGACATCGAAGCAGGATACGAAGCCGTTAAACGAATGAAAACACACGTAGAACGTACAAAAAGAGCAGGCGTCATGGGTGCTCTAGGTGGATTTGGCGGTATGTTTGATTTATCTGAGCTGCCATACAAAAAGCCCGTTCTTGTTTCAGGAACAGATGGTGTTGGAACAAAATTAAAGCTTGCCTTTTTAATGGATCAACACGATACGATCGGCGTCGATGCCGTGGCAATGTGTGTCAACGATGTGCTTGCACAAGGGGCAGAACCGCTCTTTTTCTTAGATTACTTAGCAGTCGGAAAAGCAGATCCTTTAAAAATTGAATCTATTGTCAAAGGTGTGGCTGACGGCTGTGAGCAGTCTGGTTCAGCGCTTGTCGGAGGCGAAACAGCAGAAATGCCGGGTCTTTATACAGAAGATGAATATGATATTGCTGGTTTTTCAGTAGGCGTCGTTGAAAAGGATGAAATCGTGACAGGTGAAAGCATCAAAGAGGGGCACTTGCTGATTGGACTCAGCTCAAGTGGAATTCACAGCAATGGGTACTCTCTCGTTCGTAAAGTATTGCTTGAAGACGCTGGTCTTGACCTGCATCAAACGTATGAGCCTTTTACAAGACCGCTTGGAGAAGAGCTTCTTGAACCGACCAAAATTTATGTGAAGCCTGTTCTTAAACAAGTGAAAGCCGGTAAGGTTGACGGTATGGCACATGTGACAGGCGGCGGCTTTATTGAAAATTTACCACGTATGCTGCCTGAAGGGCTTGGCGTTGAGATTGATAACGGCTCATGGCCGGTACCGCCAATTTTCTCCTTTATTCAAGAAAAAGGACAGTTAAAGGCTGAAGAAATGTTCAATGTGTTTAATATGGGCATTGGTTTTGTCTTAGCCGTAAAAGAAGATGACCTTGTCGAAGTGATCAGAGGACTTGAAGAAGACGGAGAGAAAGCTTTTCTCATCGGCCGTGTTCAAAAAGGAGAAGGTGTCACATTCGGCGGTGGAAGCCTCTCATGAAGAAGTTTGCGATCTTCGCCTCTGGAAGCGGGACGAATTTTCAAGCCATTATTGATACATTAAAAAAGGAACAGTGGCAGGCAGAGGCCGCCATTGTGATTTGTGATAAACCGGGGGCAAAGGTGCTGGAGCGTGCTGAGAAAGAGGGCATTCCCTCCTTTGCATTTACCCCGAAGGCTTTTCCGAATAAAGCCGCTTTTGAACAAACGATCATTGAACAGCTTAGGCTGCATGAAGTGGAATGGGTTTTCCTTGCTGGGTATATGAGACTGATTGGTCCGACATTACTTGAAGCATTCAGAGGGAAAATTGTTAATATCCATCCGTCCTTGCTGCCAGCCTTCCCAGGGCTTGATGCTATTGGCCAAGCCTATCAAGCAGGCGTCAAAGTGGCAGGCATCACTGTCCATTTTGTCGATGAAGGCATGGATACGGGTCCGATCATTGACCAAGCGTCGATTTACATCGAACAAGGGGAAGAGCTTGAATCGATTGAAAAAAGAATGCATGAACTAGAACACACACTATATCCAAAAGTGATCAAATCACTTTTAGAATTATCTTAATGAGGTGACGAAGGCATGACGATCAAACGCGCATTAATCAGTGTTTCCGATAAAACGAATCTTGTACCTTTTGTGAAAGAATTAACAGAACTTGGTGTTGAAGTGATTTCAACTGGAGGTACACACAAGCTTCTTCAAGAGAACGGTATTGATGTTATTGGGATTTCAGAAGTCACTGGATTCCCTGAAATCATGGACGGACGACTCAAAACACTTCACCCGAACATTCATGGCGGACTTTTAGCAGTGAGAGAAAACGATGAGCATATGGCACAGATTGAAAAGCATGGCATTCAGCCGATTGATCTAGTTGTCGTGAATCTCTATCCATTCAAAGAGACGATCTCAAAAGACGATGTGACATATGAAGAAGCGATTGAAAACATTGATATTGGCGGACCGGGAATGCTTCGTGCAGCATCAAAAAACCACCAAGACGTCACAGTGATTGTCGATCCTCGTGATTATGATACAGTCATTCAGCAAATCAAAGAAGGCGGCGTGTCACTAGAGAAAAAGCGTGAGCTTGCTGCAAAGGTATTCCGTCATACGGCTGCTTACGATGCTCTGATTGCAGATTACTTAACGAATTTTGTTGGCGAAACAGAGCCAGAACAATTCACTGTCACGTTTCAGAAAAAACAATCCCTTCGTTACGGAGAAAACCCGCACCAAGCGGCGACTTTCTATGAAAATGCTCTTCCAGCGAAAGGTTCGTTGGCTACTGCAAAGCAATTACATGGAAAAGAGCTTTCCTATAACAATATTAAAGATGCAGATGCAGCACTCCAAATTGTACGAGAATTCACGGAGCCGGCAGCTGTTGCTGTGAAGCATATGAACCCGTGCGGCGTTGGTACAGGAGAAACGATTGCAGAAGCATTTGACCGAGCGTTCAAGGCAGACGAAACTTCTATTTTTGGCGGCATTGTGGCACTTAACCGTGAAGTAGACAAACAAACGGCTGACGTGCTGCATACAATTTTCTTGGAAATTGTCATCGCTCCTTCGTTCAGCCAAGAAGCACTTGACGTGTTAACGTCGAAAAAGAATCTTCGTCTATTAACATTAGATGAAGAAGCGGATCTTGGGAAAAAAGAAAAGCAGCTGACAAGTGTCCATGGCGGATTGCTTGTTCAGGATATTGATACGTACGGCTTAGAGGAAGCAACGATCTCTATTCCAACGAAAAGAGAACCAACAGAAGACGAATGGAAAGACTTAAAACTTGCTTGGAAAGTGGTCAAGCATGTGAAATCAAATGCCATTGTACTTGCGAAAGATCAAATGACAGCAGGGATCGGCGCTGGACAAATGAACCGTGTCGGCTCAGCGAACATTGCGATTGAGCAAGCAGGTGAAAAGGCAAAAGGAAGCGCACTAGGCTCTGATGCGTTCTTCCCAATGGGCGATACAGTGGAAGCTGCTGCAAAGGCAGGCGTCACAGCGATCATTCAGCCAGGCGGATCTATTCGTGATGAAGAATCGATTCAAAAGGCAGATGAATACGGCATCGCCATGGTCTTCACTGGCGTTAGACATTTCAAACATTAAGGGGATGACAGAGTGAACGTACTAATTATCGGCAGAGGCGGAAGAGAGCATACCATCGCATGGAAAGTGAATCAAAGTGAACTTGTCAGCCAAGTATTTGTCGCACCCGGCAATGATGGAATGACAGATGCTGCGAAGCTTGTACCAATCGACGAAGGCGATCATGAGGCATTAATTCGTTTTGCAAAAGAAAACGAAATCGGCTTAACCATTGTCGGTCCAGAGGTTCCTTTAATCGCAGGTGTGGTGGATGCATTTGAAGAAGCAGGTCTAAAAGTATTTGGACCGAATGCAAAAGCTGCGGTCATTGAAGGCTCAAAGGAATTTGCAAAAGACTTAATGAAAAATTACCATATCCCGACAGCCGCCTATGCTGCCTTTACATCGTTTGAAGAAGCGAAGGCATATGTGGAAGAAAAGGGTGCGCCGATTGTCATTAAAGCAGACGGGCTCGCCGCAGGAAAAGGCGTCACAGTGGCTATGACGCTTGAAGAGGCGGTCGATTGTCTGCATGATTTCTTAGAGGATGAAAAGTTTGGCGATGCAAGTGCATCTGTTGTCATCGAAGAATTTTTAACAGGCGAAGAATTTTCACTCATGGCCTTTGTCAACGGAGAAAAGGTGTACCCGATGGTGATTGCGCAGGATCACAAGCGGGCCTTTGAAGATGACAAAGGACCGAACACCGGCGGAATGGGCGCTTATTCACCAGTTCCGCAAATTTCAGATGAAGTGGTTCAGAAAGCGGTGGAGGACGTCGTCAAACCGGCAGCTCGCGCAATGGTGCAGGAAGGGCGTCCATTTACAGGCATTTTATATGCTGGCTTAATGCTGACACCAGAAGGCTCAAAGGTGATTGAATTCAATGCACGCTTTGGCGACCCTGAAACGCAGGTGGTTCTCCCTCGTCTACAATCAGATCTAGTTCAAGTATTTCTCGATATTCTTGATGGAAAAGATGTGGACTTACAGTGGAAAGACACTGCGGCTGTCAGTGTGGTTCTTGCATCAGAGGGATACCCAGAAGACTATGCAAAAGGCACACCAATCGGTACCTTGCAAACGACTGTCTCTGATGTCGTGACCTTCCACGCAGGAACAAAAAAAGAAAACAATCAATTCGTCACAAATGGCGGCCGTGTAGCGAATGTAACCGCATTTGACGACACATTTGAAGCGGCAAGATCAAGAGTGTATGAAGCGGTTGAAGAAATCATACAGCCAGGTCTATTTTATCGCCGTGACATTGGTGCCCGTGCGCTGAAGGCTGCGGGGAAAAACGTTTAATCAAAACACCTTTCTATCTGACGAGATGGAAAGGTGTTTTTTGTTCATGAGAAGGGATGATGCTCGAATATGAAGAAGTAATATGGGATGACGAATTTATGAGGAGGCAGCATGGTCATTCAAGGAATCATTCTATTTGCCATCGTTCTACTTATTTTATTTATACTGTTCTCAAATCTCATCATGTATGAAGCGAGAAAGCAAAACAAAGCCAAAAAAGGCTCAGCCATTAGGTATATGATCATGTCGATTTTTTCTGGTATCGTCATTGTTTCATGTTCCATTTGGATTTTTTTTATTAGCTGATTTATAAGAGAGGATGAGTATATGGTGCAATTGAAGGAACTTGCGAACGAGCGTTTTTCTGCCTCGATCTGTATTGATTCATTTAATGAGCGAATCCGTTTGGATGACTACGGCGGCAGGGTGCGGGATGTGATTCAGTCGGTTCTTCAGGAAGCGGCGGACTGTAAGGCTTCTAAGGTCATTGTGAAAGTCAGGCGTGAGCATATGCCTCTTTTTTTAGAAAAAGGCTTTCGGCTTGAAGGCGTGTTTTCTCATTATTTTCTTGGAAGTGATGCGTACGGCATGTCGCTCTTTCTGACGGAGAGTCGAATGAACAGCCCGTATTGGCTGAAGGAAGATGAAATTGTTGCGTCTATTCAAGAAAAGCCTCTCAAAAAAGATCAAGGCACGTGGCAGGATGAGTATGTAATGAGGAAAGCGGATACGCAGGATATTCACAAGCTGGCAAAGCTCTATGATACCGTCTTTGAAACGTATCCTACGCCAATGAATGAGCCAGATTATATCCAAAAGGTGATGGAGGAAGGGACGGTTTTTTATGCCGTTGAACATGATGGGCACATTGTGAGTGCAGCATCTGCTGAAATCAATGCCCCTTATGGTCATGCGGAATTAACAGATTGTGCGACCCTTCCGGCATACAGAAAACTAGGATTCATGCATCATTTGATTCTAGCACTCGAAAAGGAACTTCAATCCATGCACATTTATGTCTTTTATTCTCTTGCACGTGCACTGTCCTATGGAATGAATCAAGTGTTTTATCAGCTCGGGTATACGTATACCGGCCGATTCCAAAACAACTGCTATATTTTTGACAAAATTGAAGATATGAATCTATGGGTCAAAACGCCGAATGAATCATGAAATGGTTCTCATCTGATCAAGCAGACCAGATAGGCGGTACGCCATGATACTGAGCTGCAGCTTCATCCGATCATCCGTGGATTTGAGGCTGCAGCCTGTTCTCGTTTCAATTTGTTTCAGCCGGTAGCTTAGTGTATGTCTGTGAATAAACAATTCTCCCGCAGATTTTTGAATATTTTCATTGTGGGCCAAATACACTTCGAGTGTATGGATCAGGTCTGCCCCCTGTTTTTTCGTAAAAAGCAAAGGACTTAACAGCTCCACGTAAAAGTCATGCAAATTCATACCCGCTTCATTCATTTCAAGAAGCATCCCGTATAAGCCGAGCTTCTGATAATGAATGATGCATTCGTCTGTCTTTAAAAGCGGAAGAAGTCTTGCTGCATACTGCGCTTCCTTCGCGCTTTTTGCAAAGAGACCGATCTGGTCATAGGCTCTCCCAATGCCAATCACGATTGGATGGACGGGAAAAAAATAAGACCAAGTGCTCCGGCACTCTTCTGCTGCGCGATACCATTCCGCTTCTTGAAACGCTTTTTTTCCTGCGGGGGTAAGAACAAAAATGGAATCGAGCCTTGTCTTAAGTAAAAAAGGAATATGTCTGCGTTCAAATATCGACGTGAGCAATTGAGATAGGCGCTGCATCATTTGGTGATCGAGCTGTGTGTGCTGATGCTGAAATTGAAAGTAGATGACCACCTGCTCATCGCTCATATCATATTGCAGCTTTGTTGCTTGCTCGATGACATAGCTTTCTTCTGTGTATTGCTGCTGCAAAATATCATCTAACAAATGACCTTGCATTTGGTTTTCTGTATCTTGAATGGCTTTTTGCTTCAGCCATTCAATCGCATACACAGCTCCGGCATGCTCGATGGCAATCGCGTCGAGATGATGCCACGCATCCTTTCTCTTCAAAGATACAATAAACCCGAAAATATCACCCATCGCAATCACCGGACATGCAGCAAGGACAAACGCACCGCATGTGTCATAAACGAGCCGTCCTTTCTCCTCAGCCTGCTTAAGAAGAGAAGAGGTTTCAATCGGTTCGTCATCTGTTAGAAAGCCCAAAGCAGGAGAATATGTCACGTCATCTGTTTCGAAATGAGCTGCTGTTTGATGTAAAAAAACATCAAGCACAACGATGTTTGCCGAAGTGAGATGTGCCAGCTCATCTGTAATTTGTGTGACATTTTTATTGCTGACATTTAAATGAGTCAGTCTTTGGTGAATGGCTGAAGAATATTTAAGCTGGTGGAGCTGGCTGCTGACGATTTGCTCTAGAACGGCTTTTGTAATGTCGGAGAAGTTGACATGCGAAGGAATCTCGATGAGTGGAATGCCGCTGTTTTTGGCAGCTTCGATCAGTGATGCAGGAATTTCCGTTAAGTACACGCCTTTATAAATGGCAATGGCGGATAGACGATCAGATTGAATCAGTTCTTCAAGCCGGGCGCGCCTTTCCCTATTGTCTGCAAGCCCAAAGCCGGTTGTGACAAGCAGCTCTCCTTCTGAAAGCCTTGAAGTATCTTCGATAATTTCCACGATGGTCACCCACTGAATGTGGCGGTCCAGTCCATTTTCTCCAGCAAGCAGCTTTGTTTCCTTCATGATATCGAGCGAGAGTGCATCTTTGACGAGAATCGCCATAAACTCATGACCTCCTTTTGAAGACTCTTATACACGATGTATAAAAAATACGTGTGAAATTCGGGCATGTGGCGAATGGAGGATGACTGCCCTCTTGATTAAGCTAATCTTATAACAAGTATACAAAATTTTCTTGCGATTCATGAAAAAAGAAAGATGCAGCTGCTGACGAGAGAGGGAGGAATGACAAAGTGGAGACCCGGGATTACTTAATCAAACCAATGTTGAATCAGCATTATCCTGTGGCTGTGAAAGGAGAGGGGATTTATTTATATGATCGGGACGGGAAAAAATATTTAGACGGCTCATCTGGTGCTGTCACGGCAAGTATTGGACATGGCATAAGAGACATCATTGATGCCATGACAGAGCAAGCGGAAAAGGTGAGCTTTACGTACAGATCACAATTCACAAATGAACCAGCTGAAGAACTTGCCTATGAATTGAGTACGCTCTGCCCAGGGAACCTGAACTGGTCTTTTTTTGTCGGAAGCGGATCAGAGGCTACAGAGACCGCCATGAAAATTGCCATTCAGCATTGGCAAGAGCAGGGGAAGGCTGAGAAGAATCACATCATCTCAAGATGGATGAGTTATCACGGCATCACACTTGGTGCGCTGTCGATGTCAGGACATATTGCAAGGAGAGAGCGCTTTGAACCACTACTCGAAAAACACCCGGTGCTGTCTCCGCCATACAGCTACCGTTCATGGCTGCCAAAGGAAGAAAGCAAACAGGTCGAATGGTATGTCCAGGAATTTAAAACCGTCATTCAGCGTATAGGAAAAGAGAGGATTGCGGCTTTTATTGCAGAGCCGATTGTTGGAGCAGCGGGCGCGGCACTTGTACCGCCAGATGGATATTTTGAGGCGATGAAGCGAGTTTGTGAGGAAAACGATATTTTAATGATTGCAGATGAAGTCATGACAGGCTTTGGACGAACTGGGAAAATGTTTGCCATGGAACATTGGGGCGTCGTACCAGATATTATGGTACTCGGAAAAGGCATGAGCGCCGGCTATTCACCGATTGCGGCAGCTGTCTCAGCGGATCATGTGATTGCACCGATTCTCAGCGGTTCGGGCTCTGTGATGGCAGGCCACACATATAGCGGCAATCCGCTTTCAGCAGCCGTCTCACTGGCTGTCATTCGATATATGAAAAAACACCAGCTTTCAGAACGGGCTGATTTGTCTGGCCGATATTTAATGAATGCTTTAAAGGATTTGCAATCAAAACATTCCATTATAGGAGATGTGAGAGGAAAGGGACTGCTCATTGGCATTGAGTTTGTCGCAGACCGATTATCGAAAACACCATTTCCTGCCCATGCTCAAATGACGCATTTAGTTGTGGAGACGGCCAAGCAGAATGGTTTGCTTGTTTACCCAGCAAGCGCTGGAGAGGATGGCGTAGGAGGTGCAGCAGTCATGATCGCACCGCCGCTTTCCATCACGCAGCAGGAGATGGATGAACTCATTCATTTATTCGGGCAGACAATGACGCAGGTTGAACAAGAAGTCATCAATCGAGGGTTTTTCCCATCTGCGATGTAGGGAGGAAAGATAATGAACAAAACAGCGAACTTTGATGAAGTCATCACGCATTTTAGAGACGGAATGACTATCATGTTTGGCGGGTTTGGCGGTGTGGGATCACCGCCATCATTGATCGATGCCATCCTAGAAGCCAATATCAAAGACCTGACATTGATCGGAAACGATGCAGGCTTCCCGCAAATCGGTGTTGGCAGGCTGATCACAGAAGGAAGGGTGAAGAAAATCATTGCTTCACATATTGGCTCTAATCCAATTGCCGGGCAGAAAATGCAGGCGGGTACACTAGACGTTCTTTTTTACCCGCAGGGCATCCTAGCGGAAAAGATTCGGGCAGGCGGAATGGGTTTAGCGGGCATTGTGACAGATGTCGGCATGGATAGCCTCAATCTTGATGAGAAACAATTGGTTCCGCTAGGTGGAAAGCAGTATATTCTTGAGCCTGCGCTGACTGCGGATATTGCGATTGTGAATGCCCTCAAAGCAGATGAAGCAGGGAACCTGATTTTTGATAAAAGTGCACGGAATACAAACCCGATTGTGGCGATGGCAGGAGACTGGACCATTGCAGAAGTAGAAGAGATTGTGCCTGTGGGCAGGCTTCATCCAGAGGAAATTGTGACGCCAGGCGTATTTGTGAACCAGATCGTGCAATCAAAAGGAGTGAACTGGACATGGGCATGGGAGACATCGATTTAAGACACCGCATAGCGAAACGTGCGGCACAGGAAATTGAAGATGGGATGATCGTCAATCTTGGGATCGGCATCCCAACCCTTGCAGCTGAATACATCCCAGCACATTACGAGGTGTGGCTGCATGCAGAAAACGGCATTATGGGAGCAGGCGCTTCACCAGCACGAGGGGAAGAAGACCCGAATTTGTGCAATGCCGGAGGTTTCCCTATTACGTTAACAAAAGGCGGCTCATATATGGACAGCACAACCGCTTTTGGCATCATTCGCAAAGGGATGCTGGATATGACGATTTTAGGTGCACTTGAAGTCAGCAGTCAGGGGGATCTTGCGAATTGGA
Organism: Bacillus sp. EB106-04-04-XG123; assembly: GCF_058791855.1. Taxonomy (NCBI): domain Bacteria; kingdom Bacillati; phylum Bacillota; class Bacilli; order Caryophanales; family Bacillaceae; genus Bacillus; species Bacillus sp. EB106-04-04-XG123. The sequence goes on along the minus strand of NZ_JBYTDZ010000006.1, from coordinate 203,391 downwards.
TTGTACCAGGTAAACGAGTACCGGGTATGGGCGGAGCGATTGAACTCGCGCAAAAAGCGAAAAAGGTAGTAGTCGTGATGAGCCACCTTGATAAACACGGACAATCTAAGATAAAAGCCGCCTGCACGCTGCCTTTAACAGCTAAGTCTTGTGTGGATCTGATTATTACAGATATGGCAGTCATTGAGGTCAAATCACAGCTGCTCATTTTGCGTGAAGTCATGCCGCCGTTTCAGCCGGAAGATGTCATGAGGGCGACAGAGGCGCCGCTCATTTTAGCGCCTGATGTCAAATCTGTTGTGTAGAAAGGATGACCGACTTGCAGCCAACCACACGTATCAGAAACTGGATGAAAGAGCATAAGGAGGAAGCCGTGACGCTTCTTCAGCAAATGGTGCAATGTGACAGCACACAAGGAAATGAGCAAGAGGTACAGCAAATCGTAGCAAATAAACTTTCTGCCATTGGCTTTGATGTTGACGTATGGGACATTGGCGGAGATGACTTGCTGAACCACCCGTATTTTTATTCCCCGAGGCGTTCTTTTAAAGGAAGTCCTAATGTCGCCGGACGATTGAAAGGAAAAGGCGGCGGCAAATCTATTTTATTAAATGGGCATGTGGATGTTGTCCCAGCAGGAGATCACAAACAATGGACATATGCGCCTTACAGCGGGCATATCATAAACGGGAGACTTTATGGACGCGGGGCAACAGATATGAAAGGTGGAAACGTTTCTTTACTCTTTGCACTTGAGGCACTGCATGCACTTCAGATTCCGCTGAAGGGAGATGTCGTGTTTCATAGTGTTGTTGAAGAAGAGAGCGGCGGTGCAGGCACCCTTGCAGCCATACTGAGAGGATATACAGCAGATGCAGCCATCATCCCAGAGCCAAGTCATATGAAAATCTTTCCGATTCAGCAAGGATCTAAATGGTTCAGACTGCATATTAAAGGAAGGGCTGCTCATGGCGGAACAAGATATCACGGCGTTTCTGCTATAGAAAAGAGCACGATTGTCCTTTCACATATAGCGGCATTAGAAGAAGAAAGAAATCAGCGAATCACGGAGCCGCTGTTTCAGCATATCCCAATTCCGATTCCGATCAATGTCGGGAAAATTCAAGGCGGTGATTGGCCATCCTCTGTAGCAGACATTGTCACAATGGAAGGCAGGCTCGGGGTGATGCCGGGTGAGACAGTAGAACAGGCGGAAAAGGAACTAGAAAATTGGATGGCAGGACTCGGAGAAAAAGATGAATGGTTCCAAGAGCATCCTGTTGAGGTCGAATGGTTTGGTGCAAGATGGCTTCCGGGTTCAATCGATACGGATCATCCGCTTTTAGGTTTATTGAAGGAACAATATGAAGCGGTCATGAAGCAGCCGCCGAAGGTCGAAGCCGCCCCTTGGGGAACTGACGGCGGATTACTGTCACAGGCAGCAGGTATTCCCATTATCGTGTTTGGACCTGGAACAACAGAGCTTGCCCATTTTCCGAATGAATCTATCGACATTGAGCATGTGATAGAAGCAGCAGAAATTATCGCAGGGACAATGGTCGAATGGTGTGAAGCAGCGGAATGAGATGAAATGAACATAAAAAAGAAGGCTGCCTTACTCAGCCTTCTCTTTATGTGTGTCCTGCTGCTCACACATATATGTCACTGGACAAAAACGAAGAATGCCAGATCCTAGTTTCATACCGCCAAACATGATGCCCCAAAGCAGCATTTTACTCCATGGTTTTCTAGCATATAAGGATCCAGCTACAGTACATATTGTCATTCCGCAGGCAATTCTAATGAGCGCTTCCATTAAGCCGAGATTAGGTTTCATTGAAGGTGAATCTCCTTTTTTAAATTATTTTAAGTGTGATTTCAAGAAATTGTAACGTTTCATTAATGCGTAACGTGGTTCGTTATGTTACGATAGGGCTAATACAAATGAAGGAGAGTATGTGAATGTCCGAACGTACTTTTAATTGGAGAAATAATGACATCCGCACACAAATCGATGTAGTCGACTCAAAAATAGTTCCAACACTCCTTTTAACGAATGGACTCGTGCTTAACCCGTTTTTGAAACAATGGGTGAAGGCAAATATTTGGATACATGATGATCGAATTGTTTATGTCGGAGCAGAGCTTCCTCAAAATAAATCAGCTAAACGTGTGATTGATTGTGAAGGGAAATACATTGTGCCTGGGTATATAGAGCCTCACGCGCACCCGTTCCATATTTATAATCCCCAATCACTTGCAGAATATGTGTCTCAATTTGGCACAACAACAATGGTCAGCGATAACTTATTTCTTCTTTTGCAAAGCAATGAAAAGAAAGCGCTTTCCACTCTATGTGAATTAAAAAAGCAGCCATTTCAGTATTTCTGGTGGTCCAGATACGATCTTCAAACGGAAGTCAGATATGAAGATGAGATGCTGCCAGTCAACTACCGGAAGGAATGGATTGATCATCCTGACGTCCTTCAAGGCGGCGAATTAACAAGCTGGCCAAGATTGATGGACGGTGATGATCTCATTTTATATTGCATGCAAGAAACGAAGAAGCAGAGAAAACGAATTGAAGGGCATTTCCCTGGAGCTTCTGAGAAAACGCTAACAAAAATGAAGCTGTTTGGCGCGGACAGTGATCATGAAGCTATGAATGCGGACGATGTGTTAAAACGCTTGTCCCTTGGCTATCATGTTTCATTGCGGCATTCTTCCATCCGCCCAGATTTAGTGAATATTTTAAGAGAATTGCATGAGCGTGATTTTAGACACTATGACCACTTTTTCTATACAACAGATGGTGCTGCTCCTCACTTTTATGAGGAAGGCATGATTAACCGCTTGATTTCGATCGCCCTTGAAGAAGGCGTGCCGATCATTGATGCGTATAATATGGCGACATTTAACATTGCAAAATACCATCAAATTGATGACTTATTAGGCGTTGTCGGTCCTGGACGGCTGGCTTCTTTGAATATTTTAGATGATCCAATGAACCCAAATCCTGAAACGGTCATATCTAAAGGGGTTATCCTCAAATTAGATGGCGAGAACCAGCATCAATTCCAAGAAACAAAATGGGAAAATGGCGGGCTTCTTCCATTAGATTTGGGGTATGATCTGACGATGAGTGATTTGCAATTCTCTATGCCGCTAGGTGTGAAGATGAGAAATGCCGTCATCATGGAGCCTTATACAGTGGAAATTGATAACTCAATCAACCAGCTGTCATGTGATCATGATCAAAGCTTCTTTAGCCTGATTGACCGAAAAGGCGAGTGGCGTGTGAATACGATGCTAAAAGGGTTTGCAAACAAAGTGCAAGGCTTTGTCAGCTCATTTTCGCTCACGGGTGATATTTTAGTGATCGGGAAAAATAAAGAGGATATGATGCTGGCACATAAGCGGATGAAAGAAATTGGCGGGGGAATCGTCCTCACAGAGAACGGGAAAATTTTGCATGAAATCCCGCTGCAATTATCAGGCTGTGCATCGGCTGAACCATTTGAGACTGTTCTTCAGCAGGAACAAACATTACGCGAGCTGCTCATTGAGCGCGGCTATCCATTTGACTGCCCAATTGATACACTTGTCTTTTTCCAAAGTACACATTTGCCATATATTCGAGTGACGCCAAGAGGAATATTTGATGTCATGAAAAAAACTGTACTCTTTCCGTCTATAATGCGTTAAAATATAACAGAGTGGAGCTGTATCATCTTTGCCGCATTTCTGACTGCTGTTATAGGGCAGAAGTGAGCTATGGTTCTCTTCACTGCCATGTAAGTGATCATGATCTTATGTGGAGCTGTTGACAAAGCAGAGGGCTTTGACATGACGAATGAAGTACTCTAATTGTAAAATGATTCTGTCGGTTACGCTGACCGGCCAACATATTTTGAATGATCGAGCAAGGCGGGGCGCATATTTGTGGGTCTCGCTGAGCTTTCCGCAAAGTCTATATATTAGGGCAGAAGACCTAACCAAGCAGAAGTCATCTTTATACCGGAAGCAAACAAGTTTGTCAGATTGTCATACAAGGAAAATGACAGAACTTGTCGAATTTGTTTACGATAAAGAAGCTTCGGCTTACGAAAGAACCTGACGGCATTTTCAGCGTAGAACCAAACCTGTCATGATCTGTTCAAAGCTCATTGCTGAGGTTTTAAAAAAATTAGTCAGGAAAGATACCGCTTTCTTAGAAGAAGATCGTGCGAAGCGGTGTGGCAATAGTAAAGGAGAAGATGTATTAAGATGCAAATTGATAAATTAAGGGGCAAAAGTTTAGATCAGTTATTCAACTCCATCTTATCCCTTAAAGACCTGGAAGAATGTTATCGATTCTTTGATGATTTGTGTACCATCAATGAAATCCAATCTTTATCACAGCGTCTTGAAGTAGCACGTATGCTTCGCGAGGGAAACACGTATCATAAAATTGAGACGGAAACAGGTGCAAGCACTGCAACCATCTCACGTGTCAAACGCTGCTTGAACTACGGCAACGATGCCTATACGATGGCACTGGACCGCGTAGCTGAACAGCAGGAAAATAACGAAACAAAATAAAGCAGCTTTCACTGTAAACAATCCTTTTTACGAAAAATGGACTTGTTTGCAGTTTTTTTATGAAAAGCGGGCAGGGACTGATAAATTGTCCCTGTTTTTTTAATTTAGCTCGCCCATAAACCATCTTTCTCATTCATAGGAGATGTCATATTCGTTTGAGATGATTTTCTTAAACTCTACTGTTTGCTAACTTTATACGAAAATGTCAATAAAAAAAGGCGCGTTTCCGCACCTTTTCAAGCTAGACAGATGGCTGTGTGCCTGAGAACATCGGCACTTCGCTTGTCTCGCCATTCTCTTGTCTAAAAATAATATGTTTTTCATTAAAATGAATAGGCGATTCTATTCCCGCAGCTGCGGATAAGTTAAATAAACCTTCTCTAAGAGACAGGATATAATTGCACACTCGGTATTTTTTTTCTTCAATTGATAAACCCTTTTGCAGCTTTGGATCAGTTGTGGCGACCCCGACTGGGCATTTATTCGTGTGGCAGACTTGGGCGCGAATGCATCCGACTGAAAACATGAGACCTCTAGCAATATTCACAAAGTCAGCTCCCATTGAAAGGGCAATCGCAATTTTATCTGGCGATAGAAGCTTGCCAGAAGCAAAGAGCTTTACCTGATCTCTGACACCGTATTCTTTCAAAATTTGATGAACCATAGGGAGTGCCGTGAAAATTGGCAGCCCTGCGGAATCCGCCAATTCATGAAAGGACGCCCCTGTACCGCCTTCTCCGCCATCAACTGTAATGAAATCAGGGTGTTTCCCGCTTTTTTTCATGTAGCTGGCAAGCTCTTCAATATTTTCTTTATGTCCGACAACAAGTTTGATTCCAACTGGCTTTCCGCCTATACTCCGCAGCTCCTCAATGAAATCAAACATGTCAGGAATGGAGTGGAACATCTCAAAGCGGTTTGGGCTGTCAATGGATTGGTGAGGCGGTAATTTACGGATATTCGCAATTTCTTCCGTCACTTTTTCGCCGTCAATATGACCGCCGCGTGTTTTTGCTCCTTGTGCCAGCTTGAGTTCAAAGGCTTTGACTTCCTCGTGCTCGCTTTTTTTCTTGAATTCTTCAAAGGAAAATGCGCCATCCTCTGTTCTAACGCCAAATAAACCGGGCCCAATCTGACAAATGATATCTGCGCCGCCTTTGAGGTGATAAGGAGAAAGACCGCCTTCACCTGTGTTCATCCACGTACCGCCGGCCATTTTTAATCCTGAGGATAGAGCGGTAATGGCCCTGTCGCCTAAGGAGCCGTAGCTCATAGCGGATTGACCGATCAGTCCTTTCACATGGAAAGGCTTTTGACATGTGTGTTCGCCAATGACTTGTACATCCTCTTGATGGAGAAAATAAGGATTTGCTTCGACTTCTTTGAAATGTTCACTTCTTCGCAGTAAATTGTCTTGATCAATTTGATACACTTTCGTTTTGATTTTTTCAGATTGATCGATTCGTAGTTCATCTCGCTGCTTTGGAAACAGGACGTTTCGAATGTAATAGCCTGGCTTGTCAAAATCACGTTTTGATCCAAAGCCCATCGTCCGGCTTTTGTACTTTCCTGACATGACCGCCTGCTCGTATTCTCTTCTTGAGAAGGGCAGCTCCTCTCGGTCATTCAGAAACAGATATTGGCGAAGCTCAGGTCCTATTTTTTCAAAGATAAACCGCAGCTTTCCAATGACCGGATAATTTCGCAGAACTGAATGTTCTTCTTGTTTTTCATCCCTCATCCAAATCCAGATCAATAGAATGATTGGGATGATCAAAAAAATGATTAGCAATGTGCCGATGATCATTAAGGTTGTGGTCATGAAGATCCCCTCTTTTCTCTTTCATTGCTGTTGTTATTCCACTTTTCATAAAAAGAGAAACCACCTCAACATATTGTGATGTTTAGAAATGAAAAGGCGGGGTAACTTACAAATAAGATCATAAGGGGAGGGAACATACATGAATAAGCGTCCAAATGCGTATGTACTTGCAGGATTAGGGGTTGGAGGAGCTGTGTTATTAGCGGTAAAAAATAAACAGCATCTGAAAAAATGGGCAAGCATGTTCCGGTCAGATGAAAAGGTTCCTGAAAAAGCCGGCCACCCAGATCCATTAGATATCCAAGACAACAAGATGGTCGACGAAGGGGCCATGACATCCGTCCATTATTTTAATGAAGCGAGACAATAGTTTGAAAAAAAACCGTTTTGAAAGATCAAAACGGTTTTTTTCTTGTGATGTTATAGCGAAAAGGATCGACAATGGTAAAACCGATCAGCCCATTGTGATCAGATGTCGAGAACTGAAATTCAATGCCTGACAGATGATAGGTTGAGAGAACTTCCTGATCCGTCAAACGTAAAGAAAGATGATCCTCATAAACCGGTGCATTCCGCAGCACTTCGGATTCTTCTGCAAATAACTCCAATCCAGCCACTCGGTCCTCTTTATCGATATCTACATTGATACATTCATTGACATCTAATTCAATGGTTTCTTTGATTTTCAAACGCTCCGATTGCGGGGGGATATAGATGTATCCGATATCTATACTTTGTTCATATGTAATTGTTCTTTTCAAAAGAGTCACCTCTGTTCAATAGATCTTTTTTATATCTATAGTAAAATATTCCTTTATTGTATAATAGCATGTGACAAAGTGCCAAAATATCAACCTCTTTCAGCTCCTCTCCAAGTCGATTTTTTCATCTATTCTCCAGCCATTTTATCTAAAGTCACAATCGCTCATTTTCAAAAGAATGAAACTTTTAGCTGAAGGAGGTTACCCATTTTTTGCGGCCTTTGATTTTGTTATAATATTTAAATGGAATGAAACGAATGGAGGAACGTTTTTCATGTATGATGTTACCGAGTGGAAGCATGTCTTTAAACTCGATCCAAATAAAGAAATTTCCGATGAACAGCTAGAAGCGATTTGCGAATCTGGGACGGATGCCATATTGATTGGCGGAAGTGATCATGTGACAGAGGACAACGTGCTTCAATTGATGTCAAAGGTCCGCCGCTTTCTAGTGCCATGTGTGCTCGAAATCTCCACACATGAGATGATTGTGCCGGGCTTTGATCTGTATTTCATCCCGACTGTCTTAAACAGTACTCACCCTGACTGGATTGTCGGGCTTCATAAGGACGCGATGAAGGAATTCGGTGATTTGATGTCAATGGAAGAGATTGTGCCTGAAGGTTATGTGATCTTAAATGAAGATTGTAAAGCGGCCATGCTCACAGAGGCAAATACAGCGCTGGATATCGATGACGTCAGGGCATATGCAAGAGTGGCAGAGCATTTGATGAAGCTGCCCATTTTTTATCTGGAATACAGCGGAACGCTTGGAGACATAGAGCTTGTCAAAGAAACAAAAGCAGTGCTTGATGAAACAGTTCTTTTTTATGGCGGCGGCATCGAGAACGCTAAGCAGGCAAAAGACTTCTCCCAGCATGCAGACGTCGTGGTTGTAGGAAACGTCATTTATGACAATTTCAAAGAAGCATTAAAGACAGTGGATGCAGTCAAAAAGTCATCATAGTCAAATTAGACGAAACGGGTTAAAATAGAACATAAGTTCGAATTGGCGGTGAATGGAATGAATGAAATATCGAATCATCTATTAGAAGGGCTGAATGACGCACAGAAAGAAGCAGTCAAAGCAACAGACGGTCCTTTATTGTTGATGGCAGGAGCAGGAAGCGGGAAGACACGGGTGCTCACACATCGAATTGCCTACTTAATGGCAGAAAAGCATGTGGCGCCGTGGAACATTTTAGCGATTACATTTACAAATAAAGCAGCACGTGAAATGCGTGAACGTGTCCAGGCTATTTTAGGACCTGGCGCAGATGACATCTGGATCTCTACGTTCCACAGCATGTGTGTCCGTATTTTAAGACGCGATATTGACCGCATTGGTGTGAATCGCAACTTCTCTATTTTAGACACATCTGATCAGCTTTCAGTCATTAAAAACATTTTAAAAGAACGGAATATCGACCCTAAAAAGTTCGACCCACGCAGCATTTTAGGATCGATCAGCAGTGCAAAAAACGAACTCATTGACGCAGAGGAATACGCCAAATCAGCCGGTGATTTCTATGATCAAGTGGTCAGAGATGTCTATACAGATTATCAAAAGCGTTTACTCAAAAACCAATCACTCGACTTTGATGATTTAATTATGATGACGATTCGTCTATTTGAGCGCATCCCTGAAGTGTTAGAGCACTATCAGCGGAAATTCCAATATATTCATGTGGATGAGTATCAAGATACGAACAGAGCGCAGTACATGCTTGTGAAACTGCTCGCGCAGCGTTTTCAAAATATATGTGTTGTCGGTGACTCTGACCAGTCTATTTATCGCTGGCGCGGAGCGGATATTACAAACATTCTCTCCTTTGAAAAAGATTATCCATCCAGTGAAGTGATTCTGCTTGAGCAAAATTACAGATCGACGAAACGCATTTTGCATGCTGCAAATACGGTGATTCAAAACAATGCAAACCGAAAGCCAAAAAATCTTTGGACAGAAAATGATGAAGGCGCGAAGATAGCCTATTACCGTGCAGATAATGAATTCGGTGAGGGACAATTTGTCGCAGGAAAGATTCGTCAGCTTCATCAAAGCGGAAAGCGTAAATTATCCGATTTTGCGATCCTTTACCGCACAAATGCCCAGTCTCGTGTCATAGAGGAAACGTTAATGAAAGCCAACATTCAATACAACATTGTCGGCGGCACGAAGTTCTATGACAGAAAAGAGATCAAGGACATCTTGGCATACTTACGCCTAGTGGCAAACCCAGATGACGATATTAGTTTTGCACGAATTGTCAACGTACCAAAGCGCGGAATCGGTGCGACATCTGTTGATAAAATTGCAGCATATGCGGAGATGAATGACCTGTCTATGTTTGAAGCACTTGGTCAGGTGGATTTCATTGGACTGAGTGCACGAGCAGCCAATGCGCTTGATGAGTTCAAACAGCTCATTGATCAAATGACGAACATGCAGGATTATTTATCTGTCACAGAATTAACAGAAGAAATCCTAGAGAAAACAGGCTATCGTGAAGCGCTGAAGCTCGAAAAAACGATTGAAGCACAAAGCCGCTTAGAAAATATTGACGAGTTTCTATCCGTCACGAAGAACTTTGAAGAACAGAATGAGGACAAGTCACTTGTGACCTTCCTGACAGATCTCGCCCTCGTCGCAGACATTGATAAGCTGGATGAAAATGAAGAAGAAGATCAGGATGCCGTCATCTTAATGACACTTCACGCTGCAAAAGGTTTGGAATTCCCTGTTGTTTTCTTAATGGGAATGGAGGAAGGTGTCTTCCCGCACAGCCGTTCATTAATGGAAGATGCAGAGATGGAAGAAGAACGCCGCCTCGCTTATGTAGGCATCACACGGGCTGAAGAAGAGCTTTATTTATCAAGTGCGAAAATGAGAACACTTTTCGGCCGGACGAACATGAACCTTGAATCAAGATTTATTCGAGAAATACCAGCCGATTTATTGGACAACCTAAATGAGAAAAAAGAAACAAAAACACCGTTTGGCCAAACAAGAGAAAGACCGCAAAGACGGGGGCCTGTCTCACGTCCGCAAACACAAACCATTCAAAACACAGGCGGTGGCAGTATTGGCTGGGCTGTGGGCGATAAAGCGGTCCATAAAAAATGGGGCGTTGGTACGGTTGTGAGTGTGAAAGGCAGCGGAGACAGCACAGAGCTTGATATTGCGTTCCCAAGCCCTACAGGCATTAAGCGTCTTCTCGCAGCATTTGCACCAATCGAGAAGCAATAAACTGATAGGACTGACAAAACGGATGAATTGAAAGGAAGAAGCAGATGGATAAAGAAGCAGCGAAACGCCGGATCGAGGAACTGCACCAGATTTTGAATCAATACAACTACGAATATCATACACTTGATCGTCCAAGTGTTCCTGACGCTGAATATGATGCGCGGATGCGTGAGCTGATCTCTTTGGAGGAAGAGCACCCTGACTTAAAAGCAGCAGATTCTCCATCACAAAGAGTAGGCGGCGCTGTTTTAGACGCCTTTCAAAAAGTGCGTCACGGCACACCAATGCTCAGCCTTGGGAATGCGTTTAATGAACAGGACCTTCTTGATTTTGACCGCCGGGTTCGTCAAGCAGTCGGTGACGATATCGCATACAATGTCGAGCTGAAAATTGATGGACTCGCTGTTTCTCTCCGTTATGAAAATGGCGTGTTTGTCCGAGGAGCGACGCGCGGCGATGGAACAACGGGTGAGGATATTACTGAAAATCTCAAAACAATTCGTTCCATCCCGCTTAAAATCAAACGCCCACTGTCGATTGAAGTGAGAGGCGAGGCGTTTATGCCAAAACCTTCTTTTGAAGCATTAAATGAAAAAAGAATACAAAACGAAGAAGAGCCGTTTGCAAACCCGCGTAATGCGGCTGCAGGTTCACTTCGTCAGCTTGATACGAAAATTGCAGCGAAACGAAACCTTGATATATTCGTCTACAGTATAGCGGAGCTTGATGAAATTGGTGTTGAAACGCAAAGTGCAGGACTTGATTTTCTCGACGAACTTGGGTTTAAAACAAACAAAGAAAGACGGATGTGCCAAACGATCGAAGAAGTCATCGACCTCATTGAAACATTAAAAATAAAGCGTGCCGATTTTTCATATGAAATCGATGGAATCGTCATTAAAGTCGATTCACTCGCTCAGCAGGAAGAACTCGGCTTCACAGCAAAAAGCCCGCGCTGGGCGGTTGCGTACAAGTTTCCAGCTGAAGAGGTCGTAACGAAGCTGCTTGATATTGAACTAAGTGTCGGACGTACAGGCGTGATTACACCAACAGCGATTCTTGAGCCTGTCAAAGTAGCAGGGACGACAGTGCAGCGTGCATCTCTTCATAATGAAGATTTGATCAAAGAAAAGGATATTCGCTTGTTCGATCAAGTGATTGTGAAAAAAGCCGGGGATATTATTCCTGAAGTCGCAGGTGTCCTTGTTGATCAGCGTACAGGCGAAGAAAAACCGTTTCACATGCCAACTGAATGTCCAGAGTGTCATAGTGAGCTGGTGCGAATCGAAGGCGAAGTGGCCTTGCGATGCATCAATCCTGAATGTCCTGCCCAAATACGTGAGGGACTCATTCACTTCGTTTCCCGTAATGCAATGAATATTGATGGACTTGGCGAGCGGGTCATTACACAGCTCTTCAAGGAACAGCTCGTTTCTCGTGTGTCCGACCTTTATCGATTAACGAAAGAAGAGCTCATTCAGCTTGAACGAATGGGCGAAAAATCTGTCGACAATTTACTGCGTTCAATTGAACAATCGAAAGAAAACTCTCTTGAGCGTTTACTATTTGGACTCGGTATTCGATTTATTGGTTCAAAAGCGGCAAAGACCTTGGCGATGCATTTCGAAAACATCGATCAATTAAAGCAAGCGACGAAAGAACAATTACTTGAAGTCGACGAAATCGGTGAAAAAATGGCTGATGCCGTCGTCACGTATTTTGAGAAAGAAGAAATACTCGATCTGCTGAACGAACTAAAAGAGCTCGGAGTCAATATGACCTACACAGGGCCAAAGCCGGTAAAAGCAGAAGAAAGTGATTCCTACTTTGCAGGAAAAACCATTGTGCTGACAGGAAAATTAGAAGAAATGGCTCGAAACGATGCAAAAGCAGCGATCGAAGCATTAGGCGGAAAGCTGGCAGGCAGTGTGAGTAAAAAAACAGATCTAGTCATTGCCGGAGAAGCAGCGGGAAGTAAGCTGACAAAGGCAGAAGAACTCAATATTGAAATTTGGGACGAAGCTAAAATGCTCGAGGAGCTAAAGAAATAAGAGGAGTGTTTTCTATTGAAAAAGTTGTTATTGCTGCTGACAATGCTCACACTGGTATTGTCAGCGTGTGCACCTTTTGGGGGAAAGGAAGAGGAAGAGGTCACACAAAAAACGGATGAAACGAAGGAAACAAAGGAAACAGCCATCATCCCGATGTACAATATCTCAGACTCCTATTACAAAATGGTGCTGCCGTTTAAACAAGGAGCTGCTAGAGGTCTTACAGCGGAGCGTCTCAATACACGCTTGGACATTGATGAATTTGAAACAGGACTCATGCGCCTTGCAACAGAGTCATTTAATACAAACGACTATCTATTCCAAGAAGGACAGCATTTAGATGAGGACACCGTTCTTAGCTGGCTGGCGCGCAAAAAAACAGGCAGTGATCTGAAAAAGGCAGAAAAAGAAGATAAAGACTTTAAGAATCTGGGCTTAAATCCTGCTCTTCCAAACTCAGGTTCAACAAAGTCTAAAAATGAAAATAGTCCAATTTACTTAGCTTCAATGCTAGAGCATAATTACTTAATTCGAAAAGACAAAAACAGCTTACAGCTTGGCGGAGTTGTCATTGGTCTTGCGCTGAACTCGGTTTATTATTACCGTGAAAAAATCGGTGACCCGCAGCAAGAGGTGACCATCGATTCATCGAAAAATTCAAAGAAACTTTTGGCAGAGGGTGAAAAAATCGCTGAACAAGTGATCAAGCGAATTCGTCAAATGGACGGACTGCAAAAAGTGCCTGTCATGATTGCCCTTTATAAGCAAGCACCAAAATCATCTATCGTTCCAGGTAATTTTATCGCCAAAACAGATGTGAAAGCAGGCTCTGCTGATATCGGAAATTGGGATACGATCAAAGAGGAGAATGTATTCTTCCCTTCAGATAGTGCGAAAAGCAGCTACAAAGATGATTCAGAGCGATTTGACCGCTTCAAGACAAAGGTAGAAGATTACTTCCCGAATTACACTGGTGTTGTAGGAAAAGGCTTTTACAAAAACGGCAACCTGCAAAAAATGAAAATCGAAATTCCAATGCAGTTCTATGGAAAAACGGAAGTCGTAGCCTTCACACAATATTTAACCGGAGAAGTCATGGATTACTACAAGAGTACCAATATTGAAATCAACATCACATCTTCTGATCAACAAGAAGCCCTGATCACGAAAAATGCTGAGGACAAAGAACCGACTGTTCATATATATGACTAAATAAGAGGGATTTCCAAACTCTTGTCAAAATATTAGTAGAAACCAAGAAGAAAGGCAGGTATGTTGATGCTCGTATAATGCTGATTACCGTCAAGAACATTTAAAAAGACGATAAAAGGAGAATCAGCATGCATAAAGAAGTAAAAGCACGATACGATGAACAGAAAGTCTTAAAGAAAGCGGCTCACTTGTATGACTTTCAGCTTGACCAAGTGACATTTCTAGCCGATGCAGAAAATTATGTGTATGAATATAAGGCAATGAATGGGGAGAATTATATATTAAAAATCACCCATACCATTCGTCGCTCACCCACATATATTTTAGGAGAAATGGACTGGCTTCGATTCCTGTCTCATCATGGTATTTCCGTAGCAAAGCCGATTTCATCAGCAAGAGGAAAAGACGTTGAAACCATTCCTGATCAAGCCGGAGGCGCATTTTTACTCCGTGTGTATGAAAAAGCACCGGGGAGAAAAGTGAATGAAGGAGATTGGAATGGGAAGCTGTTTGAAGCGTTAGGGTCCTATACAGGACGAATGCATCAAATAACAAAACAATATCAAGTAAAAGATCCTCTCTATAAGCGTCAAGAGTGGTATGAAGAGGAGCAATTAAAGCTTGATCAATATATTCCATCTGATCAAACGGTTGTGCTTCGAAGAAAAGATGAATTGATGCAAAAGCTTCACCAGCTCCGAATTTCGAAGGATGTGTATGGGCTGGTGCATGCCGATTTGCATCACGGGAACTTTCATTATCATCAAGGAGAGATTATCGCATTCGATTTTGATGATATTGGATATCACTGGTTTATCAATGATATTAGTATTTTGCTATATAATGTTCTTTGGTATCCAGTGATTCCATATGATGATAAAGCTGAATTTACGGCAGAATTTATGAGTCATTTTCTAAAAGGCTATCGACAGGAGAATGAGCTTGATGACGCGTGGCTGGCAACAATCCCTGATTTTCTCATGCTGCGTCATATGCTTATTTATGGGCTTTTACATCAAGCATTTGATCTCCAAACATTGACTTCTGACGAAAAAGCCATGCTGTCATGTTTTCGAAAGGAAATTGAGCAAAAAACACCCATTACTCCTTTTGACTTTCAACAGCTGGCACGATAAAAGAAACCCCTTGCTGTGTTAAACAGCAAGGGGTTTTTTTATGACTACACCGTATCACACTTCACGCCAACGACGCCTTCTAGATCTTTAATATCAAAGTACACATCGGTTGTATAGCGGTCTTTATGCACACGTACGCGTACTTCCATGATCGGATAGTCTTTTTCTTTTAAATCATCAATTCGTACAGAATGAATGCGAATATTGAGGGCTTTCATTTCTTTTAAAATATCGGTCATGCGGTTTCGGTCAGAAAGAGACATTCTGATGCGGATTTCTTTTTCCTGCAGGCGAATCGGTCCGATCCGCTGGAAGAGCCATGGCAGGAATTCGACACTAATTAGAATAAAGAAAAGACTGAGGAAGGCCTCTTTATAAAATCCTGCACCGGTTGCAACCCCAAGTCCTGCTGCTCCCCAGATCATCGCAGAAGTCGTGAGACCTGAGATGACATCATTGCTTTTTCGAAGAATCACACCTGCTCCAATAAAACCAACACCAGATATAATTTGCGCCGGTAACCTGAGTGGGTCCATTTGAAGCTTAGAGACTCGAGGGAAATTGTAGGCTGCATCAATGCTGATGATGGTTAAGACGCAGGAGCTGACAGCAATGACAATACACGTTTTTAAGCCGAGGGGCTTTTTCTTCAGCTCTCGTTCAAGCCCGATAATCAGCCCGATTAAAGTGGCCACGGCTAATTTTAAGACTGTATCCCATTCAATTGTCCAAAACATGCGTATCGCTCCTTTCACTTCATGTACGTTTCACAACATGTATATGATCTTCTCACAGCCCATATGGCTGCACAACTCTTATTTTATTCAGTTTCTGAAGAAAGAAAAGCTTTTTATTTTATTTAAAAAGAGAGTCATCCGCATAGGGCAGATGACTCTTCAACTCTTTATTTTGTTTCTTCCTCAAGATGATCTTCCATTTTGTGAAATAGCTGTTTTGATGCTTTTGACGGCTTACTTGTCAATAAGCTGACAATAATGGCAGCTAATCCACTTAGCGTAAAGCCTGGAATCATTTCATAAATACCTGTGGCATGGTTGAGTCCTGTCGTAATCCATGTCAGAACCACAACTGCACCAACGATCATCCCAACTAGAGCGCCATGATGATTCATTCGTTTCCAGTATAGGCAAAGCAAAATGACTGGACCGAATGAAGAACCAAATCCTGCCCATGCATAACCGACAAGATCAAGAATGGTGTCACTTGGGTTAAGTGAAAGGCATAAGGCAATCACGGCGACAACGAGTACAGACATCCGGCCAATCATGACAAGCTCTTTGTCTGATGCTGTTTTCCTAAAGAACGTTCTGTATAAATCCTCTGTCATTGCACTTGCTGTGACAAGCAGCTGAGACGAAATTGAACTCATAATCGCAGCTAAAATCGCAGAAAGTAAAAATCCAGTGATATATGGATGGAACAATACTTTAGAAAAGACGATAAAGATGGTTTCAGGGTCAGCAAGGTTCATGCCCGTTTCATGAACATAGGCAACACCCACTAAACCGACAGACAGTGATCCAATCACTGAAATAATCATCCAGCTCATTCCGATCCGGCGTGCTGGTTTTAAATCTTTAACAGACGTAATGGCCATAAAGCGCACGATAATATGCGGCTGTCCAAAGTAACCTAGTCCCCAAGCGAGGAAGGAAATAATGCCAATGACGCTCGTTCCTCTAAAAATATCTAGCAATTTAGGATCAATCTGTTGAATATCTTGGAATGTAGCAACAGGTCCGCCTAATTGTGTAAAGGCAACGATCGGCACGAGCACTAATGCTAAAAACATGATAGCCCCTTGGACAAAGTCCGTTAAGCTCACTGCCAAAAATCCGCCGAACAATGTATACAAAATGACAATACTTGATGTTAAGATCAGTCCAAACATGTAGTTAGCACCGAATGCTGACTCAAATAAACGTCCGCCTGATACCATCCCAGACGATGTATACAGCGTAAAGAAAATTAAAATGATGACGGCTGAAACAGCTTTTAATAAAGCAGATGATCCTTTGAATCGTTTATCAAAGAAATCAGGAATCGTAATCGCATCATCCGCAATTTCTGTATAAGAACGTAAACGAGGTGCAAGAATGAGGTAGTTCAAGTAAGCACCAACGATTAAACCAATCGCAAGCCAGGCTGTCGATAAACCTGTTTTATACATTTCACCTGGCACACCCATCAGCATCCATCCGCTCATATCCGCAGCACCTGCTGAAAGGGCTGTAACGAATGGACCAAGCCCGCGTCCGCCAAGCATATAATCATTTAAATCATGTGTTTTCCTGAATGCATACCAGCCAATGGCAAGCATCCCGATAAAATAAATAGATAAGGAAATTGTAACTTCAATACTCATTTTGTGTTCTCACCTTTTTCGTATTAATTTGACATCACCTCAATCAAAATATACAGAAGTGCGATGGCAGCTTTTTTGTTTGACTGCCTGCTCACTGCTATGGTTACTTAACCTAACAGAGTATTCCCAAGTGATCAACCTGCCTAAACCTCTTCATTTTGAAGAAAAAATGGACAGATCGATGATAAGAATCAATATGTAAGCGATTACAAAAATAATCAAAAGTAAAAATTTTCTGAAAAATAAAAAGTCACCTGATGAATATTTCTTTTATCGATTTGATCATAAAGACGTTTCAAGAGAACGGACCTTTTACCACACCTGCGTAAAGTTGCTTTAGAACAGTAAAATTTGATATGATAAAGTGTATATGACTTATGATCATGACCACGATCACGCATCATTTTTGGAGGTGAACCTGCATGTCAAGAATTTCAATAGAAGAAGTCAAGCACGTTGCGCATTTAGCAAGGCTTGCGATTACAGAAGAAGAAGCTGAGATGTTTACAGAACAGCTTGATAGCATCATTTCATTTGCAGAGCAGTTAAATGAGGTAGATACGGAAAACGTTGAACCTACTACACACGTATTAAAAATGAAAAACGTCATGAGAGAAGATGTTCCGAATAAAGGTCTTTCCATTGAGGCAGTCGTCAAAAACGCGCCTGATCATAAAGACGGCTATATTCGTGTGCCATCAATTTTGGACTAAAGGAGGCCCGAGACATGTCACTGTTTGATCACAAAATTTCTGAATTAAAAGAGCTTTTACATAAAAAGGAACTGTCTGTTTCTGATTTAGTGGACGAGTCTTATAAACGAATCAATGAAGTAGACGGGAAAGTACAAGCATTCCTTGCACTGGACGAAGAAAAAGCACGTGCGTATGCAAAGGAATTGGACGAGGCAGTTGGTGAAAAGGACGAGCTTGGCCTATTGTTCGGTATGCCGATCGGTGTGAAAGATAACATTGTTACAAAGGATTTGCGTACAACAGCTTCAAGTAAAATCCTGCAAAACTTTGATCCAATTTATGATGCAACCGTTGTGAACCGCCTAAGAGACGCAGAAGCAGTCACAATCGGTAAATTAAATATGGACGAATTCGCAATGGGATCTTCTACGGAGAACTCAGGCTTCAAAGCGACGAAAAACCCGTGGAATTTAAACACCGTTCCAGGCGGATCAAGTGGTGGATCAGCAGCTTCAGTTGCAGCAGGTGAAGTACCGTTCTCACTTGGATCAGATACAGGCGGTTCTATTCGTCAGCCGGCATCTTTCTGCGGAGTTGTAGGTCTTAAACCGACATATGGACGTGTATCCAGATACGGATTAATTGCATTTGCTTCATCATTAGATCAAATTGGTCCGATTACACGCAATGTAGAGGACAACGCTTATGTTCTTCAAGCGATTGCTGGTGTCGATCAAATGGACGCAACAAGTGCAAATGTCGATGTACCAGATTTTCTTTCTTCATTAACTGGCGACATCAAAGGTCTGAAAATCGCTGTGCCGAAAGAATATCTTGGCGAAGGCGTTGGCGAGGAAGCAAAAGAGTCTGTTCTTCAAGCGTTAAAAGTATTAGAAGGACTTGGTGCTTCGTGGGAAGAAGTGTCTCTACCGCATTCTAAATATGCGCTTGCGACTTACTACTTACTGTCTTCTTCAGAAGCATCTGCAAACCTTGCACGTTTTGACGGCATCCGCTATGGCTACCGTACAGATAATGCAGACAACCTGATTGATTTATACAAAAATACTCGTTCTGAAGGCTTCGGAGACGAAGTGAAGCGTCGCATCATGCTTGGTACATTCGCGCTAAGCTCAGGATATTACGATGCGTACTATAAAAAAGCGCAAAAAGTCCGTACATTGATCAAAAAAGACTTTGAAGATGTTTTCGAAAAGTATGATGTCATTGTAGGACCGACAACGCCAACTCCTGCATTTAACATTGGTGAAAAGACAAGCGATCCATTGACTATGTACGCAAACGATATTTTAACGATCCCTGTTAACCTTGCAGGCGTTCCAGGAATCAGTGTGCCTTGTGGATTTGCAAATGGCCTTCCGTTAGGACTGCAAATCATCGGCAAGCACTTTGACGAAGGAACAGTGTACCGCGTGGCTCACGCTTTTGAGCAAGCAACAGATCATCATAAAGCAAAACCTGAACTGTAAGGGGTGAATCAGAATGAACTTTGAAACGGTAATTGGACTTGAAGTCCACGTAGAGCTAAAAACACAATCGAAAATTTTCTCAAGCTCGCCGACACCTTTTGGTGCAGCTGCCAACACGCAGACAAGTGTCATCGACCTTGGATATCCTGGCGTACTGCCTGTACTGAACAAAGAAGCGGTGAACTTTGCGATGAAAGCGGCTATGGCACTGAACTGTGAAATCGCAACGGATACAAAATTTGACCGTAAAAACTACTTCTATCCTGATAACCCAAAGGCGTATCAAATTTCTCAATTTGATAAACCGATCGGTGAAAACGGCTGGATTGAAATTGAAGTAGAAGGCAAAACAAAACGAATCGGTATTACACGTCTCCATTTGGAAGAGGATGCAGGGAAACTGACGCACACAGGCGACGGTTACTCACTCGTCGATTTCAACCGTCAAGGCACACCACTTGTTGAAATCGTATCTGAGCCAGACATTCGCACTCCAGAAGAAGCGTATGCTTACTTAGAAAAATTAAAATCCATTATTCAATATACAGGCGTTTCTGACTGTAAGATGGAAGAAGGCTCACTTCGCTGTGATGCCAACATTTCTCTTCGCCCAATCGGCCGTGAAGAGTTTGGTACAAAGACAGAGCTCAAAAACTTGAACTCATTTGCTTTCGTACAAAAAGGCCTTGAATTCGAAGAGAAGCGTCAAGAGCAAGTATTGCTTTCTGGCGGCTTGATCGAGCAGGAAACACGCCGTTATGACGAAGCGTCTAAAAAGACAATTCTTATGCGCGTTAAAGAAGGCTCTGATGATTACCGCTACTTCCCAGAACCGGATTTGGTGGAGCTGTACATTGATGACGAGTGGAAAGAACGCGTAAGAGCATCCATCCCAGAGCTTCCAGACGAGCGCCGCAAACGCTACATCGATGAGCTTGGACTTCCTGCTTACGATGCAATGGTGCTCACGCTGACGAAAGAAATGTCTGATTTCTTTGAAGCGACCATTTCAGAAGGTGCAGAAGCGAAGCAAGCATCGAACTGGCTCATGGGTGAAGTATCTGCATACTTAAACTCTGCTCAAAAAGAGCTGGAAGATACAAAGCTAACGCCGCAAGGGCTGGCTGGTATGATCAAGCTTATTGAAAAAGGAACGATTTCCTCTAAGATTGCGAAAAAGGTATTCAAAGAGCTCATCGAAAATGGGGGAGATGCAGAAACAATCGTCAAAGAAAAAGGACTTGTCCAAATTTCTGACGAAGGTGCACTGCTCAAACTTGTCACAGAAGCACTTGATAACAACCCGCAATCCATTGAAGACTTTAAAAATGGTAAAGACCGCGCGATTGGTTTCTTAGTCGGACAAATCATGAAAGCATCGAAGGGCCAAGCGAACCCGCCGATGGTGAACAAGATTCTCCTTGAAGAAATCAAAAAACGCTAAATAGCAAAAAACCGCCTTATGAAAAAGGCGGTTTTTTTTGATTGAAATGACAGGGTCTTACTATAGATTCGGACCACAGCCGTATATCAATTTAGAGATACTTTTCTTATAATGAAGCATAAGCGAAAGTGCACATTCGAAGGGGGAAAGGTGAGCTAAATCAAAAAACAGCACGTTATGTTACTGAAGAAACAGCCTCAATTGTTCCACTGCTCTTAGAACAGCAGGATCCTCACACTTTTCTAAATTCGTCAGCATTCCTTGGATGACTGGCTTACGAGGTTCAGCTTTTGCCAGCTCTTCTTCAATCACTTCAATGGATACAACGGTATCATCAGAAAGCAGATGCTCCAGCTTTAACAAACGAAGCTCCTCTTGAAGGGAAGCAGCACTAGGCGCTTCATCGTCCCAAATGGTTTGCTTCAAAATCGGCTTCGTCTGAGAGCGAAGCAATCCTTGAACCAGATCATCAAACCGTTCGAGTATAAAGGATGAGAGCTCATCAAATGATAATTGCATTTGATCCTGTAAAAGCAGAACCTGCACATACGATTGGATAATTCCTTGAATCATGACTGACAGGTCAGTTATATATGGTTCGATCTTCTGTCCATAAGTGGTCAAGATGGAAATTTGAATTTCATCATTCATTTGCTTTTTCACAGTTTTTGAATACTTTTTAATTTGCTGGTTTTCCGGAATAATGTTCTCGCTGAGGATCAGAATGATAAAATCCTTGTTCTCAGCAAAGTGCTGAAACTGTTCAGCAATTTGTTTCTGAAAGATCTCTCTCGGCGCGAGATGCTGATTCTCTTTTCGAATCGTTTCGATAGTTTGCATCGAAGTGTCGATATAATATTCAAACGCTCGGTTGAAAAGCTGTTCTTTTGATTTGAAATGTAAATAAAATGCGCCTTTTGATATTCCGCATTCATCTGCAATTTCCTGAATGGTCGTAGAAGAAAAACCCTTTTTCGCAAACAATTGGATGCTTGCTTTAATGATTTTTTCTTTTTTTTCGTTCATGAAATAAGGCCCCTTCAGCTTTAGAATGTTACGTCAAACGCAAGTGAAATGGTTGACGGCATTGTATATCACCGTTTATTATGATATAGAATGACCAGTCAGTCAATACATAAAGGAAAATGGAGGATATAATGAATTCGATCATCAATTTTGTATTAAAGAATAAGTTCGCTGTATGGCTCATGACGATTATCGTAACAGTTGCTGGTCTATATGCCGGATTGAATATGAAACAAGAATCAATCCCGAATATCAACACTCCAGTCATTACGGTTTCTACAACGTACCCTGGCGCAACGCCGGACGAAGTATCAGATAAGGTGACAGATCCAATTGAAAAGTCGATTCAAAACCTCAATGGGGTCAACGTGGTCACTTCTAATTCTTTTGAAAATGCATCATCCATTCAAATCGAGTACGATTACAGCAAAGACATGGATGAAGCAAAAAAGGAAATTGAAGATGCGATTAGCAATATCGATTTCCCTGAAAATGCAGAAAAACCTAAAATCGCACGCTTTAGTATTAATGCGATTCCAATCCTAGCCCTTAGTGTCTCAGGTGATAAAGAATCATTACAAGACCTTACACAAAAAGTAGAAAATGACCTCGTTCCTTCACTTCAAGGGTTAGACGGCGTCTCTTCTGTGGAAGCTTCAGGACAGCAAATCAAAGAAGTAGAATTTTCGTTTAAAGAAAAGAAACTAAAGGAATACGGTTTAGATGAAGAAACCGTCCAAAACATGATCAAAGGCTCTGATGTGAATGTACCATTAGGTCTATACACATTTGGCAACAAACAAAAATCAGTTGTCGTGGACGGCAATATTTTAAGCGTCAAAGATTTGAAAAACATGCGAATCCCTGTTACACCAAGTGCAGGCGGCGGTGCGGGAAGCGCTGGAGCGGGAGCACCATCTAGCAGCGCAGGTGCGCAAGGTGCCGAGCAGCAGGCGGGAAGTGCAAGTCAGCAGCAAGCAGCAGCACAGCAGCAAACAGGTGCAGCAAGCAGTCAATCTGTAGAGCTGCCAACGATCAAGCTGTCTGAGATTGCAGATATTAAAGTCGTCAAAGAGGCAGAATCGATCTCTAGAACGAATGGGAAAGACAGTATCGGTCTGCAAATTGTCAAAGGCTCTGATGCCAACACAGTGAGTGTTGCAGAAGAAGTGACAAAAGAGCTTGAGAAATTCAAAAAAGATAACAAAGGAATCAAAGTAAGCACCACATATGATCAAGCAGAGCCGATTAAAGAGTCTGTCAGCACAATGCTGAACAAGGCGATCATCGGAGCAATCTTTGCGATCATTATTATTCTCTTGTTCCTGCGAGATATCAAATCAACATTAATCTCGGTCATCTCCATTCCGTTATCTCTGTTGATTGCTGTCTTACTATTAAATCAGCTAGATATCACGTTAAATATCATGACACTTGGTGCTATGACCGTTGCCATCGGGCGTGTTGTCGATGACTCGATAGTGGTCATAGAAAATATCTATCGACGAATGGCGTTAAAGGATGAACCGTTAAAAGGCAAGGCACTCGTCAGAGAAGCCACCAAAGAAATGTTTATCCCAATCATGTCTTCAACGATTGTGACAATTGCGGTATTCTTACCGTTAGCATTAGTAGGTGGAATGATTGGTGAACTATTCATCCCATTTGCTTTAACCATTGTGTTTGCGTTACTTGCTTCACTGCTTGTCGCCATTACAATTGTTCCAATGATGGCACACACTCTATTTAAAAAGAACCTGTACGGCACAGCGAAAAAGGTAAAAGAACATAAACCAAGCAAGCTTGCTGGCGGTTATAGACGTGTACTTAATTGGACACTCAACCATAAATGGATCACATCAGGAATTGCCATTCTTATGCTTGTCGGAAGCTTATTCTTAGCACCACTTGTCGGTGTCAGCTTCTTACCACAGGAAGCAGAGAAAACGGCCATGGTGACATATACACCTGAACCTGGACAAACGAGAGAGCAAGCAATTGATGAAACGAAAAAAGCTGAAGAATATTTGATGAAACGTGACCATGTCAATACAGTTCAGTATTCACTTGGCTCTTCAAATGCCATGACAGCAAGTGTTGGCGGTAACTCTAACGGTGCATTATTCTTCGTACAATATGACGAGGACACACCGAATTTTGATAAAGAAAAAGATCGTGTAGTCAAAGCCCTGCAAGACAAAGCGTCTAAAGGGGAATGGAAATCACAAGACTTCTCATCTGCTGGCGCCAGCAATACTGTGACGTACTATGTGTACGGTGACAAAGCAAGCGATATTGAAGGCACAGTAAAAGATGTTGAGAACATTTTAAAAGATGAGAAAAACCTGAAAAATGTCAGCACAAGCTTATCTGAGAAATACGACGAATATACGTTTAATGCAGATCAAGAAAAACTGGCGAAACTAGGTCTAACTGCTTCACAAATCGCTCAAGCGATTGCACCTCAAAATAGTGAAACAACACTGACAAAAGTCACAGAGGACGGCAAAGAACTTGATGTGAAGCTTCAAACGGAAAAAGATGAATATAAGAGCAAAAAAGATTTAGAAAATAAAAAGATCACCACACCAACAGGGCAAGAAGTCCGAATTGGTGATGTCGTCAAAGTAAAAGATGGGACGACAGCAAATACGGTGACAAAACGTGATGGAAAAATCTACGCAGAAGTGTCTGGTGACATGACAACAGACGACGTCTCAAGTGTGACACAAGATGTTCAGAAGAAAGTTGACAAGCTTGATCTGAAATCTGGCGTAACGATTGACACAGGCGGCGTAAGTGCGGATATCCAAGAATCCTTTACACAGCTTGGCCTTGCAATGCTTGCAGCGATTGCCATTGTGTATCTCGTTCTCGTCATCACATTTGGCGGAGGTCTTGCACCATTTGCAATTCTCTTCTCACTTCCATTTACGGTTATTGGCGCTCTCGCTGGATTGTTTATAGCAAAAGAAACCATCAGCTTAAATGCCATGATTGGATTGCTCATGCTGATCGGTATCGTTGTAACAAATGCCATTGTCTTGATTGACCGCGTGATTCATAAAGAACAAGAAGGTCTCTCAACAAGAGAAGCGTTACTTGAAGCAGGTACAACAAGATTACGTCCAATCTTAATGACGGCACTTGCAACGATTGGTGCACTGCTGCCACTCGCATTAGGATTTGAAGGCGGAAGCCAGATCGTATCAAAAGGACTTGGTGTTACCGTAATTGGCGGTTTAACAAGTTCTACACTTCTCACATTGGTCATCGTTCCAATCGTGTATGAAATGTTAAGCAAGTTTAAACGTAAGAAAAAGTACGCAGAAGAAGAATAAGAGGAAGCCCCGCTCATTGGCGGGGCTTTTTTTATTTTGAAATCTGGCAAACAGCTTTTCTCATAAGTTCTTCAAATGCGTGGAAAAAGGCATCACGATCGACATGGTCAATCACTTGAATTGATTTTCCATCTGGATGCTCTTCTGTCCGTCCTTGCTTTGGTGTCTCGGTATAAACGATCGCATTCACTTCTTTTGAACGGGTAAATGATGTAGAAGCAAGAGTAATGGTCGTCAGCACATCCCATAAGTAATACGTCGAATTGGTTTCATGATGAATGAGCGGCGGACAAAAGGCGTAGCACTGACCGATAAAATCTATTCCAATATGAGAACGAAGAGAAGCCCAGCGCTGACGTACATCAAGTGTAAGCGGGACTTGATTTGTACTTTCAAGTGCGACCATTTCAATAGGAAACGGTTCCTGAAAGACAGTGCTTACAGCATAAGGATCCCAAAATGCATTCCATTCTGCTGTCCCGTCATGCTCGGGTTCTTCAACATTGCCTTTTTCAAGGAACGTGCCACCCATCCACACCAATTTCTCAATTTTGTTAGAGATTGAAGGATCTTCTTCTAAAGCTCGTGCAAGATCTGTGAGCGGACCAGTAAAGAGCAGGGTGACAGGTTCTTTTGCCTTCTTAACTGTTTCAATCAGATGAAGGTGTGCTGGCAGCTTGGACACCTTTGTATCAACATTGCCTTTTTCATTTAAAATTGGCAGAGCATCTACATAGAAAGCATGCATACGCCACTCCTTCGGAAATGGATTGACGCCTCTAGAAGTTGAAGCAGCGACTTCAATTTCATAAGGGCTGAATCGATCAATGATTTTTTGAGATGCACTGAGCGCAGGCTCTAAATAACAATCAGCAGGAATCACAGACATTCCGATGACTTTCAGATGTTCCATTTGAAGGAGAAGAAATAAAGAGACGAGGTCATCAACACCGCCGTCATGATTAAAATAGACAGGCTTTTTCATCGCATATCATCCTTTACAGCGTTTTCTTTTATCTTATCAGAATGCTTTCTTACTGAGGGAAATGTACTTGGAGATTTTACATATTAGGTAGTTGTTTTGTTGCCATTTTCAAATCTCATAGTATAATTAAAGGTTGTTAGTGGTGAAAATAGATTGCATAATGAATATAGGATGATGATGAATGAAACGTGCTCGAATTATATACAATCCGACATCTGGGCGTGAACTCTTCAAGAAGAATTTACCGCAGGTTTTGCAAAAATTTGAACAAGCTGGCTATGAAACTTCTTGTCATGCGACGACATGTGCAGGAGATGCCACACAAGCAGCAGAAAAGGCCGCACAGAGAGATTTTGATTTAATTGTAGCAGCAGGTGGAGACGGCACGATCAATGAAGTCGTCAACGGACTAGCACCGCTTGAAAAAAGACCAAAACTCGGAATTATTCCAGTTGGAACGACAAATGATTTCGCAAGAGCACTTGGAATTCCACGAGAAGGTGTTTTAAAAGCGACAGATGCCATTATTGAGGGTGTAGCGAAGCCGCTTGATATCGGTAAAGTCAATGGCCATTATTTTATTAATATTGCTGGCGGCGGCCGGTTAACAGAGCTCACCTATGAGGTGCCTAGTAAGCTGAAGACCATGCTTGGACAGCTTGCTTATTATTTGAAAGGTATGGAGATGCTTCCATCTATCCGCCCGACAGAAGTCGAAATTGAATATGACGGCAAATTGTTTCATGGAGAAATCATGCTGTTCCTTGTTTCACTCACAAACTCAGTAGGCGGCTTTGAAAAACTAGCGCCAGATTCCATTTTAGATGATGGGATGTTTGACCTGATTATTCTAAAGAAGGTCAATCTAGCAGAAGCCATTCGAGTAGTCAGCCTTGCTCTCAGAGGCGAGCATATTCATGATAACAATGTCATCTACGCAAAAGCGAATCGCGTAAAGGTAGATGTAAAAGATAAAATGCAATTGAATTTAGATGGTGAATACGGCGGCATGCTGCCAGGTGAATTTGAAAACCTGTATCGCCATATTGAATTTATTGTGCCAAAAGAAACAGCTGAAAAAATAGGGTGAAGACTGAACTTGGTTCCTTATGGCGGCCAAGTTTTTCTTTGCAAATGAGGTGATAAAATTGGTGAAAATGAAACCGCCTGTTCAAAAGAATGAATACTACAATGTAACCTTCGAAGACTTAACGCATGAAGGTGCAGGTGTAGCAAAAATTGAAGGATTCCCTGTCTTTGTACCAAATGCCCTTCCTGATGAACAAGGGCAAATCAAAGTCACACGAGTCAAAAAAGGATTTGCTTTTGGACGACTCATGGAGCTGACAAAGGAAAGTCAGCACAGGCAAGATGCGCCATGTCCCATTTACAAGCAGTGCGGCGGCTGTCAAATTCAGCATATGAGCTATGAAGGCCAGCTGCTATTTAAACAAAAACAAGTAAAGGACGTTTTAGAGCGGATCGGCAAGCTTGATATGAGCCGTGTAAAAGTTCATCCTGTACTCGGCATGGAAGACCCTTGGAATTACCGAAACAAAGCGCAAGTGCCAGTTGGCGAACGCGAAGGCGGACTTGTTGCAGGATTTTATCAACAGCGTACCCATGAAATCATTGATATGGAAAAATGTTTGATTCAGCAGTCAGAAAACGACGAAGTGGTACAGGCAGTAAAAGACATATGCAATGCGTTTGGCATCAAAGCATATAACGAAGAGCGGCACAAAGGCTGGCTGCGTCATGTGATGGTTCGCTACGGTATTGCAACAGGTGAAATGATGGTTGTGTTTGTTACTAGAACGGCTGACTTTCCGCAAAAGCAGCAGGTGATTGAGCAGATTATAGCACGCTTCCCACACGTTCGGTCAATTGTACAAAACGTGAATTCAAAGAAAACAAATGTCATTTTCGGAGACGAAACAACCATTTTATGGGGCGAAGAATACATTTATGACACGATTGGCGACATCAAATTTGCCATTTCAGCCCGCTCGTTTTATCAAGTGAACCCAGCCCAAACAAAGGTGCTTTATGACAAAGCGCTTGAATATGCCGAGCTGCAAGGCGAAGAAACTGTTATCGATGCCTACTGCGGAATCGGTACGATTTCCTTATTTCTCGCACAAAAAGCAGGCAGAGTATATGGGGTTGAAATTGTTCCAGAAGCAATTGAAGATGCAAAACGCAATGCTGCCTTAAACGGAATCAATAACGTCGAATTCGCAGTCGGCGAAGCAGAAACCGTCATCCCAAACTGGTACAAAGAAGGCATCAAAGCAGACACCCTCGTCGTCGATCCGCCAAGAAAAGGCTGCGACGAAGCACTGCTTGACACGATTTTAAAAATGAAACCAAACCGTGTTGTTTACGTCTCCTGTAACCCAGGGACGCTTGCTCGTGATTTGCGCATTCTTGAAGATGGCGGGTATGTGACGGAGGAAGTGCAGCCTGTGGATATGTTTCCGCATACCTCACATGTGGAATGTGTAGCAAGTCTTGTGATTAATTAGTAATGTATTGAGACATCCCGATTTCGTGAAAAACATCGATATTGGGGTGTTTTTATTTTTGTATGTTCAATCGGCACTAAAAAATGATATTTGGAAGTGGAATCAATATTTTCCCCCCACAATTCATTACCAAATGACCTTTTTTGCAATTTTGCCCGGTTCATATTAAAGTATATAATGATAAAAATTGCTGAAAGACTTTATAGAAGGACATGCCCTTTAGGCGCTATGTCATGAGAGGAATTGGATGAAAGATGAGTAAAAATTTCTGGCGTGATTTACCGCGGCCATTTTTTATATTAGCACCAATGGAAGAAGTGACAGATGTTGTGTTTCGTCATGTTGTGAGTGAGGCGGCGAGACCGGATGTGTTTTTTACAGAGTTTACGAATAGTGAGAGTTATTGCCACCCTGATGGTATTCAAAGTGTGAAGGGGCGTTTAACGTTTACAGAGGATGAGCAGCCGATTGTTGCTCATATTTGGGGAGACAAGCCTGAGAACTTTAGACAAATGAGTATTGGAATGGCGGAATTAGGATTTCAGGGGCTTGATATTAATATGGGCTGTCCTGTTCCAAATGTCACGCAAAACGGGAAGGGCAGCGGCTTAATTCTTCGTCCAGATGTTGCTGCAGAGCTGATTCAAGCAGCAAAAGCTGGGGGATTACCTGTCAGCGTGAAAACAAGACTTGGTTTTACTGAGGTCGATGAATGGCGCGGGTGGCTTCGACACATTTTGGAGCAAGATATTGTGAATTTATCGATCCACCTTCGCACAAGAAAGGAAATGAGCCAGGTGGATGCGCATTGGGAGCTCATTCCTGAGATTAAAAAACTTCGTGATGAAGTAGCCCCTGATACTCTTTTGACAATCAATGGTGATATTCCTGATCGTCAAACAGGCTTAAAGCTCGCTGAACAGTATGGAGTGGACGGAGTGATGATTGGGCGCGGGATTTTCCATAACCCATTTGCTTTTGAAAAAGAGCCGAAGGAGCATACAAGTGATGAACTGCTCGGTCTGTTAAGGTTACATCTTGATCTCCATGATCAATACTCATCACTAGGCTTGCGTCCATTCAAGGCACTGCACCGTTTCTTTAAGATTTATGTAAAAGGATTCAGAGGAGCGAGTTTCTTAAGAAATCAATTAATGAATACATCATCAACAGATGAAGTGCGTGCCATGCTGGATGAATTTGAAGCGAGAAATCAAGAACAATCATGACCAACAAGAGGAGGGGGCGAACCCTTCTCTTTTTTTATTAAATAGGACTATTAAACTAGTTCTCTTAAATGGTAAAATGAGATAGAAATAACAATTGGAGGTATTTCATTTGAAACCATTTTGGGATAAAGACAGTGAAAGCGAAGAAACATTTAAGAAAATCAATGAGAAAGGCATTGCAAAAGCGGAAAAGAAGCTAGGCGTCATCTTGCCGGATACATATAAAAAACTGATTCTCGAACAAAATGGCGGGTATACCCTGCATAACGCTTTTCCCACGGATCAGCCGAATGGATGGGCAGAGGATCATGTGTCATTTGATCATTTAAGAGGAATTGCCAAAAATGAAGGCATTATGGATAGTGATTATTTAATAGAAGAATGGGAATTGCCTGAGGGACTTGTGCTCATTTGTGGGGATGGTCATACGTGGATTGCATTGGATTACAGAGAAACAAAGGAACATCCGCCGGTTCATTACTTTGATCTAGAATATGAGACGGATTTCAAATTAGCGGATTCGTTTGATGAACTGCTTGCTGGGCATTATACTGCTGAATAGGAAAAGGCGGCCGCAAGTAGATATATTTCATTACATCCGCTGTTATACAGTGTTTTTTGAGAGAGACAAAAGAGTCTCTCTTTTTTTTGCGAAGCAACATTGAATCTCTCTCCAAAACTGTACCTGTTATGTTTAAGTCCTATTATTCAATTGGTTCACTTTCCACTCACTAAATTTTCTGACGATAATATCTGCCACAATGTAAAATGGCAGAAAGCTGGAGTTGTCCACTTTGTTATATAAGTGAAACGGGGTGCTGCTTACATAGATGTTAAACATGGCATTTTGTGCAAGGAGGTTATTCCTTAATGTGGTCATGCTGATAAATTTGATATGTCTCGTTTTCACCAATTGAATGATTTCATCTAAATTCTTCGATTCACCCGATAAAGAAATGATAAATAAAAGGTCATCCTCACCAAATTCAATGATTCCATCTGTTAAGTCCCGCTTGCTTCGTAATACTTGAGATTTTTTATGCAGTGACCATAGCTGCCGCTGTACATCATTGGCCAAATCGAGCTGTGCAGTTCCTGTACCATAAATATAAATATACGGTGCGCGATCTATCAGTTGATTTAATTGATGAAAGTCCAGCTGCTCCATATATTTTCTTGTCTGCCGGATATCTTGATCGAGCAGCTGCATTAAATCTTGTGTTGTCTCTTGAGTGAAAGCATTTAATTTCACATAAGACTTTAAGTCACTGTAGCCGTCGAACCCTATTTTCTTGGCAAGCCGATGGATGGATGAAATGGAAGTATGAGCATAACGGGCAAGGTCCTGAATTTTCATTGTCTTCATTTCTTCAAGATGATCATGGATCGTTTTAATAATGTGCAGGTCATTCTTATTTAAATCTTCGAAGTATTCATTAACCAGCTTGTCCAGTATCATGCGATGTGCCCTCCAACATGAAAATATTTTCTTCCTGTGAAAATATAATCTAATGTTACAACTTGATTTCTAAATACGTCAAACCTATTGGTTTTTGTAAGCGCTACCTTTACAGTGGTGTTATGGATCAAGCAAAGGGGTAATGCTTATGAATGCAATCAAGCGGTTTGGCAGTGCTATGGTAGTTCCTGTACTTTTATTCGCGTTTTTTGGTATTGTTGTCGGCCTCGCGACTTTATGTAAGAATCCAGCGATTATGGGGGAAATGGCTGCAGAAGGTACGATGTGGTATAAGGTTTGGACACTGATTGAAAGCGGAGGATGGACGATTTTCAATCATATGGAATTAGCCTTTGTGATTGGATTGCCCATCTCACTTGCAAAAAAAGCGCAAGCCCGTGCGACGCTCGCAGCTTTGATGATTTATCTCGTATTTAACAATTATATTCATGCTATTTTGACACTTTGGCCGTCTACTTTTGGTGTTGATTTATCGCAAGGTGTTGAGAATGTAGCGGGAGTAAAAGAAATTGCGGGTATACCTACGCTGGATACAAGTATCATTGGTGCGGTGATGATATCTGGAATTGTCATTTGGATCCATAATCGTTTTTATGATCAAAAGCTGCCTGAAATGCTTGGGATTTTCCAGGGGCTTGTATTTGTTGTCATCATCGGATTCTTTGTGATGATTCCTATTGCTTTTATCGTTGCTTTTGTATGGCCCTATGTTCAGCAGGGGATTCAATCTCTCCAAGGGTTCATGGCACAGTCTGGTTATATTGGTGTCTGGCTGTTTCATTTCTTGGAAAGGGTGTTAATTCCAACAGGACTTCACCATTTTATTTATACACCTTTTGAGTTTGGTCCAGCGGCTGTAAATGGAGGGTTAAAACCATATTGGATTGCTCACTTAAATGAATTTGCGTCCTCAACTTCCGATTTGAAGGATCTTTATCCATACGGATTTTTATTACATGGGAACATTAAGATGTTCGGCTGTTTAGGGATAGCTCTAGCCATGTATTTTTCTACACCGAAGGAAAATAGAAAAAAGGTTTTGGCTTTGGTATTACCCGCCACATTGACAGCCATATTTGCGGGAATTACAGAACCGCTTGAATTTACGTTTCTATTTCTCGCGCCTTATTTATTTGTGATACATGCACTTCTTGGAGCGACCATGGTGACAATCATGAATATGTTTGGTGTTGTCGGAATGATGGGTTCCGGGCTGATTGAAATAGCTGCATTGAACTGGATTCCGCTCTCCTCAAATCATGGAGGGATTTATCTGATCCAAGCGATGATTGGGCTTCTCTTTACTGCATTGTATTTTGTCATATTTAGATGGATGATTGTGAAATTTGATATTCCATTACCAGGACGAAAAGATGAGGAGGAGACGAGGCTATATACAAAACAAGATTATGAGAGTCATAAAAAAGGTCATGACAAAAAGGAATCACCCGTTTATGCATCAGAGTATGAAGAGAAAGCCGTTTATTTCTTAGAAGGCCTTGGCGGTAAAGAAAACATTAAAGATGTGACAAACTGTGCCACGCGTCTGCGTATTACAGTGATTGACCCTAGCTTGGTGAAAGATAGGGACTACTTTACAGAGAATAAACTGGCACACGGCATGGCTAAGAGTGGTCAAAGCATTCAAATCATTGTTGGCTTAAGTGTACCGCAAGTAAGAGAGTCCTTTGAGACTAAACTTTCATTAGATTGAAAAAGGAGCTGGATATCATGAAAAGATTTAATATTACCATCGCTGGAGGCGGAAGTACATTTACACCGGGAATCATTTTGATGCTGTTAGACTATTTAGATGAGTTCCCAATTCATACAATT
This sequence comes from Bacillus sp. EB106-04-04-XG123, assembly GCF_058791855.1. Taxonomy (NCBI): domain Bacteria; kingdom Bacillati; phylum Bacillota; class Bacilli; order Caryophanales; family Bacillaceae; genus Bacillus; species Bacillus sp. EB106-04-04-XG123. Next base: position 170,141 of record NZ_JBYTDZ010000006.1, on the reverse strand, counting down.
AAACTCTATGATAATGATGAAAATAGACAAAAGACGATTGCAGATGCATGTGAGATTATGTTAAAAGAACGAGCACCAGAAGTGCAATTACTTGCAAGCACGGATCCAGAAGAAGCGTTTACTCAAGTCGATTTTGTAATGGCACATATTCGTGTCGGAAAATATGCAATGCGTGAATTAGATGAGAAAATTCCATTGAAGCATGGAGTCGTCGGACAGGAAACATGCGGTCCAGGCGGGATAGCTTACGGAATGCGGTCCATTCCAGGTGTATTAGAACTTGTCGATTATATGGAAAAATACTCACCTGAAGCTTGGATGTTAAACTATTCGAACCCTGCAGCGATAGTAGCAGAGGCAACACGTAAGCTAAGACCGAATTCTAAGATTTTAAACATATGTGATATGCCAATTGGCATCGAAGAATTAATTGCAAAAAATTTAGGCTTATCTTCACGGAAAGAACTAGAAGTAGATTACTATGGTTTGAATCACTTTGGCTGGTGGACAGATATTCGAGATAAATCAGGAAATAGCTTAATGCCTGAGGTGATTAAGCATGTAAGTCAGCATGGTTATGCAACAGATGGAACTTCTGAACTAGAACAGCAGAAGAGCTGGAACAGCACATTAAAAAAGGCCAAAGATATTCAAGCGCTTGATCCAAAAACGGTCCCTAATACGTATTTGAAATACTATCTATTTCCAGATGAAGAAGTAGCACATTCCAATATAGAATTCACACGTGCCAATGAAGTCATGGAGGGACGGGAAGCTTTTGTTTTTAGTGAGTGTCAGGCCATCATTGATAAAGGAACTGCAAAGGAAACAAAGCTGACCATTGATGAGCACGCTTCCTATATCGTTGATTTGGCAAGAGCCATTGCTTTTAATAAAAAAGAACGGATGCTGATGATTGTAGAGAACAATGGCGCCATTAGAAACTTTGACCCAACAGCAATGGTCGAAATTCCTTGTATCGTTGGCAGCAATGGTCCAGAAAAATTAGTAGTTGGAGACATTCCTATATTTCAAAAAAGTCTCATGGAGCAGCAAGTTGGCGTAGAAAAATTAGTAGTAGAAGCATTTGAAGAAGGGTCCTATCAAAAACTATGGCAGGCCATCACATTATCGAAAACGGTGCCGAGTGCAAAAGTAGCAAAAGATATTTTAGACGACTTAATTGTGGCAAATCAAGCATTTTGGCCAGAGCTAACATAACAGGAGAATAAGCAATATGGGCGTGACAGCGCTCATATTGCTTATTTATTGTGATGGAGACGAAAAGACCCTTACCAAAAGGGGCCCGTCATTCCTTACTCCGCACTCTCCTCAACCTCACGGCTATCCTCAGTTTCACCAATATAAATAGGGCCGTTTGCGTGGTCGATTCGGATTGGCCATTCGTATGGAATTTGAAGACGTCTAGCAATGGCTCTCCAGAATTTTGTGGAATCCAATTCGAATTCTTGGAAGTCTTTTAATAAATCTTTGTAAGACGAGCCGTCAAATTGAATGTACATATCTTGAAGGCGCATGAACGCGACATGTCTCACTTCTAGTGCTGCTGCGGCTTCCATTTCTTCTTCTGTTGCTTCTCCGATGATTGTACCTGCGGGCGGTAGCATGTCGTATACGTTAAATTCCTCTTCTTCTTCGTGTGCTGCATTGTGCTGTTGATCTGACATTTTTCTTCACTCCTTCTCGTTTTCAAGCAAAACTTTATTCCGTGCTTACTTCTATTATCGGAAGGAAATGTGAAATGTGGAATGAAAAGAGGAGCAGATCCACAGTACTTGCTTTTTTCTCTTGAATCATCTATGATAAATTACAGATATAAAAGGTCTATAATAGATAGAAAGGAGCTTCCTTATGAAATATTCTAAAGCGACCAACTATGCGCTGCATACGATGGTGTTTTTAACTCTTGCGCCAAAGGGTAAAGCGATTGGAGTTGAGCCACTTGCTAAGATGCAAGATCTTTCACCAACCTATTTATCCAAAATTTTAACAAAGCTTGTGAAGGCGGGATTGATTGAATCAACACCTGGTGCAAAGGGAGGATACACCCTTATCAAACGAAAGGAAGACATTTCGTTTTTAGATGTCATTCAGGCTGTAGAAGGACAAACGAATTTATTTCGCTGCTCTTTAGAGCATGACTCCTTCATGCCTCATGATGGCTGTTTGATTGAACAAGTCATGCAGGATGTGGAAACGAAAATGCAGGAGACATTAAGTCAAAAACGGTTAATTGATATTGCGAACCAAATTGAGCAGACAGAAAAAAATCCATTTTTCAAGATGTGATTTTTTTGAACTAATTATAGATATTAATAGTCTTTAAAGTCTTGAATAAAAAGGAGAGATTGATATGTTATTAGATTGTGCGATTATCGGAGGCGGGCCAGCCGGATTAAGTGCAGCACTTGTTGTGGGCCGGGGCAGAAAGCAGGTCATTGTATTTGATGACGAGCTGCCAAGAAATCGAGTGACTCAGGAATCACATGGATTTATTACAAACGATGGAATGACACCGTTTGAGATCAGACAAGCCGGAGAGGCAGATCTTCAAAAATACCCTAATATCCAAATCAAACGAAGTAGAATTAATGATATACAAAAGCGAGAGGAATTCTTTACGTTACTGACACACGAAGGGGATACATTCGAAGCGAAAAAAATCATCTTGGCAACTGGACTTCAGGATATATTGCCAGAGATCGAAGGAATTCATGATGTGTATGGAAAAACGTTGTTTAGCTGCCCTTTCTGTGATGGATGGGAATTAAAGGATAAAGCGCTTGCCCTTATTGCGGAGAATCAGAGAGCCTTGCATATGGCTAAGCTTCTATCCAATTGGACAAAGGATTTGATCGTGTTTACGAATGGGCACGGTTTGGCTGAAGAGGACAAGTCACTTCTGACGGAGCATTCTATTCAAGTCATTGATGTGCCTATTGTATCGATTGATCATGACAATGGTGAGCTGCGCTCTCTCCAGCTTGCAAATGGGGAGACAGTAAAAAGGGAAGGCGGTTTTGTCGCAAGTGAATTCAAGCAGTCAGCCCCATTTGCTGAAAAGCTTGGCTGTCAAATGACGAAGAATGCAGGGATTGAAACAGATATTCTTGGACGTACAACCGTCAGTGGTGTCTTTGCATGTGGTGATAATTTAGGCGGTCCTGCTCAGTTAGTTCTCGCAGCAGCAGCTGGAAGTCAGGCAGGAATGGGCGTCATTCATGAACTTGTGCAAGAAAAGTTTCAGGAAAAAACATCTCTATGAAAAGAGATGTTCAGCGATGAGCGGTTTTCTGTTTTGCTAAGACGTGAGCTGTCCATTCAAAAAGTGCGTAGATCACAAAGAAGATCAGGATCCAGCTGCTGGCATCGACCCATACATTGGTGATATGAATGATGTTCGCCTGATCAAGTCCAGTCTGTATCCACATCGTGATCAATGCGGTGAGGAACACCTGTAAAAACCATTTTTTCAATTGGTCACACCTCCATCTCTTTCTATCATATAAGAAATGACAGTTAATTTCCAATTGTTTTCCTGTATGTTTCAACGGTAAAATAAGAAATAAAATCAATGGAAGGACATGACATGAGCGATCAAACAAATAGCTTTTTAAAAAGTCATTTTCCTCATCTTTCCCTCACGCCGCCTCTTTTTTATGAGTGGCCTATTGGGCTTCGGTTTGAATTGGCAGATTGGTCATTAGGAAAAGAATCGATTGTATTAGAAAAAGCGGGAGATCGTGCTTTAGAGATTGTGAAATATGCTTTTGATCCAGAAGACGAGATGCTGCTTGTGACGGATGTGTATACAGATCATGAACTTGAATTAACGAAGCGAAAGCTCCTTGTCTATCAAAAATATGTGCATCGGCAAGTAAGGAACAGATTGCGCCACGAGCTTTTGACTTATGTACGTCCAGAAATAGAAGATTCACTGACATTAGAGAGATTTACACTCAAATGCCAGCTGCAAGACATTCGATTGCGTCCGCTTCTCCATGCGATCTGCCAGGAGGACTTTTATGCACCGAATCAAATTTTGAAGGGGAAGCTTAGATATGAAATTTACCTAATGAATGTCTCGAAAAAAATGATTTTTCATTTATATGATGATCGAGGCTGTGATCTCATTGCAGCAGAGCCAGAGCGTTTAAGACCAGTCTATGAAGGCTTACAGCACTGGCTATTAGATTATGATCGCCCACAGATGGACCGGCTATTTACAGCCAAATAAGAAAAACCGCACTTTCGAAAAGTGCGGCTTCTTTTTTATGCTTCTACTTTATTGAAGAACTGTGGCAAATATTCTTTGTGTGCTTCTAGCATTTCATCTAGGATGCTTTTTGCAACAGCATCTGATGGGACAAGCGGGTTGATGGTCATTGCGACAAGGGCTGTGTTGTAATCGCCTGTCACAGCTGCTTCAGCGGCTACACGTTCAAAGGATTTAATTTGAGAAATGAGTCCTTTGACAGCGACCGGCATTTCACCAACAGCGATTGGTTTAGGACCGTCTTTTGTGATAACGCAGTTGAGTTCAACGGCAGAATCATTTGGAATGTCACTGATGGCGCCATTGTTAATCGTGTTGACAGGCTGAATGTCATGTTTATCGTTATAAATGGATGCAATTAAGTTACAAGCTGCATCACTGTAGTAGGCACCGCCTCGTTTTTCAAGCTGTGGCGGCTTGATGTCTAGATCAGGGTCTTTGTAAAGCTCGAACAGATCATTTTCTAATGCGCGAACGACTTCTGCACGAGTTCCTTCGTTTGCTGCTGCTTTCTTTTCCTCAGCCAGCATATCACTTGTTTTGTAGTAGTAGCGGTGATATGGACAAGGAATAACGCCAAGCCCTTTTAAGAAATCAGCATCCCACGGAATCGCTTGAATGTTGTTCATCGACATGCTGGAGTTTGGATCGGCCATGTCTTCGATCACTTGATCCATGATGCTTTTGCCGTCTAAGAATACATTGAGTCCAAAGACCATATGGTTTAATCCAGCAAAGCTGACTTCGACTCTGCTTGCGTCGACATCAAGCCCTTTGGCGATTCCCATGCGAATGCCGATTGGCACGTTGCATAAGCCAACGACTTTTCGATGGTTTGAATAACGAAGTACGGCTTCAGTGACCATACCAGCTGGATTTGTGAAATTCACAAGCCATGCATTCGGGCAAAGCTCTTCAATATCTTTGACAATATCAAGAATGACAGGAATGGTGCGAAGTCCTTTGAATAGACCCCCTGGACCATTTGTTTCTTGACCAATGACATCATATTTTAAAGGAATGCGTTCATCCTTCATACGTGCTTCAAGAAGTCCGACACGGAATTGTGTTGTAACAAAATCAGCATCTACAAGCGCTTTTCTACGATCTAATGTTAAATGAACCTCGATTGGAAGTCCTGCTTTTTTGACCATGCGTTTTGCAAGATTTCCGACGATCTCAAGCTTTTCTTTGCCCGCTTCAATATCAACGAGCCAAAGCTCGCTAATCGGAAATTCATCGTACCGTTTAATGAATCCTTCGACAAGCTCTGGTGTATAGCTTGATCCTCCGCCAATTGTGACAACCTTTAATCCTTTTGCCATGCTCTGCACCTCCGAATAATGTAACGCGCAATGTTATAATAGAGAAAAGTCTTTTTTATTTTGTACATCTATAGCTTATCGTGAGAGCATCTCATGCGTAAATGACTTCAGCGTCTTTAGGCAAGGGTGCCCTATTTAGAGATTTGTTACATAAAAGAAACACCTTGTGACATTTTGTTGGAGAAAGGGGAAGTCAGATGTTTTCAAGTGAGGTCATTTCCAGCTTTAATGAACTAGAAAGCGCTTTATATCGATATATCATGGAAAACAGTGAAAAGGTCGTATACATGAGAATTCGAGACCTTGCAGATGCTGCACATATTTCCACCTCGTCTGTCCTTCGTTTTTGTCGAAAAGTAAATTGTGAAGGCTTTTCAGAGTTTAAAGTGAAGCTCAAAATGTATTTAGAATCAGAGCAGACACCTTCTTTAAAAAGCACACAGCACTTTCTATATGAATTTATTGAACGAACATTAAAGGGAGACTTTGAGGGGAAAATTAAGGAGGCAGCGAAACTCATTGCTGAGGCAAAAAATGTGCTGTTTATCGGGACTGGCAGTTCTGGCATTTTGGCGCAGTATGGGGCGAGGTACTTTTCAAGTCTTGAGAAATTTTCATTTTACATCAATGATCCATTTTTTCCGATGAATATGCAGTATTTAGACAATAGTGTCACCATTGTGCTGTCTGTCTCAGGGGAGAACAGTATTACGATCGATCATATTTCAAAGTTAAAAAGGGAAGGCAGCACAATCATTAGTATTACGAATAACCAGCACTGCACGATTTCGCGCATTTCAGATTTAAATATTGCCTACTACGTCACAGATGAGCGGGTCCACAGAGCCAATATCACCACACAGACGCCAGTTGTGTATATTTTAGAAGCAATGGCCCGTGACATGTTCGCGATGTTAAAAGAAAAGTAAAAGAGCCGCTGCATGAATCAGCTGCTCTCTTTTTTCTGCTTCATAAAAGAAATGATGGCAATACCAGAACAGACGAGCACAAACAGACCGCCTAGCAAATACACAGACCTCGCCCCATATGCATCCGCAATCAATCCAACAAAGAAAATAGATAAACCGACAGATACAGAAGAAAGGACGTAATGAGCCGAGTACACCTTTGATAAATCTTGGACAGGTGTTTCCGTTTGAAGAATGGTTTGCTGCGAAACATCACGAATTTGATAAGCAGGCCCCATTAAAATACAAAGCAGCAAAGCAAGCCATGGCAGGCTGTTCAGTGAATAGACAATAGTCAGCACTGCATAAATGAATGACCCAGCTGCCATAAAGGGAAGAAGCTGTTTTTGAATAAATTGACTCATCCATGCAGCTAAGAGACCGCCTAGAATGGTGCCGATATAATAAGCGGCATTGATAAAGCCCCACCATTCCTCACCTTGCTTTAAATCTTGTGTGACAAAGGCAAGCGTAATTGCCCCGATCCATACAGCACCCGCAATATTTTCACAAACATCCATAAAGGTCAGGGTGCGCACCGTTTTATTTGTCCAAATGATCGTCCAGCCATCTTTGAAGCTGTTCGTCTTATTTGCTTTTCGAACCGTCTCTTCTTGCTTGAGAAGAGGAAAGACAGGGATGAAAAATAGGTAAGACAACACAATCATGACACAAGTGATCCACATTAAATAAAATGGCCCGATCCATAGGACGAGCATTCCAGTGAACGAATAGCCGGCGATTTGAACCATTTGATGAAATATAGACGCTGTACTGTTTGCTTTCACAAGCTGATTTGCTGGCACAAGCATCGGCATGATCGCCTGCATTAAAGGACTGATGAACCCGCCTGTGAGGGAAATCAAAATGAGTGCACTAAACAGCCAGACCATATGCTGCTGAAAGAAATGAAATTGGGCTGTAAACACGACGAGCATCCCAAGACGTAAAAGCGGGACCCATTTCAATAGGCGGCCAGCTTGATAGTAATCAGTTAAAACAGGAGAGAAAAGCCCAGCCAATAGCTGGCATATCGTTCTGATCAGTGGAAAGACAGCCGCATAGGCAACAGATTGTGTATCTTGATAAATGACAAACGTGATCGTCATGACAAATAAAATATCACTCAACATGAGAAGGCTTTTACTGCTTGTATAACACCAAAACTTGTTTCCCATATTAAACCGGCTCCTTTTCAAAAACATGTTTAGTATAGCATGGTGATGAAGGGTTCAGAGGCTTTCCATTGAAAAATACATCTTAAGGATGAGAAGATTGTGATAAGCTAAATGAAGGACATTGTAAGGAAAGGGGTTCAATCACTTGAGAAAATTACCAGCACATGACTTTTTGGACAAACATGGCATCCCATATGAGATCAAAACATTTTCTGCCGAAACAGAAAAAGGAGCAGCAAATGTAGCGGCAGCCCTTGGTTTTCGTGAAAGACAAATGATCAAAACATTGATCTTTGAAACAGGAGAAGGGGAGCAGCTGCTTGTGATGGTTGGCGCTGACCAGCATATTAAGTCAGGGAAACTAAAGAAAGCGGCCGGCTCCCGTAATATTAAAATGGCTTCACCGGAGAAGGTTCTTGAAGTGACGGGCTATCGAATTGGTTCGATTCCGCCGTTTTGCTGGCAGCCAGAAGGATTCCGCACGATCATTGAAGCTTCATTATTAGAGGAAGAGATATTAGGGGTTGGAGCAGGAGAATGGGGAAATGAAATCCTCATCACACCAGAACAATTAGTGAAAGCCTCAAAAGCTGTACCATTTGACATCGTGCAGCCAGCCGAATAAAAAAAGTGCCTGTTTTTGGAGCAGGCACTTTTTTAATTGGCAGCAGGCGTAGTGAATTGATCGATACCTTTCATTTGTAGGAAGGCATCCACGGTTCTATTTTCTTCAAGATCATTCGCCCGTTTGCACACAACAACTGGTCTGACAATTTCAATGTCTTCGATGTACACGCGCCCAATTTCTTTTCGCTTGAGACTGCCTTGAACCGCATCACGGGGAACAAGTGTGATACCATATCCAGCTTTGATCATTTGTATCGCTTCATGAACACCGCTGAACTGCAAGTCCACGGTCGGTTTTTTGATCCCTTTCGAGGTAAAAAGAGAAAAAAGTTTATCTCTTGTGGAACTGCCTTCTTCACGCATCAAAAAAGGCTCCTGGCTCAGGCGCTCTAGCGGGACGGTTTTTCCGTTCAATGGATGGTCTGCCGGGACAATAAAATCATAGCTTAAATTCGTTAAATGAGAGGTGAGAATCTCTTCATGGTGCAAATCCTCGATCACAGCGATGGCCACATCTGATTCATATTGAAGCAGGCTTTCTAAAACCTGAGCGGAGTTTCCACTTTTTAATTCAATTTCCGTTTCAGATGAAGATGTTTTAAAAGCAGCGAGCCAATCAGGCAGTAAAAAGTTGAGTGGTACATAGGTAGAAGCGATGCGGAGCCGCCCCTTTTTTCCGTTTTGTAAAAGTGCAATCTGATATTCTACTTCCTTTTCAGCCTCGAACACTTGCCTGGCATAAGGGTATAGAATTTTCCCCATTTCCGTAAGTGTAATCCCTCTGCCATTTCGTTTAAAAAGACGGAACCCGATCTCACTTTCAATGCTTCTAAGCTGAGCCGTCACAGCTGGCTGTGTCAAAGATAGCACGTCTGCTGTTTGTGTAACACTTTTTGTTTCTGCGACCTTTGCAAAAATTCGAAGGGCATGTAAATTCAACTTTGCACCACCTATCAATTATTTTGATGGTTCAATCAAAAACATTCATTAGATTTATTATAAGGCATCCCTTATTGTAAAGATAGCGAAGGGGGAAGGGAAAATGGATCATCGTCAAAAGCAAGTGGTGTCAATATCGCTTATCACAGCATTTGCACTGATTGGGGATTCAATGCTTTATATTGTTCTTCCGATCTATTGGAAAGAGATTGGTTTATCATCTATTTGGGAGGTTGGGCTGCTACTGTCCATCAACCGATTCATCCGCATCCCGCTAACGCCTGTCGTTTGGTGGCTCTATCGGTTTGTCCCAATGAAAACAGGTGTATTGATCGCTATATTGATTGCATCAGTAACCACGATGCTATATGGTGTGAGCGGTTTTTGGCTGCTGCTGATTTGCCGCTGCGCTTGGGGGCTGGCATGGACGTTATTGCGTATGAGTGGAATGAGGTTAATTGCTGAGATGGACGAAGGCTCACAGGGGCATTATACGGGCATTTACAATGGGCTTTACCGGCTGGGCAGTTTATTTGGCATGTTATTTGGCGGAATATTTGCCAGCCTGATCGGCTTCCAGTCCATGACACTTGTTTTTGGTTTACTCACATTACTAGGGGTCATTTTTTATGTTTCTTTGGATGAGATTGAAAAGGGAGAAGAGGGGCAGGTGTATCAAGTCATCAAACAGCGGTGGCTTGCACGAGATGTTGTAAAAGTATTAATGACAGGTATGCTGATCGCACTTGTGATACAAGGGTTATTCGCATCAACACTCAGTCATGTCATTGAAGCAAGGATTGGTGATGGTGAATTTGCTCTGTTCGGCTTTGTCATCGGAGCTTCTGCTTTAAGTGGAATCATTCAAGCGCTCAGATGGGGGTGGGAACCATTTGTAGCACCGAAAACAGGCAGATGGTTTGATTGCCTTGTGATGAAGGAACGAACGCTTTGCTGGATGTTTCTTTCATTTGGAGGTCTCAGTCTTCTGGCGGTCATGCTGAAGGTAAGCGGCTGGTTTCTTGTGATGCTGCTTTTGATCCAGCTGCTGTCAACAGTCTTAACGACATTAACGGATACGCTTGCCTTTCAAAAAGCCTCTGCTCAAACCGATAAAAACCGCTTCCTCGCAAGCTATTCCTTTGTTCAAGATATGGGAGCAGCTTTAGGACCCTTGTTCGGATATACGATGATTCAGTTTTTTGGATCAAGCAGCGTCTTTTGGCTGATGCTCATCATAAGCTTATTGCTTGTCAGCATGTGGGCAAGAGGCAGGGAGCTGCATGTTTCTTCTGATCCAGCATAATAATTCAGGTCTCATAAAAAAACTGCCTCTTGCGCTGAATGCAAGAGGCAGTCATGGTTTCTTATTCTACATCTGAATCATAGGCTTTTTGCGTCAGCTGGCTGACCACCTCTTTTAACCCATTTGGTTTATGAAACTCAACAGGTGTGCTTCCTTTTTCGAAGACGATTTGATCTGCTTCAACGAGCACGACATATCGATTGTTGAGCTTTGCAATATGGATCGAGTGGCCAAAGTCTGCAAGAAGACCTTTGATTTCCGTCTCGCCTAGACACATTTTCATTGTGATATCAGGAGTTTGTTCAACAATATGGGAGGCTGCTTGTGTGACCTGCTCTGTATCGAGTGTTTCTCTAATTTCTCGTTTTTCACTCGCTTCCCATATTTCAAGATCCTCTTCAAACTGCTTTAATTCTTCACTTTCATCCTGTAATGTTTCAAAAACCTGTTCCTGTACCATATTCATGACCTGTGATTTCATGATTTCAGGCATGGATTCACCGTATTCGACGAACTTCAAAAAGTCCTCAAAATAACGAGCGTGTGAGGATTGGTGAATTTTCACTTCAGCTTCTTCAGTCATGCCCTCTTCTGGCATAAACGGGTATTGAATTGATTTCATGTTTTTTGTCGTAATGGCCATTTCGACTTTTCTGATCAAGGTAGATGTATCAGCGATAGAAGCCACTTTCTGCTCGAAATCGCATTTCATAATAAAGACAAAGGAATCGTCGAAATACTTTTTAGGAACGGCAGAAGCCACTAAAAAAACGCCGCCTCTGACAGCACTTGTATCTAAATATGTGCGAACAAACTGTTCACTGCATTCATTAAACAATTCTTTTGTATCTGCAAATCTCGTTTGATGAAATAGGTTGTAGTTTGGGTTTGAATCGAGCTCATGACCGGGTTCTACAATAAATCGGCCAATTTTGGTCGGTACTTGTTCAGATTTAGGGTGTCTGTCCACTTTTCGTTTGACGATTTTTTTCAGCTCGCCGTCTAAAAAGTCCTTCAGCTCACTTTGTTCAAATTCCTCTTGATCTAGTGTTTGATAATGTTTAAATCGTTTATTTGCTTGTTCATCTTTGCCTTCGATTTCGACAACAAAGAATGATAGAAAACGTATCGTAAAATCCATTGATTGGTCACCACTTTTTCTTCTTCGGATATGTTGAGTATAGAAAAAGGAGTGAAAATCGTCAACGAATGGAGAAATATCGTGTCATTATTTCCCGAGAAATGTTTATTGAAAAACACTTGATAATAATTATCATTCTTGATAGAATGATAAAAGAAAAGAAGGAACCTGCCAGTTCCTTCATCTCAGAGAAAAATAGATTATTTTGTTTCAAATGTTTCGCAATCAGTTTCAGTATTGCGAGTCACTTCAGTCATCGTGTTTTTACCAATTTTAATGGTAGAAGCGGTACAGCTGTTTTCAGCCCAGAAACGGCAAGAGTTCACTTCACAAAGAACGTTTTGTGCCATGGGAATTCACCTCCGTGATTCATATTGAGAATGAAGCAAGCTGCCACTTGAATTCATTCAATCTAGTAGTCTCTTTATAGAAAGAGGCTGTTTGTGCTGGTTATGCACATGTTTATCATACCATCTACCCTGAAAATATACAATTTAAACTTTGAAAGAGCGAGAATATGAATCTCGCTCTTTTTTTATTTGTAAAAATAGTTAAATGCTAGGTGGCACACTCTCTCATTTCGACATATGAATAGAGTAGATTCAAAACCTGATGTCGGACAAAGTATGAGGGTACATGTACTGATTTTCCGCATAAAGATAGGGTTTTAATCAAAAATCTTCATAGAGAGATGAGGGGAGAAGATGAAAGCAGTCATTCTCTGCGGAGGAAAGGGAACGAGAATGAGTGAGGTCACACAAGCGCTTCCTAAACCACTTGCTATGATCGGAGATCGGCCTATTCTATGGCATATTATGAAAATCTATCAGTATTACGGTGTAGACGAATTTATCCTATTGCTTGGTTATAAAGGAGAGAAGATCAAAGAGTACTTTGTGAACTACGACTGGCAGCACCACAGCATGCAGCTCGATATGGCGACAGGAGAAATGAAGCTATTAGGGAAATCGGAGAACTGGAAAATCACCTTTTTAGATACAGGTGAAGATACGATGACAGGCGGACGTTTAAAGCAGGCACAGGATTACATCGGTGATGAGACCTTTATGATGACGTATGGTGATGGACTGGCCAATATCAATATGTTTCATTTGCTGAAACGTCATCAGGATCTTGGTGCAGCTGCGACTGTCACAGGCATTGAAAAGAAGTCCCAGTACGGGACACTGAAGGTGTATAACGGGATGGCACAATCCTTCTCTGAGAAGACAGACAGTATCGGGATGATCAATGGAGGATTTTTTGTGTTGTCTCCAAAGGTATTTGATTATTTGACAGACGATGATCAATGCGTGTTTGAAGCGGAGCCTCTTCAAAGCCTGGCGGATGATGGAGAGCTTGCCGTTTATGAGCATCACGGATTTTGGACAGCAATTGATACGTATAAAAACCTGAAGGAAATCAACGACATGTGGACAGATGGAAAACAACCATGGAAGGTTTGGTGACAGAATGAGCGGATTTTGGAATGGAAAGAACGTATTTGTAACTGGATGTACAGGGCTGTTAGGAAGCTATCTCGTCAAGGAATTGATTGATCAAGGGGCAAACGTGACTGGACTTGTGCGTGATCAGGTGCCTCGATCGAATTTATATCAAGGCAGTCAGTTTGAAAAAATGAATGTGGTGCAAGGCGCATTAGAGGATATGCAAACGATTGAACGTGCGTTAGGAGAATATGAAATTGATACCGTCTTCCATTTGGCTGCCCAAGCCATTGTGGGGGTCGCAAATAGACATCCTGTTTCTACATTTGAAGCGAATATCTTAGGGACATGGAATGTGCTGGAGGCTTGCAGAAGACAGCCGCTGATCAAACGAGTGATCGTGGCATCAAGTGACAAAGCATACGGTGATCAAGAGCAGCTTCCATATGATGAAGACATGCCATTAAACGGGAAACATCCGTATGATGTCTCGAAGAGCTGTGCAGATCTCATTTCTCATACGTACTACAACACATATGGTCTTCCGGTTTGTATTACACGCTGCGGTAATTTATACGGAGGCGGAGATTTGAATTTCAACAGAATCATTCCGCAAACCATTCAGCTTGTGTTAGAAGGAAAGGCGCCGGAAATTAGAAGTGACGGGACATTTATTCGTGATTACTTCTACATTGAAGATGCAGTGAAGGCTTATTTGCTGCTAGCTGAGAAGATGGAGGAAAAAGGGCTGGCGGGAGAAGCCTTTAACTTTAGTAACGAAATTCAGCTGACAGTGCTTGACCTTGTGGATAAGATTTTAAAGGCAATGGGAAGTGAGCTGAAGCCTCGTATTTTGAACCAAGGAACACATGAGATTAAGCATCAATATTTGTCGGCAGAGAAAGCGAGAAAGCTGCTTGATTGGAAGCCTGACTACTCCATTGATGAAGGTTTAGAGAAGACGATTGAATGGTACCGCGAATTCTTTCAAAAATAGAGGTGTAAAAAGATGAACAGCATATATTGTACGGTTCTTTCAAGTGGAAGACTTTATCAAGCCATTGCGTTTTTCTTATCGTTGAAGCAAGTAGAAGATGATGCTGTCATCAAGACGTTATGTATGGATGATGCTGCATTTGATTTGCTTCATCAAATGAATTTCCCGCATGTGGATCTTGTTCATGTACGGGAGCTCGAGACACCAGAACTGCTAGAGAAAAAAGAGGAACGGGATGCATCGGAATATTGCTGGACCTTAAAGCCGATTTGGATTGAGTGGTTATTTGAAGAGGAGCAGGCAGAGAGCGTGACTTATCTTGATGCGGATTTATTCTTTTATGAGAGCCCTCAGGTTATTTTTCAACATCAGCCGAATGCCTCTGTTTTAATCTCAAGAGGGGATATTGTCATTCCAAGCTTTGATGCTGAGGAAGTGAAGATGCTACAGAAGCTTTTAGGCCGCTATAATTCAGGCTTTCTGCATTTTAAAGGAGATGAAGCCGGACGAAAATGCCTCAGCTGGTGGAAAGAAGAATGCTTAAAAGAATGTAAAAATGCACCGGGAGAAGGCAAGTTTGGCGATCAAGGATATCTGGATCATATGCCGAGGCTGTTTGACAATGTAGAAGATATTGAGACAAAAGGCGTGAATATTGGTCATTGGAACTATGGGCAGCATTCTTATCGGGAGGAGAATGGACGTATTCTCCTGGAGGATGGGCACCCGCTCATTTGCTATCATTTCAGCGGCTTTCGGATTGTGAGCAAGGATGAGATGCAGCAAATTCATGAAAAAGGCCGAAATGACCTGCCGTTTTTCCAAGAAGCCTATCGGGAAGTGCTTCGCCATGTGATTGAATCTGTGGAGCAGGTCGATCCGCTGTTTAACGGCTATGCCAAACGGGAGGAGGATGACGCATGAACGAAAAGCCAAAGGTAAGCGTCATTATTCCAAGCTATAATGCCAAAGAGCGTTTAGAAGGAAGCCTTTTTTCCTTAACACTTCAGGCAACAGATATTCCATTTGAGGTCATTGTTGCCGATAATGGCTCAACAGATGGCACGATGGAAATGCTCGAGAACATTGAAGTGAACTTTCCGTTTAAAAAGGTGCGTATTCCTGTCAATCAAGGGATTGCAAAGGGGCGTAATCATGCCATTCGCGAGGCGGAGGGAGATCTGCTCATTTTCCATGACAGTGATATGCTGGCAGAACCGAGATTTATTGAAAAGCATGCAGAGGCCCATGCTGACAGGGAGGATCTCGTTATTTGCGGTGTGTGCTGGAAGCGGATTTATCGCTATTTTTACACAGCTTTTGATAAGGATCATATGAAGCGGTTGAAAAAGCAAGGGCTGTATAAACGGAAAATGGAGGACAAAACGCCTCTTTTATCATTGGAAGAAGTCGAAAATGGTGCATTTCTTGAGAAAAGTTTCGATTTGCAGTCTGAGTTTATAGATATCCTGAAAGACATTTTAGATACGTACCACTATGATTTAGGTTCTTATGAGCTGCCATGGCGATTTTTTATTACAAATAACTCCTCTGTCAAACGTAAGCATGTCATGGCACTAGGGATGTTTGATGAAAATATCGTTCGGTACGGATTTGAGGATTATGATTTAGGGATTCGTCTGCATCAGCTTGGTCTCTCCTTTGAATTGCGAGAGGATATCATGAGCGTGCATCAAGAGCATCCAAGTAATTTAACGTCGTTTGATGACATCAAATACAACATTTTGTATATGTGTGAGAAGTACAACAATATTGATTCCATTGATGTCCATTTGGCTTTCTCTGGTCCGTTTTCTCATACTGTGACAAATGATATTGTGAAAGAAGTTCGGCAGCTGCGTGAGAATCCAGCATTTGATGACCTGTTATCTTATTTTTTAGAACTGATTCATTTGATCACAGAGCGGAATGTAGGCATCAAACGGGATAAAAAAGATATGCTGACAGCCAAGCATGTTCCTTTGAAAAAGCTGGCAGAAGCGGCGCAGCTTGCACGGCAGGAGTATGGCTGCACGGTACTTGTAGAAGCCATTCAAGGGCTGACGAAAGAGCTGTTACGCGTTGATTTGTTCCAAGTGGATGTGTTGTAAATGGCGTCTTATCACTTTACAACCATTGTGTCGAATACCCATGTCTTTAAGCTTTTGGCGCTGATTCATTCGCTTGAGAAAAACGCCCATGCATTCAAGCTGTCGGTTTTATGTGCAGACCCTTTGGCTTATAAGGTGTTAAGGGAGTTCCCTCACCCGCATGTTCAATATGAACAGCTTGAGGACATTGAAGATGACACGCTGCGAAAGGCAAAAGAAGATCGAACGTTCCATGAGTATTGCTGGACGTTAAAGCCTGCTTTTCTGCTCAAAATTCTTGAGTCCTCAGATGCGGATTATCTTGCCCATCTGGATACAGATTTGTATTTTTATCATGATCCAGAGGCGATTTTTGCAGAGAATCCAAGCGCTCATTTATTTTTAACGGATCATATGAATTCCGAGCGGTTCTATCGTTATTACGAGTTGTCTGGCCGTTTTAATACTGGGTTTGTAGGCTGTCGTAACACAGATGTTGCCAAACAGGCAGTCACGCAATGGAAAGAAAACTGTCTTGCACATTGTACAGTAGAAATGGATACAGAAAAAAAGACGTATGGAGATCAGCGATATGTGGAAAGATGGGTTGATGATTTTGAAGGGGTTCATATCGTTACATCTAAAGGAGCCAATGCGGCGATTTGGAACATTGAAAACTACAAGCTTTCAGTTGTAAAAGGGGATATGTATCTCGACGAATGTCCACTTTTGTTCTATCATTTTTCTGCCTTTACGATCATTGATGAGAAGACCTTTAATCTGAATTGGTATTACTATATGACAGAACAAAAGCTTGTGGATCACCTGTATATTCCTTATGCTGACTTGATTCATCGAAAAATCAAACAGGTGCAAAAGGTATTTCCAGAATTTAAGCAAGGGTTTATTGCAAAGAAGCATGTTCCTGATACACATTTCTATGAGATGTGAAAAAAACCGCTCATATTGATTTGAGCGGTTTTTCCTTTTATGATTCATTCCATTTGGAGATGGTTTGGTCGCTAGGAAGTAAGAAGGCTAGGATGCCTAATATCGGTAAAAAGGCAACACCGAGCATGGTAGGCGTTAAGCCAAAGGCATCAATGAATGAACCGAGGGCAACCGATCCGATTGCACCCATACCAAACGCAAGCCCAACAGTTAAACCAGACATTGTGCCAATTTTCCCGGGAAATAGTTCTTGGGCATAAACCACGGTGACAGAGAAGCTTGATGTCAAAATGAGCCCAATCAGCCCGAGTAAAACATAAGCAAAAACGGGTCCGGCAAATGGCAGCAGCAGGGCAAGCGGGAAGGATGCCAATAAGGAAACTAAAATCACGTTTTTCTTGCCAAAGCGGTCTGCAAGCGGCCCGCCTAAAAATGTCCCAATTGCACCTAGAATGAGAAATAAGAAAATATAAGTCTGTGATTCTTTAATCGTCAAACCGTATTGTTCAATCGCATAAAACGCATAGAAATTCGAAATGGCATTTCCATACCAAGAGCGGGCAAAGATGAGAAAGACGATAATGCCAAGTGCAATGAGTGCTGATTTACGATGAATATCAGATCTAGCAGCTTTTGCAGGTGTTTTTTTCGCTTGGGCCCGAATGGTTTGAAGCCTTCCGGCATACCATCTTGAAATATAAAGAAGGAAACCGACCGCTATCATTCCAACAATCGTAAACCAAGCCACGCCTGTCTGACCGAGCGGTACGAGCATTAATGCAGCGATAAGCGGGGCAAAGGCTTGACCTGTATTACCGCCTACTTGATAAATGGACTGTGCAAGTCCTCGTCTTGGACCAGCTGCCATGTTGGCAACACGGGAGCCCTCTGGATGGAAGATAGCAGAGCCAAGTCCGATAAAGACAACGCAAAGCAAAATGGTTGCAAAAGATGGAGCAAACGCGAGTCCGAATATACCGACAGCACTTGAAAATAAAGCAATCGGAAGTGCATAAGGCATCGGCCGTTTATCTGTGTACCAACCAATAGCAGGCTGCATCACGGAGGAGACCATATTTAATGTAAAGGCAATCAGCCCTAATTGTGTAAAGGTCAGCCCCATTGAGCGTTCCAAAATAGGGAACATCGCAGGAATAACGGCTTGCAATGTGTCGTTCAGCATATGACAAATACCAATAATCAATAGGATGGGATAAACCGTTGAGCCGGTAACAGAATGTTGAGGTTTATCCTTTGTACGAGCAGCAATGGCCAATGAGACTTCCTCCCTTCATTTATCTGTTTTCTGATTTTTGCATTCTTCTCATTTTATTCATAAGGTGAACTATAAAACAATAGCAAATTGTCATGATTTAGAAAAAAAGAGACACAAGCGCTTGATTGAGCTTGTGTCTCTAAAGAGTTATTTGTAAAAAGAAGCAATCACAGGCTTCATTTTTTGAACGACAAGTCCACTGCCGCCGCGGTTTTTCACACCTTCGATCATGCCGACGAGGACGTAATCTTCTTTTTTAGGATTAAACGCAAGTAAAAATCCATTTTCAGTGCCGTCTGTTGCACCTTGTTTGCTCTTTAATTCTGCCGTACCCGTTTTAGCGGCAATATCCGCTCCTTCGATTTGTAAGGAGTGGGCTGTTCCGTTTGGACTGGTCACGACCTTAGTCAATGCGTCTTTCACTGTGTTTGCCGTGCCTTCTTTGATGATTTGTTTTGGTGATGCTGTTTTTTCATCTTGAATCACTCGAGGGTAGACAAGCTTGCCTCCTGTGGCAAATGGAGAATAGGCATGTACTTGTTCAATTGGTGACATGAGTAATTCGCCTTGGCCATACGCCGAGTCAGCCAGTAGGATATCCGATTGAATGCCATCGTTCGATACTTGTGCAGGCTTCATTGTAAATGGCATGTGTAAGTCTTCGCCAAACCCAAATGCTTTCACTTTTTGCTCGTAGGTGTCTTTGCCGATTTCGAGTGCTTCCTGTCCAAAATAAATATTGTCTGAGTACACAAGGGCATCGACCATATTTACTTTTTCTTTATCGTGAACCCGTGTGATGCGATAATTTCCCCAAGATTGATCCTTTTGCCATTTCAGTCCGTGAATGGTACGCACTTTGTCAGGCTTTGTGACACCTGTTTCCAGCCCAATGGCGGCTGTAATGGTTTTGAATGTGGACCCTGGCGCATACCGGCTCGCATATCGAGCTTGGAATGGAAGGTCTGGATTTTCACTGTATGCCTGATATTGCTTAGGTGTAATCCCGTTTGTCATGAGATTGACATCGTAGGAAGGGGTGCTGACAAGCGCTAATAGATCGCCTGATGATGGATTCATGATCGTGACGGCCCCTTTTTCGCCTTTCAACTGATCATAGGCTTTTTTCTGTAAAGAAGCATCAATCGTCAGCTTCACTGTTTTTCCATCTTTTCGATCTGATTTTTGCAATGTTTCTTCAATGCCTGTTTCATCATGGACGATGAGAATGCTTCCGCCATCTTGTCCGCGTAAGTTTTTGTCAAATGTAAATTCAAGGCCGGTTTTGCCGATGATTTGATCTGCCTTTAATGCTGGATTTCTTTTGATATCATCCGCATTTGCTTTTCCGACATACCCGGTGAGATGAGCGGCGGCTTTGTTATATGGATAGTAGCGCATTTCCTTCGTTTGATAGGTAACGCCATTTACGTCCTTTGGAATCGGTTTTTGTTTTAACATCGATTTGAGCGGGACAAACGTGTCGTCTGTGACCCATGCTTGTTTCAATTGATTGTTGATTAGTTCTTCCTCTATATCAAAAGCTTTGCTGATCTTTTTGATATTGCGTTCTTTTTCTTCTCCTGTTCCGAGCTTTCCTGGGATGACGCCAAGTGCGTTTCCACCAGTTGTTTCTGCCAGTGTACGTCCTTTTCGGTCGACAATGTTTCCGCGGACAGCAGGGTCAGCTTTGACCTTGATGGTATCTCCTTTCTCCATTTGCGGGAAGATGAGATTTGGCTTCCAGTCCACTTTCCACTTGTCGTCCTCTTCGGAAAGAACGCCCTTGTAAGACAGCTTATGCAGCTTGCCAAGAGACGTTTTCATCGTTACATCATAGGAAAATTGATACCCATTTCCTTTGTCCTGTTTTTCAACGTTGAGCTTTGAAATGTTCAGGTCATAAGCACCAATACCGTTGAAAATATTGTCGTATTTTTCGGCTAGTTGTTTTTTTGAAAAGTCATTGGCTTTCAAAGATGCACTTGTCACCTCATCTGCCAGCTTCGTAAAGTCTTTCTTCTTCATATGTTCCGTAAAGTTTTGAGCGGCTTTTAAAGCTTCTTTTTCCTTAGAGAAAAGAGTATCTTTTAAGAAAAAGAAAGCAGCAGCAACTACGATGATGCTAAGAAGAGGGATGATGACTTTTTTCTGTTTCCAAAATGATTTTCGTTGATCCGTATACAATGAAAACACCTCAATTTTTGATTAGATCCTCTATATTTTACAGTGATTGGTCTTGATTTGTATAGTTTCTCATAGAAACCTAGCGAAATAGATAAGAAAAACGAGCTGTGATTTGTCGTTTAGGATACCCGATTTTATTAAAAAAATTTAACTTCTCTATTGAGGAAAAAGGTAAAATCATTTAAGGTACAGACCTAGCCTTGTATGATTCACAGTAAAAAGACAAATTTAAAATTCTTAAAAAATATGTGGCTAGATATTAGAAGATAATGCCCTACAACTAATTCTTAATTTACGGTTATGGCGGGGTAAACCAATTAGAACGTGATCTTATCCGTATGCGACAGCATGAACCGAATAAACTTAAAAAAGCTTATAGGTCAGCTAAAGAAGTGCCGTGATGAAGTAAAGCTTAATCAAGAGGAACATATCATTTTAAATCAAATGTGTGTAGAGCTTCAATATATAGAAAGCTGCCGGAAATGAATAGTTGTTCCGGATATTGTATAAATAAATCTCATATAAAGGAGGTATTATATGCCTAAAGTTGACAACCTGTTAGCCATTCTATGGATGCTTCGCTCAGATAAAAAAATAACTGCAAAACAAATTTCAGATAAGTTAGAGATGAATATAAGAACTGTTTATCGTTATATTGATACACTTTCAACGAGTGGTGTACCTATCATTTCAGAACCAGGTCATAACGGTGGATATAGTTTAATGAACAATTTTATAGAGGCTCCTCTATTTTTTGATTTTGAGGAGCAAATTTCACTATTTCACGCTGCTGTTTTTGCAGAAGAAGCGGGATATTATGGAGGTGAAGCGCTACAAAGAGCCATTTCAAAACTTAGTAAACACTCAAATCAAGAGCAAGAAACAAAGGTAAACCAACATATAACTAGTCTTGAAGTAATAAGTCGAACCAGTTCAATCTCTTTGGAACCTTCTTTGAAAAAGTTGGAAAAGGCAATAGCGGCCAAAAACACGGTGGAAATTCTTTACCATAAAAGTGGAGAAAAGCAATTACATCATAGATGTGTCGATCCATACAGAATGATCTATTGGAATAATAAGTGGTATGTGATTGGATTTTGTCATCTTAGAAATGATATGCGCAGTTTTAGAGTAGATCGAATTGAAAATCTAATGGTGACTGAAAATCAGTTTGACCAGCAAGAAAACTTTTCAGCACGTGACTTTTTTATAAATAGTCTCCTACCAACTTTAAAAGATAAGGAAGAGATTATTTCTTTGGTGATTCATGGGGATAAAAATGTATTGGCTGATATTTGCCAACATTGGTTTTTAGGACATTATTTACAAGAACGGAATTCACATCAAGCAGTTTTTCTTCTTCCAAAAGATATGATACATACATATGTACCTTATCTACTTTTACCTTACAATAAATCTATTAAAGTGGTTGAGCCAATTAGTCTTAAAAAAAGAATGATTGAAGTTTTGTCGGATTTAATCAAATTTCACCAAGTATGATAACTTCCCTGACGCTAACTGTCAGGGAAGTTATTTTATAATCGCTATATCAACTGTGATTGGAGCGTGATTGGATGCAAACACAAAAAGCTTATCTATATGTATTTGAT
The DNA here is from genome assembly GCF_058791855.1 of Bacillus sp. EB106-04-04-XG123. Classification (NCBI taxonomy): domain Bacteria; kingdom Bacillati; phylum Bacillota; class Bacilli; order Caryophanales; family Bacillaceae; genus Bacillus; species Bacillus sp. EB106-04-04-XG123. Next base: position 147,801 of record NZ_JBYTDZ010000006.1, on the reverse strand, counting down.
ACGATGTCTGACTGGGAATATGGATATTTAATTGCTGAACTAAACTCAGGTAGATATTTCAAAAAAGATTTAGCACCTTTAAGAGTCATTACAGTAGGAGTTAATAAAGAAATGAAGACGACTATGGGAGGTTTGAGTATAAAACCAGATATTTCCCTTGAAGAATGTAACCTTGAGAACAAAGATCTTTTCATTTTACCAGGAGGTACGACTTGGGGTGAAGACATTCACCAACCTATCTTGGAAAGAGTTGGCCAAGCTTTAGAGCTGGGCACTATTGTTGCTGCAATTTGTGGTGCAACTGAGGGGCTCGCGAATAGGGGATACTTAAATACTAGAAGGCATACAAGTAATAACTTAGAATATACTAAAATGGTATGTCCTAACTATAAAGGAGAGAAGTTCTATGAGTTGGCACCTGCGGTATCTGATGCGAATTTAGTTACTGCATCTGGAATAGCCCCTTTAGAATTTGCAATGGAAGTGCTGAAAAAAATAGAAGTATTTACACCAGATACCTTACATTCTTGGTATAACCTGAATAAGACACATCAATCTGAATATTTCTTCAGGTTGATGAATTCAATAAATAAATGAAGTAACTGAAAAAGCTCAATTTCTCTATTTTGATTAGTAGAGAAGTGGAGCTTTTTATTTTGGACTTGCCTTATCGTTTTCAATTTGCATGTTCCTGATGCTGGCCCGATTGTACTAAAAAGCCGAGCGCCTTAAGAAGAAGGCTTTGATCGAATTGAGACGACCGGTGTTTTTGTTTCTTTTGGCTTCGGTGTTTGTGTGGATTTTTTGATGCGCGTTTCCTTTGGCGTGTAATAGGTTGCCCCAATATTGAGCCTGCCTTGAAGCTGGTCAATAGAAAGCTCCCCAAACTCTAAATGGTAATCAATTTTGTCCACGTGCAGGGATTCGATATGAATATGTGTATCCTCTGACACAGGAGGAGCTGGTGCAGACATTTTTTGCTCAAGAGCGGCGAGTCTTTTTTCTAGCTCAACGACAGATGGGGATGGACTGGATTCAGTTTTTTTAAAGAGTGATTGAATGAAATGTTTCAAGTAGACCACAACCTTTTCTTCCGCCTTGCTCTAGTCTATGGAAAAGCTGCCCGGTATATACTTATAGAGATGACAAGAAAGGGGAGAAGTGTATGCTGCCTACTCAGATTCACATTGCCCATATGAAAACGAATTCGATTGGCACAGGATCATCCATGACGTTTGGCTCGACGTTTGTTCGCAATCATTGCAGTACGATCAAACGAAACAATGGATTTGGGGAACAGAATGCTGATGGCGTGATCACGATCCTGCCAATTGAAACAATTGATGATCGTGATCAAATAGACGCAGTGAGTATCAATATTCGTCATCTATGATGATAGCAGTCGCTTTTCCTTCATCCTTTTGCAGGCGGATGTAAAGTACACCGTCTTTAAAGGCAGCATTCATTTGACCAAGAATCATTTCTGGAAGGCGGATTTTCTTTTCAAACGGACCATACTTCCCTTGCTTTTGGCGAAAGTCCTGCTCGTTAAAAAAGGAAAAACGCTGTCCTTTCACAACCAAATATTCACCATATGATAACACCTGAACATCTTCCTTTCGGTAGCCAGGCAAGTAAATTAAGTATTGAATTTCTGTAGGAGTTTCCACCATGTCGATTGGTGGAAACGACGCATCTGATCCCCGCTGATCCTGCTGTGTGAATGTAAATGGAGATGGACCGTTTGCCATAAAGGGGGATCTTTGCTCATCGTCGAAGATCATTTTCCAAAAATCATCTCCATGCATTTGCTGGGCAATATCCATCCACTGTTTCATTTTTTCGAAGTCCATGTGAAGACCTCCCGTTAACATACTTGATGGGTGCTTGCATATACCTATAAAAAGGAGGTTTATCTGTGGTTCAACCAACTCCGTATATCAATATTAATATTTTCATGTTAAAAATTAATTCCTTTGAAAATGCGTCGGCGGTGAATGTCGGACAAAATTTGTTAGCAGAGTGGCAAAACTCAGATAAAAAAAATCAGGGTTACGGACAGAATTTTGGAGATGCCAGCGGTTTTGTCGGTACAAAAAGCCATGTAGATGATCGAGATCAAGTGGACTCACCTGCCTCTTTTTCACCAGCAGCTAAACCCATTCAAAGGAAGTGACGTGTGATGTTATTCTCACCTTCAGTCGTCAATGTCGGTGCTTTTAAAATCAATGCAATGGATCGGGGTGCATCACTGACGCTAGGACCTTATCAGCAGATTGATTATTTTCTCTCGATGAAATTGAATCAAGGTTTTGGTGAGGACAATGGAGATTGTTCACCGCTTGTCATTCCGATTTCAAGCGTGTTAGATCCAGATATGGTGGACTCAAATTCAGTCAAAAACAGCGTGGTTTAAGAAAAAAAGAGACCGGGAATTCCCGAGTCTCTTTTCTAATTTGTTTCATTCAGATGGCTTTTTCGTCTTGCATAGGTGAAATAGACAACAACACCGATGGCGATCCAGATGAGGAAGGCTCTCCATGTCTCCCATTTCAGTGTGGAAGCCAATGTCATACAAATGATCGCACTGATAATCGGAAGCACAGGCACGAACGGTACTTTAAATGCTGCTTTAAGATTCGGATGTTTTTTCCGTAAAATGATGACCGCAATGGAAATCACCGTGAAGGCTGCCAGTGTACCGATGCTGACTAAATTCGCGAGTGTCGATAAATTCACAAAACCTACGATACACGCTGCGACTGCACCTGTCAGCCAAGTGTTGGCAACGGGCGTTTGCGATTTTGGATGAACCTTTGAGAAAATATTTGGCATAAGCCCATCGCGGCTCATCGCAAAGGTTAGGCGAACCTGTGCATATACCAAGGCAATGAGAACCGTTGTAATCCCAATAATAGCACCAGCTGATATGATACCCGCCACACTATTCAGGCCAACCACTTGAAGAGCAAATGCGACAGGATCACTGACATTCAGCTTCGTATAGTGAACCATGCCTGTTAAGACAAAGGAAACCCCAATGTATAAAATGGTACAAACACCGAGCGCTCCGATAATCCCAACCGGCATCGCCTTTTGCGGATTTTTGACCTCTTCAGATGCATTGGCGATCGCATCAAATCCGAGGTAAGCAAAAAAGACGGTGGCCGCGCCTGCAATCACGCCGTTAAAGCCCATTGGCATAAAGGGTGTCCAGTTTTCAGGTTTGACGTAAGCAAAGCCTGAGATGATAAAGAGTAGGACAATGGCAATTTTGATCAGCACAATGATGTTATTCAGCTTTGTGCTTTCTTTGACGCCTCTTGAGACGATAAAGGTGATGAGCAAAATAATGAGTGCGCCTGGAAGGTTAAAGACGGCTCCGTCAGCGGCTCCAGGTGCAGCTGATAAAGCCTTCGGTATGTGAAGACCGAATCCGCTGAGCAGTGATTGAAAATAGGACGACCATCCACTTGCCACAGCAGAGAGGGCAATGACATATTCAAGCATGAGATCCCAGCCCATTAAAAAGGCGAGAAATTCCCCAAGTGTTGCGTAGGAATACGTATAGACGCTTCCTGACACAGGAATAGACGAGGAGAATTCAGCGTAGCAAAAAGCGGCAAGGGCACATGCGATCGCAGCTAAAATAAAAGATATAATAATCGCAGGTCCTGCATCATTTGCCGCAGCAACCCCCGTAATCACAAAGATTCCAGTCCCGACCACACAGCCAATGCCAAGCAAGATTAAATCAAACGTATTTAATGAACGACTTAGCCGCTTCGTTTGACTTTCAAGCATGAGCTGGTCGAGAGATTTTTTTCGAAATAAAGAACTCATGTGGACCTCCTAATGGATAAATCTTTTCGTAAGACGAATGTTAGTATATGCGTAAATAACAATTTAGTCAATTGGTTGAAAAACGCTTTAAATCACTAAAGCATTAAATGCCACAACCGAAGAAGTGTATAAAAAGAGACATCCGCCGGGAGATCGAAGGCGGATGTGGTGTCAGACAATCTATGTCTGTTCAGCAAATATTTTTTCATTGTACAGCACACTTGGATGAGTTGGATGATGGGCGGAGGAGGCACGGTGATGTATTTTGGCTTGTTCCAGGTTGCCGAGCTGATAATAACAGTAGCAAAGCTGAAGGTGAGGATACCACGTTTTATATTGTGTCAGTGTGAAGGCTGTTTCGTTTTCAGGAGCCTTCAGCGCCTGCTCATACCAAAAGATGGCTGCTTGATGTTTATTTTGTATTTTTAAATGATCCCCGATCCGGCAGCAAAATTCTGGCCGGGGCTGATCATATAAGAAGGAACGTAATAATGAGGATAAGGCTGCTTCCTCATAGCCTTCCGCATAATAGCAGTCCGCTAAATATTGGCATGTGCGAATTTCATCTTCAATCCAGCACTGTTTTGTGTTTAAAAATTCATGATAAAAACGAATCGCTTTGACACGCTGACCGTTGTCTCTTAATTCATTGGCAAAGTAAAAGAGATCGCGGGGCGTCATATCCTCTCCTTTTGCCAGCATGTCTTCATAAATTCGCAAGTTGCGCCCAGGCTCACCAGCAGTTGTTTTCTTGCGTTTTTGATGTGTGACGGCGATATCTGCAGGAAGGATGTTTCCATACACTTGAAGAAACTCATGAACAGCCCCGTACCACTGAAAGTTCAAGGAACGCTTCACAAGGCGATTTCTTCTATATTTGAAATTGACTTGACCGTTTTCATCGAATCCCACATGATAAAACATCGAAACAGCATCCACCGAGGGATCAAGTGTCTGCTTGAGCTGAAGCAGTTTTTGGCGGTCTTCTTCAAGGAGAACATCGTCAGCATCGAGCCATAAAATATACTCTTTCCCTGCATGTGAGAAAGCAAAGTTGCGTGCTTTTGCAAAATGCTGGACCCATTCAAAATCCAGCACTTTTGCTGAAAAGGAATGAGCGATTTCCTTCGTTTGATCTGTTGATCCTGTATCAACGATGATCATCTCATCCACAATGTCTTGAACAGACGAAAGGCAGTCCGCCAGCACCTCCTCTTCATTTTTCACAATCATACATAAGCTAATGGTTATCATCTTTAGATCACCTCTTCATAGTGTATCGAGCATCAAAAGGAAACATTCTTTTCTGCAGCGGGTTTTTTAAAACTAGTTTTCTGCTACTGGCTGATTTAAAATAAAGAAAGAATCTATGTAAGGGCTGATAAAATGAGTTTATTGAATGTTGAAGGATTATATAAAACCTATGGCGAGAAAACGCTGTTTGATCATATTTCTTTTCATATAGAACCAAAGGAACGCATCGGATTGATTGGACCAAATGGAACAGGGAAATCAACGCTTCTAAAGGTCATTGCAGGACTTGAATCGTTTGAGGAAGGTGACATCACGAAAGCAGGGACACTTGATATCGAATTTCTCGAGCAAGATCCTGAAATGAGCGGGAATGAAACGATTCTTGACTATATTTTTTCAGGAACGGCACCAATGATTCAAACGATGAAGGCGTATGAAAAGGCACTCGCCGATTTAGAGCATGATCCGCAAAATGAGGCAAAACAAGAGGCACTGATGCGTATGCAAAATCGAATGGATCAAGAAGATGCTTGGGATGCGAACCTTTCAGCCAAAACGATTTTGACAAAGCTTGGCGTGAAAGATGTAAGCCGCTCTGTACATGCATTATCAGGCGGACAGAAAAAACGTGTCGCCATTGCTAAAAATTTAATTCAGCCTGCTGGTTTGCTGATTTTAGATGAACCAACCAACCATCTTGATAATGCAACGATTGAATGGCTTGAAGGATACTTAAGCCAATACAGCGGTGCTGTCATCCTCGTGACACACGATCGTTATTTCTTAAATCGGGTGGCCAATCGGATTTATGAGTTAAATCAAGGACAGCTTTATACGTATAAAGGAAATTATGAAGTCTTTTTAGAAAAAAGAGCAGAGCGGGAAGCAGAAGCTCAGGTGAAAGAAACAAAGCGTCAAAACTTGCTTAGACGAGAGCTTGCATGGCTCAGACGAGGAGCAAAAGCAAGAACGACAAAGCAGAAAGCACGTATCGGCAGAGTTGAAGAGCTGAAGGATCAAAAAGGGCCTGATGCGAAGGGAGAGCTTGATTTTGCCATCGGCTCTCACCGCCTGGGAAAACAAGTGATAGAGGCAGAAGACTTATCGATTTCATTTGCTGGTCAGACCCTTGTGGATCGGTTTACAGATTTAGTCGTGCCAGGCGATCGTATCGGATTTATCGGACCGAATGGAGTCGGCAAAACCACTCTGCTGAACTGTCTAGCAGGTAAGATTGAACCGACTTCAGGACAATTGACCATTGGACAAACTGTTCGTATTGGTTATTACACGCAGGATCACAAGGAAATGAATGATGAACTAACCATCATTGAGTACATCAAGGAAACAGCTGAGATTGTCAAGACGTCTGATGGCGCCATTGTCACAGCAGAGCAGATGCTGGAGCGCTTCCTTTTCCCAAGATCGATGCAGCGGACGTATATTCGTAAGCTGTCAGGGGGAGAACGCCGCAGATTGTATTTATTGAAGGTCTTAATGGAAGAGCCGAATGTTCTCTTTTTAGATGAGCCGACGAACGACCTTGATACAGAAACCCTCAGTATTTTAGAGGATTATTTAGAGCAGTTCCCTGGCGTCGTCATCACAGTGTCCCATGATCGTTATTTCTTAGACCGAGTGGTTCACCGACTGCTTGTCTTTGAAGGAAATGGGCGAATCTCACACTTCCAAGGTGCTTACAGCGATTATATGGAACAGGAAAAAGAGCATAAGCGGACAGAGACAAAGCCTGCTGAAAAACAAGTAGAAGCTGCACCTAAAAAGAGAAAAAAACTTTCTTATAAAGACCAGCTTGAATGGGACGGGATTGAAGACCGGATACAAGCATTAGAGGAAAAACATCAGCAGCTCGAAGCCAGCATTGCAGAGGCAGGCAGTGATTTTGGGAAAATTCAAGAGCTGATGGACGAACAAAAAGCCGTTGCGGAAGAACTAGAACAAGCAATGGACCGCTGGACAGAACTATCTCTTATGATTGAGGAAATGAATGAATAAAGATGTGGAAATAAAAAACCTGTAGAGCGATCTACAGGTTTTTTTGATAGGAGCATTTGGCATACGCATCATGCTGGTGGATGGATTCCTCATTACGACACTCGACTTGAAAGCCTTTAATCCATGGCTGCTCATATAATTCAATGGCAATTAATCTTGTGATATCTTCTACAAAGCGCGGATTTTCATAAGCCTCTTCTGTCACTTTCTTTTCATCAGGTCTTTTGAGCACGGGATAAAGCGGTGCGCTCGCATTGGACTCAATGATATGTAAAAGAACGGCCTTGATGTCGTCAGGGAGCGCTGCTTGTTCAAACAACTCTACTTGAATGGAAACAGACCCGCGCTGATTATGGGCACCATATTCACTGATTTCCTTGGAACAAGGACATAATGTCGTGACCTGTGCATCGCAGCCCACATGACAGGTCCATCCGTCCTTTTCATGAAAATGGACGTCATATTTGACAGTTGCATGCATCAAGCCTGACTGCCCGGTGACTGGACTTTGTTTTTCCATGTACCATGGAAAGGAAACTTGAATGGAAGCAGAGGATTGATTCATTTTCCGGGCGAGCGCTGCCGTCAATTCTTTTAGGGTATTCACATCAAGCGGCTTGCTGCTCTCATAAAACGAGTGCAGCTGTTCAGTGAGACGGCTCATATGAATGCCTTTTTGATGGGCTGGCAGGGATGTGCTCAGTGAGAATTCAGCAGTGGTTGTTTGGCGCTGTGGTGCTGTTTTAGATACGATATGTATGGGATAGGACATGCGACAGACCCCGACTTGTTCAAGATGAAAATAAAAATCCTGCTCTGTTTTTTGAATGTCAGACATGTCCTCTTTTTGCCAAGGCTTTGTGCCAAGACTTGGCGGTACAGATCCGAATAGCTGGTGCCGTTCTACTTTAGGTGGAAATGAGCGCATATGGTACCTCCTGTAAATCGTAATTATTCCTATTTATTTTGCGATAACATATGGAATAAATCAAGTATTAAAACTTTGACGTTTACGTTAAGGTTATAAAGGTGTATAATAAAACATGAATTGATGAGCAGGAGGCACTGGCGATGGAATGGATGAAAATTGATCAAGTGGCGAAAAGAAGCGGACTGACAAAACGGACGATTCGTTTCTATGAAGAGATTGGTTTATTATCAGCACCAAAGCGGACTGAGGGCGGTGTCAGACTTTACTCAGAGGACGATATGGAAGAGCTAGAGAAAGTGATGCAGGCAAAAGAGGTACTCGGCTTTTCTTTACAGGAGCTTCAATCGTTTATGGAAATCGGAAAGCAGCTAGAGCTGAATAAAGAAGGCTACTTGCTGTCGCTTGATCCGAAGGAGCGATTAGAGAAGCTTTTAGATATTGATGCGCAGCTCAACATACAGCATCAATTGATAACAAAAAAGCTTGAAACGATTCAATCCTTTAAAAAGGATCTTGAAGCGATGAAAGAAAGAGCGGTTCATGCAATTGAGCAATTACAAAAATAAACACCTCTGCGTGTTTATTTTATTTTGTCAACATTTGAAGGAAAGGTTCTGATGGAATGAAGGAAGAAGAAGTGTTGAAACAGCGTACAAGTCTGCTTAGGCAGCCAAAAGCCGTTTGGGCTGTTGCCTTTGCGTGTGTGATTTCGTTTATGGGAATAGGACTCGTCGACCCGATCCTGCCAGCCATTGCATCGCAATTACACGCATCTCCAAGCCAGGTCTCTCTTTTATTTACAAGCTACTTACTTGTGACCGGCTTTGTGATGTTCTTTACCGGCTTTATTTCTAGTCGGATTGGTGCGAAATGGACGTTATTAGTTGGACTCATTTTTATTATTGTTTTTTCTGCTTTAGGTGGTACTTCTTCAACGATTAATGAATTAATTGGCTTTAGAGGCGGATGGGGCATTGGGAATGCTTTATTTATTTCAACTGCACTCTCTGTCATTGTTGGTGTATCAGTTGGAGGAAGTGCGAAGGCCATTATTTTATACGAGGCAGCACTAGGTCTTGGGATATCGGTTGGACCGCTGCTTGGCGGTGAGCTTGGCACAATTTCTTGGCGCGGGCCTTTCTTTGGCGTTGCCGTGTTAATGCTTATTGCTCTTTTAGCGATTACCTTTATGCTTCCACCTATGCAAAAGCCGCAGAAAAAAGTGAAATTATTTGAGGCTGTCGGGGCGTTAAAATATAAAGGACTTTTAACGATGGCATCTGCCGCTTTCTTATACAATTTCGGTTTCTTTGTGCTTTTAGCGTATTCGCCATTTGTGCTCCATCTTGATGAGCATGGACTTGGATATGTCTTTTTTGGATGGGGGCTATTCTTGGCAGTGACCTCTGTCTTTTCAGCGCCAGTCATTCATCGTAAACTGGGGACATTGACCTCGCTTGTCGTTCTGTTTGCTTCGTTTGCATTGATTTTACTTGGCATTGGGGTATTTACGTCACATGTTGTCGTAGTCATTTGCGGAATTGTCATTGCTGGGGGAATTCTCGGTATGATCAATACAGTGCTCACGACAGCTGTGATGGGATCAGCACCGGTTGAACGTTCAATTGCTTCATCCTCATACAGTGCTGTACGATTTATTGGGGGCGCGATTGCTCCTTGGATTGCCGGAGTTCTCGCTGAATCCTATACAGCAAGTACACCTTATTATGTCGGGGCTGCTGTGGTTCTCTTAGGCATGATCATCCTGCTCCTTGGACGTAAGCATTTGGTGAATATCCAAGCAGGTCATTAATTAGAAAAAGCCTCATATCTTCTAAAGATATAAGGCTTTTTTGTCGTTATAATACTTTTGTTGTCCAAGATTCGCAATTCCAAGTTTCGGTTGCCACATCTTGATAAAATTCAGGTTCGTGAGAAATCAATAAGACGCTGCCTTTATATTCTTTTAACGCGCGTTTTAGTTCTTCTTTTGCATCGACATCTAAGTGGTTTGTCGGCTCATCGAGAACAAGTAAGTTGGTTTCTTCGTTGATCAACTTGCAAAGACGGACCTTTGCTTTTTCTCCACCGCTTAAAACAGACACGCGGCTTTCAATATGTTTTGTCGTTAATCCGCATTTTGCAAGAGCGGCTCTGACTTCATATTGCGTGTAAGAAGGGAAGGTGCTCCATACTTCTTCAATACAAGTATTGCTGTTTTGCTCTTTTACTTCTTGCTCAAAGTAGCCAATATGCAAGAATTCTCCACGTTCCACCTCACCAGAAATAGGTGTGATTTCCCCAAGAAGGCTTCGGAGTAGCGTGGTTTTACCGATACCGTTAGCACCGTACAACGCAATTTTTTGCCCGCGTTCCATTTTCAAATTCAATGGGCGGGAGAGTGGTTCATCATAACCGATGACCAAATCTTTCGTTTCAAAAATCAGTTTCCCAGAAGTACGTGCTTGTTTAAAGTGGAATTCTGGTTTTGGCTTTTCTGCTGCGAGTTCAATCATATCCATCTTATCCAGTTTCTTTTGGCGGGACATCGCCATATTTCTTGTGCTGACACGTGCTTTGTTTCTTGCGACAAAATCCTTTAGTTCAGCCACTTCCTGCTGCTGTCTTTTATAGGCTGCTTCGAGCTGCTGCTTTTTGACTTCGTACACTTGTTTAAATTGGTCGTAATCCCCAACATAGCGCGTGAGCTCTTGATTTTCAACATGATAAATCAAGTTGATGACACTGTTTAAAAACGGAATATCATGTGAAATGAGGATAAACGCATTTTCATATTCTTGTAAATAACGCTTCAGCCACTCAATATGCTGCTCATCCAAATAGTTGGTCGGCTCATCGAGAAGGAGAATTTCTGGCTTCTCTAACAGCAATTTCGCTAGCAGCACCTTCGTACGCTGACCGCCGCTGAGCTCCGTCACATCACGGTCCAGCCCGAGATCTGTTAAGCCAAGACCTCTTGCAATCTCCTCGACTTTAGAATCAATGATATAGAAATCATTGTTTGTCAGTGCATCCTGAATGACGCCCACTTCCTCTAACAGCTTTTCCAGCTCATCAGGATCGGCTTCACCCATTTTGCCATAAATGTCATTCATCGCGGCTTCCATTGAAAATAAATAATGGAATGCATCCTGAAGGACTTCACGGATCGTTCTTCCCTTTTCTAGCACGGTATGCTGATCAAGGTAGCCGACACGGACATTTTTCGCCCATTCGACTTTTCCTGCATCTGGCTCCAGCTTGCCAGTAATAATATTCATAAACGTTGACTTTCCTTCACCGTTGGCGCCGATTAAGCCGACATGCTCGCCTTTTAATAAACGGAAGGACACTTCGTGGAAAATGGCTCTGTCGCCAAAGCCATGACTTAAATCTTTAACAGATAATATCATTTTTTACACCTCAAATAGATTCAAAACGGCTAGTGCCTCTCATGATTATATCGAACTGTCCGGCTCGATAAAAGCATCAAAAGAAAAATTGCGTTTCAAAGCTGATTTTGAGATACTAAAGGATAGATTGAATGAGGATAAAGGAGATCGACATGACGGAAAATTGGGCATTTTTGAAAGAAGCAAAGCCATTTATTCAAGAGAACTTTCAATCGGCTGGCTTCGAAAAACCAACAGCTATACAAGAAAAAACAGCAGAGTGGATTACGGAGAAGCGTGATGTGATCGCAGAATCACCAACTGGAACGGGGAAGACACTTGCGTATGTTCTGCCGCTTTTAAATAAAATTGATGTCAATATTAAGCATCCGCAAGTCTTAATCTTGGCACCTTCAAGAGAGCTTGTGATGCAAATCTTTGATGTCGTGCAAGAGTTCAAACAAGGATCAGACATCAAAGCGGTTTCCTTGATTGGTGGAGCGAACATCAAGAAGCAGCAAGAAAAGCTAAAGAAACACCCGAACGTCGTTGTGGCGACACCTGGCCGAGTACAAGAATTAATCAAAATCAAGAAACTGAAAATGCATGAAGTCAAAACGATCGTATTAGACGAAGCAGATCAGCTTCTTGTGCCAGAGCATATGAAAACGATCCAAGCGATCATTAAGTCCACATTAAAAGAAAGACAAATCCTTTGTTTTTCTGCCACGTTGAAAGATGAAACCGTTCAGCTGATCAAAGAAATGACATCTGAACCAGAAGTATTGAAAATTGCTAGAAGCGAGGAAGAAGCGCAGAAAGTGGGTCACTATTATCTGTTATGTGATCAGCGTGACAAAGTGAAACTACTGCAAAAGCTATCACGGCTTGAGGACATGCAGGCGCTCGTTTTTGTGCGTGACATTACGAACTTAAGCATTTATGCAGAGAAATTAGCGTATCACCATGTCGACCTTGGTGTCCTTCATAGTGAAGCAAAAAAAGCTGAGCGTGCTGTAATTTTAAAATCATTTGAACAGCGTGAATTCCCGCTCCTCCTTGCAACAGATATTGCAGCAAGAGGAATCGATATTGATGATCTGCCATATGTCATTCATGCAGATATGCCAAATGAAGAGGGCTACATCCACCGTTCAGGCAGAACCGGACGCGCTGGAAAAGAAGGCGCAGTTATCAGCCTTGTTACACCTCAAGAGCAATCAATGCTGAAAAGAATGGCGAAAAAGCTGAATCTTTCGCTTGAAGAAATTGTATATAAACAAGGCCAGCTGCAGCTTGCGCCTAAGCAGGCATAAGAAAAGGACCCTTCCATATGGAGGGGCCTTTTTTGTTATGAAATTTTGACAAGCTGTTTTCCGACATTTTCCCCTTTGAATAATCCAAGGAATGCATCAGGAATGTTATCAAAGCCTTCAATGATTGTTTCTTTATATGTGAGTTTGTCTTCTTTTACCCATTGTGCGAGATCCTTCGCTGCCTCTCCAAAACGATCTGAATAGTTGGCAACGATGAAGCCTTGCATCAATGCGCTTGTTTTGATGAGTTTTGTTTGCACACGCGGTCCGATATCTTCGCTCGCACTAATATTATAAGAAGAAATGGCACCGCATACTGGAATGCGTGCAAAACGGTTCAAATGATTCATCACCGCATCTGAAATCTCGCCGCCTACATTGTCAAAGTACACATCAACGCCGTTAGGACAGGCTTTTGCAATCGCATCATCTAAATCATTCGTTGTTTTATAATTAATCGTTTCATCAAAGCCCAATTCTTTTAAATAAGCGAGTTTATCATCAGATCCGGCAATACCCACGACGTGTGCGCCTTTGATCTTAGCGATTTGCCCCACAACGGAACCAACGGCACCTGCGGCTCCAGAAATGACAACCGTCTCGCCTTCTTTTGGCTGGCCAATCGCAAGCAGGCCAAAGTAAGCGGTTTGCCCTGGCATCCCCAAAATGCCTAAATAATAGGACAATGGCGCAATGGACGGATCAATTTTAGTCAGAGATTCAGCTTTGGCAGTGGAATATTCTTGCCAGCCAAGGAATCCAAGGACAAAATCACCTTTTTCAAATTGAGGCGATTTCGATTCAACGACTTCTCCAACGACACCGCCCTGAATCACTTCATTTAGCTTGAACGGAGGTGTATAGGATTTTGTATCCTGCATTCGCCCTCTCATATAAGGATCTACAGAAACATATTTCGTTTGAATCAAGACCTCTCCATCTTGCGGTACAGGTATATCTACTGTTTCAAAATGAAAAACATCTTTTGTAGGTAATCCTTTTGGACGTTTGGCTAATTGAATTTGCTTTTGTTGACTCATGTCAAATCCTCCCTTTCACTTACAGCCTAGATTTACATTAACATGATGCTTCTTTTCGTTCAAAACATACGGTCTTTTCAAAACACATACAAAAAAGCAGCCACCATCTCATCGAAGGGGACTACTTTTTCTGAAAAGATACAGAGAGGAGCGGCGGGAGACAGCCAAACAGCTGATACACATCCGCATCACGTTCTTTTAACAAATATTCGTTTGCATTTTGCATGGAGGCCTTCATCATATCGCGCGTCACAAAAGGAAAAAGGATATTCAAATATGAGGACAACAGGTCTTGTGGATCTTGTTCAATTGACTCGATATCTCCAATGTTAATAATGATGGAAAAGAGATAATCAATGGAGATGCGAAAGTGCTGTTCGGCAAACAATGTAAGCGGCTTTGTATTTGCTTCTTCAGGATTCCACTTTTGAAAAAGCTGTTTCACCAAATCACTGACAACCCAAGCATTAAACTGCTGCTCCGCTGAAAAGTAATACATCAGCTCTCCCTCATTTCTAGCCTCCAGTATAAGAATTGTACAACAAATCCACAGGAATGAACACGATATTTCAGAAAATTTAGTCATTTTAACAGGCTTTTTGTCAAAAATAAGTCGATAGGCATGGTATGCTCATTAAGCAAATTGGATGTGCTCTTGTAAGGTTTAATGTCAAAAGTGACGGGTAAAAGATTCGTAAGACGTTAAAGGAGGAATATAAAATGAAACCTGTTGTAAGAGAGTATTCAAATGATGAAACACTTCAAAGAGATGTAGAGCAATTAAAATCGATCGGTGTTGCAAGAGAGGACATTTATGTTCTATCCCATGACGATGATCGAACAGAGCGTATTGCAAATAATGCAGATGCCAATACGATAGGCTCAAGAGAAGTTGGACTTAAACATGCGGTTGGGAACATCTTTAGTAAAAAGGGAGATGAGCTCCGCAATAAAATTCATGAAATTGGTTTCACCAAAGAAGAAGCTGAGACATTTGAAGAACATTTAGATGAAGGGAAAGTGCTTCTCTTTGTCACAGATCATGAAAAAGTGAAAAACTGGGCGTAAACGCCAACTGAAAAAGCCTCTTACTTTTGTAAGGGGCTTTTTTTCATGCCCCCATGTCTGAAGGAGAGACATATATCTTTTTTATGATAATAAATAAATACATAAGTATGGAATAAATAGTAAACGCTCTAATTGAAAATGCCGCTATACCAAAGAAAAACATGGGGAATCAGAAAAAAATAGTCGAAATATCACAAAAAACCATTCGGGAAATAATTATTGTATCTTTCTATTTTGATTTAAAATTAAATAAAAAACTTGTGTAATTTAGTAGATAAATTTCTTAGTTCTATTGGTTTAAATTGTGTTTTTATGTAGAAATAATTGTTTTAAGGTCAAAAAACCACGAAAAATACCTGTATTTTCAATTAGAAAATTCATTTTAATGTTTAGGAAATAATTTGTTGACAAAATAAACTAAAAACAATATATTTGGCTTATTCCAGTCATTATGGAATTAGTTGTTAAATTTCTGGCGAGTTTATTCGGAGCATACTTAGTGAAAGGGGGTGGCAGAAACCAAGGCCTAAGCGCCTTTAAGTTACAAAAGGGTCTACTAAAATAAAGCAAAGAATCATGTACTTGAAGAAAAAATGATAGTCATTCTAAACAGTAGATTGGTTTTTCTACTATGAACACTGCAAGAGATAGTCAAAAGGCGTTAAGTCCTTATACAAAAGAGAAAGCGGTTTCAATAAAGAGTGTGAGTTGATCGAACGGTGAAGGAGGTGAACTCATATGAAAAAAAGAGAGAACAAGCTGAGGCGAGGCGGCCTTCAAACGGCTGCATATGAGGAGGATGAATGCTGAAAAAGAAGAGTGAACATGTGGGATGCTTCTCTCCTTTTTCAGACAAACAGATTTTCCTAAAAAATCCATCTTTCATTTTAACATAAGGTTTTTGGCTTGAAAACCACCTTTGCCCGAAAAGGCGATTGTGAATTGAAGGAGGTTTCATGATGAAAAAGGCTTTGTACCATGAAGACAGTGGTTTGTATTTAGAAAAGATGCGCATGGCATTCCAAGAGCATTATGAGCAAAGAACAGATATGTGGTCCACTGATCCATCCTTAACAGACGCAGCAGTGATGTCATTAAAGGCATGGCGTTCAAGGGAAAAGAATGCACTTGCTTCTGTACTGGATATCGGGTGCGGCAACGGCCGTGCACTTGAACATTTAAGCGGGCTTTCCGCATATGTCGGTATCGACCTGTATGAGCATGAGGAGTGGGAAGGGTTACAGAAAAGAGAAACAGTTCCTGTCGACTTTGTTCATCAAGATTTTATGTCATGGTCCATGGATCAGGGACGCGGGATGCAATTTGATTTGATTTTAGATCATGGCTGCTTTCATCATCAACATCCTGATGATCATGAACGTTATTTAAAACAGGTCTCTTCTTTACTTCATGAAGGCGGTGTCTTTTCACTTGTTGTCTGGGGAGAAGAGTGGAAAACAGGATTAATCGGAGAAGATGGCCGTTTTCATTTTTCGTTTTCAGATTCTCAGCTTGGCGAAAAAATTTGTACATCAGGTCTTGAGCTTGTATCCATATCACCATTACAAGCGAAGGCCGGAATATGCCAGCATCATGTCATTGCCGTCAAAATCTAGTACAAAGGTGAGTGATTCAAAGCTAGCAGAGGTGTTCAAGTTAAGAAAGAGCGTCTGCCAATCAAGGGCGTTTGCTGCTCTGACAAAAAAAGCATATGAACCAAGATTTCTGCTCCTTTGTACTGGAAATGGACAAGGTCTAAAGCGATGAGAGACACTGCACATTCATTTCCTTCTGCGGGAGCACAAAGGCAGAGGGAGTGCATACACATATTCATCACTCCATCACTGCGCTATGGGAGTCGATTTGGGTGCAGTGATGAATAGGGGGGAGACAAATGAACAAGTTTGTAGATGAATTACAATCAATGATTCATCATTTTACCTTTCAAGAAAAACACTATTTGCTCGTGGGGCCTGTGAATTTGCCAATTTCCATTCAACATGAAGAAGTGCCATTTAAGTGGTATGCCTTCGCACGTGTTGAACGGGATACAAAACCAACGATTGAATCGATTGTCCAAATGAGTACCGCGCAGCAAACCTTTTCCTCTTGTCTCTTATTTGGCGACTTTGAAAATGAACTGCCGCCGCTTGTGCGAATCCATAGTGTCTGCCAAACAGGTGATGTGTTTGGGTCACTGAAATGTGACTGTGGTCCACAGCTTGCATTATCGCTGAAGAAAATCACCGATTACGGAAAAGGCATGCTGGTGTATATGGCCAATCAAGAAGGGCGGTCTATTGGGCTGATGGCAAAAGCATTGACGTATAAATTACAGGAAATGCAGCTGGATACTTTTGAAGCCAACCGTCTGATCGGCTGCGGGGATGATGATCGGCATTACGAGGAAGCAGCAGCAGTTTTGCACTATTTAAACAAAGGGAAACCATTGCATTTACTAACGAACAATCCAGATAAAGTCGATTCTATTGCAGCTTACGGTCTTCCTGTTTTGCGGTTTGATCATACGGTCGAAGCCTCTCTCTACAATGAAGCCTATTTAAAGGCAAAAGCAGCCTCAGGGCATATGGTCGATGAGAAGAAATTAATTAATCAATAGACGAGTTTATTGAAAGAAGGCGGGAGAAAAGCGTGAAACCTGATATCAATTGGATTCAAATTCCAAGCGGCTATGCAACGATTGGAAGTAATGAAGAAGATATGAAAAAGGCATCAGAATACTGGAAGGACAAGCTGCTCAATCCAACCTACGGTCGTGAGAAAAAATTTCAAAAATGGCTGTACAAAGAATTTCCATCCTATCAGCCGTATATCAACGAATTTTTTATCTCAGATACGGTCGTCAGCAATGAACTGTATCAAAGCTATTGTGATGAAACAGGCCAGACATACCCGGAGAGCTTAACGAACGAAGAGCTTGGCGGGGGAAAAGATCATCCAGCTTGGGGTATGGACATTGAGGAAGCCTTCTCGTTCTGTCAGTGGCTAAGCGGGAAACTGGGGATGGATGTGTCGATTCCTACGGAAGAAGAATGGGAGTATGCTGCCCGGGGAAACACGAGAAATCAATACCCGTGGGGAGATGAGTTTGATCCTTCTTACTGCAATACGCACGAATCAAATATTGAAAAAACGACGCCTGTCCGTCATTACGAAAAGGGCAGATCCTTATTTGGTCTTTATGATATGGGGGGCAACGTCGAGGAATGGGTCAACACCAAATATCACGTATATGAAGGCGGCATCGAGGTCGTCGATGATTTAACGGAAACACTCGGAAGTGACTACTACATTTTAAAAGGCGGCTCCTTCGCAAGAGGTGGAGATTTATGCAGAGTCGCAAGAAGACACGGGAAGCACCCAGATCCCGTTTTTCGATTTACTGGTTTTCGTTTAGTGACTCGTCAAAAACAACATATAAAGGTGGGAGTGTAAAACTATGCATAGAGGACCAATTACATCTGTTTTATCAACTCAGCACGACCAAATTGTTTATACTGGCGGCTATGACCGCTGTATTTATCAGTGGAACCGGGCGACGGGAGAAGGAACGTTTATTGGCAGTCACGAGCATATCATTAACTCAATATCTCTTTCTGAAAACGGAAAGTATTTAGCGAGTGCATCGTCAGACTATACCATTCAGTTATATGATACAGGCACAAATACCCGAATTCGCACGTTGTTTGGTCATGCGGATGATGTAGAAGCCGTCGCTTTTGCGAAGCAGGATACTTTGCTTGTATCCGTGTCCAGAGATAGAAGATGCTTAGTCTGGGATATCGAAACGGGTGCTATTTTAAGAGAATTCCATGGTCATAGCAAAGATGTATTAGCTGTATGGATACATGGTGATAAAGCTTACACAACAGGTGATGATGGATACGTCCTTGTATGGCTGTATGAGACCGGAGAAATTGTAGGGGAAATCGGCCCGTTTGATTATGAGCTGGATACCATCAGCGGCAGCAATCAAAAAGAAGTATTCGCACTTGGCAGAGATGATGGCACCGTTATTATTTACGATGCAGCGACTTTACAGGAGAAGAAAATCATCAAAGCCCATTTACAGGGCGTCAAGCGCGTGAATTTTTCTCCAAGCGGCAATTACTTGCTCACAGCAGGCTACGACCATTTAATTAAGCTGTGGAATTATGAAACAGGTGATTTAGTCGATACGCTGCTGCCTCATAAATATCAGTGGGAGCGCTCGCTTGTCTGGACAGAGGATGAGAAGTCAATATTAGGAGCCAGCTTTGGAAAAACATATTGTGAATGGTCGATTGAAAAGGGCAAAGTCATATCAGATGAGATCGAAATGGCGACACCATCTATCAATGATATTGCGCTGACTGATGCAGGTGATATTATTACCGCATCAGATGATGGAAAATTCAGAAAAAATGGAATTGAAATTGCCAAATCGACGGGTGTTTTAACGAATGGAGTAGCTGTTGCACGAGATGGAAGCTATTATGCGTGGGGAGACCATGCAAGTCAGGTGCATATTGTTCACGAGTCATTACAGCAAATGGTTTCGTTCGATCTCAACACAGGTCCGGTCAACAGCGTGTATTTCCACGAGGAGGATCGTCAATTTTATATTGGAACTTACGGCGGTTATGTACATGTCATTTCAACAGAACACTTAAAGGAAATTGGCCGTTCCAAAGCACACGATTGTGCGGTTAAAGCATTAAAGGTAGAAGGAGATCATATCATCACAGCAGCGGTTGAAGGAACCATCTGTCTTTTAGATAAAAAGAGTTTGTCCTTAAAAGCCGAATACATCGGTGCGACAGAGCTGTTGAATGATGTCTTTATTGATAGTAAACGAGACCGTATCGCCATTGTCAGCCGAGACAAGAATGTAAGATTGTTTGATTTGCATACAGGAAGAATTTTAGACCAGCATAACGAACACCAGTATTCGATTAAATCGGTCACAGTCACAGACTCTGGGTATATCGTAAGCGGTGATTATTGGGGCTATATCGTTGTGTGGAATCCAGAGCTGGATGTCAACACCGGCCCAATTAGAATTGCCCAAAATGGAATTAGTGCCATTAGACAATTAGGCAATGATGTATACGCAAGCTCATACGACGGTGGGATTTATCACGTTCGAGAAGATGGGACGCATACCGAAGTACTACGCTTATTCGAACAATTTCCGAAAGAAGTAATCTCTCATTAAGAAAAAGAATGTAAGCGGGGGATTCTCATGATAAGTGTTTGCAAGGAACATATGAAAAAAGGTCTGTCTGTACTCAATTGTCCGCATGTGCTCCTCATTAATAAATATGAATGTCGCAAATGCTGTTTTTGTAAACAACGAGCATCTTATAAACTTTTTTATTCCTTGCCTTACTATGATCGATCTGAAAAGAAACGGATGGAAAAAATATAGCACATGAGAATAGAACTCCTTCATTCCCTGAAGGAGTTCTTTCCCTTGAAAGAGAGGAAAGGAGACTTACATGAAAGACGATGTTTTTTATATGAAGCTAGCGATTGCCAACGCAAAGGCCATGAAAGGACAAACCTCACCAAATCCGCTTGTCGGGGCAGTAGTAGTCAAAAAAGGTGAGATCGTCGGAATTGGTGCTCACATGAAGGCGGGCGAACCGCATGCTGAAATTCATGCGCTGCAAATGGCAGGAGAAAAGGCGAAGGGAGCTCATATGTATGTGACACTCGAACCTTGTTCGCATCATGGAAAAACAGGGCCTTGCTCAGAAGCCATAATAAAGAGCGGGGTGAAACGTGTGGTCATTGCCACTGGGGACCCAAATCCGCTTGTAGCAGGTAAAGGGGTCACGATGTTGAAACAAGCAGGGATAGAAGTAGAAGAAGGGATATGTAAACGGGAAGCGGACAGCTTAAATCTTCCTTTTTTTCATTCCATACAATCAGATCTTCCATATGTCATATTAAAAACAGCCATTTCGTTAGACGGGAAAATTGCAACAGCTCATCAAGAAAGCAAATGGATTACGGGAACAGAAGCAAGAAAAGAAGTGCAGCAATTACGTCAAGAAGCAGATGCTGTGGTAACAGGCGTCGAAACCATTATTCAAGATGATGCAGGTCTTATTGTGAAAGATTCAATCGTGACACAGCCCATTCGCGTCATTTTAGATTCCACATTAAGGATTCCGCTTCATGCGAAATGTTTAAACGATCATATGGCAGAAACCATTATTTGTACCTCAAACAAGTACGATCAAAAAAAATACCATCAACTGGTGCAAAAAGGACATCAGGTCTTTATCACAAGCGGAGAAAATCGGACAGACATCCATGATGTGTTACGCATGCTGAAGAAGCGTTCTGTCATGTCGGTACTTGTGGAGGCGGGAGGCAGTGTGAGCGCGTCCTTTTTAGAAGCGTCACTTGTGAACGAAGCCATTATTTATATGGCGCCGTTATTCATTGGAGGAAAAGATGCGCCTACTTTCTTTGAAGGAGAAGGGATGAAAACATTAAAAGAAGCTATCCGTCCGGTAGATATTGATTATCGTATGGTAGGAAAAGATTTAAAAATGACGATGAGACTTCAATGAAAGAAAGACCTTGTGCATAGCGTGCAAGGTCTTTTTATCTTTCTAAATAAAAATAAAAATGTACATACACCTTTCTTGGTCGTGATGAATACGATGGATGGGGGTGATTCTATGAGAAGATGTAGACAATGCGGAAAGACATATCCAACTCATTCGACAGACCACTACCAAAAAGGAAGCTGGTATGATGCGTATAAGGATGATGGCTGGGAATGTGATAGTTGTAAGAAAGGAAGATCAGGGAAGCCAGGAAAACCAGTGAAAAATCCTTGCTGCGGAAAAGATCCTTGTGTTTGTGTGATTCAAGGTCCGCCAGGCGGCAGAGGAAGAAGAGGCCCAGCAGGTCCGGCGGGTGCAGCAGGTCCAGCGGGCCCAGCAGGTCCAGCAGGTCCAATCGGTCCAACAGGTGTAGGTTTAACAGGCATTCTGGCATTTGATCCAGCAGTAGCACCAGCCTACCCAGTAGGGCAAGTGGTGACATACGATGGCAGTACGTATGTGGTCAATTCAGCACCGCCATTAGGGACGCCTGATACATCACCGGACTATACGCTTTTAGCTGCTGCAGGAGCAACAGGTACAGGACCAACAGGTGTTACGGGAGATCCCGGTCCGACTGGGGCAACCGGCGCTACCGGTGTAGGTCTAACTGGAGTTGTTCCGTTTGATGCGGCAGCGGCACCAGGGTATCCAGTAGGTCAAGTGGTGACATATGAAGGCGAGACGTATCTTGTAAACACAGCATCGCCAACAGGTACACCCGATACTTCCCCAGATTATACGCTTTTAGCTGCTGCAGGAGCGACAGGAGTTACGGGCGCCACCGGCACAGGAGCAACCGGTGCAACAGGTGAAACAGGAGCGACCGGCGTCACAGGAGCAACGGGGGAAATTGGTCCAACCGGCGCCACTGGAACAGGAGCAACCGGAGCCACAGGTGAAACGGGAGCGACTGGCGTCACAGGAGCAACGGGGGAAATTGGTCCAACCGGCGCCACCGGCACAGGAGCAACCGGTGCAACAGGTGAAACGGGAGCGACTGGCGTCACAGGAGCAACGGGGGAAATTGGTCCAACCGGCGCCACTGGTACAGGAGCAACCGGTGCAACAGGTGAAACAGGAGCAACCGGCGTCACAGGACCAACAGGTTTAACTGGGGTAACTGGTGAAACAGGGGCAACAGGAGTGACCGGAGCGACTGGAGTCGGTTTATCCGGAGTCGCAGCGTTTGATCCAGCAGTAGCGCCAACTTATCCAGTAGGTCAAGTGGTGACATATGAAGGAGGAACCTACCTTGTTAACACGGCGCCACCAACAGGCACACCAGATACGTCACCAGATTATACGTTATTGGCCGCTGCAGGAGCGACTGGCGTTACAGGAGCAACCGGTACAGGAGTCACGGGTTCCACCGGCGCAACAGGAGTGACAGGACCAACGGGAGAGGTTGGTCCAACCGGAGTCACTGGCGTCACAGGAGCAACAGGAGAAATTGGTCCAACCGGTGCCACTGGTGTTACGGGAGCGACGGGGGAAATTGGTCCAACGGGAGCTACTGGTACGGGAGCCACCGGTGAAACAGGTGCAACAGGGGTCACAGGAGCGACAGGAGAAACTGGTGCCACCGGCGTCACAGGACCAACAGGTGCAACAGGGGTAACTGGTGAAACCGGGGCAACAGGAGTGACTGGAGCGACTGGAGTCGGTTTATCCGGAGTCGCAGCGTTTGATCCAGCAGTAGCGCCAACCTATCCAGTAGGTCAAGTAGTGACATATGAAGGCGGAACATATCTGGTCAATACAGCGCCTCCAACAGGTACACCGGATACTTCTCCAGACTATACGTTATTAGCAGCCGCAGGTGTTACCGGAGCCACCGGAGTAACAGGTGCAACTGGTGTAACCGGTGATACTGGAGTCACAGGAGTAACTGGAGCAACCGGAGCAACTGGGGTGACGGGTGATACAGGAGCAACTGGAGTCACAGGTACAGGAGCGACCGGAGCCACCGGAGCAACAGGAGCGACTGGAGTCACAGGAGTAACCGGAGCAACAGGAGATACGGGAGCCACCGGGGTAACCGGAGCAACAGGAGCCACCGGAGCAACTGGGGTAACGGGCGATACTGGTGCGACCGGAGTAACCGGTGTAGGATTAACTGGCATCCTGGCGTTTGACCCAGCTACAGCCCCAACCTATCCAGTAGGTCAAGTGGTGACATATGAAGGTGGAACCTATGTTGTGAATACAACACCACCAACAGGTACACCAGATACGTCCCCAGACTATACGTTATTGGCCGCCGCAGGTATTACCGGAGCA
Organism: Bacillus sp. EB106-04-04-XG123; assembly: GCF_058791855.1. NCBI lineage: Bacteria > Bacillati > Bacillota > Bacilli > Caryophanales > Bacillaceae > Bacillus > Bacillus sp. EB106-04-04-XG123. Next base: position 124,032 of record NZ_JBYTDZ010000006.1, on the reverse strand, counting down.
ACAGGAGTAACCGGGGCAACTGGGGTAACAGGTGATACAGGAGCAACGGGAGCAACAGGAGTAACCGGAGCAACTGGGGTAACGGGTGATACAGGAGCAACGGGAGTCACGGGTACAGGAGCGACCGGAGCCACCGGCGTCACAGGAGTAACAGGAGCGACCGGAGCCACTGGCGCCACGGGTTTAACAGGTGCAACTGGGGTAACCGGAGCAACAGGAGCAACGGG
>NZ_JBYTDZ010000006.1:0-123710 GCF_058791855.1 Bacillus sp. EB106-04-04-XG123 | reverse complement strand
GCAACGGGAGTAACCGGAGCCACTGGTGTTACGGGTGATACAGGAGCAACGGGAGTCACGGGTACAGGAGCGACCGGAGCAACAGGTCCAACAGGTGTGACAGGATCGAGTGCGATCATTCCGTTTGCTTCAGGTACACCTGCCGTCCTGACAACAATTGCAGGCGGACTTGTTGGAACATCCAGTTTGATCGGATTTGGTAACTCAGCGACAGGTGTCAGTATTGTAGGCGGAATCATTGATTTAACAGGCGCTGCGGGTACACTAATCAACATGGCGTTCTCAGTTCCAAGAGCTGGAACAATCACGTCATTTGCCGGCTATTTCAGCACAACAGCAGCTCTTTCTTTAGTTGGCACGAGTGTTACCGTAACGGCTAGTCTATTCGCTTCACCGACACCAAATAACAGCTTTACACAAGTAGCGAGTGTCACATTAGCCCCAGCTTTAACTGGAGTTTTAACACTGGGTGCTATTTCAAACGGTATTGCGACTGGTCTAAATGTACCAGTCACACCGGAAACACGATTGCTTGTTGTATTCTCTGCATCAGCTACAGGTCTATCCTTAGTGAATACCGTAGCAGGCTATGCGAGTGCTGGTTTATCGATCACGTAATAGGCATACAGGGATGACTCGATTCTGAGTCGTCCTTTTTTGTTTGAAAGAATTTTCTCTTAACTTAGTAAGAAAAAATGATATCATTTTCTTAGAGTCTATTCGGGTGAATCTACTGAATTAGGGGTTGTAGCGGTGAGGATGGGCAAAAGGAAAGTTACTTTACAAACGAAAATTTTGGGGTTAATTATCGGGCTTTTGCTTGTTGTCATTGCATTATTAACCATTTGTTTTGGTTTTCTGCAGACATCGGAAAGGCAGGGACAAGCTGAACAGCTGGCGGTGCAGACCGCTAGAACGATATCATATATGCCGCCCATTAAAGCATCGGTGGCCGTGTCAGCTTCCAAAAATGAAGAACAGGCAGTGCTTGAGCAAATGAAGGAGCAAGTAAGAGCACATGCCATCTTTATTACCAATCGAAAAGGAAAGGTTCTTGTTCATACGAATCATGAGGACGTAGGAAAAACCATCAGTGTATCGGAAGGAAGAAGTACCCTCTTATTTGGAGGAACTTCTATATCCACTGATGATTCTAATGGTGAAACCGTTGTCAGAGGCAGTGCGCCCATTATGAAAGAAACAGAAGGGCATGAAGAAATTATTGGGACAGTCACCGTCGAATTTTTAAAAAAGGAAATCGATCAAGCGACAGCTCATCAGCTATTGAAGCTTAGCTATATTGCCCTTTTAGTGCTCTTGCCTGGCATATTCGGTGCGATTTTTTTAATGAAGAGTATTCGCAAAGATACATTAGGGCTTGAGCCGCATGAAATAGCTTCGTTGTATCGAGAAAGAGAAGCGATGCTGCTCGCTATAAAAGAAGGAATCATTGCGTTTGACCAGAAAGGCGCGATTACGATGATGAATACATCAGCTGAACATATGCTGCTCGTCTCATCAGAACTGCCCCTTCATATTGATCAAGTCTTACCAAATGCCAAACTTCTTCTCTATTTAAAGGCAGAGACGATTGAACCTAACATCGAAACAGTCGTCAATGATAAAACCTATGTTTTAAATGTGAAAAAAGTAATGCAGGACAATCGAGTATTCGGAGGGATTGTGAGCTTCAGGGAGAAAACAGAACTGACGAAGCTGCTGGATACATTAACAGAGGTCAGCCAATATTCAGAAGACCTAAGGGCACAAACGCATGAATTCTCAAATAAGCTGTATGCCATCTTAGGCCTGCTTGAGCTGAATCAAGTCGATGAAGCCATCGACTTAATTAAAGAAGAATATCATCTGCAAAACCGACAGCACGATTTACTCATGAAGCAAATTCGGTCTCCTAAAATACAAGCGATCTTACTTGGCAAGCTAGGGAAAGCATCTGAGAAGAAAGTCCAATTTCACATTGATGAAAATAGCTCACTTGAGCCGCTCCCAGCTCATTTAAGTCTATCTCACTTTATCACCATCATTGGCAATCTCGTAGATAATGCTTTTGAAGCTGTATTAAATAAGGAGAAGCGCGAGGTAGACCTATTCATCACAGATATTGGGTTTGATATTATCATAGAAGTGTCAGATTCAGGTGATGGAGTGAATGAGGAGGAACTGTCACAGATTTTCACAAGAGGCCATTCGTCAAAGGGAGAAGGACGAGGCTACGGGCTTGCGAATGTGAAAGAAGTATTGGACGAGCTTGGGGGCTGGATTGAAGTTGCGAACCAAAAAGAAGGCGGTGCCATCTTCACTGTATACATACCGAAAGGCACAAAGGGGGAATAGATGGTGATTAAGGTACTCATTGCGGAGGATGATTTTCGAATCGCTGCCATTCATGAATCTTATATACAAAAGATAGAAGGATTTAAGGTCGCCGGAAAGGCAAAGAGTGCAAAGGATATGTGGGAGGCGCTCCAAAGGGAGCAAGTTGATCTCATCTTGCTTGATGTCTATATGCCTGATGAACTCGGCACCAACTTGCTGCCGCTTTTAAGAGAACGCTGTCCTGAAGTAGATGTGATCATTATCACGGCTGCAACGGAAACGACGCTTTTAAGAGATGCACTTCATTACGGAGTGGTTCATTATTTAATCAAACCGGTGACCGCACAAAAGTTTGCACAAGTTTTAACTGAATATAAAGAAAAGAAAGACATCATCAATTCAAAGGATGAAGTCAATCAAACGATGATCGATCTGTTTTTTGGGCAGATGCAGGAAGAGCCAAAACAAAGGGATGACAGAGATCTTCCCACGGGCATCAATTCACTGACCTTGGATAAAGTGAAAACATTGATGGCATCAGAGAACAGCGGAATTACAGCAGAAGAACTCGGGGAAAAGATGGGCGCATCACGTACAACTGCGAGACGGTACGTAGAGTATCTCGTGACAACAGGGGAATGCCGGGCAGAGCTTGCATACGGAATCATTGGCAGACCTGAACGTAAATATTATCCTGCCAAACAAGCGGAGTCATAAAAGATGAAAAAAGCAATATTTTTTGTTATCGTGCTCTGCCTTTGTATCACGCTCACCTTTAATGAAAAAAAGGCCGGAGATTCCTTCCTGCAGCAAAGCTCCTTATATATTGTGGTGTCGGGTGTACCAGAGGGAGGATTTGACCAAACGGCTCAGGTGATGAAATCAGTGCTTGAACAAGAGAAGCTGGTGAAACGGCCTGTGAACATTCTTTATCAAAGAGGCGGAACGGTGGATAAAGGATGGACCTACATGATGGAGCGAGAAGCCAACTATATCAGTTTAAATTCAAGCTTATTGTTAAGCCGTAACTTGCTTGGCAGCAGTAACGTGACGATGAATGATGTGACACCGCTGGCAATCCTTGCAGAAGAGTGGCAGGTCGTCGCAGTCCCAGTGGATTCTCCTTTTGCAAATGGGAAGGAGCTGTTACACGCACTCAAGAAAAAACCAGATTCCTTAAAAATTGGGTTTGCCCCTGACTTTGGAAATGATGATCAAATCTCATTTGCCCGGGCAGCAGAAATGGCAGGGATTGATCCATATCGCATTCAATTTCTGAAATTTGACAGTGCAGATGATTTATTTCAGGCGCTCATCGACCATGAGGTAGATGCAGCAACGACTACTATTACAGAGGTTCGTCATGATTATGAAAAAAAGAGGCTGAAGCTCGTAGCGACGACAACCAGCGAGCGCTTAGATGGATTTGAAGATGTGCCGACATGGAAAGAGCAGGGCATTCCGCTCATCTTTTCCCATTGGCGCGGTGTGATGGGCCCAAAACAAATGAGTCAGCATGACATTCGTGAATGGGATCAGCTTCTTCAAAAAATGACGAAAACGAGGTTATGGAAAAAACGATTAAAGCAAAAGGGCTGGACAAGTCGTTATATGAACAGCAAAGAGGCAAAGATCTTTATGGAAGATCAATTAAGGCAATATGAGCAATTGATACAAGGAGAACAAGCGGTCGAGTGAGACCGCTCCCAGCGTGTAGACAAACCCTTGCATTCGCCCGCATTCCTGTGTGCCGGTGCTCACGAATCTCACATTCGCTCCGCTCCAGTACTCGTCTTTCCTAGACTTCTATCAAGAAGACAAAGGGCTAAATTAAACCCTTTGTTTTTTCATGGAATGAAAAAGCCCAATATTTGAACAAAATGAACAAAAAGCATTTATCGACCGAAAAAGAATTAAAATTCATAATATTTACTTCAATTCTCACCTCAGATATGATGACAAAAAGGGTTGGAAATGGGATACCAACACATTAATGAAAGCGTATACAACATAAGGGGTGAACAATATGTTAGCAATCTTAGGATTTCTTATGATGATAGTATTTATGGTTTTGATTATGACGAAACGTATGTCTGTTTTAACGGCATTGGTGTTAACACCGATTGCATTTGCTCTTATTGCAGGTTTTCATTTTACTGAAATTTCAGACATGATTGTCAAAGGCGTGCAGCAAGTAGCACCGACAGCGGTCATGATCATGTTTGCGATTTTGTACTTTGGCATTATGATTGATGCGGGTTTATTTGACCCAATGGTGGCGAAAATTTTAAAAATCGTTAAAGGCGATCCATTAAAAATCGTAGTCGGAACAGCTGTCCTGACGATGCTTGTTGCACTTGATGGTGACGGAACAACGACATATATGATTACAACAACAGCGATGCTTCCACTATTTACACTGCTTGGCATCCGACCAATTATTTTAGCCGGAATTGCCGGAGTTGGCATGGGAATTATGAATACAATTCCGTGGGGAGGAGCCACACCTAGAGCGGCGAGTGCACTTGGGGTCGATCCTTCACTTTTATTTGGCCCGATGATTCCAGTCATTGGTGCAGGGGTTCTTAGTATGATTATTGTTGCTTATTTTCTTGGAAAAGCCGAAAGAAAACGTCTTGGTGTCATTGAACTTGACCAGCCGATTCATGCAAATGAAATGGCAGCGGCACTGCAAGATGACATCAAACGACCGAAGCTTTGGTGGTTTAATCTGGCGCTGACTTTGTTATTGGTGCTGCTGCTTGTATCAGGTAAAGTCAGTTTAACTGTTCTATTTGTTCTTGCTTTCTGTGTGGCAATTATTGTGAACTATCCGAACTTGGACCAGCAGCGTGAGCGAATTGCGGCTCACTCCACAAACGTTTTAGCCATTGCCTCGATGATTTTTGCGGCAGGTGTTTTTACAGGTATTCTAACTGGAACGAAAATGGTTGATGAAATGGCGATTTCGATTGTATCTGCAATTCCAGAGCAGCTTGGCGGCTTTATTCCAGTCATTGTCGCATTAACAAGCGGGATCTTTACTTTCTTTATGCCGAATGATGCATACTTTTATGGCGTACTGCCGATCCTATCAGAAACAGCGGCAGCATACGGTGTCGATAAAATTGAGATTGCCAGAGCCTCTATTATTGGTCAGCCGATTCATATGTTAAGTCCACTTGTTCCATCGACTCATTTACTTGTTGGACTTGTTGGCGTATCACTGGATCAGCATCAGAAATTTGGGATGAAATGGGCTGTGCTGGCAGTTGTCGCTATGACTGTCATGGCAGTTCTCATTGGGGCTATTTCCATCTGGTAAATAAAAAGTGTCTGCTGTGAGCAGGCACTTTTTTTAGGTCATATTGCTGGGGAGGCTCCATTCATTTGCCCTAGACAAAGAGATGCCTGTTCCTCCAAAAGATTTATTTTTGAAAAATACTGACACTTTTGCTGTTTTTTTCTTTATAATGCAAATCAACGAAGGGAGAGGATAGCATGTCCAAACGAAAAGGCACGATTCTTTTTGCTGCTGTATGCCTCATGGCAGGCAGTTTGTCGATGGTGAGCCCAGCTTCAGCTCATGCAGAAACCCCTTATTACGGAAAGAATTATGAACAGCCGGCTTCAGTGAAAAAGCTATACCCTGAGCCTGACGAGACGTTTGATACCCCTGCCTTTCAGAAAAAAGAAGAAACATTTACAACACAAGAAGAGCTTCAAACTTTCTTACGAGACATTGTCCACAAAAGTCCTTACGCCACGCAGAAACAGATTGGAACATCCATTGAAGGCAGGTCCATCCAGGCCCTGTACTTTACAAAGGATCGCTCGATTACTCCACTTTCAAAAAAGCCAACAATCTGGCTCCAAGCACAAATACACGGAAATGAACCAGCCTCTGGTGAATCTGCTCTCGTCATTGCAAAACGATTAGCAGGTGAAGAAGGAGACCGTATACTTAATCATGTCAATATCATCATTGTCCCAAGAATCAATCCTGATGGTTCTTATGCGTTTGACCGCAGACTGGCAAACGGATTAGATGGAAACCGTGATCATATGACATTAGAATCTCCAGAATTGACAGCACTGCATCAAGAATTTAATCGGTATGCGCCAGAAGTGGTCATTGATGCCCATGAATACGATGTGGGTCAAAAGCAGTTTGAAGATATCGGTTCATCAGGCGCTCTCAAATATCATGATTTGCTTATTTTATCAGGGAAGAATCTAAACATTCCTGAAAGCATCCGGCTGACATCAAATGAGTTATATGTTAATGGAGTTCGTGAAACGCTGACGAATAAAGGGTTTTCTAACGATTCGTATTATACAAACACAAGAGGAAAGGATGGCAAGATCGACATTTATGAAGGTGGAACGGATGCGCGAATTGGCCGAAATGCCCTTGCACTTTCGCCAGCCCTGTCATTTCTTGTAGAAAGCAGAGGGATTGGGATTGGGAGAGAGGATTTTTCCCGCCGCGTCGCTGCGCAAGTAGCCACCCATGAAAAAATCATTGAGACCACGGTGAAACATGCCAAGCAGGTGAAGCAGCAAATGGTGACGGAGCGGCTGAAGCTTGTGAAAAAAGGGCTTCATCCAAAAGATGACGATCAAGTCGTCATTCAAGATGCTTTCAAATCACCTGTTGATGACAAGCTGGAAATGGTTGATATTGAGAAAGGACAGACCACCAATGTTCCTGTACGTTTTCATAGTGCGAGCGATGCTGTTCCTGTCTTAACGAGAGAACGGCCGACAGCTTACCTCATTCTTCCGGGGCATGAAGGAGTAGAAAGGAAACTCAGAACATTAGGGTTAAAAAGTGTCACTTTGCCGGTTGGCATGAAGGTGCCGGTACAAGCCTACAAGGTGACAAAACGAGAGGAAAAGAGCAAAACAGATATTCAGCTTGAAACAAAACTCGTTGACAAGAAACGTCAGCTGCCAAAAGGAACAAAGGTATATGTCACGGCACAGCCGCAAACCAATTTGCTGTCACTTGCCCTTGAACCAGAATCAAAGGACAGCTATATGTCATCAGGGTTTATTGCTTCAAAAACAGGTGATGAACTGCCAGTCTATCGTTTCGTGCTTCCTCAAAAGACGTTAGGCATTCAATAAAAAGGGGCTAAGATTTTATCAAATGTAAAAGCGGCACTAGGCGTGCCGCTTTTTTATTTTCGTCCAGCTCTTATTTCATCTGTCATGCCTTCATATGGTGCTTCTGCGATAATGGTTTCGTCATTCACACCTGCATGATGGATATACGTAATGTCCGCAAATTCTGGGACAACATATTTCGGATAGGTTTCGTATTTTTCACGAGATTCTTTCATGAGATCGATGTAGTCATTTTGATAGCAGACGGTGATGTCTGGACGTTCATGCACCCATTTTGGGAAGAAGATGACGCCATGCATGCGTTTTTCTTCAGGCATAAAGTTCAAAGAGACGTCTGTCCCAGTTGGTTCTGTCCAAGAGACTTTGTATACGCCTTTTGTCAGCTTCACAATATTTACTTCTTGATCACGGACCCAGCGTCCTCCAACCATTCCGCTATGAATGCGGTAATCAATGGTGTGATCGTTTTTAATGTAAATCTCATATTCCCAGCCATTTTCATACGTATAAATCATATGAAGTCCAACGAATTGATCCATGTTTATTCCTTCTTTCATTAGAATGATGTTTTTTCAAACATGTTGTGATTTACATGTTTATTTTAAAGTCTATGGTATACTATTGTCAAAGAATAAGCGTTGGAGGCCCATCATGAGAGTACTAAAATATGCCATTCTTGGCTTGCTGGATCAGCATGAGCTGACAGGATACGATATTACGAAACATTTTAAGGATTCCCTTGGACAGTTTTGGAGTGCGAAGCACAGTCAGATTTACCCTGAGCTGAAGCGTCTTACAGAGGAAGGGTTTATTGAATTTGATATTCACATACAAGGAAAAAAGCTGGAGAAGAAGGTTTATCAAATCACAGCGGCAGGAAAAGAAGAATTGCGTCAGTGGTTAAGAACAAAAGATCCGATTCCGGAAACAACAAAGGATGAATTCATGCTCAAAACATTTTTCATCTCCTCCATGGACAAAAAAGAAGCGGCTGACCTCTTTGCATATCAACTTTTAGAGCGCACCAAGAAAGTAGATGTGCTGGAACAAAAGCTGCACGCTTTGACAGAGGAAGACCCTTCTGCTGAATCACTGCATTCAGCGCAATTTGGGCATTACTTAGTGCTGACAAGGGCAATCGAAAGAGAAAAAGGCTATGTCCGCTGGCTCCAAAAGACCCTTATACGTATTGATTCATCTATGGTCTAAGGACAATGGTCGGATGATTTGATAAAAAATGGTTTGAAACGAGTGAATTTATCAATAGAAACCGCTACAATGGATATATTCGTATTAAAGTGAGGCGAGTATGTTTGAGTAATCAAGAAGCGTTGTGGAATGAAGCAGAAGCTTTTATTTCTGTATGCTATGAAGAATTAAACAAATCAAATGAAGAGAAAGCAGCACGTCTGCATGAAATAAAAAAAGAAATTGAGTCTGAAGGTAGTTATACGCATACACTAGAGGAATTAGCTCACGGGGCGAAAATGGCATGGCGCAACAGTAACCGCTGCATTGGCCGTTTGTTTTGGTCGACCCTGCAAGTGCATGACTGCCGGCATGTAAAGACTGAGGATGAGGTGAAAGAGGCGCTCTTTCATCATATTGAGTATGCGACAAATGGCGGGAAAATCAAACCGTCTATTACGATCTTTCCCCCAGAGAGTCACAAGCAGAAGGAAGTCGTCATTTATAATCATCAGCTCGTTCGTTATGCAGGCTATGAGACGGAATATGGCATCATCGGCGACGAGGCGTCTCTTGAATTAACAAAATTATGTGAAGCCCATGGCTGGAAAGGAGAGGGCACACATTTTGATATTTTGCCTCTCATGTTTCAGCTAAAAGATCAGCCACCTGTTCTGTATGAGCTTCCGAAAGAAATCGTTCAAGAGGTAGAGATCACCCATCCTGAATATGATGGATTCCGTGATTTGGGACTAAAATGGTATGCGGTTCCGATTATTGCTGATATGAAATTAGAGATTGGCGGTATTCATTACAATGCTGCACCGTTCAACGGCTGGTATATGGGCACAGAAATTGGCGCACGCAACCTAGCGGATGAAAACCGTTATAATATGCTAAAAAAAGTTGCTTCTCTTTTAGGACTGGACACGACCAAGAATTCGTCCCTTTGGAAGGATAAAGCCATTGTCGAATTGAATGTGGCGGTTCTCCATTCTTATCGCGAAGCAGGGGTAACCATTGTCGATCACCATACAGCAGCACATCAATTCAAGCAGTTTGAAAAGCAGGAAGAGAAGGCTGACCGCAAGCTGACTGGGGACTGGACATGGCTGATTCCGCCAGTATCACCAGCTGCTACCCACATATTCCACAAGCATTACGACAATACCATTGTGAAACCAAACTATTTTTATCAAGACAAGCCCTATCACGGGACAGAAAAAGCCTAGCGAGAGCTAGGTTTTCAGCGTGTAGACAAACCCTCGCATTCGGTGTCAGGTCTGCGCTCCGGTGCTCACGAATGTCAAATTCGCTCCGCTCCGGTACTCGCCCTTCCTAGACTGCAAAGGTTTTCTATCATGCTGAAAGGAAGACAAAGGGCTAAAATAAAGATCATTTTAGCCCTTTGTCAACAATCTGAAAGCCTAGCGAGAGCTAGGCTTTTTTTATGACCGTATTCGAAAATCTCGATAATGAGCCAGCTCCGTGAGCGGTTCCATGTGCATGTCGGTGACTTTTGAAAAAGGACTTCCTTTCCGGACAGTTTCTAAGAAATCAATCACTTTCTGCTGCTCACCTTCTACCTTTAACTCGACATGACCTTCATCAGTGTTGCGTACCCAGCCTTTCATTCCACGATTGACGGCTTCTCCCTGAACAAAATAACGAAAGCCGACTCCTTGCACACGTCCTTTTACAATGGCGTGATAATGAACCATGGTCATCTCTCCTTTTTTCACATCGTACCATAGCCTGCATCTGATCTTCACGCCTCGACTTTGATTTGTTTGTCAAACGATGTAAAATAAAAGCCAGTAGACAACCAAAGGAGATGGCCATCGTGGGACAGAAGAGATATGCCATAGAAGGAATCCAGGTGGGACAACCTATCATTACCTATGCGAACGGAAAAGAAATCAAAACAGCCATCAACAAAAAGCGCATTCATGAGCCTGTGTATTTAAGTCAGATCAATTTTGAGGGAGATGGCCAAGGTGATTTGATTCATCATGGGGGTTATGATAAAGCCGTCTGCGTCTTTCCGTACGATCATTATGCTTACTTTGAGCAATTTTTAGGGATTCCTTTACAGGAAGCTGCCTTTGGCGAGAATGTAACAGTACGCAAGCTAGTCGAGACGAATGTGCATATTGGCGATGTGTTTCAGCTTGGAGATGCATTTGTTGAGGTGAGCCAGCCAAGACAGCCTTGTGTGAAATTATCTGTTAAGCATGGCAACATGAAGCTCGTAAAGGAAGTGCAAAAAACAGGGTATACAGGCTTTTATTCACGTGTACTGAAAGAAGGCATGGTGCCGCCTGATGCATCGCTTGTACTCGTAGAAAAAGCGTCCCATCACATTACGGTCCATGAGGTCAATGAAGTCAAATATCGTCAAACAAGTCCAGAGAGACTGAAAGCCGTTCTTGAAGTAGAAGCTTTAGCAGATGTGGTGAGGAAGTCTTTAGAAAAACGAATTCAGCACATTTAAAAAAAGCCGTACATCAGCTTAAGATGTACGGCTTTTCAGCGTTTATGAGCTGCGTTTCTTTTGCTCAAGAAGATTTGCAAGGAAATATGTTTTTAAGCTTTGAAGCTTTCTTCCTTCATGCTTAGTCACACCAAGCTTCTTTAATTCTTCGACATACCAGCCTTTGCTACCATAATGCATGATAGAAAACTCCTTTCAATTGAAACTGCCTGCATTGTAACATCTCAAAAAAGGACGTGAAAAGTGTGCAGGTGTCAAGAAATGAAAACTGATTCTATCTGCCTATGATCCATGTATATGCTGGAAATATTGATTTATGAATTTGGCGGGTTGAGGGTAACGAGGATCATGCCGACCGTCATAATCATGATGATAACACCAAGATAGGTCATCATGGATTGTTTTTTCTTAATCCCTACAACCGTTAAAATAATACTTTCGATGAAAAAGATAACACCTATGATGATGAACCACATATCAAATAAGACCCCTTTCGCATATCTTTGCCTATTTTACCACAGGCATTTTTGTTTAGTCGTGACAGATTCGTGAAACGGGCATGAAAAAATCCCCTCCAGTAAAGGAAGGGACCCGCTGGCTTACAGCTTTGTTAAAATAATCGGTTCGTCTTTAGTGATCACAATGGTATGTTCAATCTGTGCGACTAGACTTTTATCTGGTGTTTTAAATGTCCAGCCATCATCAGCCTGATAAATCGATTCAGCATTTGTTGAAATGAAGGGCTCGAAGGCAATAACTGTGCCATTTTTAAACAAAGCATTATCGAATGGATCATAGTAGTTCAAAATATGGTTAGGTGCTTCATGCAGGTTCTTCCCAATGCCGTGTCCTGTCAGGTTTTTAATAACGGTAAATCCTTGTTCTTTCGCTGTATTGTAGACCGCACGGCCAATTTGGTTTTGTCTTTTACCGGCTTTTGCATGTTTTAATCCTTCTAGGAACGCATCCTCCGCACACTTACATAATGCTTCAAGACGAGCATCACCTGTACCTAAAACAAATGAAATGCCTGTATCGGAATAATATCCGTCAAGCTCTGCTGAGATATCAATGTTTACGAGGTCACCCTCTTGTAAAATGGTTTTTTCACTAGGGATACCGTGTGCCACTTCATCGTTTACACTGATACAAGTGGTACCAGGGAAGTCATATTCCTTTTCAGGTGCTGAATTGGCCCCATGCTCTTCTAATATTTTTTTCCCAATCAAATCTAATTCTTTTGTAGACATGCCTGGTTTCGCTTGGCTTTTCATTTCTTCTCTTGCCAAAGCGACAATTCGGCCGACTTTTTTTAAGGCTTCTAACTCATGATCATGTTTGACAATCACTGTTCATTCCCGCTTTCTATAACTTCATTCTATTCAATAGCTTACCACATTTTACGCAAAAAGAGTAAAGAGCGGAATTCAAATGGATGTGGACAAATTGGTATAGATAACTAGACGTGCATATGATATATTTTTTATGAACATCATGAACGTTTTAGTCATGATGATGACAAAGGGGGGAGAAGTCAGATGGTGTTTCAGTTTTTTCAAAAGCTAGGAAAATCATTTATGCTTCCAATCGCTGTACTTCCAGCAGCAGGGATTATTTTGGCCATTGGGCGTGAGGATGTATTCAATATCCCGTTTATTTATGAGGCAGGGAATGCAATTTTTGCGAACTTGGCTTTAATTTTTGCAATGGGTGTAGCGATTGGTATTTCAAAGGATGGGAATGGGGCAGCGGCATTATCAGGTGCGATTTCTTATTTTATTTTGTCAGCCGGTACAACATCGATCAACTCCACCAACAATATGGGGGTATTGGGCGGTATTTTGTGCGGGCTTTTGGCAGGTTATGTTTACAATAAATTTAAGGATACGAAACTGCCGGAATACTTAGGTTTCTTTAGCGGAAGGCGGCTTGTGCCTATTATGACGGCACTTTTCACCATTCTATTAGCAGCCGTTTTCGGATATGTATGGCCTCCGATTCAAAGTGTGATCAATGATTTAGGGGAATGGATTTTAAGTCTCGGTGCAACAGGTGCAGGGCTGTTTGGTTTCTTTAACCGATTGCTCATTCCATTAGGACTTCACCATGTTTTGAATAACTTATTTTGGTTTCAATTCGGGGAATTCAGCGGGGCAACAGGGGATTTAGCGCGATTCTTTAAAGGAGATCCAAGCGCGGGTGTCTTTATGACAGGATTCTTCCCAGTGATGATGTTTGGTCTGCCAGCGGCATGTCTAGCCATGGTTGTGACTGCAAAACCTGAGAAGCGAAAAGCAACAGCTGGTCTGATGATTGGGATGGCACTTACATCATTTATTACAGGGATCACTGAACCAATTGAATTTTCTTTCATGTTTTTATCTCCACTTTTATATGGTGTCCATGCTATTTTAACAGGGCTTTCGCTTTTTATTGTGAACACCCTCGGGATTCATAGCGGTTTTGCCTTTTCAGCAGGTGCGATTGATTACGTCTTAAGCTTCGGCATTGCGCAAAAGCCGATCTTGCTTCTTGCAGTAGGAATCATTTATGGCGTCGTGTACTTTGTCGTTTTCTATTTCCTCATTAAACTATTAAAGCTGAAAACACCAGGCAGGGAAGATGATGACATGGAAGATATCGCAGCGGATGATGCGGTGACAACAGGAGGAGCAAGTATGCTCGTAGAGGGACTTGGGGGCAAAGACAATATCACCACGATTGATCATTGTGCCACACGTCTTCGCTTAACAGTAGAGGATACAAATTTATTAAATGAAGGTACATTGAAAAAAGCAGGCGCCAAAGGGGTGCTGACTTCTGGAAAAACATCCGTACAAATTATCATTGGAACGAATGTAGAATTTGTCGCAGATGATCTCCGTAAGGAAGTCGATCGAGATTAAAAAAAGCGTTCAGCCAGGTCAAATGGGCTGAACGTTTTTTTGTTTACGCTGTTCGATCACTAGCACAATACTGATCACGACGAGTAAGAACCATGAACTAATTTTCCCTAGATGAACAATGGACCAAGCATGCTGCTGATTTGGATATTGCCATGCGCCTAAAAAGGTGGTGACATTTTCGGCAATCCAAATGAAAAAGCCAATCAGGAAAAATGAAACAACAAGCGGCATTCGAAAGGAAGATGGACCAACCTGAAACGAAACCGACGTTTTCCAAAACACAACAACAAGCAGACATGTCAGCCACCACCTGACATCATAAAGCCAGTGATGCGTAAAGAAATTGAGATAAATGCACAAACTGATACCAATTGAAAGAAATGGATGAGGCCAGTCGGTCACTTTTACATGAAGTCGTGAAAATGCCTGATAAATATAACTAGCCACACTTGCATACATAAAGCCGCTATAAAGTGGAACCCCGAATATTTTTGTATAAGCTTCTTCTGGGTAGGACCAAGAGCCCATATGTACTTTATACACTTCCAAACAGATTCCTATGAGATGAAATAGACAAATGACCTTTAGCTCCGTCCAAGTCTCCAGCCGCAGCGCAAGCATTAGGATTTGAGCTGCGAGGCAAAGCAGTAGAATGAAATCATACCGGTGAAGAAAAGGAATAGACACCGTCTTTGATAGGGCAAGCGCCGCAAAGATCATGACGGGGAATAGACATGAGATGGCCTGTAAATAAGCAAAATGAAATAGTGTTTTCATACAAAATTAAACCCCTTTTTACTGTCTGAAATGACTTAGACGGTTTTCGCAAGGGAAAAGTTTACCTCTATGAAGCAGAAAGAACAAGATAAGATGAATTCTGGTGGTGACCTGTTCAGTTTTGACTCAGCTCAAAGAACACCCTCTTAATAGAGGGTGTTTTTATAAAGTTTAATCAAAAATACCTCATAAACCCTTATTTTACGATAAATTAGAAGAATCCATTTTGAAAAAAGTATGATCAAAATGGATTCTTCTCTAGCATATTTAAGTTTTGGTTTTATAAAAAAGTTTGATCATTTTTTATCAGGAATTTAATTAAATTTATAGTAATCAACCATTATGGCAACTTTCAAAGCATGATCAATCTCATTTACTCTTAATTGTAAATGGATTGTGCTTCTTCTTCCTAAACTGTGATGTTTCTTTTGCTTCCTGTTTTATGCAGGAACAGTTTTTTTCCTTAAGAAACGTCTTTCTACCAAATATACGACGAACATAGACAACAAGCCGACACCGATCGGTATGCCGAACGCTTCGTACGAAAATGGTGCTCCTTTAAGCTTAAGCTGGCTTGTGGCGCGGTACTCGAGCCGCTTGGCGGCGAATTTCGCCGTCAAGATATCTTCTTGCTTCGCCAAATCTTCAAACGCAGGTTCCATCGCGAACCGCTCTGGCGAATCACTTTGCAGGAAAAGCTGCTCAGCCTTTCCACCGTTCACGTTCCAGTTTCGGATATCGTCTGCAGCGCGCGTCTTCACGTCCGGTCCCACAAAAATCATTTTGTCGAGTTTTGGAGCATCCCCTATTTGATATCGGGCGATCAGATTCAGACCGTGCCGAGTAACAACCGGCTCGCGTTTGTTGGATATCGTCAATGTTGTTGTTGTTCCAGAAGCCCCGTACGTGTCAAAAGCCGAGGATAACATCAGCTCGTCGGCACCGTCATACAGCAGGACTCCGTTCTTTTCCTTGCTCCATTGAAACGCATTGTTCAAAATATAGACGATATCGCTCAATCCGGCCGTGAAAGGCTCCATTTGCGGATGCTGAACAAAATCGTAGGAAGGGTAATTCATTTCCTTCGCCACTTTCTCCGCTACAGGATCTCCCACTTGCTGGGATATAACATACAGTGTGGCATCAATCCCCGAAGTCAGGCCGGCGGAGGAGACTATGTTACCGTCATGCACGTAACGCTGATCCCTTTTCCAAGTAATCTCGGTATATTTCTTTTCCAATCTGCTGATATCTCCCCAATGTGTTGCTGCAGATTTCCTGTTCAGCAGGCCGGTATCCGCTAAATTTTCCGCCCCATTGCAGATGGACAACAATATCGTTTCCTTGCCGGAGTGCTTCCTTATCCAATCGCGGACGGGCTTGTATTGCGCTTCATCCAAAATCGGCATGAAAGGGATCACAATTATATCCGGGCTTTTGCCTGTCAATTTGTCCAACTCGTCGAAAGAGTAATGCGGTACGACATCAAGCCCGCCCGTCAACGATTTTATGTTTTTGTTGGGAGCTGCCGCAAATACATTGTACGAACCCGTCATGGAGAACATTTCGTATGGTACGAGAAAATCAAACACCTCGGTTACTTCATTCGCCAAAATAACGACCACTGTTGGCTTTTTCGAATCATAGGTAGGAGTTTGGATGCTTTGTAGAGAAGCAGGAACTGGCTTATCATAAACCGACATAGCCTCCTGCATCGTGCTCATGAAACCGATCGCTCCGGTTCCTCCAACAACCAGAACGAAAACGCATACATACACGATGAAACGCCATAATTTATTCAATTGTCTTCTCTCCCTTAATGTTCTCTAGTTAATTGTGACGTGTTACTTACTTTGATAATAAAGGGAGGAGGAAATTGATTAAACCCGCTCGAGGCTTATATTTTCTCTGACTAAGGTCTTAGTAAAGGACCTTTTTCTCGAACAGCAGACGAAAGCTTATTTTAAAATATTAACTGACCGGACAGGTTGTTAGAGTATTACTTCTGGTTCTTTAAAGGTACACATCACTACTAAGCAATTCCTCATCCCTATCGTACTTTGACACAGCAGTTGAGTTGTTTGAAAACCATGAAACGCGTCACACTCCAAAAGTTTATTTCTACAAGCTGCACACACTTTTGAGATTTGCATAAATTAGATATTCATGAACAATTTGTGAATATATATGTGAAAAAGATCACAAATAAGAAATAGCATAGTATAATAAGATCATAAAGAAAATGTGAAATATTTCACATAATTTAAAAGGAGGCATCATCATGTTTACAAAATTCTTACAAACGAATGTATGGGCAGCCGTTATCCTTTTGGCAGCAAGACTTTATATCGGATGGACTTGGCTGACATCTGGTATTGGAAAACTAACAGGTGGATTTGATGCATCAGGCTATTTGCAATTTGCGATATCTGAACCTGTCGTCAAAGATGGTCATCTTGTGTATCCATTCTATGTATGGTTTTTAGAAAATGTCGCTTTGCCGAATGCCGGATTATTTAGTGCCATGGTCATGTGGGGTGAAATCTTAGTAGGCCTAGGATTAATTGTCGGATTATTCACAACAACGGCAGCCTTTTTTGGAAGCGTGATGAATGTCTCTTTCTTACTAGCTGGAACCGTCTCTGTGAACCCGCTGCTTCTTCTGATCGCAGTCTTCATCATGGCAGCGAAAGGAAATGCCGGAAAACTTGGTCTTGATTATGTAGCAGGTCCAGTCCTCAAACGAAAACTGAAAAGAAAGCCGCAATTAGAAGTGGCATCATAATAAAGAAAAGCATCCAGAGCATGTGCTCAGGATGCTTTTTAATTTAAGAATTGGCTTTTATCAAGTTGATATGCAGCACGGTGAGTTCATGCTGGCTAATATCAGGATCATGTCCAACGATAAATTCGAGCTCATAATCACCGGTTCGATACACATATTTTTTCTCTTTTGTTTGCGGGATGGTGCTCACTGAATCCGCTGATCCGAGCTGTTTCTTTAGTAGAGCAGGGGTCATTCCACCAATATTTGTTTCTTTTTCTACATTCGTTCCGAAATAACGGATTTCATCAATCTTGCCTTTTGCATCATAGTGAAAAGCAAATCCAGGATTCCCCATTTCAGCGTGATAGAGATCAAAGCTGCTTTGACCTGTTTCTGGGTATGGATTTCCAAGCTTATGATGAACGTCTTTTTTTGTTTGAACGCCTATTTTGAGCCCTTTTGCATAGTAAGGCATTTGTCCTTTATGTGCCAGCTCATAAATGCTGGTAAGCGCGGCTTTTGGACCTTTAGGAACGGATTGTTCTGCTGCTGGTTTGGCCATGGCGTGTGCTGAGACAGCAGGGCTGAAACCGAATAGGGCAGACGAAGCAAGTGAGGCAGTCACGACAAAAGCTGCTGTTTTCTTCATGATAAATCCCTCCTTCTTCTCCTATACCCGGTGCAATCATGATCAAACGTAAAAAGAACCAGCTGATCAAGGATCGGCTGGTTCTTAGCATGAGAAAGTTATTTTGAAGAAGAGCTGGATTCATCTTTGGCGGAAGAGGAATCCTTTTCATCCTGTACTTTCTTTGTATAGTCATAGTCGTTGCGGTCAATCGGTGTAAAGCCTTTAGGTTTGTAGAAACGGAGTAAATCTTCGGTGACAATCTTATCAGATGTCTCCAGCATCTTTTTCACCGTTTCATTTTCTTGTGATGCCTTGTCAGTTGGCTCGATTTTCTCGCCTGTTTTGTTGCTGTAATAGTTATTGCCTACTTTTGTGTAGTCTTTAGACACGAAGTCACCGTTTCTAAATGGCACAAGCTCTTTAAAGTTCTTCGATAAGATATCAGAACCAGACATTAAATAGTTCTTCGTATCATCGCCAAGCAGGTGCAGAAGGGTTGGTGCGACATCGACTTCACCAGAGTATTTATGAATCTGTCCGCCTTTTACGCCAGGTACATGGATAAAGAGCGGCACACGCATGAGCTGTGCATTTTCATAATCTCCAATTTTTTGTCCAGTCACTTTTTCCATCGCTTCATTATGGTTTTCAGAAATACCGTAATGATCTCCGTACATAATGACGACTGTGTTGTCATAGAGACCTGACTTTTTCAAATCGTTGAAGAACTGTTCAATCGCTTCATCTAAATAATGAGCCGATTGGAAGTAGTTATCGACAACAGAGTCACCGAAGTCACCAGGTTCGAAATCAGTGTCACCTTCGTCCATTCCAAATGGGAAATGGTTCGATAAGGTAATGAATTTCGAATAAAACGGCTGCTTCATGTTTTTAAGCATTGGCATCGATTCTTTGAAGAACGGTTTGTCTTTCAGTCCGTAGTTCTTCGTATCCTGCTCGTTCATATCGTAGTATTCAGAATCGTAAAATCTGTCATACCCAAAGGATTTAAACATTTCATTACGGTTCCAGAAGGTTTTCGTATTACCATGGAATTCGGCTGACGTATATTGATCCTTCTTCAAAATACCAGGAAGTGCTTGATATGTGTTTTGCGCTTTGTTAATAAAAACAGAGCCCTGTGATAATGGGAATAATCCAGTATCCATCATAAATTCAGCATCAGACGTTTTTCCCTGTCCTGTTTGATGGAAGAAGTTATCAAAGTAAAACGTTTTGTTGTCGTGTGCCAATGAGTTAAGGAACGGCGTTACTTCTTTTCCATTCACTTTATAATCAATGACAAAGTTTTGCAGAGATTCAAGAGAAATTGTAATCACGTTCATGCCTTTCGCTTTCCCGTAATAAGCCGGGTTAGGATCAGCGCTGTTCGCTTTTAAATAATTCTCTACATCTGTCACGTCATTTGAATTTGCGAGAGCACGCTGGCTGTTTGATTTCACATTTTGAATGGCATCAAACACAGTAAAGTTATAAGCACCTAAATATTTAACTAAATAATTGCGGTCGAACGATCTTGATAAAAGCTCTGGACGATCGATCTCTGCAGCAACTAAGTTCAAAACAAAGATCACAACAGAGGACACAAGGACGAGTCTAAACGATTTTGACTTTTGTACAGGTACAGTTGTGGCTGTACTTGTTTGCAGCTGCCTTTTCATGCGGACTGCAAGTACGATCAAAATGATTGTATCAATAAAGTAAAACACATCAGTCCAACGCATGAGTGAAAATGCACTATCACCTAATTGTCCGCCATTCGTTCCTGCCTGCATCACTGTAGGCAGCGTGATAAAGTCATTGAAGAATCGATAGTACACGATGTTTGCGTATAGTAAAAAAGACATGAAAAAGTGAATCACAATGATAGCGGCAGGCTGCCATTTTTTCTTGAACAATAAAGCAAAGCCAAGAAAGAACAAGCTGGAGCTAATAGGATTCACGAAAAGCAAAATATGCTGAAGCACATTTGATATACCAAGTTTAAATTCGATTAAATACGCTGAATACGTTTTGAGCCATAGTAAGATGGCTGCAATCAGAAAGAAGCCGAGACCTCTTTTTTGAATAAATGTTTTCATATAAACACTCCTTTTCTCCGATACACGGAAGAGGCGGAACGAAAGAAAACGAACCATTAGAATATACCACGAAATGCACAAATAGAAAAGTCATAACCGGTGAGGCGCCTTTGCAAGCCTGTCCGAGCAATAAAAGGAGAGAAAATGAAAATATTCGCCCATCGAAAAACTTTTTATGAAAATCGACCTATTATTGACAGAAAATTCAGCAATTTTCCAGTTGCTATATCAATAAAACAGGTAAAAAGGCATAAGTCTAAAGAATTAATTTAATTTCTACAATGGTCATTTAGAGAGTTTTTCCATTGTTTATTAATGTTTATGCAGGTTAAGCAAAAAAAATGAACAATGGAATGGAACAAGAAGATGGATAAAAATTCCTCTTATACGATATATCAATATATTTTTGTGTTTCATCAACATAATGCTTTTGATGTGTTTTTTAAGGGTTTCATTTATTTTAATAAGTAAACAAATTATCTAGATATACTTAAGTGAACATATCGAGACTATAAACTTCTGAATTGGGGTCGATATAGACAGTGACAGGAAATCTTCCATTGAAAGGATTGATAGTATATGACTGTACGAGCAGAGAACCTCGTTCAGAACTGGTTTCCGAGTGAGGACGGAAATGCAGGAGAGCGTAAAGAACTCGTCAAATTGATGGAGCAGATCATTTCAGGGGTCGATGACCTGAAGGATCCCAACCGTGCACACCTTAAAGGTGAAAAGAATCGTGGGGAGGACTTTTACAAAAAGCTCACTGAAACAAGTCAAATTCCGATGAACGGCCAGCAAGCGGAACTTGTGAATGAAGAATTACTGAAGCTTTTACATAACCATCCATACCACACCAAGTATTTCTTCACGAACATTTTGCCAATGGCAAGTACACCAGGAATTTTAGGCATGCTGACAGCTATGCTGGTAAACGGAAACAACCTATGGGATGTTTACGGGCCAGCAGGTGCGGAAGCTGAGGTCAGAGTGGTCTCAATGATGTCTAAGCTCATCGGATATGATCCAAACGTGAGCGGGGGATACACAACATGGGGAGGTCAAGGAGCGATTTTTTCAGGACTTCGTTTAGCGATTGCCAAAGCAGCGCCGGAGTCACTGCGAAAAGGAGTTCCGCAAAATCTTTATGCGTTTTGTTCTGATGCCGCACATTACAGCTTATTTAAGTCAATGGAAGCAACAGGACTTGGCACAAACAACTTAATCAGAATTAAGACGAATAAAGATCATTCAATGGATATGGAAGATTTGCGTTGTCAAATGGAACGTGTTGCACAGGGTGGCGGGATTCCCGTTTATATTGTGGCA
Organism: Bacillus sp. EB106-04-04-XG123; assembly: GCF_058791855.1. Taxonomy (NCBI): domain Bacteria; kingdom Bacillati; phylum Bacillota; class Bacilli; order Caryophanales; family Bacillaceae; genus Bacillus; species Bacillus sp. EB106-04-04-XG123. Next base: position 102,046 of record NZ_JBYTDZ010000006.1, on the reverse strand, counting down.
ACAACCGGAACAACAGATGCCATTGCAATTGATGATGTAAAAGGGGTACGTGAAACAGCAGAAGCGATTGCTGAAAAGTATGATCTGAAGGTGCCGCATATTCATGCAGATTCGGCGCTGGGTGGATTCTTTGCTTTCTTTAATGAGTATGATGTATCAGAAAACCCGCTGCAATTCTCAGACGGTGTTCTTCGTATGCTAAAAGAAATCAAAGCGAAATTCCAGCATCTTTCTCTTGCAGACTCGATGTGCTTTGATTTTCAAAAGCTCGGCCAAACACCTTACACATCCAGTTTATTCTTAGTGAAAAACGCTGCTGACTTAAAGCGTTTGGATCTGGAAGAACAAGAGACGCCATATGTTGGCCATAGAGGCTACGGGGAATACCATACGGGTTATACACTTGAGTGCTCAAGAATGGGAAGCTCAATCAGCATGCTGAGTGTGCTGTTAACGTTTGGGATTGAAGGCTACCAGCGCTTGCTCGGTCAATTCTTAGAAGTAAACCTTGCCTTCAGAGAAGCACTTAGTAGGGAAATTCCGCAAGCAGAAGTCGTGAATGATGACAACGTCGGAATGGCTACATTATTTAGAATTTACCTAGACGGCTCACCGCGTTTTCAAGAAGAGATTTCTGGCGAAGCGACTTCAATGGAAATTGAGCGAAACAATGAATTGAACAAAATGCTGTTTGAAAAACTTGGAGAGAAAAGAGACGAGATGTTCTTTGGCGATACAACGAAGTTTTTACTTGTTAACTCAAAAGAAGGTCAAGAATTCTATCTAAGTGTTAGTAAGTTTTTTGTCATCTCACCTTATACGTTACCAGAGCATATCCCTCATATCGTATCTTATTTAAAAGATGTGATTGCATCTGTTTGTGGACAATTTGAAAATGTACATGCTTAAATCAAATCTGAGAGTGGAGATGTAGGAAAAAATGGCGAAACAAAGGAAATTTGGAGGATACACGATATCCTCTAAAATCATGTCAGTCGTTACCGTAACATTACTCGCAACCGTTGCATTATTCGTTCTAACATTTTATCTAGTCAGCCAGGATTTATCATCCCAGTTATTAAAGCAATTTGATTATCGATTAACAACAGATATTGATACCGCCAAAAAAGAAATCGATAACATCGATGGAAACGTGCTCAGCATTAGCGGGAAGGATGATCCCATTTATGTCGATATCAAAAAGAAATTCACAGAGCTTCAAAAAGATCATACGCTTGAGAACTTATACGTGTTATCTAATAAAGGCGGTAAAGAAAGAATTATCGTATTAACTGGGGAAGACAATGATTTTGACCAGGATTATGCATTTTCAGATGAGATGAAGCAAGCTCTTTCTGAAGATAAAATGGTCAAAAGTGATATTTACCATGATTCATATGGAACACATAAATCAGTCTTTTTGCCAATCAAAGATTCAGGCGGTGAGCTGACAGGGATTTTAGGGATTGATCTAGATGCATCAATTGTTCCAGCCACTACGAAGAAGCTCACAATCTACATTACGGTTGCATCGGCTATTGTGCTCATCGGTGGATTGCTCTTCTCCTTTATCATGGGAAGAAGAATTGCGAAACCAGCACGTTCATTGATGGAATCAGCGAACCGAATTGCTGACGGTGATTTAACTGGAATGGTAGAAGTTGAGAGTAAAGACGAGATCGGCCAGCTTGCCGCATCCTTCCAAAAGATGCAGGGGCGGATCAAAGAGCTCATTTCGAAGATCTCGCACTCATCTAGTGAAGTATCAAAAATGTCTTCACAGCTTCGCACGGTGACGAACGAATCAAGTCAAAGTGCGCAGCAAGTGTCAGAAGCCATGACGAATATGAGTGAAGGAATCAATGATTCTGTCGCAAATATTACGGATTGTACGAGATCTGTTGCAGAGATCGATACTCAAATCGAAGGCGTCACAAAAGAAGTCGATGAAATGAAATCTGTTTCATCTGACGTACAGGAGCAGTCAGAATCTGGTCAAAAACTTGTGAACCATGTGCTTGATCATCTGAACTTGTTACATGACAAGATGACCAACTCAAAGCAGGCAGCAGAAGAATTACAATCCCATTCAACGGAGATTGAAAGTGTGATCTCGATTATTACGGACATTTCAGCACAAACGAATCTTCTTGCACTGAATGCTTCCATTGAAGCGGCACGTGTTGGGGAAGAAGGAAAAGGGTTTGCTGTTGTGGCAGATGAGGTACGTAAATTAGCAGAGCAATCAGCAGATGCAGCTAAAACTGTTTCAGACCTCGTTATCGGTACACAGGAAAACAGCCAGCGTGTTCTTGAAAGCGTAGAGGAAAGCAGTAAAGCAGTGGAAGAAGGACGTGAGCAAATGGAAGGCACGTCACAAAACTTCGCTGTGATTTACGACGGCGTGTCTCAGTTTGCAAGAAGAACGAACAACTTGCTTGAATCCATCAACCAGGTAGAACGTGCATATCAAACGATTTCTACATCGATTGAACAAATTTCGGTGGTATCGGAAGAACAAGCAGCCAGCTCACAAGAAGTGGCGGCAGCAACAGAACAGCAAAGTGCTGGCATGCAGCAAATTTCAAGTGCGATTGAACAGCTCTCTGACATGTCAGACGACTTAGCACAAATGGTCTCAACTTTCAAAATCGACAAGAAATAACAAGAAAGGGCTAAAATATTTTAGCCCTTTTTCTCTTTTCAGTGAAGTAGGGATGAGCACCGAATGCGGTTTGTCTAGACGCTGAAGTTGGCTCTTGTGAGAGAGGCAGCTTTTTTGCTATGCTTAATCACATACTTGCGGTGAAAGGAGAAACGCTATGGATTTTGCGCAGAGATTATCAGAAGAACGGATCAAAAAAGCGATGGATAATGGGGCTTTTGAAGGATTATCTGGCTTTGGGAAGCCTCTGCCAAAAGATGACGCTGCTCATGTACCAGAAGAACTTAGAATGGGCTACCGCATTATGAAAAATGCCGGATTTGCTGGGGAAGAAACAGCGCTGAAAAAAGAACTTATGACTGTCAAAGAATTACTTCAATCGAGTATAGATGGAGAGGAAAGAAAGAAACTGTCTCTCATATGTGAAGAAAAACAAAAACGTCTGGATGAACTTACATCTAAGCGTCAAACTTTTGCCCGCCCAGCCTCCTCCTTTTACAAAAATAAGATCTACGAGAAATTAACGGAGCATAAAAAAAGATGATGACACGCTGCCTCTCCCTGAGCACATTGAGGGAGCTTTTTTATGTAAGCGCTACATTTTATTGTTGACTACATGTATATACAAATATAAAATATGAAGTAAACATGTATATACAAGTTTTTTGGTTCTTTTTTCTTATATAAAAAAACGATCTCGGAGGGGATAGTATGGCTGATTATCAGGCAGCAGCAGATCAGATTGTGAAAGCCATCGGCGGCAAAGAAAATATCGATCAAGCGACACATTGTGTAACAAGGCTGCGCTTTGTGCTGAAAGATGAAGGCAAGGTGGATGAGAAAGCACTTGAACAAATTGATGAAGTGAAGGGATCTTTCTCAGCGAACGGTCAATACCAAGTTGTTATCGGCCAAGGGGTCGTCAATCGAGTATATGCCGAAATGGTCAAAAGGACGGGAATTGGGGAAGCCACAAAAGAGGACGTCAAGCGTGCCTCTGATCAAAAATTGAATCCATTGCAGCGTGCTGTGAAAACGCTTGCTGATATCTTTATACCGATTCTTCCTGCTATCGTCACAGCCGGTTTATTAATGGGGATTAATAATATTTTAACAGCTCCTGATATTTTCTTCGATCAAAAATCGATTGTGGATGTGTACCCGGCATGGGCTGATTTAGCGAATATGATCAACTTAATTGCTGGCACTGCCTTCACGTTCCTGCCAGCATTAATTGGCTGGTCAGCTGTGAAGCGGTTTGGGGGGAATCCACTTTTAGGGATGGTCCTCGGTCTGATGCTCGTACATCCAGACTTGTTAAACGCATGGGGCTATGGAGCGGCAGAGAAGACCGGTGACATTCCTGTTTGGAACTTGTTTGGACTTGAAGTGCAGAAGGTAGGCTATCAAGGACAGGTTCTTCCGATACTCGTTGCCTCCTATTTACTTGCAAAGCTCGAATTATTTATCACAAAACGGACACCTGAAAGTATTCAGCTGTTAGTGGTTGCACCGATTACGTTATTAGTCATTGGATTTTTATCATTTATCGTCATTGGACCTGTTACATTTGCAATCGGTAACGTTTTAACATCTGGACTTGTAGCGGTATTCCAGCAATTCGCAGCACTTGGCGGTCTATTATACGGCGGACTGTATGCAGCATTAGTCATTACAGGAATGCACCATACGTTCCTCGCTGTTGATATTCAATTGATTAACTCAAAGCTGCACGGCACGTTCCTCTGGCCAATGCTTGCACTGTCCAATATCGCACAAGGATCAGCTGCCCTTGCGATGATGTTTGTCTTAAAAGATGAAAAGCAAAAAGGACTTTCGCTGACATCCAGTATATCTGCTTATTTAGGAATTACTGAACCGGCCATGTTTGGGGTCAACCTGCGTTATCGATTCCCATTTATTTTTGCTCTGATCAGCTCAGGATTAGCCGGTATGTTTATCGCCTCTCAAGGGGTGCTGGCAAGCTCAGTTGGTGTTGGAGGCATTCCAGGAATCTTCTCCATTATCCCGAAATATTGGGGTGCATTTGCAATCGGAATGGTGATTGTACTCATCCTCCCATTCATCGGTACTCTTTTATATGCAAAACTAAAAAAGAAGAAGGATTTTTCAGACGAACTTAACTAGTGGTGGTGAAGGAAATTGAATCAGCAAACAAATGAACCGTGGTGGAAAAAAGCGGTGGTCTATCAAATTTATCCGAAAAGCTTTTTAGATACAACAGGCTCTGGGACAGGTGATATCAATGGCGTGACGAAAAAGCTTGATTATATCAAAGAGCTTGGGGCGGATTGTATTTGGCTCACGCCAATGTATGAGTCCCCGCAGCATGACAACGGCTATGATATTAGTGATTATACAAAAATCCATGACATGTACGGCACAATGACAGATTTTGAACGCATGCTGAAGGAAGCGCATGAGAGAGGAATACGAGTCATCATGGATCTAGCCGTTAACCATACATCCATTTTCCATGAGTGGTTTCAAGCCTCGCGTGAGTCAAAGGATAACCCTTATCGAGATTATTATATTTGGAAGGAGCCAAAAGCGGATGGATCTCCGCCGAATGATTGGCAGTCGAAATTTGGCGGTCCAGCCTGGGAGTTAGACGAAGTAACAGGAGATTATTATCTTCATTTATATGATGTCACTCAGGCGGATCTCAATTGGGAGAAGGATGAAGTGCGCAGGAAAGTATATGACATCATGCACTTTTGGTTTGAAAAAGGAATTGATGGGTTCAGGCTGGATGTCATCAACAACATCTCAAAGGATCAGCGTTTCTTAGATGATGCCGGACAATCTGTGCAAGGCGACGGCCGCATGTACTATACAGACGGGCCAAGAATTCATGAATTTCTGCATGAAATGAACCAGGAGGTTTTTTCGAAATACGATAGCATGACAGTGGGAGAAATGTCTTCAACGAATATCGCAGACTGTATTCGGTATACAAGACCTGATCGGCAGGAGCTGGATATGACGTTTAACTTCCATCATTTAAAGGTGGATTATCCAAACGGTGAAAAGTGGGCGATCGCACCATTTGATTTTCAAGAATTGAAGTCGATTCTTTCTGAATGGCAGACGAAAATGCATGAGGGCGGCGGCTGGAATGCGCTGTTCTGGTGCAATCATGATCAGCCGCGTATCGTCTCAAGGTATGGTGATGATGACACGTATCATCAGCAATCAGCGAAGATGCTGGCAACCACAATGCATCTCATGCAAGGGACTCCTTATATTTATCAAGGTGAGGAAATAGGCATGAAGAATCCTCGCTTTGAGGACATTTCGTCTTACCGTGATATCGAATCACTCAATATGTACGAAGTCATGCTTGAAAAGGGGAAATCAAAGGAAGAAGCACTCGCCATTTTACAGGTCAAGTCAAGAGATAATGCGCGAACACCAATGCAGTGGACCTCAGAGAAGAATGCAGGTTTCTCAACAGGAACGCCTTGGATTGAGCCAGCCAATAACGACATTTCGGTCGAGGCTTCATTAAAAGATCGGACGTCCATTTTCTATCATTACCAAGCCCTTTGCAGACTGCGTAAAGAACTTGACGTGATCACATATGGCAGCTTCTCCTTACTCCTAGCAGAAGATCCAAAGATTTTTGCTTATGTTAGAGAAAGCAAGGATGAGAAGCTCCTCGTGATCAACCACTTTTATGCAGGGGAGACGGACTTTACGCTTCCTGATGAGCTTGTGCAGGCTGCTGATGAGATGGAGAGTCAAGTGCTGTTATCCAATTATGAGGATGTGCCGGCACATATCAAGGGATTTACGTTGCGCCCATATGAGTCAATCGTTTATCATTTAACCAAACGCTAGAAAATGGGGCGGAGGGAAAATGAAAGAGAATAAGTTTCGAGTGATTTATGATCAGCTCGCAAGACGAATTGAACAAGGTGAATGGCAGGATAAAGGTATCCTCCCATCAGAGCATGAGCTTTCGATCATGTACGACACGTCCCGGGAGACGGTGAGAAAGGCATTAAATATTCTTGTGCAAAATGGCTATATCCAAAAAATCCGCGGGAAAGGCTCTGTATTGCTGAATCGGGAGAAAATGCAGTTCCCTGTATCAGGTCTTGTCAGCTTTAAAGAGCTTTCCAAAACGCTTGGCCGAAAGACAGTTACAACGGTTCATGAATTTGGTTTAATCAAACCGGATCAGTATATTCAGTCTCAGCTGAAAATTGATGGACAGACGGACGTCTGGAAAGTCATTCGCTCTCGCAATATTAGCGGGGAAGAAGTGATTTTAGACAAGGACTACTTTTTGCAAAAGCATGTTGAAGTATTGTCTAAAGACATATGCGAAGGATCAATCTACGAGTATATTGAAGGAGAACTCGGTGTATCAATCAGCTATGCTCAAAAGGAATTTGTGGTAGAGCCATGTACAGAAGAGGACGCCAAGTACCTTGATTTAAAGGGATTTGACCATGTCGTCGTGGTAAAGAATTATGTGTTCTTAGAGGATACGAGTCTATTTCAATACACAGAAAGCCGTCACAGGTTAGACCGCTTCAGGTTCGTCGATTTTGCTAGAAGAGAAAAAAAGGACAGAGCATAGGCTCTGTCCTTTTCAGGTTTTGGAGAAACGGGGATATACACAACGACAAAATTTTGATATACAGGAGGAAAAATGATTAGACTGAATCGACCACTAAAATTACGGGATTTAGAAATTTTTAGCGTGATGAAAGATCATCGAATATTATGTTACGTCATCATTGAAGATACTCGAAAACCGTTTACGGAAGAAGATAGAAAACTAGATCCATTATGTTATATGGATGAAGAAGATATACAAGCGATTTTGAATGTGTTTCATATTTCAATTATTAATGATGAAAAGTTAAGTGAAGAGGATTTAACTCTTGTCCAATCGTATTTTGCTGAATTTGTAAATAATACGAATTTAACGAATTTTATTACGAGAGATTATGTTCAAGAGGATTTATATGCCATCGATGATGAAGATGACATCACGTTCTTCAATAGAATGCTGCGTCATATAGGATCAGATGATGTGAAACAATTTGATAAACGCAATTGGATTTATTTATCACAGGATTGAGATGGGAAAAGGACAGAGCATAGGCTCTGTCCTTTTCTTTTAGGATGATACATTTTTTCTTGTACGCTTACGCTGGTAGTAATAGAGGATACCGCCTGAGGCAAGCATGAGTACGCCAATCAATACAGCTGTATACATCATTGTTGCTGTATTCGGCAGTGTGCCGCCTGGGAGTCCGGTTCCATCTTGGTTTGGATCTGTACCTGTACCTCCGCCTGGCGCTGAACTTCCGCCGTCTCCACCAGTTTGATCTGGCGTTGTTCCAGCTGCCCCGCTTTGGTTGAGTACGGTGTATTCGCTGAAGTGCTCAGTTTGACCTGAAACGACCCCATTTTCGAATGATCCATTACTTGTTTTGGCATAACGATTTTTCTTGCGGTCTACATAATATACACCAGGTTTCTTTGCCTTTTGAGGCTCATCTAATGTAAAGGATAGTGTAACAGGATCTTTAAAGGTAGAAACCTTTTTCTGATCTTGTTTGATTTGGAAATCATACGTATTCGTTAATGCATTTTTCACCTTATCCGTCTTTGTCATCGATATTTCTGCGTTTTTCTCGGACAAGTTAGAGAGCGGTAATGCGAGTCCCACTTTGTCATGATAAATAGTGACGTTCGGATCTTGCTCTCTTTTCTTCAGCTCGGTTACCTGTGCTTTTGATAGTGACAATTGAACGTTTTTCGCTTCGCTCGCTTTGTCTAAATAGAGCAATGCTTTGTTTGTATGCTGCACATACGTTTGGAATTTCTCATCATCTTGAATGTCATAAGCGCCTTTTCCTTTCGCACGTGGAAGGAACACTTCTTTCACTCGATGATTGATGACAGGAGAAATATGCCCGCCGTCTGCCTGTTCAATTTGCTCTTTGAAGATTTCATAGTCAACATAGCCTAAGTCTTCGCCGTGAGAGGCTTCTGTAAAGACGCTGTAGCCATCGCCGCCTGTCCCGACAAATGCGTTTGTTGCCACGCGGTATGTTTTCTTATCATCAATGTCTGTTAGTTTGCCGTTTTTGTCTTTCAGTTTGACATCAATGAGTCTGCTGCCAGCTGGTTTACTCAGTGTAAACGTATATTCAATGCCGGCTACATGAGGGAATGCGCCGCCGCCTTCCTCAATGCCTGAAAGCCCTTGTTCGAGCGCTTTCTTTATTTGGCTGCCTTTTAAATCCGCAACATAGAGTGTGTTTCCGAATGGCATGACCGTTAAAATATCACCTAAAGTGATATCTCCTTTTTCAATGCTGCCTCGAATACCGCCGCCGTTTGTGATGGCAAGATCAGCACCAGCAGATTCCTGCGCTTTCTTCAGCATGCCGTCAGCAATAAAGTTCCCAAGGTTCGTTTCCTTCGCCCGGACGTGCTCTCGTTGTCCGTCTAAGAGGACATCAGTAGACCCGACTTTTTCCGTTTTTAAATCTTGAATATCTGCCTTGTACTGATCGAGGATCGCTTTTGCATCGGCATCTTCTTTGACAGAGTCATCGATGGTGATGAGGTCAAAAGAAGATTTCTTTGGCTGTACGACGCCTTTTTGATTAAAGGCCACATCTACTTTCCCTAAGAATTGTCCGTAGTCTTTCACCTGCGCGACAATCGTTGGTTCTTTCTTATTGACGACCTTTAATTTTTCTACAAGGGTGTGCGTGTGACCGCCAATGATTAAATCAATACCGTCTACTTTTTGAGCCAGCTCAAGGTCACGGTTATAGCCAATGTGTGTTAAAGCAATGATTTTATTGATTTTTTCTTCTGTTTGAATGGTGTTGACTGTTTCCTTTGCTTTCTTGTATGCATCTTTGAATTGAATGTTAGGGCCGCTGCTGGATGTAATGGCCGTGTCTTCAGTGGTTAAACCGAATACCGCCACCTTTTCACCGTTTACATCAAGCAGGATGTATGGGTAAATCCCAGCTTCTTTTTTCTCACCAGCTTTAAATGTGGCTGGCTTTTTCACTAAGCCGCTCAATTGTTTTTCCTTAGAGACATCAACGTTTGATGACACAATCGGGAATGCAGGCTTTTCAAATTGATGACGGTTTTTCGCATCTACATCTGATGCATCACCTGTCAGGAATTGACGAAGAACAGAAGGACCTTTGTCAAATTCATGATTACCAAACGTCATGGCATCATATTTCATTAAGTTCATCAGTTTGAGATCGGCAAGTCCTTGCCATTTTGTGAAATATAGGTCACCAGAGAAGACATCTCCAGCATCTAATAAAATGTTGTTCTTGCTTTCGGCCCGAACTTCTTTAATCTTTGTGGCACGTCTTGCCGCATCATCAAGGTGGGCGTGTGTATCGTTTGTATGCATCACCGTTAAATTCCAGTTGTCTGATGCAGGCGGTTCTGTTGTGCCATCCTCTTTAAAGGCTAGCTTGTACACACCAAGACCATCTGTGCTGGCGTTACGAACAAAGTCTACGCTGCTAGATTTTTCAGCAAACGGCTTAGCTAAAAGAGAAGATTCGAATGTGACTGTTGCGCCTTTGATTGGTGCAATGGACCAGTTTTGGTCCGCACTTGGGTTGATGGTTTTTTGTTCGATAATATAATCCATCAGCACTTGGCGGTTCTCATCGGCTGAGGCAAGCACCACTTTATCTTGCGTCAGATGCGGGAAGCCACCGCCGCCAGAAGCTCGATAGTTGTTTGTCACGACTAAAAATTCTTGATTGTCAGAGACTGGTTTTCCGTTGTAGGACAGGTTTTTGATGCGGTTTGCATTCGCATTGACAAGAGTGCCTGTTGTGCTGTACTTAGCAGGCTGCGTCACATCAACTTGATAGGTGACACCATCGATCACATCAAAGTTATACGAGCGGTATTCTTCGTTTAAAATAGGTTGTTCATTTGAATCGTTTGGTTTGATCTGATTAAACTGTCCGGCAGACATCTCGAGCCAGTCTTTCACTTCACTGCCTTTCAGTTTGACAATTTGCACGGTGTTATCGTAAAGGTAGAGATCGCCGATGTTTTTAATCGCTAAATCACCTTTTGCGATATTTGTATAATAATTTACACCGTTTCGGCCGCCGGCTTTAAACGGGGCGCCTGCAGATAAAATCGGTAAGTTTTTGTATGACGTATCCTTCATTTTTTCTTGTGCATACCATTTTTGTGCATCCGTCACAATTTGAATAGAAGGGTCATCCATCACTTGAGCAAAAAAGCTGTTAATGTCTGCTTCTGTTTTACCGACAGGCTTTCTTACATAATCAAGTGTGTTTTGATGCGTCGTTTGAATAGCATCTTTTACAGTGCTGTTTTGAGAGGTGACTCCTGCAACAGATTCAATCTTTCCTGTTCCATCTGTGACTTTCCAGTTGCTGCCGTCAGGCTCTAATGTTAAATCAATGACGCCGAGGTAGCTTCCCCAGTTTTTAGACATGACGACTGGAATGCCGTTGATGGTTCCTTTTGAGACATCGAATTTGTCAACGCCGCTATATTCAGCGCTTGGGAATGTGCCGTGCTGGTGGCCAGACACGATCGCATCAATGCCTTTCGTTTTCGTGGCAAGGTCAAAGATCATATTTTCTGATCCTTTAGGCGAAGCGGTTTTTTCAATTCCTGTATGGGCAAGAGCGACGATGATATCTGCCCCTTTTTCCTTCATTTCAGGAATGGTTTCATTGGCAGATTCGACGATATCCTGCACTTGAACTTGTCCATCTAAATGCTTCTTATCCCACGTCATAATTTGTGGTGGAACGAATCCTATGTAACCGACTTTCACAGTTTGTGAGGCTCCGTTTGCGTCTTTAAATGTTTTTTCTTGAATCACATAAGGCGTAAAACGGTGTTCTCCATTTAACTTTTTGACGTTCGCATTGACAATTGGGAAGTTAGCCCCGGCAATAGTACCGTCAAGAAATGATAATCCGTAGTTAAATTCATGATTGCCAAGTGTTCCTGCATCGTACTTTAGTTTGTTGAGTGTATGAATAATGGGGTGAACCTTTGTTTGATTGATGATGCCGTCTTTCTCATTTTTGTAAACGTATTCTCCAAGAGGGGTTCCTTGAATCAGGTCTCCGTTATCAACAAGGAGTGTATTTGGATTTTGTGAACGGTGCTTTTCAATTAGCTCGGCTGTTTTTGCCAAACCAAATTCATTTGTTTCTTTGTCGCTGTAATAATCATAATTCATCATGTTCGCATGAACATCCGTTGTGGCTAAGATGCTGACTTTTACGGCATCGCCGTTTTCTATTGCTGCATGAGTAGGTACTGCTGGGAGAATGAGACTAATCATCATAATGGAAGTGAGCAGAATAGACAGGTTTTTCCTTCGTTTAGACCTATGTGTTTGCTTCTTCACCTGATCTCCGCCTTTCTAATTTTTTTGACCACAATACCTATTGTAGAAATGTTTCGTTAACTTTTGTAGTTATTTTTTGCAGATTATTGTAAAGATAACATAAATCATACGAATTACCTTGTTGAGGAAATATAAATAAGTCTAAATGCTTATTTTTATCATAAGGGGTTTTCTGATCGGGATAGGATGTTTGATTTCAATGTACCCGGGTATAGTGTGTAGTGTAAACGATAATCAAGCAGGAGGGTTTCTACATGGGTAAGAAAATTGCAGTTGTATTAACAGATTACTTTGAGGATGTTGAATTCACCGAGCCTGCAAAAGCCTTTAAAGATGCAGGCCATGAGGTCACAGTAATTGAAAACGAAAAAGGAAAAACAGTGAAAGGGAAGCAAGGAGAAGCAGAAGTGAGAGTGGATGCGTCCATTGATAACGTGAAGCCTGAAGACTTCGATGCTCTGCTGATTCCTGGCGGTTTCTCACCAGACATTCTGCGTGCAGACGATCGCTATGTCCAATTCACAAGAGCATTTATGGACGAGAAAAAACCAGTATTTGCGATCTGTCACGGACCGCAATTGCTCATTACAGCGAAGACGCTGGAAGGCAGAGGCGCGACTGGCTATACATCCATTCAAGTAGATATGGAAAACGCAGGCGCCAAATTCAAAGATGAAGAAGTTGTTGTTTGTCAGGATCAGCTTGTGACAAGCCGTACACCTGATGACATTCCAGCATTTAACCGTGAATCATTAAAACTGCTCGCAAAATAAGCAGTTTTTTACAGGATAAATAAAGCCAGCACCTTGCGGGGTGCTGGCTTTTTCTGTGCATGGATGGAAGAAAGCGGCGTAAACCGCAATCTGGTTTCCTTTGCACGTTTATTTTCTTAAGTTTTTTAGCTCGCTTGCGATGGCTTGCATTTCACTTGGGCTGAATGAAGATTTTTTCATCACCATTTGGTGTAGAAATTCAATATCTTCGTACTTGTCTGGACTGAAGTCTTCGGCTTTGATGACTCCAATGTTCAGCATATTTAACTTTTGCGAAATGTCTTCAATCAGCTGATTGACTTCAGCCGCTTTTTGCTCTGACAAGGGCGGCACGTCCTTTCCTGCATATGTGAATAACATGTCTATTTTAACAGAAATGCAAAAGAATAAAAGGGCTATTAAGACGACAAGGAGATGTTTTTCTCCTTTTTCTCCTGCTTGATCTTATCAATGATTCGTTTAGATTCAAACACGACAACTCCTGATAAACCGATAAGGCCGATTAAGTTCGGAACAGCCATCAGTCCGTTTAGCATATCCGCCACGCCCCAGACGAAATCATTCTTAAACACGGCACCGAAAAAGACAGCAATAACAAACACAACACGATAATACATCACATACGAATCTTTTGCCAAATATGTAAAGCATTTTTCACCGTAATAGGACCAGCCAATAATGGTGGAATAAGCGAATAAAAGTAAGCCGATTGCAACAATGATTGAGCCGATTGGTCCAAGGAAATGAGCAAAGGATAACGAGGTGAGTGCATCACTTTTTTCTGTGACGTACATATCGGCCATGACAATTGTGATCCCTGTAATGGAACAAACAATCATCGTATCAATAAATACTTGCGTCATTGACACAAGCGCTTGACGAGCAGGCATATCTGTTTTGGCAGCAGCTGCAGCGATTGGTGCAGAACCAAGACCTGCTTCATTGGAAAATACCCCTCTCGCCACACCCCAGCGGATTACGGTACCGATCGCACCGCCTGCAACGGCTTGACCTGTAAATGCATCCGTAAAAATGAGCCCGACTGCACTTGGGACAAGATCCGCATTCATGACAAGAATGATCAGCCCGCAAATGACGTAGAATAAAGCCATGACCGGTACAAAAATAGCCGTCACCCGGCCAATGCTTTTAATCCCGCCTAAAATCACGAGCGCAGTAAAGGCCGTAATAATAATGCCTGTGATCCATGTTGGAATCTGAAAGGTTGAATTCATGACACCAGAAATCGAATTTGACTGCACGAGATTCCCAATTCCAAAGGCAGCCGCAGCACCAAAAATAGCAAACAGCACCCCTAGCCATTTTTGCTTCAAGCCATGCTCCAAATAGTACATCGGCCCGCCGGACATTTCACCTTTTTCATTTTTGACACGGTATTTCACTGCGAGAACAGCTTCAGCATATTTTGTCGCCATTCCAAAGAACGCTGCAAACCACATCCAAAACACAGCGCCTGGTCCGCCGGCAATGACAGCAGAGGCGACCCCTACAATATTTCCCGTTCCAACCGTTGCAGCAAGAGCTGTCATTAATGCTTGGAAGTGAGAAATATCACCTTCTGATGTCTTGTCTTGCTTTGAAAATGCAAGCTTCAGCGAATAGGGGAGCAGCCTAATTTGAATAAAGAGTACGCGAAAGGTAAGGTAAATCCCAGTCCCCACGATCAAAAACAAAAGCGGCGGTCCCCATAATACATCATTGATATTGCTGACAATCTGTTCTACCCATCCCATATGTATCCCCCTTTATTTGTGCAATTCTCCTAAAGTGTCCCCTTTTTTTGTATAATGTGTCAATGCCGATGGGAGTTTTTCTTGCAAAGTTTTCAAAAGAAAAAGGGCTTGATATGATAGAGAAAAGGTTTTCGAAAGCAGTTTCTAGGGAAAAGATAGGAGGAGAATGAAGGATGATTCATGTATTATTCGTATGTCTTGGCAATATTTGTAGGTCACCGATGGCAGAGGCCATGTTTAGAAAACGAGTAGAAGATGAAGGACTAAGCGAGCACTTTGTCATTGATTCAGCAGGCATTGGCGGCTGGCATCAAGGCAGTCCTCCGCATGAAGGAACACGAAAGCTGCTTGATGAAAAAGGGATCAGCTATGAAGGGATGTCCGCAAGACAAATCATACGTGAGGACATCACAGCATACGACTATATCATTGCGATGGATGCTGAAAATGTAGGGGCACTTCGCAGTATAGCCGGTTATGGGAAACATCACTTTATTGGCCGTCTTCTTGACTTTGTTGAAGACGATGATCGAGATGATGTGCCAGACCCTTATTACACTGGAAACTTTGAGGAAGTACATGATTTAATTGAAACAGGAATTGATCGTTTTTTGACGTATGTAAAGAAAGAGAAACACCTTTAACTGAAAGGAGATCAGACGAGATGGAAGAGAAAAATCAAATCATGCTTCGAGGAGCTGTGATAGGAGCAGCTTGCGGCGCACTGCTGACATTATTTCATCGGCCAACGAGAATTGCGCTTAAAGACAAATGGGATGACTGTCAGGAAAAGCTGGCGGAATACCGTCAGGAGCCAGCCAGAATTTCTGCTTGCGTGAAAGAAAAAATGGAAGAAACGAAGCAGCTGATGCGAACAGTCTCAGATGATTTGTCATTTTTAAATGAACAAGTCAATCAGTTAAAGGAAACAACCCCAAAAGTATTAGAGATTATTGAAGAAACAAAGGATCACTTTCGATCGAAATAGAAAGATTGATCATTGGAGATGAGGCGTATGGGTTTTATTAAAGCGTTAATTGAACGCTTTTTGCTGCATGAAGGACCAGCAAAATCTGCTGAGCTTGCTTACTTCTTTTTGCTTTCATTATTTCCGTTTCTCATCTTCGTGCTGACACTCGTTGGATATTTGCCGCTGACGTCGAAGGATGTCCTGAGCGTCATCTCTGGTTATGCGCCAGAAGGAGCGCTTTCGATGATTGAATCCATCGCCGAAGAGACACTGAACAGCCGCAACGGCGGATTGTTGTCATTCGGGATTATTGCCGCCCTTTGGTCTGCATCTAACGGGATTAATGCCGTCGTCAGAGCATTTAACCATGCTTACGAAGTTGAGGAAAATCGTTCCTTCATTCTCGTACGTTTAACATCAATCATCTTAACCATAGCGATGGTTCTTACGATTATTTTTGCCTTAATGCTACCTGTTTTTGGAAAAGAACTTGGCTTATTTGTCGCTAAATTAGTTGGGCAGTCAGATGCCTTTCTCACCATTTGGACGGCCATGAGGTGGATCATTAGCCCGCTGATTTTATTGATTGTGTTTACAGCCTTGTACTATTTCGCCCCAAACATCAGACTGAAATTGAAATTTGTTCTGCCAGGCGCCATTTTTGCATCGATTGGATGGATTTTGGTCAGCATGCTGTTCTCATTTTACGTAGGCGAGTTTGCTAATTACAGCGCGATGTACGGAAGTATTGGGGGAATCATTATTTTAATGATCTGGTTCTATTTAACCGGCATCATGATTATCCTTGGCGGCGAGCTCAATGCGCTTTTACATAAGCGTAAAATCGTACCAGGCAAGGTGTGAAGAAATCTGGGCATCCTAAAGAAGAACGAACATGTTCAATCTTGATGGATGGGGGAATCACATATGTCCAAACAATCGAAAAAAGGCGGAAGCAACACGAAACAAAACAAAGGCCATCAGCCAAAGCACAAAACAAGCGGCAGTGCGAACGGGCAAAATGGTTATCATTAAATGAAAAAACTCCTCTGCGGTGCAGGGGAGTTTTTATTTCGACAATCGTATATACCGCTTAAGGTTAAAAGCTGTATCAGGTTTTGACTGGTAATGAGAATCAAGCTGAAACCCTGCGTTTATCGCTACACGTTCACTTCTGACATGGCCAACAGGACAAAAAATTTCAAATCCATCGACTTTAGGAGCAAAGGTATCTGTCATATATTTCACGATGGTTGTCACAATGCCTTGTCCTTGAGCGTCTTCATCAATCCAATAACCGATATTGCCTACTTGTTGATCAAACGTCAGACGGAGCACACCGATTAATTGCTCGTTCAGCTGAATGCCAGCTTCCAACCCTTTTTGTTCAATGTAGGTGGTTTGAGTTGATTGAATAAACGTTTTGACTGCTTCTATGCTTTTGCAGTGATGAACCCAAGGCAGCCACTCCCCTAAATGAGCCTTATTTTTTTGAATAAGGCTAAATAGTGTGTCCGCATCATCTATTTGTAGAGATGCCAAAGTCAACTCATTTGTGATGTTATAGGTAAACAACGATTGACCCTCCATTTTAGTGACTTTCCACCACTGCCGTCGTTCTCCCAAACCGAACGCAGCATAACACAAATAATATCACGATGCTGACAAGGTAAAGTAAATTCATTCCTTCAAACGTTTGCACAAAGAATCCTCCAAGTACCGGCCCGAGAATACTGCCTGCACTAAACGCCATCCCGCACATTAAATTCCCGGCGGGAAGCAGATGCTTTGGCAATAAGTCGGTCATATAACTGATGCCAAGTGAGAAGGTAGAGCCTACAGCCATTCCGGCGATAAAGAAACAAATGGCGACAGCCAAAACGGATTGAATGAAGATCCCTGCTAAAAGGAAAAAGAATGATCCAGCGAGTGTCACACATAAAATGATGCGGCGTCTGCCAAACCGGTCACTGAGCATTCCAAGAGGAAGCTGAAAGACAATGCTCCCAATGGCAAACGCAGGTAAAATAAACGCAACCGCATCTACTGTCACCCCGCTTCTTAGCGCATACACAGGGAAGTTACTATTAAGTGTCGTTTCTAAAAATCCATAGCAAAATGGCATCATAAAGGCGACCCAGCCAAATTGAAAGGCCTTTTTGAAGCGCTTCAAACTGTTTGTCTGCTCTGACGTTTGCACTTCGCCTGTATCTGGATATGTATTTTTTAAAACAAACACAAGCAGCCAAATACATAAACTAACGGCACCAGAAACAATAAAAGGCAAAGCTGGATTGATCTCAATGAGCGGCGTTAAAAAAGGGCCGGCGGCAAAACCGAGTCCAAACGATAATCCATACAGTGAAATGTTTCTTCCGCGATTTCTCGAGGATGAAGCATAGGTCACCCACGTCTGTGTAGAGAAATGCAGCATATGGTCACCAATCCCGATCATAAGCCGGAGGAAGAACCAGACGACATAAGATTCAAAAAACACAAAGCTAAACAAGCTTAAAAAGACAGCGGCGCCTCCAATGACGATTAACGGCTTAAATCCAAACCGGCGAAGCGGTGCTTCCATAAAAGGAGACGCAAGCAGTACTCCGAGATATAAGCCTGTGGCATGCAGTCCGTTTAACGTAGGAGAAGTACCGGCATGTTCGAAAATAATGGAAATGACAGGAAGTAATGCACCCTGTGAAAAACCAGACACGGATACAAGTAAAATTAAAATCATAAAGTGAATTCTCGACATAAGATGCTCCTTACAAGTTCATATTTTCATCGTACAATGGAACCATAGGGGTTTCAATAGAAAGGTGGAAAAGGAATGAAGCTGACATACAAAAAGGATCATTGGATCGCACATAATGAGGACAGGCAGCTGCCTATTTCAGGAACAGAAGAAATGGGGTACCGTCCATCTCAATTGTTCACCTCAGCCATTGCAGGCTGCTTTGGAGAAATGCTCATTCATGTGTGCCGTAAAAAGCGAATATCCTATAAAGGGCTGACGATCACACCTGAAACGACAAGGGCAGGAGCTGTAAACAAGATTTCCTGCATTCATTTACATATCTTATTTGAAGACATTAATACATCTGATGAACAAATCGATAAAGTGATCACCCTTGCATTGAAGCATTGCTCTATGGTGCAGTCCGTGAAAGGAAGTATTGATATCACCTTCTCACACGCACGAATCTAAAATGTATATGATGCCGGCACTCACGAAAGAATAACAGTCAGACATATGTAAAGGAGAATGGCTGTATGAATCGTTTATTTCTTGTGATTGTCGCAATCGGTGTTCCGCTATCGGTGATTGGCAGTTTTCTTCATTTCCCGCAGGTCGTCATGTTTGCCGTTTATTGTATCGCCATTATTGGTCTTGCTAGTTTTATGGGAAGAGCCACAGAAAGTCTTGCCATCATTGCGGGGCCCAGAATTGGCGGACTTTTAAACGCTACATTTGGAAATGCGGTGGAGTTAATCATTTCGTTTTTTGCTTTAAAACAAGGACTGACGGCCATCGTACTTGCATCATTAACAGGATCGGTCATCGGAAATTTACTGCTTGTGGCTGGCTTGTCTTTTTTCGTTGGCGGATTAAAATATAAGCGCCAAGTATTCAATGTCCATGATGCAAGGCACAATTCAGGCTTGCTTATGTTTGCCATTATTGTAGCGTTTGTCATTCCAGAAGTGTTTTCGATGGAGATGGCAGAGAATAAACAGTTTGTTTTAAGCATTGGGATTAGCATTGTCATGATTTTGCTTTATGTCGCGGCGCTCTATTTCAAACTGGTCAGCCACCGCGGGGTGTATGTTGCCAAGCAGGAGAGCATGGAAGGCGAAGCAGAGACGGAAGAAGAAACACCTGAATGGTCTGGAAAGTTTGCCACTGTCATTTTGCTGCTTTCGACGATCGCAGTTGCGTACATTTCAGAGCGTCTTGTTCATACATTTGATACGGTAGGAGAACAATTTGGCTGGAGTGAGCTGTTTATCGGTGTCATTATTGTGGCCATCGTCGGCAACGCGGCAGAACATGCCTCAGCTGTCATCATGGCGTATAAAAACAAAATGGATGTAGCAGTAGAAATCGCCTTTGGCTCCACGCTTCAGGTTGCCATGATGGTCGCGCCAATCCTTGTCATCAGCTCTCTATTTTTCGACAAGCAGATGCCGCTCATTTTCTCCTTGCCAGAACTCATTGCAATGGCATCCTCTGTACTGCTCACGGTCATTTTATCAAATGATGGTGATACAAACTGGTTTGAAGGCGCCACATTACTCGCTGCCTATTTTATTATGGCGATTGGATTTTTCCTTTTATAATGTTTTGTGGATAAGGGACGTCTTTCGGGAAAATACTATGGAAAAATGAATGAGAAAGAGTGATGATATGAAAAAGATGCCCCGCATCATGTTTGTTGTTCTCTTATCCTTAAGTTTTCTATACAGCTTTCCAGCGGAGGCGGCAAAGCCATTTAAAGTGCCATCCTCTGTCGCAAGTATTTCAAAGGAGAATACGTATCCGAACGCGTCACAGGATCAGCCGCTGCTCCAGCCGAGCGAGCTGACGGCTGAATTGTTCAAAACAACAAGTGTCCCGATTGAAAATACTCATTTGATTAAAATGCTGAATGAATCCAGCATTTCAGGGACGCCATTAGCAGTTGGATACCGCGCGACCATTTTCCTTGGGAGATGGGCACTGAGCTACGATTCAAACGAAACCGTCGCCAATTGGGAATACAAAAAGGTGAATACGAACCATATCGATAACAGAGGCGGCAATAAAACAGCCATTGGAAAATACGTTCAAAAGCAGCAAGTGAAAGTAAGCGGCGGACTCACAGCAAAAGTACCAAACCCAGAAGATGTGAAAACATTGATGATGCAAAAAGCCATTCAAAAAACAAAGCTGCCCCTCGCGTTTGACACCGTAATTGGTGCAGGAACAAAACGAGATCAGTCTTACCATGTCTCTCCAAAAAAAGCAGCATCGCTTCATGCCTATGCACCAGCGATTAACGAAAAAGGTAAGGTTACTTACGGAGAAGTGTACCTTGTGCTAAAAGGAAATAAACGCAAACTCGTCGTGAAAAACGTGACCTCACAAGGAATCGGCGCTTGGATTCCTGTTCAGGATCACCTGACGTTTGGGTTTCAAGGGATGAATTAAAACAGTCATCTCCTCTTATCAACAGAGGAGATGACTGTTTTTTGCTAATATGTGTTCTCTTTTTTTCTCTTTAGTTCATTTTTGTAAAAGTCAAAGGCGTTATATAAATACCAAATGATAAAAAGAAAGAAGATAACTTTAGTCAATATCGGGATAAGGGATGATCATAAATCCATAATAAGAAAACCACCATGTTTTAAAAATGAAACTCATCTCCTTGGAAATTGTAAATGTTAACATCTTATACATATATTACATTTTATTAAGAAAATAAAAAAGCCATAGTAGAAGTTGAATGAACTCAACGACTACTATGGCTTAAGTTTTTTATTCCCCTAAATCCACATTATGATAAACCTGCTGCACGTCTTCAAGCTCTTCTAAAACATCGATCAGCTTTTCAAATTGTGCCTTAGATTCATCATCTAATGTCACCTCGTTTTGCGGGAGCATTGTGATTTCAGCGACAGTGAATTCTTCAACACCGGCTTGTTTGAATGCTTCTTGTACTTGATGGAATTGATCTGGTTCAGCGTACACAATCACCGTTTCATCTTCTTCCATGATGTCACGTACATCAACATCTGCTTCCATTAAAAGCTCAAGTGTTTCTTCTTCGCTTTTCCCTTCGACACCGATGACAGCTGTTTCGTCAAACATGTAAGCAACAGAGCCGCTTACGCCCATGTTTCCGCCGTTTTTCCCAAATGCTGCTCGAACATCTGAAGCTGTACGGTTCACGTTATTGGTGAGGGCATCAACGATGACCATTGATCCGTTTGGACCAAATCCTTCGTAGCGCAGCTCATCGAAGTTCTCTTCCGCACCGCCTTTGGCTTTTTCAATGGCACGGTCCACAATATGTTTTGGGACACTATATGTTTTTGCACGTTCTAGGACAAAACGAAGTGCTTGGTTTGATTCTGGGTTTGGCTCACCTTGTTTGGCTGCCACATAGATTTCACGCCCGAATTTTGCGTAAATACGACTTGTACTGGCATCCTTTGATGCTTTCTTTTCTTTAATGTTGTTCCACTTACGACCCATCTTATTCACTCTCTTTCACTTAGAAAATACACAGTATGAGGGTCCCCATGCTGCATGAAATCATTCTGCTATCTATTATACATGAATCAGTCAAGAGGATAGAAGTAAGAGGGCTGAAATGAAGAGAATTGTTAGCTGATGTGCCCAAGCTGTTCAAGCATTTCATGTTTTTCGTGAGCCCGAGTCAGCTCGTCGCACCGAATGATCCTGCCATCTGATAAGGTGAAAAGAGCTGTGACATCTATTAAACCCCCGTCTCCGCTTGCAAGGTCAACATGTACCGTGTAACGAAAACAAGCTTGCTGCGTTTCTTCATCAAATAACACATCATGAAAGGCGGGGATCGCAAGCTGTGTTGTCATTTCTTTTAATGTGGATAGATGCTTTTTAAATTCATCAAGCGTGGAAACCTTCCCATCGGTCACTTGCTGATAGTCAGGTGAAAAGTATGTCTCCACCTTTTTTACATCGAACTTGGTTAATACCTCTTGATACATCTCCTTGATGAAAGAAATTGCTTCTGTTTTTGTCATTCCATACATCCTCTCTATTATTAACTGGTTAACTAAATAACATTATAATTAACTGGTTAACAAAATACAAATAAAAAAATAACCCCATATAGAATGAGGTTATTTTGCAGGCTGGGGATAAGCGAGATCCTCAAGCAATTTGACATCATGCTGATGAAGTTGCTTGATCATTTCTTTTCGCACAGCGAGAGCGGCTTCAAAGTATTTTTCGTCTTCGACCATTCCCTTAACTGTGATTTCAATTCCGCGATTCAGCTTATTCAAGCCCATAATTCCATGAACTTGAAAGGGTTCAATGGCGTTTTGGAATTCATCTTTTTTTAGTAAATCATGATGCATTTGATTTAAATTGTCACATGCTGATTCAAGTGCTTGGAAGGCGATATCTGGGTTTTGATTCGCGCTAATTAACACAGATTCCGTAATCCGCATATATTGCATGTTATAGTTTTGGATTTGCCTGATATCCCCGTTAGAAATGGTTAACAGCTTGCCGCTCCATTCTCTAATTTGCAGAGAGCGGAGACCAATCTCTTCAATGGTTCCATTAAAGAGGTTATTCACCGTCACATAATCCCCTTTATGAATCTGGCGTTCATAGATGAGAAAAATGCCTGCTAAAATATCACGAATGAGCGTCTGGGCGCCAAAACCGATGACGATCCCAGCGACACCAGCACCCGCAAGAATTTTCCCGAAGTCATGAAAGAAAAGAGAAATGACATAGAGCACAAAGCAAATCGAAGCGGTGTATTTCGTGACCGATTTGACCAAGCTCTCAATCGTTTTCTTCTTTTTATCCTCTATAAACTCAGTTCGTTTAAAGAAAATTTGAAGGGCTTTGTTGATCATAAAGACAGCAAGCCAAAGAACGAGCCCAACAAGGAGAATTTCAATGTATTTATTTTTGACCACTGTCAGAAATGTATCGTCCATCTATCGGTTACCCCCTGGCTGTTCGAGAAGTAAAATCAACATCTTGATAATAGCTGTTTTTCACTAGCACATTCGGACCGAGGCACTGCACGCTTGGGCAATGACAATTCAGCTCTTTTGCTAATTTTGTGTCCATCCAGCGTGTATAGGCTGATTGCAATGTATCAGTTGCAATGTTTCCAAGCGGCGGTGTATCGCCAAAGTCTGTCACAATAATATTCCCATCAAAAATATTCACATTCAACCGCGAACGGCCGTCAGGGTCATTTCGTACTGTGACATTTTTCTCCTGGCGCAATCGATTGAGGAGGCGCTGGTCTTCTTCGTCTGTGCTGCATGAATAAAATGGCAGGGTGCCAAACAGCATCCATGTGTTTTGATCACGAATATCAAGCAGCTGATGAATCGCATCCCGCATTTGCGGAAGCGTCAATGATTCAAGGGCGCTGGCGAAATCACTTGGGTACATCGGGTGAACTTCGTGGCGCTGGCATTTCATCTCCTCGACGATCTGCCGGTGGATGTGCTCAATATATGGAAGCGTGCGCTTATTCAGCATAGTTTCAGCGGATACAGTTACGCCCGCTTTGACAAGTGCCTGACTATTTTCAATCATGCGGTTAAATAATTTCTCGCGCTGCTCAAAGGTTGGTTTACGATCCATCATAGCAAAACCGACTGTTGCAAACTCTTCAACAGTGCCCCAGTTATGTGAAATGTGAAGGACGTCTAAGTATGGAATAATTTCTTCATAGCGCGCCAAATCAAGGGTTAAATTTGAATTGATTTGTGTACGCACGCCGCGTTCATGGGCATACTTTAATAAAGGGACGACATATTCCCGTACAGATTTAAGAGAAAGCATAGGCTCTCCGCCTGTAATACTGAGTGAGCGCAGGAGCGGAACTTCATCTAAACGTCGGAGTAACAAATCGATCGGCAGCGCATTCGGGTCTTTAGGCTGTAAGGTATAGCCGACCGCACAATGCTCACATCTCATGTTACAGAGCGTTGTTGTCGTAAATTCAATATTTGTCAGCTTCATTTCTCCGTAATCCTGCACATCGAGATAGGCTTCCCAAGGGTCGTATGCAGGTGTGATCGGACGAAGTGCTGTTTTTTGGTTCATGGTATCTATCTCCTTTTCATTCGGGCAAACGTAGACCCGCCAACAGTTAATTTTAAGCCTCATCACGGTTATACGCAAGAGGGACACAATTGATTTACAAGGGAAAAAAAGATAAGCTATAAACAAACGCTAAAGGGAGTGTATCGATGGGCAAGGCAGCAGACAGCAAAGAGCAGCAGGTTGATTATTTAAAGAACCGATTAGATATGTTTATGAATGTGATTGATTCATTAGATCCCGAATCAACAGACGTTGAGGATATAGACAGACTGATCCAGATGATTGACGACCTGGAAGCGAAATATGAACGGTTTAAAAATGATTGGAAGGAAGAATAGCTCGCGCGGTGCGGGCTTTTTTTCTTTAAATTGGCAGGTGAATCGGTGTATGAGTCTCGGTCTTATTCTGCACAATAGAAGAAAAACCGGGAAGTGACGTAAATGAAAAAATTCATGCTGATCTGTTTATGTGCGCTTTTTGTTTCCATGCCTCTTTCAGAAGCAGGAGCCGTGTCTAATAAGCCCATCCACTGGGGATTTGCGAAAAGCAAAGAGCACAGGCCGCCGGATGCGGGCAAAGAATTGACGGCACTCTTAAAAAAGTATGATGCCTTCTATTTAGGCAACACGAAAAAGAAAGAGATTTATTTCACCTTTGACAACGGCTATGAAAATGGGTACACACCCAAGATCTTAGCCGTGCTGAAAAAACATCAAGTACCAGGCACCTTTTTTGTGACAGGTCATTTTGTAAAGGACCAGCCTGGGCTTGTCAAACGTATGGCAGAAGAAGGTCATATCATTGGCAACCATTCCTATCATCATCCAGATTTAACAACAAAAAGTACGAAAGAAATCAAAGAAGAACTGGACCGTGTCAATGAAGCTGTGTACAAAATCACAGGAAAACAAGATAACCTCTATCTCCGTCCGCCGCGCGGTGTGTTCAGCGAAAGGGTACTAAAAGAAACGAAACAGCTAGGCTACCAAACTGTTTTCTGGTCAGTGGCGTTTGTAGACTGGCATATCCATCATCAAAAAGGAAAACAGTATGCTTATGATCAAATGATGAAGCAGGCGCACCCAGGTGCCATTTACTTACTTCATACCGTCTCAAGAGACAATGCAGAAGCGCTGGATGATGCCATCACCGCTCTGAAAAAACAAGGATATTCCTTTAAAAGCCTAGACGATCTCATGCTTGAAAAAGTATGGCATCTGCCTCAGCTATAGAAAAAAAGCTTGCAGAACACCTGCGAGCTTTTTCTTTATCCTTCCCTTATTTTACGTTGAAACAAAATCGGATGATGACGCGAGAAAGAGTCAATCAAGCCCTCACCGAAAATCGTGATGCTTTGCTCCCAAGGATGTCCTAGCAAGCCCCAATGCATCTCTTTTGATAAAAAGAAATAATAATCTCCGTTCGGAAGCACAGGTACTGTCCATTCTCCGAATTCATCTTTTTCAAATGAGCCGTATGGTGTGATCCAGTAGCATTCGTGCTGCCAATCAAGTGCCAGCATATATTCGTCTGTTCCAGTGATATTCTCCTGAAAAGAGAGCAGTGCCTTTTTTTCAAGATCTTCATCTGCATGTAGAAGAGAAGAGTCCTCAAAATACGCAGAGATATCATATGTGATGTAAGGAGAGGGTGCTTGAAAAGCGGGAAAGCGAGAGATGCTTGGTTTAAATTTAAACTCTCGAGCAAATGTCTTCCATGCGAACTTTAGTTCTTTGTCTTTCAGTGGAATCCAGTTTTCCATATTAT
The DNA here is from genome assembly GCF_058791855.1 of Bacillus sp. EB106-04-04-XG123. Lineage (NCBI taxonomy): Bacteria > Bacillati > Bacillota > Bacilli > Caryophanales > Bacillaceae > Bacillus > Bacillus sp. EB106-04-04-XG123. The sequence continues at coordinate 75,830 of NZ_JBYTDZ010000006.1, read as the reverse complement.
TTTCCTCCCAAGCACTTCTCTCAAAACACTATTTAAAAATCCTAAACCATCCTTTATGTTTAAACCATAAAAGCATACCCGAAACGAGCAGACCCATGAAAATCAGCACGCCAAAATAGCCGTATTTCCAATGTAATTCAGGCATGTTGTCAAAGTTCATTCCGTACACCCCAACAATAAAGGTCAGTGGAATAAAAATGGTCGACACAATGGTCAATGTCATCATAATCGCATTCATCCGGTTGGAATTCAGCGTCTGATAGCTGTCTCGTAAATCCGCTGTCATGTCCCGGTTCGACTCAACGATCTCTGTGAGCTTCAAAAGATGATCGTAAATATCATTAAAATACGCTTGGCGGTTTGTATCGCTTTTCATCGTATTTGTGTTCACAATACGATATAAAAGGTCCCTCATCGGGATAATCGTTCTTCGCAGTTTGAGCAAATCGGATCGGATTCCGAATACTTCGTTCATCAACGTGCCATACGTTTTATGACCTTCTTCATCCTCAATTTCATTCAGCCTGTCCTCTATTTGATAAATAATAGGGAAATAATCATCAACAAGCTGATCAATCAGCATGTAGGCAATATGCTCAGGTCCGCTGTTTCTTTCTTTATCAGACCCTTTGAGCTTTCGAATGACACGATCAATGTATGGCGCTTCCTTTAAATGAAAGGTCACGATATAGTTTTCACCAACAAACAGATCAACTTCCTCAGAACGCAGCGTTTTTTGATTAAGGGCATGCAGCACGAAAAATAAATACCCCTCATAAAAATCAAGCTTCGGCCGCTGCAAATAATGGAAGCAATCCTCAATCGCAAGCGGATGGAACTGAAAATATTCCTTCAAAAGCGCTGCTTCCTTTTCCGTTGGTGCATGAAAATCAATCCAATACCAGGCGATTTCGGGGCTTGAAAGCTGCTGCATTGTTGCATGTTCAATCAAGTCGCCGTTTTTTGTCACTGCAAGTTTTCTCAGCATGTGCACCCCTCCAGACTTGCATTATATCATGAAGCAGCGCCGGTGAACTTATACGTTTTCTACATAAAAAAGCCGATCTCAGAAAGAGATCGGTTAAATGTGCGTGTATGATTGATGGATAAAACCGAGAATTAAGGACGATGGAACGTAACGAATTTATCTTGACGGTCAAACCAGCCTCTAAACGCCCAGTTATCCCAGCCGCCATCGCCGTTGTTTTTAAATGTACCGCTTTCGAATACCCAAATTCCGTAAACAACATTACCAAGATTAGCAGTAGCGAAAGTTTTGACGCCGTTAAAACGGTCTTCGTAGTTCTGGCTTAGGTTAAAGACCATGACATTATATCTGCCGCCAGCAGCGTAGAATGTGCTTTCCATGACGCTTTTCACGAATCCAGAACGGTTTGCATTTGCGTTTACTGCGTTTACAATGGCATTGGCAATCCCAAGAACATCAAAGTTTACGTTAACATTAGGGCTAGCCGTAGTGCCAGCTTTACCTTCAGCAGCAGCTTTGTTTAAGACAGTTTGCTGAAGTGTAGTAGAAACAGGTGCTGATGTTTTTGGCTCAGCAGCGTCAGCGAATAATGGCAGTGTCGAAGAAACAGCAGTGGCAAGTGCAACAGAAAGAATGGTTTTTTTCATTGGTCGGATCTCCTTTGTTTTTTAATTTTGGGTCTTCTTTTTTGTAAAATGTGAAACTAGGTGAAGCCGGTTATCAATGAGGTAAATATGTTCCTGCAAGATAAAACAAATGATTGCCTAATCCGCTAATTCCTTTGTTCACCTCCTTGATATGTCATAATTATACAAATATATTCAGGGAGGAAGATATCACCCAGAGGTTCTATTTCTAATTTAAGGAAAATGATCCTAAAATGTTGAAGATTGCTGTCGAATGTTAGCTGAATTCGACTAAAAACTTTCGTCTATCCAAAAGGAGAATGACCACAAATAAGGAAGATATAACTGATAAAATCTTGTACTCTTTATGTTTAAAAGTATTCAATCTAGAGAATCATTCATGCAAAATGAAACAATCACATCTGCGTATATTGGCAGAAAGGAAGAGGACATGTATGTGGGAAAAACAGCTGGTGGTAGAGCCGCCGTATCATTTCGATCAAGTGCTTAGACGCTTATCAAGTGATCCATTAAAAGCAGTCGATTTGAGTCAAAGAGAAATCAAAGTGCCGATCAGATTAGAGCAAAAACCGTACGTGGTCATCGTTCAAGCTACTGGAACAAAAGATGCGCCTATGTTCCGGGTGCGATCAAACGGCCCAGAGGAACCCCTTCTTTCTGAGGTGAAACGGATATTTGGCATGGAGCATCAATTACACATGATTCAAGACCATTTTTCTCAAACCAATCTAGCGCCCATTTTTGAGGAGCATATCGGAACGCCACTCATGCTGGATTTTCATTTATATCATTGTTTCATGAAATGCATCATTCATCAGCAGCTGAATCTTTCGTTTGCTTACGAGCTCACGAAACGATTTGTCCATACGTACGGTGAGCAAATAGAAGGTGTATGGTTTGATCCTTTACCAGAAACCATTGCCTCTCTTGAAACAGAGGATTTGAGAAAGCTGCAATTTAGTCAGCGAAAAGCAGAATATGTTATCGATGTATCGAAACGAATTGTGAGCGGCTCTCTTTGTTTAGAGGAATTACACGATTTATCTGATCTGGAGGTAGAAGAGCGATTGCTTCCGATTAGAGGGATTGGACCTTGGACGGTTCAAAATGTGCTCATGAATGGGCTTGGAAGACCAAATCTTTTTCCAATGGCAGATATCGGCATTCAAAATGCAATCAAACGGCACTTCGATCTGCCTGAAAAGCCGACAAAAGAAGAGATGGTAGTGCTAAGCAAGGAATGGACCCCATATTTAAGCTACGCTTCTCTATATTTATGGAGAAGCATTGAGACAGATAAATAAATGAAAGGCATTTTCTCTCTTTGTCCAAGACGTGATATACTAAGGAGATGGAATAAAATGAAGACAACCTATCAATGGTTTAAATAGAACGGAGAGAATAAAGTGAAAGAAAAACAGCAAGGTGCCCTTTTGCAAAAGGGACAGCAGTTCCCGCTTACCATTAAACGCCTTGGCATTAATGGTGAAGGCGTCGGTTATTTTAAAAAGCAAGTGGTCTTTGTCCCAGGCGCGCTTCCAGGTGAGGAAGTGGTGGTTGAAGCAACGAATGTCCAAGCAAAATATGCCGAAGGCACAGTAAGGAAAGTGCGAAAGCGCTCCGAGCATCGAGTCAAACCGCCATGCCCAGTATACGAAGAGTGCGGCGGCTGTCAGCTTCAGCATTTGGCGTATGAGCAGCAGCTAAATGAAAAGCGTGATATTGTCATTCAATCAATGGAGCGTCATACAAAGCTATCGGTTGAAAAGCTTGATATTAGGCCAACAATCGGTATGGAAGACCCATGGCATTACCGAAACAAAAGTCAGTTCCAAGTAGGACGTTCTCACAGCGGAGACATCATTGCAGGACTTTACGGACTGAATTCTCATAAGCTTGTACCGATCAAGGAATGTATCGTCCAGCATCCAAAAACAAACAAAACAACGGGCGTTGTCCGCAAAATTTTAGAGAAATTCGGCGTATCGGTCTACAATGAACGAACAAGAAAAGGCGACGTACGTTCGATTGTCGTGCGTGTCGGCTTTGAAACAGGGGAAGTACAGGTCGTTCTTGTCACATCAAAACCTGAATTTCCAAAGAAAAAAGAAATTGCCGAAGCCATCCAAAAACGTCTGCCTGAAGTGACGTCCATTATGCATAATATCAATGGCGAAAAAACATCAGTCATCTTCGGCCATAAAACATCTCACCTAGCTGGCAATATGGTCATCCAAGAATTTTTAGGAGACGTCTCTTTTGAACTAAGTGCACGTGCTTTCTTCCAATTGAATCCAAAGCAGACGCTAAAGCTTTACGATGAAGCGAAAAAAGCGGCCAAACTGACTGGCAAAGAAAAGGTCGTCGATGCGTATTGCGGCGTTGGAACCATTGGGATGTGGCTCTCAGATGGCGCAAAAGAAGTAAGAGGAATGGATGTCATCAAAGAATCAATTGATGATGCTAAGAAAAATGCCAAAAAACACGGCATGAAAAACGCGACCTATGTGACAGGAACAGCTGAACATTGGCTGCCAAAATGGGTCAAAGAAGGCTTCCGTCCTGACGTCATCGTCGTCGACCCGCCAAGAACAGGCTGCGAGCGCACCTTCTTAGACACCGTCAAACAAGTCAAACCAAAACGCTTTGTCTACGTCTCTTGCAACCCATCCACACTAGCAAAAGACCTTGAATACATGTCAAAAGACTACAAAATCGAATACATGCAGCCAGTTGATATGTTCCCGCATACCGCGCATGTGGAGTGTGTAGTGTCTTTATCTCTTAAATAAAAAGGGAATGACAGCTATGATAGACCAAAATGCATTCAAACGATTCCAACTATATATGGACCCACAGCAGACGAAATTGGTGGACCGAAAACAGCAATAGAAAAGGCAGTAACTAAATGAAAAAACCCTTCCAACAGGAGGGGTTTTACTTTAACTAACAATCTATTTTTTCTTAAGCTCTTTTTTCGTATTCTCTTCTATCATTGTACTTAGACCTCTATAATGAGACATCCATCATGAGCTCTCGATTCTCAAACAAAATCATATCTTACTCAAATATCAGTTGAATGAATTTTGAAATGAATGTCAAAAATCAAGATTCTTACAGGGAGTTATTGAATATGAGACTAAAAGAACATGAAATATAACAACTTTATATATTCGTAAGAGGCCCACCAATTATTTAATCATTAAAACTGCAAAATGATAATTGGAGGGATTATGATGAATGACAAACAGTTTTCTTCATTTATAAAACAAGCAGATGAACCTTTTGTTGGGTGGGATTTCTCATTCATATCTGAAACTGGAAGAATGAAAAGTGAGTTGCTTTCATGGTCATATGGTAGTATAGCTACTTCTCTTGTTCAAAGTGCAAAATCAATGCTGGACATGGGAACTGGTGGTGGAGAGTTTTTATCAAAATTAAGACCTTTTCCAACATCAGTTTATGCTACAGAAGGTTACTTACCTAATGTACCTGTCGCAAAAGAACGATTAACCCCTTTAGGAGTGAAGGTAGTTCAAATTTCTAATGATGAAAATTTGCCGTTTGAGACTGGAAAATTTAATCTTATCATCAATCAACATGAGTCATTTTCATCTCAAGAGGTGAGAAGAATTATCTCGAAAGAAGGTATTTTTCTAACTCAACAAGTCGGTGGACTCGATTGCATAGAGATTAATGAGAATCTAAGGGTACCAATAAATGAAGAATTTATTGATTGGAACTTAAAGCTAGCTTTAAAAGAGATACAGGAGAATCATTTTGAGGTGTTGAAAAGTGCTGAAGAGTTCCCCATTCTAAGATTTTATGATATCGGAGCATTGGTGTATTATCTAAAAGCAATTCCTTGGCAAGTGCCAGGTTTTGAAATAAGTAATTTCAAGGATGAATTATACACCATTCATAAAACCATTGAACAAAAGGGTTATTTTGACGCAAAACAACACCGATTTATTATTTTAGCTAAAGCAATTTAATTGGAAATGGAGTCTTCGAGCTATTTGAAGGCTCCAGATTAATAATGAACTAAAGTCACTCCTGTATGCACGATACATGGCCTGAAAATGTTTCCTTTTATTATTGTCGGGCTTGAAAGCATTCTAAAAAAATAGAGGAGGATAACCATGAAACAATTCGAGATTCTAACAAAATACATACCGAAGCTTCAGGAGGACCATATCGGAGAATGGGTGATCGATCAGGAAAATGATGGAACAACTGAACGCCCAATCCAGATGCCCTTTGTGAATTATTCCGAAACGGTCCAACGCTTTCTTGATGATGTCTATACCTTTGCAGAACAGCATCAAGAAATGGAACTTACCCGCTATAGTGAAATCCTCTCAGAAAATGGAATTGATTGGGGAACGAACGATATGGAGCATGTGGACATCTCAAATTTAAATGCGCAGTGTGTACTTGCTCTCATCATGGAGGCTTTGAGAGCTGAGCGATTTAGTGAGGGAGCCATATTCAATTTCTTTAAAAGTGCAAACATGTTGAAGTGTCTTGAAAGATTAGATTGTTTGGACTAAGAGCGGTTTATTTCAATTATTGGAGTGATCATATGAAAAATAAAACAGATGCAGCCGATACTTTTCCTCCTATGAAAATAGAAGAAATTGATCAAATTTTATTATATGATCTTGATGCAATAAAAATTGAAAAAGAAGATGAGCGTATAAAATTCATTTTACAAGATCCCTATTGTCCTGATAAAAGTCATATTCACAGTGTGTATGTCATTTATAAGAAGTCTATACTCAATTTACTTGAAGGTAGGATTCGTTCTATTCATAGTCATGAATTCATGAGTGCTAAGAAAAAAGATCGAACGATTTCTAAAGAAGATATAGAATATGTATTAGAGATGGCTACAGTTGTGGTTCTTGCAAGTGAAAATAATGGAGTAGTGACGAATTATTTTTATAGTGGAGACGGAGAAAGGTTAGATCGTATTTTTAATATATGCTTAGGTTATTCAACAGACTTACAAAAAGAGAATAAAGTAAGTTTGGAACGATTTATGAATGATATGAAGATTGTTGAGCAGATGGGATTGTTAGAAAAAATTTTAGGATAATGGGCAAAGCCTAGATTTTAGAGAAATCTAGGCTTTTTGCGCTTTTGAAAAATTTATTCAACTTCATCAAATGATTATGCAAATGAAAATCTTCTGTTGACTTTCCCCTTTACTGAAAGGTTTATACTTTGATCAGATCAACAAAACGGAGGAGATGCAGGTTGTTCAAGATTGGCGATTTTTCTATGTTAAGTAAAGTCCCTGTCAAAACCTTAAGGTATTATGACCAAATCGATTTATTAAAACCTAAACAGATCGATCAAGATTCTGGATACCGGTATTACTCAGCTGAGCAGCTGCTTGAGGTTAATCGAATTTTTCTGTACAAGGAATTAGGCTTTACGTTAAAGCAAATGAGTCAGCTTCTTCGTGAAGATATTTCTGTTGAGCAGATTCAGGGCATGTTTCTCTTGAAAGAGAGTGAGATTCAGCAATTGATCGAGAGAGAACAGCAGAAATTAGCGCGTATTAAGGAGCGGATGCACCTCATCAAACGAGAGGGGTGTGTTGAAAAAGAGCAGGAGGTCATCATCAAATCGGTTGAAAGCAAACACATCATGTCTTTTCAAGTCAACGGAACTGTTGACGAAATCCCATCATTCTTTGAAACGTTTCATCATTTGTTACAAAAACATCCGCAAGAATTGAACTCTGAGCCACAAATCGTGCTGTGGAGGGAATCACTTGCTAAAGAAAGTGAGTTCGAATTTCAGGTTGGGTATTCCGCTAAAGCGTTAAGGGGCTCTCTGCCTCAGGGAATTACGATGCGCACGTTACCAGCTGAAGAAACCATGGCGACGCTCCTATTTCATTCAGATTCTCCATTTGCACAATCTGCTTGTGTTGACCTGGCGACATGGATCGAAAATAACGGATACCGCGTGAAAGAAGATCAGCCTGGCAGAGAGATTTATTACCCATTGTCTGAAAATGAAGAAGGAAGACTCATTGAAATACAAATTCCTATAAAAAATGAAGTGTAAACATTGCCCAAAGGAGAAACGTCACGATGAAAAATAAAGCCGTTGTTTATTTACTTGCTTTAGCAGCCTTCTTAATCGGAACAATCGAATATATCATTACAGGGATTATTCAAATGGTCGCAGATGATTTACAGGTCACGACATCAGCTGCTGGTTTATTGGTCACATCCTTAGCGCTCTCCGCAGCAATCGGCGCACCGATTGTCATTGCACTAACCATCAATATCGACCGCAGAAAAATATTATCATGGATGCTGATCATTTTTACTTTAAGTAATATCCTCACAAGTGTCAGCCATTCGTTTGAAATGGTGCTGATGACAAGGATTTTACAAGGAATTAGTGGAGGGACGGCCATTGTGGTGGCAATGGCTGTGGCTACTCGTCTTGTCGAGCGAGAAAAAAGAGGAACAGCCATTGGCATCATTTTAATGGGATTAAGCAGTTCCTTGGTTTTAGGTGTGCCAATCGGGACATTTCTAAGCAGCATGATTGGATGGAAAGCATTATTTGCAGCCATTGGATTGATCACGCTCATTCCGCTGATTGTTGTATATAGGCGCATCCCTTCTATGAAAGAACAAGAACCGGTGACGCTAGGTATGCAGTTATCAATTTTAAAAGATAAGAGAATTTTGCTGGCAGTGGCAGTGACGCTATTCTATGTTGGGGGATATTCCACTTTATTTACCTATTTAACGCCCTTCCTGCAAGAATCAGCAAACCTTAGCATTACAGAAATCAGTGGCATTTTATTACTAGCGGGAATATGCAGCTTTTTGGGCTCCAGTCTTGGAGGGGTAGCAGCAGATAAAAAAGGCCCAACATTCACGATTTTCTCCGGAATTATTCTACAAATCATCATGCTTATGCTGCTAGCATTTGTGACAGGGAACCTCGTGGTCATGGTGGCGGTGATCATGATATGGATGATTGCAACATGGAGCACATCGCCAGCTCAGCAGCTATATCTTGTCACACTTGTACCTAAATCTCCTGATATCGCATTAAGTGTCAATACATCATTTATTCAATTCGGATTTGCTTTAGGCTCGGGTTTAGGAGGACTTGTACTAAGCAGGACATCTATATTGAACCTCAGCTGGATCAGCGCTGGAACGGTTCTTCTCGCTTTGCTCATGACCATCTTGATGGTGGCATTTGACCGAATCTCTCAGCAGAAGAGTTTGAAGGTGATGGAGCAAGGAAGGTAACATAGATTCACTAGTATTGAGGGAACTACTTATTTCGGTAGTTCCTTTTTGATTTGAAAAATGAACCAGTTGAGGAAGTTTATTTGCTACAATGGGAGTGAATATCCAAAGGTCTTTAAGCGTTAATAACAAATGACTCCAAAAAATAATGACAAAAATGTACTGGTAGACAGGAGAGAATACATAATGCCAATAAGTGAGAAGATCATCAATCGTAAAGGCGCTCGAAAGGGGAGTGACATTCCTCATGACGTCTTGATTCTTTTGAATCAGGGAGAGTTAGAGAGTGTCAATTTAACTGAATGGTTGGCTGTCAATCACGTGACTCTATTACAGCATGTTTTGCCGTTTATTGGTTTAGACAAACATTTAATCGATCTTTCAGCAGAAATCGCCAAACAAAAAGCGGGGTCAGGCATGAAAGCGATTCGTCTTATCGGTCATTTGTTAGATGAAGTACTGCAGGAAGAAAATGAGGAAAAAAGAGTGGAAGTCATACAGGCATGCAGCCGTCACATATCTGATAGCATCCGCTGTTGGGCTGCTTATATGAACAAGCAGCATTCATCCTCTTTGGAAGAGAAACTAGCGTACATTCAGCCATTTGCAGCTGATCATCATTTTGGTGTACGCGAAATTGCTTGGATGTCAGTGAGAGAAAGTCTAAGTCAGCAGCTCGATCAAAGTATAGAATATTTAACAGAATGGGCAAAAAGCGAGGATGAACATATTCGTCGATTCTCTGTAGAATCGATCCGTCCAAGAGGTGTATGGACAAAGCATATTGAGTTATTAAAGCAGGAACCAGAGAGGGCACTGCCAATTCTAAATCACCTCAAATCTGATCCATCAACATATGTTCAAGATTCTGTAGGAAACTGGCTGAATGACGCTAGCAAAACACAGTCTGATTGGGTACGAAACATGTGCGAACAGTGGTCAAAGGATTCTGAGACAAAAGCGACAAGCAGGATTGTTAAAAAAGCTAAGAGAACGATTGTGAAGGGGGATTTGTGAATTAGAGCATGATCTACATTCCTTTTATGAGGAGATTTCTATCAATAAATCAATTGGAAAGAAAGTCTCAGAGAGTTGTACGCAAATAGCCCCATTTCGTGGGGCTTTTCGTTTTTCGTAAAAGTCTAGCTACCACTGTTCTGCCATGATTACTTCTGTAAAGATCTAATCATCTCCTCGTCATACTTTTGAATGAAATTGACTCAATAGAATTGACGCAAGAACCATGAATAGGTGAAGATGAAATAAACTGTAAGATAAAGGGAGACGGATGATGATACATATCATATTTGGGGCGGCAGCTGCCGGTAGTTTAAAACAAGCAATACGTGAAATGAAGCAAGATCAAATAGATGATGTCATCTCTTTTGATGATATTTATTCAATTGGGCCACTTCTACATTTACACGAACATGAAGGACAAGCGAACCGTATAGAGTGGCTGCGTAACGTGATGTCAAATGAATTTGGCTATTTTGATGACATGGTCAACGATCAGCATAGAATGCTTCAGCAAATAAAAGAAATAAAAGCTGGCAGTCGTATACTCATCTGGACAGGCAGTAATGCACATGAGCAAATTGGCTTGAGATATGCCGTCTATTTATTAAAAGAAAAAAGGGTTGAATTGTCAGTAATCAATACAACGACAGCATTTGATCAGCTGTTCAATACGAATACAAGAAGAATGATCCTTCGAGATTCCGGAGAAATCACATCTGAAAAATTTAAAATTTTGTATGAGAGTAAAGAGCATAGTCACATAGTGACAAAAGAAGAGAGAGAAAGATTACAAAACGAATGGCTTTCATTTGCTAAAGAAAATGATACGCTTCGGATATGGCAAAAAGGACAAATGATCAGCGTACCAGAAGATGAATTTGATGCTTATTTAGTGAAAATGGCTAAGCGGCTTCATCAGTCCGCGCCAGAAGAGGAGTATATCGTCACTCCACGCTTAATAGGAGAAGTCATTGGTCATTTAGATCAGTATATCGGTGATGATTTTATTGAATATCGATTGAAGACATTAATTGATCAAGGGATGTTTGACATGAAAGGAAAACGAACTTCCATGCGTTATTACTCGATTAAACTGACAGAGTTCGGTCAGAACTTCAAAAAATGGGTGTGCTGTCGAGAGTTTAAGGATCATCCTTTTGTGAAAATTGAAGGAGATTACGGTGGTGAACCTTTTCATTGCGGGCATTGTCAATGTCATTTAGAAAGAGATGATGTACCAATGAGTGATACCCTTTTCTCAAAGTTATGGAATTGGAATATACAGTATGGCCGCTGGTTTGACGAAGAAACCGATGATTTGCAGCCAAATGGTGTAGACATGGAAAAGAAATTCAATCAAGAAGGAGAGAGAATCACTGAAGAAGTGAAACGGGCCTTATCACCTGCGTTTCAAATTGAATATAGCCCAAGTGAATACACACAATATTACATTTAAAGAATGAATTTCAAAAGCTCTTCACAAAATAATCCTTTACATCATCCATCATCATCATGTAAGATATGGAGAAATTAAAAGCGAAGAAAAGGACATGAGCCATTTTTACTGGTTATCAGAGAGGGAAGTCACGCTGAAATCTTCCTAACACAGAAAAGTTGTCTTACCACCTTTGAGCTGTATTGGGGAAATTACAGTATCCAATATCGTCTACGCCACGTTACGGCACCAGAGCCATAAAGCGAATACGCATTATGGGAATTTGGGTGGAACCACGGATCACACATTCGTCCCTCTATGAGGGATGGGTGTGTTTTTTTGTACACTCATATAGGATCATTGCTTTGAAAAGGACATGAGCAGCTTTTATCGGTTACCAGAGAGGGAAGTCACGCTGAAATCTTCCTAACGCAGAAAAGCTGTCTTACCACCTTTGAGCTGTATTGGGGAAAATTGCAGTATCCAATACCGTCAATGCCGCGTTACGGCACCAGAGCCATAAAGCGAATACGCGTTATGGGAATTTGGGTGGAACCACGGATTACACATTCGTCCCTCTATGAGGGATGGGTGTGTTTTTTTTATTTCAAAAAATAGGAAAGGTGTGTCAGTTATGAGAGAAAACATGGTGAAGATTCAATTTCCAGATGGAAAGATAAAGGAGTTTCCCGCAGGTACGACTGTTGCAGATGTTGCCTCCCATATTAGTCCGAGCTTAAGAAAAAAAGCAGTGGCGGGAAAGGTCAATGATCAAATGGTTGATTTAAGTGAAAAGCTAAACAGCGATGCTGGGCTGTCTATTGTCACACTTGATTCAAAAGAAGGGGTTGAAGTGCTGCGCCATACATCAGCACACGTATTAGCCCAGGCTGTGAAAAGGTTATATGACAATGTCACACTGGGGATCGGACCTGTCATTGAAAATGGATTTTACTATGATATGAAGCTCGATCAAACATTAAGCGTAGAGGATTTGGAAGAAATTGAAAAAGAGATGAAAAACATCATAAATGAGAATCATCCCATCCAAAGAAAAGAGGTCTCTTACAAAGAAGCAGAAGCGCTGTTTGCACATGATCCATATAAGCTGGATATTTTAAAAGGGTTACCCTCTCAAGAAGCCATCACAGTTTATCAGCAAGGAGAATTTGTAGATTTATGCCGCGGGCCGCATGTACCTTCTACAGGGTACTTAAAGTCATTTAAACTAACACGTGTTGCAGGGGCTTATTGGCGGGGAGATAGCAATCAGGATGTCTTGCAGCGAGTGTATGGTGTAGCGTTTCAGCATCCAAATCATCTAGCTGATTATCTTCATTTCATGGAAGAAGCAAATAAACGTGATCACCGGAAATTAGGGAAGCAGTTATCCCTCTTTATGTTTTCAGAAGAAGCACCAGGCATGCCGTTTTATTTACCAAAAGGTCAGATTGTCAGAAATGAATTAATGGCCTTTTCAAGAGAAGTGCGAGGAAAAGCGCAATACGAAGAAGTGAGTACACCGTTTATGATGAACCAAGAGCTTTGGGAAAAGTCAGGGCACTGGGATCATTATCATGAAAATATGTATTTCTCAGAAGTAGACCATACAAGCTTTGCTTTAAAACCGATGAACTGTCCAGGGCATATGCTCATGTTCAAAAACAGCTTATATTCATACAGAGACCTCCCGATCAGAATGGCTGAGTTTGGCCAGGTGCATCGTCATGAATTTAGCGGAGCGTTAAATGGATTGTTCAGGGTCAGGACATTTTGCCAAGATGATGCTCACATTTTTTTAAGAGAAGATCAAATCGAAGCTGAAATCAAACGGATTTTCCAATTAGTTGATCATGTGTATCGGACATTTGGGTTTGAGTATTCCGTCGAGCTATCCACTCGTCCAGAAAAAGCCTTAGGGGATGATGCCATTTGGGAAATATCCGAAACAGCACTAAAAAATGTGCTTGATCGTCTAAAGGTCGACTATCAGCTAAATGAAGGAGATGGGGCATTTTATGGCCCGAAGATCGATTTTCATATTAAAGATGCCCTGCAGCGGAGCCATCAGTGCGCCACAATTCAGCTGGATTTTCAAATGCCTGAGAAATTTGATTTAACATATATCAACGAAAATAATGAAAAGGTACGGCCAGTTGTGATTCACAGCGCCATTTTTGGTTCTCTAGATCGTTTCCTTGGCATTCTCATTGAGCATTTTGCGGGTGTCTTTCCATTATGGCTAGCACCAGTACAAGTACAAATCATCCCAGTCTCAACTGTTCACCTTGATCACTGCTTAAAGGTGCAGCAGCAATTAAGAAGTATCGGAATAAGAGCAATAATCGATGAGCGTGATGAAAAACTTGGCTATAAAATGAGAGAAGCACAAATGCAAAAAATCCCTTATATCGCTGTCATTGGCGATACAGAAATGCAAGACAACACACTAAATATTAGACAGCACGGAGAAAAGACTTCAAAGCAAATGTCTGTTGAGGATTTTAAACGTTTGGCAGCTGAGCAAATAAAAGACAGAACAGCTGCTCAAGAAATGATGTGATGATTTCATTACGAAGAATGAGACGTCCATTGAATGATGGGCGTCTTTCCCTTTCCATTTCTGCAATGGAAAGGGAAAATATTGAAACATTTTTTCGGTAAAATCGTAATAAAGATAGAGCGTTCAAAAGAAACATTTAAAACGGAGAGGAGTATTACATGGATCAAGCTGCACTGAAAAAGATGAGGACAAAACAAGTAGTTATCTCTAATTTACTATTCGGCGTGATGATCTTGATTTTTTTTGTTTTGATTCAAAAAGTTGAGATTCAATTTACATATTTCTTTCTTTGTTTAGGAATCTTCATGCTCCTTCAAGGCATTTACGGCTTGATCAAAAAAGGATCAACAAAGTCTTTCATTCCCATTTTTGAGCAGGTAGCCATTTATGAAAAAGAAAAATTGGGAAAAGAGTGGGAGAAAGAACAAAGAGTGGAGAACATTTGGAAATTGATATTGAGCGGGCTTATGTTCTTCCAATCATTTAGTTTACAAACAATACCAGATTCATTCTTTGAAATAGAACTTAAGTTTCTCATTTTCTTATTTGTTATGGCTCTAGCCATTATCAATATAAGCATGCTCTTTCGCTTTAGAAAAATCGATCGGTCGACTGAAGCGCACGGATTAAAAGGCTTTACAAAGGAATCAAATATGCTGGCAATGGCATTAGGATTATTATCAGTGATCGTCATATTCGGCTTTATCGTCATCTTTCTTCTTCCATTAAACTGAATTTTGAGGTGAAACAAATGAATGCAAACATACAACAACTGATCGATCAGACAAAGGCGAAATTTGGCTTAGATCTTTACTATCTAAAAAGGCACAATTTTCATCGTTACGTCAATATGTTCAATGAAACGGTGTATACATTGAATATGGAATGGTTTCCCACCCATGAAGCTGAACCAGAGGACGATGATCTAAACCCGGACGGCACTGCTGTGATTGACGTGAATTTGAATACAGGGCAGGTTGAAACGGTTATTTTTGTCATGGATAAAACCTTCGCGAAGAATGGTGTCACATTTAAGAGGCCTTATCCAGCTCATGCCATTCAATGGATTGAACAAGAAACAGGGTTGATTGATGGTGAGCATTTTCACTTGCAACAAAAGGAGAAAGGGGAACTTTTTTTCGAAGAAGCAATAGATGGTGTGAAAGTGACGCCTTCAGGCAGAATCGAGGTGAAATGGAATGAACATGGGCAGCTCATTCACTTTATACATCGAGGGCCATTTATGGCAAAAAAACGACTAAGAGCTGAAGAATATGTGCTTTCCATTGATAGGATCGAGGGTTTAGCTCAGCAGCAAGTGCAGCGGTTTGATTGGCCCTCCTTCGAGCAGAATCGAATCCGCCCTATATTTGCGTTAGAAGAAATTTATGTCAAGAACGATGGAACAGGAACGATACCATTTGAAATTGGACGTGAAGAAACACATTGTATACACATGAATCAGGTCATGGAGTGGAATGAACCTTTAACCAAAATCTTTGAAAAAAAGGAAATCAATATAAACGAGGACATTACTGCTGAACAAGCCTTCTCACTGGAGCCTTCACCAGATACATTCCCGATCTCAAAAGAAGAGCAAGCGGAGTGTATCAAAGCGGTTCGCACCTTTTTGGCGCAAAAATATTCAAAGGATACAGGGAAGTGGGTGCTTAAAACACTCCACCGTGATCATGGCTATATCGAAGCGATATTAAAAACGAATGAGCAAGAAGGCTGTGGATTTATGGATAAGATCAAGGTCTTCATTGATCCCAGCACTTTTGAAGCCATTAATTACATAGATAAAAAAGAGATGTTTCAAGTATGCGGGATACTCAATCCATCTCAAACAGCTAGTGAAATCACCATTTCTCAGAAAGAAGCCTTTGAAACATTGAGAGAACGCCTCGAACTTACACCCATCTACGTCTATGACGATGTGCAAAAACAATATGTTTTATGCGGCAAGCTTGACTGTCATGATGGCGTTGATGCAGTGAGCGGCGAAGTATTCTCTTTGACAGACCTTTCATAACTTCTAAAAGAACAGTGAGTAGCTGTTCTTTTTTGTCCTATTTTCCTCTTTTTAGAATAAAAATGGAATTTTGTAGAAGGAAGTTGTCGTTTCATCACGAAAGAAACAGATAAGAATATGATCATAGGTCCATCGGTGGGAATTCGTATTTCATACAGTAAACGTCATACATATGGAAAACTCATGACAGTAAAGTTGATCTACAAATCTTTTAGAAGAAAAAATGACATTGTGTCTCTAGTAGTATGCGAAAATAGGCGGACTGAGATCATAGGGTGAGTTGAACATGTTTGTTTTAGGTAAGCTTAAAGCTATAAATAGAAGAAAGTGAGGATATCTAACTTGAGTACATTGGAAGTGTTTCGTCAGTTTTTGGTTGACCATTATCCTGCGTTACAAGATGAGCTTTGGTTGCAAGATGTTGATACCCTTCGAATCTCTCCTATTCTTCATCCTTTTCTGAAAAGCAAGCTGCCAGAAGGAATCGAAAAATTCACTTGTGTCCTATTCACGCAGCAGACAGATCAAACTGCTGCACCGCTCAAAGTCTACCTTCTATTAGATGAATATGAGCAATCGCTTTATGCTATTGATTTGATGAATGAACAAATAGCGCTTCATTAATACAGAAGCAAAAAGCTGCTTGAGAGAGCTCCTCAGCAGCTTTTTTTGGTGAATCTTAGTTTGTCATATCAACCAATCTTGAGTGCAAGTTGTCCACTTCTTTCTTTGTTGGAAAAGAGCTGATCAGCAGCGTAGACCGTCCTAATTGATTAGGAAGTTCAGTATCGGTCACAATCATATCAATCCCAAGTCGATCCATTGTCTGTTCATTTAATGTATTTTCTGGACTTGTGAAAATATGAATGAGAGGAGGCAATCTTAATTTAATTAAATCCGCAATAAACAAACTATGATTATAACCTAATGTTGAAATGACAAAAATGTTCAACACGTTTCTCCGATCCATTTCCAAATGAACAAGACCCCTCCAGTTAGAAGTAATGATACGAATCAATTCTCGTTCATTTTTCACAAAAGAAGCAAGTATATCGTCTGTTTTTAACTCTTGGATGATATGAGTAATCCTCGAATAGAAGTAAGGAAGCTGTTTTTTTACCTCTGATAAATACCTCGATTTCTTTTTGAAAAGGAATCCATCTCTTACGGTAATTTCCCTAGAATACACATAATATTGGAGAAGAATCAGTGTCATCGCCTTGCGATTAGCCACCTCTTGATGAAATATCAACTCCAGTTGATTGATAAAGGAATGAATGGCTTCGAAGAGGTGTGGTGTATGCGATTGAAAGAACGTCAATTTTTCTTCGACAGTTTCAATTGATTTATAATGGCCAATAGCTGGTTCAATCAATAGTAAAAAGACAAATTCGTGACGATCCAACGTAACACCAAAAGTGTCCTTTGTCATTTGGCAAACGTGTTCTTCCAAGTTTTTGATTTGATTATAGATACCTTTAGCTGTAGATGTTTGTTTTTCCTTATCCATTGAGTACCTATAATCGCGTCGTATTGAAAAATTTTTCCTCACTCGGTGTATGGAAACGGCGAGCCATAGGCAAAATTTATCTATCGCCACATCAGGTAGATTGACTTCGAGCACCTGAAATAGCTTTTGTAAAAAATCAACTGCATCTTGCTTTTGAATATCATCGAATGGCCAAAGCCTGCTTCCATAGACTTCAAACAAAAATTCCACAAAAAATTGACGAATCTCCTTCTCATTTCCATGGAACTGCATACTATCTGGTCGTAACTCAATGTCATACGAGATAAGAAGCGAATTGATTTTATGAATGGTGTTATACAATGTGGATCTACTGATATTCAGTATGTCCATCCATTCATAGAAAGATCTGTTTTGTTCAAAGAAAACGCCATCAATCAATCGAATTTCAATCGTATCTTTTAGAATTTCTTTGATATAGTAGTCGACTCGTATCGTCTGTGTATAACAAATGGATATGCCTTGTCTTGGCTTTATGTGGATTAACGGCTCTCCGTTTTCTGTTTGGAACGACTTCATTTGTTCTAAATCGCTTTGAATGGCACGAACCGAACCGATTTGTTCATTCGATATCTCTTGAAGGCTCCACCACTTATCTTTTGATACAAGCAGTTTTAAAATTTTTATCCATCTCTTTGATTTATTATCAATGAGCTCCATTAAACAACTAACTCCTTCCCTTGGCTTGCCTCTATATTATGAAGTTCACTTAAAGAACATTTGATTTTCTAAATAGGCATAAAATGATTTTAATGTTTAGGCTAAATCGTTTTGTCTTCACTTTTCATGATAAAAGAGAAAAAAATTAGACGAAAACAAATATTATTCGTTAATTCTCCATATTTTTCTTTTAAAAGGTGATAATTATGCCATGAATCCTATAAAAATGGATCATTTTAGATATTTTGTTTATTTTTTTGCTGTTGAAACGGTAAATGAAAGAATAAAATGCAGCAGATTTTTGATTACCATATGAAAGGGAGTAGAAAGGAATGCGGTCTATATGATGCTGAACTGTCTAACCATACATACAATATGATACATGCTTGTTTCATATGAACGAACTATATGTGAATACATGCTTATATATGCATGTACACATCGTTTATTGTTCATTCAAGTATCAATAGAAAAATTCATATTTATTCTTTCATGATCCCTCTCACTATTCCCCATTTCTATGGACCCCAATCCAGTTATTGAATCCACTATCATGATTGATCAACTCATTTTATTCATAGGGTCGTAAGGTGCAATTTTTTAGAAAATATTTGATCAGAAGCGGAGTGATTGATCGGACAGTATACAACTGATTTTTTTATCATTGCTGAAAATTAATTTTAGAAAAGGGTGGATGTATTGAAAAGAATATTGTCACTGGCACTCATTACAGTGCTAGTCATACAGTCTAGTATATTAGGAGTCTTGCCTTTAGCAGGGGCACAAGCAAAAGAAATTCAAGAAAATATTTATGGGGATATTGAGTTTGCTGATAGCGAAGGCAATAAGTTATCAAGCATGGAAGATCAGCAAGTAAGAAAGGCCACTGTGCATTGGTCAATAAAAGGAATTGATCTAAAAAAACAATATCCGTATGTTCTCACTCTTCCTTCAGCCATCCAGGTAGAGAAGGAGCAGAAGGAACCCATTACTGTAGGTGACATACCTGTTGGCGAGTATACCGTTTCAAAACAAAATGAAGTGACGGTAAAATTTAAAGAAGATGTTGAGATCGATCCAAATTTAGAAGGATCAATTGACATCGATGTCACCAGTATAACTCAGCAAGAAGAGAAAACAAAGCAAAATGAGGGTGAAGAAAGCCTTCCAAAAGATGACTCAACCTCATCTGAGAAAGATAAAGCTTCTAACAATCAAGAAGCCGCTCAAACGAAACAAAACGAAGAAGATGAATTACTAAAAAACAAAGTGAGCGTGTCTAAGCGTGCAGGGCTGCAAAGTGTTACAAAACAAACGCTGATACAAGAAAATCTCCTCACTGATGCGAAATTAATATATGAAGATCCGGAAGGAAATTCAGTTGAGAAACCTGATATCAACTCGCTGATTTCCATTAACTATGAGTGGGCCATCCCGAATGGGCATAGCTATAATGGCGGGGATGAATTCCATTTCAAGGTTCCAGAGGAATTAGTGATTTACGAAAAAATCGATCGTCTCGAGATGAAATTTAATCAGGCAACCGTTGGTTATTTCTCTGTAGATGAGAGCGGAAATGCCTCCATCGAGTTCACCGATTTTATTAAACAATATTCAAATATCCATGGAACACTTCAAGTTTGGACGCAATTAGATCAACAAACAGTCATCACGGAAGAAAAAGAAGTCATCATTACCCCGATTGAAGGCAAGGATACGGTATCCATTCCGATTCAATACATTCCAAATGGTCCAAACGTCTCTAAAAAGGGAAAACCAAATCGATCTTACAATGCTGAAACCATTCAATGGACAGTAGATTTTAATATGGACTTAGACGATGTGAAACAAGCGAAGCTATTAGATCCGATTCAAGAAGGTCAGGCATTGAAAAAAGATTCAATCAAGCTTTATCGTATCGATACAAAGCTAAATGGGGAAACATCGATTGGTCAGCTGCTTGACGAAAACCACTACACAATCGGCCAAACAGCAGATGGTCAAGATTTCACGATTGAATTTAAAGATGACGTGCATCTAGCTTACCGTTTAATGTATGAAACGGACATTACAAATCAAGATCAGTCTGCATTTCGTAATAAAGCGTCCCTAGTTTCCGGTGATAAAGTGATCAGTTCAGCAGAAGGCACAGTGAATGTGACAAGAGGCAGTCCTTTAAATAAAAAAGCCGCTCACTACGATCCAGTCACACAAACGATTACTTGGGAAATTCGATATAACTATAACGAAAAAAAGCTGGCTCAAAAGGATGCTTTGTTAGAAGACTACTTTAATGGCACACAGGCGCTGATTTCTGATTCATTTCAAGTCAAAGAAGTCACAATTGATCAAAATGGCAACGAAGCAGGGACAAAAGCGTTTGAAAATTATGTAGTTCAACCTCAAAAAAAGGATGAACAAAACGGGTTTACCTTGCAATTCAATCAAGATATTCAATCAGCTTATCTCATCACCTATCAAACAAAAGCAACCGAGCGGGTTTTTGAAGCTGAAGAGATCATCAATACGGTAACAGCTGGCAAAGAGAGCAAACAAGGGAAGCAAAGAATTGACCAGCAAATCCTAACGAAAAATCATGGAACACCAAATTACAAGACCAAGACTATTCCATGGCGTATCACCTTCAACAAAGATCAACAAACGATGAACAATCTAATATTAAAAGATACGTTTACAAACGAAGGATTGACGTTGCAAAAAGATAGTTTAAAAGTGACGACAGGCAATTCAGTGCTTGAAGAAGGCACAGATTACCTAATAATTGAACATGAAAATGGATTTGATATTCAATTTACGAAAGAGATTAAGACAGAACATATCGTCACATATACAACGTCTTTTGATTATGAAAAAAGAGCAGATAAAGACCAAAAGAATCTGCGTAATCATGTAAAGCTTGAATGGGTAAATGAAGATGGCAAGGATTTGACGAAGGAAAATCAATCTGTCTTCACGCCTGACACATACACGCAGTCTAATGGTTTTAAGAACGGAACTTATGATGCAAAGAAAAAAGAGATCACATGGAATATCGGTGTGAACTATAATTTGAAACATCTAGAAGAGGCGAGAATCGAGGATTTCATTCAAGGAAATCAGCGTTTGCTTAAAGATTCAATCACCGTCTATTCGCTTGATTTACAAGGCGGGGAAAATGGAGCAGAAGAAAAAGAGGTATTAGCGAAAGAACATTATGACATCAAATTCCTTGAAAATGAAAAGGGAGAAACAGGCTTCGAAGTCATTTTCAAAAAAGCCATTGATTCCCCATACAAAATCACGTATCAAACAAGTGTTGAAGGAATGGATTTAGTACAGAAAACCTACGAAAATAAAGCGACCCTTTATGATGGACAGACAAAAGAATCAGATGTGAATGCTGTGGTGTCCATTCCAAATGGAGGGAAATACACGAGCAAATCAGGAAATCAACAAGGGAAAGTTATTGATTGGAAAGTGAATATCAATTTTGGTCAATCAACAGTCCAAGATGCGACGATTATAGACCATCCAAGCAGTAACCAAGCCATAATTGAAAACTCATTTCATCTCTATTCGACGACAATAGATGAAAAGGGGCAAGTGACAAAAGCAGAAGAGCTGGAAAAAGGGAAGGATTACGAACTAGACCTTGAATTCGACCCAGATTCTTTTCAAATCAAATTTAAAGAAGAAATCACGAGACCATATATTTTAGAATACCAATCTCTCATTTTAGATAAGGTGGGAAGTACACTTCAAAACGAAGTAACGTTTAGAGGTGAAAATGTAAAAGAAATTAAAAAGGAATCCGAAGCCTCAATTGTGGTCAAACGCACCGCTGGCATGGGGGACGGCACAGGAGCGATTGGTGCTTTAACCGTTAAAAAGGTAGATGCGAGTACTGGAAAAGCACTAAAAGGAGCAAGCTTCTCTCTGACAGATGCTGCGAGCGGCATCGTCATTGGTACAAAGACAACAGATGAAGAAGGATCTCTTCGATTTGATCGTCTTCTGTATGGTGATTATATCGTGACAGAAGAGAAAGCACCTGATGGTTATATTAAAACCAAGGATCCGATCCATATAACGATTGATCAGCCTTACGAATCTGGAGATCAAGCGAAAACAGGAAATAGCATGACGGTGCAAAACCAAGAAATCCGCCAGCATGTCAAGTTAACGAAAAAAGACAAAGAGACGGGTGCAGCATTAGAGAATGCAGAATTTGAACTGAAAAATGAATCTGGAGATACCGTCCAAACCGATTTGAAAACGGATGAAAAAGGAGAAATCCTTTTCAAACATCTTGAGCCAGGTTCCTATTATTTTGTTGAGACAAATGCACCGAAAGGCTATCAATTAAATCAGCAAAAATGGCCGTTCACCATTAAAGAAAATCAAACAGAAACAACAATTGTAACTGCAGTAAATGACATCATCAAAGGCTCAGCAGAATTGAGCAAAATAGGTGAAGGCGGAGAGCGACTAGAAGGTGCACAGTTCAAGCTTTTAGATCAAGATGGGCATGAGCTAAAAGGTTCGCTTGTCACAGGAGAAAATGGCAAGATCACGATAAACGAACTAAGGCCGGGCACGTATCAGCTCATTGAAACAAAAGCACCCGATGGTTATGTATTAGATGAAACGCCAATCAAATTTGAAGTACCACTTGATCCAAAGGAACCAGTCGTCATTTCGCAAAAGAACTTCTATGAAACAAGTGCATTAGAAGTGAAAAAAGAAGGGGAAGATGGCAAGAAGCTTCAAGGTGTTCAATTTGAAGTCTTGGATCAAAATGACAAAGTCGTACGTAAAGATTTGACAACAGATGAAGATGGGAAGATTTTGGTCGACAATCTCAAACCGGGCAAATATCAGCTCGTGGAGACAGAGAGTATTGATGGTTACCAAAAGAAAAATAAATCTTATCCTTTTACCATCGAAATCGCACAAAAAACACCGGCAGAAATCAAAGTGATCAATGATCTCAAAACTGGATCTGTCCAGCTCACGAAGCTCGGTGAAAAGGATGATGTGCTTGAAGGAGCAGAATTCAAGCTTATAGATGCAAATGGAAAAGAGATGAAAACAGGTCTTGTCACTGATCAGAACGGGAAGATCATCGTCAACGATCTGAAGCCTGGAACCTATCAGTTTGTTGAAACGAAGGCGCCATTCGGTCACGAGCTTGACGAAACACCTGTCACTTTTGCTATTCCATTTAACCCTGAGAAGCTGGTCAGTGTGACAAAAGAAAATAGCCGCAAAACAGGCGGAGTGCTGCTCCACAAAAAAGGCGAAGATGGGAAATCATTAGAAGGGGTTGTCTTTGATCTATCTGATGATAAAGGAAAGATAGTGGCAGGAGGAGAAGGAATTACAACCAATCAGGATGGAAAGATCACCTTCACAGGGCTAAAACCTGGAACCTATCAATTTGTTGAAAGAAAGAGTCTTGAAGGCTATGAATTGAGTACGAAACCACTTGTCTTTGAAGTTGAATTAGGTCAAAAAGAATTGATTCAAGTGGAGGCAATCAATCAGCTCAAGAAAGGTTCTGTAGAACTCACAAAAATAGGGGAAGAAAAAGAAAGATTGAAAGGCGCAGAATTTACACTTTTCAATGACGATGGCAAAGAAATGATGTCAGGTTTAACAACAAACGAGAAAGGCATCATCACTGTCAACGATTTGAAACCAGGCGCTTACCAATTGGTTGAAACGAAGGCTCCGTTTGGACATAAACTAGATGCAGAACCAGTAGAATTTAAAATTGATTTCAACCCAAATCAACTGGTGAAAGTGACAAAAGAAAATATTCGGACGACAAGTGCTGTGAAGCTTCAGAAAAAAGGAGAGGATGGTCAGTTGCTCGCTGGGGTGACCTTCGATCTGATGGATGAGCATGATCAGCGTATTCAGAAAGACTTAAAGACAGACAAAAACGGTCAACTGACAGTCGATCAACTGAAGCCAGGAACCTATCGATTTGTCGAAACAGCAAGCATTGCCGGCTATGAATTGGATCAGACACCTGTCTCATTTACGATTCGTTTAGGTCAAGACAAACCAGCAAAAGTAGAAATGATCAACAAACTGACGCCGGGAGCAGTGGAACTGACCAAAATCGATGATGAGGGACATCCGCTGGAAAATGCAGAGTTTGCTCTTCTGAGTAAAGAAGGAAAAACGTTGAAGAAATCACTTGTAACGGACCAAAAAGGAAAGCTTCACATCAACGATCTAAAACCGGGAGAATATCAATTCGTTGAAACGAAAGCACCTCATGGTTATGAATTGGATAATAAGCCGATCCTGTTCACAATTGAGAAAAATCAGCAGAAGCCGCTTCAATTAACAGCGAAGAATCACTTGATCTTAGGAAGTCTGCGTATCATAAAGGTAGACCAGCAGACAGATAGAACCTTAAAAGGGGCAGCCTTTGACATTCGTACAAAAGCTGGGAAAACCATAAAATCTGTGACAACAGGAAAAGACGGAGAAGCCATTGTCAAAGGGCTTAAACCTGGAGAGTATCTACTCACAGAGACAAAAGCACCAGATGGTTATGTAGCTTTAAAGAAACCGCTCGCTTTTACAATTCAAATGGGCGAAGTGGAGATCAAGACAATGATTGTGAAAAATGCACCAGTGAAGAATGAAGAGGACCACACGAATCCTCCAGCTTCAGATAAAGGGGATCAACATCCGCCTCATGACTCAAACGGAGAGCTGCCAAAGACTGGAGAAGAATGGCTGCGTTACTTGATGTATGCAGGGATTTTACTAGTAGCTTCTGGAACTGTTCTTCTTGTTCTTAGAAGAAGAACCATTCAGTAAGAGGAAGGAACGAGTGTATTGATGAAAAAAAGAACCTTATTAGGAAGCTTTTTGGTGGTCACGGGGCTGATGCTCATCTCCGTTCCTTTTCTATATGAGTGGCGAACTTCTCAAGAGACAGCAGCAATGGAACAGGCATTAAAGATGATTGAAGAAAATGAAAGTGATGCCCTTTCTTCTATTCCACATTTAACTGTGTCAGAAGAAGACCTGCGAGATGTGATGGAGTTAGAGATCCCGTCAATTGATTTAAACGAAAAAGTGCTTCCTGTTACAACAAAAGAAAATTTAGGCATTGCATTGACTCAAATCAAATCTCATCAAATGCCAGGTGAAGGAAATTTCACGATTGCAGGCCATAGAGGGTATAGAGGCGACCGGCTTTTCCGGCAGCTGCCAGAGGTACCTAAAGGAGAAAAAGTCGTCTTACATCATCAAGCTGAAACATACGAATATAAAATTGTCAGCTCTGCTACGATAGAACCGACGGATGTGGATGTATTAAAGGATCGCGGGAAAAATGAACTGACATTGATCACTTGTACACTTGATGGTCAGAAACGCTTTGTCTTAAAAGGAATACGAATCAACGCTTCAAAGGGTGAACAGCTGTCGGATGTATAACACCAACATAATAAATGATGGATGCGATGGAAAAGCAGCGCTCACGACCGATATGTTACACCAATTGTTATCAGAGCAATATCCAACTTTAAAAAACGAACGTTGGGATGTTGATGTAGATACAATTCGGGCTTCACCTATTCTTCACCCTTTATTAAAAAGAAAGCTGCCAGTTGGTATTGAAAAATTCACATGTGTTTTGTTCACGCAGCGGACAGCAGCTTTTGGAGAGCCTTTGATTGTGTACTTTCTGTTGGATGAGAAAGGCGAATCGATTTACGCAATGGATCTATTGCTTGAGCAGCAAAACACCCATTAAACGAGAAAGAATTTAAGGTTTAAAAATAAAATCAGTCATATCATGAGGACTCTAATTCGTATACGAATTAGAGTTCTTTTATTTGTTTATATATAGGCGTTTTACTAACTTTATTATCTACTAAAATTAGCATATCAATTGGTAGAAGTCCGCTGCCTAGCAGATAGTCTCCAATGACTGTTTCATAAGAAATATTAGAAAATGCTAAAGATCATAATGTGTTGACTCCAAAATACTGATAAAATTTATTTGGATATTCCTTAATTATAGGTGTGGAGGTAAAAGCATGCGAAAAGAAGACCCCCAATATATTTTTCATCATGATAAACGACCAGAAGTTGTTCATGATTTAGCCGATGTAGATGAAAATTCCACTGAGTTGTTAATTACAGGGAAAACAATAAACATTGAAAAATTGAAATCTTTTTCTAACCTAACGAAATTGTGGATTTACAAAGTGGACCAAAAGGAATTCAATACGATCTTGAGTTTAGTTAATCCCAAAATGCTCTTTGTGCATGAACTGAGAGTAGAAGATTTATCAATCATAAGTTCTCTTAAAGATGTTGAGGTATTGGCACTTGAATGGAATACAAAGGCACAAAGTTTATGGGATTTATCAAAAAACACGTTTTTAAAATCTTTATCCATAACAGACTTTTCAAAGTTGAATGACATAGCCCCTTTGCAAAAAAACACTGGTTTAGAATTGCTGCAATTGTCAGGCGGGGTTTGGAATTCATTAAATTTAAATACGCTTCAACCTTTAAGATACCTCAAGAATTTAAAATATCTGTGCTTATCAAATATAAAAGTGAAGGACGAGTCTTTAGAGCCAATATCGGAATTAGAGGGACTCAAGGAACTTGAAATCTCGAACCAATTCCCGACAGAAGAATATGCCAGATTATCCGTAACCCTCCCAAATACGAAGTGTGATCGTTTTGCACCATACATCTTTTTATCAAGTCCTATTGTAGATAAAGATGTGATGGTGATTGGAAAGCGAAAACCGAAATTAAATTCAAAAGTGGATGGGGCAAAGTTGCAAAAATACGAAAAACAATTTAAAGCGTACCAACAAAAGTATATAAATTAACTTAAAAAGCAATGGAAAATCAATTCCATTACTTTTTCTATTACGCAAACAACTTCAGCCCAACCACACCAATCACAATCAGCAGCAGGCTGAGTATACGAATCATGTTTTTCGGCTCTTTAAATAGAATCATATTAAACAAGACAGAGCCCGCCGTTCCAAGCCCGATCCAGACCGTATAAGCGACGGATACTTGAACGGACGAGAACGAGGCGTATAAAAACAAAAAGGATAACGCAAACCCGCCGACAAATAAAATGCCTGTCGTGATTTGCTTTTTCTTACTAAACATATTGAGGCCAATGGTCCCGCCGATTTCGCAGGCAGAGGCTAACAGTACAAAAAACCAGCCCATGTTATACCGCTTCTCCTTTCTGCTCATGTGCATCTCCATCAGACACTTTCAGTCCAATAATTCCGAGAATTAAAATGCCCATAAATAAGAGCTTTTCTAATGAAAATGAACCGCCAAACAGCGCATAATCCATCAAAGATGTCCCAATCGTTCCAACTCCGGCAAACACGGCGTACACGGTCCCTGTCGGCAGCTTTTCGCAGGCCTTCATTAAAAAATAAAAATCAACCGGGATCAGGCAGATAATGATGGCCCACTCCCACAACGCATCTGCTCTATTTAAACCAAACACCCAAAGTAATTCGAATAAACAAGTGAGTGCAACATACATCCAGCTTTTTTTCATTGTATTTCCTCCTAAAACTCAAAACTGACGATTCGTCATTTTAAAGCCAAAAAAGAGCGTACAGCAAGTGCTGTACTAAGAATGTCGACAAAGGGCTAAAATGAACTTTATTTTAGCCCTTTGTTTTCTTTTCTGCGTGATAGAAAACCTTTGCAGTCTAGGAAGGACGAGCACAGGAGCGGAGCGAATTTGACATTCGTGAGCACCAGCGCGCAGGACTGACAACGAATGCGAGGGTTTGTCTACACGCTGCGTACAGCAAGTGCTGTACTAAGTTAAGGTGTCTCTATGCCAAGTGCGTAAAGAAGAAATTGCTTCACCTCTCGCTTTTGAATCAGAACCTCTTCTGTATCTGTTTCCGTAAATAAGTACATTTGCTCAGCAGACGATTCGAGTAAACCGATAATGAATTTCGCCGCGTAATGACAGTTCAAATTCGCACGGACTCGTTTGTCCTGCTTTGCTTTTTCTAGAAAAGCAGCGACCCATTTGTAAATCGGCTCATAAATATCTTCCCATTCCTTTAAATGCTCGGTGGCGGCTAAGCCTGAGTAGGTGAGGGCAAGGACATCACGGTATTGCCTTGTAAAAGCAAAAATGAATTCAACAAGCGCATCTGCTTGATCGAGGACATCTGCATGCTGAGTGAATTCCTTTTCGATCGCAGGCACCATCTGAGCGATCAGATGTTCAGCGATCGCAGGCATGACGGAAAGCTTTGAAGGAAAATATAAATAAAACGTTCCTTGTGCTACTCCTGCTGCTTTCACAATATCCGAAATGGTCGTCTTTTCAATGCCTTTTTCTTTAAACGCATCAATCGCAGCAAGCATAATCTTTTCTCGTTTCGACATATCATCACCGACCTTAAATGACTGAATGTCATTCAGTCTAGCGAGAAAATGACGATTTGTCAATATGGTTTTCTCTACATTGAATGTGAGAATAAGTGATGAATAGATGCGGGCAAGCCTGAATAAGCTGTAAATATGGTCAAGCATCATCATGTGAGAAAGGGGCAGCTTTCTGTATGACATCCAGTGCTATGTTTTCCATTGCTTATTTTCTCCTGCTCGTCCCGCTCTATTTACATATGAGATACAGACAGGCAAAAAAGCAACATCGTTTTATCTATTTACGAACAGAGTTGGTCCTTGCCTGCCTGTTTATTTATACGAATGTTTTATTATATTTGACGGTCTTTCCAAATCGTTTTTCCGCCCCAAGGGATCAGGTGAGTGTGAATCTCATGCCTTTGCAGTCCATTTATCAAAATCTTCACGCCTACCATCACGGCTATCCAAATCTCGTCTTTTTAAATTTAGCAGGGAACATATTGTTATTTGTTCCACTCGGTTTTTTTCTTTATCAAGCCTTTCGAACGATGCGCTGGCAAAAGGCGGTTCTTGGCGGCTTTCTCCTGTCAACCATGATCGAAATGCTCCAATGGATGTTCTCGCAATCTGGTATCATTACAAGAAGCAGCGATATTGATGATATTCTTTTAAATACACTTGGCACAGCGCTAGGCTGTATCGTGTTTCAGATCTATCGAAAAAGGAAGGAGAAAACCTGAGTGAAGCGAGTTTGTATCATTCCATGTGGCGCGAAGAAAATTTGGGACGTCGATCCAGAGGCGGGGAGCCAGCCAGCGAACCTTGTTTATTTAAGTCCCCTGCATCAGCGTACGAAAAGCTATGCTCAAACGTTCTTTTCAGACTGGATGATCTTATCAGCGAAGCACGGATTCTTAAAGGCAGATGATATCATACATGAAAATTATGATGTGGCTTTTGGTATACCGCATGCTAAGCAGATCACACGAGAAGAACTGAGCCAGCAATTTCATCAAAAAAATCTTTTCGCATATGATGAACTGGTAGTACTAGGTGGGAAGAAATATCGAAAAGTGATCGACCCTTTATTACATCCTCATCAAAAAGCGAATTACCCGCTGGCTCCATATAAAGGAATTGGCTATATGCTTCAGGCGTTACATCAAGCAGTGGAATCAAAAATAGAACTTCCGCCGCATATTTAACACATTCACATCTATCGGTAAGCAGGGTTTTGATCATTAAAAAGAGAATAATTGAAATAGCGATGCTGATTGTTTCATATCTTTTCAGCAGGCACTAGGATGCCCGTATCGCTCGGGTGAAGTGGCTCAATGAAAAAGGGAGGCGTATGAACATGACAACCATCTATTTAGCTGGTGATTCGACCGTTTCATCTTATCCAGATCGTCCTGTTCAAGGAGGATGGGGAGAGTTTTTACACCGCTATACAGCGCACGGCGTTCACGTCGACAATCGTGCCATTGGTGGAAGAAGCTCAAAAACATTCATTGAAGAAGGACGCCTTGATGACATATTGGCTGACATTCAGCCTGGAGACTGGCTTTTCACACAAATGGGGCACAATGATGCTTCCAAGGAGAAGCCCGAGCGCCATACAGATCCTTTCACGACGTATAAAAGCTACCTGTCTCAATATATTCACGGAGCAAGGGCAAAAGGGGCAACACCACTTTTACTCACTCCAGTCGGCCGTTTTCATGAAAAAGACGGAGAATATATCAACGATTTTCCTGATTACTGTGCCGCTATGAAAGAATTAGCCGATGAAGAAGAAGTTCTTCTCGTCGATTTAAATACCGCAAGTCTTCAGTTTTATCAAATTTCCGGCATAGAGAAAACGACCTCTTACTTTATGCTGTCAACAGGAATTGAGGATCGCACGCACTTTACAAAAGAAGGCGCAGATGCGATTGCAAGACTTGTTTCTCTTGAATTAAAAGACCTTGGTTTAACGATCGTGTGATGAATGACAGGACGAGTGAGCGCTCGTCCTGTTCTTTTTTTTGCAGAAAGCTATTGATTCCCTTCACTAGAGTAGACTACAATAGATACATATGATAATGAGAATCAATATCACTGATAAATAGATCATTCGATGGAAAACTGGAGGGACTCAAATGTCAGATCAGCTTGAATTGTTTGACGTCACCATTATTGGCGGCGGGCCAGCAGGCATGTACACCGCCTTTTATAGTGGGATGCGGGACTTAAAGACGAAGGTACTTGAGTACAACGAAAGCCTTGGCGGGAAAATCCTTCTGTATCCTGAAAAGGTCATTTGGGATGTCGGCGGTTTGCCGCCAACAAGAGGAGAACAGCTGATACAGCAGCTGGAAACTCAGGCGAAAACATTTGAACCAGAGATTGCACTGAATCAAAAAATCACGTCATTCGAGCGAGATGAACATAATCATATCCTACTGACGGCTGAAAATGGTGATCGTCATTTGACAAAGACCCTCATATTAGCGATGGGTCACGGCATTCCAGTTCAGCGGAAACTTGAAATCGAGCATGCAGACCGCTATGAAGTGACAAACCTTTATTACACTGTCCAGGAGCTCAAGACATTTGCAGGGAAGCGGGTTGTGATTTCTGGAGGCGGCGACTCAGCGGTTGACTGGGCCAATGCCCTTGCTCCAATTGCTGAAAGTGTCACCGTTGTGCATCGCCGTGACATGTTTGGCGGACATGAGAAAAACGTCGCCAATATGAAGGCGACTTGCAAACGAATTTTAACCCCGCATGAACTGACAGAACTGCATGGTCAAGGTGACAAAATTGATGCTGTCACCATTCAAAACATAGAGACAGGTGAAAAAGAACGAATCGAAACAGATGCTGTGATCGTTAATCACGGGATGAAAGGCGATTTAAGCGTGCTATCAGAATGGGGTCTCAAGCAAGGTGAATGGGGACTGATCGAGGTCAATGAAAAAATGGAAACCAATTTACCGGGCGTCTACG
Source organism: Bacillus sp. EB106-04-04-XG123 (assembly GCF_058791855.1). Taxonomy (NCBI): domain Bacteria; kingdom Bacillati; phylum Bacillota; class Bacilli; order Caryophanales; family Bacillaceae; genus Bacillus; species Bacillus sp. EB106-04-04-XG123. The sequence goes on along the minus strand of NZ_JBYTDZ010000006.1, from coordinate 44,243 downwards.
CAGTAGGCGACTTGTGTACACATAAAAGCAAGGTCCGCTTAATTGCTGGTACGTTTGTTGATGGAGTCAATGCGCTGAATAGCGCAAAGCTTTACATCGAACCAGAAGCCGAAAAAGTGGCATACGTTTCCTCTCATAATGAACGCTTTAAGGAGAAAAACAAAGAATTACAAACAGCTGGAGCTCGCTGATGAATATCCAGTCAAACATTGAAGTGCTAAAATTTTAGCACTTTTTTTATATGGAAGGAGAAAGAGAAAATGACAACCCGTACTCATACCATTCTGCGCATGAAAGAAAGTAAAGAGCGATCTCTTTCTGTCAAACAAACAGTCTCCTGGCATACATCTTTCCCTATGTTCTTGACATGCGACGGATCTGTGAGAATTGAAATGGAAGGATTGCAATATCAGCTAAACGCAAAAGACAGTATGTTGATCCGCTCAGGTATCAACGTAATGCTCCAATCTTTATCCAACGAACAGGTGGCGATTTATACGATCACATTTGATCAGTTTATCCTGACAAATGATGCGCAAAATGAATTGGTTTTTAAGATGAGTTATGATGATCTGCCGGATAATGGAGCAATGGTCAAAGGCTCTGCCGTGCTGTTTTCTTACATCAAACAAATGAAGGTGAGTCAGTGCATCCGAGAACAGGAGAAAAGGCTGGAGGACATCATGCACATTTTTCACCGTCAATCCAAGCCATACGCTGAGAAGGTGCATTATTCAATTGAAATGATTTTGCAGTATATGGCGCAGCATTATGAAAAAAAGCTTACGAGAAAAGACTTAGCCCATAAGATGGGTTTTCATGAGAGTTATTTTTCGACCTTTTTCAAACAAAGTATGGGACTGAGTGTGAGTGACTATATTGCACAAATTCGAATAGATGAAGCAAAAAAACGGCTTCTGCAAACAGATGATCAAATTCAAATGATTGCGCGGCAAGTGGGCTATACAGACAGTTTATATTTCAGCAGGAAATTCAGGCAGAAGACAGGAAGGTCCCCTAGTCAGTTCCGAAACAATCGAAGACCAGAGCGAATTGCTGCTTTTCAATTTGTCGGGTTATTGGGCGCGCTAGGCATTCGCCCTGTCTGCATTGACCAAGATACCTTTCACCATTCAGATATACTCAAAGATCAGCTGGCCGGTACGCTGGTCATAGATGAACACACGCCTGATGACGTATTCAAATCACTTCAACTAGATTTAATCATTATTCCTAACTATTTTTATTCGAAGCCTGCGTTGATCAAGCGGTTTGAGCGAATTGCCCCTGTCCTTGTTCTGCCATATGCCGGTGGTCATGTTGTACAAGAGGTCTTATCTACAGGGCGCCTGTTAGGAAGAGAGAAAGAGGCAGTTGATTGGGTGAAACGCTTTGAACATCTGAGTCAAAAGGCAAGAAATGATCTATCTTCCTTTAGGGAAAAAGGAGAGACAGTGGCGATTTATGAAATGAGAGGACATGACAAAGTGTACATGTGGTCCTATGATGCTAGAGGTGCCTTCTACCTTTACGAAACGCTTGACTTAAAGCCTCCGAAGACGATTCTAGAAGAAGTTCTTCTCCCCAATCAACATACAGTCATTCCTTTAGAAAGGTTAAGAGAATACGAGGCGGATCACATGTTTTTTATTGTAGGTGTTGAACATGGGTGGTATGAACAAATGGATCAGCGGATGGAGGAAAGCGATGTTCTTCGTCAATTGTCCGCTGTGAAAAATGGAACCTTCTACCCATTAAAGCTAGAGGATTTTCGATTTGATGAAGGGGAGCGGGCTCTTCATTTGATTGACCGTTTTGTCTCCCGATTGACTGCGGCAGCCAATCCAACAATTATCCATATGTAAGTTGCGAGAATCCTCCATAGACCACTTCGTATGAGGTTGGTAGAATACATGAGACTAGTAATTGATAACTATTCTCATTTGTATCTAGGAAATGAAGGAGGAATACTCATATGAAAAAGACATATTGGATATGTGCTGTCATCTTCATGCTGGTATTGTCAGCCTGTGGAAAAAAAGAAGAAGCCAAAACGGCAGAAACAGAGCAGCAAACGAAAACCATTGAGACTGTTAAAGGAAAAATCGACATTCCAGCAAACCCAAAACGCGTTCTCATAGATGGATATTTAGGCAGTGCAATTGCATTGGATGTTCACCCTGTAGGTGCAACGACTCAAGATTTAAAGAATGTACACTTGAAGGACAAGATCAAAGGTATAGAGGACATTAGTGACGAGCGTTCAGCTGAAAAAGCACTCAGCTTAAAGCCTGATCTAATTATCACCGCAGTACAGGATGAAAAAGTCTATGATGTGTATAAAAAAATAGCACCAACACTCGTATATCCTTACAATTCATTCAAAGACGCACATGAAGAAATCACAACCTTGGCCAAGGTGTTAAACAAAGAAGAGGAAGGAAAGGCGTTTCTCGCCTCCTTTGACCAACGAATCGAAGCAGCTCGAAAAAAAGTAAAATCTGTATTAAAAGAGAATGAAACAGTTTCCATCATGGGCGCATTTAAAAATGATGTGTTTGTGTATGGGAACGGAATTTACCGAGGTGGACAAGCACTATATCAACAATTGAAAGTGAATCCGCCAAAAGAGGTCAAAGATACAATTTTAAATAGTAAAACAGGCTATGAGGTACTCTCCTATGAAACCCTTCCGAAATATGCAGGGGATTATATATTCATTGATGAATCCAATGGCGGGACATTTGATAAAAATAATTCTATCTGGAAGAGTTTAAAAGCTGTCAAAAAGGAACAGACCTATCAACTGGATGCAGAATTCTTTTGGCCTTATGATCCCATTGCAGTCATGAATCAAGCTGAAAAGTTTGCTGATTTATTGTCAGATTTATCTCATCATTAGGAGGTCTGTCAATTGTTCAAACGTTTTTTTTCATACTACAAACCCTATATGGGGCTGTTTATATTAGATTTTTCCTGTGCGGTACTAGCGGCCTTACTCGAACTATCCTTTCCGCTAGCCATCAGTAAAGTGATGGACGATTTACTGCCAAATGGTGATTGGGAAGCCATTTGGTTCTGGGGCAGTTTGCTGCTCATTTTATATGTCATCAGTTCCACCATGCATTACGTTGTGACTTATTTTGGCCATAAGCTGGGGATCAATATTGAGACCGATATGAGGAATCAACTATTCTCTCATGTACAGAGAATGTCCTTCCGTTTCTTTGACCAAAAGAAAACAGGAAAGCTCGTTTCCCGCATGACCAATGATTTAATGGATATTGGAGAGATGGCACATCACGGCCCAGAGGATTTATTTATCGCCATCATGACATTAACGGGTGCGTTTGGCCTCATGCTATCGATTAACTGGCAGCTTGCGGTTCTCACATTTATTGTCGTTCCATTCCTGATCGGATTATCTGTCTACTTTACGAAAAAAATGTCTGCTGCTTTTGATAAAATGTTTTCAAGCATTGGACAATTCCATTCACGTGTGGAAAACAATATTAGCGGCATTCGTGTGGTGAAAGCATTCGGGAATGAGTCCCATGAAATGGATCGGTTTATCGAGCATAACGAGCAGTTTAGAAAAACAAAACTGACAACATATCAAATGATGGCACTGCATACAGCAGTGAGTCATTTACTCATTAAAAGTGTCACCGTATTTGGCCTCGTGTGCGGTGCATGGTTTGTGCTGCAAAAAAATATGACATATGGTGAATTTGTTTCATTCGTCCTATTAACAGGTATTTTCTTAGGACCCATTCAACAAATCAATGCAGTCATTGAAATGTATCCAAAAGGTGCAGCTGGCTTTAAACGATTCGCATCACTGATCGATCAAACACCAGATGAAAAGGATGATGAGGATGCAATCGAAGTCCATCAGTTAAAAGGGAATATCACTTTTGAGCATGTATCATTTCAATATGAACCAAATAAACCTGTGCTGCATGACATCAATCTTGAGGTCAAACAAGGAGAGAAAATTGCCATTGTCGGTCCATCTGGTGCCGGGAAATCGACCCTTTGCAATCTGCTCCCCCGTTTTTATGAATGGCAGGAGGGGAGCATTACAATTGATGGCATAGAAACGCGAAAGATGACACTTGCATCGCTGCGCGCACAAATTGGTGTCGTACAGCAGGACATTTATTTATTTCATGGGACGATACGCGAAAACATCCAATACGGAAAACTGAATGCATCTGAAGAAGAGATTTGGCAGGCAGTAGAGAAGGCTCAGCTGACGGAATTAGTCAATAGTTTGCCAAAAGGACTTGATACGATGATCGGTGAGCGTGGGATGATGTTATCTGGAGGACAAAAACAACGTATCTCCATAGCACGTATTTTCTTGAAAAATCCGCCTATTTTCATTTTAGATGAGGCGACCTCTTCGCTTGATACTGAGACAGAGTCTTTTATCCAAGCATCATTAGAAGAGCTGGCTGAAGGACGAACGACCTTTATCATTGCCCATCGTTTAGCGACAATTCAGCATGCCGACCGCATTATTGTTCTCACAAAAGAAGGCGTAAAAGAGCAAGGAAAACATGAAGAGTTACTCAAAATAGATGGTCTGTATCGTCGTTTATACGAAACACAATTTAGAATGTAAGGTTCGAAAAGAAGAAAAAGGGCTAAAATAAACATCATTTTAGCCCTTTTTGATGTTAGAAATTAACTGCGCGGCGCAAATAACATCACACTGACTCCAGCCAAACAGATCAAAGCACCCATCCAGTCATATAGATCAGGTGTTTTTCGATCGACCCACCAGCCCCAGAATACAGCAAGAATGACAAAAACACCGCCATAGGCAGCATAAACCCGTCCGAAAGTCGGAAACTGCTGAAAGGTCGGAATGACGCCATATGCGACTAGGATAAGGCTGCCGGCGATTCCGAAGCTGACAGGCTTTGCTTCACGGAGCCAAAGCCACACCAAATAGCCGCCGCCAATTTCTGCTAAACCTGCTAATAAAAAAAGAACTATCGTCACCATCATATATGGACACTCCAATTTCTCCAATTTACACCCTATTATGACATGCGGAAAGAATGCGTTCTACCTCAATTGAATGGAGAGATCAACTGATTAGAGAGTGTCACACATGGATTCTTGACTTTTGTATCATGAGTGATCCAAATGGTCTGTTATGTCGTAAAGTAAGTACATTCTCATGAGGAGCACACTTCCTTTTTCAGCGCTCTTTTTTTCTCCTTGAAAAAAGAGTAAAGTACAAGGTAGGCTTATTTCAGCAAATCGAGTGATAAGCAATACGTGAAGGATTTCATGATGAATGCGCATGCTCTTTCTCATGAAAAAGGAAGGAGATGACCATGGACACATTGCAAGATTTTGAGCTGTATCACAAGATCAAATATGATCGTCACAAGCCCTCGCTTGAAGTGCTGTACGATCGCTATGAACGTGTATTATATTCGTTTATTTATAAAATGACTGGCAACCGTGAGCTCGCGGAGGAAGTACTTCAAGAGGTCTTCATCAAGCTCTGGCGCGGCATAGGAGAATATCATACGGATAAAGGGAAATTCTCTTCGTGGTTATTCATGATGTCACGCAACACGGCCATTGATCTTTTAAGAAAGCACCGGAATGAAACGGCTTTGGAAGATGAGCATATTGAATATTTAGCCGATCATCAAGAAGATGTATCAAAAGAAGTGGAATGGAACGAGGAAAAACAAATCATACGTGAAGCAGTATCTACATTGTCAAAAGAACAGCAAACCATCATAGAAGATGTCTATTTCAAAGGGATGACACAAAAGAGCATCGCGGAAAAGCTGGGCATCCCTATTGGTACGGTAAAGGGAAGGGTTCGATTGTCTTTGAAGCATTTGCGATCGAAACTGTCTCGCGGAGGAAAGGAGGAAGAGGCATGACTCAGTGTAAACATCAAGTGATTGATTATTTCAACGGGCATTTACAAGGAGAAGAAAAAACGCAATTTGAAGAGCACATCAAGCACTGCCCAGCTTGCAAAGAAGAGCTTGAAGAATTGACAGCGCTCATGTCTGACATTCCACTTCTAGCCGAAGACCAAACACCTCCGGCAGGGATGAAAGATCGTATTTTATCTCAGGTGTTTGAAGAAGAGACAGTCGAAGAAAACAATAGCGATAGAAAAGAGCTCAAGGCTGCACCTGAGCCAAACGAAATCAAACCGCTGCAAAAGAAACGAAACCAATGGCTCTTACCGCTCGTTGCCGCACTGCTTCTTATTTCAGCAGCTGGAAATGTGTATTTATTATCGAATGGAAAAGAACAAGCGGAAGAACCTGTCAGGGTTGTTGCCACAAAATCACTGGCTTCTGCCACATCACCAAAAACGACAGGTGCTTTCTCAGTGATAGAGCATAACGGCAAAAAAGAACTTGTTGTGAGTGCAGACGGCTTAAAGGGTCAACTTGATTCATCTGCTGTTTATCAAGTGTGGCTCATTAAAGGAGATCAGCCGGTGCCAGCCGGTGCTTTTAAAACAGATAACAAAGGGGAAGGAACCGTCACCTATGCGTTATCTGAAAAAGAAGCAAACGAATCATGGGATACCGTGGCTGTTACCCTTGAACCAAAAAAGGATAACAAGCTTCCGCAAGGTCCAGTTGTACTAAGCGCTACTTTTTAAGTTTGATTCATGAAAAGGATGCCTTCTTGAGGCATCCTTTTTTGATAGCGAAGGGGAACATTTCGGCAAATGAAACGTAGTACATATGGAGGTGAAACAGATGAAAACATCCATAGAAAAAGACCTATTTCTCTTATCAATCAGACACGCATTGATTGCCTGTTATTTTTTAGTGCTTCCGTTCGTTGCACAAGTCCTTTATACCCCATCACCTTTATTGCTCGTCCTCATCGCTCTTTTTATGATTCATAACCTAACAGAAAGTATTATTTGGTTCTACAAATCGAGAAGGATCAGAAAGCACCAGTCTGGTGATCTATCAAAACGCGGGCATGTCTTTAGCCAGCTCGTGCAAAGAGTTGAACAGCTCCTCATCGTCGGTTTTGTGATTCTTTTGATCAATGAATGGATACAGGGAAGAGTAGATCTAACTACTCTCTCATTCACTCTATTTCTATTGATCATCATTTTCCTTCAGCACATTCAGTTTTACTACGTTCAGCTATTTTTTAAATCCAACAGCTGGTTCACTTATGTTCCTTCTTTGCAAAAGGCACGTCTTTCATACATGGCGAGAGAGCGAAAGGCCCTGAAGAGGTCATAAATGTGCCATCACTCGTTTGACCCAGCCATAAACATCAGAAAATTATGATAAAATGTGGAAAGAAAGAATGGAGAAAGGGAGTGCGAGCGAGTGAAAGCAGTTGGACTATTGGAGTATTTACCGATTGAGCATGAGCAAAGCCTGATGGATCAAGAGGTTGAAAAGCCTAAAGCGTCTGGCAGGGATGTACTGGTGAAGATAGAGGCTGTGTCCGTAAATCCAGTTGATACAAAGGTGAGATCACCGAAGGATCAGAAGGAAGAAAAACTGAAAATTCTTGGCTATGATGCAAGCGGTACAGTTGTTGAAGTGGGCGAAGCGTGTACATTATTTCAGCCAGGCGATCACGTTTACTATGCGGGAGATATTACGCGTCAAGGCTCGAATAGTGAATACCAGCTTGTGGATGAGCGTATTGTGGCGAAAAAGCCAGCTAATCTATCCTTTGCAGAAGCAGCCGCGATGCCCCTTACAACAATCACGGCTTATGAGGCTTTATTTGACCGGATGCATATGAAGCGGAATGCAGAAGGCTCAACCTTGCTGATCATTGGTGGTGCAGGCGGGGTTGGTTCAATTGCCATTCAACTAGCCAAATTAGCGAAGGCAACTGTGATCGCAACCGCATCAAGACCAGAAACAAAAGAGTGGTGTCTGTCCTTAGGTGCCGATCATATCATTGATCATCATCAGCCGCTTCTCGAGCAGCTCAAGGAAAAAGGAATCGGTGAAGTGGATTTTATTTTATGCTTAAATGATACAGATGGACATTTCAAAGGCATGGCAGAAGCCATCAAACCGCAAGGCACGATCTGTACCATTGTCGAGAACAAGCACAACCTAGACATTCAGTTACTCAAAAATAAAAGTGCGGCATTTGTATGGGAATTCATGTTCACACGTCCTATGTATGAAACAGCGGACATGATCAAACAGCATGAGCTTTTGACAGAAGCGAGTCGGTTATTTGAGCAGGGGAAAATAACGCATACCTTAACAAAGGTTCTCAGCCCGATCAATGCTGCTAACTTGAAGCAGGCACATCAAACACTTGAACAAGGAAAGATGATTGGAAAATTTGTGCTTGAAGGATTTGAGAGAGGAGAGAACGTATGACATCATTACAATATCCGATTGGCTTATATGAACCGGTAGAAACAAAAACGAAAGCACAGCTGGAAGCATGGATTAATGAGCTGGCTGCAATCCCTGAAGAGTATGAAGCGGTGACCGTACGGTTGACAGATGCACAGCTTGATACTCCTTATCGGCCGGGAGGATGGACTGTTCGTCAGCTCATTCACCACGTAGCAGACAGCCATCTAAATGCATACTTACGATTCAAGCTTGCTCTCACAGAAGATACACCGGACATACGTCCATATGATCAGGAGGGATTTGCCTCACTTCCTGACAGCAAGGCGCCCATCAGTTTATCCCTGCCTTTGATCAGCAGTCTGCATCGCAGGTGGGTCACTTTACTGCGGGGAATGTCAGAGGAAGACTTCAACGCTTCTTATTATCACCCTGCCGATCAACAAACAGTGTCCTTATATGATGCAACGGGAATGTACGTCTGGCATTCAAAGCATCACCTTGCCCATATTACGGAATTAATCAAAAGAAATCAGTGGAAGTAAAGGAGTAAACGCATGTCTGGAAGAAGAATTGTCGGCGCCATGTTTATCTGTATGGCGGCATTGTTTTATGTAGCGAAATATGTTCTTTTTGAGATACGCTATAGTAACAGCTTAGGCTCAGAAAGAACGATTGAGGAACTTGAACAGCTGATTCCTGGCGGTACGTGGATCAGTATCCTTTTTCTCATCATCGGCTTAGCCTATCTTTTATGGGATGATAGGGAAGTCATTCGTAAAAATCTTTTCACCCCAGATCGACAAGAAGAAACAAAAAAGACGGACCCCAAGTGACCGTCTTTTTTCCTTTTCTTTTGATTAGCCGCGTTCAGGACGCAGTGCTTTTTCTAAGATAGCAAGGCCTTCATTGACTTTTTCTTTTTCCTCGTCATTGAGCCGTTGCAGGGAATTTTTGATTTTTTCGTGTCCTTTTTGATAAATACTTCTGAAAATATTTTTCGCTTCCTCTGTCAGCTCTACGACAATGATTCTCCGGTCACGCTCAGAGTGCTTTCGCACGACAAAGTTAGACTGTTCTAACCGGTCAAGCAGACCTGTCATATTGGACAAAGAAGCACCCATTTTTTCAGCGATTTCGGATACTTTGAGAGAGCCATGGTTATTGAGCAGCATGAGCACCTTCATTTGAGGCATACTCATATCAAGCTTCATCCATTCAGAAACATCTCCAAGACCTGCAGCTGTGAGCACTTTCATATAAAGAACCCATGTCTTTTTTTCCTCTGGAGATAGAATCTCTTCTTTTAATACGGTGGTGTCATGAATATTATATTCCACGCTTGTTCACTTCCTTTAAGCGGCTCTTTTTCTTTATATTACTGATTTTTACTTCTAATTGAAAGGTTCGTCAAGCTTTTGAATGTTAAACTGCATGAATCAAGTGGTATTTGTTGTATAATAATGTTCAGTTGAAATAATTGAAGCAACCTAGAAAGTTGGGAAAAACATGTGGAACAAAAAAACGGGTATGACGATCTTAAAAATGCTTTTTCCGATCGTGATTATCCTTGTCTTGATCTTTGTCGCGAAGCAGGAGCTAAGCGGACTTTCCATTAAAAAGACGTTTTATATTATTGACAGCTTGAACCGAATGGATTTGTTTATTCTTGTCTTTCTTGGACTTGTTGCGGTTTTATCGATGTCCTTATATGATTTTATTTTACGGAAAAGCCTAAATATGCCGATCAGCGGTTGGAAAACGATTCGTATTTCCTGGATTGCAAACTCCTTTAACAGTGTTCTTGGATTCGGAGGTCTATCAGGAGCAGGGCTTAGAACGCTTCTCTATAAGGAGTACATAACAGATACGAAAAAACTGCTGAAAGGCATTGCCCTATTGACTTCCTCTGTCCTTTTGGGCTTATCTATTTTCAGTGATCTGATCTTGGTCAGGGTGCTTCCTGTTGAAAGTATTATCAGCCAGGAGCCGTGGCTATGGGCATTTGTCATTATCTTTGCCTGTATTGTACCAATATATATCGTCATGGCATCCATTCGAAAAAGCTCGATTGAGAGCGGTGAAAATGGACTAAAGCATCCAATTTACGCTTATATCGGTGCATCATTTTTAGAATGGCTGGCAGCTGGACTTGTTATGTACATGGCTGTCGTCTCTATGGGAATGAATGTCGATGTCCGAATTGTATTAGGTGTATTTGCGATTGCATCAATTGGCGGTTTAATCAGTATGGTTCCGGGCGGATTTGGCTCGTTTGACCTCATCTTTTTACTGAGCATGCAGTACATTGGTTTTGATAAAGAGATGGTTCTGACGGCGCTCGTCTTGTATCGCTTCGTGTACTCAATCTTCCCGTTTATCCTAGGGCTTTGTCTAGCTGCTTACGATTTAACGGGCACGACGCTTAGACGTCTTGAAGGCAATCCGAAAATGGCACCTGCCATTGAAACAACGAACGTCTTAATTGTTTTGCACCGTGCTTTATTAATCCGGTTATTGTACGGATCTTTATCGATTTTAACCTTTGGAAGCGGCTTGCTCATCATGGCATCTGTTGTGCTTCCAGTCGATCGATTAGGTGTGATTACCAGCATTCCGCGCTTTCTTTTATCAGGATTTAATGGTCTTTCTTTAATGTTCGGAATCATTCTCATGATTTTGTCCATTGAAGTGTATAAAAGAACGAAAAGATCGTACGTGCTGACAATGATCTCTTTAGCAGGCGGTTTTGTGTTTACTTTGTTAAAGGGGTTTAACCTCAGTCTGATCTTTATTTTGCCAGTCATCATGGCTGTGTTTTTCTCTCTTCGAAATCAATTTGTGAAGCAGCAGGCACCTTATTCTTTGAATCAGTTTGTGGCGGCTGCCGCTGGATATTTATTCGTGCTCTTTAACTATAATGTCATTGGCAACTATATTTGGACAAAAATAGGGCATTTCTTGAGTAAGGATTATCTCGTTCACAATGAACGGCATATCACGATGACAAGCATGATTGCTCTCATCGGTGTCCCGCTTTTCTTCTTCATTAGTAAATTGATTTTTAATAAGAAAGCATTTCCGATTGGAGAAAAAGCAGATGAGGAGAAATTAAAAACGTTTTTAGAAGAAAAAGGCGGAAATGCCCTCAGTCATCTTGGCTTTTTAGGCGACAAAAAACTATTTTTCTCAAGTGATGGAGAAGCGATGCTTCAGTTTGGACGAATTGGCCGCTGCGTCATTGTGCTCGGAGATCCATCTGGACGTGAGGCGTCTTATCCGCTTGTACTTGAAGAGTTTTTACAGGAGACAGAAAAAGCCGGCTACCGCGTCGCTTTTTATCAAGTAGAACGAGAAGGGATGGCTCTTTATCATGACTTAGGCTTTCACTTCTTTAAGCTTGGGGAAGAAGCCATGGTCGATTTAGAAACGTTTACTCTGTCAGGTAAGAAAAAATCAAATTTACGAGCTGTGGCGAATAAATTTGAACGAGAAGGCTACACCTTTGAAATGCTGGAACCTCCCTTTTCAAATGAGTTGATCTCAACTTTAAAACAAATCTCTGACAGCTGGCTCGGAAAGAAAAAAGAAAAAGGGTTTTCGCTCGGTTATTTTCAAGAAGACTATCTTCAAAAAGCACCGATTGCGATTTTAAAGGATGAACAAGGGCAAATCATTTCCTTTGTATCATTAATGCCGATGTATCAAGAAGGGGAGATTTCCATCGATTTAATGCGTCATATGCATGATGCACCGAACGGGATGATGGATGCGCTGTTTATCCACCTGTTTCAATGGGCGAAAGAAAAAGGCTATAAATCGTTTAACATGGGAATGGCACCTTTATCGAATGTGGGGACGTTCCATCAGTCCTTTCTTACGGAGCGTTTGGCGAGTGTTATTTTCAACAATGTCAGATATATGTACAGCTTCAGCGGTTTACGGTCGTTTAAACAGAAGTATAAGCCTGAATGGCGCGGGAAATATTTAGCGTATAAAAAAAATACGTCACTGCCTGTCACAATGGTGCTTGTCACCAAGCTGATTGGGACGGACCCAAATCGAAATCGGCGTCGATAAACCAAAAGACCTTTACCTTTCACTAGGTGAAGGTTTTTTTAGACAAAAGAATAGCAAAAGTGGTAAAGTTGAAGGGTAAGGGGGATGTTCATATGACATTAAATGAATGGTTTACAAAGGGATTAGCTGAACGTACATATGTACACAACATGGAGAAAAACCGGGAAAATCTACTCACGGTGTACAACCAGTACGCAATTCATCAAAAAGAAAAAGAGCTGCTTCAAAAGCTGCAAAAGAAAAAGCTCAGAGCACTTGTCATCACAGCGGATTGGTGCGGGGATGCAATGGTCAATGTCCCGATTTTCATGCGTATTGCAAATGAAGCACTCATTGATGCGCGCTATTTCATTCGGGATGAGAATCTAGACCTGATGGATCAGTATTTAACGAACGGGACCGCAAGATCGATTCCGATTATCGTCATCATTGATCAGGACGGAAATGAAGTGGGGAAATGGGGACCTCGCTCAGCAGAAGCACAGCGCTTTGTGGACGAGAAAAAACCGGACAAAGATGCACCTGATTATGAAGAAGCTTTTCAAGTATTTGCGAAAGAAGCCGCACATCACTATACGACAGACCGTTACTTATGGAAAGATATTGAGAAAGAAATAGTAGAAGTTTTGGCAAAAATATAAACCAAAAGACTACTTCGCCGCAATGGGAAGTAGTCTTTTTTTATCTTGTTTTTGCGTTTTACCTACAAAACCACCGCATAAAGGTGTAGAAAACCGCAGAATTCTATCAAAAACCGCAGAAAACCGCAAAGCACCACGATTTTCCCAACCACTTTTAGTTGAAAAACCTCATATATGCCATGAAATCAATGATTTTGCCCTTATCCAAAGGCTCATATAACGCACAAGGGTTGGCTTTTTCCCAATACAAGAGGCCCAGCAACTATAGTAATCTAGTTGTAATCTCCTTTGAACGAACTAAAAAAATGACAGAAAAGGACAGGCGATCAATTTATGAAAAAAATCATTTATCTCGATCAAGAAAAAAAGAAGCTCGCTGAATCGAAAAAAAGAGAACAGCGTTCCATCAAATCACTGAGACTGCTTGTGTTTTATGATGGACAAAGTCCTTCATGTGCAAAAATGATTGATTTGTTAAAATCACTCGATTGGAAAAATCGGATTCACTTTGAATCCTTTAGACACTCGCAGCTGCTCAGGCTGAATAAAATCAGTGAAGAGAAGGCGGAAAAACGAATCGTGTCTATTTCCCTAGCCAAAAATCAAAAGAATTCAGGGATCTATACTTGGCTGCGTATGGCTTGCCATATCCCTGCATTATGGGGAACGGTCCCATTCATCATGCTCAGTATATGGCTTGGCTTTGGACAGCATGCGTACGATTTTTTTGCAAAAAGACGGTATATTCATTCTGTCAAACGGATGAACCATCATGACACAGATCAACAAAAGACTATTTAATAAATAGAAAAAGCATGACCTTCGATCGGCAGAAGGTCATGCTTTTTTGTAATAGGGAAGATATACTGTTAAATGATCTAGCAGCTTCTTTGTGTAGAACTTATAGGCCTGATCATCAAGCTCAGCACCTGCATAGGTAAGCAAGGTTCTAAGCGCAAACAAATATTCACTGTGCAGCTCATTGTGTTCAAAGTAAGGAAGGGCTGCTTCGATCAAATAGGTTTTCAAATCAAGAGGATTTTCCTCAATCATCAATTTATAGATTTTGATCATATATAAACAGTTTGGCTGAATACGAGGCTGTTTTAACAGCTCATGTATGTAGGGAAGTGCCTTTTTGCGGTCATATTCAGCATATAGTGTCGCAATTTCATATAGCGTTTCACAGTAGCGATCTTCTATCTGTTCTTGATTAAAGTAATTGAGTGAATCTAGTAAATAAGGCACAGCTGAAGAGAAATCACCTTCACGTTTTAAAAGCACCCCGTAATAAAAATATGCGGACATTTTAATATAGGCATCAGGGTAAAGGGAAGTGTGCAAAATCACTTCCTTTATATATTTCTTCGCAGTTTGATAGGCTTTTAGTTCAAGTGAGATCACGCCGTGAATAAGTGTACAGTGAATAATCCGCTTGAAATTGTTCTTTTGTCTATATAAATCCATCGCTTGATGTGTCGCTTCAAGCGCGTCACCGAGCTGTCCCATGTTTCCGAGTGCTTTTGCATAGTGATAATACAAATCACTTTGTTCAACTGAGGCGTAGGAAAAGCAGCTTTCAAGCTTTTTCAGCCCATCCTCAAGCTGACCAATTTTAATTTGATGAATACCGTCTAGATATTCAAAAATTTCTTTTTCCGTTTCAATAAACGTTTTTTCGAATTTTTTGAGCACGCGGTGTGTTTTTAAGGCAAGCGGCTGTTTTTCCGTTAATAAATAAAATTGAAATAAAGACAAATGATACTGAATGCCTAAATCCAGTGAAAAGAACTGCTCCTCGTGCTGAATGATCATTTCTGCATTTTGTTCAGCCTGATCGAGAGCATAGAAGTACATATTCATTTGAAACTCATCCAAAAGTGATAGCAGATGACGTGCCTTTTGTGACAGCTTTTCTTGGCTGATACCAAGCCGTTCAAGCAGCAGATTGATCGTATCTTGATTGGCCTCCTTTGAGCCATTTTCAATTTTACTTAAATGAGAGACAGAACAAATTCCTTCTGCCAATTCAGATTGGGTCATATTTTGTTTATAACGGTAGAGTTTAATGATTTGTCCAATATTAATTTTCATTCCATCCAGAAGCCTCCCTTCCAATCATGGTTGAAAGCCTTTTGACAAAAAAACTGAATCAGACAAAATGGGAATACTTGAAAATCATTTCATCATCTTGGCTTTTTTCTCAAAATTTGTTTAAAACGTAATATGATTGTAACATTACTTGAAAAAGTCAAACAACTATTTAGCAGACGGGGAGGAGAGATACTTGATTTGCAACTGCACGCGATGATGTTTATAATGTGAATGAGAATCAATTTCAATTAAGGTTGATTGAGAGGATGACATATATGCCAGAAACGAAACAACAAAAAGACGCGTTAACGGTTCGAGACGCTGTCAGATATAGACGATCGATTCGCAAATTCAAAGACACACCGGTGACGATTGAACAGCTTCAGCCGCTATTAGAGGATGCAGTCTATGCACCAAACCATAAAATCACGGAGCCGTGGCGCTTTTTATATGCGGTGACGGATGAAGCCAAAGCCACTTTTGTAGAGCGCTTCATTGCGTTCTTTCAGCGCAATAACCCAGATGCAAAAGAAGAAAAGATCAATCAATACAGAGATTACTTTTCTAAGGTCCCAGCGCTTTTACTTGTCGTACTAAAAGAAGACGAGAACCCTGTGGTGAGAAATGATGATTTTGCCGCCGTGAGCGCGCTCATTCAAAATCTCCAGCTGCTTGCATGGGATCAAGGAATCGGTATGGTATGGAAGAGCGGACGTATTTTATACGATAAAGGCTTTCAACAAGACATGGGATTAAAGGAAAACGAACGGTTTGCTGCGATCCTTCATATAGGTTATCCAGAAGAGGTGCCAGAGGAAAAATCACGCCAGAAAGCATCAAGTCTTCTTACTGAAATCAAATAAAAGAAAAGCAGACCGCTGAATAAGGTCTGCTTTTTTACTTATTGTTTTTTGGCGCGCTGATCGGCTGCTTTCATACGTGCCATTGCTTTTAAGTCATTCGGATCTGCAAGTTCTTTGGAAAATTCAACATATTCGCCATCCGTCTCTTGTGCTGCGAGCTCGTGGTTGGATTTTTTGTGTTGGTCTTTTTTCAAAGCCTTTCCCTCCTTTACAAGATCACTTTAGTTATGTGCTTGTTGGAGGGGAATATCCGTTTTATTTGTTTCTTTTTTCTGCTGCTCTTTCCGCTTTTTTGAATTCCTGCTGATACAGGACTTCCTGAGTTTTCTTCAGCTTTGAAGTTGGCTGGTGTTCTTTTTTCTTCATCAAAATCGCCCCCTCATATCATTTCTAATAGGATGGGTGTTTTTGACAACATTTATTCCTCAGAATGCAAAATCGCTTCTTTTAGTTCAGGGTGCAAAAAGTCATAAGAAGAGAGCAGTGCTTTTTTTGGCAGAGCACGCTGGCCTTCTAAAACAAGCAATGACATTTCACCGAGTGCCGTTTTGATCACAAACGATGGCACCTTCAGCCAATGGGGACGGTGAAGGGCAGAAGCAATGGTTTGTCCAAGCTGTTTCATTTGAACAGGATTCGGTGATGTCACATTGAGCGGGCCTGACAGGTCGTCATTATGAATCGCATAGGCAATGAGATGTGCTACATCCTCAACATGCACCCATGAAACCCATTGCGAGCCAGCGCCAATTGTCCCGCCGGCAAACAGCTTGTAAGGAAGTGTCATCAGCGGCAGTGTGCCTTTTTCTCCTAACACGACGCCAAAGCGTGTGTAGACCGTACGAATGCCGAGGGCTTCAATCTTTTGCCCCTCAGCCTCCCAAAGTTTTGATGTATGACTTAAGAAATCAGTATCTGCAGGAGGTGACTCCTCCGTAAAATCTCCTGTTTGAGATGTGCCATAAATCCCGACAGCACTTGCTTGAATCAGCACAGATGGTTTCGATTCCTGCGCTTCTATAATGCGTCTTACCTCTTGTGTTGATTTGAGACGGCTGGAGAGGATGCCTTCTTTTGCTTTATCTGTCCAGCGTGTGAAAATGGATTTTCCAGCAAGGTTAATCCATACATCGATGGCAGGCAATTCATGCTCAGGCGCAGCACCTTCGGTAAGCCACTGCACATAATGTAAATGATTTTGTTCGGATTCCTTTGGATTTCTTGTTAAAATATATAGATGATGTCCCTCAGCAGCGAGCACTTTTGTAACATGCTGGCCGATAAAACCGGTTCCTCCGGTAATGGCGATATTCAATTGACATCTCTCCTCTCATATACATACCTATATCTTTCACGATTTTGAATCAGAAGAAACATCCTGACTGTTTTGGAAAAGGAGTGATCACAGGATGCCCTATATTACAAAAATTTCTGCTCAGAAAAACAATACAGAGCGGGTCAACATCTTTCTTGATGAAAAGTACGCCTTTAGCGTTGATTTAGATGTGCTCGTCCAGCACGATTTGAAAAAAGGCAAAGAGCTGGACGAAGCAGATATCATTGAGATTCAATTCGGTGATTCGGTGAAAAAAGGATTTCAGCAGGCCGTTGATTATTTATCCTACCGTATGAGATCAGTGAAAGAAGTCACCGGTTATTTAACGAAAAAAGAAATCCCGGCACCTGCTATTAGTGAAATTATACACAAATTAAAGCATTATAAGTATGTAAATGATCTTGAATTTGCAGAAGCCTATGTCAGCACCCATCGCAAAACGAACAGCAAAGGACCGTCCGTCCTAAAAAAAGAATTGAAGCTCAAGGGGATAGACGATGACACGATTGAGCAGGCGCTATCGCAATACCCTGATGACTTACAGCTCGAGGAAGCTGTAAAGCAGGTTCTCAAGCTTGTCAAAAAAGAAAAAAATCGTTCTGCAAAAGAGATCGAGCAGCGCATCAAGCTGCAGCTGCAGCGAAAGGGATTTTCGTTTGAGATCATTGATAAAGCCCTTCAAGAAGCCTATGATGGACAAGAAGAGGAAAAGGAAGAAGAAGCCCTCCTTTATATGCTGGAGAAGGCAAAACGCAAGGTAGGGTATGACGGATCATTTGAAAAGAAGATGAAAGTGAAGCAATTTTTATTCAGAAAAGGCTTTGATCTCGATACAATTGATCACGTTTTAGACAAAGGGGAATGACAGATGGAAAAACGCTATAGTGAGATGACAGAATACGAATTGAAGCAGGAGATTGCCGCCCTTTCTGAAAAAGCACGAAAGGCTGAGCAGCTTGGCATTGTAAATGAATACGCAGTTTTAGAACGAAAAATCGATATGGCAAAAGCCTATTTATTAGATCCAGCCTCGATTCAAACGAAAACGACTTATCAAATCAAAGACACAGAAGAAGAGTTTTATGTGGAATATTTAAATGGCGTGTTTGCGTGGGGATACAGAGTATCGGCTCCAAATAAGGAAGATGCCCTGCCGATTTCAATGCTGACGCAAAAGGACTGATCCAAAGAGATCAGTCCTTCAGCGTGTAGACAAACCCTCGCATTCTTTGTCAGGTCTGCGCGCCGGTACTCACGAATGTCAAATTCGCTCCGTTCCGGTGCTCACCCTTCCTAGGGCTGCAAAGGTTTTCTATCACGCTGAAAAGAAGACAAAGGGCTAAAATAAAAGTCATTTTAGCCCTTTGTCAACAATTTGAAGGACTGATCCTAAAAGATCAGTCCTTTTCTTTACTTCGAACGTTGTTTACGGACGTTGTTCTGAAGTACGATGTCGTGCTGCGTTTGCTGCGTTTCTCCGTTGACCTGAGAGGCAGAATGCTTTGCATTTGCCCATGGTTGAGGGTAAGCGGTTGTCCTTAATTGAACAAAGTCTGCCATATACGATTTCCCATTTGAACTCATATCTCAAGCACTCCCTTTGGAAAAATTAGCGTTTCCCTGATGCCCTCATCCGTTCCTGTGGACGTGTATTCGTTTCACCATTCGGCCGTTTAGACGCATAAGCATCTGTAGCGCCTGGTTCGCCTTCAAACTTGTGATTTACCTGATTTGGAAAGCCTTTTGCTTTATTACGCATATCAAATCCCTCCAAACAATACAAATCATTTGCGTCTTTTGAAGACGTAAGGGTAGTATATGAAAAAAGAAGTTTTTTTAAAAAGGCACTTTCTGCTAGATGAAGGAGGAACAAGCATGGAACAATACTTTGAGCGACTAACAGAACAACTCATGGAAAAAAACAATATGCTGACATATGACGAAGCACGTACATGGGTAGAGCTGCTTTGGAGTGATTTTGAAACGACTTATGCAAAGGCTGGCCGCAAGTATAAGGGACAGGAAACAACAGAACGAATTGTCCAAGAGTGGATCGAGAGCTACGGCGCGCAGCTTCATTTATTTCAAAATAAACAATCAAAGGCAAACGAGCATCTGCAACAAAACAATCGAGGGCTGCTTCACTAAAAAGGTTGCCCTTTCACTTCCATTCATCTTTTTCAATTATTAGGAAAATATACAAATGAACAAACAACTTTATGAAACAATACCCAGTCTGTGATCGAAATTACAGGCTTTTTACAATGATTAAACTTAAAATTACATTAAATTCATCCTGTTGAAAATCACTGGAAATAAAACTCTGATATAATGAAACGATTGAAGAGACATGTAATTTATGGATAATAAAAAAGGGTTTCGTTTTCTGACAAAAAAGGAATAATGAACATATCAGACTATTTGAAAAAAGTGAAGAGAAGGTGCGATATGGAACGGGAATTGCTCTCTGTGATAATTCCTTCTTACAATGAAGGTGAAAACATCAGACGAATCTTTGAGGCACTCGAGGAAGAGTTTCGCGATTTTCATTATGACTTTGAAATCATCTTTGTGAATGATGGAAGCAAAGACAACACGCTTCAATACATGAGAGAGCTCTCTCGCAAAAGTGCAAAGGTCAAATATATATCCTTTTCGCGTAACTTTGGAAAGGAAGCCGCTATTTTGGCAGGTCTTGAACATGCAAAAGGAGCAGCTGCGATTATTATGGACGCCGATCTGCAGCACCCGACGTATTTAATTCAGGACTTTGTCAGAGGGTATGAAGAAGGCTACCATCAAGTCATTGCCAAACGGAATCGTAAAGGTGACAGCAAGTTGCGCTCTTACCTGTCATCCATGTACTATAAGGTGATGAACAAGGTAGTAGAAGTGGACTTGCGTGATGGCGTCGGGGATTTCCGTTTAATTTCACGCCAAGCCATCGATGCACTGCTTCAGCTGAAAGAGGGAAATCGTTTTTCGAAAGGGCTTTTTTGCTGGATTGGGTTTGAAGAAAAGGTCATCTATTATGAAAATGTAGAAAGACAGCATGGTGATACAAAATGGTCACTGAAGAAATTATTTAACTATGGCATAGATGGCGTCATTTCTTTTAACAACCGCCCGCTGCGCATTTGTTTTTATACTGGCATACTGATCTTATTACTCTCATTGATTTACATCGTGGCCACCTTTATTCAAATCGTCAGAACGGGCATTATGGTGCCGGGTTATTTTACTTTAATATCGGCTGTGCTGTTCCTCGGAGGTGTCCAGCTTTTGAGTCTAGGCGTGATTGGAGAATATATTGGCCGTATCTATTATGAAACGAAAAAGAGGCCGCATTATTTAATCCAGGAATCAAATGTGATGGAACAAGAGACAAGCTCAAAGGAACAAGACCGAGTGTTAACGCAGTTATTTAAATAACGTGGAGTCAAATAACCGGCAAGCACGAATCGCTTGCTGGGTTGTTTTGTTTCAAAGAACAGTGGATCTTTTGTGGAAAGGATTTAGATGATGAAACGTAGATGGATAATCATAGGGATGTGTCTCATTCTCGCTTTATTAGGACACTCCTTTTTCTTATATGAATATACGCAAGGCCGGTATATGACAGGAGATGGAGACGGCATCTCACAAATGCTCCCATTTAAAAAGCTGCTTTACGATGAATACGTCAAAGGGAACTTCTTTTATTCCTATCAATTCGGTCTAGGCGGCGGTACATATACGCAATTAGGTTATTATTTCACAACGTCGACTGTTTTTATGGTCACAGTTGCTGTCGTCTGGTTGATGAATGCGCTTCATCTTATTCAGTCAACGGATATTCATTTCTGGGCAAATGCCGTCATTTGGCTGAGTGTGATGAAGTTGACGCTTATTCTTTTCATCGCTTACCGTGTGCTTCTTTCAATGGTTCAGCATAGGCTGAGTGCATTAACAGGAGCCGCAATCTACGGACTGTCTATTGTGTATTTTCGGCATCAAACATTTTGGGAGTTTTTCACTGACAGTATGATGTGGCTCCCGCTGCTTGTACTTGGGATTGAACGGATTTTCAAAACAGGTAAGCCGGCTTGGTTTATTGCGGCGTGCAGCCTGATGCTCATCAACAATTTTTACTTTGCTTATATTCATTTTATCTTTTTAGCGATCTATCTTGTCTTCAGGTATATCATCAAGCTTCGAAGTGAGGAGCATGGGTGGAAGGTATTCTGGATGCTGGCGGTCTCTACACTGTTATCCTTTGGAATCAGTGCTGCCTTTTTTGTCCCGTCTGTCTATGGCTTTCTCAATAATATAAGACCGCCGTATGAACAGGCCATTCCTTGGTTCGAGCTACATGATCATCTGCTGTTTACAAGCAGGGTGTATTTATTACCTGTGATCTTTCTCATTTGTATGTTCCTCGTTCCGCTTTACCGGAACAGGTGGTTTTTCATGTTTACATCAATCAGCCTTCTGCTCATTGTTTTTCACTACAGTCCAAAGATGGCGAGCGTGTTTAATGGTTTTTCAGCACCGCAATACAGGTTTGAATACATTCTTGCCTTTACAGTTGGAGCGGTCGTAGCCATCACCATCAAGCATTTCTCGCAAATCGAGTGGAAGTGGAAAAAGCGTGCGGTCTTAGGCGCTTGGATCGTGTTTCTTCTCGCAGTCATCTTATCAGAACGAGCAAAGGGAAATATGGATGTTGTTGTATTTACAGCCATAGGACTGCTTGTGATCAGCTTGCTTTTCCTTGTGATTCATGCGGAAAAACGCCAGCACCTTCGTCTCTTTTCAGCTGTGCTCATCGTTGTCAGCTTACTGACAGCAGGCGTGTATCAGCAGGGCTACTTATCTGAAAGAAGCAATATTAAGAGCGTATCAGATACGTATCTGAATAGTGAGGCATATGCTGGACATGAGCAAATGAAGCTCATTCAGCAGATTCAAAGCCGCTCCTCAAAAGATCCGCTTGCCCGGATTGATTGGATGAATGGCGTGCGCAACAATACCCCGTTATTTGAAGGCTTTCAAGGCATGAGTGCGTATTCAAGTATATTGAATCAGCATTTGCTCAATTTCTACTGGAATGACCTGCAAATCGATATGGGACGTGAAAGTGTCAGCCGTTATGCAACAATGGGGGACAGGGTGAATTT
The DNA here is from genome assembly GCF_058791855.1 of Bacillus sp. EB106-04-04-XG123. Lineage (NCBI taxonomy): Bacteria > Bacillati > Bacillota > Bacilli > Caryophanales > Bacillaceae > Bacillus > Bacillus sp. EB106-04-04-XG123. Next base: position 21,707 of record NZ_JBYTDZ010000006.1, on the reverse strand, counting down.
ATACAGCCTGACCTACGGAAAGTATTATATGAGAGACAATACGATACCTTACTCACCACCAGCTTATTTTAAGCCAATATTGGAAAGCGAGCATTATAAAGTGTATGAAAATACACGGCCGCTGCCATTTGCAAGAACAACAAGCACGATTTATTCAGAAGAATCCTTAAAGGATGCCTCAGCACTTGATAGAGAGCATGCAATGCTGCAAGGTGTGATTTTAGACAAAAAAGGAAACGCTGAAATTGAGATTACGCCAAATCGAGTCAAGGATACAAAGATTCATACGGAACAAGCCGTATACGAACATGGCGTGCTTGATGTATACGGAGAAACAGGCGGCCTGAATATCACGCTGCCAGATGATATGGCCCGCGCTGGAGATGTGTATGTGAGCTTTTATGTGAAGCGGACAGACCGGAACGAAGGATTTCAGTTATCCGTTGACAACTACGTCACCTCACGAAAAAGCAATACATCCATCTACAAAACAGGCGTCAATGAAGTGACGATTCGAGTCCCTGCGGAAAAAATCCTTTCCATTCGAGTACCAAAAGGGACGTATGAACTCGATCAACTAAAGCTGTATCAAGAGCCTTACCGCATCCTAGAAAAGGCATATGAAAAAGAAAAACAGGATAATGGCAGCCAGCAAGTAAAGCTTGAAAACAACCGCTTTACGATTTCATATGATAACAAGCGCGGCGATGATTATATGATCTTGCCAGTACCATATGAAAAAGGCTGGGAGCTCACAGTAAACGGACAGCAGACAGATATTGAACAAGCCAATTACGCCTTTATCGGTTTTCCAATAGAAAAAGGCAAAAACGAGATTGTGCTAACCTACTATCCGCCTTATATCAGAATTCTCGCGTTGATTTCACTCGTCAGTTTGATTGGTGCAATCCTATATGCACGGAGACAACACAAGAAACACCACTTTTTATCATAAGTGGTGTTTTTTTATCTTCCAAGGGCTGATCGATTATATGAAGCAAATCACTAAGCTTCTTTCTCAAACGAAAACGTCGCATAATCAAACAAAAAATGAAACAACCAAAGACTCAGGGCAAAGAGAATTTCCTCAGAAGTAGACAGTAAAATACCGCCCACCAATTCATCTGATAAATAGACAGCACCCCAAATAAACAAAAGATGAATGGAAATGGCATAGAAAACGATGGCGCGTTTTTTGGAACGGCACTTTCTAACAACCCTCATGAGCATATGCTCCACATGCTCAAAGGATATCCCAAGTATCACATAGATGCCCATAAATAAAAGCATCGATAAAATCGATTGATAAAAAGCACCCGTTAAATGAAAGAACAGTACACAAAACAACAAAAATATGTAACAGACAGCCGATGCCGCCATGAACCATTTCAGCCCTTGCCATAAAGCGTGAACAGATTGCTGCATAGTTGAACAAACACTCCCTTACATGAAGATACCTGCAAAAAGGACAGCCTTTTTGCAGGAAGTTAAACGTTAATCCTCTTTTTTAGGTGCAGCGATCACAGGATGTTTTTCAGTATCAAGCAGTTTTAAGAAATCTTCGCCTTGATCTAAATGATCAAGAACAAGCTGTTTCGGTGTGACCGCAAGCCACTGATTAAGTGAGATATCTGCATAATGATCGCTCTTAAAGATTTCTAAGAAATAAAGCGGTTCGTCGCCTGTATTTTCTACATAATGCCCCATCGCAAATGGGACATATCCAACGTCTCCCGCCTGATAGTTGAAGGTTCTCGCATGTCCATCAGAAGCAAATACCGTCATTCGTGCTTTTCCAGAAATGAAATATTGCCATTCATCCGTATTTGGATGCCAGTGCAGCTCGCGAATGGCACCTGGATCAACTTTCACAAGAGCGGATGCAATCGTTTTAGACGCTTTGAAATTGGTAGAGTCCGCAATCCACACTTGTCCGCCGCTTGACGTAATCGGCTCTTGTTTTAACAGCTCATATTTAAAGGAATTCGGGACCTCTCCTTGCTCTGTTTTCACCTTGTCACATTCAAGGGAACCAGGAATTCCTTTTTGGAAAATATACTTCTCTTTCTCCGGCAGCTTGTCAAACTGCTCTTTTGTCATACCGAAGTTTTTAAGCACGACTTCCTCTGGCGTATGGGCAAGCCAATCGGTTACTTGGAACGTACTATTTTCTGAGAATGACCCATCATCAAACACAAGCAAGAATTCAGCTCCCGGTTCAAGTGCTTGGATAGAGTGCGGCAGGCCAGAAGGGAAGTACCACAAATCACCCTCTGTCACATCCTCTGTAAAATTGCGCCCCTCTGCATCAACCGATGTAATTCGGGCTTCCCCATAAATCATGTACGCCCATTCCGCTTCCTTATGCCAGTGAAGCTCACGAATCGCACCAGGCTTTAGCCGCATATTAACAGATGCAAGACTTTTAGAGATCGGCAGTTCACGGACCGTAACTTCACGGGCGTAGCCGCCTTTTTCTAAACGATTGTGTGTATCAGAAAAAGAATATTTCAGGTTGGAGACCGTTCCATGATCGGTTTCTGGCGGCGTGAGCATATCTGGATTTTGTCTGTCCCGCTCGAGATTACGTGGAATTTTGACCGTTGCTCCTTTTTCTCCTCGAATCGGCTGTGGTATTCCATTTGGCTTTTCACTCATGATAAAATCCCCTTTCAACATCGTATTGTGTGAGGTGACTAAAAGGCCTTTCATTTCGCCCTCGTTTTCATAAGGTGAAACGAATCAGGCAGATGTCAATCTGATTCATCATTTTTTTGAGCAGCGACTAATCGTTGGATGAGCTTGCTTAATTCATCAAACTTTCGTTCAAAGCGTGTCAGCAAGTAAACCGTCAAAATGGCAGGGAAGCCAGCCTGACCGAGCTGCTTCAGCCATTCCTCTGAAAAAAAGGTCTCCATTTGTCTCACCTCCCAGCGGATGCTCGTCTTCTATATAAGTGGTATGAAAGAAGAAAAAGGAAAGCAGAGGGGGATAAAATGAACCATTAGACCCGTTTCACGAAGTTTACTTTTTTTAACTTTTGTCCACTTAATGCTAGTAGAGGGAACAAAGGGGAGGATGCACATGGATTATCGGCTGTTATTGAAAGCAAAGTGGAAGGAAATCATTGATCACCCGCTCATTCAGCAGTTTTTAAGCAACCCGAAAAACGAGCAGCTGCTCCGGCAAGTTATGGAAGAGCCAAACGAGGAAAATGCCAAAAAACTAGATTCCGAGTTCAAACAGTTCTATCAGAAAATCCGCATCATCAAGTATATCTCCACAATGATACGCATCTTTTCAGTCGACTTTGACAAACGAGTAAAAAAGAAACAGCAGCGTTTTCCGCTCATACTCGATCATCCTGATACGCAAGAAGTGAAAGACCCTGTTCAAACAGAGACGTATGAAGCCGTGCTCTTCAACCAGCAAGACCTAGGAGAGCATCTGCAAGACCAAACATTGTACAAGGCCTACCAGCAGCTGACAGACAAACAAAAAATGGTCCTAACCCAAATCTATGTCGAAGGCCAAACGATGAAAGAAATAGCCGATCAGTTAGGCGAAACAAGACAAAACATCTCAAACATTCACAAAAAAGCGCTCAACAAACTAAAAGAAGAAACAGGGGGAGATGTCCGTGCACGAAGACAAAATGACCAATGGAGAAATGGAAGAACTCATTGAAACCTTCACACCCATGATCAAAAAGAAACTACAAAACACGGCATATCAAGAAAGAGAAGACCTCGAACAAGAACTCTATATCAAACTCATCGAAAAAATAGACCGGCTGATTTACCAAGAAGGACCTGGATTTTGGGAGTTTATTGTGGAATATATGACGAAGTTGTAAGAGTGAAGCACAAAAAAAGACTCGCTCACACAGAGCCGAGTCTTAATTTTTTTTGCAGTTTTTCTTCACTGAAAATCCAGCCGGTATAGGAATTTTTGATTTGGTGGTCCATGTCGATATGGCAGATCGCGACAAAAGGATAATGACCTTTGCTTCGGTAGCGCAAATCAATGAACCGCACCTCGTAATGATCCTTGTATTTATCCACTTCCCACCGATAGACAGGGGAGAAGGAGAGAAAGGCTGAAATGTTTTCATCTTGTTTGGCAATTTTCATAATCTCTGTGTCAGGGACCGGCACACGGTTAAAGGTGTCTAAAATGACAACCTCTCCATTCATACTGCGCCCAACATGGAAAGAGGATTTACATTTCACGGCAATGCGCCATTGTCTGAACTTCATTGTAGGCGAAATGATAATCTCTTCAATTTCATCGAATCGTGCGCGCAGCTGACGTTTAATCTGAAGCTGCATGATGACTCTCACGATATAGTAACAGAAAATCACGGCATACAGCGTAATAAACGTATAGCCGGGATGGCCGCCAATCGCCCAAACGACAATGGCGACAAGGTGTGTAAAAAAGATAAACGGATCAAACGTATTAATGATCCCTAGCGCTACCCACTTCTTCGAAAATGGACGAATGGCCTGCGTACCGTATGCATTGAAAATATCGACAAACACATGAAGCACAACGGCTAATAGTGTCCATAACCAAAGGTGAAGTAAATTCGCCCCCGGCACAAATGGGAAAATCACAGCCGGAATCAGCAATGACCAAAACAGTACAGCCGGAATGGAATGTGTAAATCCTCGGTGATTTCTTATATAAACCGCATTATTTTTTAGTTTTAACACAGTATCAATGTCTGGTGCTTGGGAGCCGGCGATGGTCGCGATCATCACGGCGTGTGCCATATGTGGATCTGCGCTGACGGCTGGATCTAAAAGTGCAAGTCCCCCAAGAGAAATGCCCATTACTACATGAGTACCAGTGTCCAATTGATTACCTCCTAGTTGTCATGCTTAGGAACAATCATACAAAGTATACGTCTCCAATCAAGACTATGTGCAAAATCACTTTTGCTTTATCCCGATTTAATGTAACATGTTAACGTATCTACAAACAGTATACAACAAATAAGGTTCTATTCAGAACGTTAGCCCTCGGTCCAATGAGAAGGAGTATAGATATGAAAGACATTCAAGAAAAGCTGGACCGCAAAGATATTGCGGGCTTTCAGCATGATTTAATTGATTGGTATGAAAAAGAACAACGAACATTGCCATGGCGTGAAAATCAAGATCCATACCGCGTCTGGGTATCAGAAGTGATGCTTCAGCAAACGAGAGTGGATACAGTCATTCCGTATTTCAACCGGTTTATGGAGCAATTCCCGACGGTGAAGGATCTCGCTTTAGCTGATGAAGAAAAGGTCATGAAAGCATGGGAAGGTCTTGGCTACTACTCAAGAGTGCGTAATTTACAGGCAGCTGTGAAAGAAGTATATGAATCCTACGATGGCATTGTCCCTGATACGAAAGAGCAATTTTCAAAGCTCAAAGGTGTAGGCCCATATACGAGCGGCGCAGTTCTAAGTATTGCTTATAACAAGCCGTATCCTGCGGTAGACGGCAACGTCATGAGGGTCATTTCTCGTATTTTGTCCATATGGGATGATATTGCAAAACCAAAAACGAGAAACATTTTCGAATTTGCGGTCGATCAGCTCATTTCCCGGGAAAAGCCGTCAGAATTTAATCAAGGGCTGATGGAGCTAGGTGCGCTCATTTGCACCCCAACATCCCCTGCCTGCCTCATTTGCCCTGTGAACATGCATTGCTCGGCACTTGAGGAAGGCGTTCAGCATGAGCTCCCAGTGAAAAGCAAAAAGAAAAAACCGACTGCAAAATCAATGGCAGCAGCGGTGTTATTTGATGACGCAGGCAACCTATATATTCATAAGCGGCCAAGTACAGGCCTTCTTGCGAATTTATGGGAATTCCCTAACATGGAAACAACAAAGGGAAGAAAAACGGAAAAAGAGCAGCTGATTGATTTCTTAAAAGAGGAGGCAGGTGTACAAGCGGAGCTTGGTGATTTAGAAGGCACCATTCAGCATGTATTTACCCACCTCATCTGGAATATTTCTGTTTTCTTTGGACGAGTTACCTCTGTATCTGATGACACGAAGCTGAAAAAAGTCACAACAGATGAATTTGAGGCATATGCTTTGCCAGTCTCACACCAAAAAATTTGGAAGCTGGCACTTGAGCAGCCTAGTCGTATTTAACCGTTGTACCGTGGGTATAATCAGCTTCATTTCGGTGCAGACCCCCGCGGTTTTCGATTTCAGAAATGATTTCTCGATACTTAGATTGCCCTTCTTCATTCAAATAAGGTAAAATTTGTTGGAAAGCATGATGAAAGTAAGCAAGCTCAGTATCTTTCCATTGATCTTTGGACATCATGCCAAGCTGGCTTAAATCGCGTCCGACATACATGAATGTAACCTCCTAATAGGAACTTTCCTATTAGTGTGAAGCGAATGAACGAAAACTATTCAAATCAGGAGATGAACCATAATGAGTCAACGTAAATGTGCATTAATTACAGGAAGCAGCAGAGGAGTAGGGAAAGAAGTGGCCCTTCGCCTCGCGGAAAAAGGATATGACATTGTGATTAACTATGCGAGAAGCAAAAAAGCCGCACTTGAAACAGCGGAAGAAATTGAAGCGATGGGTGTTAAAACATTGGTTGTTAAAGCCAATGTAGGCCAGCCTGAGAAAATCAAAGACATGTTTCAGCAAATTGATGAAACCTTTGGCCGTTTAGATGTATTTGTCAACAATGCGGCATCAGGTGTTCAGCGTCCAATTATGGACCTTGAAGAAAATCATTGGGACTGGACGATGAATATCAATGCGAAAGCCTTGTTATTCTGCGGACAAGAAGCGGCGAAACTAATGGAGAAAAACGGCGGCGGACATATCGTCAGCATTAGCTCTCTTGGCTCCATTCGCTACCTTGAAAATTACACAGTAGTCGGCGTATCAAAAGCAGCACTAGAAGCTTTGACACGTTACCTTTCAGTTGAGCTTTCACAAAAAAATATCGTCGTCAACGCTGTATCAGGCGGCGCGATCGATACCGATGCACTTAAGCACTTCCCAAACCGTGAAGAGCTTTTAGAAGATGCGAAGAAAAACACACCTGCCGGCCGAATGGTTGAAATTAAAGACATGGTCGACAGCGTGGAATTCCTTGTATCAGGCAAAGCAGACATGATTAGAGGCCAGACAATTATTGTAGATGGCGGACGTTCTTTGCTTGTTTAAAAAAATCATGAATAGGATGTACACCTTCTGCACAAATTAATGTGCGTGGAGGTGATAATGATGGATCAACAACAAAACAAAACAAACGCACAACAAGTGAAGAAACAAAACCAAGCTTCTGCACAAGGCGGTCAATTTGGTACTGAATTTGCTAGTGAGACTGACGTACAGCAAGTAAAAAAATACAACCAAAAAGCTGAGCAAAACAAACAACAAAACAGCTAATCACTGAAACAAAGGAAAGCACTTCATATACGAATGAAGTGCTTTTCTTTTTGCCTCTCATCACCATCCGACAAAAACTGTAAAACCTCTACATAAACAGTCAAAGGATTTCCTCCTTCTTTCAAGAAATGGTATACAGACAAAAAGTGGATTCGATGAAAAGGGAGGAGTTAGATGTCTGATTTTGATCAGCTTGTAAAAGAACAAATGCAGCTCATGGATGAGCTGCTCGACGTGCAGGGAGAACTCGATCTATGCTTAGAAACAGAAAAACAATTGCTGCAGGATGAAAAAAAAGAAGAGTGGCACAGGCTTTGTGTTCAGATCAAACAGAAACGTGAGGAACTGCAAAAAGTGCAAACCTTATTTACAAAACAGACAGAAGAGGTCATCAATTCATATAAACAGATGGAAAAGAGTTCTAGCGTGATGTAAATCAGTGTGCCGTTCAATTGGGTTGAATGGCTTTTTCATTTCATTTTTTAATGATGTAACGGTATAATATAATAGAGACATGTTTAGTTGGGAAATTAGGTCTTTGGACTGTTAGGTTTGTTTGTTATAGAAAGTAGGGGAGAAAATATGGGCTATCCCAAGGAAGGAGAAACCATCCAAATTCAAAGCTATAAACACAATGGCTTGATCCACAGGATTTGGAATGAAACCACCATTCTGAAAGCAACGGAATTGTGTATCATTGGTGCAAACGACCGTACAATGGTGACTGAATCCGACGGCCGTACTTGGATGACGAGAGAACCGGCTATTTGCTATTTCCATGCAAAACAATGGTTTAATGTAATTGGGATGCTTAGAGATGATGGGGTATATTACTACTGCAACATCAGCTCTCCTTTTGCGACAGATGATGAGGCAATTAAGTATATTGATTACGATTTAGACGTCAAAGTCTTTCCAGACATGACGTACAATATTTTGGATGAGGACGAATATGCAGATCATAAGAGGCAGATGAATTATCCAAAAGAAATCGATAGTATCTTAAGAGAGCATCTGAATACATTACTGCATTGGATTCACCAGCGGAAAGGTCCGTTTGCTCCTGAATTTGTGGATATGTGGTATGAACGTTTTTTACATTATACAAAATAAGCAAGAGCATCAAAAAACCTGTTTGGCTTTTTAGGCTAACAGGTTTTTGACTGCGTACGGATAAGAGGCACTGATAGATTGGGAAGGAGATTTACATGGGGGTCATTAAACGCTACATGGCTTTTGTAACACCGTATAAAAAACAGATTGCATTGACAATGGTCATCGGGATGATTAAATTCTCGATTCCGTTAACATTGCCTCTGCTTTTAAAGTATGTCATTGATGATGTCATTCAAGGCTCGGGGTCGCCTGAAGAAAAGACATCAACTCTACTGATCATAATGGGAATCATGCTCGTATTATTTTTAGTGATGAGGCCGCCTGTTGAATACTATAGACAATACTACGCACAGTGGACAGGCAGTAAAGTATTGTTTGATATTCGGGAGAAGCTGTTCTCGCATATTCAAAAGCTAAGTCTTCGTTATTATGCCAACACGAGAACAGGAGAAATTATTTCAAGAGTGATCAACGATGTGGAGCAGACAAAGGAATTTGTCATCACAGGTCTTATGAACATTTGGCTGGATATGATGACTGTACTGATTGTGATTGCTATTATGTGTACACTGGATCTGAAGCTCACCATCGTGTCTGTCATTATTTTCCCGCTATACGCGTTTGCAGTAAAGTATTTTTACGGACGGCTGCGCAAGCTGACAAAAGAGCGGTCACAGGCGCTGGCAGAAGTGCAAGGGCATTTGCACGAGCGTGTTCAAGGAATGCCGGTCATTCGAAGCTTTGCGATTGAAGAATATGAACAAGAGAATTTTCATGATGAAAACAAAAATTTCTTAAACAAAGCAATCAACCATACGAATTGGAACGCCAAAACCTTTGCCGTCGTCAATACCATCACTGACATTGCACCGCTGTTAATCATTGCATTTGCTGGCTACACTGTGATTAACGGGTCGCTTTCGATTGGGACGATGATCGCCTTTGTCGGCTATATTGACCGGATGTACAATCCGATTCGCCGTCTCATTAACTCATCCACGACGTTAACCCAGTCCGTTGCGTCAATGGATCGGATTTTTGAGTTTATTGATGAGCCATATGAGGTCACAGACCGGCCGAATGCAAAAGAAGCCAATCATTTAAAAGGAGAGGTCGAGTTTAAAAATGTGTCGTTTCGTTATGAACACACGCAGGAAGAGATTCTGCACAACATCTCCTTAAAAGTAGAAAAAGGACAAACAGTTGCGCTTGTAGGAATGAGTGGCGGAGGAAAATCGACACTCGTCAGCTTAATTCCAAGGTTTTATGATGTCACAAACGGGTCACTTGAAATTGACGGCATTGATATCAAAGAGTACAAAGCAAGAAGTCTTCGAAATCAAGTCGGAATGGTGCTGCAGGATACATTCCTATTCAGTGACACGATTAAAGAAAATATTGCGGTTGGTGACCCTGAAGCACCTTTTGAAAAAATCGTGTCGGCTGCAAAAGCGGCAAATGCGCATGATTTTATTATGTCTCTTCCTGAAGGATATGACACGAAAGTAGGAGAACGGGGCGTGAAGCTGTCAGGCGGGCAAAAACAGCGGATTTCTATTGCAAGGGTATTTCTTAAAAATCCACCGCTGTTGATTTTAGACGAAGCGACGTCTGCACTTGATTTAGAAAGTGAGCATTACATTCAAGAAGCGATGCAAAAGCTGGCGAAGGATCGCACAACCTTTATTGTCGCACACCGATTATCAACTATTACACACGCTGACCAAATTGTGGTCATGGAACAAGGCGAAATTGTGGAAAAAGGAACACACGAAGAACTAATGAACCAAGACAGCCACTATCGTCATTTATTTACCATTCAAACATTAAATTAGTAGAAGCCTATCCGATTCTAGCGGATAGGCTTTTTTATGTTGTCAAAAACATGACATATTTCCCAGCTTGTCTCAATACAATTTTAAAAAGTATGACGGGGTGGTGAATATGTGAAAGAACAAGACGTGCTGCTAGATGTCAAACAGCTGTCCATTGCGTTTCAGCAAAAAAAGCAAAAAGTGCCCATCGTCCATCACATATCGTTCTCGATTCAAAAAGGGGAAACATTAGGGATTGTGGGCGAATCTGGCTGCGGGAAAAGTATCACAAGCATGTCATTAATGGGTCTGAATCAGCAAACCGATACAACGGGCGAGGTTCATTTCGAAGGGCAAAATCTGCTGTCACTTTCAGAGAAACAGTGGCGAGAGATAAGAGGAAATGACATTTCAATGATTTTCCAAGAGCCTATGACCTCTCTGAATCCATTAATGACCATCGGCAAACAAATGACGGAAGCCCTTTTCACACATCAATCAATCGGTCAAAAAGAAGCAAAAGCGAAGGCGATTGATCTTCTTCAAACAGTTGGGTTGAAGCAAGCGGAATCTCTGCTTAAAAAATATCCACACGAATTATCAGGCGGCATGCGCCAGCGTGTGATGATTGCGATGGCAATGCTTTGTCATCCAAAGCTCATGATCGCTGACGAACCGACAACTGCACTTGATGTGACCATTCAAGCGCAAATCCTTCGTCTGCTCAAAAAGCTGAACGAAGAGATGGACACTGCTATTTTATTTATTACCCACGATCTAGGCGTCGTGCGGCAAATATGCCAGCGAGTCATGATTATGTATGCCGGTCGAATTGTAGAAGAAGGAACCGTTGACCGTATTTTTCAAAAACCTCTGCATCCCTACACGAAAGGCCTTTTCGCCTCAGTTCCATCGTTTAAAGAGAAAAAAGAAAAACTCATCTCTATTGCAGGTCATGTGCCTAAGCCAGGGGCCATCCGGTCCGGCTGTCAATTTGCACCACGCTGCCCATATCAAATGGCGCAATGTCTTGAAAAAGATCCAGCCTTACAATCCATTGAACAGAATCACCGCGTGGCATGTTTTCTAATGGAAGGAGGAGAAGACACTGAGTCACCCACTCTTACAAGTGAATCAGCTGACAAAACGGTATGACACAGCTGCTTTTTTTTCTAAACATAAACAATCGACTTTGGCTTTAAATCAAGTCTCCTTTCACGTGAAGGAAGGAGAAACGCTTGGCATTGTTGGTGAATCAGGCTGCGGGAAATCAACACTTGGCAAAAGCTTGATGAGATTGACTGAACCGACGTCAGGCTCTATTCAATTAAAAGGGCAGGAGATCACCCTTCTGAAAGAACGAGACATGCGTTCCTTAAGAAAAGATATTCAAATGATCTTTCAAGATCCTTATGCTTCTTTAAATCCGAGAATGAAAATCAAAGATATTTTAGAGGAACCGCTGATTGTTCATCATCATGGGACGAAAGCAGAAAGACGGAAACGGGTTAAAGAGATGCTGCACATTGTTGGATTTGATCCTTCCTACGGGGAACGTTATGCGCACCAATTCAGCGGCGGACAAAGGCAGCGTATTGGCATTGCTAGAGCGCTCATCACGCACCCAAGTCTTGTCATTGCCGATGAACCAGTTTCGGCTTTAGATGTATCCGTTCAAGCGCAAATTTTGAATTTGATGCTTGAATTACAAAAGACGCTTTCTCTGACGTATCTATTTATTTCTCACGACCTTGGTGTTGTCAGATATATGAGCGACCGGATCGCCGTCATGTATGCTGGGCGCATTGTGGAGATGGGGCCTGCCGAAGATGTGTTTCACAGCCCGCTCCATCCTTATACGTCGCTGCTTCTGAAATCCATTCCACATATGGATTACGTACTAGAGGCGCAAGACGTGGCAGCTGAAGAGACCACAATGACGGAACGCGGCGGCTGTCCTTTCTACAAAAGGTGTCCAAAAAGATGGGAGAAATGCTTGAAAGCAGTTCCTGCTTTGTATGAGGAGGAACCGGGGCACGCGGCCGCGTGTTATTTATATCAAAAGGAGGAATACAATGAAGAAGACATGGTTATTCAGTAGTTTCATTTTTGTGCTGGCACTGGCGCTCTTTTTAGGGGGATGCTCGTCTTCACCGACATCGGAAGAAAAGGCAACAAAAGATACCCTCGTATTTGGCAGAGGGGGAGATTCCACTTCACTAGATCCAATCACAACGACAGAAGGCGAAACCTTCAAGGTCACAGAGAATATATTTGAAAAGCTTTTGAATTACGGTGAGAAAGACACGACCATCCATCCTGGCCTCGCAACAGAATGGGATGTTGCAAAGGACGGAAAATCATACACGTTCTACTTAAGAGAAGGTGTGAAATTTCATGATGGCTCAGACTTTAACGCAGAAGCAGTGAAATTCAACTTTGACCGCTGGATGAATGGAGACGCAGAAAAGTTCCCTTACTATGGCATGTTTGGTGGCTATAAAAAAGATAAAGGGCATGTCATTAAAGACATCATCGTCAAAGGCGAGCATGAAATTGAATTTCAGCTAAAGCGCCCGCAGGCGACATTCCTCAAAAACATTGCCATGTCACCATTTGGCATTGCCAGTCCAGCGGCCGTTGAAAAAAGCGGTGATTCATTTAGAGAAAATCCGGTGGGGACAGGACCATTCAAGTTTAAAGAGTGGAAGCAAAACGACCGTATCGTGTTAGAAAAGAATGACGATTATTGGGAGAAGGATAAACCAAAGCTGAATCAAATCATCTTCCGCTCCATTCCAGAAAACTCTGCTCGTTTAAATGCCTTGAAAACAGGCGAGATCGACTTAATGGATGGCGTGAATCCGTCAGATTTAGATGGCATTAAAACCGACAAAGCACTCCAGCTCATTGAAAGACCATCGATGAACGTAGGCTATATCGGTCTGACCGTCACAAGAAAGCCGCTTGATAACAAGCTGGTTCGTCAGGCACTCAATTATGCGGTCGATAAAGAATCGATTATTGAGTCATTCTATGGCGGACTTGCTGAGCCAGCAAAAAATCCATTGCCGCCAGCTTTAGAAGGCTACAATGACGACATTGAGCCATATCCGTATGATCCAGAAAAAGCGAAAGAACTATTAAAAGAAGCGGGCTTCCCTGATGGCTTTCGCATCAAACTTTGGGCGATGCCTGTACCACGTCCATACATGCCAGATGGGATGAAGGTAGCAGAAGTTATTCAGTCAAATTTTGAAAAAGTCGGTGTCAAAGCAGAAATTGTGACATATGACTGGGCGACCTATTTAGATAAAGCAAGTAAAGGGGAAGCAGATGTGTTCTTATTAGGCTGGACAGGAGACAATGGTGATCCTGATAATTTTATTTACACACTGCTGGACAAAGACAGCATTGGCGGTAACAACTATACATTCTTCGAAAACGATAAAATGCATGACATCCTCATTGAAGCGCAAACAGACACAGATCAAAAGAAACGAAATGAGCTGTATAAAAAAGCACAGGAAATCATTCATGACGAAGCGCCTTGGATTCCATTGGTGCATTCAATTCCAATGCTTGCCGCATCTAATGATTTAAAAGGCTACCAGCCGCATCCAACTGGTTCAGAGGCTTTAACTGACGTGTATTTCGAATAAGCAAATAAGGGAGATCATGTATCTCCCTTATTCAAACAAAGATGAAGGCGGTGAAAGCTGTTTGTTTGCTTATTGTATGAAGCGGGCAGGAATGCTCATCCCAGTACTGATCGGAATGACATTGGTCGTGTTTTCAATTATTCGTTTTATACCTGGAAATCCAGCGCAGGTCATCTTAGGACAGCGGGCAACGAAAGAGGCAGTAGAACAATTAACGATCCAGCTCGGTTTAGACCAGCCATGGTACGTTCAATATGGTCATTATATGCTTGGCCTTTTAAAAGGGGATTTAGGGACTTCCATTCGAACAGGAGCGGCTATTGCCCAGGAAATGAAGCCCTACTTATTTGCGACGTTAGAATTGACCTTTTTTGCCATGGTGCTGGCGATTGTTGTGGGAGTGAATGCCGGAATCATCAGTGCCTGGTTTAAGCATTCTTTCTTTGATTATGCCGCGATGTTTATTGCACTCATCGGAGTGTCCATGCCGATTTTCTGGTTAGGCTTAATGGGGCAGTGGCTGTTCTCGATCGAATTAGGTATTTTGCCGACAACGGGTCGAGAAGACGTAAGGAATCCAGTCGAGTCGATTACGTATATTCACACACTGGACACGCTTTTCCAAGGCCGGTTTGATCAATTCGCTGACAGTATCAAGCATTTGATCTTACCAAGTACAGCACTCGCCACAATCCCTGCTGCAATTATTGCGAGAATTACAAGGGCAAGTATGCTGGAAGTGCTTCATTCAGATTTTATTCGAACAGCAAAAGCAAAAGGGGTACGTTCATTGTTCATCATTTATCAGCATGGTCTGATAAATGCGCTCATTCCGATCTTGACGATTATTGGTCTTCAGACAGGCCTCTTACTTGGTGGAGCGATTTTAACAGAAACCATTTTTGCTTGGCCGGGAATTGGCCGGTATATATATGACGCCATCAGTTATCGTGATTACCCAGTCATTCAAACAGGCATTCTCGTCGTTGCGCTCATATTTGTCCTGATCAATTTCATTGTGGACATCTTGTATGCGGTTATTGATCCAAGGATTAAATATTAGGTTAGGGAAGGAGAGTGACAATATGGAAGCACAAAAAGAGCTTGACCCACCTCAGCCAAAAGATGAACGCCCTCAATCATTGATTCTTGAATCAATGAAACAGTTCTTTCAGCACAAGCTGGCGGTCATTGGCAGTGTGATTGTCTTTTTATTTCTCATCCTAGCGATCTTTGCACCGCTCATTGCTCCTTATGGAATCAATGAACAATCACTTGGTGAGCGATTTAGTGCCCCCTCAGCTGCACACTGGTTTGGTACAGATGATTTCGGTAGAGATATCTTTTCAAGAGTTGTGCATGGAGCACGGATTTCCTTATGGGTCGGTTTCTTCTCGGTTCTCGGGTCTGTCATTTTAGGCACACTGCTTGGATTGATAGCTGGCTATGGCGGAAGAGTGCTAGATGCTGTGATCTCAAGATTGTTTGATATTTTACTTGCTTTTCCTAGCATTCTCTTAGCGATTGCTATTGTCTCCATCCTAGGCCCCTCCTTACAAAATGCCCTTATTGCCATTGCGATTATTAATGTCCCAACTTTTGGACGGCTCGTTCGTTCAAAAGTACTGAGTATTAAACAAGAAGAATACGTGCTGGCAGCAAAGGCGGTTGGGATGTCACACCGCCGCATCGTGCTGCGCCACATTCTGCCAAATAGTATGGTGCCGGTCATCGTACAGGCGACGCTAGCGATCGGAACGGCAATTATTGAGGCAGCGGCTTTAGGCTTTTTAGGATTGGGTGCACAGGCGCCAAGTCCAGAATGGGGAAAAATGCTCGCCGACGCGAGACCTTATCTCGTTCAAGCCCCTTGGACATTATTCTTCCCAGGGATAGCAATCATGCTGACGGTTCTAGGCTTTAACCTGATGGGGGATGGATTAAGAGATACACTAGATCCTAAAATGAAGAAAATAAAATAAGACCGATTCTCAGAATCGGTCTCAGCGCACTGACAAACCCTCGCATTCGGTGTCAGTCCTGCGTGCCGGTGCTCACGAATACTCAATTCGCTCCGCTCCAGTACTCGTTCTTCCTAGACTGCAAAGGTTTTCAGAGCACGCTGAAAAGAAGACAAAGAGATAAAATCAAGATCATTTTAGCTCTTTGTCAACAATTTAAGACCGATTCTAGGAATCGGTCTTTTCTGTTTATGCTTCTTTTTCTTCTGTCTCGATTTCACTATCTTTTGGGTGATACGTCTGGAAGCTTGTAATTAATGTATCTAAATGCTCTAATTCATCACGGTATTCGATGATGCTGGACATGACATTCAGCATGTTGTAATCGAGTAAGTCATTTTCTTGGTTTTGCTGATGCTGAATAAATGATTTCGTTAACGTCTCAAGGCGAAGAGAGCATTCATTTTGAAATTCATCGTCCTGCGGCTTCATTTTTCCGACGAATTTCATCAAGGTGCGCTCATGCCAATACAGTAAATAATCAATTTCATCCGTTAGGCTTTCCCTGAAATGCTCTGGCATCAAATGAATCTCATTTTCTAATTTATGAAGCTTTTTCAGCAAATATAGCGCGCGATTTGATGCCATAATGGCCTGCCTGAACAAAACAAGCTTTCTTGATTTGACATAGGTGGTTTTCTTTAAATAGCTTCGTTCTTCTTTGTATAACAAGTAAATGTGATCTAATTTGATCATGCGTTCTTTTATTTGATCGATGTCATCCTTTAAAGTGGAATGATCAGTAGACTGTCTGGAGGTCAGACGGATCCATTTTAAAATCTCCTCCGTATTTTCCATAATGTGATGAACAAGCTTTGTTTCATACTTTGGCGGCAGGAAGATTAAATTCACTAAAAATGAAGAAAGAACTCCTAACACCACAGTAGCTGTTCTAATTAAGGCAAAGGAAAGGAAATGATCCCCTGCACTTTCTAAAATCGCGATGACGGTTACAAGTGCAATTGGAATTGTGTGTTCAATCTTCAGCTTTAAATTAATGGCGATAACCATGACGGCGGTTAAACCGATAATGACTGGTCCTGTGCCAAAAAGCAGACCGAACGTAATGGCAAGCGCTGCTCCAATAATATTGGCTTGCACTTGATCAACAATGGTTAAAAAAGATCGATAAATAGATGGCTGGATAGCAAATACAGCTGCAATTCCCGCGAAGACGGGCGTTGGCAACCCAAGCCATGTTGCCAGGTAAAGCGCGAGTACAATGGCAATACCAGTTTTTAAAATACGGGCTCCAAGTTTCATTGGTTTTGTCCCTGCATTCCTTTCTTTTCGATAATAGATGATCACTCGTCATTTATCATTCATATTTTGATGAAACAACTAAGTAATATACAGCGGTCTTCCGAAATATTCAAGTGATTTTTGAAAGTTCATGAAAACATCAAAAGAAGGTATTGAGAAGAAATGTAACAGATTCGCACGCTTTTGACAAACAAGAGCCGGTCAATAAAAAAACAGGCGCATGTTTTTACGCCTGTTTTGGACTTCATTATGATTGTTTCAGCTGTGCAAACGCATGATCTACTGCTTGCAGCGTCTCGGAAATATCTTTTTCAGTATGTGCAATTGTTAAGAACCAAGCTTCATATTTAGAAGGAGCGAGGTTAATGCCTTGCGCGAGCATTAATTTGAAGAAGCGGGCAAACATTTCGCCATCCGTATTTTCAGCCTGCTCGTAGTTCACAATCGTTTCTGTTGTGAAATAAATTGTGAGAGCACCTTTTAAGCGATTCACTGTAATATCTACTTGATGCTTTTTGGCATGGGTTAAAATGCCTTCTTCTAACATAGCGCCAAGCTGATCAAGACGTTCGTAAACGCCGTCTTCTTTTAACACTTCCAAGCAGGCAATACCTGAAAGAATGGATGCAGGATTTCCTGCCATTGTGCCAGCTTGATAGGCTGGTCCAAGCGGAGCCACTTGCTCCATAATTTCTTTTTTACCGCCGTAAGCACCGATAGGAAGTCCGCCGCCAATAATTTTTCCTAATGCAGTAAGGTCAGGTTTTACTTGAAGCAAGTCCTGTGCACCGCCATACATAAAGCGGAAAGCGGTAATGACTTCATCATAAATCACCAGTGCGCCTTTTTCATGTGTGAGGTCATTGACCTGCTGCAGGAAACCGTCCTTAGGTTCCACGATGCCGAAGTTCCCGACAATTGGCTCGACAAGGACAGCAGCTACTTCATCGCCCCAGCGATCCAATGCTTCTTTATAGCTGTCAATATCATTAAATGGAACGGTAATGACTTCATTGGCGATACTCTTTGGTACACCCGCGGAATCAGGTGTTCCTAAAGTGGAAGGACCAGAGCCTGCTGCCACTAGTACAAGATCAGAGTGGCCGTGATAGCATCCGGCAAACTTAATAATTTTTGTTCTGCCTGTATATGCGCGAGCTACTCGAATCGTTGTCATCACCGCTTCTGTACCTGAGTTGACAAAACGAACTTTGTCCAAAGCAGGCATGGCTTCCTTCAGCATTTTAGCAAAAGTGACTTCATGCTTCGTTGGTGTTCCGTAAAGGACACCTGTTTCAGCCGCTTTCGTGATGGCTTTTGTAATATGCGGGTGGGCGTGTCCTGTAATAATTGGACCGTATGCTGCTAGATAGTCGATATAGCGGTTTCCGTCAACATCCCAAAAATAAGCGCCTTCTCCTCTTTCCATCGCAACGGGTGAACCGCCGCCTACTGCCTTATATGAACGAGACGGGCTGTTGACACCTCCAACAATGTGCTCCAGCGCCTCTTGATGTAATTTTTCTGATTCTGTGAATTTCATAAATAGCCTCCTATCTCAACGTATCACGTCGCTATCATTATTTTAACATGCCGATGCAAGCGTCCTTAGTTGAATATCCTTTCAAAATTGGATAGGCTAATTAAAAAATAGGTTGGAGGGATTGTGTCATGACAATCGAAGTAGGGCAGCAAGTACCTGACATTGAATTAACCGGTGACAATGGGGAGAAAGTAAAGCTTTCTGATTTTAAAGGAAAACATATTGTTCTTTATTTCTATCCAAAAGATATGACACCAGGCTGTACAACAGAAGCATGTGATTTCCGCGACCGCCATCAAAGCTTTGCAGAACTAGATGCTGTCATTATCGGCGTAAGCCCAGACAGTCAGGACAAGCACCAAAAGTTTAAAGAAAAACATGATTTGCCGTTCCTGCTTCTTGTAGACGATGAACAGAAATTGTCTGAAGCCTTTGGCGTATGGAAGCTGAAAAAGAACTTTGGCAAAGAATATATGGGAATCGAGCGTTCAACGTTTCTTATTAATAAAGAAGGCACGCTTGTGAAAGAATGGCGAAAAGTAAAGGTGAAAGACCACGTAGAGGAAGCGCTTGAGGAATTGAAAGCTCACGCTTAATATCCTAACAGGATGAGATCGGCAGTCATGCCGGTCTTTTTTGTAAAGAAGAATAGGTAAAAAAGAGGATTGTAATTGACAAAGTTTCGGCTCTGGGGGTACACTATTTATAAAGATTACAATATAAGAATATTTTTGAAGAGAGGTGCATGATGAAATGGCTGCTCACGAACTAAAAGACGCTTTAGATGCTCTAAAAGAAACCGGTGTTCGAATTACTCCGCAGCGCCATGCCATCTTGGAGTTTCTCGTAAATTCTATGACTCACCCAACCGCAGACGATATATATAAAGCACTTGAAGGAAAATTTCCAAATATGAGTGTCGCAACGGTTTACAACAATTTACGAGTCTTCCGGGAATCTGGATTAGTAAAGGAATTAACGTATGGTGATTCCTCAAGCCGATTTGATTTTGCGACATCTGACCACTACCATGCGATTTGTGAAAACTGCGGAAAAATCGTGGACTTTCACTATCCTGGCCTTGATGAAGTTGAACAGCTTGCATCCCATGTGACGGGCTTTACAGTTAGTCATCATCGCTTGGAGATCTATGGAACTTGTCAAGAATGTGCGAAAAAAGAAAATCATTAATGAAAAAAGCTGACCGGTTAAATGGTCAGCTTATTTTTATGACTTTTTTCGATTGTAGGATTCATCAAACTCTTTACCTTCTAATGCTGGATCAAGTGTAAGCGGCTCCCTGCAATGCATGCACATGTCCACACGCCCAAGCACTTTTGTTTCCTTCTCACAGCCTGGACAAACGACACGTACTGCCTTCGTAGAAAGCATACCAATCCAAAAGTAAACGGCTGTACTTAATCCAATCGATAAGACGCCGAGCAGCATAAAGAAAGTCGACAGCCAGATCGATTCCTTGAAGAACACACCGATATACATGATCAGAAAGCCAACAAAAACCAAACTAAGTGCAAATGTTCTGATTTTATTAATCTTACTGGAGTATTTCGCCATCCCTAGTCCCCCTTATCTCCAATATAGCACATTTTACCTTTCCGTTTGAATTAGTTATAGAGTTTTGTGAATAAATTGCTTATAATGATTCAATGATCTTTTTTCATGTATTGAAGGAATTTTGATTCTATGAGGAGAAATACATAGCATTAGAGAAGAACTTTACACCCGAGTATTGGAGGAATCACTATGGAAAATCTTCTCCGTCCTATTTATCAAGAGAGAGCAAGCCATCCAGATACATTAGCTGTGATTATAGTAGAAAGAAGACATAAAGTATCTTCTGAGACGGATAACTTTGATGCAGCACTTTTAGTCATCGTAAAAGAAGCGGAAGAGCCGTTATTTATCAAGCACTATGAATCCGATCACCAAACAGCTTCTTTAAACGTTGTCACAGATGATCAACTGAAGGAATGGATTACCCTTGGTACTAACCGCCGAATCATCGATTGGATTTTGAATGGAAAAGTTCTGTTTGATCGAAATGAATATATCTTCAACTTAATTGATGAACTAAGTACATTCCCGTTTTCAAACCGCAAGCTCAAAATCGGTTTAGAATATGGCAAGCTCATTCGCAGATATATAGAAGGAAAAGCATTTTTTGAGTCAAATCAATTCCTTGATGCATATAATTCCATTGTGCATGCCCTGCATCACTTAGCACGTATTGAAGTAATTGATAAAGGCTTCCACCCAGAAGTGACCGTTTGGAACCAAGTGCGTCATATGGAGCCGGAAGTATACAAACTTTATTCAGAACTGATTGAAAGCCATGAGAGTCTGCATAAGCGTTTGGAACTTTTATTTTTAGCAAATGATTTTTTGATCCATTCAAAAGCAGAAATTGGTGCCGCTCATTTGCGTCATGTCATGGAACAGAAGGATATATGGCTTTTTGGTGAGCTTCTTGCACACCCTGATCTAAAGTATTTCACGCCTGACCTCAGCGTGATGATTGATTTCTTTGTGGAAAAAGGAATTGTTCAAGTGGAGCCGATTGAGACAAAGGGACAAAAAATCTATCATCGAGGATATTTTGTGAAAAAAGATATTGACGCATGAATATTATGATGGTATATTATTAAACGTCGCTAACGAGCAACTGAGTTGCTTTGAAAGAAAAGCTGACAAAAAGAAATTCTAAAAAACGCTTGACGCACACGGTGCTCAAATGTTATATTAAGAAAGTCGCCTCTGAGCGATAACGAACATGATCTTTGAAAACTAAACAAGACAAAACGTACCTGTTAATTCGAGTTTTTATAAAAAAATCCTATGATACT
>NZ_JBYTDZ010000005.1:0-394838 GCF_058791855.1 Bacillus sp. EB106-04-04-XG123 | reverse complement strand
AACTCTTGATAAGTTAATTCATTATCTTCAAATACAACAGCTTTTGTTTCAGGAGATTTCTTAACTTGTTCTTCAAACTGAAAATGAAGCGTTTCATCTTGCGAAAACATAACTTTAGTCCCATTAAATTCCATCAATATATTATTTCTCTCCAACTCTAATACAATTTCAATTTCTCTCAGAGGTATATTGGGACTAGTAGAAAGTTGATCAATAATATTAATCAAATAATTTAATAGATTAGAAATATAGAAATTATTATATATTTCAACATTGTAAGTAAGTTTTACTGTAAATAGGTCAATAACGGAGCAAATTAAATCATTATTAGGAAAGCCTTCTATTTCTTGTGGTAAATAATCCTCTTCCTTACAAAAAAAGATCAAATACCTGTTACTATTACTAGTGTATTCTCCCCCTGATTGTTTATCGCAATCTACATTTAATAATAAGTCTGAAAAAGTTTGAACTTTATCGCATTTTAAATTTATATCTGTGCTACTATAATTATTTCCATCAGGTGTAGAAACATCAAAAGAGCTAACATTTATCTCATCTTTTCCTAACAGTTTACTTAACAATATAAACCAGACAGTGTGAAATAAAACTTTATATTCAACATCAAATTTTTTTGATAAAGATTTAAATTTATTGACCATATCTTTATCAAAATGAAATGTAAACTCTCCATATTCATTATTTTTTTGATTTGATGCATTAATATAGTTGTTAAAACTTTGATTTTTCTTATAATTCATTTATATTCTCCTCGCAGTTATATAAAAAAATATAGTGTTAATTGTCTTTTTTTCAAGATAATATAAACTCTTTTCTCCCAAAGATTATAGGGAATAATGCTCTATATATATTCAAAATTAAACTAATGACTCACTAAACATTTTAACACTGATTATAACTAATTTGGAAAAAAAAGATGCTTTTCCCTTAAAATGATCATTTTATACTATTTTTCCACTAAAACACATGAGTGATATATATCTAAAATACTAATTAGAGGAAATGAGTAATTAATTTATCATATAAAGCTGTATAGTATACTTACTTATAATTAATAAAAAAACAGCCTACTATTAAAGTCAGCTGTTTTAACTATTATAAAATTACAAGAATTGAATAAATTTCACTTTGATTCACAAGTTGCTGTACTCTCTAGCTTTTTAAATAAGAAATGATACTGTTTAACATTTCTATCGTGAGTGATTGGATCGATTTAAAAATGTCATTACTACCTCCGTCATTTTTTGTGCTTCTTTTGGCGCTCTGTCTGATCCAAACCATTTATTCAGGTCACTGTGGCTCAGCGTATGCACCCGAAAAACAAACCGAGAGCCTTTATCATGGTTCAGTTTTTCAGCAAATCTGTACACCTCAGGATTTTCCCAGCCCGTCACCAAATAGACAGGCGGTAAATTCTTTTGATTCATATAAGTAACAGGTGATGCCTTTGTCCAATTCTCCTCTTGTTTGCCAAAGACTTTTTTGTACGATGGGATGGCTTGTATAAATTGATTAATGTTTAACGGCCCATCTAAAATCACGATGGAATTGATCGTTGTTGGCGACAGCCCCACACGTTTTAAGTAGGTCGAATCTGTGGCAACCAGC
This sequence comes from Bacillus sp. EB106-04-04-XG123, assembly GCF_058791855.1. Lineage (NCBI taxonomy): Bacteria > Bacillati > Bacillota > Bacilli > Caryophanales > Bacillaceae > Bacillus > Bacillus sp. EB106-04-04-XG123. The sequence continues at coordinate 393,212 of NZ_JBYTDZ010000005.1, read as the reverse complement.
GCCGTCAAATGACCGCCCGCTGAGTGACCCATGACATTGATTTTTGATGAATCAATTTGATATTCATCCGCATGATCCTTCACCCATTTAATGGCGTTTGCCGTATCATCTGCCATCTGCTCATAGTTGGCATTAGGGTGAAGCCTGTAATTCATCGAAACAAACACATATCCTTGACCTGTAAAATAATCAGCCTTTGAAGCGACTCTATTCTTATCGCCGCCTGTCCAGCCGCCGCCATGGAGATAGATCATGACTGGATGCTTCTTCTTTTTGTCTTCATCTTTGCCCTTCGGCATATACATATCGAGGGTTTGCTGTTTATTTTGTGTGTCTGCATAATGGATGTTTGTCGTCGGTTTAGGCTGGTTGAAACGGAACACAAAGAATGCGCATACCAATAAGCCAGCGATGACCGCCGCAAATAAGAGCCATTTCAAGATTCGATTCAATGTCATTGCACCTTTCTGTGTTGGGATGGGGAAACATGAGTAGCAGATATGTAGATAAACTAGCACCATTCAATTCGATACTAGATTCATATTGGATGTGCAAAAGCAAAACAATTGATCAAGTCGTCATATTCATTATACTCTTTAAAGTAGTGGAATTCATTGATTTGCTTTAGATGACTGATATCGAAATCAGGGATTTGCTTCTGGATTTTTCCATCTAAAAACCATGTCATTGTTTGTCCTCCAAGACGTTATTGTATAAATGCAATGATTCGTTTTCTTGTTTCTTCATGGTATTGAACGTAGGAATGCAATAAAGGATACGATTCAAGGATATGTTGAAACGATTTGATTTGAGGGAATCGCTCTTCAAATGACTGACGCAGCACGTTTAACTGTTTTTTGGGTATTCGTTTATGATCGATCACATAACTTAAGCTGCCTGCAACAAGTGAAAAAAATAAATAAAAATCATCTGAGGGCATACCAGTTTCTTCTTCAAAAGAGACGATATCATCTGGATAAGCGGAATCTAACAAGTATTGATAGCGCTGCTTCAAATCATTGATTAAGCCTTGTTTATCTTGGCTCGTGTTCATGGATCCACTACACCTTTCTCTCAATGCTTTTAAGTAGGTTAAAATTTAAGAAGATTATAGTTCTTATTATTCAATATTTGTGTAATTTTGAATGAATTCATTTTTAAAATCTTCTGGAAGTTTCTGATTTCGAAATACAACAGAAATCCAACCTAATACAATCTCATCTAAAGTTCTCCACGTTTTCAGCAATTGTTTATTCATATGTTCTAATTGATGAGTCGCTAATACTCCTATCTCATAACCTCTTTCACCATAAATGATCCATTTTGCAGAAGGGGAAACCCATATCACACGTGAAGCAATATTCATCATGCTATCGTTTACACTATGTATCGGGTAATCCGTTAAGATATCAAGGTAATCACTTGGTGTGATATTTAACGGGATTTTCACGCAAGGATAATAACCAAAATCACGATAATGATTATCCATAGTCTTCTGCTCATCTAACACAGCCATTAGTATATATTCATCTCTATGGTTCAAAGCTAAATCTTTTAGTGTCTCCCAGCTACCGTCTGATAACAACCAATGGAATTCTTCGAATAAATAATGAGGGGTTTTTGTTTTCAACACTTGATCAGGGAATGTCTTCGTACTGTTAACGAGCGAATTAACAAACGATAGAACATGTTCAAGTTCTTTTGGATCGGATATAAACAAATTTTTCACTTTATGCTCCTTTCATATCTTCGGATAAGGCTATTATCAGTCATTGATTCTCCATTCCACCGGTTGGAGCATTATGCATAACTAGAAAGCATTTGAGTGAAATAGTCATCGAATGTTTTTTGATCCTTCAATAATATTTGTAGCCAATTTGCTAAAACAGGGTGATCCAGTGGCTTCCATCCTTCTTCTAATAACATATCTTTTGCAGAATCTTTTGTTGATACCATCCCTATGATACAAATTTCCATATCTCTATCTGCCCAAATCGCCCACTGCAAAGAATGAGATAACCAGACAACTATATTCGAATTCGTGATTATATTATCCGCTATGGAACCTTTTGGGTGCATCCATAGTGCATTTACATAATCCTCACCTGAAATGTTCACACTCGCTTTCAGCCAATTGTAATAACCAAACTCCTTCAAATAGTAATCAACTGGATCTGGCTTAAGGACTGCGGTCAAAAATTCTCCATCATGTGTTAAATTGGATAACTCCTTGATTGTAGGTAAAATATTATCACTTAATGCCCAATCAAACTCTTGAAATAAAAAACAATCAAATGTCTTACGGAAGACTTGTTGTGGCAGCTCTTTATTTGTGTCAAACTCATGATCTACTAAATTCTGATAGAATTTGAATTCTTTTTCTGAACGAATAAATAAGTCTTCAAGCCGTTTCAAACAACTACCTCCACTCTTGTCGAACTAGTAGTTTTTTAATTCTTCCTCTATATCTTCTTTTAATGTTTGAATTTCAATTGACACCGAATTATTTCGATTATAGAAAATGGACGGATTGAATCCATCTGCTATCATGCCCGGGAGCCACTCTTCTATAAAGTCTTCTAAATTAATCATTTCTGGCACTGTTTTTTCCCATTGATCGATTGCGCAATAAGCGGCATGATCCTTTGTCGCCCAAAAATGAAACTGCGGTACACCACGTTCATCCTCTGACATAACCCAGCCCTTCTCGTTGCTTAATGACCAAACCTCTTCTAAATCAACAATCTTTTTGATGAAATAGTTATAACGCTTTTTCGCAGATAACTGGATGGTGGTTTCTAATTCTTTCGGATGCATGGACATTGCGTCGCTCCTTATCTATTTATTTACTGTAGAAAATGGCATGATTTTAGAGATTACTTATTGAATACGACGACTCCATACGGATTATAAAACAAATCAGCTTCGGAATAAAAATCGTATTCAATAAGAGCTGGCCCGTCATCACCTAAAATAATGTTCTTTTTCTTATGTTCTTCTTCCCAAAAGCCCATTTAAAATACACTCCTTTATATTTTTGCGTTCTTGATTTCCACAAGTGTTATGCTATTCTCATTTTGTCTTATCACAATAACCGTAAACTTGTATAAACAGGTTTATTTGTATGTTTGAATAGTGCTACTTCATGATCAGTTAACCACTTAAGCTCTCGCATATGATAAGAAATTTCTTCCAAATAGGTATCGGTTTTAGCAATTAGTTTTTTAGATAATATCTTTCTTTTATTGTCTTCAATGACAAGATAGAGAGTAAACTGCTTTAGATCTAACTCGATCAGAGGATATGCTTTCTTTTTTTTATCGGGGCTTAGTTTTGTTTGTTTTCCTTTTATCTCAGCTTTATATTTCTTTTCTTTCATTTTTTGAAATGTCGCTTTGACGAGCTGACTGTCCCAATTTTTTAATTCACACAGATAGAGCATCGCTTTTTCCAAAGTATCAGCTAAGATCTTTTTCTTATTTGTTGCATTTTGAAATTCACTGTAACAGAAGGGTACTTCTAGCTCGTAAGTATTTTTTAAAAATAAGATGTCAGGTTCATTTTTAGAAGTACTAATTAATTTGTAGTCTTTAAAAGATCCACATATAAAAACAATAGCCTCACAATCTTTCGTTTGAATTCTTTTCCCTAATTCCCATAAAAACATTTCAGTTATACAAAGGGATTGGCTAGCTAAGTTCCCACAATCGTCATCTTACATTAATTGGATATATTTCAAATACACTTCTTATAATCCTCCTTTCTAGAATCACTTTCTCCACCACATTCAAACTAAGGAACCTTAATTTCTATTTATAGGAAATTAATCTTTTTAAGGATTTTTCTAATAAATCACGTGGTATATGGTCTTGACTAATAAAGTGAAATATTGCTATACCATTTTCCAATGAGAGAATTGTCCATGCCATTTCTTCAGGTGAAAGAGTACATGTAAGATTCTCTTTTTCTATTAAATTCTCAATGGATTGAGAGATTTGTTTTACCGATTGTAGGATCATATTTGACCACTGACACCTTACTTCCTCATTTCTCATTGAATACAAAAGAAATTCCATATTTAGCAGGCTCCACGTCCGATTTTCTTCAAAATTTTGAATAGACTGTTGATTCATTTTTTCTGGAAAGTGTAAAAGAGAAGGCTGTTCTGCTAATAAAGCATTGATTTTTTTAACATGTAATTGCATTTGTTGTTCCAATAGAGCCAGAAAGATCTCTTCCTTTGAATGGAAATGCGCATAAAAGGCCCCTTTGCTAAATCCCGCATATTCTGCCAATTTATCAATGGAGACCCCATGAAAACCATACTTGGCGAAATTCTCAACTGCAGAATTTATGAGTAATTTCCGTGTTTCATCTTTCCTTTCATTTTGCGTTTTTCTTTGTCTAATCATTCCTTTACCTCCTTATCTTGACAATAATACCATATAGAATTAATATACCAATTAGTATATAAATTCTATATGGTATATATCTTGCTGTACAGCATAAACAATTAATCGCTATGGAAAAGGAGCAAAACAATGCGAAAGATGGGGAAAAAAATTCACAAAACGAAAAGGGACATAATCACTCAAACAGTTAAATCGGGAATTATTACATCAAATTTAATCCCAATGTGTGCTGGCTTAACCTTGGCATTATACACTTATCAAATTGACATCCTTCATAAATCTATTGAGATACTATTTGCATTTGCAGGTTCAATTTTATTAATTGGTGCTGCTGGAGCTTTAAACAATTTGTATGATAGGGACATAGATTCCGTGATGAATAGAACAAAAAACAGACCTACTGTAACAGGAGAAGTCAATCTTAAAAAAGTTCTATGGCTTAGTATCTTAATGTCTATTTTAGGATTGATTTTTTTAGCATTTACAACCTATCTAGCAGCTATTATAGGATTGATTGGTTTACTTTTTTATATTTTCCCTTATACAATGTGGAGTAAAAGAAAAACCGTTTACAACACAGAAATTGGTAGCATTTCTGGGGCAATGCCGCCTCTCATTGGTTGGACGGCTATTTCACCAGACATCTCACACCCAGCTATTCTGGGGTTATTTTTCATTACAATTATTTGGCAGATGCCGCATTTTTACTCAATAGCTATTCGAAAGCAAAATGAATACAAGGCAGCAAACATTCCCATGCTACCTGTTGTAAAAGGAATGAAAAGAACATACTTGCAAACCAATCTTTATATCTTAGCAATAACCTTAAGCAGTTTTCTTTTCCGTTCTTTAAGCATAGGGCTTGTGCTTATGTCTTTTTTTCTAGGTTTTATATGGATTTGTTTAAGTATTTTAGGTTACAAGCGAATGAATTCAGAGAAGTGGGCATCTTTTATGTTTGTCTATTCACTAATTTATATGACAACTCTTTATTCAACGGTCATTATCTATACTCTTACTCGGCAGATTTTTTGATTTATTCAAACCTTAGTTATGTAGATGACCATAAAAAAGTTCATATAAAAAGCACCCTAAACGGATGCTTCAATCAAATGATATTTTTTCAAAATACGATAGGTGATTTCTTTTGCTTCTAGTCCTGTGCCTTCGATATTTGTGGCGAAGATGTAGGTTTTGTTTTCATGTTTGATGAAACCTACGTACCAGCCAATGCCTGAGCCGGAGCCTGTTTTTCCGTATAGGGTGGCATGTTTCTCTTCTTTTTGGATCATCATTCGTTTGACCGTTCTCATGACAGATAGGTCAAATGGGAGACTTTCTTCATATAGCTGTTTGAGGAAATGGACTTGTTCTACTGGAGAAATGCGCAACGAACTGCTTAACCAAAATTGATCGATTCCGCCAGATATGTCTTCATTGCCATAGTGTATGGCTTTCACCCAATGGCTCATGCGTTCTTCCCCGATGTCACGCGCCATGGCTTGATAGTACCAGACGACTGAATCTCTCATGCCAGAGCCCAGTGTATGATCCTTATTCCAGTTATCAATTTCTCTTTTTACTCCGTCCCAATATTTGATGTCATATTCATCTCTCACCGCGCCGGTTTGGAGTCCGATGAGGGCATTTGCCACTTTAAATGTTGATTGTGGGGCAAAGCGCTGATTCGCTCTTTTTTTGTTATATACCCATGGCGATTTTTCTTTTACTTCTTGTATCACAAATGTGCCTTCCCTGTCTTTCAAGAATTCATCATCTACTGACCATGCTGGTGATGTTCCCTCACTTGATGACGGCTGACCGATACAAAGCGCCATCAGCAAAATGAAGAAAACCAGCCATTTCATATGCTTTTTCTTCAAAAAACCGCTCCTTTTCCCATGATTTGTATCGATTGTAGCATGCCTGAGCGATGAGACATAAGGTACGCTTGTCCTCTTTTCTACCAAATAAAAAAAGCCGGTTTCATCCGGCTTTCTGATCATATTAGCTTTCTTTTTTCTCTTCAATGGCCTGCTTCGCGATTTTTGAAATCGTCATATCATCCATTGGCGGGTTATGGAGCCCAGCACGAATATCTCGATAGTAACGCTGCAGCGGACAGCCAAGACTCAAACTTTTTGCACCGACTAAACGCATGGCTTTATCAATCACCTGCAGACTATGATTGACGACTGTATGCTTCACTGCACCGAATTCATTGATTAACAGCTCTCTTTTCTCAGGCTGCTCATACAATGTTGTCGTTGAATAGATGACGTGGCGTGCTTGCTTTAGTAGTAAATCAATTTCGCCAATCAATGTTTGGACATTTGGCAGGTCACTAATCGTTCCGCTAATACTGTTCGGTGAATGAGTGATGGCATACTGAACTGCATAATCTCTTGCCGCTTGCGCAATCCCTAAATAGCAGGAAGGAATATGTGCGATCCAAGGGTTTAATGTAACGCCTCGAGGTCCTTTTTGCACTTCAACAAGCATGTCATCTGAGACCACAACTTGATCTAAGATTAAATCATGGCTTTCTGTTCCTCTCATGCCGACAACATCCCATGTTTCTTCTATAGAAACACCTTCTGTATCACGGTGAATTAAGAAGAATCCCATCGCTTCTTTTTCTTCAATCCATACGCCGACTAAAAAGTATGTGAGAGCTGGTGACATCGTTGTGAAAATTTTACGTCCATTGATCACCCAGCGATCACCTGATTTAATCGCTGTTGTTCCAGGCTTGCCGCCTCTTGTTGGACTGCCTGTCTGCGCCTCACTCACAGCGCGGTTGACAAGGGCGCCCTTCTTCACTTCTTCCGCAAAGAATTGCAGCTGTTTCTCATTCCATAGTTTCTTTTCATAAATTTCACCTACAACTCCTTGGTGCCAGCCGATCGATAAGGCAGTTGCTCCGTCCATGCTCCCAAGCGTTTCTTGAAATAGAACCATATCTGTTACAGATTGACCTCCGCCTCCATATTCAGTGGGAAGAGACAGGGTTGTATATCCCATGTTTACTAATGATTCGATATTCTTTTTAGGAAAATAAGCGCCTTCATCATGTTTTTTTGCGTTTTGTTCGATCGTTTCACGAAGAGATTCCAGCTGATTGAGCCATGTTTTTTGAAAATCGGTATCGACAAATAATGCTTTAGACAAAATGTATCCAACTCCTCTGTTTCTCACAATCTATGATATCTCATTTTTCCAATTGGAATGAATAAAACACACTTTACTTATAGGATTTAATGTGTTAAATTTTATCAATATTAAGTACATCTGTCAAAGGAACGTGATGCTTTTATGATCTCAGCTACTAATCTACATAAATCTTATGGGCAGACCCATGTGTTAAAAGGCATTGATTTTTCCGTACAAGAAGGTGAAGTGGTCGCAATTATTGGACCGAGCGGATCAGGAAAAACAACACTTCTCCGCAGTTTAAACAGCCTCGACATTCCAGACAAAGGAAAGCTGACTGTTGGAGAAGCCACGATTCAATTTGAACGATATCATAAAAAAGATCTTTTAAAACTAAGGCAGCAATCTTCCATGGTATTTCAGCATTATCACTTGTTTCAAAATAAACGGGCACTTGAAAATATTACAGAGGGATTGATTGTGTCTCAAAACATGTCTAAGAAAGAAGCAGAAAAGGTTGGAGAGCAATTTTTAACGCGGATTGGACTGCTTCATAAAAAGGATGCATTTCCGAGTGAACTATCTGGCGGGCAGCAGCAGCGGATTGGAATTGCCCGCGCTCTTGCGATGAATCCTGCGGTGCTTCTGTTTGATGAACCAACGTCCGCACTGGACCCAGAGATGGTTGGAGAAATCCTTGAAATGATCAAGGATATTGCAAGCCAAGGGATGACGATGGTCATTGTGACGCATGAAATTTCCTTTGCAAAGGACGTAGCGGATACGGTGATCTTTATGGCAGATGGGGAAATTGTTGAAAAAGGCTCACCAGAAGATGTTCTGATGAAGCCTCAGCATGAACGAACGAAACAATTTTTATCCAGAATTCATCGCGGAATGTGGCAAGGATCGGAGGAAGACATATGAAGCAAAAGACAGCATTCATGACATCTGGTGTCCTTCTGTTTCTCCTCTCTTTGATTGGCTGCAGCAGTGTAAAAACAACAACAGATGATGGGAAACAAATTGTGAAAGTCGCACTGAGTGCAGAGGTCAATCCACCCTTTTTAGCGACAAATGACCGAAACGAACCGATTGGCTATAACATTGATTATTTAAATGAAGTGGAAAAAAGACTTCCGCACATCCATTTTGATTACATCTTTGGCGAGGAAGAATCCAATCTTATTGGTGTTGGCGCTGGGAAGTTTGAAATGGCGGCTAATTGGTTTTTCAGTAACCCTGAACGCGAAAAGCGGTTTCTTTATCCTAAGGTTCCGTACGGCTATTCGATGACAGGTTTAATTGTGAATGAATCAAACCAGGATATTCAATCGCTTGACGATATGACATCTAAAAAGCTGGCTCCTGTAAGTCCTAGCGGCGGATTGCGTTCCATATTAAATCAATATAATGAAGAACATGATCCAGATATTCCGCTGACAACCATTGAGAGCCCTTCAAATGAACTCAACTTAAAGCGCGTTGAAAGCGGAAGGTCCGATGCGGCCTTTATGAATATTTCGACCTTTGATACCATTCAAAAGCATCTGAACCTGAAGGTCAAAGTGGGCGGGATCGTGTCAAAGGAGCCGATCTATCTTGTCTTACAGCCAAGTCAAAAACAGCTTGCAGCAGATTTGGACCGGGTTACACAAGAGATGATTGATGATGGAACATTGCCTAAGCTTGCGAAAAAGTGGTTTGGGGTTGATTTCTTTCAAGATATTGACTACATCTCAGAGCAAGGCTATCAATATGAAGAAAGGAAGGAAGCGTCATGACGTTTACAGCTGGAGATTGGCTGCGGATCTTTTTACAGGTGCTTGAACGCCTGCCACTCACTTTTCTCATTATTGTAGTGTCATTGTTTTTTGCCATCTTGATAGGGCTTTTATTTGCATGCATTCGTATTAAGCAAATCCCAGTGCTGAAGCAATTGGCTGTTGTCTATTTATCTTTTACACGAAGTACGCCATTAATTGTTCAGTTATTCTTAATTTATTTTGGACTGCCTCAGCTTTTACTTGTGGCAGGAATTCAAATCAACCATTGGGATCGTGTGTTATTTGTGATGATGACGTTCTCTTTACATACGGGTGCTTATTTATCTGAAGTTTTTCGCAGTGCGTATTCATCAGTTGGAAAAGATCAACTGGAAGCCGCCTACATTGTTGGGATGACAGATACACAGGCCTTGATCAGGATCATTATCCCGCAGGCCTTTCTCATTGCCCTACCAAACCTCGGAAATTACACCATTGATCTTGTGAAAGACACGGCGATTGCCTTTACGATCGGGCTCATCGATATTATGGGACAGGTGAAGATCATCTTAGGAAATAACTATGGAATCGGCATGTTTGAAGTGTATGTAATCATTGCGATTGTGTACTGGCTCATTTGTATGAGCATTGAACTAGTCACCATGCTGCTTGAAAAGAAATTTGTAAAAGGCCGCACCAGCCTGTCACGTTAAGGAGGCGATTTAGATGCAAACCATTGATATTCCATTTGCGATTGACCAAGTACCTCATATTCTAAAAGGCGTTCCTTTCACCTTATTAATTGCACTAGTTTCTATGGCTGTGAGTCTTGTGATCGGATATGTTTTTGCTTTTATTCGTCTCTTTCGCATCCCTGTACTCAGGCAGCTGGTCACGCTCTACGTCTCCTTTTTTAGAGGTACGCCTCTAATTGTTCAACTGTTTGCTTTCTTTTATGGGCTTCCTTTTGTTCTAACTAGCATGAGCGGCACATTCGGGCTGACCTTTCACCCGGACATGGTCTCCCCATTAGCTGTTGCCCTCATTACCTTCAGCCTGCATTCAGCCGCCCATTTAACAGAGGTGGTCCGAAGTGCACTTCTGGCAGTAGACAAAGGGCAGCTGGAAGCGGCAAAAATTGTAGGCATGACCACAAGGCAGGCGATGCTTCGCATTATTTTGCCGCAGGCTTTTGTTGTGGCCTTACCGAACCTTGGCAATCAGCTCGTTCAGCTATTAAAAGCGACATCTCTTTCGTTTACAATTGGGGTACTCGAAATCATGGGTATTTCCCGGATCATTGCAAATGACGGCTATCAGTTTTTAGAAACTTATCTCGTCTCTGCTTTGATCTATTGGCTGCTGAGCATTGTCTTTGAATTAGCTTTTGCATTATTAGAGAAACGTGTCAGCGTGTACGGCAGAACTCTCGGACGTTAAAAAGTCGATCAGGCACAAAAACCTGATCGACTTTTTTATTCACCCTTTTTTGGTGTGTTAAACAGTTCTTTTGGTGCAGGTTTGAGCTTTGGTGCTGAGCCGAATACGACAGGTGCAGAAATATATCTAAACTCTCCTTTTCCATCCATGCTGCGGCCATGTGCCCATCTGCCTTCCTTGCTTTCTTCCCCTCTTGAGAAGTTAAACAAATCATAGGAAACCTGCTGTTTTTCTAGTGAACGAGGGAAAGTGGTTGGTACGACGACATCCCCTTCCCGCTCTTCTAATTCCTTAATTGCCGCAAGCCACATATTTTGATGATATGTATCACGAGCAATGAGGAAGGAAAGCATATCTTTGACGCCGCGGTCATCTGTCATCTCGTAAAGCCTTGTGACCTGAAGTCTCCCTTGTGATTCTGCATTTAAATTGGCTCTGAAATCCGCCATTAAATTTCCGCTTGCAATGATATACTTGGCATTCCACGGATACCCTTGACTATCCGCTGCCATCGCCCCTAAACCGGCAACAATTGCATGCTGCGGATTCATTCCACCCATAACAGCCGCAAGTGCTGGATCGCTTTGATACGCCTGTTCCTGTTCTTTTACCGGTGCTTTATCAAGTAGACGTGCAATCATTGTCGCCAGCATTTCGACATGACCAATTTCCTCTGTCCCAACATCAAATAATAAATCCCTATATTTTTGGTCTGCCCGGCAATTAAAGCCTTGAAATAAATATTGCATCATCACACTGATTTCACCATATTGACCGCCTAATACTTCTTGCAGCTTTTTCGCGTAAAGCGGATCAGGCTTTGAGGGCTTTGCTTCATATTGCAATTCTTTGATGTGATAAAACATGATGTCATCTCCCTTATTATTAAACATCTTTTCAATTATCACTATTCAACCGCAGCTCTCTTTATGAAAATGATCTGATCACATAAAAAAAGAGAATGGCTTATGCCATTCCCTTTGTTATCTTACTTATTCAGCACTGACTAAAATTTTCACTTGATCTTTTTCATTGATTAAAGCATGGAAGCCATCCTCGATCACATCGTCCAGCTTGATTTTTTTCGTGACGAGTGTGTCTGCAGAGAAATAGCCTTTTCTCATTAAGTTTAATACAGATGGGAATACGTCTCTGTAGCCGATAATTCCTTTCACTGTACGTTCTTTAATGACAATATCATTCGGCATAATTTCTGCGCCTTTTTCCCAAATACTTACAATGACGGTTTCACCTGAAATTCTAGTTGATTGGATTGCTTGCTTCAATACAACAGGTACACCTGTCACTTCAAAAGAAACATCGACGCCACCGTTTGTACGGCGTGCGATTTCTTGAACAACATCTTCATATTGAGAAGGATCTACAATGATCGCTCCAAGCTCTTTTGCTTTCTCTTGGCGTTCTTTTGATAATTCAACTGCATAAATATCAGTAGCACCAGCTGCTTTTAATGCTTCAATGACAAGTAAACCAATTGGTCCGCAGCCAAACACAGCCGCTGTATCCCCAGCTTGTACTTTACTAGAACGTACCGCATATAAAGCAACTGCAGAAGGCTCAACAAGCGCGCCTTGCTCATATGAGATTTCGTCTGGTAATAAATGAAGTAATTCTTCATCAACTGATACATATTCAGAGAATCCACCGCCGCCTCCGGCAAGTCCTAAAAAGCCCATGTTTTCATCTAAGTTATAAGCACCTTGATGCCCGTGAGTTGCAAAAATAGGTTCAACAACCACTCGATCACCTACTTTGTAATTGCTCACGCCTTCTCCTACTTCAACAACTTCCCCAGAGAACTCATGTCCCAATGTAATTGGTGCTTTTTCTTTTGTAAGTGGATGAGGTTCATTCACAGGAATGAAGATCGGTCCGCCTAAATATTCATGTAAATCACTACCACAAATGCCGCACCATTTTACTTTCAGTTTCACTTTACCTGGAGCAACTGTTGGTTCGTCAATTTCCTCTAGTCGAATGTCCTTTTGATCGTGCCAGCGTAGTGCTTTCATTTGTAAGACTCCTTTTCTCATCAATTTAATTAACTTACTTAAATAATGATAACATAATTTTTTTAATTTTCTAAGTAGGATGCACTATTTTTTTGACAGTCAATGGACGAAAGATGACAAAACATAGCAATAGACAGATAAGAAGCATACATATACACCCAATGATGACGGACATTCTGATTGATAAAACATGAGCGAGCCCGCCGAATATTCCTGTCATGGCTATTGTCAAAATGGCTTCAATGAAAGCATAAAAGCTGGCTATCCTCCCCATCACCTCTACTGGGATATTTGTTTGATAGAACGTCATAAAACCTGTATTTGCAAAAGCTAAAAAGAAGGCTAAAACAAAAAATCCAACAGCGGCTGCAAATAGGGTGCTGGAAAATGCATAAATAAGATAGCCAAACGCCACAAACAAACTGCCGATTCCAAGCATCAGCGAAACTGACAGCCTTTCGACAATGACCGAATTAAGACTTGCCCCTGCGATGATGCCTGCTCCAGCCACACTAACAAGAAGGCCATATTGGGTATCAGTCAGCAGCAGTACTTCTTTTGCAAAGGCTGTTTCAAGTGAGTCAATGGCCGTAGGAAGGACCGATATCGCCGCACTAAATAATAAATATACCGCCATGATCTGGCGTGACGTCAGACTAAATCGCAGAACAAGCTTTGCATCCTCTTTTAACATTGAAAGGGAAAACCCCTTTTGGCCAGCATCTGTTTTGAGCAAATTCGGTAAACACATCGTTAACAGAGCAGATATCAAAAGGCAGAACGCATTTACATAAATTGAAAGAACAGGCGTCCCGATGAGAAAAAGTAGACCTGCTGCTGCGGGTCCAAGTAAAAATCCACCGGATTGTAATAAAGAGCGAATGGCATTAAACCGTTTTCGGTTATCGGCCGGGATGAGTCCTGTCATATACACCATCGACGCTGGATGAAACATCGCTTGTGCCATCTGTATGAAAAACACCATGACATACAGGATGAGCAGATGTCCTGAAAATAAGGCAAAAGGGATGCATGCAATGAGCAAAGCACGGGTAATATCTAAACTGATCATCACATTCCGCTGATTCAGCCTGTCAATCAAACTGCCAGACCAGCTATTGGTCAAAAGAGAAGCTGCCGGTCTTAGCAAATAAACTGCTGTTACAGCAAGTACAGAGCCCGTTTCTTGAAAAATAAGCAGATGGAGGGCAATCATATAAATCCATTCTCCTATGTTTGCGATCCCGATGGCTCCAAGCAAAATACTCATATCCCGCCAATGTTTTTTCATCATTGTCCCCCCTATTTGTCATAAAAAAAATCCCGCCCCCAAGACATTTCTGTCTTGAGGACGGGATTTACTCCGCGTTGCCACCTCAGTTCATTCATCTGTTGCCAGATGAACCTTAGCGGGTGATCATTCACCCTTCTCTGTAACGGGAGAAATTCGCTGCACCACCATCCGAGAGAATCCGGTGCAGAGCTAAGAGGCTTGGTTCCATCATGCTTCCCAGCTCCTTCTCAGCTTCACGGAGTTCTCTGTGTGGGGCAGCTATGATGTACTCTTCTCTATTGGCGCTGTGTCTTTTTTTCATCACGATCTTCAGCTGAATTGTTACATATTGTACTGCCGCTCGATCAAAGCGTCAATGTTTTTTTATGTTAATCCGCATAAATCATTTTTCTAGTCATGCCACCATCAACAACCAAATCTGTACCGGTCACAAATTGATTGTCTTCATCTGTTAAATAAAAACAAGCTTTCACAATATCCTTTGGCGTGCCGACTCGATTGGAAAGATGCTGCTGATGGTCAACTTCTCGAAGACTTTTCTCATCCTTCGTTTCAATCCACCCAGGGGAAATGCTATTCACCGTAATGTGATCCTGACTAAAAGAAACCGCCAAGGCATGAGTAAGCGCGGAAATCCCGCCTTTTGATGCAGCATAAGCTTCCGTATGAGGCTCTGACATGGTCGCACGGGTAGATGAAATGTTCACAATGGAACCGCCTTTTGGATTCTCTTTCATATAACGCGCTGCTTCTCTAGCACATAAGAAAGTCCCTCTTACGTTTGTATGCAGCACATGATCCCACTCATCGACTGTTAACTCATAAGGCGATGCTGTGCACATGACGCCTGCATTATTGATGAGAATATCAATCGTTTTGCAGCGCTCCACTGCAAACGACATTAAGCGCTGAATATCCTTCTCCTGTTTCACATCCGTTTTGATAAAATAAACTTCATAGGACTCTTTTCTCAGCTGCTCCTCCAAACGCTTCCCCTTCTCTTCATCTATATCCGCAAACACCACACGCGCCCCTTCTTTTGCATAGCCGCAGGCGACCGCTTCACCAATTCCATTGGCTGCGCCTGTGATGATGACGGTTTTTCCTTTAAAATTCAGCATATGATTGATTCCTTTCTCCATGAGATGTTGTCGTCTATCATACCATTTTGAGGAGTACGAATGAATAAAAAAACCCTTTATTGCAATTGAGAGCAATAGAGGGATTTTTTCAAAACTAAATGGATGAAGAAAAGTGATTAATAGGATCTGATATTTTTCAAACCAATCACCATAAAAGCAATCGTAAAAGCTGCTAAAACTGTTATGTCTAGTAATAAGATTGATTGGTTGACCGTACCGCTCATGATCTCACCAAAACCAGACATCATCCACGTTTGCGGTATAACCAAAGAGATCTTCTTCAAAATGTCTGGAACGATATCTAAAGGCCAATAAATACCACCCAGCATGCACGATCCTACAATGACAATTGCACTAAATACTTCAGCTTGCTTTTTTGTATGAGATAAGGTGGCGATCATAAAGCCTAAACTCACAACAAGTCCAATAACAAACGATCCGAACACTAAAATAAGAAACAGGTTGCCTAAGTATACATGAAAGAACAAAGATAAGACGGTCAAAAGAACACCTAATTGTATCCATCCAAGGAGGAAATAAGCCATAAAATAGCCCAGAAGCACATATATTTTATGAATTGGACTAGAAAGCAACCTTTGCCATGTATAATCTTTATACTCCAAATGTATAGATGACACAGAGCTTGAAATCGCAAACATCATAAACATAATTGTAAAGCCAAGCGGTATCAAATTTGGCTGCTGGCTTGCTTGACCATCTTGATTTTCTTCAACCAATGAAATGGTGCCAGATCCATTTAACTTGTGCAATGCATTGGTGAGAGAAGCACTTTTCTGCTCTTTCACACCCTGATTGATTTGATAAATGATAGCTGCTGTCTCTTTTAAATAGGGAGACAAGACTGCATATTCCTCAGTTTTCTTATAAACTGTCACATCAAAAATCTCTTTATTTTCTTTTAGATGGGACTTTAATTGGTTTGCCACTTTCACAGACGCAACTACCTTTTCTTTAGATACTAAATCTTTTGCATCGCTTTCAGTCGTCTTTACCCAAAGAAATTTTGTGTTTTTTTCGAGAATATGAAAAATCTCTTGATCCAGTTTACCTTGGCCGGGCTCTAGAATAAAAGCAACTGTCGGTTTCTTTGTATCAGATGCGGTACTTCCAAAGATAAAACTAAATACCATTGGCATAACAAATAAAAAAATGAGAGTCAATGGGGACTTTAATGTTTCTTTTAGCTTTAACGTGATAATGGCTAATATCTTATGCATAACGATGCTTCCTTTCAAAAGACATTCTTAATAAAGCAATGATGAAGAAAGCTAGTCCCATCCCACAGCTAAGTAATAATCCGCTTTGAATTTCACTAAAATCAGCACCTGCCATACTTTTCAAAAACATTTGAAGTGCAAGAGAATTAGGTAAAAAATAGCTGATATCAATCACCCATTTTGGGAATAAGTATAAGGGCACCATACTCCCACCTAAAGCAGCTAACACTTGAGTTCCTAAAATCCCCACACTGTTAAACGTTTTTTCTCTATTGATAAAAGAACCAATTAGCACCCCGAAACCTGCAGCATTTAATATAAAACTACATCCGATCATAACAACAGTAAAAGGCTCTCCCCAGTTCACCTTAAAGACAAAACTAGTAAATAAAATAATGACCGCAAGTTGAATTATACTCATCAAAACAATACCCAATAACTTCCCAACGATGTAACTAGTATTGCTTAATTTTGATACAATCAGCCTTTTATAAACATCTTCCTCTTTTTCCTCTATCATACTTCCAACTAGAAAAACAACAGTCATTAATAAAAAAAGCACACCCATCCCGCCTGCGTAGTATTGGAAGGATGTAATCGGCTGGCTGTTGATATGAATATTTCTCTCGTTCACTAGTTCTTTTTTGAGTTGATCAGACACGATCTCCACTTCTTTACCTTGATTCAACGGCACCAGAATACGATTCATATGATAATTTTGAAAGAATTGCAAAACCACATTTTCCAGAACCATTTCCTGTAAGTTTGAATTAGGTCCTTTCAAAATATTCAATTGCACATGATCGTGATTCAATATGCTTTTTTCAAAATTCGGCTTGATGATTATACCCATTGTAATGTCCCTACTATTTAAATCTTTCTCAAGTTGATTTTTCGAGATGACCTTCACATCAAATATGTCACTGAGTTCACTCTTAGACAATGTTGAAAGAAACATTTTACTTGTAGCGGACTTATCTTGATCTGTTATTCCTACTCGAAATGAATTGATCCTGATTTCACTATCTTTCTTCATGTTATCTCCAAATGCTGCACCTAAAATAGCAATTAATATGATAGGCATAAAAAAAAGTGTAAAAAAGCTTTTCTTATCCCTAAAAAACAATAATAGATCTTTCAGTACAACCCAAATGCTCATATGCTCACCTCCAAACAGCCTAATCCCTCAATTTTTTACTAGTTAAATATAAAAATACATTTTCTAGGTTTGGTTCTACGATTTCTGCTGAAATAATTTGAACATTTAATGCAGTCACACCTTGAATGAGACGACTTAATAGCTGTTGAGGATGTTGATCAAATATTTTAATTTGATTTCCGTGAATCACGATTTCCTTTAACGGATCTTCATCATTTATGTATTGACACACTCGATCTATTTCACTCTGTCCATGTTCACGTTTAATAGTAAAAATAATTTCCCTTTGATTGCCGACAAGCTCACTTAATTCATGTTGATCTCCCATTGCAATGATCGATCCGTGGTCCAAAATAGCCATTCTTTCGCATAAATATTCGACTTCTTCCATGTAATGACTAGTATATATAATTGTCATCCCTTCACTATTTAACATTTTTACTGTTTCTAGTATGTGATTTCTTGATTGTGGATCTATACCTACAGTCGGTTCATCCATGATTAATAGTTTCGGTTGATGCAAAATCGAGCATCCGATATTCACTCTTCTTTTCATTCCTCCAGAGAATACTTTCACTTTGTCATTTGCTCTATCTTCAAGACCAATTAACTTAAGTGTTTCTTGTACTCTGCTTTTTAACTCCTTTCCTTTCAGTCCGTACATTCTCCCCCAAAATATTAAATTTTCTTTTGCTGTCAAATGTAAATATAAAGCGATCTCTTGCGGGACAATACCAATCATTTGCTGGGACTTTTTTGTTTCTTTATTTAAATCTAAACCCCCAATCGTTACAGTACCGCTTGTTGCGCGGATAAGCCCTGTCAAGATGCCAATTAATGTGGTTTTCCCAGCACCATTCGGTCCCAAAAGACCAAATGATTCTCCTTTTTTTAAGTGAAAGGTTACCCCTTTTAATACCTGTTGATCCTCATAATTTTTCTTAATGTCATGTACTTTTAGCACCCTATCTCTCTCCTCTAAACTGTATATCGTTCTCTTACAAAAAATCCAAAAATATTTACCATCCAATCAAATCATAATATATGGTATAAAATTCTACTATATATCAATATTTCCAATATGTTCATTTTAACATGTTATGTAATGAAGAAGAATAGTACGTACTTTTATAAGTTTAAAAAGCAAAAAAACTTACAAGATATTCTTGTAAGTTCTGTAATCAATCTATGCGGATCAAATACTAATTTCAGTCATATTGCAGCAAAAGCGGGGTGTCATCCCTCACAAATATTTGATCCTTATTTTCCCAGAAAGTTCAATCGACATTTTTATCCTTTCCTGAAAAGAGCAATCCAGTCATCTACCTCTATTGATTCTATTTGATCCTCTGTCATTTTCAATCTATAATATTGCTTTATTTTCTCGTTAGCATCTAACAAGTATTCTGTAACAATTTCTTCTTCCTTTAAATTTTTCGTTGTTCGCTTGACCCATTCTTGAAAAGGGTAACGTTTTTTTCGTTCCATTGATTTTACTTCTTTTATTCCTTCTGTTAAAAACAGTTCCCTCCATTGTTCTGTAGATAGACAGGAGACATGACTTGGGTCTCTCAATCGTTCTAGCTCATTGATAAATAGTGCAAGCTCTTCATCATTTGGCGAAACATTATCAATAAAGAAAAACAGACCATTTGACTTTAATACACGAGATGCCTCTTTGGCAAACTGTTCAGGGTGCGGGAAATGGTGTGCTGCAATTCGGCATGTGACCATATCAAATGTGCCATCTAAAAAAGGAAGGCTTTCTGCATCCGCTACTACATAAAAAATTTGTGGATACGCTTTTAAATGAAGTGATGTATGAGAAAGCATTTCTTTCGTTAAATCCGTCGCAAACACTTGTTTCACATATGGAGCCAGTGTTTTTGCGGTATGCCCGCCACCAGTTGCTATATCGAGAACGACCCAGCTTTCTTCTGGAGCTGCCCATTCAACAATGAGATCTAGGTCTGCTCCCTTTGCATGAGTTTGACTCGTCACATACTTTTCTGCATTTCTCCCAAATTGTTCTATAACTCTTCTTTTGGCTTGATCTGTATTCATCTGATTCCTCCCCTTTGAAATAGATTGGATTTTCCACAATAAAGAGCCGTCCCATTTTATTGAGCGGCTCCTTTCATGTTAAAAGTTTATCGAGAAAGCATCCCGTGCGGGTCAATGACAAATTTCTTCGCCACACCCGAATCAAAGTCACTATATCCTTTAGGAGCTTGATCAAGGTCAATGACGGTCGCATTGACGGCTTTGGCGATCTGTGCTCTTCCGCTTAAAATGGATTTCATTAGACTGCGATGATATTGCATAACAGGGGTTTGACCTGTCACAAAGGTATGAGCTTTCGCCCAGCCAAGTCCAATTCGCACTTTCAGAGAACCGACTTTTGCATCGGCATCCACTGCTCCTGGATCTTCTGTGACGTAAAGCCCTGGAATTCCAAGCTTGCCGCCAACTTTGGTAATATCCATAATTGTATTTAAAACGGTCGCTGGTGCTTCTCCCTGATCTCCATGACCCGAAGCTTCAAAGCCAACACAATCGACAGCACAATCGACTTCTGGCTCCCCTAAAATATTCGTAATTTGTTCGCCGATTCGATCATGTTTTCGTAAATTGATCGTCTCGCAGCCGAAGCTTCTTGCCTGCTCCAGTCTTTGCTCATTCAGATCTCCAACAATCACAGCAGATGCGCCAAGAAGCTGAGCCGAATGGGCTGCTGCAAGACCTACTGGGCCAGCACCCGCAATATATACGGTCGAACCAGGCTTTACTCCTGCCGTATAAGCACCATGAAAACCTGTCGGGAAAATATCGGAAAGCATCGTGAGATCAAGGATTTTTTCCATCGCTTGATCTTTGTCTGGAAATTTGAGCAGCTGAAAATCTGCATATGGAACCATGACATACTCGGATTGACCGCCAACCCATCCGCCCATATCTACATATCCATAGGCAGAGCCTGGACGGTCCGGGTTTACATTTAAGCACACATGGGTTTTTTGTTCCTTACACATGACGCAGCGTCCGCATGCAATATTAAACGGAACGGACACGAGATCTCCTTTTTGAATAAATTCCACATCTCGCCCAACTTCAACGACTTCACCTGTAATTTCATGACCAAGGACAAGTCCTTCAGGTGCAGTCGTACGCCCTCTTACCATGTGCTGATCACTTCCGCAAATATTCGTCGTCACTACTTTTAAAATGACGCCATGCTCACATTTGCGCCCCACATTGGCTTTAGGTACACCCGGGCCATCTTTTAAGACCAAATCAGGGTATCCAATATCCTCAACTGCTACTTTTCCTGCTCCTTTATAAACGACACCTTTGTTTCCCGACATGATTTCATTCCTCCTTTTGTTTAAAAATGAAGTCTCTACAATTTTCTCTATTTCTTAAGCAATTTCCTTCTTCAAACCGCACATTATGTGAAAAAGAAGGGGGTACATGTCTACGTGAGAAAGAAAAATGTGTCTTCCAGTGAAATAAAAAAGAAAATATTGAAAAAAAAGCTAAACTTTTGCAGAACGGTGTCGATATAAGAAATAAGCCAGACAGGTATCCTTAATCGACAAACAAATTCCTTATATATACTATCATTCCTTACACACCTGGCTGGCGCCTACCTTACATACAAAAGGCTCTTCTGATGAAGAGCCTTTTTTATTTTTACATTCGATTGCAGGCAAAGAGGCTCCTCTGACGAAGAGCCTCTTTTTGAGTGCTTGTTCATTACCTGGGAAATATTTTCATCATTTTAAAGCTTTGATACAGATGTATGTATCATAGTGATAAACCGAGACTTCTCTAAAGTGATATGCTGAAAACAGACGGCTGATCTCTTGTTCACTGTACGATGAAAAAGATGTTGACCGTTTTTGTTCCTTTATCAGCTCCTGCTTTTGAAAAGATAAAAATACTTCACCATCCACTTGAAGGACGCGGTACACTTCCTTCATAACTTGCTCAATATCCTTCAAGTAATAGATCGTCTGCACCGTAAATAATTTATTGAATGATCTGTCTTCAAAAGGTAATTGCTCAGCCTTGCCAAGCGTAATAACGGCTTTGTCTTGTTCCGCAAGCTTCTTATGTTTTCTTTTTGCATATTTAATCATATGACGAGAGGCATCCACTCCATATACTTTTCCGCGGTCAAGTTTTTCTGCTACCTTTGATAAGGTGATGCCTCTTCCAGTCCCAATTTCTAAAATTCGGTCATTTTCTTGTATATTTAAGAGTTGAAGCGTCCATTCATTGATATTATGATGATTTTTTTCCATATAGCGGGCAACCCATTTTGAGAACAAGCCTTTTGGTTCCCTCATTTGTTTTCCAATCCAGCTTTGAATCAATGTTAACACCTGCTTTTCACCAGTAAATAAAACTATTTACAAATTTTCTTACTTTTCATATCGGCTCTCACCTAACAAAAATTAAGACCTAGTCCTAATTTATTTGTCCTTTATAAGACGCTCCTTTTCAGAAAATGTTTCGCAGAAAGTGAAAATTTTTTGACCTGAATAGGCGTTTTCATTATTTGTGCTCAGATTGATTTCGTTTTCTGCATGAGCTGCATAATTTATAAATGTATCTTGATAAGATAAAGGTGGTGCTAGATTATGGGCTTTGGCGGTTATTCTGGAGGCTACTGCGGTGGCTACGGTGGCGGTTTTGCAGGCGGATTCGCATTGCTTGTTGTACTGTTCATTTTGTTGATCATCATTGGTGCAAGCTGGATTTGCTAATGTAAAAGGAGCAGGAAACCATGACGTTTCCTGCTCCTTTTCTTTAATACCAATAAGTCCGGTACTGATACATATAACGTCTGAGCATTTCCTCTTGCTCTCTTTGCATGCGGTATGGATTGCCGTACCCGTGCTTTAAGGAATGCGGAATAGATGCATATCCGTGCCCCACAGACGGAAATCTCATATATGGTGACATCGACATTTATTGATCACCTCACAATCTCCTTTTACGGTTATCATATGTGCAGGTGATCAATGTGGAGCGTGTCTAAACCTGGTCCTTCTCCCTCGTATAACAATCAAGCATGGCAAGCATCATAAACATGTCAATCTCCTCCTTTTCACTTTTTTCATTTCCCGTTTTAGTTCATATACTTTAGTTGTTTCTGTTTCATTTCTTCATAAAATGTTTCGACTTCTTGTTCGTAAAGAACAGTCTCAATATCCTTGTATTTACGCTTGATCGTCAATGTAATAAAAAATAAATGGATTGTCATATACGCTCACCTCCCTTCAGTTCGCAGCACGCGAAATAGCCCGCAGATCTTCTTTATCAGTTGACCTGCGGGCACACAAAAATACAGCTCAAAAGACATTGTCTTCCAACCTGCAATGGATGATACGTGTGAAATCCTCGTTTACTACTTAAACAGTTATGAAGCGTGCACCGTATAAGGCAAAGGAAGAACACGAACTCTTCCACAGGCTGATGACATGATGAAATTGTTGGTTGAATTGATCACAAGTAGATACGAATAACATATTCTTCAGCCTCCTTTACGTTTTTTTAATTACTTTGTAAGTATATCCAGCAAGCACCATTTTGTAAACCTGTTTTTAGTAATATAGATGATTTTTGTGTTTTTGACTAAATTTCTACAGTTATTCTTGTCCGATTGTCCAATACAATGAAAAAAGCCCCCTCAGGCACATGAGGAGACTTTCGAATTAATCTTCATCTAATTCTTGCAGTTTCTTTTGAAAGAAAATCGCACGTTTAACACAAACAAATGCGGCTAATAAGAAAACACAATCTATTCCCATCATCAGCTTTTTTGGAGATGCTTCGATGTGCTGGTTCGGTAAGATCGTACCAATATATAAAAAGGTGCTGACAGCAAGCAAAATAAAAGCGTACTGCTTGTAATCTGTCACTAAATCACTCCACTTTTTCTTCACTTGTTTCACCTTCCAGTTATCAATGTCTATTCATAGCTTAACATAGTGAGAGAAAACGAGGAGCATGTAAATCTATCCATTCGCCAGCGCGCTAAGTCCTTGCTTGATATCATGTAGTAAATCATCAACATCTTCAATCCCAACGGAAATACGAATTAAACCATCTGTGATGCCAAGCTCCTCCCTGCGGTCTTTTGGAATGGACGCATGGGTCATCCGGGCAGGGACAGAAATTAAGCTTTCAACAGCTCCAAGGCTTTCTGCGATCGTAAACAGCTGTAGCTGGCTCAAAAATACATCAACATGTTCTTCTTTTCCAATATCAAAAGAGATCATTCCGCCGAAGCCAGTTGCTTGTGTTTTCGCAAGTTCATGGCCAGGATGAGTACCGAGACCTGGATAATAAACACGTGTGACAGCTGGATGTTGCTTTAAAAACTCAGCGATTTTCTGTGCATTTTGTTGATGTGCTTCCATTCTTAGCCCAAGTGTTTTCATCCCTCTCATGAGAAGCCATGAATCCTGCGGTCCAAGAATTCCGCCTGTCGAGTTTTGAACAAAGTGCAGTTCTTCTCCAAGCTCTTTCGTCGCTGTGACGACAAGCCCGCCCACAACATCACTATGACCGCCTAAATATTTAGTCGCACTGTGCAGAACAATGTCCGCACCATATTCAATCGGCTTTTGGAAATACGGTGTGAAAAATGTATTATCGACAATCATCAAGATGTTGGCTTCCTTTGTCAATTCGCCGATCGCTTTTAGATCCGTCATTTTGAGTAAAGGATTGGTTGGTGATTCAATGTAAACGGCTTTTGTTTCAGGTAAAATGGCTTTTTTCACCGCTTCAGGATCACTTGTGTCAACAAAGGTTGCAGTAATGCCAATACGGTTTAGCACCTTTGTGATGACGCGGTAGGTTCCGCCATACACGTCATCTGTCAGCACAATATGATCCCCGCTGTTAAACAGCATCATCACAGCCGTAATGGCTGCCATCCCTGAACCAAATGCGTAGCCGTTTGCTCCTCCTTCAAGATCACGAATGACTGTTTCCAGTGCGGTTCTTGTTGGATTTGCTGTTCTGGAGTATTCATACCCCGTATGTTCGCCTGCTTTCGGCTGCTTATACGTGCTCACTTGGTAAATAGGTACAGACACGGCGCCTGTTCTTTCATCACCCGTTGTTCCGCTGTGAATCATCATTGTTTTTGGTTTCATTCTATTTTCCTCCCTCATAAATTCCTTTACTTAAATATCGCTCACTGCTGTCAGGAAAAATGGTCACAATGACTGACCCAGGTGCTGCTTTCTTTGCTTCCTCTAAAGCGGCAAATAAAGCGGCACCAGAAGAGCTGCCGATGAGAACACCTTCTTTTTCAGCTGCTTCTTTCACCATTCGAAACGCATCATCATCACTGACAGTGTAAATCTCATCGAATAAAGCCTGCTCCATATAATCTGGGATAAATTCAAGACCAATTCCTTCTGTTCTATGCGGGCCCGGATCCCCACCATTTAAAATTGACCCTTCAGGCTCCACAACCACTGTTTTTATCGCCTGATGCTGCTCTTTTAAATAGGCGGCACAACCTTGAAAAGTCCCACCAGATCCTGCTCCTGCGACGAACACATCGATATTCCCTTTTAAGTCGGACCATAATTCCGGACCGAGCGTTCTGTAGTAAGTCAATGGATTTACTTGGTTTTTAAATTGTAAAACACAATAGGCATTGTCAAGGCTTGCCTCTAGTTCAAGGGCTCGATCAATCGCACCCTTCATGCCTTCATTTCTTGGCGTATGAATAATCTCTGCACCGAGCGCCTTCATCACCTGTTGTTTTTCTTGACTAAAATGTTCTGGTACACAAAAAATGGTCTGCAATTGATGCTTTCTTGCACTTAGGGCAAGCCCAATTCCTGTGTTCCCAGCAGTTGCTTCAATAATCGTTCCGCCTGGACGCAGTTTGCCAGATGCTAATGCTTCTCTGATGAGCATATCACCTAAACGATCTTTAATACTTCCACCTGGATTCATCATCTCAAGCTTTGCATACACCTCAACGCCTTCTGGGACGCCAATCCCTGACAGCTTTAAAAGCGGTGTGCGGCCAATTAATTCGGTAATATCCTTTATGACAGCCATATAATTCCCTTCCTTTGCATGGAAAAGAAGGGGGAAACCCCTTCTTTTATTGTGTTTGCTTTATCATACGCAAGACAAGGTCGGTTGAGTGAATCGCTGCTTGCTCAAGGAATTGATCAAAGGAGATATTGGATTCTTTCCCTGCAATATCTGATAGCGCACGAACGACAACAAATGGCGTACCAAAGAGCTGACAGACCTGTGCAACAGCTGCAGCTTCCATTTCCACCGCATATAGCTCTGGAAACTTCTCTCTTACAAACGCTACACGATCCGGATCATTCATAAATGAATCTCCTGTTGCAATCGTTCCTTTTGCCACTTGAATATGATCGATCTCTAAAGCAGATTCCTCTGCAAGCTTCACAAGCTTTTCATCCGCAATGAAAGCAGCTGGAAGTCCCGGCACTTGTCCATATTCGTAATCAAAGATGGTCACATCTACATCATGATGTCTCACATCAGTAGAGATGACAATATCACCTACATTTAATGAGTGATGGAAACCGCCAGCAGATCCTGTATTGATCACATAATCTGGCTGAAAGCGGTCAAGCAGTAATGTTGTGCTGACCGCTGCATTTACTTTTCCAATCCCTGATTTTAATAAAATCACTTCTTTATCTTCATAAACACCTGTTGTAAATTCACACCCAGCGATGTTTTCTTGTGTAGCATTCTTTAGTTGATCTCTTAAAATCGTCACTTCTTCTTCCATTGCACCTATAACTGCGATTTTCAAAACAAAAACATCCTTTCATTCCCTTTTCTTCGCTTCTACGATCCAAACAAAATCATTCATTTGATGAAAGGATGTGCTAAAACCTTCTTCTTCAAAGATTTGCTTTAACACATCAATGGATGGATAATATTCCGTTTCTAAATCCTCTGCAAGCTGATCGAACCCTGCAGCTCTCGCTTTGTCGATTTCAGCTTGATGTGCTGCTTGATTTTGAAACATTGTATCAGCAAAGACTATTTTACCATCTGAGTGAAGGATGTTGCTATAGGTGTGAATGGCTTGTTTTTTTTCTTCATCCGTTAAATGGTGGAATGCATATGAGCTGACGATCGTATCCGGCTCAAAAGGCGGCGCTGGAAATGATAAAAAATCCCCATCATGAAGTATATTTGGTAGTCCTTTTTGAAGAGCTGCTTTCTTCATGGCATCTGATGGTTCAACACCAAACACGTTTTTATCAGCTGCAAGCAGGAGCGCTGTTAGATTCCCCGTACCGCTTCCAAACTCAAGAACATATTGGCCTGAACGGCGGGTAATTTCTTTTAAAATATCCGGATACCGGCGAAACACTTCTTTATACTGCTCGTCATGACCACTCACCGTGTCGTCATAAGAGTCAGCCCAATGATCAAATAAAGAAAGAAATTCACGTCCCATTTTCTTTCCCTCCACTTTATCTTTTTATTCCTATGCGTATAGTATGTTTTATTCCGTCGAACAGTTCCTATCCTACCACAACTTCTGTTTCTTTCCTACTAAAAAATACTGGGAGAGGTAGAAAAATATTTGCCCTTCTGAGGGAGAGAGATTAAGATGAATGAAGAGTATAGAGAGGTGAATCAAATGGATTTTCAGCTGGATTTTTTAAAGGATAAAATTGAATTTTTTGAAGCAACATCTTTAAAAGAACTTGAACAAAAGATCCAAAAACAAATTGAACATAATCAGGCGATTCTGCTGACCGTTCATTCTGTCAGTCATCAAACGACCGTGATCGATGAGCGGATTTTGTATACAGCAGTTGTTCATTTTAAAGCGAATGTTTAAACAAAAAAGATAGCATATCTGCTATCTTTTTTTCATGTTTATCTTAATTTTTCAACCTTCACAGGTTTCCAGCCTTTTTCATCTACCCACGTAATTTCCACGCGGTAGCGTTCACCTGTTGATTTATCACGGATGGTTCCTTTTGCATCTTGAGGACCTCCGTTATTTCCTAACCAAAGAACGGTCATTTGATCTTCTGAAATTCCTGTCGCATAGGACATGGCTTTGATCATTTCTTTCCAGTCTGTTGAGCTCGAATCATAGGTTGCTGTATGTGAACCGGATTGCTCTGTTCCTACAGGCTCCCAGTCATCGTTTTCGTATGTTTTGTCGACGTCACTTGTTTTGCCGCCGTCTGTTTCTTTGGCGTCTTTTAACGCATCTTTATTAGGTTTTTCTTCATCATCTGTCTTCTTCGTATCGTCGTCTTGATCAGACGAATCATCTTTTTTTGCATCTGAATCATCGGATGTGTCTTTCTTTGGATCTTTCACATCTTCTTCTGAGTTTTGTTTATTTTCACTTGTTGCAGGTGCCGTTTTAGATGGCTCTTTCGCTACATCTGGATCTTTCGGCTTATTAAAAATTAACAAACTCGATGCGACAACCAAAATAAGCACCACAACAATACCAATTAATATGTTAAGCACCATATTTGCCTTTCTGCGCTTATCACGATGTTCAAATCGAGAATTTCTACTCAAAATCTCTGCACTCCTTTGCCTCTGTTCCCTAAGTCGTTTCTATTCTAACATGTCATGAAGGGATGTTCTATGTCTGTTTCTTTTCAATTTCATTGACCTTTTTTACAATATCATAAAACGCATCATTTGTCTTAGCCCGGCCACTTGTCTCGTCAAGGTGAACAACGACAAGGGCGTATTTTGGTTTTTCTACCGGAAAGTATCCAGCAAACCACTTATGATAAAGCGGATTCCCCTTTTTGTCTTGACCGCCGGTTTGGGCAGTACCTGATTTCCCCGCTACTTTGTATGGCAAATCTTGAAACCTTCTTCCGGTTCCCTTGTCAGAGGTCACCACCTGTCTTAAGAATTTTTGCAGCTTTTGAGCTGTATAGCGGTCTATGCTGCCCCCTTCAGGCCGTTTGTTTTGAAAGGACAGCATCGTTGTTCCGTTTTGATACAGCACTTTTTCTGCGATTTTCACTTCTTTTCGTTCTCCTCCTCTTGCAATCGCAGCCATCATATTCGCGATTTGCAGAGGAGTCGTTTTGACATTTTTTTGTCCTATTGCGGTTTGTGCAATGGCTTTTTTGACATGCTTGTCTCTTTTATCTCCCCACACACTGCCTGTTTCTTCACGATCAAACTGTTTGAAGTGCTTCTTATGATAGACATCCCCTTCCCAGCCAGTTCGATCTAAGAGTCCAAGCTTTGCAGCCGTCTTTTCGATGATTTGATCATCTGTTTGAATGAGCCTTTCAGCAAGTGTCGCAAAGGTATAATTGCAGCTCTCTGAGAAACTGTCCGTCAGATTTAGCACTTCCTGTTTTCCTTCCGGCTCTCCATATAAATTCTTTCGACAGTCATACATGGTTTGTGGCTGGTCAAGGTTTTTTTCGATTGCTGCGGCAAGCACAGCCGTTTTAAAGACAGAGCCTGGTGCAATAGCTGTCAGCATGTAATTTCTTGCCTCGTGCCGGTTTTTGCTTGTGACATTTGGGGTACTCGCCATCGCCAGCACACTGCTTTTTTCAATGTCAAGCAGAACGGCACCGCCTTTTTCAACGCCTTGTTCTTTGAGCACCTTTTCCATTTCAGCCTGCATGTCTTCATCTATTGTTGTCTGTACCTGAAGTGGATAAAAGGAATGAGCTTCTGCTGTATATTTGACGTCCATACCGAACAAGGGGTTTCCCCTTCCGTCCACATGATATAACAATTTTGTGTCTTGCTCGGGTAATAGAAATTCGTCAAAGGTGCTTTCCAGCCCAAATGTGCCGATTTCAGTACGAATGGAAAGCTCTTTTTTGTCAGGATACCGCTTTCTCAATAGTTCTGGATTCTCGCTTGTGAAACCTAATGTGTGGAGGGCAAGTCTTTTTTTGTCCTTCTCTTTCATATATACGCCGTACACACCTGAATATTTCATATCATTGATGTCTTTCAGCTTTTTTTTCGAAATGTCATCTTTTAAAATGAGCGGTTTTTTCGTTTCTGTTAACTGTTTTTTGAGTTCATTCTCTTCCATCTCAAGAATTGAGGCAGTTTGCTGCAAGCGCGGAAGATCATATTGCAGGAAAGGAAATAAGATAACCGCGGGCTGTTCTTTTGTAAGAAGTGCTTGGCCGTTTCGATCTAAAAACTCACCGCGTCCGTCTGAAATGACGACTTCTTCTGTTCGCTGTTTGACACTTTCTTGTATTAAATTGATATCAAGCTTTGAAAACGATTCTGTGAAGAACAGCTGAATTTCTGCCAGTCTCATCAGAAGACCGAGAAATAGCATAAAAATAATCGCACCTGTCCATTGAATTCTTCTTTTTTTGCGCATAAAAACACCTCGTCCCTATTGTGGACGAGGTGTTTACGTGATAAACGTGATTATGAAATTTTTACAATTTTGACGAACATTTCTCCGCCAGGTGTTTGAACGGTTACTTTGTCGTCTACTTGTTTACCTAAAAGGCTTTTTGCAATCGGTGAATCGTTTGAAATCTTGCCTTCAAACGGATCAGCTTCTGCACTTCCCACAATGGTGTAAGACTCTTCTTCGCCGTCTGGTAATTCAACGAATGTCACCGTTTTACCAAGTGAAACAACATTTGAATTTCCTTCATCTTCGATAATTTTGGCATTACGAATCATATTATCAAGCGTTGTAATACGGCCTTCTACAAACGCCTGCTCTTCTTTAGCAGAATCATATTCCGAGTTTTCAGAGAGGTCTCCAAAGCTTCTAGCGATTTTAATACGCTCTACAACCTCTTTACGTTTAACCGTTTTCAAATGTTCAAGTTCTTCTTCTAATTTACGCTTTCCTTCTTCTGTCATTGGAAATACTTTCTCTTGTGCCATGAATCATTCACTCCTTCTATTAATCCTCATCATACAAACTTTCTGCACGTGAGTGACGACTGAAATATACAAGAATGAGGACATGTTCAGGCCCTCATTCCTTCTGTCCCATATTCGTAAAAGTCCATCTTACATGGCGTCCCTTTTAGATGCAACTATTATGCCTTTTATTAGACAGGACCACTCCGCAGCGGTCTAAAATCGCACAAACTGTGGAAAGGCACAGGAAGCTCCTGTACCTCGTTCGGCCATTTCGATCATATGTAGAAGAATAGCTTACCCATTCTCCATCTTCCAATACATAATATGGTCAGTGTACGATATGTCTATGCTATATTATTACAAAATTGCGTTTTGATCAAGAATTGTTTGAAAATTTGTGATGATTTGTTTGTCGTTTTTTTAATATACTTTTTCAACTTCATTCTTTCGCTATATGGTAGTGATTTCTTCAACTCTTCTTTTCTTCATTGTTTTCTTATCATATCAAACCCTCAAGATTTTTTCCGATAATGCTGCTTTCATAAATGTTCACATATTATTAACAAATATTAACAAGGAAATATTTGGTTTATGTTGAATTCTATCAATGCAAGACCAAATATATGCTAGGGAGTGTTTTAAATGAACATGAAGAAAACAATTGTTTCTGTTCTATCCATCTCTACCTTATCTTTTTCACTAATGGGCATGGCTTCAGCCAAAGAAACAGCGGATTTCACAGTCAATCACAGTTCTTCTGGATTTCAAACTTTAGATGTGATTTCGATTCAAGATTACAGTTTACCTTTAAGAGTTGGTGAGCGGTACTCGGTCTATGATTCTGCAGCTACACGTTATTGGACAGATAACCAGAGTGTAGCTTCTGTTAGCTCTAGTGGACTAGTGACCGCTCATTCAACTGGTAAAGCCACTATCACTCTTTATAAAGGATCGTCTATCTTAGGACAAGTTTTCGTGACTGTTTATTAATATGATGCTGAAAAGACCTTTACACTGTAAAGGTCTTTTTCTTCTCTACCTATTACTCTGCACGGTTTTGAAGAATGGTTTGAATTTTTGTGACCATTAAGTCTATTGCCACATGGTTTTGGCCGCCTTCTGGGATGATGATATCGGCGTATCGTTTTGTTGGTTCAATGAATTGATTATGCATCGGTCTGACAACAGATACATATTGTTCGATCACAGAGTCGATCGACCGGCCTCTTTCCTTCGTATCGCGTAAAATGCGGCGGATGATGCGAAGGTCTGCATCTGTATCGACATACAGTTTAATATCCATTAAGTCTCTCAAACGTTCATCTTCGAGCGCAAAGATACCTTCAACGATAATGACATCCTTCGGCTCAACATGAACAGTCTCTTCTGAACGTGTGTTCAGTTTAAAATCATATATTGGTTTTTCAATGGATTCGTACCTTAGGAGCTGTTCCAAATGCTCAAACATCAGGTCATTGTCGAATGCAAGCGGATGATCATAGTTCGTGAGCAGGCGCTCTTCAAATGGCATATGACTTTGATTTTTGTAATATAAATCTTGCTGAAGCATGAGGATGGAATGTCCTTTAAATTTTTCATAAATCGAATTGGTGACGCTCGTTTTACCTGAACCCGAGCCGCCAGCAATACCAATGACAACTGGTTTACTCCTCATGTGGCTGTTATTTCCCCTTTCTCATCATGTTGCTAGGGTATACTTTTTGATCAAGCTTGAATTTGACGATTTGCAGCGGATGACGAGCGGCATCTAGTTCATTTCCTTTTTCATCCCAAATCGTCTCAATTTTGCATGTGAAATTCTCAATTTCTGGTCCGAAGAATTCGACTTCGTCGCCTTGCTTAAAGAAGTTACGCTGCTGCAATGTCACGATTTGTTCTTTTTCATCATAATGAAGAACAAGACCTGCGAAATCAAAGGTCGTTTTCTTTCCATGAATGCCAAACATTTGTTCATCTGTTCCTGGTACGCCTTCGAAAAAGGCTGGCGCTGTGTCACGGTTTGCGCATTTATCTAATTCATCTAACCATTCCTGCTGAATGACAAAATTGTCTGGATCAGCACAATACGCATCGATGACTTTACGATACACACTTACAACAGTGGCAACATAATGAATGGATTTCATCCGTCCTTCGATTTTTAAGCTGTCAATTCCCATTTCGATCATTTGAGGAATGGATTCAACAAGCTTCAAATCTTTTGGACTCATCGCAAATGGTGCATCTTCTTCACCAAATAAGGGCGCTTCCTCAGAACCTTCTAGTTTATAAAGATCATAATCCCAGCGGCAGGACTGGCAGCAGCCTCCACGGTTAGAATCTCTTGCCGTCATATGGTTACTGAGCACGCAGCGGCCAGAGTATGCGATACACATCGCACCGTGAATGAATGTTTCGATTTCAATATCGACTTTTTCTTTCATTTCTCTAATTTCTAGCGCACTTGTTTCACGTGCAAGCACCACACGCTCAAGCCCTTCTTCCTTCCAAAATTGAACAGCTTTCCAATTTGAAAGAGATTGCTGTGTGCTTAAGTGGACTTCAAGCTTCGGTGCAACACGTTTACATGTTTCAATGATCAGTGGATCAGCTACGATAATGCCTGCTACTCCAGCGCCTTCAATCCCTTGAAGGTATTCCTCCAGCCCGTCCATGTTTTCATTGTGGGCGAAGATATTCGTTGTCACATAAATGCGTGCGCCATATTTGTTTGCAAATGCGACGCCTTCTGCCATTTCTTCAATTGAAAAGTTATCTGCATTTGAGCGAAGCCCAAATTCTTTCCCACCAATAAAAACAGCGTCAGCTCCATAATGTACAGCAATTTTCAGCTTTTCCAAGTTTCCTGCGGGTGCAAGCAGTTCTGGTTTTTTTGTAATGACACGTTTCCCATCAATCATTTCAGAAATACCATCTTTCAATAATGCCATTTCCTCTGCCTCCTCTTATATTAATAAACCGTTTCTTTAAAGAAGAATCCTGTATCAATCGAACGATTCACTGGCTGAATCTCTTCAATTCGCTTCACCCAGTCCTCTTTCTGATCTTCATACGCGTCTTTGTCAGTCGTTAGTAAATCAATTGCTTTTCTATAAAGTGATGTCACCTCTGTCATATAAGAAAGTGACTTTAAAATTCCGTCAATTTTAAATGAGTCAATGCCTGCGTCAACAAACTCTTCTAATTCGTCAATCATACACACATCATTTGGACTCATAATATGTGTCCCGTTGGCATCCTCGAAAATAGGGTATTTGTTTTGACGCTCTTGGTCATGCAGGAATAGCCCTTCCTCCATATGTCTGCCTACGACATCCATTTGTTTGCCCTGGTATTCAAAGTAGTTGCCGATGAGCGTACGTTTTGATTGAAACATACATGTCATGCCATGGACCTGGATTTCAATCTCCACCTCAGCATTTTCTTTGATGTCGATCACACTGTCCATATTCAGCTCTTTTGCAAGAACAGCACGCGATGCGCCTTTTCTGCCCCAGTAGTTACAAGTGTAATAGTTGGTCCCAGTCGTCTCTGTACTCCAGTGAAGATTCAGATTCACTCCTGTTTCCTTTGCAGCCATGATCACGGCTGGGTCTCCAAAGACGACACCGTCCACGTTTAATGAATCGAGAAAAGTTAAATAATCTCCAAGCAGCTGGACGCGATCATTATGAAAAATTGCATTCATCGCCACATACACTTTTTTCTGATGGGCATGTGCAAGCTCAACCGTTTGTTTCACATCTTCTCTTGAAAACTCACCCGCAAGACGAATACCGTATGTTTGTTCGCCTATTAAGAATGCATCAGCTCCTGCCTCAATTAATGGCATGACGTCTGACACGCTGCTTGGCGTTACAAGCAATTCTGGTTTCTTCATGATTGGTCACCTCTTTTTGTACTAATGGCGATCCCGTCTCCAACTGGAATAATGCACGTTTGGAAATCAGGGTTTGACATGAGCCATTGATTGTATCGATCAATTTTTCCAATTAATTGTTTTTTTCGTTTATCTTCAATTTCTTCTTCATAATTCGTTGCCACTAAGCCTTTGAATAATACATTGTCTGTAATAATCATTCCGTCATGAGCAAGCATCGGTTCAAACAATTCAAAAAAACGCTTGTACTGCCCTTTTGCAGCATCAATAAAAATCACATCATAGGGCGCCATCGTTTGGACCGTTTTAGCCGATTCCATCGCATCACCAAAAAACACGTGTATTCTTTCTTTTAACTTTAATTCCTCAATGTTCCGTGTCGCTTCTTCATAGCGCTTTGCATTTCGCTCAATCGTATAAATCTCAGCATCTGGCAGAGCTGTTGCCATTCGAATGGCGGAATAGCCAATCGCTGTCCCAACCTCAAGAATTTTCTTCGGCTTTTTCATCGAAAGAAGCTGCAGTAAAAGCTCGATGCTCACCTTTTCCATAATTGGCACATGATGCTCTTTTGCATATATCTCTAATTGAGCGATTGCATCAGGACTTGGGTGAATTAAATGTTCAATATAATCATTTATTCGATCATCTTCGATAGTCATTATCTGTCTAGCTCCTTCATGACCTGAAAAAGAAGAGTCCTGCATATTGCAGCTCTCTTTCTCGTCAATCTTTCGTTCATCTAAGTAAAAACAACCCGATATATTTTACCACAAAGAAGTGGTAATTGCGAACCTATAAAATGGATATTCCAACGAAAAAAAACTGCAGGCAATCTCGTATTGTCTACAGTCTTTTTCGATTCACTTGTACGTTAATTGCTGCCTGTGATGTATTTCGCTTTTGCTTTATTATGCTCATTTAACGTTTTCGTAAATACGACTTCTCCATTTTTCTTCGCAAGGAAGTAAACGTAATCCGTTTTCTCTGGATGCAGTGCTGCTTTCCAAGAGGATTCACCAGCATTTGCAATAGGTCCAGGCGGCAGCCCTTTGTTGTTATACGTGTTATAAGGAGATTTCACTTTTAGGTCTTTGTAATAAACGCGGGATTTATGCTCACCAAGTGCATAAAGAACGGTTGGGTCAGTTTGAAGCGGCATGTCCTTTTTCAACCGGTTATAGAATACACTTGAGATTTTTGCCCGATCTGTCTTTTCTGTTGCTTCCATTTCAATGAGTGATGCCATCGTTAACACATCATGTATGGACATGTTTCTCTTTTTCATGTCTTTTTCATACGTTTTCACGTATTGATCTGTTTGTTTAATCATCGTTTCAATGATCGTCTCGAGTGATTCATCCTCACGATAAAATGGATACGTAGCAGGGAATAAGTAACCCTCTAACGGATGTTTCACCTGTTTCCCATTCACCTGTGATGTCACGGTTTTCGGATATTTTTTCATTAGTGTTTGAATAAAAGCAGGATCATCCAGCTTTGCTTCAACTTCCTTCGCTGAAAAATTCGTCTGATTTGCAATAATCGCTGCAATATCAGACAGCTGTCTTCCCTCTGGAATCACAAGCTGAAAGGCGTAATCTGTTCCGCCAGATGTCAGCTTTTTGATCAGCGTGTCTGCGTCCATTGTTTGTTTCAAATGAAAATAACCCGCTTTAAAGCCGGACGCATTTTTGTATTTCGCATAATAAGTGAAAATCGTGTCATTCGAAATGAGCCCATTTTCTTTTAAAATGCCCGCAATTTCGCGCACAGATGTCCCATTTGGAATATGAATATTAATCGTTTGTTTACTTTTTTGATCGACCGGTCCGAGTGCTGATTTAACATATAAAAAGCCTGATAATGCTGCAATGATGATGACAGCAAGGACAGATAACAGGACGATCCCCATTTTTCTTTTGAAGAATGGTCGTTTCTTTTGTTCTGAAAACATGCATGGCCCTCCTCACATCTAGCTTTTATAGTACATGATTCGACGGAGTTCGGCAATTCCTTGCTCATGCATGTCATGACAAAACTTGCCACAAAACGGCTAAACCAACACCGCCACCGCTTCCAATAGCAGCCATGACATAGCTTCCCTTCGGTAAAGTGTGCGCTTCATAAAATAATCTCACCATCATAGCAGCTCCTGACGCGCTGTATGGATGCCCAAGGCATAGTGCACCGCCTCTTCTATTGATCCGGTCATATGGTATCCCCAGCGTGCGGGCAATAAGTGCTGCTTTCAGCGCAAATGCTTCATTGATTTCAAATAGCGCCACTTCCTCTGCCTTGATGTTCTCTTGATGTAAAAGTTTCTTGATCGCATCAATTGGTGAAGCAGCTGGAAAATGAGGATGTATCGCTGTCACAGCACTTCCGGCATACCGTAACATTGCCTTACATCCACTTGCTTCCGCTAACGATCTTTCCATCACAGCGACAGCAGCTGCTCCGTCTGCTTCCTTACAGCTATTGGCGGTGGTCACAGTTCCTTTCCCCGGCAAAAATACAGGTTTTGCCCGCTTGATCAGCTTTGTCATCGGTCTTATTTTAGCAGCTGCTTGATCTATACTCAGCCCGTCAACCGAAACGATTTCTTCTGCATATGTACCATGTTTGAATGCCGCTAAACTTCTTTCCCAGCTTAAAAGGGCATAGTCATCTTGTTCTTTTCTTGTAACAGAAAATGCCGACGCGGTCAGCTCTGCTGCTTCTCCCATATGTGGATCTCCTATCCACTCCGGTGAAAAGCGGGCTCTTTCTTTCATTGGTGATCTGGAAATGCTCTCAGTCCCGCCAGCGATATACATCGAGCCCTCCCCCGATTGAACCATGATGCAAGCTGTTCGGATCGCTTCAAGACCAGAGGCACATTGCCTGTCAATCGTCATACCGGGAACGTGTAAAGGAAGCCCTGCTTCTAATGAGGACAGACGGGCCATATTTCCACCGCCTCCGACGACATTGCCTAATATGACGTCATCTGGTGTCATGTTCTGAGACAAATGCCGAATAAGGGGAGCGGCTAATTGCTCTGGGCGATAATCTTTCAGCATCCCATTTTTGTCACCGAAGGGTGTTCGTTTTGCTTGTACGATCATCGCTTGCATGACAATTGCTCCTCCGCCCACCTTTTCATGCTCACGCGGGCAATTTTTCCGCCGGATGTTTCAATCATTTGATCAATCATAAGCCATTTTTTTGGTACCTTGTAGGCCGCAAGCTTTTCTTTAACAGCTTGTCGAACCACCTTTATTTGCTGCACTTGCTCCAGTATGGCAACAGGGATTTCACCCCAATATGGGTCAGGAACGCCCACCACAATCGACCGCTTCACCTCTGGCTGTTCATTTAGCACACGCTCAATTTCCTCTGGGAAAATATTCAGACCTCCATAGACGATCATGCCATTCTCACGACCGCTCATATACAGATAACCGTCTTCATCCAGCCATCCCATATCGTAAACTGTCAGCCACTCCTGCGGCGGTTTCTCCTCATGTAAGTAACCTGAAAAAGTCATTGGGCTCTTTACATAAATCCTTCCTGTTTCATTTGGCTGACAGACAGATTGATCGGGCCGCCTTACTTCTACTTGAATGGAGGAGAAAGGCCGTCCAACAGAAGAAGGTTTTTGCAGAAAGTCATTTGAAGACAAATAAGAGACAAAACTTAACTCTGATGTGCCATAAAAATCAAAAAAAGTGATATGTGGATAGTTGGAGACGAGCTGTTCTTTTGACGAGATGCTCCAATCTGCTCCCGATGACATGACAAGAAGCGGATTGTCTTCTTTAAAAGCATCGATTTGCAGTAACGTTTCTGTCATTGTTGGGACAGTATACATCACGGTGATATCACCTGTCTCTAAGGCTTGCTTCGCTTTTCCCGGCACAAATTTTTCTAAAAGTGTCACTGTGCCGCCAAAGTATAATGTACTGATGGCACCATATAAAAAGTGAGAGGATAAGAGTGTACCTAATATAAGAGCATGATCTTGATGAGTGATTCCAAATGAAGCAGCTGTCATTCGAAAGCTCTCGATCCATGATTGCTGACGTCTAATAAAGGCTTTCGGTGAGCCTGTTGAACCTGACGTAAATCCCATATAAAAGACAGGGTCCTTCTCGGTATCGCAGGTGTTATATGGTCTGTCTGTGAGAAAGCTCATTCTTTCCTTCCATTCAGATAAAGAAAGAATCGGCATGTCCACGCTTCCCTGTTCAAATCTTTTCATCAATCGATCCTCTATAATGGCGAGATCCGCCTCACTTAACAAGAGCTTTTCGACACATTCTTCATGACTCCATCTCGGATCAAGCGGAACGGCTGTCCACCCTGCACAAGCAGCGCCCGCAAATATTTGCAAAAAAGAAACACCATTTGATAATAAAAAAGCGATTCTTTTTTGCTGATGAGCCGTTCCTTGTAACCACTGTGCCGCTCTCTGCACACGTTCATACCAATCTTCATATGTAATGCTTTCTTGCTCATCTATGATGGCAATCTGATCTCGTTTCATTTCTGCATGTACTGCATAGCTTTCCGTTATTCTGATCAAACTGCTCGCCTCCCTTTAGGCAAATCCCTTTTTCGATAGGACATGGCCTGAATGATTTTGACCGTAAAGACAGCACACATTCCCGCTTTGATGAAATCACCTGGAAGATAAATCAGACTAAGAAAAGCGGCCTGTGACACCTTAATATGCATCATCATGGCTTGAAAAGGAATACCGCACATATACAAAATCACAATACTGCAAACCGCATAGATCACAAAAAGACGCAGTGCGGTTACTTTTTTCAGCCGGTTCACCCATAAGCTGATCATGAAGGCAGCAACAGGATAAGCAAGAAGAAAACCACCGCTTGGACCAAAAAAGACCCCTATCCCGCCTCTCCCACCTGACAAAAGAGGTGCGCCTGCTGCCACAACCAAAAGAAAAAGACATAAACTGATCAGTGCTTGTTTTGGCTTTAACAGCCCCCCAGCAAGCAAAAGACCTGCGGTTTGCAATGTAATCGGTACAGGTGTAAATGTCAGTAAAATCGGCGGGATCAAGCCTAACATCCCGATAACCGCTGTCATTAACGCTATTTGCATCATATCTTGAATTCTCAATCTTCATGCCCCTCACTCAATTTATTGTTAAAAATAGAGTAAAAGGTACAGTTCATTATGTCAACATGAAATAATTTTAAGTTAACATAATGATCGTAAAAAAAGACCTGTGAAGAAAGATCAAGAAGATCTGTTCACAGGCCTTTTATTCGTTCTATTCTTCGTCTTCTTGATCTAAGAACGTGTTTAACGTTTCTTCAATCATGTCCCACTCTTCATCCGTTTCAATCGGCTCTAGCTCGCCATCTTCCCCGTCTTCGTTCGGTGTGAAGCTTGATGCATGAATTTCAATTTCCTCATTGTCTTGCTCAGAAATTGGGTAGTAAAGAACATAAGATTTGTTAAAATGGTCGCTTTCAAAAGTAAATAGTACTTCGCAAAGCTGTTCATTTCCATTATCATCAACGATTGTAATTTGCTTTTCTCCGTGTTCCATTTGATTCACCTCATTTTAATTTAAGCTGTCTAAATATCCTTGCAGGATCATGACAGCCGCCATTTTATCAATGACTTTTTTACGCTTTTGTCTGCTCACATCTGCAGAGATGAGCATTTTTTCCGCTGCCATTGTTGACAGACGCTCGTCCCAAAGCACAACAGGAACATTGTACGTGTTTTCTAGCACTTTCGCAAATGATTGGCTGGCTTCGCCTCTAGGACCGACCGTGCCGTTCATATTTTTTGGAAAGCCAAGTACAATTTTATCCGCTCCATATTCTGCAACAATCTCAGACAGGCGGCTGAGACCAAAGTCTCCGCCTGCTTCATCAATTTTAATTGTTTCAATCCCTTGCGCTGTCCATCCCATTTCATCACTGATCGCAACACCAAGGGTTTTCGTGCCTAAATCTAAGCCTAAAATTCTCATGTTTTACGCCTCTTTATGTGTCTCTAAGTACGATTTAACCAATTCCTCAATTAATTCGTCTCGTTCTAGTTTACGAATTAGGTTGCGTGCATCCTGATGTCTTGGAATATAAGCAGGGTCGCCTGACAGCAAGTATCCGACAATTTGATTGATCGGGTTGTATCCTTTTTCTTGGAGTGCGTCATGAACTGTAATGAGCACTTCATTCACATTGGTTTCAGCTGAATCATCAGAGAAGTTAAACTTCATTGTCTTATCAAATGAACTCACTGCTTCTTGCACCTCTCTTCCAACATTCTACTAGCAAGCTTTTTTCTAACCGCTCATCTAATACCATTATTCTACACTACATCGCCTGATTATAAAACGGATTTGACAGATTCTTCGACAGATGCCAGTGCTTCTTCAAGTTTTTCTGGTTGTTTTCCGCCTGCTTGTGCCATATCTGGACGTCCGCCTCCGCCTCCGCCGCAGATTTCAGCTGCCTGCTTCACAAGCTTCCCTGCATGCAGACCTTTTTCGATCACGTCTTTTGTCACTCCTGCTGAAATGTTTACTTTTCCGTTTTGAACGGCTCCCAGGACGATGACAGCTGATCCTAATTTAGCTTTCAAGTCATCAACCATTGTTCTTAAATGGTTCATGTCTTTAGCATTTACTTTTTCAGTTAATACTTTCACTCCGGCAATTTCAGTCACTTTCTCTAAAATAGAGCCTGCTTCTGCTTGGCTTAATTTCGCAAGAAGAGATTCGTTTTCTCTTTGAACCTCTTTTAAATCCGCCTGTAATGAAGCGATTCGTTTTGGTACGTCCTTCGTATTTGACTTCAGCTCACTTGCTGCCTGCTCTAAAATCGCCAGCTGGTCATTTAATTCTTCATAGGCACCTTGACCAGTCACAGCTTCAATACGGCGTGTTCCAGCACCAATACCCGACTCAGACGCAATTTTAAACAAACCGATTTCCGCAGTGTTTTGCACGTGACAGCCGCCGCATAGCTCGATGCTGTAATCGCCGACTTGGACTACGCGGACAATATCGCCATACTTTTCGCCAAACAGCGCCATTGCGCCCATTTCTTTTGCTTCAGCAATTGGCTTCAGGTCAATCGCAACCGAAATGCCTTCCCAAATCTTTTCGTTCACGATTTTTTCAATTTGAGACAATTCTTCTTTCGTCACTTGTCCAAAGTGAGAGAAATCAAAACGAAGTCTGTTTTCATTCACCAATGACCCTGCTTGGTTCACGTGACTGCCTAATACATCTTTTAGCGCCTGATGCAGAAGGTGTGTCGCTGTATGGTTTTTCACAATGCCTTTTCGAAGAGCTGATTCCACTTCTGCAGTGACTTCGAGACCTTTTTGAGCCGTACCGCTTACGACGACTCCTTCATGGACATGCTGACCGTTTGGCGCTTTTTTCACATCTTTGATCTCAATGATGGCTTCTGCACTTTTTAGTGTCCCTTTATCCGCTACTTGTCCGCCGCTTTCCGCATAGAATGGAGTTTCATCTAACAAGATTTGCACCGTGTCTCCTTCATGTGCTTCCGAGACAATTTCACCATTTTGAAGCAATTCAATGATACGGGCATCTGCTGTTAGATTTTCATAGCCAACGAAGGTGCTTTCTACTTTAATATCGCCTAGAGCGCCGCCTTGAACCTGCATACTGCCGACATCTTGTCTCGCATTTCTTGCTCGTTCACGCTGCTTCTCCATTTCCGCTTGGAAGCCTTCTCGATCAACTGTC
The DNA here is from genome assembly GCF_058791855.1 of Bacillus sp. EB106-04-04-XG123. Lineage (NCBI taxonomy): Bacteria > Bacillati > Bacillota > Bacilli > Caryophanales > Bacillaceae > Bacillus > Bacillus sp. EB106-04-04-XG123. The sequence continues at coordinate 351,012 of NZ_JBYTDZ010000005.1, read as the reverse complement.
ATGTTCTCATCTTCTGCGTATTCTTCTGTTAGCTCGACAGGGAATCCATACGTATCATACAGCTTAAATACATCTTCACCTGAAATTTGTGAGCTGCCTTTGTCTCTTTCTTTTTTGATCACTTCTGACAAAATGGCTAACCCTTCGTTCAGTGTTTCGTGGAAACGTTCTTCTTCGTTTTTGATGACTTTCGCAATAAATTCTTCTTTTGCTTGTACATCTGGGTAGAAATCCTTCATGATTTCAGCAACAACTGGCACTAAATCATACATAAACGGACGGTGGATATGGATTGTTTTTGCATAACGCACAGCGCGGCGCAGCAAACGTCTTAATACATACCCGCGGCCTTCATTGGAAGGAAGCGCTCCGTCACTTACAGCAAAGGCAACTGTCCGGATATGGTCAGCAATCACTTTGAATGCTGTATCCTTTTCCTTTGTTTCGCCATAGCTTTCTCCAGAGATCGTTTCGACTGCGCGAATAATTGGCATGAATAGGTCTGTATCGAAGTTCGTCGGCACATTTTGAATGACAGATACCATTCGTTCAAGACCCATCCCTGTATCAATGTTTTTCTTCGGCAGTGGTGTGTATGACCCATCTGGATTATGGTTGAATTCAGAGAACACAAGGTTCCATACTTCTAAATAACGCTCGTTTTCCCCGCCTGGATATAATTCTGGATCGTTCATGTCGTGACCGTATGATTCACCGCGGTCATAGAAAATTTCTGTATTTGGTCCGCTTGGGCCCTCGCCTATATCCCAGAAGTTGCCTTCCAGACGGATAATACGTTCTTCAGGCACACCAATTTTATCTCTCCAAAGGATATACGCTTCTTCGTCCTCTGGGTGGACTGTCACAGATAACAAATTCGGATCAAAGCCGATCCACTCTTCACTTGTGAGGAATTCCCACGCCCATTCAATGGCCTCTTCTTTAAAATAGTCACCAATAGAGAAGTTGCCAAGCATTTCAAAGAACGTGTGATGGCGTGCTGTCTTCCCTACATTTTCAATATCATTTGTACGAATCGATTTTTGCGCGTTGCAAATACGCGGATTTTCAGGTACGACGCGGCCATCAAAGTATTTTTTTAATGTTGCCACACCACTGTTGATCCATAAAAGTGTCGGATCGTCATGCGGTACAAGAGACGCACTCGGTTCTACAGCATGTCCTTTTTCTTTAAAGAAGTCTAAAAACATTTGACGTACTTGAGCTGAAGTTAAAGTTTTCATTCAAAAATCCTCCCTTATCATTCATCAATCTCCACACAAACGAAAAAACATCCCGCCCTATGCAAGCACAAAACGACTTACACAGGGACGAGATGTTCTCGCGGTACCACCCTGATTATAGACAAATTCGTCTATCACCTTCACATCCGATAACGCCGGAAGAGAGCGGCAGTGTTTATCTGCACTCGGGACTAGCTTCCGTTAAAGGTCTGATAAGGCTTTTCTCAGCAAATAAAGCCTCTCTCTGCAACAGCTTTTTAACGTACTCGGGTCCGTCATTGAATTTCAATATGTATGAATCGAAATTATTATAGACAACTCGGCTCGTCTTGTCAATGAACGCTTCGTCTCATCAGGATATATTGCACAATGATCACCCTGATAATTGCAGCTGCTGGTACGGCTAAAATCATCCCAATTAAGCCAAACAGCTCTCCTCCTGCAAGCAAGACAAGCATAATGACGACAGGATGCATATGAAGACTTCGCCCTACAATGATTGGGCTGAGGACATTGCTCTCTAAAAATTGCAGCACCGCTACTGTGATCAGCACAATGATGACCGATTTCACCGAGATGGTAAACGCAATAAAGATGGCAGGAACTGCGCCAATAATCGGTCCAAAATAAGGAATCACGTTCGTTGCCCCTATCAGCATCCCAAGAACAAGCGGATACGGGATATGAAAAAGCCAGAGCACAATGGCTGCTGCACCCCCGATTAAAGAACAGACAAGCAGCTGCCCTCGAATATAATCACCAAGCGATTCATCCACTGCTTTGACAAAAGCTTTTCCCCTCTTTCTAAATGATGGCGGCGTTAAATACCATGCCGCCCGCTTCATCGTGTTCATATCCTTCACCATATAAAAAACAAGAAAAGGAATGAGTGCTGCGACTAATGCGTAATCAAATAAAACCTTACAGCTAAGAATCATCCGCTCAGCACTATTGGCTGCATATGTCTCCGATTGAACAATGAAGCGGTCCAAGCGGTCGTGAAGTCCGTCAGGCCAGTGGCTCGTATGACGATGAATATGTGATAAAGCGCCATTATAAGTTTCGGCCAGGACCGGAATTTGTTCTGACAGCTCATTTAACTGTGCGATCATCACAGGCGCTCCTTTATAAACCGCAAACCCAATCCCGCCAAAAAACAGGACATAGATGAGTAAGAGACTGACTGTTCTCGGCAGCCCTCGTGCATGCAGTCTTTCAACAATCGGATAAAGCAGATAAGAAATAAAAATGGCAATGAGAAGCGGAATGAGAACCGCCTTCAGCAATAAAAAAACAGGCATCCATAACTCGTCGAGCTGCAGTAAAATGAGCAAGGATGCAAGGACAAGCAGGATCCCTGCAGCATATATCAGAAATTGGATCGGACGTTTCTTCACCTTTTTCACCTCTTTTCTTATTGTTTAACCATCTTCTGCAATTATCCACGTAAATAAAATTTGTCCTAACTTTGTTAAAAATGAATACACATGAAACATACAGCTCCATCCAAAGTCACTATTTGCTGTAAAATCTCGTCAGAAAATATTCCATCATTTACTTCTTTTTACACAAGTTGTGCTAGAATCCACTTTAGCTTTAGCCAATGAAACACAAGAGGAGGTTCTTCATGATCACATTCGAAGAAGTCAACAAGCATTATGGCCAGTTCCATGTACTTAAGGACATTAACCTACATATTCAAAAAGGGGAGGTTGTTGTGATCATCGGTCCTTCAGGATCTGGTAAAAGCACGATGCTCAGGTGTATCAATCGTCTTGAAAGCATTGATGCGGGAAAAGTTCTCGTCAACCAAGTGTCTGTTCAGCATCCGAAGACCAACATCAATCTTGTCAGGCAAAATATCGGAATGGTCTTTCAGCATTTTCACCTCTATCCGCATAAGACGGTGCTTGAAAACATTATGCTTGCGCCGATGAAGGTCAAAAAAGTGAGCAAAGAAGAAGCAAAGGAAACAGCTGAATTTTATTTAAATAAAGTCGGCATTCCTGAAAAAGCAGACACCTACCCTTCACGACTCTCAGGCGGACAGCAGCAGCGCGTTGCCATTGCAAGAGGGCTTGCGATGAAACCAGAGGTGATGCTTTTTGACGAACCGACATCTGCACTTGATCCAGAGATGATCGGCGAGGTATTAGATGTGATGAAGCAGCTGGCCCGTGAAGGCATGACCATGGTTGTTGTCACGCATGAGATGGGCTTTGCCCGTGAAGTGGCCGACCGCATTGTCTTTATTGATGAGGGCAGAATTCTTGAAGAATCAACACCGGCTGCATTTTATGAAAAACCGCAAGAGAAACGTGCTCAATTATTTTTAAGCCGTATTTTAAATCACTAGGGGGAATGGTTTAATGAAAAAAATGAAACGCTTTGGCCTGCTGCTCTTTATGACTTGCTGCATCGCCGCTTTGACTGCTTGTGGATCTACAGAAAAAGGTTCAACTGATGCAAAACAAGGAAGCTCATTAGAAACCATTAAGAAAGACAAAAAAATCATTTTCGGTGTAAAAAATGACACACGTCTATTCGGTCTAAAAAATCCGAGCAGCGGTGATATTGAAGGATTTGATATTGATATTGCAAAAGCCATCACAAAGGAAATACTCGGCGATGAAGGAAGAGCAGAATTTAAGGAAGTGACATCTAAAACAAGAATTCCCTTGCTTCAAAAAGGAGATATCCATGCGATTGTAGCCACCATGACAATTACAGAAGAGCGTAAAAAAGAAGTCAATTTCTCAGATGTTTACTTTGAAGCAGGACAATCACTGCTTGTAAAAAAAGGAAGCGACATTCAATCCATTGATGATCTTAAAAAAGGAACGAAGGTGCTGGCCGTGAAAGGATCTACTTCTTCTCAAAATATCCGTGAGAAAGCACCTGAAGTATCCGTATTAGAATTTGAGAACTATCAAGAGGCTTTTACAGCATTAAAATCAAATCAAGGGCAAGTGCTGACAACTGATAATGCAATCTTATTTGGTATGGCAGATGAGGATTCAAATTATGAAGTGGTCGGCGGCACCTTTACAGATGAGCCTTATGGCATTGCTGTGAAAAAAGGGGATCAAGAATTAACTGATGCGATCAATAAAGCCTTAAAAACGTTAAAAGACAATGGTGAATATGACAAAATTCTTAAAAAATGGATCAAAGAATAACATTTGATTGGTTAACATCAATGCCTCAGGTGAGCCGCTCAATGGCTCCCCTGTTGATCAGGAAGGAAGTGAACTGATTGCTGCGGTTTTCCATTCTCACTGAAAATTTTCATCTTTATTTAGAAGGCTTTAAATATACCATTGGTGCAAGTGTCATTGCTCTGATTGGAAGCTTTTTGATCGGTACACTCATTGCCATTATGAGAATTGCGCCATTTAGGCCGCTCAACTGGTTCGGAACGGCTTATGTGGAATTTATTCGGAATATTCCGTTATTATTGATCACCTTTGTTTTCTTCTTTGGTTTACCCGTGCTAGGTATTGTAGCAGATGGCTTTACTGCTGGGACGATTGCTCTTGCCATTTATACGTCTGCCTTTATTGCTGAAGCCATTCGTGCAGGGATACAAGCTGTACCGCTTGGACAAATGGAAGCAGCCCGCGCTTCAGGTCTGTCATATGGCGGGACGATGCGGTATATCATTTTGCCGCAGGCGATTAAAATCGTCATTCCCCCTCTTGGCAATCAATTTATTAACCTTGTCAAAAACTCCTCGATTTTGGGTGTCATTGCAGGGTTTGATCTCATGTATCAAGGTGACCTTATTGCATCTAGAACATTTGTGACGTTTGATGTCTACATCTTTGTTGCGATGTTCTATCTGCTATTAACCATTCCGCTTAGTCTAGGCGTTGGTTATTTAGAAAGAAGATTAGCAAGAAGCCACTAGAGAGGAGGAAATATCTTGGATTTTATAGGTGCCTACCAGCCTGATCATCTCGCCTTTTTACTTGAAGGATTTGCTGTCACCTTAAAAGTGGCTTTTATCTCCATCATTTTGAGCTTTATCATTGGATTAGTCGTCGGCACATTGCGGTTCGCTCAAATCCCGGTTTTATCAAAAGTGCTTGCGGTTGTTGTAGAAACCATTCGGAACCTGCCGCTTTTACTGATCATCTTTTTCACGTATTTTGCATTGCCTGAAATCGGCATCAAGCTAAGCATCACAGCCTCTGCCATTGCAGCTTTAACCGTGTTTGAATCCGCGATGCTGTCAGAAATTATTCGGAGCGGCCTTAAATCAATTGATAAGGGCCAGATCGAAGCAGCCAGGTCTTCTGGTTTAACCTATATTCAAACATTGAAAATGATTATTATGCCGCAGGCCCTGCGCAGAATGGTGCCGCCAATTGTCAGTCAATTCATATCTCTTTTAAAAGATACGTCGCTTGCCGTCGTCATTGCGCTTCCAGAATTATTACATCACGCACAAATATTAAACGGTCAAAGCCAATCCTATTTACTGCCGATTTTCCTATTGGCGGCTATGATGTATTTTGTCGTCAATTTCAGCTTATCCATTCTTGCAAGACGATTAGAATACAGGCAGGCGTAACAGCTCAGCTTATTGACAACCCTGTACCCCGGTTTGAAAAAAACAAAGGGCTAAAATGAAGATCATTTTAGCCCTTTTGTGTTTACATCATTCTCATAACACGTTTTTTTAGCTTTTTCATATCCCGCTTTGATGGCATATCATATCGGCTTGCAAAGTGATATGCAAGTGCACCTGCACCAAGCGTTAATAGTGAAGAAGTCATTTTGCCCATTCGAAATTCCCCCTTAACACTTATAGTTGAATTGAACGTTCATCGTCACTAAACAGATCATCTAAGCTGCTTAGTGTCCCGTCTTCCTCCACTTGGTGTGTCGATATTTTGCCTTTTGACAGCGTCAATTCAATAAAACAGCCCCAGCAATAATATTGATTGACCCCAATTTTTCCGATGTCTTTACATTTGCAATTTGGGCAAATGAGCATAATCAGCACCTCTTTACGTTCGGTTTAGAACCAGTGCTTCCTTTTGAACGTTCATCAAGGTTCCGGCAGCCTGCAGCTGTTTCCGAATCCCTGATAGCTCTGTAAAGAAGCCGTCCGAGAGTTCATATGCTACGATTGTGCCCGAATTTGTACAAAAGTATACATCTTCCAAAATGCCTAAATTTTCACCATCAGGCGACTGCATCATTTTCTTTTTTAATTTCGAAAATAACAAGAATGGAGCAGAGGAATCCATGCCTACTCCCTCCTGGCAGCTCACATATAAACCTTTGTCTGTCAGCTGATCAAATCCAGAGAATGGAATGAGTGCACAGTCTTTCTTTTTCCCCTCTAACACATATCCTCCGCAGCTGCCTCCGGCTAAAAAGCAAATATCTTTTATGGAACCAAGCGATTGGGACAGCTCATCTGAATAGATCGTCATTCCTTCAAGTTCTCGGCATGTTCTCAAAATGTGCTCAACCACCTTTTGCGGAACAGTCTTATCGTGTGCGTTTGCTTCATGACTCATACGAAGAAATGGCTTCCATGAACGGAATGGAAGAAGTTCTTTCCGCGCTAAAAGGCTTCCGTATGGAAGCCTCAGATTGTTGACAAAGGGCTAAAATGATCTTGATTTTAGCCCTTTGTCTTCTTTTCAGCGTGATAGAAAACCTTTGCAGTCTAAGAAAGACGAGCATCGGAGCGGAGCGAATTTGACATTCGTGAGCACCGGAGCGCAGGATTGACAACGAATGCGAGGGTTTGTCTACACGCTAAGGCTTCCATATGGAAGCCTTCTACTCGTGCATAAAATCAAACGGAGTGATTCCCTCCATGCCAATATTTGCGTCATGTACGCTAAACGGAAGCTCTTTTTGGAGCGCTTCAAGTTCTGCATCCATGATTTGTTCGGTTTGCACAAGCCGCATCGTTAAGGACGTTTGTCTGAGGGAATCCTCATTGTTTTTCACGCCCCACTCAAGCGCTGATTCCTCGCCGCACAGTATTAAAAACTTTTTACTTCGTGTAATCGCTGTGTACAGCAGATTCCGCCGAAGCATTCGGTAATAGCTCCTCACAACTGGCAGCACAACAATCGGAAATTCACTGCCTTGTGATTTGTGGATGGAGCAGCAATAGGCATGTGTAAATTGATGAAAATCCTTTTTCGTAAAGGTGATTTCATTTCCATCAAAGGAGATCACGGCCATGTCTTCTTTTTCTGTATTTTCTTTTGCATAAAAAATCGAGACAATTTCGCCGATATCGCCGTTAAAGATATTGTTCTCTGGCTGATTCACAAGCTGAAGCACTTTATCACCTGTTCGGTACACCACATCACCAAACGGGATTTCTCTGCCTTTTGGTTTTTTAGGATTCAAAATGTGCTGCAGCATTTTGTTGAGCTCATTGATGCCTGCTTTTCCTTTATACATTGGTGCGAGTACTTGAATGTCCTTTGCCGAAAACCCTTTTTGAGCAGCATTGCTGACGACTTTCTCAATGACTTCTTTCATTTGATCAGCTGAACATTGAATGAAGGACCGATCCTTTGAGCGTGCAGTAATATCCTTTGGCAGCACACCATTTTTCATATCATGGGCAAGTTCAACAATGGTTGAGCCGTCTGCCTGCCGGTAAATATCTGTCAGAGTAACAGCCGGCACAGCTTTTGAGGCAAGCAAATCCCGTAAAACTTGGCCTGGTCCGACAGATGGCAGCTGATGTTCATCCCCTACCATAATGACTTGGATATGATCAGGAATGGCTTTAAACAAATGATTCGCCAGCCAAATATCAAGCATACTTGATTCATCAATGATGACAAGCTTTCCTTCAATCGGCTGTTCTTCATCATGCGAGAAGCCCTCCGATCCGTTCCAGCCTAGCAGCCGGTGAATGGTGACAGCTGGAAGCCCTGTTGATTCTGTCATCCGTTTAGCCGCCCGTCCAGTTGGTGCCGCAAGTACAAATGGGAAGGATTCATCCTTTTTATAATCACTCGGATCAAGAGATACACCGTGAAGATCACTGTAAAGCTCGACAATTCCTTTAATGACCGTCGTCTTCCCTGTACCAGGTCCACCTGTTAAAAGCAGCATTGGGGACATGAGTGCCTTTTGAATTGCTTCCTTTTGTGTCGGTGCATACTGGACGCCTAACCGCTCCTCCAGCTCACCAAGTGCAAGCAGGAATTCTGATTCAGGAAATTGATCCGCGTATTCTGTTTGGGAGACGATTTTTTGAATGCGTTTGGCAACACTTTGCTCCGCATAAAATAAGGATGGATGATAGCAGCGGTCATCTTCAATGATCATTTCTTTTCCTTCGCCAAGTGCAATGATCTGATTGGCAACATCCATTTCAGTCACTTTGTAATCATTGCCTGTTTGGTTGAGCAGCTTGCGGGTTTCGACGATCAAATCTTTCGTTTGTATGTACGTATGACCGTCCTGAAGACTGGCTGTCTCCACTGTATATAGCAAGGCTGCGCGAATCCGCTCTGGATCATTACCTGAGATGCCTGTTCTAGCGCCGAGCTCATCCGCCTTAATAAATCCGATCCCCTCAACATCCTTAACAAGCTGATAGGGATTTTCCTCAATCTTTTGCAGCGTTTCACTCTCGTACACTTGGTAAATCTTCATGCTGAGCTGCGGACCAAAGCCATATTGATTCAGGCTGATCATGATTTGTTCCAGTCCTTGATGCTCCTGAAGCGCTGCGGCCAGCTTATCCGCCTTCTTTTTTGATAAACGCGGTACATCGTATAAAACAGCTGGGTCACGCATAATTTTATGAAGCGTTTGATTGCCAAGCTGTCCCACGATTTCTTCCGCCGTCTTTTTTCCTATCCCCTCAAATAAATCACTTGAGAGATAATGTATGATTCCTTGCTTCGTTGTCGGTACTTCCTTTTGAAAATGAGTGGCCTGAAACTGTTCACCAAATTTCGGATGGCTTGTGACTTTGCCATAAAAGGTGTAGGTTTCCTCCTCATGAAGTGCGGGGAAGTAGCCTGTGACAGATGCTGTTTTTTCCTCTAAGTTTTCCGATGTTTCAATGACTTTCACCTTTAACACCGAGTATAAATTACTTTCATTATGGAAAATAACGGCTTGAATGGTCCCCTTTAAAAACGGTTCGTCCTCAAGCTTCATTTGATCTGGATGTTCCTGCACAGGTCTTCCCTCCTTCCATCTATTCTGCCTCTTGAATCAGCTTTTGCGCATGTAGTGCCAGCATATGGTCAGGCTGCACGTCAATGGCTTTACCCAGCATCTCAAGCGCTTCGTCTTTTTTCTCTAAGTACGCATACGCAACCCCTAAATTATAAAAGGCGTCTGCATGCTGCGGATCACGCGTGATGACTTCAGTAAAAGTTGTCACCGCTTCTTCCAGCATGTGTTCATTGGCTAAGCACATGCCAAATTGGAATCTAGCTTCATTATCTTCTTCGTTTAATTCAACAGCACGCTGAAGATACGGCATCGCAAGCTTTGGCTGCTCTAATTTGATGAGCGTCTGCCCAAGCATATAAAACAAATCACTATTTTCCATGCCCGCTTTTAGTGCTTGTTCAAAGTAGTCTTTCGCTTTCATAAAGTCTTCTTTTAATGTATACACATTTCCTGCCCCGTAATAGGCTGCAGCTGCGGTGTGATCAAGTTCAATAGCTTTTTGAAAAAAGTTTAAAGCACGTTCAAATTCATTGATACTTGAAAGTAAGTTCGCAAAGTTAATATATGGAACCGGATCCTTCGGGCTTTCTTCGATCGCTTTTGTAAAAGCTTCAGCTGCTTTTTCGATATTCCCTTGATTCAAGGCTTCTATGCCGATTTCGTTATGATTCATTCGCTCTCTCATCCTTTCATTAAAAAACCTCAACAGCGACGTTGAGGTTTTGAAAACATGCTACACATACGACAGCTTTTGACCATCTTTGAAGACATCGTCAATTGTACCGCCGCCAAGACATTCGTCACCATCATAAAAAACAACCGCTTGTCCCGGGGTAACAGCACGAACAGGTTCATCAAAGATAACCATCGCTTCTTGCTCACCTGTCATTTTGACCTTCACATGGTGATCTTCTTGACGGTATCTGAATTTTGCTGTGCACGTTAATTCACCGTTTTCCCCGACAATATGAGGACGAGTCCAGCTGATATTAACGGCTGAAATGCTTTCAGAGTATAAAAGTGGATTGTGGAAGCCTTGTTCAACAAACAAGATGTTTTTCTCCAAGTCTTTCCCAACGACAAACCAAGGATCACCACTGCCGCCAATGCCAAGTCCTTGGCGCTGACCGATCGTGTAATACATCAGTCCATCGTGCTCCCCTTTTACTTCTCCGTCCATTGTCTGCATCACACCAGGCTGTGCAGGCAAATATTGACTGAGGAACGTTTTAAAGTTTCTCTCTCCAATAAAGCAGATACCTGTTGAGTCTTTTTTCGTTGCTGTTGCGAGCTCTGCTTCTTTTGCCAATTCACGAACCCTTTTTTTCTCTAAATCACCGATTGGGAACATGACTTTATCAAGTTGTTCCTGAGTCAGCTGATTTAAGAAATACGTTTGGTCTTTGTTTGCATCAAGACCTCGCAGCATTTTGACTTCATCACCAGTTCTATCAACACGAGCATAGTGTCCTGTTGCCAAATAATCCGCACCAAGTGACAATGCATGCTCAAGGAATGCCTTGAACTTAATTTCTTTGTTACACATGACATCTGGGTTTGGCGTTCTGCCCGCTTTATATTCATCAAGGAAATATTGAAACACTTTGTCCCAATATTGCTTCTCGAAATTTACTGCATAATATGGGATTCCAATTTGGTTACACACGCGGATGACATCCTCATAATCTTCCGTTGCTGTGCAAACACCATTTTCATCAGTGTCATCCCAGTTTTTCATAAATATGCCGATGACATCATAGCCTTGCTCCTTTAGCATAAGAGCGGCAACTGATGAATCGACTCCTCCGGACATACCGACCACAACTCTTGTATCTTCTGGTCTTTTTGTCATCTTCATCAACTCCAATTTCAATGAAACAACATACGCGTTTCGTTCTTCAGGTGCTTCGCTGTTTCATTTTTCACACACGAACAAAAGGAAGCATTTATTTGGCTAGGCGTTTGACAACAGCTGCTATCTTACGTGCCGCCTGCTTCACATGATCCTCTTCATTCCCAAGACCGAAGCTTATTCTGACTGAGGATGTCAGCTCTTTTGCTTCTTCGCCATACATGGCGCTTAACACGTGCGAAGGAAGGACAGATCCAGCCGTACATGCCGATCCGCTTGAAACAGCAATTCCTTCCATATCTAAATTCACAAGCAGCGATTCAATGGAGACGCCCGGGAAATGAACATTTAAAATGTGCGGCAATGTCTCTTTCGGATGTCCATTGATAGAGAAATTAAGAGATTCCTCTTCGAATACTTGCAGCATAGTTTCTTTGAGCTTACCATAATGCATCGATTTTTCTCTTCTATTTTGCTTCGTTAATTGAACAGCTTCTGCAAGTCCAACAATTCCTGCCACATTTTCAGTGCCAGCACGGCGCTTTCTTTCTTGTTCCCCTCCGAATATTTGCGGAGAAAGTTTCACGCCTTCGTTTACATATAAAAAGCCTGTTCCCATCGGACCGTTCAGCTTATGGCCAGAAGCAGATAAAAGATCAATATGGAGATCTGCTGCATCAATAGGCACTGTGCCAAACGCCTGCACTGCGTCTGTATGAAAATGAGCAGGGTGATCATGTAGAAGTTCGCCAATGGCTTTGATTGGCTGAATCACACCTGTTTCATTATTGCCGTACATGACGGTCACAAGAATCGTATCATCTCTCAATGCTTGTTTTAATTGATCAAGATGAATCAATCCCGTTTCGTCCACATCTAAATATGTCACTTCAAATCCTAGCTTCTCTAGGCGTTCACATGTATGCAGCACCGCATGATGCTCTGTTTTCACTGTGATGATATGTTTTCCTTCATGCTGTCTTGCCATGGCAACACCTGTGATTGCCAGGTTGTCCGCCTCAGTTCCTCCGCTTGTGAGGATGATCTCCTGTGGTTTACAGTGTAATTCTCCTGCAATGACTTCTCTTGCTTCATCGAGCCACTTTCTTGCCTCGCGCCCATATGAATGAATACTAGAGGGATTGCCAAATATCTCTGTAAAGTACGGCATCATCTTGTCCACAATACGCTGATCCATCGGCGTTGTGGCTGCATGATCTAAATAGATTCGTTCCATTTCCGGTACACCTCTGATCTAAATATAGAACATATACGAGTCTTGATCCCCGTCATCTGTGTAGCTTGCCAAGTCTTCAAGAGTTGTATTGTCTAGTACGTCTTTTACTGCATCACGAATACGAATCCATAGTTCACGCTTTGCTGGTTCTTCGTTTTCGATGACTTCAACAGGACTAATTGGTCCTTCTAATACACGAATAATATCACCTGCTGTGATCTCGTTTGGTTCATGTGCAAGAACATAGCCGCCATACGCACCGCGAATACTTTTTACAAGACGGGCATTGCGGAGTGGTGATACAAGCTGCTCTAAATAATGCTCAGACAAATCATTGTTTTGAGCGATTGATTTTAATGATGTAGGGCCTTCGCCATGTTTTTTGGCTAATTCGATCATGATCGTTAGACCATATCTGCCTTTAGTTGATATTTTCAAGTTAAACACCTCTGCGTTTTCTATTCTATGTCATCAATTATTTTTCTGATTTCATATACGCTGATATATAGACCAAAAGCAATTATATCATACTTTCAGCCAACTTTCATTTACGGGTACTGAGCATAATTGAAGGACGCATCCCTTTTCTATTTGAAGAAATTTCGGTACTCTATACAAACAAGACATTGCTTTAGGAGAGATAATTATGAAACCTTTAGCGTACCGGATGCGCCCAAGTCATATTGAAGACATTATTGGGCAGGAGCATCTTGTTGGAGAAGGTCAAATTATTAGACGAATGGTCGAGGCAAAGCATTTATCCTCGATGATTTTATACGGACCGCCGGGCATTGGCAAAACATCGATTGCAACAGCGATCGCTGGTAGTACTAGCATTGCTTTTCGTACATTAAATGCGGTCATTCATAACAAAAAGGATATGGAAGCTGTCGCCGCTGAAGCGAAAATGAGCGGACAGGTGATCCTTATTTTAGACGAAGTCCACCGGCTTGATAAAGGAAAGCAGGATTTTCTCCTTCCTTATTTAGAAAATGGCATGATCATTTTAATTGGCGCAACGACGGCTAATCCCTATCATGCGATCAATCCCGCCATCCGAAGCCGGACACAAATATTCGAGCTAAAGCCGCTTGAAACAGAGCAAATCAAAGCTGCGTTAACAAGAGCCTTACAGGATGAGCATCGCGGGCTTGGCGGTTATGAGGTGACCGTGGACGATGAAGCGATGAATCATTTTGCCAATGGATGCGGAGGAGACGTGCGTTCTGCTTTAAATGCACTAGAACTCGCTGTCTTATCGACAAAACCTGATGAGACTGGGCATATTAAAATTACTCTTGCCGCAGCAGAAGAATGCTTACAAAAAAAGAGCTTCTCACATGACAAGAATGGTGATGCTCATTATGATGTCCTCTCGGCTTTTCAAAAATCCATTAGGGGATCTGATACAGATGCGGCGCTGCATTACCTTGCCAGACTGATCGAAGCAGGAGACCTTGAAAGCATTTCAAGAAGATTACTCGTGATGGCTTACGAGGACATTGGCTTAGCCAGTCCGCAGGCAGGCCCCCGCGTGTTAAGCGCAGTACAAACAGCAGAAAGAGTCGGTTTCCCAGAAGCACGAATTCCGCTGGCGAACGCAGTGATTGAACTGTGTCTTTCTCCTAAGTCCAATTCGGCATATAAGGCAATTGATGCGGCACTTGGTGATATTCGTACAGGGAAAATTGGTGAGGTTCCAGTTCATTTAAAGGATGCACACTACAAAGGCGCCACAGCACTCGGAAGAGGTGTCGATTACTTATACCCACATGATTATGAGAACGGCTGGGTGAAGCAGCAATATTTACCTGATCCGCTGAAAAACAAGCAATACTATGTACCGAAGCAAACCGGAAAATTTGAAGGAGCATTGAAACAGGTCTATGAAAATTTAAAACGCCAAAAATAAAAAAAGCCCCCTGCATAATTAGCAGGCGGGCTGTTTATTTATCCTTCACACGTGTAATCGGAATATCCTTTAAAAGCTTCATAATGACATGACCACCCATGATCAGTCCGGCAACAGACGGAACGAACGCATTGGATGATGGCGGCATTTGCGCCTTGCGAATCTTCGCTTCATCATTTCCAACTTCTTTTCTGACATCTTCGCGAATGACAATCGGACTTTCGTCAGAGAAAATGACTTCAATTCCTTTACGAATCCCTTCCTTACGCAGACGTGTTCTCACGACTTTTGCAATAGGATCGGTATGTGTTTTTGAAATATCATCGATTTTGAAGCGTGTCGGATCTGTTTTATTCGCAGCTCCCATACTTGAAATGATGTTCACACCGCGGTTCAGACACTCTTTCATTAAATGAATTTTATAGTGAATGGTATCTGAGGCATCAATGACATAATCAAGCGGATACTCAAAAAATTGCTCGTATGTTTCCTCTGTATAAAACATCTTAAGCGCAACAACTTCACATTCTGGATTAATATCAGCGATTCTCGCCTGCATTAAGTCAACCTTTGGCTGGCCAACTGTTGATAGCAATGCTGGAAGCTGACGGTTTACATTTGTAATATCAATATCATCTTTATCAACAAGAACAATACGGCCAACGCCGGAACGAGCGAGCGCCTCTACTGCGAATGAACCAACGCCGCCCACACCAAGCACTGCAACTGTACTGTTTTTTAGTATATTTAAGCCTTCCTTGCCAATGGCAAGCTCGTTTCTTGAAAACTGATGTAACAAGTGCCTCACTCCACCTTTATTTAAAATGAATCGAAAGAATCATATCATATTCAGACTTCTCCGTCATCCTTCTCTAAAAGAAAAAAACACAAAAAAGTCCCGATGACGCCGCCAGCATTTCCTTCGTTTTGAACCCCGCACCATGCAGGTGGGTGCTTTCTTCCTGACTTTATAAGTCCTCTAATGAGGCATTTATGCAGAAAGGAAAGGCAAGCTCCCGTATAAAAAAATGTTCGGTCAAAACTAGGTAACCACCGTACGTATCAGGACTTTATTTATTGATTGATGAAAGCATATCATAGGCATATTTCTTTTTCAAGCGTTTACATACCTATAAACATGCGCCTATTTTACTGTTTTACTTTTGTTTTAATCGCTAAACTCAGCTCATCAAGCTGCGCCTCGCTCACATGGCCAGGGGCATCTGTGAGAACGCAGCTCGCACTTGCCGTTTTCGGGAATGCAATCGTATCCCTTAAGTTAGAGCGGCCTGCAAGCAGCATCACTAAACGATCAAGCCCAAGCGCGATTCCGCCATGCGGAGGAACACCATGCTCAAACGCATCCAGAAGGAAGCCGAATTGTTCGTAGGCCTCTTCTTTTGAAAAACCAAGTAAGCCAAACATTTTTTCTTGAATGTCCTTTTCAAAAATACGAATAGAACCTCCGCCAAGCTCGTAGCCATTCAGCACAAGATCGTAAGCCTGTGCCTTCATGTCTTCTGGGCTTGTTTCAATTAATTCAAGATCATCGCGAACTGGCATTGTGAATGGATGATGGGCAGCATAGAAGCGGCCTTCTTCTTCATCCTTTTCAAGCAGCGGCCAATCGACAACCCATAAGAAATTGAATACAGACTCATCGATCAGTTCAAGCTCTTTACCAAGTTTTAAACGAAGTGCACCAAGTGCATCATGAACAACAGACGTCTTATCTGCGACAAAGAGTAACAGGTCGCCTTCTTCAACTTGCAGCTGTTCTTTTAATTCAGCTTGCTTTGCATCATCAAAGAATTTAGCGATCGGACCTTTTAATTCAGTCCCTTCTGCTTTTAGCCAAGCTAGACCTTTTGCACCGTAGTTCGCTGCAAATGCACCAAGTGCATCAATGTCTTTTCTTGAATAGTTCGATGCAGCCCCTTTGACATTGATGGCTTTCACAGCTCCACCATTTTTCACAGCGCCACTAAACACTTTGAAATCGGAGTCTTTTACCGTATCTGAAATGTTAACCAGCTTCATCTCAAAACGTGTATCCGGTTTATCAGATCCATAGGAATTCATCGCTTCATCGTATGTCATACGAGGTAATGGCAATGTAAGGTCTACACCTTTGACATCTTTCATTACCTTCGCCATCATCTCTTCAGCAAGCGTCATGATGTCCTCTTGACTCATAAAGGACATTTCAATATCGACTTGTGTGAATTCCGGCTGACGGTCAGCACGCAAGTCTTCATCTCTAAAACAGCGGGCAATTTGATAATAACGGTCCATCCCAGAAACCATCAGCAATTGTTTAAATAATTGCGGAGACTGAGGCAGTGCATAAAATTCTCCCTCGTGTACACGGCTTGGAACAAGATAGTCACGCGCACCTTCTGGGGTACTTTTCGTTAAAATTGGTGTTTCAATGTCTAGAAAGCCGTTGTCGTCTAAGAAATGGCGGAATGCTTTTGTGACTTCATGTCGCATTTTCATTGTTTCAAACATTGCAGGGCGGCGAAGATCCAGGTAACGATATTTTAAACGAACATCTTCTGATACCTCGTCTGCTTGATCTGAAATCACAAATGGAGGAGTCTTCGCTTCATTTAAAACGGTGACCGTTTCGACTTGAATTTCAATTTTGCCCGTTTTTAAATTTGGGTTGATCGTTGCTTCTTCTCTTGCGACAACCGTTCCTTTAATATCAAGGACATATTCGTTACGAATTGATTCTGCTGTCTCAAGCGCCTCTTTTGATAAGTCTGGATTGAAGACAACTTGTACAATCCCTGAACGGTCACGCAAATCAATAAAGATTAAACCGCCTAGGTCACGCCTTTTTTGAACCCATCCTTTTAATACAACTGACTGACCGATTTGGTCTTCTGTTACTTCTCCACAATAAAAAGTTCTACCAAACACGAACATTCCACTCCTTCTTTACGCTTTCTGGTGGGCCTTCAACATTTGAATCAGCTCATCAAGCTTCACTTCAATTTGTTCACCCGTAGTTGTATCTTTCACATTCACAATTTGCTGTGCAAGTTCATCTTCTCCAAGAACTGCAATAAATTTGGCTTTTAAACGATCAGCTGCTTTAAATTGTCCTTTTAGTTTCTTCCCTGTATAGTCCATTTCACTTGAGATACCTTCTTTTCTCAGACGGTTTAATAATGAAACAGAATAATCCTTCGCTTCATCTCCGAGAGCAGCAATGTATAAATCAATACCATCTTGCAGAGGAAGCTCAATTCCTTCAGCATCGATCGCTGATAGGAAACGCTCAATACTCATCGCAAATCCGATCCCTGGTGATTCAGGACCGCCAATTCCTTCAACGAGTCCGTCATAACGGCCGCCGCCGGCTAATGTTGTAATCGCACCAAAGCCTTCTGCATTACTCATGATCTCAAATGCTGTGTGATTGTAGTAATCAAGACCGCGCACTAAATTTGGATCGACGACATACTCAATGCCTATATCTGATAAGTATTGTTTGACCTTTTCAAAATACGTCCGTGATTCTTCATTTAAGTAATCTTGAATGGATGGAGCTGTTGTCATCAGTTCATGATCACGATCCTTTTTACAATCAAGAATGCGCAGCGGATTTTGATGTAAACGAGTTTGACAGTCGTGACAGAATTCCTCAATTCTTGGCTCAAAGTGCTTGACCAGTGCTGTGCGGTAGTCTGCACGGCTCTCTTTGTCACCAAGGCTGTTAATGACGAGTTTTAAGTTAGAAAGACCTGCTTTCTCATACACACTCATCGCAAGTGAAATGACCTCTGCATCAATGGCAGGATCCTTGGAACCAATCGCTTCGATTCCAAATTGATAAAATTGACGATATCTTCCTGTTTGCGGACGTTCATAGCGGAACATTGGTCCGATGTAATACAGCTTAGTTGGCTGAGCCGGCTGTGCAAACAATTTATTTTCAACATAAGAACGGACGGTTGAAGCTGTTCCCTCTGGACGTAGTGTGATGCTGCGTCCTTTTTTATCTTCAAATGTGTACATCTCTTTTTGAACGATATCAGTTGATTCGCCTACTCCCCGTGCAAACAGCTCTGTATGCTCAAAAATCGGTGTGCGGATTTCTTTGTATTGAAAGGCTGCACATGTATCTCTCGCAATTTGTTCAACATACTGCCAGCGTTCTGACTCTCCAGGTAAAATATCCTGTGTGCCTCTTGGAATATTAAAACTCATTTTTCGTCCTCCTACGACCATCATTCATTTTTTATGTGGACATATAAAAAACCCCCGCCTCTACTATGTGTATAGTAGGGACGAGAGTTATACCCGTGGTGCCACCCTAGTTGGAACATGATCAAGCATGTTCCCGCTCAAATCCTTAACGCAGATTCACGTTCTCCGCCTATTGACTCATTTTTCGAGCGTTCAGCAGGAAACCTACAGAGTGTTCTTTCGTGATAAATGCCATGCGGATTCGCTTTCAGCCTAAGGCGATTCCTCTCTGCTCACGCAATTTACCCTACTATTCTCTATCATCAGTTCCACATTTTAAATTTTCAAGTGTGTTGATTTATATTATAATAAGGTCGGTGCTGCCACTCTGTCAACCCTTGCCGTGCCTCTTTTTCTTTTCCAGCTCTTCTTTTGACGTACATCCGTATTCAGATGCGGTTTCTTCAAGGAAGCCCGGCTGATCCATTTCGTCATGCTGCCAGCGGTCGATATCACGATGTCCATTATATTGCACTCGTCCTAATTTTCTGCTTAATCTCATGTTTGTACATCCTTTTATCACATTTTTATTTAGTATAAACAGATTGATTCATTTTTATTAGGGAAACTGCAAGGAATTCATCCACTACATAACGAATTAACATTCATCGGTTTTACAAGGGAGGGGAAAACACCGTTTTGAATCTGAAAAAACACAATCAAATGATGATGCTGCTTACTTGTTTTGTTCTCATCGCGAGTTCTTTGCCTATGACACATGCTACAGCACAAACAGATCAAGCTGTGGTCGCAACAGATGAAATCAATGTGAGAACGGGCCCTGGTTTAAGCTATGGAATCGCAGCTGTAGTAAAACGCGGCGAAAGTTATCCTATTCTCACTGAACAAGGGGAATGGGTGCAGATCCAATTATCAAACGGACAAAAAGGCTGGGTCGTCTCATGGCTGATCACCACATCATCCGGCGCTCAAAAAACAGAGAAACCAAAGGCGCAAGGTCAAAGCACGGCAGGAGACAGTACCATTACATCGACAGCTTCCGACCTTCGCATCCGGACAGGCCCTGGGACTTCCTATCAAGTGATTGGTACTTTCCCGCAAGGCGCTTCCGCTAAAAAGCTCGAGACAAGCGGCGAATGGACGAAAATTTCTTATAAACAAGCAGAAGGCTGGGTTCACTCTGATTATGTTTCAGGGGGGCAGAAAACTTCTCAATCAAGCTCCGGTGGGTCTTCTCGCTCTAACCAGACAGGCACAGTTGGCGTATCGAGCTTGAATGTGAGGCAATCCGCGGCACCAAATGCACAAGTCATCGCTTCACTTGCCCGCAACACACAGATCACCATTTTGCGAGAGCAGAACGGCTGGTATGAAATTGAGGGGAAAGGCGTAAAAGGCTGGGTTGCAAGCTATTACATTGTCACAGGCAAAGGAGCAGGCTCTGCACCTGAAAAGAGTTCATCCTCTTCGGCTTCTGAGCAAAAAGCGTACATTGTCTATGACGGCACCAACATTCGAAAAAGCGCTTCTACCTCTGCTGGGATTGCAGAAAGAGCAACAAAAGGAGCTGCCTATCACATTGTTCAGACGCAAGGTGACTGGTACGAGGTGACACTATCGAACGGCGGAACTGGCTATGTAGCGAGCTGGGTCGTTCAAACGAAGAAAAATAGCAGCGAAGCGCCAAGACCTCAGCAGGATTCATCGTCTGGGACTGGTTCTTTAAAAGGAAAAACGATTGTTCTTGACCCTGGTCATGGCGGAAAAGACAGCGGCACAATTGGCGCAGACGGTGCTTTTGAAAAGAACATCACCATCAAAACCGCCAATTTACTAGCAGGCAAATTAAGAGCTTCTGGTGCAAATGTGTATTTAACTAGAAGTGACGATACCTTTATCAGCCTTCAATCGAGGGTGGCGACATCTCATTACCGAAATGCAGATGCATTTATTAGTCTTCATTATGATAGTTTTATGGACCAAAGTGTTAGAGGAAGTACAGCGTATTATTATCACGCAGCAAAAGATCAGCAATTAGCGTCAAGCGTTCATTCCGAAGTCGCAAAACGCTCTCAAATCCCTGATAAGGGTGTCAAATTCGGAGATTACTTTGTTTTAAGAGAAAACAAACGCCCTTCCCTTTTATATGAACTCGGGTATTTAAGCAATCCTCAGGAGGAAGCGATCATTTATAGCGCCTCTTACCAGGAACGAGTCACAGAAGGAATGACTGAAGGATTAAAACAATATTTCCGTTAAAAAAAAGAGGCCTCTGCGCCTCTTTTTTTATTTGACCACAAAAGAAAAAGACTCTAAACAAACTCCCGCATGAGTTCATCTACAGTCTAAAGAGAATCTATTCTTTACTGTCCATCAAGATCGTGACTGGTCCTGAATTGGTCAATGACACGTCCATCATCGCACCAAAACGGCCAGTTTCAACATGGATACCTTTTTCTCTAAGGGTTTTATTGAAACATTCGTAAAGCGAATTGGCTGCATCCGGCTTGGCGGCTTTCATAAAATTCGGCCGTCTGCCCTTTCTCGTATCACCATAAAGGGTAAATTGCGACACAGACAGAACGCTTCCTTTTATGTCCAATAATGAACGATTCATTTTCCCATTTTCATCTTCAAAAATGCGTAAATGTGCAAGCTTTTCAGCTAAGTAAAACACATCTTCTTCTGTATCTTCGTGTGTGACACCAACAAGCACCATATATCCTTCGCTTATGGCACCTGTGATCTCTTCTTCTACCTTCACAGATGCATTTGTCACACGCTGCACAACAAGCCTCATAGACGATATACTTCCTTTCTAATTCATGAATCGGCGAACAGAGTAAATGTCTTTGATTTGTTTAATGCGTTCGACTACTTTGTGCAAATGATTAATATTTTGGATAAAGATCGCCATATGGATCGTCGCCACTTTGTTACGATCAGACTTCCCAGAAACAGAGGAGATGTTCGTTTTGGTTTCGTTAACTGCTTGTAGCACCTCATTGAGTAAGCCACGTCGATCATATCCTAATATTTCAATTTCCACATTGTATTCTTTACGATTTTGAGCAGGCTGCTCATGCTCCCACTCGACCGGAATTAACCGCTCCTGTGCTTCTCCTGTCTTCACGTTCGGACAGTCCTCACGGTGAACAGATACGCCACGGCCCTTCGTAATAAAACCGACAATGCTATCACCAGGAACAGGGTTACAGCACTTAGATAAGCGGACAAGCAGGTTATCAATCCCTTTGACCCTTACGCCAGCTTCCCGTTTTTTCCCGTGATACGTCTTTGGTTCCACCGTCACTTCTTGAACGGTTTTCTCTTGCTCTTCTTGATCTCTTTGTTTTCTTTCTTTTTCCGTTAAACGATTGGCGACTTGTAGTGCAGTAATGCCGTTATATCCAACAGCTGCATACATGTCCTCTTCGTTTGAAAAATTAAATTTGTCAGCCACTTTTTGCAGGTTTTCAGCGGTCAGAATGTCTTTGACATCAAACTCAAGGTTTTTGATTTCTTTTTCTACGAGCTCTCGGCCTTTTTCGACATTTTCTTCACGGCGCTGTTTTTTGAAAAACTGTCTGATCTTGTGCTTCGCTTGGGAGGTTTGGGCAAGCTTGACCCAATCCTGACTTGGCCCATAGCTGTGCTTTGATGTCAGAATTTCAATAATGTCACCTGTTTTTAGTTTGTGATCGAGTGTGACCATTTTGCCATTGACCTTGGCACCGATCGTTTTATTCCCAATTTCCGAGTGAATCCGGTAAGAGAAATCAATCGGAACTGAGCCCGACGGCAGTTCAATGACGTCTCCTTTTGGTGTAAACACAAACACCATATCAGAGAAGAGATCGATTTTTAACGATTCCATAAATTCTTCTGCATCTGTGGATTCGTTTTGGAATTCAAGAATTTCTCTAAACCAAGAAAGCTTCTTCTGGAAGACCGCTTCTTCCGTTGATTCTGCTGACTCTTTGCCTTCCTTATATGCCCAGTGTGCCGCAATCCCGTATTCAGCAATTTCATGCATTTCCACTGTACGGATCTGAACTTCAAGCGGATCACCTTTTGGCCCAATCACCGTTGTATGAAGAGATTGGTACATGTTCGGCTTTGGCATCGCAATATAATCCTTAAATCTGCCTGGCATCGGTTTCCAGCATGTATGGATAATACCGAGCACCGCATAACAGTCTTTAATGCTGTCGACCAAAATACGAACGGCAAGCAGATCATAAATTTCATTAAACTGCTTATTTTGCAAGACCATTTTGCGATAAATGCTATAAATATGTTTTGGTCTTCCGGAAAATTCAGCCTTGATGTTCACCTCAGACACGCGGTCTTTCACTTCATTTACAACCTCGTCCAAGTATTCCTCACGTTCCGCTCGTTTACGCTTCATCAGATTCACAATTCGGTAATATTGCTGCGGATTTAAATAGCGGAGTGCTGTATCTTCAAGCTCCCACTTAATCTTTGAAATCCCTAATCTGTGCGCAAGCGGTGCAAAGATTTCAAGTGTTTCATTTGAAATTCTCCGCTGCTTTTCCTGCGGAAGATGTTTGAGCGTTCTCATGTTATGAAGACGGTCTGCCAGCTTAATCAAGATCACGCGGATATCCTGCGCCATTGCAACAAACATTTTTCGATGGTTTTCGGCCTGCTGTTCTTCTTGTGATTTATATTTAATCTTCCCGAGCTTTGTGACACCATCAACAAGCATTGCTACTTCTTCGTTAAAATGCTCTTTTAAATCCTGTAATGTCACATCTGTATCCTCAACTACATCGTGCAGGAAACCGCCTGCAATGGTTGATGGATCCATTTCAAGGTCAACAAGAATGCCCGCCACTTGAATTGGATGGATAATATAGGGCTCACCAGATTTCCGGTATTGCTCCTTGTGTGCATTTTCAGCATATTCATATGCTCGCTCTATAAATTGAATATGTTCAGCGGACAGGTATTCTCTTGCCTTGTCAATGACCTGCTGCGCCGTTAAAACTTGTTCGTTCGCCATGGAATCACCTTTTTAAATGAAAACTGTATTGTAGTTTATTATCAAGAAAAATTCGATAGATGTAAAGAGAAGAAGTCCGCTAAAAGATTTTTGATAGGAAAAAAGCACCCTTCTTACTGAGTGCTTTTTACGAAAAACTCCATTAGTATTGCATTAACGTCATGATGTCGTAGCCGTCAAGCTTCTTTCTGCCATCCAGATACGTCAGCTCAATCAAAAATGCAATCCCTGCCACAACGCCGCCTAATTCCTCTACAAGCTTGATGGACGCTTCAATTGTTCCACCAGTTGCCAGTAAGTCATCAGTAATCAGGACACGCTGACCAGGACGAATCGCATCTTTATGAATCGTTAATACATCTTTACCATATTCCAAGCCGTAATCGACTTTAATGACTTCACGAGGAAGCTTTCCTTCTTTACGAACCGGTGCAAAACCTACACCAAGTGCGTATGCTACAGGGCAGCCAATAATGAATCCACGCGCTTCAGGTCCAACAATGAGATCAATGTCTCTTTCCTTCGCGTATTCAACGATCTGATCCGTTGCATAACGGTACACTTCGCCTTTATCCATTAACGTTGTAATATCTTTAAATTGTACACCTTCCTTTGGGTAGTCAGGTACAACTGTCACATATTGTTTTAAATCCATCTTTTCCTTTTCCTCCTCGTACGTCAAAGCACAGGTGAGACTTCGCTCATCATGCTATTCAGCCATTCCTTCAGCTCTTTAGCTGAGGAATATGTTAGTGTTTGATCGAGTTCCATCAATCGTTGTTTTGCTGTATAGGACGCTGATGCCGTTAAATCTTTTTTAGGGGCATCAAGTACTATTGACAGCACACCATTCTCTATTTTAACAAAACCGAGTTCAAAAAACACCTTTGTCATAAAAATGATTGTATCTTTTGTCCAGCCTCTATGTTTGGCAAGCTCCATTCCTTGTTCTTTGATAGGAAAACTTCCCCGTTTAAACAAGAACCCATAAAACCATTTGAATTGATCACGGCTTGGGAAAGAGGACATAAAATGATCTTCTTCTCTTTGAAAAACCGTATAAATTCTGGCAGGCTTCTGATTTTCTAAAAGCTGCTTCAGCAATTGCTCATCTGCGGGAACATCCGCAAAGACCACATACTTTCCGTGTACATCAAACGTTGATACATTTTCTGCATGAACATGATGAATGGGGATATCGACGTTCTGTTTTGTTGCTTCCTCAAAACAGACAACCAAAGATTTTTCTGAATCAAGCGTCGAAACTTTCTTCTCCCAATCCTTTTTCCCCCGCAGATCAAACAGCTGCCATTCATCAACTCGTGCATCTTTTAGCATTAGCTGGGGCTTTTTCCGGTTATTCCATTCATTGACGGACATTTCTCCAATCACGGAAATGCGGCTTCCTGGAACAATTTCTTCTTTTAATTTCCCTTGGTGAAAGCCGACACAGTCAAGCAGCTTGTCTTCGTCTTTCAGTGACATTTTAATATGGTTGTGATTTGCCCCAATTGTTCGGATATCTTCAAGCTTCGCATCTTCAATCATAATGAACGGTTTTGGGTTTGACATACCAAATGGTGACAGCATCCCTGCTTCTTCAATTGCTTGAACCGTCAATTCGTCTACCTTGCACACGGCATCGACCCGCTGAATGGGAATAAAATCTTCTTCCGTCAATGTTTCATTGGCATATTGATTTAATCTTTCCCTTAGTAAAGCCACATCATCCGCTCGAAGTGTCATCCCTGCTGCCATCGGATGCCCGCCGAAATGCGGCAGGATGTCGCGGCATTTGCTTAGATGGAAGAATAGATCGAAGCCAGGAATGCTCCGGGCTGATCCTTTTGCCATTTGCGTTTCTTCATCTATTCCAAGCACAATCGCTGGACGAGAAAAAGTATCCGTCAATTTAGAGGCAACAATTCCAACAACGCCCGGATTCCAGCCAGCTTTCGCTACAACGATCGCAGACTGGTCATCGCCTGCCTCTTCCACCATTTGAATGGCTTCTTCTGTGATCGTACTGACAATCTTTTGTCGTTCTTTATTCAGTTCCTGTACAAAACGAGCGAGCTCTTCTGCTTCATCCTTATCCTCAGTCATAAGAAGGTGAACAGCTGGATCTGCCTGTTCAATTCGTCCTACAGCATTCAGCCTTGGCGCAATTTGAAAGCCGACCGTTTCCTCGTTCGCTTCTTCTAAAGTGGCTCCCGCTTCTTTCAATAACGCTTTCAGCCCCGGTCTATTCGACTGACGAAGCTGCATAAGCCCTTTTTTGGCGAGCCATCTATTCTCATCATGAAGCGGTACAAGATCCGCGATTGTCCCGATTGCTGCAAGATCTAACAGCTGAACTGGCAGCTCCCCAAGAAGTGCATGCGCCACTTTAAACGCTACACCTACACCAGCAAGTTCTTTAAAGGGATACTCACAGCCTGGCTGCTTAGGATGGACAATGGCAAGTGCCTCAGGCAGCTCCTCACTTGGTTCATGGTGATCTGTAATGATCAGGTCTAGCCCTATTTCTTTTGCAATACGTGCTTCATTTACAGCAGCAATGCCTGTATCAACCGTGATGACAAGCGATGCTCCTTGCTCCTTGATATATCGAAAAGCCTGTTCATTAGGCCCATAGCCTTCTTTAAACCGATCTGGAATATAAAAGTCTACTATTGCAGACCGCTCTTTTAATGTATGTAAAAGTACAGACGTACTTGTCACACCATCTGCATCATAGTCTCCGAAGATCACAATCGATTCCTGCTCTTCGATCGCTTTGTTGATGCGCTCTACTGCTTCTTTCATTCCTTTTAATAAGAATGGATCATGAAATTCGGCTTTTTGATCAAATAAAAAAGACCTCGCCTCTTCTACTTCTTCAAGTCCTCTTTTTACGAGAAGCGATGCAGTCAGCGCTGAAATATTCAGATTTTCAGAGAGTGATTTCACTTTTTCTTCGCTTGGATGTTCATATTCCCAGCGCATTTTGGATAATAACATAAATTCACCCCTCAACCACACTATTATACTAGAGTGGCCTGAGGGGTTTCAATTTTTATTTTATGAAATTGTGCTGGAAGATTATTTTTCCTTCCGGTCAAATGATGCTGGCTGTTCTTTTAAAGGCGTAACATGCGATTTTTTCTGAAGATCTTTGTCTGCCTTTTTCGTCGAAGCAGCAGGTGCAGCGGCTGCACGCTCAGCTTTTAATGCCTTTAGTTCACGTTTCAGTTTCACAATTTGGAAGATCCCTGCAAATGCCACAATCAGTCCGCCCATTAAAACAGAACCGATAATGACGAGGATCAGCGGCCATTCAGCCGTTCCAAATAAGTAGTCTACCTCGACAGGCCGTACATTAATCACGGCAAATACTGAGACAATTAATACGAAAATAAATGCGAGTATGATGGTCCATTGTTGTTTGTTCATCTACAAATCCCCCAAGCTTTTTCTTTTATTCTTCCCTTTTCACTGCCTTTTTTAAACACAGAAAGAAAGCAGCGGAAGAAAACCTATCAGCATGGGCTTGATCAGCTGCTGAGTTTTTCTTTAATCAGGTTCTTTAATTCTTTTCTTTCTCCAGAAATAACAAGGGTATCCCCTTCTTCGATGATGGTATCTGGTCCTGGATTTAAAATCTTCTCGTGTGATTTTCTCATAATGGCGATGACTGTTACTTGATAGTTTTGGCGGACATTGAGTTCACCGATGCTTCTCTGAACAGCTGGTGCATTCTTTTCAATTTTAAACCATTCAATCACTAGATCATCAATGGCTACCTCTACGGTTTCAAGCGCTTTCGGCTTATAGACCATGCCGCCTAAAATAGCCGCAATTTGTCTTGCTTCTTCATCGTTTAGCAGGATACCAGAAATCGTTTCTTCGTGGTCGTCCTCCTGAAAATGATACATTTCTCTTCTGCCGTCATTATGTGTAATGATGGCAAGCTTCTCATTATTTCTTGTGATCATTTCGGCTTTATGACCGATACCTGGCAGTTCAGTTTCCCGAACCTTCATCACAGCCCCTCCAATGAATAAAGCAAAATGCCTTAAACAGACACCCGCTTTCTATACTGATCTAAACGTAAGTCATTATAGCAAAAGACCATTTTAAGATCAATGAAACCCAAAATGTTTTTTCAATAGAAAAAGACTGCCGATAAGGCAGTCTCAGATTGTTGAAAAAGGGCTAAAATGATATTTATTTTAGCCCTTTTTCTTCTTTTCAGCGTGATAGAAAACCTTTGCAGTCTAGGAAGGACGAGTACCGGAGCGGAGCGAATTTGACATTCGTGAGCACCGGCACGCAGGACTGACAAAGAATGCGAGGGTTTGTCTACACGCTGAGACTGCCGAAAAGGCGGTCTTTCTAGATTAAATATCTTGATCTGTATCTATCTTAGCTGGTTTTTTCAGCTCACGGCCTTTCCACATCAGCCAAATTTGTGCCGCGATATAAAGGGATGAATACACCCCTGTTAATAAGCCGACAAGTAAGGCGATGGAGAAGTTTGTAATCGACGCTGATCCGAAGATAAGCAGTGCGACAACAACGACAAGTACAGTCAGCACCGTATTGACAGATCGCGTAAAGGTTTGCTGTAAGCTTAAGTTCACAATGTACGATAGATCTTCAATGGTTTTCGGTTTACGTTTCTTCATTTGCTCACGAACCCTGTCGAAGGTAACGATCGTATCGTTGATCGAGTACCCGATGACCGTGAGGATCGCAGCAATGAAGGTGACATCCACCTCTAGGCGCGTAATACTAAAGAAGGCCACGATAAAGAACGCATCATATAGCAGTGAAATAATTGCCGCAATCGCCATCTTATACTCAAATCGGACAGATACATATAAAATGATCCCGATGGAGGCAATGATGACGGCATATAGCGCATTACGTGCAAGTTCTTTTCCTACAGTCGGAGACACTGTACTTACGTTTGGCTCCGTTCCGTATTTATCTTTGAAGTAATCTTTCACTTCAGCAATCTTTTCTTTGTTCGGCACACCGACAAATCTCGCTGCTGCCTGATTCTCTTTTTGACCCGATAACACGACACTGTCTGTCTCAAGGTCAAGCTTTTTAAAGTCTTGCTCGACTTGTTCAGTTGACAGCTTGTGATCACTTTGAATATCAATTCTAGTTCCACTTGTAAAGTCAATTCCCGCATTCAGCTTGAAGATGGAAAGAACGATGATTCCCGCAATGGTGATAGTAGCTGAGAAAATCATAAATCCTTTACGTTTGCTGACGAAATCCCACTTATCAAATGGTGTTTTTGGCTCGGTGGTTTCTGTTGTCTCATGGATGTTCATAATGTCTTTTTGACGAACACCAAACCAGCCTTTTCTCCGGTCAAGAGAGCGGCTTTCAACAAGAAGACCGAGAAGGAATCTTGATAGGAAAACAGCTGTGATAAAGCTTGTTAAAATCGAGAGGATGAGCATTGTTGCAAATCCTTTTACAGAGCTTGTCCCGAAGAAGAACAGCACTCCGCCGGCAATAATACTTGTTAAGTTAGCATCAAAGATCGTCGCAAATGATCTGCGGTTCCCTGATCTGAAAGCAGAACGGACTGATTTGCCGAGCTTCAGCTCTTCCTTGATCCGCTCATAAGTAATAATGTTGGCATCGACAGCCATCCCTACCCCTAAAATGAGTGCGGCAATTCCAGGCAGTGTCATAACCGCGCCCATCCAGTCAAACACTTGCAGCGTAATGTAGATATAAGCTGAAAGTGTGATGACAGCTATAAGACCAGGTAATCGGTAATAAAACAGCATGAATAAGAAGATAAATGCGATTCCTACTATTCCTGCGAACACTGTTTCGTTCAGTGCTTGTTCACCAAACTGTGCACTCACAGATGTGGAATATTTTTCTGTTAATTTCACTGGCAATGCCCCGGCATTTAAAATACTCGCAAGGTCTTTTGCCTCTTGGACAGTAAACTTTCCTTCTATTTGTACGTCACTGCTGTTAATCTCTTGATTCACATTTGGTGCAGATACATACTTGTGGTTTGATTTTGAGACTTCTTTTTTGAAGGAATCTCCTTTGTGGTAATCAAGCCAAATGACAAGCTGATTATTTGGTGCCATCGCTGCTACTTTTCTTGTGACGTCACCAAATTTTTTCGCATCCTTTAGTTTAACCGTCACAATTGGCTCATTCGTTTGACTGAATGTTTGTTTTGCACTGTTTTCGACTAGGTCAGCCCCGTTTAGGAGTTCTTTATCATTCGTATCTCTGAAGGATAGCTGTGCTTCAGTGGAAAGAATCTCCCTTGCTCTGTTTTGATCTTTTACACCCGCAAGCTGCACGCGGATACGGTTGTTGCCTTCAATCGAAATGTTCGGCTCACTTACACCAAGCACGTTTGCTCTTCGGTTAAGAGCCTCCACTGTACTAACGAGAACACTATTTGTGATCTTGTCCTCTTTTTTCACTGGATGTACATCATACAGGACTTCAAATCCACCCTGTAAATCCAGCCCTAGCGTCATATCTTTCGCAACAGGCTTTGTTAGTAAGCCCACGCCAGTTCCGATTAACAGAACCACTAAGAAAAACGCAAGAATGCGCCCTTTTTTCATTATGTATTTCCTCCTTAAACACCTGAATCCATTAAGATGGCTTATTTTAACAGTTCATCAAGCATATTCTTGCCATCTTCACTGTCCAAAAAAGCAGACGTTTTAAACGACTGAACGGTTGCATAGTTCATAAATTCGCCTATTTTCACAGATAAGATATCTGCAACCATTTCATGAATCGGATACTCTTGTTTTTTCTTCCACTTCTTATTCTCTAAGTATGACCATAATTCCTCTAAATCTACATCTTTATAGCCCAAAACGATGAATTCTTCAAGCTTACTGAACAGAAAAGGCTTTAAATGGTCTTTGTAAATAGCAGCTGGATGTTGTGTCATTGCGTAGCTCCCCCTTTTCAGTTTTTTATCGAGAGACTTGTCATGCTTGGACGATATACACGCATATCTTATTGTATATGATTCTATGTCGTTTGAGAAGGCAGGTGATCTGTGATTTGACGAAGCAAACGTTTTTAAAGGGGACCATTATTTTAATTTTAGCAGGTTTTATCACGAGAATATTGGGTTTTGTCAATCGAATTGTCATTGCGAGGTTCATTGGCGAAGAAGGGGTCGGGCTTTATATGATGGCTGCACCTACCTTTTTTCTCGCCGTGACGCTCACGCAATTCGGACTGCCTGTCGCCATTAGTAAGCTTGTCGCAGAAGCAGAAGCCCGGGGTGACAAACAGAAAACAAAACGTATTCTGGTCATGTCTCTTGCGATAACAGGAACACTCAGCCTGATTTTCACGCCGCTCTTCTTATGGTTTGCGCCCATCATGGCAGAAAATATGCTGACAGACCCTAGAACGGTCTATCCACTGCTTGCCATTACACCCGTCGTACCAGTCATCGCCATTTCCAGTGTGTTAAGAGGCTATTTCCAAGGCAGACAGCAAATGAGTCCGCTCGCGATGTCTCAAGTTCTGGAACAGGTCGCAAGAATTTCATTAGTCGCGGTATGTACAACGGCTTTCCTTCCTTACGGGATTGAATTTGCGGCAGCAGGTGCGATGGTGTCATCTGTGATTGGAGAGATGATTTCACTTGCTTACTTACTGATCGCCTTTCGCTATAAAAAGACCATTCGTATTCGAAAACGATTTTTTAAGGCGATTCATGACGGGAAGGACACATTTAAGCAGCTGATGAGCATTGCCCTGCCAACAACAGGCAGCCGTTTTATCGGGAATATTTCGTGGTTTTTAGAGCCGATTGTTGTCGCGCAAAGTCTTGCCATTGCTGGATATGCGGCTGTTGAGGCGACAAGGCAGTACGGGGAGTTGACCGGGCTTGCTCTGACCCTTTTGACACTGCCTAGTTTTATTACGTATTCACTCTCCACTGCATTAGTTCCGGCGATCAGTGAAGGCATGGAGCAGAATAAACGCAAAACGGTTGAATACCGGCTGAAGCAGGCGATGCGCCTTTGTTTACTCAGCGGAGGCATTTCATGTATTATTCTTTTCGTTTACGCAGAAGATTTAACGCTCTTTATGTATGGTTCATCGCATGCGGCTATTTATGTGAAATTCATGGCGCCGTTTTTCCTTCTATATTATTTTCAGGGGCCCCTTCAAGCCGTACTTCAAGCACTCAATTTAGCTGGTGCGGCGATGACCAACAGCCTGATAGGTGCAATTGTAAAAACAGGGATGATTTTTGTTCTTGCTTCACAGCCTGGCTTTGGCATTATGGGCGCAGCACTTGCGATCTTAATCGGCATCATCCTTGTCACACTGCTCCATGCGGCAACTGTTGGAAAGGTGCTGCCTATTCATTTACCATTAAAGGAATATGGACTTTGCGTCCTTGTGATTATCGGTACGGGGGCTGTCAGCCTTTGGCTGAAATCTCAAGTAAACGGACTCTTTTCTGCTCCTATTGAACTTGTAACACTCATCTTTGTTACGTGCATGCTGTATGTCATTCTATTAATCTGCCTAGGACTAGTGAAACGAGAAGAGCTGCGCCGCATCCCGTTCATTGGGAAGCTGTTTTAGCTCATCTCTTTTTGATCACTTCATCTTTCAAATCAATATAAAATGTTTTTTGATTAAAGCTGCAGTAAGAGATTTGCTCGATATCATGATAACCTCTTTTAGCAAGCTCATCTTTCAGCCACTGTTCATTTTGATTGATTTGCTTAAGGTGATCATGCTGCACTACACCGTCCGCAACAAGTGGAAGCTCAAGCGCTGCATGTTTGAGCTTGTTTTCTTTTTCGACGACGGCGAGCTTTCCAGACGGCTCTAAAATAGCGTAAGAGACATCCTGAATACTGTCGATGTTATTTTCTCTTAATTGAATGAGCAGGTCATCAAAATTGTATCGCTGTTTTCTCATCGCACCCTCGTCTATTTTGCCATTGATGATGAGCAAGACCGGTTTACCGTCAAGAAAGCGCCGGACGCCTTGGAATTTCAATGAGAGATAGGCAAGTGTGATTTGAATGAAGGTTAACAGCAGGATTGGCCATACCGTATGTAACATGTGATCCTCTACTTCTTCTATGGCGAGAACCGCAATTTCTGCAATCATCATAAAAATGACTAGATCTAAAATGCTCAGCTCGCCAATTTCCCTTTTGCCCATTAAGCGAAAGATAAACCAAATAAGAAAATATAAAATGATGGTTCTCATGGAAATGATCAAGATGTCCTGCATGTGATGTAAACCCTCCTTCTCCAACATAGCTTGTGTCAAAACACTTTATTTATGTAGAAAAGAAACGTCTGAAACATGTCTATTTTTTCTCCACTGTGAATACATTTTAGTAAAAGACAAGCTTCGGTCAATTGGAGAGGAGACAAATCACATGCAAGAAACAAAACATATTGGAAAAGGCATTTTATCCGGATTAATTGCCATTTTTGTCGTGATGGTTGTCACAAGTTTACTTGTGTCGCTCATGCTTACATTCACAAGTATGCAGGAATCATCATTTAAATGGATGATTATGATTTTGTCCTTTGTTGCCCTGTTATTAGGAGGCATCATTTCTGGCGGGAAAGCAAAGGAGCGCGGCTGGCTCATTGGTGCGATCACATCTATCATTTTTTCTCTCACTGTATTTTTATTTCAATATTTGGGGTTTGGAAAAACGTTCTCACCAGAGCAGTTCATCTATCATGGGGCATTTTTAGGCATTTGTATGCTGGGGGGAATGATTGGCGTCAATCTTCGAGGCAAATAAAAAAAGAGCGGATCATATCGCTCTTTTTTTATTGCTATGTATCGGAGGATTAGCCTTTGTCAGCTAATTCTCTAATAGCACGGCGATCGAAAGTTAAACGGTTGTTTTCGCTTGTTTTGATGACCACTTTTGATTCATCAATTGAGTCGATTTCACCGTGTAAACCACCGATTGTGACGATTTTATCGCCTTTTGATAAAGATTGCTGCATCTGACGCACAGCTTTCTGTTGCTTTTGCTGTGGACGGATTAACAAGAAGTAAAGCACAGCAAACATGACAACAATCATAATGATTGAACCCATACCACCATCCATTCTATTTCACCCCTTTCTAAAGCATTGTAAAGCCTTTCGTTTATGCGTTAAAAGTTTTTCGCATTCGGTTTGTTAAAGCCATAACGCTCAAAAAACTCTTCTTTAAAATCACCTAAACGATCCTCACGGATAGCTTCTCTCACTTGCTCCATTAATTTTAACAGAAAATGAAGATTATGATAAGTTGTTAATCGAATTCCGAACGTTTCATTTGTTCGGATGAGATGTCTAATATAGGCGCGTGTATAGTTTTTACATGTATAGCAGTCACAGTTCTCATCGATTGGTCTAAAGTCACGCTCATATTTTGCATTTTTCACAACAAGACGGCCTTCACTTGTCATTAAGGTACCGTTTCTTGCAATTCGCGTAGGCAGTACGCAGTCAAACATATCTACACCGCGAATGGCGCCGTCAATTAAGGAATCTGGCGAGCCGACACCCATTAAGTACCTCGGCTTGTCTGCTGGTAAGAATGGTGTTGTAAACTCAAGTACACGATTCATCACATCTTTTGGTTCCCCTACAGATAAGCCTCCGATGGCGTAGCCTGGGAAATCAAGTGAAACAAGGTCTTTTGCACTTTGTTTTCGAAGCTCTTCGTATTCTCCGCCTTGGACAATCCCAAACAGCCCTTGATCCTCTGGACGCTGGTGCGCTGTTAGACAGCGCTCTGCCCATCTGCTTGTCCGCTCAACAGAACGTTTCATGTAATCGTACTCTGCAGGATATGGCGGGCATTCATCAAATGCCATCATAATATCAGAGCCAAGCGCATTTTGGATCTCCATGGCTTTTTCAGGAGATAGGAACAGCTTGTCTCCGTTTAAATGATTACGGAAGTGAACGCCTTCTTCTTCAATTTTTCTAAATTCACTCAATGAGAAAACTTGGAATCCGCCTGAATCAGTTAGAATGGCTCGATCCCAGTTCATAAATTTGTGCAGACCGCCTGCTTCTTTTACGATATCGTGACCTGGACGGAGCCATAAGTGGTACGTATTGCTTAAGATGATGCCTGCATCCATTGCCTTTAATTCTTCAGGCGCCATTGTTTTGACTGTAGCCAGTGTACCTACTGGCATAAATACAGGTGTTTCAAAAGAGCCGTGCGGTGTATGAACGCGGCCAAGACGTGCACCTGTTTGTTTGCATGATTTAATGAACTCATAACGTATCGGTAATTGCGACAAAAATGAGCCCTCCTGTCTTTGTTGTATGATGTTATTGAATCAGCATGGCATCGCCAAAGCTGAAGAATCGGTATTCCTCTTTCACAGCCTCATTGTACGCTTTTAGTACGTGCTCTCGTCCAGCTAATGCGCTGACAAGCATAATTAACGAGGATTTTGGCAGATGGAAATTTGTGATCATGCCATCAATTGCCTTGAATGTGTAGCCAGGGTAAATAAAGATCGACGTCCAGCCGCTTGAGGCTTTGAACTCACCATCGTGTGCGCTTGCAATGGTTTCAAGCGTTCTTGTTGACGTTGTGCCGACTGAAATAATCCGTCCGCCTTCTTTGCGAACGCGATTGAGCTCATCAGCTGTTTCTTCATTCATTTCATAAAACTCTGCATGCATTTCGTGTTCTTCAATACGTTCTGCACTTACCGGACGAAACGTGCCAAGCCCCACGTGCAGCGTAATAAAAGCAATGTGAACACCTTTCGCTTTCAGCGCATCCAGCAGCTCGGTTGTAAAATGGAGACCGGCCGTTGGGGCAGCAGCGGAGCCAACCTCTTTTGAATAAACGGTTTGATAGCGTTCACGGTCGTCAAGCTGCTCTTTAATATATGGAGGCAGCGGCATTTCACCAAGGGATTCAAGCACTTCATAAAAAATGCCTGTATATTGAAACTCGACTTTTCTTCCGCCATGTTCCATTTCCTCTGTACATACCGCTTTGAGCCGTCCATCACCAAAAGTGATAACCGTCCCTTTTTTCACCCGTTTCGCTGGTTTTACAAGTGTTTCCCAGTTGTCTCCTTCTTCTTGTTTCAAGAGAAGCAGCTCAACTTTGGCACCTGTATCCTCTTTCATCCCAAACAATCGTGCAGGCAAAACGCGAGTATTGTTTAGAACGAGACAATCACCTTTTTGAAAATAATCGATGATTTGTGAGAATGTATCATGTGTAATCGCACCCGTTTGTTTGTTTAAGACCATCAGTCTTGATGCATCTCTTTTTTCAAGCGGCACTTGTGCAATCAATCTTTCTGGTAAATCAAAATCAAATAGTTCTAGCTTCATTTCCTTCACCTATTCTGTAGTTAACTAGTTAACGTTATTTCATCCGTCCAAAGATATTCAGTAATATGGTTAGTACGATGCTAATGACAATGCATGTAATGACAGGAAAAAAGAACGTTACATTTCCTTTTTTCACAAAAATATCACCTGGAAGCTTACCAACCAATTGAAACACTAATCCTGCGGCAAAAAGGACACCACCTAAAATCATTAATATTTTAGGGAATTCAGTCACGAATCGGAACCTCCATTTGAAAATGTTCATACGCTTCTCTTGTGACGACCCGCCCTCTTGGTGTTCTTTGCAGGAAACCAATTTGCAGCAAGTACGGTTCGTACACATCTTCAATCGTATGTGATTCTTCTCCAATTGTCGCTGAGATCGTATCAAGCCCAACAGGACCGCCTCTAAATTTTTCAATCATACTTAAAAGGAGTTTATGGTCTATATGATCAAGGCCAAGCCTGTCGACTTGAAGACGCTCAAGGGCATCTTCCGCAATGTCCTGCGTAATAGCATGATTCCCAAGCACCTGCGCAAAATCTCTTACTCTTCTGAGCAAACGATTGGCAACCCTCGGTGTTCCCCGGGAACGTCTCGCAATCTCTTCGGCAGAGCGAATATCGATCCCAATCTCAAACAGCTCGGCTGTTCTTGCCACAATGTGAGCTAAATCTCTTTGCTCATAGTATTCCAATCTTGCATGTACCCCAAACCTATCACGAAGCGGCGCTGTTAACAGCCCGACACGGGTCGTTGCACCTACAAGCGTAAATGGCGGTAAATCAAGCCGTACAGAGCGTGCTGTATCTCCTTTTCCAATGACAATATCTAAACAAAAATCCTCCATTGCTGGGTACAGCACTTCCTCAATTGAGCGCTGCAAGCGGTGAATTTCATCAATAAACAATACATCACCTGGCTCAAGAGATGTTAAGATGGCCGCCAAATCACCAGGACGCTCAATGGCTGGTCCTGATGTTGTACGCAGCTGAACATTCATTTCATTGGCAATGATCGACGCAAGCGTTGTTTTCCCAAGTCCAGGAGGTCCATATAATAGGACGTGATCAAGCGTTTCCTGCCTCATGCGGGCAGCTTCAATAAATACGCTGAGATTATCCTTTACTTTTTGCTGACCGATATATTGGCTAAGTGTCTGTGGCCGCAGACTTTGCTCAATGGCTGATTCATGGTTGTCTGCTTCAGTTGAGACGAGCCGTTCATCCATGAGACATCACCCTATTTCAACATTTTTTGTAAAGCTTTTTTCACATATTGATCGGTTGTGAGATTCTTTTCTTCTTTTAATAATGGAAGAACCTTTTTAATTTCACGATCACCGTATCCAAGGACACTCAAGGCTTCAAGCGCTTCATCTAATGCAGTTTGCTGCGTTTCAACCTGAATGTGGTCCTCGTGATTAAATAAGTTGCCAATCATTTCTGGTACCACATCTGCAAGTTTTCCTTTTAGATCCAGAATGATTTGACGTGCTGTTTTTTTGCCCACACCAGGGAATTTAATCAGGAACGCTTCATCTTCACGTTCTATCGCTGAAATGACAGCGCCAGGATCACCGGAAGCAAGAATGGCGAGTGCGCCCTTTGGCCCTATTCCTGTGACATTTAACAGTTTTGTGAACAGCGCTTTTTCTTCTCGTGTTTGAAAACCGTATAACGAAAATGCGTCTTCCTTTATGTAATGATACGTATAAATCGTTTCTTGTTTATTTACTCGATAGATAAACGGGTTTGGGGTATAGACTTGATATCCCACTCCGCCGTTTTCAATGACAACATATTGCGGGCACACATAATCAATGGTCCCTTTTACAAACTCTATCACCGTTTTCACCTCTTTGACTGTTCTTCATTGTAACATAAATCGAAGAGAAAACCGCAATAAAAGTTAACATACGTTCGCTCAGTACATTTTTATCATGAAACCATGAAAAACAGCTTGCGGTCTTCACACCAGCAAGCTGTTACACGCTTTAAAACGATATTTCATTTCGGTAAGGCTTCATGACTTCAAGCACATGCTCAAATTCATCCTTTGTTCGAAAAGGAATGCCTTGCTCAAGCTGCTTTTCCACATGACTTTCTAAACGGGACGTATCAATTTGAAAAAAGAGATGAATAGGCTCCGCCCAGCCGTCAGGCCTTCCATGAAACGTAGAAATCACACCGTCCTCTGATAATCCGATATATCCATTTGCTTTACTTAATGGAGAGATATCATCAATTTGCTTTCTAAAAAGGGCAAAATCCTCTTTTTGTTCTACCAGCGTCCAGCCTTTATACTGCGCCCAGAATGTGTCTTTGTCTTCTAATGATGCCCGGTGTCTTTCAATACTCACATCGCCGTCTAAATAGACTTTTTCAAGCTGGACGGTGATCGAGTTTGACTGCTTTTGCAAGTGTTCTTTCCCTTCCATATCCGCAGCGAAAAAAAGCACACTTGTCATGATAAGTCCTGTAACGAAACATTTCATCTTCACTTTCACTATTTACACCTCTTTAGAACATGAGATCGATGCATGACATATGTAGTTTGACCCATTTTTCTAAACATTAACCACATCGATGATTCAAATGTATGGTAAGAGTCTTTCATTGTATCCTTCATTCGTAAATGTTATGTTTTATACAATCCATTGCTTTATCGGGTGACACGTTTTTTCATCATTCGTTTTTCAGCCGCATAAACTGAAACCAAAGAAGGTGAAGTCAATGTCAGATGTCAAAAGATTAGCCGAATCGATTCAGTATCATGAAGAGAAACGTTTTCATAAGCTTGCCTATAAACCAGCAGAGCTTGAACTGTGCGGCAAAGGAAGAAGTGCCTATGTCTTTTTATATAAAAAAGACGGCAAGAAAATGGCACTAAAAGTCTTTTTCCCTTCTTATCAGCATATTGCCCGCAAAGAGGCTGCCATTTACGAAAAACTTTCTGGTTCGTCTTACTACCCTGAGATTTATGAGTCTGGGGATCAGTATATTTTAATGGAATATATTAAAGGCTACACATTCTATGAATGCCTTACAAAAGGAATTCCTATTAAAAAACAAATGATCAATCAAGTCGATGATGCGCTGGAGGAAGCGCGCGAGAAAGGATTGAATCCTTCTGATATCCATCTGCGCAATCTGATCTTAACAAAAGAAGGACGGATCAGAGTCATTGACGTTGCCAGATTCACACAAACGAAAGCATGTCATCAATGGGATGATTTAAAAGCCGCTTATGCTTATTACCAAAAACCTTTTTTCCCTAAAAAAGCACCGCGTCTGTGGCTTGAAGTGATTGCTTATTTGTATAAAAAGAACTGGCTGTCCCGCGGGCAGCTTAATAATCGAAATGATTTTTCTGCATAACGAAAGCCGCTCTATCTGAGCGGCTTTTTGCTGTTATTCTGTTTCTACATGGATACTATTGACGTTTAATAGATTAATGATTTCATTATTCAGCTTAAACCAATGATTGGCTTCTTCAATTTTTTTATACACATCATAGGTAGCTGGACGTTTGAGCTCGAAATCAAGCACTTCCCCATTGTTCATATGAAATGTTACCTTAAATACTTTCATCATAAGATCACCTTCCACTCTTCTTGTTCGCTGGTCAAATAGATCAGCTCTTTTCATTCATTCTCTATTCAACTCGTTTCCCCTCCTTCTTTCCATTCAAACCCAAGAAGTTTAAATTTTGTTTAAATTCACACAACATATCTATCTCTCATATCTGCAAAGAAGTATATTAGTGAAAAAGGAGGCTGCCCTTGATGAAGCAGAAAGAGAAACGAACATCTCCAGAAAGAAAAACAGTCTTTTTTCATTTAACAGATGCTCTCATTCCGAGTGTGGACATGATGGCATATGCAACAAAGCCATTTTTTCACCTTTTAAGAAAAGCCTTTTCAGCGGTTTGATAAGACCCCGCACAGCATCGTGCGAGGTTCTTTTTTTATGGATGATAAATTTGACTTCCTTGACTGACAAACTCCTTCGCCTTCTTTTCCATCTCTCTTTTCACTTCTTCAGATTGATTGCGGATATCATGAGAAATTTTCATACTGCAAAACTTCGGTCCGCACATCGAGCAAAAGTGAGCGGTTTTAGCGCCTTCGGCAGGCAATGTTTCATCATGGAACGCCAAGGCTCTTTCTGGATCAAGTGACAGGTTGAATTGGTCCCGCCACCTAAATTCAAACCTCGCTTTCGATAAAGCATCATCGCGCTTTTGAGCCGCAGGATGTCCTTTTGCTAGATCAGCAGCATGTGCAGCAATTTTATAGGCGATCACGCCTTCTCTCACATCTTCTTTGTTCGGCAGACCTAAATGCTCTTTTGGCGTTACATAGCACAGCATTGCTGTTCCGTACCAGCCGATCATGGCCGCACCGATCGCGGATGTAATGTGATCATACCCAGGTGCGATATCTGTTGTAAGAGGCCCTAACGTATAAAATGGTGCTTCCTTGCAAATGTCCATTTGCTTGTCCACATTCTCTTTGATTTTATCCATTGGGACATGTCCGGGCCCTTCAATCATTACCTGCACATCATGTTTCCAAGCAATCTCTGTTAACTCACCTAACGTTTCCAGCTCTGCAAACTGCGCCTCATCATTGGCATCAGCAATCGAGCCTGGTCTAAGTCCATCTCCAAGTGAAAAGGCGATATCATATTTTTTCATAATTTCACAAATGTCTTCGAAGTGAGTGTAGAGGAAATTCTCTTGATGATGAGCAAGACACCATCTTGCCATAATTGCACCGCCTCTTGAAACAATTCCAGTCACCCGATCGACAGTGAGCGGAATATATCTTAACAGTACGCCAGCATGAATCGTGAAATAGTCTACACCTTGCTCCGCTTGTTCAATTAATGTGTCCCTGTACACATCCCACGTCAAATCTTCTGCGACTCCATTCACTTTTTCAAGGGCCTGATAGATGGGAACGGTTCCTACTGGGACTGGGCAATTCCGGATGATCCATTCTCTCGTTGTATGAATATCCTTTCCAGTAGACAGATCCATCATTGTATCTGCCCCCCATCTGATCGCCCATGTCATTTTTTCAACCTCTTCATCAATGGATGACGTGACAGCTGAATTGCCAATATTCGCATTGATTTTGACATGAAAATTTCTTCCGATAATCATTGGTTCACTTTCTGGATGGTTAATATTTGAAGGAATGACGGCTCTTCCGCTCGCTACTTCCTCTCTAACGAACTCAGGGCTTAGCTCTTCTCTTATTGCGATAAACTCCATTTCAGGCGTAATGATGCCTTTTTTGGCATAATGCATTTGCGTCACGCGCGCTCCTTGTTTCGCGCGGAGTGGCATATGATGAAAATCAGTCTGGATAGAATGAATAGATTCATTCCCCTTTGAACGGTATCCATTATCCTCCGGTCTTACATGACGCCCTTCATAGTTTTCTGTATCTCCTCTTTCTTCAATCCATGTTGCCCTAAGACGCTTTAACCCCTTTGTGACGTCAATATGAACGTTCTCATCGGTGTACGGTCCACTCGTATCGTATACACGGACTGCTTCATTTTTTATGTTGCCCGCCTCTGTCACAGTATGTGAGAGCGTGATCTCTCTTTTTGGCACTAAGATATCGGGTCTTGATCCTTTCTCATACACCTTATGGCTGCCGTCAAAGCTGGATAACAATGATTGATTGGATGGGACACTTTTCTTTTCTTTCATTTGCTGTTCTCTCCTTTTCTTCTTGTCACCGGACAGGATGGAATCAGCACCAGCAAAAAACCAGGCTCTATTTAAAGAACCTGGTTTCGTCGTCAGAAATAAACATGCATATTATTGATATGATACATGCATCATCTTCAACTTCCCCACGCTGGTACGAGCCAGATCAGGTCCAAAGGGTTAAGAAGCTAAACTTCTCTCTCAGCCCATTTTGCGGGCACCCCTAGTCACTTTTATTGATTTCCACATCAGTGTAGCATAGAGAAATCATGAAGAAAAGAAGATTCAGGAAAATAGTTCCTTTCCCCTACAAGCATTATGGATCATGTTGATATACAGTCTTCTATACATCATCTATCTCACTCATTTCAATTAAATCTGAAATAATCATTGATCCTTTTCTCCTATTATGTATAATTAATCTAAACGGAGAATTTTTATACAATATATTCAAAGGAAGTTCTAGTCGATTGCAAACATTTCTCACATTTATCGTCGTAGGATTCTCAATTGCTCTGCCTGTTGGAGCAATCACGGTTGAAATGACAAAACAGGGACTGAAAAACGGATTTTTTCATGGTTTAACTGTCGGAGCAGGCGGTATGACCATAGACTTATTACTCATCTTGGCTTTATATGCTGGATTTGCTCAGTTTTTATCTTTGCCGTTTGTTCAAATCCCGCTCTGGCTGATTGGAGCTGTATTTTTAATGATTCTTGCATATGATTCCATTAAAAATGCGGATCAAGATATTCATTTAGCAGGAGAAAAGGTCAATAAATCATTCGCGAAAACATATCGAAACGGCTTGCTCGTGGCGGTATCTCCTGGAAATCTTGTGTTCTGGGTTTCTGTTTTTGGTGCTGTACTTGCGGATGCTTATACAAAAACAGATTCATCTGAATTTATGCTGGCTGCCGGCGGTATTTTGGCAGGGATTCTCCTTCATGACATTGGTCTACTCACACTTGTATCCTTAACAAGAAAAGTGATGAATCGGACGATGATCAAGTGGACATCCATTATTGCTGGTATTTTATTATTAGGGTTTGGCTGTTATTTCTTTTACGAATTTTATATAGGCATCAAGGTTTATTTTTAAGAAAAGGCTAAAGTTCGTGATGAACTTTAGCCTTTTTGTGTCAAACTATCGGGTCATGCCTGTTTGTCCTGTTTCAAATTGCGTTCTTCTCATATCTCTAAAGCGTGTGAATGCACCTTCATCTTTCATGACTTGGACTGCTCTTCCATCTGCATAACGAGTCGCTGCTTCTTCTACTTGTGATACGCCTTCTGACGTCAGGCGGCCATCTGATTTAATGGCAATATACACATTCTCATCCGTCACCATGACTTGAGAGTCTGCCACGTGATTCATTTTATTGACGCGGTTGGCAATTTTTCTTGAACGCTGGATGTTCTCTTGTTTATCGTAGCCTGAGAACGACATTTGGTTATGATAGTTCATATCTCCATGACTGTAGCGTCCATCTCCACCTGCAAGAGGCATTCGATCATCGGCTTGAGGACGGGTGCGATAATCAACATTCGTTGTATTCCCACCGTTCATCCCTTCCATGAGTTCAGAAACTGGTCCTTGATGATCTTGGTTATTGTCATCTGCACGGTTATTCGAATGATATCCGACCGGCTGACCTGATTGATTATGCCTTGTATCTACACCTGCATTGTCATTTGTACCACATGCTGTTAACCCAATAGGAAGAAGCA
Source organism: Bacillus sp. EB106-04-04-XG123 (assembly GCF_058791855.1). Taxonomy (NCBI): domain Bacteria; kingdom Bacillati; phylum Bacillota; class Bacilli; order Caryophanales; family Bacillaceae; genus Bacillus; species Bacillus sp. EB106-04-04-XG123. The sequence goes on along the minus strand of NZ_JBYTDZ010000005.1, from coordinate 307,489 downwards.
CTAATGCGATTGTTTTTTGCCATTTTTGTTTCAAACGAAAAACCCCCTGTACAAATTCAATCTCATGAGCGCGAAACAGGCTCTGTTTTAGCATGTACAGTTAGGAAGAAAATCAAGCTGTCAGTTATAAACAAAAAAAGGAACGATTGAGATCGTTCCTTCTGGTATGGTGACAAAAGGCTAAAATGTTCTTGATTTTAACCTTTTGTCTTCTTTTCAGCGTGATAGAAAACCTATGCATTCTAGGAAGGACGAGCACAGGAGCGGAGCGAATTTGACATTCGTGAGCACCGGAGCGCAGACCTGACAACGAATGCGAGGGTTTGTCTACACGCTGAAAGGAACGATTGAGATCGTTCCTTCTGTCATTAATCCTCTTCTTCCTCCTCCGGCCTTGCAAATACGGATTGACCTGGATATGGCTGCATATATGGCTGAGCTGGATAAGCTCCCATTTGGCCATAAGGAACAGGATTCGGATAATGTCCTGGCCAAGGCTGATGATGCTTCATGCCATCATCACATCCGCAGTCTTCCTTGCCGTATGCGGCATTTGAGACGTTTGGATAAAAGCCTTGATTTACGTTAGCATTTGCATTGGCGTTTGAATGCATATGGTGAGGCCAGTGATGTCCGTCGTTTGCATGGTGCTCATGATTTTCCCCGTAGTAAGCAGGCGCTTGATACGCAGGATAATATGGATGAGCCGGGTATGGATATGGCATCATATGATGGTGATAATATGGCTGGATAGGATAACATAGGCCTGATCCCGGTAAAATTGGCGATGCCGGCACCATTTGCTGCGGATATGGATACATCGCTGGCATGTAATGACCATGACCATAGCCAAAATAAGGATCATATGGTTCATGATGATGATGCTGGTGATGATGCTCGTTATTTTCAGCCGCTCCTCCTACCGCTGCCCCTCCCACATTTGGCATTTGCGGGAAGTTAGGAAGGTTTGGGTAATTGCCATGCTCCATGTCTTTTCCCTCCTCTTTTTGATGCGGAATATGAATAAACGGGTCATATCCCTTTGCCACTTCATCTTTTAAATGACCTTTATTTTCATGATGAAAATGGTCCTTGTGATCTTTATGTTCCTTATTTTCATGATGGAAATGACCCTTGTTATCTTTATGGTCTTTATTCTCATGATGAAAATGATCTTTGTGATCTTTTTTCTCGTGAACGTGATCTTTTTTCTCATAATGATCTTTTTTGGGAGGAGGCGTAAATGGCTGGTAGAGATTGGTCTGATAATAGTTCACATCGACTTGTGGAAAAACTGGCTGCTCGATCTTTGGCACTGGCGGTACATAAGGTACCGGTTCATTTGGCTTTTCCTTCGGTTTTGTATCTTGCACTTGCACGACATCTTTTGGCTTTTCTTTCACATACGGATGTTCTTTCGTTTTTGGCATTTCTTTTGATTTGTGATGATCTGTTTTCACAGGAACACCACTAGATGGAATTTTAATTTTCATACCCGGCATGATCAAATCAGGATTACTGAGCTGAGAATTTAGTTTTTTCAATTCTTGAAAGTCGACTCCGTATTTCTTTGAAATTTTCCAAAGGGAGTCTCCTTTTTGCACAATATGAATTTTCAACGTTTTCCCCTCCTATGCAAAACGTGAACGTAACGGTTATGTCAGAAGTACAATATGTTTCAACATAAATTTATGCCTATTTACAAGCCGATATGATAAAAACTTGTTTTCTGATAGGAGGGGCTGAATCATTATTTAATGGCGAGCATTTTCTCGAGTGCAAGCAAAGCGTCTTTCGTGATGTCTTCATTGACCTGTATCAACCCGACCGGCTGACCCTTTTCAATGCTTTCAAGTGACCATAGCAAATGAGGCAGATCAATCCGGTTCATCGTCAAGCATGGACACATATCTGGGTTAAGGGATTCAATTTGTTTATCTGGGTGCTGCGCTATGATCCGTTTGACTAAATTCATCTCTGTTCCAATCGCCCACTTGCTGCCTGCAGGCGCCTGTTTGATCGTATCAATAATAAATTTCGTTGAACCTGCTAAGTCAGAAGCCCTTACAACCTCATGCGTGCATTCAGGATGGACAAGAATTTGAATGTCACGGTCTTTTTTTCTCATTTCTTCTATATTCCGAACGGTAAACTTCTCATGTACGGAGCAATGGCCTTTCCATAAAATCATCTTGATTCGGGAAAGCGGCTGATCGGTAATGAGCTTTTCTTCTATCTGATCCCAGACAGCCATTTCTTCTAGCGGAATCCCTAAATCAAAAGCCGTATTACGCCCTAGGTGCTGATCAGGGAGAAACAGGATCCGCTCTTTTTGCGTCAGCGCCCACTCGAGTACTTTTTTAGCGTTTGACGAAGTAACAGTCGCCCCGCCATGCTTGCCGACAAATGCTTTAATATCTGCTGTTGAATTGACATACGTAAGCGGAAGTATTGTATCTCCAAACAGATCAGTGAGCTGCTCCCATGCTCTGTCTGTTTGTTTCATGTTTGCCATATCTGCCATGGAACAGCCTGCCCTCATATCTGGCAATACGACGCTTTGATTCTTGTTTGACAGCATATCTGCCGTTTCTGCCATAAAGTGAACACCGCAGAACACAATGTATTCAGCCTCGTGATTGTCGGCCGCTATTTGTGCCAGCTGCAATGAATCTCCTGTTGCATCTGCAAATTCGATGACCTCATCCTTTTGATAATGATGGCCCGGTATAAAAAGCTTTGAGCCAAAAGCCCGCTTGATTTCTAACACTCGTTGCTTCATCTCATCTTCAGAGCGGTGTTTATATTCATCTGGCATCATGGCCGCATGTTGATTGGCTAATACATTAAGCATGGACATGAGTTGTTCCCCCTTTATGACTGAATTCCATATTCATACTAAAATCAAATGCTGGAGCTGAATGCGTGAGAAAACCAAGTGAAATCAAGTCGACTCCTGTCCCCCTGTAGCTTGGCAATGTCTCTAGCGTAATGCCCCCTGAAGCCTCTGTCAGAATAAACTCTGGCGTCATTTGTTTAAAACGTTTAACCTCGTCCGGAGAGCAGTTATCAAACATGATGACATCCGCTTTTGCATCAATGGCTTCCATTAGCTGCGTTTCTGATTCAATTTCCACTTCAATTTTCACCATATGACCGGCATATGCTCTTGCTTTCTCTACTGCTTCACGAATAGAGCCGCATGCGGCAATATGATTATCTTTAATCATCACCCCATCTGATAAGCCAAAGCGATGATTCTTTCCACCGCCTGTCTTCACTGCGTATTTCTCTAACATACGCAAGCCGGGTGTCGTTTTTCTCGTATCACAAATCGTAATAGACGGGTCACCTAATCGCTGCACCGCCTCATGTGTTAAAGTGGCGATACCTGTCATTCGCTGCAATAGATTTAAAATGACCCGTTCTCCTTTTAATAAGTCGTTGACTGAGCCCTTTATTTTCGCCAGTACAGCGCCTGAATGAATCCAATCACCTTCTTGAAAAAACAGCTCAGTTTGAATCTGTTCATTCAACAGGCGGTACCCTATATCAATCAGTTGTGATCCTGCCAATACACCAGATTGTTTCGCAATGATAAGAGCTGTTCCTTTCTTGTCTCCAAAGATGGCATCAGCTGATACATCTCCAAAGCCAATATCCTCTGTGAAAAAATGAGTGAGCATTTGTTTTAACTGTAAACGTTCCATTTGGCACCGATCCTTTCATTTTTCATGATATGAATATGACCTTTTTCATGAACAATCTGCCTGCCCTGCCACAACGCATCACTTCGCTCTGGATAATCCATTCGATAATGGCCGCCTCTGCTTTCTGTACGGAGTAATGCAGATTTAGCAAGGCAAACCGCTAATGCCCATTGATTGCTTAATTCGATCTGTTCATTTGTGATATCCTTCACATTAATTTGCTGAAAAGTGACATGCTGTAACGTATGAAGCAAAGTCTGCAAGCCCTTTTCATCTCTCACAATGGCTGCAAATGTAGTCATCCATTGTCTCAGCTGATCCTTTGAAATCATTGGAACCGTCCATATTTCTTGAATAGAAAAAGGTGGACTTGTTTCTTTCTGTTTAGGCAGCTGTTCAATTCTTTGTGCTGCTTTGCTGCCTAATACGAGACCTTCCAGAAGAGAATTACTCGCCAATCGATTCGCACCGTGTAAGCCAGTGCAGGCTGCTTCTCCAATGGCAAATAGCGCTGGAACAGTCGTTTCTCCATATTCATTGACGCTGATACCGCCCATTAAAAAGTGCATACCTGGGGAAATTGGCAGCCTGCCGCTCGCCATATCGACACCTGCACGCTGACACATCGCATCTATTGCTGGAAAACGAGCTGAAAAATGCGGAATAGCATGGATGTTAAGATACAATTGATGGCCTAATTGCTGCTCATGAAAAATAGCTCTAGCGACCACATCTCTAGGTGCTAAATCAGCTTGTGGGTGAATCCCTTTCATGATCCGCCTGCCTGTTTCATCTTCTAAATAAGCTCCCTCTCCCCGTACTGCCTCTGAAATGAGACCAACTGCTTTTCCATCGATTGTCAAAAGAGTTGGATGGAATTGAACAAATTCGAGATCCACTAATTGCGCACCTGCTCGATAGGCCATCATCAGTCCTTCTCCTGTGACAGAAGGATCATTTGTGTTTGTCTCATATAGGGAGCCGCAGCCACCTGTTGATAAAACAACGGCATCTGCGGTCATTGTTTGTACGTGTCCTGTCTCGTCTTTCCATACAACACCCTTGCATGTCCCTTCATGAACCAATAGTTCAATGACATGATGATACTCGTATAAATGAATATGTGAGCCGAGCTGACTTTTCAGATACTGTACAAGGGTTTTCCCTGTTTGATCTCCTCCTGCATGCAAGATGCGATGAGTGGTGTGTGCCCCCTCTTTGCCTAATTGCGGCTCTCCCGCTTCATCTTGATCAAATGGACAGCCATCTGCTACGAGCTGCTGCACAAGATGTTTTCCAAGTCTCACGATTTCTTGTACGGTTCTTTCATCATTGTGGTCACAGCCAGCATCTAGTGTATCTTGCACATGCTGCTCAGCTGAATCATGTGCTGAAAAGGCAGCAGCAATTCCACCTTGTGCCAGCATGGAATTACTAGATGAAAATTGTTTTTTTGTCATCATGATGACCTGACAGTTTTTCGAGATATTTCTTGCAAAGGAAAGCGCTGCAATGCCTGATCCCACCACAATGACTTTTTTGATTGATGACACCATTGCCCCTCCTGTCATTTACACCTGTCTTGACACATATCATTACACAACACTAAAATAAATACAAGAAAAAATTTTTACACGGGAGATGGATAGGTTGGTTTATTTAGATTACGCAGCTTCTACACCTGTTTCAGAAGAAGCACTGCATGTTTTTGAGCAGCTGAGTAAAAATTTCTACGGAAATGCAAGCAGTCTTCATGATGCTGGGGGAAAGGCAAATGACATATTGACTTACAGCAGACGATCACTCGCTGCCATGATCGAGGGTGAACCAGATGGGATCTACTTTACAAGCGGTGGAACTGAATCCAATCTCCTTGCGATTCAATCGATCATCCATGGACTGCCAGCACATAAACAGCATGTCATCACAACTTCAGTCGAGCACCCTTCTGTTCATCATGCAGTTAGCAGCTTAGAGCGGCTTGGCGTAAAAGTCACGATTATTGAACCGAATCAGAATGGAATCATAACAGAGGACATTCTCAAAAAAGCAATATTGCCTGAAACAGGGCTCGTATCTATTCAGCATGCTAATTCAGAAACAGGGATTATCCAGCCGCTTGCTGAATTAGCACCTCTTTTAAAAGAAAGGAACATTCTTTTTCATACAGATGCTGTGCAAACATTTGGAAAGGTACGTGTGTCCATCAAAGAACTTGGAGTCGATGCCGTGTCCATCTCAAGTCATAAAGTGTATGCTCCTAAAGGCGCTGGTGCCGTTTATATGGGCTCTCATGTTCCTTGGAAACCTTTATATACAGGAGCAGTTCAGGAAAATGGCTTACGTCCAGGGACAGTGAATGTACCGTGTATCGGTGCTTTTGCTGCTGCAAGTGAACAAGCAATGCTTAGGCTGGATGAACAGCAAAAATTAGATGAACAGCTGCGTGATTATTTTCTTCAACAGTTAAAAATCAGACAGCTGCCAGTTCGTACACTTCAGGACAATGACAATCGCCGCACGCTGCCTCATATTATTGGTTGTTTTTTTGAAGGGTTTGAAGGACAATATGTAATGTTAGCATGTAACCGGCATGGGATTTGTCTATCAACTGGAAGCGCATGTGCTTCTGGTTATCACCATCCTTCCCCTGCTGTGAAGGCATTGCGTGTATCAGATCGTGATGCCCTTCAATTTATTCGACTATCATTTGGATGGCAGTCATCAAAAGATGACATCGATCAGCTTTTGCATACATTTGAGCATTTGCAAAATGGAGAAGAAGGGAGCTTAGGACGTGGAGCAAGAGAGGAAACTCATTGGCGAAGAAAGAAGAACCGCCATTTTAGAGTGGCTGAAAGAAACAGACACACCGCTTACTGGAAGCTTTTTAGCTAAAAAAGCGGCTGTCTCTCGACAAGTCATTGTACAAGATATTTCATTATTAAAAGCAAAAAATGAACCCATTATTGCCACAAGCCAAGGCTATGTGTATATGGCAGCGCAGCATGCGCCAGAAAGAGAAATTGAACAAATCATCGCCTGCAAGCATGATCCTGCTCGCACAGAAGAGGAACTGACCTTGATTGTAGACTTTGGAGTGACGGTGAAAGATGTGATCATTGAGCACCCTGTTTATGGTGAACTAACGGCCTCCATTCGCGTCAGCACACGGAAACAAGTCGCTGATTTTGTCCATCATATTTCTAACACCGGCGCGTCCTACTTGTCAGAACTAACAGACGGCGTGCATTTGCATACTCTCACTTCTTACAGCCAAAAGCAGCTTGACCAAGCCATTCAAGCGCTGGATGATGCTGGGTTTTTAATAAAAGACTAAAAAAATAGTGTCCTGGATGGGACACTATTTTTCATTCGTTAATTCATATGTTTGATAGCTGCCGAGCAGCTTGACCTCACAGCCAATCGCTTCTAATTCTTGAATCGCACCAGGGACTAGGACATCATCCATTTCTTTTTCGATGTCAATAATAAATAAATAATGTCCAAGACCTGTTTTTGTCGGACGGGATTCAATTTTTGACAAGTTGAGATTCCGCCAAGAAAAAGCAGACAGCACGCGGTGCAATGCACCTGATTGGTCATCCTTAGGCAGACTGACCACAATGGTCGTTTTTGGCTTTGATGAGAAACCAGAATTCATTGGGAACGATGCGTTAGGATCTTTATGTAAAATCACAAAGCGTGTATGGTTGTGCGGATAATCATGAATGTCTTTTTTCGCAATCGTCAAACCATACGTTTTTGCGGCAATTTCATTGGCAATAGCCCCGACAGCTTCATCTGGATGCTCACTGATGTATTTTGCTGCATAGCCTGTTGATTCCACTGGCCGGTGAGGAATATGAGGGTACTGTTTTTTCAGAAATTGATGACACTGGGCAATCGCATGAGGATGTGATTGAATGACATCTAACGTCTCCCAGCTCTCCGCTCTTGACGGGTGGACAAGCAAATGCTGCCGTATCGGAGCTGTCATCTCTCCCACAATGGACAACGCTTCTTCATGAATTAAATAATCAATCGTTAAGTTCACAGATCCTTCGAGTGCATTTTCAAGTGGAACGACCGCCAAATCGACTTCGCCCTTTGACACAGCATCCATACATTGCGGAATCGTTGCATAGGCACGCTGCACTGCATCTTTTGGAAAACAAGAGCATACGGCCAAATGAGTAAATGTTGCCTCTGGTCCAAAATAACCTACAGTTAATTGCTTCATCTGCTATGATCTCTCCTTTTACGCCCCAGAACCTAGAATTTCAACTTTTTCGACAAATTCAAGCTTTCTTAAATGATTCATGACGGTGTTAATATCATCTGCCATACCTGCCGTACTAATCGATAGGGTGACATTCGCTCTTCCTTGCAGCGGAATCGTTTGGTGAATGGATAACACATTACAGCCAGAGTCAGCCACAATTTGAAGCAGCCTTGACAGAGCCCCAGACCGGTCTTCAAGGTGGAAAAACAATGTGATGATCTGCTCTTTTACCATTGTATAAAATGGAAAAACAGCATCTCGGTATTTATAAAAAGCACTGCGGCTTAAATCCGCTTTTTGAACAGCATCGGCAACTGAATCCGCTTTTTTGCGATCGAGAAGCTTTTTGACTTCAAGCGTTTTTCGCATCGCATCTGGAAGTACATCCTCTCTTACTAAATAGAACGTTTCTTCTTTCACCTGTTTTCTCCCCTTTTAAAAACGGGAGAGCCCATGGTCTGGACCCTCCTGTTGATCAATCAATAAATTCGAATTCAAATTCAAGCAGACGAATGATGTCGCCATCTTTTGCACCGCGCTCACGCAAGGCATCATCGACACCCATACCGCGCAGCTGTCTAGAGAATCGTTTAACGGATTCATCTCTTGAGAAGTCTGTCATCTTAAAGAGACGCTCAAGTGCTTTACCCGTTAAGACAAATGTGCCATCAGGATCTCTAGAGATCTCAAATGGTGCATCGCCCTCATCAAATCTGTACATCACGCGGTTATCCGACAGCTCCTCTTCATTATAGAGCGGGAATTCCGGTGTTGTTTCAAGCTGATTGGCGATTTCAAATAAGAGCTCACGAAGCCCTTCTCTTGTGATCGCACTAATCGGGAACACTTTATAGTCATCCGTTAATTTTTCTTTAAATGCCGCTAGATTGTCAGCTGCATCTGGCATGTCCATTTTGTTCGCAACAATGATTTGCGGACGCTCAGTCAATCTCATATTGTACTGCTCAAGCTCTTCATTAATCGTCACGTAGTCTTCGTATGGGTCACGCCCTTCAAGTCCAGACATATCAATGACATGGACAATGACACGTGTACGCTCAATATGACGTAAAAATTGATGACCTAAGCCAACGCCTTCGTGCGCTCCTTCGATCAGTCCTGGCAGATCCGCCATAACAAAGCTTCGGTTATCGTCTGTTTCAACAACCCCGAGGTTCGGTACAAGCGTTGTAAAATGATAATCCGCAATTTTTGGTTTCGCAGAAGAAACAATCGAGAGCAGCGTTGACTTCCCGACACTTGGGAAACCAACAAGTCCGACATCTGCAAGTACTTTTAATTCTAAGATGACGTCACGTTCTTTACCTGGCTCACCGTTTTCAGACAGCTGTGGTGCAGGGTTTGCTGGTGTTGCGAAGCGTGAATTTCCACGTCCGCCACGTCCGCCTTTGGCAATCACAGCCCGCTGCCCATGCTCTGTCAAGTCAGCTAGTACTTGTTCCGTCTCTGCATCTGTCACAACCGTACCCGGCGGAACTTTGACAATCATTTCTTCCGCATTTCGGCCATGCTGGTTTTTACTCATTCCATGCTCGCCGCGGTCAGCCTTGAAATGGCGCTTATAACGAAAGTCCATTAACGTTCTAAGTCCTTCGTCTACTTCAAATACAACATCTGCACCATTTCCGCCGTCGCCGCCCGCTGGGCCGCCCTTTGGTACATATTTTTCACGACGGAACGCCACCATACCGTTTCCGCCGTCACCGCCTTTAACATACACTTTAACCTGATCTACAAACATAACTTCCTCCGTTTCTCTGCATCACATATCTCGTTCTTGCCTCAAACAAAGCTCAATCATGGACTCATGAGGCGTCACATGAAATTGCGTTATACTCATACATGGATAGTTTGCGTCATGAAACGCATTTAACGCATCCAAACTTGTTAATTTTCCTTTGAAATCAAAATATAAGATCACATCATTTTCTTCATGATCTGTTTGGAACGTGACCGTTAAATGATTTTCAGTTTTTTGGCAAACTGATTGATCGAATATCGAAAACAACTCCTGTGATACCGATAGCAGCTGTGATTCATATGCTGATAAGTCTCGGGTTTCACCAAGCACTTCATATTCTAAGGTGATAAAATGCGACTCCCAATTAAATGTTAGAAAGTAATAGGCCAATTGGGGAATTTTTAAATTTGAGAGTTTGGATTCATGCTGTGCTTCAATGACCATTTCTTCTATAATTTCAAACACGCGGTCATATTTTTCTAATGTCAAGTTGCCTTTGATCAGCTGTAATTTATTCATCCAGTCGTGTCTTGAACGACTGAGCAGATAGATCAATTCATTTGTTAATGCAACGTGAGTTAATTTTTCATTTTCTTTACTTGGTATCTCTTCCATTATCGCACTCCCAATCGTTTGGTCTCTCTTTTAGGAGTCTTATCATCAATATGTCTCCCTGAATTATAACAGAGAAGACAGCATAGAAAAACACTAGTTATGTGAGGAAAGGTTGTTTTTTCTGATCGTATAGGAGAAAATGAGGCAAAGTCAGCAAACGTTCTTTGATATTTATGGAGTGCATCTTCTTTTATCATCTTCGGTACTGCTTGTAAAAGTGAAAAAAACTCCAGTCAATGACCGGAGTTTTTAGCAATTATTGTGCCGCAGGATATACGCTCACTTTTTTACGGTCACGACCGAAACGTTCGAATTTAACCGTTCCGTCGATTTTAGCGAAAAGAGTGTCGTCGCCTCCGCGTCCAACGTTTTCACCTGGATAGATTTTCGTTCCACGTTGACGATAAAGGATAGAACCACCAGTTACGAATTGACCATCAGCACGTTTAGCGCCTAAACGTTTAGACTCAGAGTCACGTCCGTTCTTTGTAGAACCTACCCCTTTTTTAGATGCGAAAAATTGAAGATCTAATCTAAGCATGAAGTTCACCTCCTATTTTTTTGTTGATATTCTCACATAATCGTGATAATCTCGTTCAATTGTCTCTAAGGAAACGACCATGCCTTCTAAAAGCAGCTGGGCTTTTTCAAAGGATACTGGATCTGTATCAGCCGGCAGTTCAAAAGAGAAGTAGCCGCCTTCTTCACCAATATCAAGCAGTGGGTCCAATCCTGTCAGTGCAATAATTGAATTGACTGAGCCGAAAACAACAGCAGATACACCTGCACAAACGAGATCCTGACCTTTTTCAGCAAACTCGGCATGTCCAGTCATCTGAAAAGACGTAATGCTTTCATCTGCTGATGACCGAGTAATGGTTGCTTTGATCATATCACTCACACGCCTTAAGCGTTGATTTTTTCGATAACAACTTTAGTGTAAGGTTGACGATGACCTTGTTTCTTGTGGTTGTTTTTCTTCGGTTTGTACTTGAACACAGTAATTTTCTTACCGCGACCTTGTTTTTCAACTTTAGCCGTTACTGTTGCTCCAGCAACTGAAGGGTTACCCACTTTGACAGTGTCTCCGCCGACAAACAATACGTTTTCGAAAGTTACTGTTTCACCTGCTTCAGCAGCTAGTTTTTCAACATAAACAGTTTGACCTTCTTCAACTTTTACTTGTTTACCACCAGTTTCAATAATTGCGTACATCTCTGCACCTCCTAATAAACTCAGACTCGCCGAATACAGGGGGCCATAGGCTCTTTACACCTGCTCCGCGCGGTTGTAGCACGGGTGCTACATATCCATAACATTAAAAAATATATCAAACTAGACGCAGAATGTCAATGTATTTTCACCATTAGTACGGTAAAAGAAGCTCTTCCATTGAGGAGGTCGTTCTGCGATCTGAAAAATACGCATGGAGCAGTTCATTTTCATCAAGCTGACTCATCTTCACGCCATCTCTTTCAATAATAATCGGATGCTTGCAGCCCCTTTGAAATCGTGCCATCACTTCGTAAACTTTTTCCTCTGCACTTGCTCTCAGCGGAATCAGTTTTTCTACCTTTTGCTCTTTTTTACCGTAATACCGTTCTAGTAAAAAACGAACCCTGACGTAATGCCGCTGCCTGTGCTCCATCACGAGTGAATAAGCTAAAAAAGTGAGCAGCACCCAGCCATTGAATTGCAGCGGTGCAAACAAAAGTAATCCTGCTGTCAATAGACCGAAAAAGACAAGTGAGCCTTTTATGGCTAGAGCATGTGCACGTTGGAAAGGGTAAAAAATAGATAAGAGCAAAAAGAATAATTTTCCGCCATCAAGCGGCCAAATGGGCAAAAGATTGACAAGAAAAATCGCCATATTATAAAAGGTAAACATCGTAAAGACGTCATGCGAAATAAGAGAAGCCTCCATGAACAGCCACGCCATGAGCTGGAGCGGTACATGCTGAAGCGGCCCGCACAAAATGACCGCCAGCTCCTCTTTTAGTGGACGGTTTCCATGTTCCTCTACTTCCACCGTTCCGCCAAATGGCAGTAAAAAAATCCGCCGAATGCGCCAATGATAATAGCAGGCAGCCGCTGCATGTCCAAGTTCATGGACACAGACGATCACAAGCAGGCAAAGCAGCGGCTTAATTTGACCTGACAGAATCGCAAACGCCATCACAATCCACAGCAGCGGATGGATGTGAATTTTCGTCAGCATGAGCAGCCATCTATTCAAAGGTCATCACCTGAATAGGATCGATAAATTGTTCATTTTGTTTAATGGCAAAGTAATACGTGCCCTTCCCTTGATCATCAAGCGAAATCTGGCCAATTTTTTCACCTTTATCAACAAAATCGTATAAGGCCACATCGGCTTTCTTTAATTGACCGTACCAGCTATAGCTGTTATCTGCATGCTGCACCACCACGGTAAGCCCTGTATCGCTTTTCTTTTTCACCTCGACCACATAGCCTTCCTTCATACTATCAATGGCTTCAGCGGATGTTTCAACTTTGACCCCTGCTCCATTTTGCGTAAAGGATTCCTGCACTTTACCAGAGGCAGGCACAGCTAGTTCTTGATTCGCTTGTACGTCCTTTTGGCCCTCTTTTTTCTCTGTTAAAAATGCCAGCGGATGTCCGACTGTTTTTTCAATCCAGCGGTTGGCAGCAGCAAATTGAAAATCTTGCTCAAAGGTCTGAGTAATCACCGGCTTCAGCTGCTGAAACGGACCTGCCTGACCTTTAAACGAAATGGCAGCAATCAACACAAGGGACGCTGATAATAAGCATTTAAGTACAAAAGTATTCGGGTTAAATAAGGGATGACGATATTTCTTTGGCTGATGAGACGCCGGTTCATAGGAGGTCGAGCCAGAATGCTTTTCTTCCTCTGTCAGCATAACCCATGGCGGAATATCCTCTTTTTTCTTGAAAGCCGTCTTCTTAGGAGGAGCAGCAGGCTGCATCGTTTTGCGGCGCTGCGCGATTTTCTTTCGGTACTCGTCCACTCTTTTCATGAGATCACCCTTTACATACAAACAGTTTGTACATTTTATGTGACAACCTCATCTGATATGCAAAAAAAAGACCGATTCTAAATCGAATCGGTCTCAGCGTGTAGACAAACCCTCGCATTCGTTGTCAGGTCTGCGCTCCAGTGCTCGTCCTTACTAGACTGTAAAGGTTTTCTATCACGATTATGCTCTTACACCAAAAAATGCTTTCAGCTTTGCAAACATTCCCTTGTTTTCTTCTTCAAAGGATTGAAGCGGAACAGATTCGCCTAGTACGCGACGGGCAATATTGCGATAGGCAATCGATACTTTGTTTTTAGCATCCATAACAATCGGTTCACCATTGTTTGAAGCCTTAATCACATCATCATCATCTGCTACGATGCCAAGTAGATCAATCGACAAGTGATGTACCACTTCATCTACATCCATTGAATCGCCATTTTTCGCCATGTGTGTACGAATACGGTTGACAATCAAACGAGGCGGTTCGATATCTTCTTGTTCTAACAAACCGATGATTCGGTCCGCATCTCTCACAGCTGAGATTTCAGGTGTCGTCACGACAATGGCCTTGTCTGCACCGGATACAGCATTTTTAAAGCCTTGCTCAATTCCAGCAGGGCAGTCAATGACAACATAATCAAAGTCTTGTTTCAATGATTGAATTAATTCCTTGATCTGTTCCGGCTCCACAGCCGTTTTATCACTTGTTTGAGCAGCAGGTAAAAGATACAAAAGATCCTCGAAACGCTTATCCTTTACAAGCGCTTGGTGAATTTTGCATCTTCCTTCTACTACATCAACTAGATCATAAATAATGCGGTTTTCAAGCCCCATCACGACATCCAGATTCCGAAGGCCGATGTCCGTATCAACTAGACACACTTTTTTCCCTTGAATTGCTAGTGCTGTGCCTAAGTTTGCAGATGTTGTTGTTTTGCCAACGCCGCCTTTTCCTGAGGTAATCACAATAGCCTCGCCCAATTTCACATTCCTCCCTCAAGCCTTGTCAGATTAGGTCTTATATGAGCCAATTGCTGCAGGCGTTCAATGATCATATTGCCATCTATATCTAAATAAGCACATTCCATTTCATTTCCATCTTCTTTTTGGTCTGGTGCACGGTTAAAAACTTGTGCGATGCGAAGCTGTGTTGGAATCATATGTGATGCCGCAATAACAGCCTGCTTGTTGCCATTACATCCAGCATGCGCCACACCTTTTAATGCGCCAAGCACAAAAATATTTCCTCCTGCGCGAATCGTTCCGCCAGGATTGACATCTCCTATTAATAAAAGATCTCCTTCGACATATAGCACCTGTCCAGAGCGTACAATTTTTGCTACAGAAGTAATTTCAGCCTCTGCTTTTAATCGTCTCGCCTCTTCAGTTGACATGACATCACTTTCGATGGAGTGGATCACGAGATGTTCATTTTCAGACACCGCTTCAGTCAAACGCGTCTCCTGATCCTCCGTTAAATAACGAAAACCAAGCTTAATATGCACATTGACCTTATGTCCTTCTCTTCCATCTGTATATTGCTCAAGTAAAAGAACCTCTCGCAAGCCAGAAAGAAGATCATCAAACGAACAGTCATCATTTAACTGTAATGTTAATCCGTTTTTTGTACCTTTTATCGTCACATATTGCTGTTTTTGAGTTTTCAAGATGCTCACCTCAACAACATACTCATTTCGCCTTAATTGGACAAACTCCTGCTTTTATTCGTCGATCAGTCCTTGTTTCACATTGATGAAAAAGAGCCTAAGCGGCACAACAAGTATGAGAGACGCAGCAGTATTTAAAAGAATCGTAGGAATAAAGCGTTCGATGACATACGTATTAAACGGCATAATCCCTGGTTGAATTGTCGCTTGAACGCCGTATACATAAAACTCCATGACGGAAACAGCAATAATCGACAGAAAGACGACGACTAACATATTCGTTTGCAGAACTTTAAAGGCTTTTGCTAGCAAATAGCAAAGCGCCCCAAAGCCAAACATATGAACACCAAGTATGCCTGTATATGAAATATCATATAAAAGTCCAAAGATAAATCCGTAAATCACACCATATTTTTGATTCACAAAAGCAGTCATAAATACAAGTGCAAGTAAAATGAAATGAGGAGCTAAAATTTGATTCTCTGAAACAAATGGGAGCTTCACTAAATCGACAAAAATGCTGTCAAATACGAAGATAAACAACATGACGAAAGCAAGAAGGACACGTTTCACGAGCCTTCCTCCTTCGTCAATTCAGATGCATCTGCTGTACTTGTGCTGCGATTCACCACAATCACACGGTCTAAATTGTTGAGTTCAGCCGCTGGTTCTACGTAAATGATCTTTGTCAGGCCGTAATGGTCTGGCTCGATTTCACTCACCTTACCAATCGTCAAGCCTTGCGGGAATACGCCCCCTGCTCCAGATGTTTCAACAAGATCTCCTTTTTTGACATCCCCATCTGCATCGGATTTTAGAATATTCATAGTCAGCATTTTTTTCTTGCTGTCATAACCGTTAATGATTCCATTGAGTTCTTCTTTGCCCTTTTTCGCAAAAATTTTCGTTGAAATTCTATTATTTTGGTCAGTAGAGCTTAGCAACCTTACAGTTGAAGTAAAATTGTTGAGCTTATCACTTTCAATCTTCCCAATTAATGCGCCACTCTCATTTGTGACCGCCATATCTTTGTCAACGCCTTGTTTTTTCCCTTTATCAATCATCACAAAGCTATCCCAAAGAGATGGGTTTCTTGCGATAACAGTTGATAGAATTGGCGTGTAATCACGAACAGAGTTCACATAGCCAAGCTGTTTGCGAAGCTTTTTGTTCTCATCTTCTAGTTCTTGAAGTTTCGCCTCATATTGGGTTTGTCCATCAAGTTTTTTTCGAAGACGCTCGTTTTCATTATATGTGTTCTTTAAATCTTGTACGTTCCCATAAATACCGGCAATAAATTGTGATGGTTTATGAAAGACACCTTGAAAAAAGCCTGTCGTATCCCCCACTAATTTTTCCGGCCATGAAGCACCTCTGCCGCTTTTCACTGAAAAACCAATCATGGCCACCAGTACGATGACACAGACAAGGAGCAACATTAATCTTTTATTCATAAAAAACTGCGGCATGTCTTACACCTCTTTAATTACGCCCGATTATCGATTATCTTTTGATTTTCCTTTGAACAAATGAATATGTTCTAGTGCTTTCCCTGTTCCGATCGCCACACAGTCAAGCGGATCTTCAGCAATAATGACTGGCATTTTCGTTTCATCGCTAATGACTTTGTCAAGATTACGTAGTAATGCACCGCCTCCTGTTAAAACAATTCCGCGGTCCATAATATCTGCTGCCAGCTCAGGCGGGGTTTTTTCAAGAGTCATTTTTACTGCATCGACAATTGTTTCCACCGTATCGCGAAGCGCTTTTGCAATCTCTTCTGCCGTAATAGAGATTGTTTTTGGCAGACCAGTTAAAAGGTCACGTCCGCGAATGTCCATCTCATCATGTACATCAGGCTGCGCAGAACCGATTTCCATTTTAATCGCTTCTGACGTACGATCACCGATCATCAGGTTATACGTTTTACGGATGTAGCTGCTGATCGCATCATCCATTTCATCACCTGCAACACGGATTGATTGTGATGTCACAATGCCGCCAAGAGAAATAATCGCTACTTCTGTTGTACCGCCGCCAATATCCACAACCATACTTCCTGTTGGCTCCCATACAGGCAGGTTAGCACCGATTGCCGCAGCAAATGGTTCTTCAATCGGGTATGCGTCACGTGCACCAGCTTGTCTTGTTGCATCAATAACTGCACGCTCTTCTACAGCTGTAATGCCAGATGGCACACATACCATGACGTAAGGTTTACGAGCAAAAAGCCCTTTGCCTTTTAATGCTTGATTAATGTAATATTTCATCATTGTTGCTGTCGTCTCGTAATCTGCAATGACTCCGTCTTTCATTGGGCGTAGTGCCACTACATTACCAGGTGTACGGCCAATCATATTTCTAGCATCATTTCCAACCGCCACTATAGACTTCGTATCAGTTTCCAAAGCTACGACCGAAGGTTCTCTCACAACAATGCCTTTTCCTTTAATAAAAACAAGCGTATTCGCTGTTCCAAGATCTATTCCAAGGTCTTTTGTACCAATTCCAAACATATGTATGTATCTTCCTTTCTTAAACCAAAATTCCCTTAGGGAAAAACTCATAAACTCTATTATATCGTAAAACATTGAAAAAAAAAGTGTTACAAATACCCTTTTTCCTTCAAACTCACAAATTTTTGATCACCTATGACAAGATGATCAAGCAGCTGTATTCCAATCAGCTTTCCACATTCAAATAGTCTCTGTGTGACTTCAATATCTTCCCTGCTGGGCGTCGGATCTCCAGATGGATGGTTGTGCACACAAATAAATGAAGCAGCGGACCGTTTAAAGGCCTCTTTGAAAATTTCACGCGGGTGAACGATGGATGAGTTCAGACTTCCAATAAACACGGTATGTTTATGAAGAACTTGATTTTTTGTGTTGAGATAAAGACAAACGAAATTTTCCTGTTGTAAAAACCTCATATCTTCCATCACAAAGTTTGCCCCATCCTCTGGTGTGCGGATCACATAGCGGTTGTCCGTCGTTTGATGGTGTAATCTAGTGCCGAGTTCTAAAGCAGCTAAAAGAGAGACCGCCTTCGCCTTTCCAACTCCTCGAATCTTCGACATTTCTTCAATTGAGGCTTCTCTTATAGTGCGAAGACCGCCAAATGTTTGCAGAAGTCTTGCGGAAATTTGAAGAACTGATTCCTTTTTTGTGCCTGTCCTTAAAAGAATCGCAACAAGTTCATGGTTTGACAGACTGCCGGGACCATATTTGATCAATCGTTCTCTCGGCTTTTCATCTTGAGGAAAATGCTTTAGCAACATAGGGAAATCGTTCATGATGCCCACTCCTTTTAGATTCCTTCCTGTCATCAAAAAGGGGTGATTCCAAATGTTTCGAGCACTCTAACTGTTTTGGCAATAGGGAGACCTACAACGGAAAAATAATCACCGTCTATTTTTTGAACAAACAGTGCGCCTTTCCCTTGAATACCATAGCTTCCCGCTTTATCAAGCGGTTCTCCCGTTTCGATATAGCGGTCTATTTCATTTTGCGTAAGTGTCCAAAACGTCACTTCTGTCTGTTCATAAAATGTTTCTTTTCTATTCTCTGACTGAATCGTGACACCCGTCAAGACTTGATGTGTCTTTCCTGACAATAATTGAAGCATTGAGGCCGCTTCTTCCTTGTCTTTTGGTTTCCCAAGACATTTGCCGTCAATTGCAACAATCGTATCTGCACCAATAATCACAGCTTCGGGATATAATCTTTGAATATCACTTGCTTTTTGTTCTGCCAACCATTGGACGTTCTCTGCAGGAGAAAAGTTTCGATTTATTTCTTCTTTTAATTGACTTGCTTGAATGTCATAAGAAAACCCTGCTAGATCAAGCAATTCTTTTCTTCTAGGGGATTGAGATGCGAGAATCAATCGGTTCATGTTTGTTCATCCTTTCAGGGTTTAGCCTAAGAAGTAAGATACCCATTCATCCTATCAAATGTACATCTTACCGACAATTTACGAAAATTCATTTTTCATGTTCCTTCATCATTATGTTGGATGAAAAAGAAAAAAACTAGTCATTTTTTGACTAGTTTGGTTTCTTAAAATATGATTTTACGTATTTAATTGATCAAGCAGTGCCTGCTGAGATTTCCACCCGTTTTCAGCAGTAGGTTCATTTAACAGCTGCACCGCTTTCAGCAAACTGCTTTTAGCTGGTGCGTCCGTTGTTTTGGCACTTTCAAGCTCAGAGATCAGCTGCGTAACGTCCTTTTGATCCACATCATCTCCTGCAATGACCTTAGAGGATAATACAGATGCCTTTTCTATTAAACTAGTCAGCTCATCCGGTACTTGAAATGAGAGCTCCTTGCCTCCCCATGCCTCAAAGTGCTGATCAATCAACTTCTTCCCAACAGCACTTGTCATGCCCTGTTCTGTCGCAAGCCCAGCAATGACATAATAGCCATCATCCATTGAGATCTTTTTCCCCGCATACCCTGCTTCTTTTAAACTGCCAACTAATTCATCTGCTCCTTTTTCAGAGGAAAACTTTCCAGCCTGTACGACATAGGTTGAAAAATGGCCAGAGGCGCTTTTTTCATCTTTATTCTCTTTTGATTCATCAGCAGTATCTGCTGGCGGCGCATCCCCGCCCGCTTTCATTGATGATTGATTTCCGGACGCTGAAACGCTGATATCTCCCCCTGATGGATTCTGAGTACCATCTTGACTTAAGCTAAGTGCAAACACACCAAGGCCTGTCCCTAGAACCACTGCAAACACAATCGTTGTCATCACTCTCTTAAACGGGCCGCGGTTTTTACCGAACTTCTGATCAAAGGAGCCTTTTTTCTTTTGATAAGGTGTGACGACCTTTGGATCAGAATGATAAATATGATCAGCTGCGTCATCCCACTGGAAGTCTTCTTCTTTCGGTTTAGCCGGTTCTTCCTCAGATGCGGCTGTCTCCTGTTCTGACTGCCTTTTTTCCTCCCAATTCGAAAACGTCACTTGATCATCCTCTTGCTGTTTTGGCGGCTGGTGGTCATCTTCATGAAGCATTTCTTCTTTGCCATTAATATTGACTTTTAAGCCTTGTTTTTTTGCCTGCCTTTTTTTCACTGTCATTCCCCGCTTTCTGACATTGTTTGTAAGAAAGACCTTTTTGTCCAATGAATCAGCGCGAATGTACCCGTCCTTCTTTCTGTTTCACACTTTAACATAGCGAAAAAAAAAAAGAACAAGACTTTTGTCGGCAGGGAAAAAAAGTGTTCGCCAATTTTTTCAACCGGTCGACCCTGCGAACGGGAGCATGACATGAGCTCCATAGAGATACAGCCAAAAAGAAAAAGAGATCGCAGGAACAAAGGGAAATGGTTCATCTAATTGAAATGAAAAAACCTTCGCATAGGCAATTCCAGCGATACATGAGAGGAAAAGAATGAGAAGGAATGGCTTGAAGCCAAAGCAAAACGCAAGCACACCGAACAGCTTCATATCAGCTCCGCCCATGCTATTTGGCTTGAAACGTTCTAAACAATAAAACATGAGAAAGCAAAAAAGAAGCGAAGCCGCTCCTTCCCACCAAATAAAAAGTGGTTCAAGCGTGCGGTATATGACGAAAAGAGGGAAAAAGAAGAGAAACAGCTCGTTTGGCACCCTCATATAAAGGAGATCACTCACGACAGCAATCACAAATAAACTACAAAGAATCACAAGAAAAAGACCTTCAAACGAAATACCAGCGATTCTATACATGAGCAAAAAAAGACTGCCTGACAGCAGTTCAACCAGTGGATATAGCAAAGACAGCCGAGTGCCACAATGCTTACAAGTTCCCCTCAATAACGCATACGAAACGAGCGGGATCATCTCGTGCAGGGAAAGCGGCTGTTTACACACTGTGCAGTGAGAACGAGGAAGAAGAATAGATCGCTTAAGCGGCAGCCTTTCACCAACTAGATGAAAGAACGACCCCATGGTGATGCCTGCAAGAAACACAAAAATGCCTATCATATATCGTGACCCCTTCCGAGAATAAGATAGACCGGATTTTATCACGATCGTATTCATTGAGCATATAGCGAAAATATGATTTTACTTTCCATCTGTATATCAAAAGAAAAAAACACAAATGGCATTAAAGCCATTTGCGTTTTTGTGTTACCCGATCATACGATTTCGTATATCTGAAATAAAATAAAGAGAGCCTGTCACAATGATCACCGCTGAAGGATCATCACTTTTTTTCTGAATGAACTCAAGCACTGTACGAGGGTCATCATCATAAGACTTTGCGTCTAACTGACTGCATACATAAAGCTTTTCAGCTGATTCGGCTCTTGGAAAATCAAATGAAACAAAATGGATGGAAGAACTGACAGCTTCAAGCTTTTGAATCATTTGCTTGTACGGCTTATCTTTTAAAGCACTAAAACATATATGCACCTGTTTACTAGAAAAATGAGCTTGTACAGTTTCAATTAAACGGTCGATCCCTTCTTCATTATGAGCGCCGTCTAAATACACTGGAGGATGATCTTTGACTTTTTCAAATCTCCCAGCCCAAACTGCCTGCCGAATGCCCTCATATATTTGCTCTTCTGTCACGCTAATATAGCCTTCTTGCTCCAGCCATTCAATGAGTAAAACAGCAAGGGAAGCATTTTGCCTTTGATGCGTTCCGATTAATCCTGTTTCAAGCTGCGGATACTGCTTTTTTGATGTGCGTAACGTGAAACGTTCACCTGTTTCTGTTGGCTGCTGCTCATCAAAGCTACAAGTATCGTGTAAGGAAATACATTCGGCATTCTTTTCTTTTGCTGTGTTATGAATGACAGCAAGAGCTTCAGGCTGATGAACTGCCGTGATCATTTGAATACCCTCTTTAATAATGCCCGCTTTTTCAGCTGCAATCTGTTCAAGTGTGTCACCTAAAATGGCCATATGATCATGACCAATTGACGTAATCGCTGTTAAAATAGGCACAGCAATATTTGTAGAATCAAGCCTTCCGCCAAGCCCTGTTTCCAAGAGGACAAAGTCTACTTGGTGCACATGAGCAAAATAAGCAAATGCACATGCTGTAATGATTTCAAATTCTGTCGCTGCGCCAAGCTCTGTTTGATCTAATTCATCAACAAAAGGCTTGATTTGATTCACCAAACTCAACCATTCTTCATCTTCTATAGGCACTCCATTCACGCTGATTCTTTCATTGAACGTTAGTATAAACGGAGAGGTGAAAGTTCCGACCGAATAGCCGGCTGCCTGCAACACAGAACGCGTAAACGCAATGGTTGATCCTTTACCATTTGTACCTGCAACATGTACTGTTTTTATACTTTGTTCCGGATTTCCTAGTCTGTTCATCAGCCATTTCATTCGTTCAAGACCCGGTTTTACGCCAAAGGCCAGTCTGCTGTGAATCCAATCAATAGCTTCATGATAGGTTGTAAACAATGTCATCTCTCATTTCATACGAAATTTTCAAAAAAGACGACTCCCTTTCATTAGGAGCCGTCTTTTCAACCTTATGCTTTCAGCTCTTCAATACGCTTTTGAACAGCTTCGCGTTTTGCGACATAATCACGTTCTTTCGCACGCTCTTCTTCTACGACACTTTCAGGCGCTTTTTTCATAAAGCCTTCGTTGCCAAGCTTTTTCTGTACTCGTTCCACTTCTTTTGTCAGCTTATCAAGCTCTTTTTGCAGACGAGCAATTTCTTCATCTAAGTTGATTAAGCCTTCAAGCGGCAGAATGAGTTCTGCTCCAGAAATAACAGCCGTCATCGCTTTATCACTAGCTGGGATATACGTGCCAATTTCTAGAACACTTGGGTTCGTGAAGCGCTCAATATATGAACGGTTTTTCTCTAAGCGTTCCTGCACATCAGATGTAGAGGCTTTAATGTAAAGCTCTACTTGTTTGCTCATTGGTGTGTTCACTTCACTGCGAATGTTACGAACAGAGCGGATGAGTTCCACAAGTAGCTTCATATCAGCAGAAGCTTGTTCGTTGGAAAGCTCCGGCTTCACTTCAGGCCATGCTGCAACAGTAATGGACTCACCTTCATGCGGTAGATGCTGCCAGATTTCTTCTGTTAAGAACGGCATAAACGGATGTAGAAGTCTCATCGTTTGATCTAATACATACGCAAGGATCGAACGAGTCGTTTTCTTCGCTGCTTCGTCTTCTCCATAAAGCGGAAGTTTCGCCATTTCAATGTACCAATCACAGAAATCATCCCAAATGAAGTTGTATAAGTGTCTGCCCACTTCACCGAATTCATACTTGTCAGCAAGCTGTGTGACACTTTCAATTGTTTCATTTAAGCGTGTTAAAATCCATTGGTCAGCAACTGATTTTTCTCCTGTTAAATCAAGCTCATCATACGTTAAACCATCCATATTCATTAAAGCAAAGCGGGATGCGTTCCAAATTTTGTTCGCAAAGTTCCAAGTGGATTCAACCTTTTCAAAGCTAAAACGAAGATCCTGGCCTGGTGAGCTTCCAGTCGCTAAGAAATATCTTAATGAATCCGCACCGTATTTGTCGATGACCTCCATTGGATCAATTCCGTTGCCGAGCGACTTACTCATTTTACGCCCTTGTTCGTCGCGGATAAGCCCATGAATGAGGACATCTTTGAACGGTTTTTCTCCTGTGAATTCAAGACCTTGGAAGATCATGCGGGATACCCAGAAGAAAATGATGTCATAGCCAGTTACAAGCAGATTGGTTGGATAGTAGCGCTTGAAGTCTTCACTGTCTGCATCCGGCCAGCCCATTGTAGAAAACGGCCAAAGCGCTGAACTAAACCATGTATCAAGTACATCGTTATCCTGTTCCCAGTTCTCAATATCTTTTGGTGCTTCAAGTCCAACGTATACTTCTTTCGTTTCTTTATGATACCAAGCCGGAATACGGTGTCCCCACCATAGCTGACGAGAAATACACCAGTCACGGATATTTTCCATCCAATGTAAATATGTCTTTTCAAATCGGTCTGGAACAAATTGAACTTGGTCGTCACCTTTTTGCAGATGAATGGCTTCGTCTGCCAGCGGCTGCATTTTCACAAACCATTGTGTTGATAAATACGGTTCAACGACAGCTCCACTTCGCTCACTATGACCAACTGAATGCATGTGGTCCTCAATTTTGAACAAAATGCCTTCTTCTTGTAAATCCTTCACAAGCTGTTTGCGGCATTCGAAGCGGTCCATTCCTTTATATTGCAGAGCATTCGCATTCATTGTGCCATCTTCATTCATGACAAGAATACGCTCTAGCCCGTGGCGGTTTCCAAGCTCAAAGTCATTCGGGTCATGAGCAGGTGTAATTTTCACAGCACCTGAACCAAACTCCATATCAACATAGTCATCACCGACGATTGGAATCTCACGGCCTGTAATTGGTAAAACCACTGTTTTTCCAATCAAATGCTGATAGCGTTCATCATCAGGATGTACGGCTACGGCTGTATCTCCCAGCATTGTTTCAGGTCTTGTTGTCGCAATTTCAATTGAACCCGTGCCATCTGAAAGCGGATATCTCAAGTGATAAAACGCACCTTGAACATCCTTATAAATCACTTCAATATCAGAAAGTGCCGTTTTCGTTGCTGGATCCCAGTTAATGATGTACTCTCCGCGATAAATAAGCCCTTTTTCGTACAATTGAACAAACACTTGGCGAACGGCTTTATTCAGACCTTCATCTAAAGTAAAACGTTCACGGGAGTAATCGAGACCAAGACCCATTTTCGCCCACTGGCTGCGAATAAAATCTGCATATTCTTCTTTCCACTTCCACGTTTCTTCCACAAATTTCTCTCGGCCAAGGTCATATCGGCTTACGCCTTCTTCGCGAAGCTTTGCCTCGACTTTTGCCTGAGTCGCAATACCGGCATGGTCCATACCTGGAAGCCAAAGAACGTCATAGCCCTGCATCCGTTTCATACGTGTCACGATGTCTTGGAGTGTAGAATCCCATGCATGCCCAAGGTGCAGTTTTCCTGTCACGTTTGGTGGAGGAATGACGACTGTATATGGATCTTTCGTTTTGTCATTTTGTGCTTCGAAGAATTTTCCTTCAAGCCAGTACGTATAGCGGTCTTTTTCAATCGCATTAGGATCGTACTTTGTTGGCATTTCTTGATTATTTGTTCCCATTTGTGTAACCTCCACATTTTTTCGGCTGATGAAACATAAAAAAAGCCTTTCCATCCTTATAAAAGGACGAAAAAGCTTTTTCGCGGTACCACCTTTTTT
This sequence comes from Bacillus sp. EB106-04-04-XG123, assembly GCF_058791855.1. NCBI lineage: Bacteria > Bacillati > Bacillota > Bacilli > Caryophanales > Bacillaceae > Bacillus > Bacillus sp. EB106-04-04-XG123. The sequence continues at coordinate 282,189 of NZ_JBYTDZ010000005.1, read as the reverse complement.
CACGAGACACATACACGTGTCCCATACACTCTAAAGGATAACGGGGTTCTCCCGAATTTCTCTACTTGTTCATTCAAGAAATTAAGCTCACAGGCGACCTTCCAAACAAGTACATCCTAGGAAACCTCTCAGCTCTTGGCTTCCCTCTCTTTAGGGTCTTGCTCGTACTCTTCCTGATCCACGCTTACGATATATCACGTTCATCAGCACATACTCATCTTTTATTAATATTACTAAATGCCTTTTGTTTTCGTCAATCATCTTTTCCGCTTTTCTTCTTCTTTATACAAATTGGGCAGGCACCCTTCGCCCTTTTGCCCATATGATAATAACAAAATGAAGAAGGAGGGCGTTTGATTTGAAGAAGATCAATCCTTACACACTCCCCCCCTGGCTGAGACAAATTCGGGCAGTTGCCTCCCAAGTCGTTCTCCCAATTGCTATATTTCAAGGATTTCGTACGATCATTTTCCCTACAACATTTGACGTCCTCATTCTAGGTATTCTTATTTTTCTCGCCTGTGCCTTTCATCTTGATTGGTTTTAAAAAAACTCATGCTTATGTACCTGCCCATATAAAGCCAACGCAACATAACCTCGTCATTCCGCTGATGACGAGGCACTTTGTTCTTCTTCAAGCCGTCTAGCCTGCTCAATCTCATGAATCTTCATGACGGTCGGCTCAGAATTTTTCATCTGCCAATACGCTCTTAACAACTGCTGACAGCTTTCCATTTCATCCTGTCCGCCTGCTTCATAAGCTTTTACTGTATCAAAGAGCACTTGCGGATAAGCAAGGTAGCTTAGGAACAAATGCAGTTCTTCCTCCCGAAAAGGGTTTCCTTTTTGATACGTATAAAACAAAGAAGTGCATTCAGGACAAGACGTGGGATAGGTTTTGAATGTCCGAAAGTAATAGGTCAGAAGATCATAGATGGGGGCGGCTTTTTTAGACCGCTCGAAATTGGTGAAATGTCCTGTTCCTACATCATTATACAAAAAATGATGGATCGATAGCTGTCCATGATTTAGCACAACACGCGTTGTCTCTTTGTCTTTCATTTCTTCATGCCAATCTTCTAATCGTTCAAGCGCAAATTCGCTGGCAGACATCGCCTCTGAAAAATACATAGCAGCGGCCAGCTCAAATGGCGACATATACCATGTTTGTTCTGCCCGCTCTATGAATCGTTCATACATGTCTTTCTCTGTTTCCCATTTGGTCTTGATTTGGGTGTAATGCGCTTCTATCTCTTGCTCTGTGATATCCATCATGACTTCAGTCCGCTTATGAAGTCTTGCAATCTCCTGAAATAAATATTCGTGCTTATCGTCCTGCTCTTCTCTCTTTTCATTCGTCAGCCACGGCATCAGATAGTATGCATACTGGCTTTCCCGATGACTTGAGAAAAAGGAACCGCTCTTCGTCCGATAAATCGGCACAAAGGAGCGATATCCCTTTGATTCTAGTTCAAGCATTTGTTCAGTAAATTGCATATGCCGGTTGGCTTTTACTCGCTTCAAGGCAAATACACCCTGCTTTGTATATACCTTGATGACAACAGGACTGACAGGTTCAATATATTCAGCCTCAAGTCCGTATTCGTATAAGACAGATTGGATTTCATCCACGTCCACTCACCACATTTTCTCGGTCAGTCATCGCTTGCTATGCATTGCTTTTTTGATATTCAGGAATATAAAGAATCTGCCCTTCCTCAAGCTCCGCATCAATCGATAATGAGTTTGTGCGAAGAAGCTGCTGCACATTCAATTGATATCTCTCACAAATACGATCGACCGTATCTTCTTGCTGAACTATACATATTTTCATGCGAGAAAAATCTTCCTCCTCCTGCTTAGCGAACAGCTTTGTTAAATAAAGAGAGTTCTCACTGCCAGACGTTTCTCTCACGTCTTCTTCAAGCTCCTCTTCTTCTTGAGCTGACTCATATATTTTAGGTGCTTCCCGTTCATATAACCGCCCGAGCTGATATTCGTCATCCTGCTCCTCTTGCTCAGGTTCCACTTGATAAGCAGGTGCTTCAAATGCCGGATACGACTGTACCGTTTCTTCCTGCTCTTCTGCAGCTTCCGGATCTTTTCTCACTTCCACTTCAAAGTACGTATCATCCCGCTCCTCTTCTTCTAAAAGCTTAGGCGGTTCAAAAAATGGCGGTTCCTGCACCTGAGCTTCAGGGATGGATCGATAGCCAAGCGCCACAGCTTCTTCTTGATTACTCGGCTGTTCCGGCTCTTCTTGTTCTTCAGGTTCCTCGGGTTCTTCGAGCACTTCCTCTACTTCCCTGTTCATCAGTTCTATCTCAATTTCTTCTTCCTCTTCTTCTTGATCTTCCTGTTCTTCTTGCTCAGCACGTGTGTCATGTTGGAAAACAGACTGCTTCTCATCATCCTCATGTTCTTCGCCTTGCAACTCTTTTTGTTCTTCTTGTTCCGGCTGCAACTGATAATCGTAAGCCATATCGCCATAATCCTCTTCAGGACGATGGACAAATTCATACGGCTCCTCTACAGGCGCTTGAGGCGTTTCCTCGTCTAACAAGCCCTCGATGGCTAAATCAGCCTGAATGGTAAGCAAACGATTCTCTGTCAGCTGGTAATCAAACGCATCAATAAACACAAACACATCATTTAAATGACTAATTTTGTTCTTCGGAATGGTGATATCGACTGGAAATTGATGCAGAAGCTCCGCCGTTCCGTCTTCTCTTACCTTTACCTCATCTGCTTCCCTGTATGTTGGAAAGGAACTCAATTCACCCAATAGCTCCTCTTGATTTATGTTGTATTCTCCTGTTAGCTCGAGTGAACCTCTAATGGAAACATAATCATTCACTTCTTGAACGAGAATGTCAGGGTCGAGAGAAATTGACAGCAGCTCACTGACTTCCTGTCCGCTTTTGAAATAAATGGATTCTTCTACCGAAAACTGTAATCGATTGTTTTGAGACAAGTCGGTGTCCTCCTTTCATCTAATCCTTAAAAAATAAAATTAGATGTCAATACAGTTGTATGTGGCAGGAAGTGAAAATATGATTGGTTTTCTCCAACGCAAAAAGCCGATATGTCTCCATATCGGCTCAGCGTGTAGACAAACCCTCGCATTCGTTGTCAGTCCTGCGCTCCGGTGCTCACGAATGTCAAATTCGCTCCGCTCCGCTGCTCGTCTTTCCTAGACTGCAAAGGTTTTCTATCACGCTGAAAAAAGACAAAGGGCTAAAATAAAGATCATTTTAGCCTTTGTCAACAATCTGAAGCCGATATGTCTCCATATCAGCTTTTGTTTTATCGACGTAGTTTTTGAAAAACCTTTTCCACTGTCTCAATTGTATATTCGATGTCTTCATCTGTATGAGCTGTTGACAGGAATAGTCCTTCAAATTGAGATGGCGGGAGGAAAATGCCGTGATCGGCCATTTCCTTGTAAAATTCAGCGAATAAAGCGAGATCAGCTGTTTTCGCTTTGTCATAATTGATCACTTCTTCATTTGTAAAGAAGAATCCAATCATGGAGCCCGCACGGTTAAACGTTAATGGAATTCCGTATGCTTTCGCTGCTTTTGAAATGCCTTCTTCTAAACGATCACCTTTTCGCTTAAACTCTTCATAAGACTCAGGTGTGAGCTGTTTTAGAGTTTCTAAGCCTGCTGTCATCGCAAGAGGGTTACCTGATAACGTTCCTGCTTGATAAATTGGACCACTTGGCGCAATTTGTCTCATAATATCCGCTCTTCCGCCATAAGCACCGACTGGAAGACCGCCTCCAATGACTTTACCAAGACACGTCAGATCAGGTGTGATGCCAAAATAGCCTTGCGCGCAGTGATAATCCACACGGAAGCCTGTCATGACCTCATCAAAAATGAGTAATGATCCGTATTGCTCCGTAATGTCTCTCAGTCCTTGCAAGAAACCTTCTTGCGGAGGGACAACCCCCATATTTCCTGCGACCGGCTCTACAATGACACCAGCGATATCGTCGCCAAATTCTTGAAAAGCAACTTGAATGCTTTCTAAATCATTGTACGGCACTGTGATCGTGTTGCTTGCAGTCCCTTCAGGAACACCAGGACTATCAGGCAGTCCAAGCGTTGCCACTCCAGAACCCGCTTTAATGAGCAAAGAATCACCGTGGCCATGATAGCAGCCTTCAAATTTCACAATTTTATTTCTGCCTGTAAAACCGCGAGCTAGACGAAGTGCACTCATCGTCGCCTCTGTCCCAGAGCTGACCATACGAATGACTTCGATGGAAGGAACACGCTCTGATACAAGTTTAGCTAATTCATTTTCAACTAACGTAGAAGCACCGAAGCTTGTCCCATTTTCCGCTACTCGCTGAATGCTTTCAACGACACGATCATTCGTATGTCCTAAAATCAGCGGTCCCCATGATAAGACATAATCGATGTATTCATTTCCATCAATATCATAGATCTTGGCACCTTTGCCTCGTTCCATAAAAATCGGGTCTGTGTTGACTGATTTAAATGCACGCACAGGGCTGTTGACACCACCAGGCATTAAATGCTGTGCTTCTTCAAATGCTTGTTTTGATTTTTCATAGCTACGTCCCATTTCAATGTCCTCCTGTCTATCCGTTCATTATTCTGAGAGCCATTTTGCTGCATCTTTTGCATGATACGTAATGATGAGTTCTGCTCCTGCACGTTTCATGCTTGTCAGCATTTCTAGAACAAGCTCTTTTTCAGAAATCCAGCCATTTTGAGCAGCGGCTTTTACCATTGCATACTCTCCGCTCACATTGTAAGCAACAACAGGGAGTGTAAATTCATTTTTCACATCACGCATAATGTCTAAGTAAGAAAGAGATGGTTTGACAATCAAGAAGTCAGCTCCCTCTTCTACATCAGATTGCGCTTCTCTTAGAGCCTCTAAACGGTTTGCAGGGTCCATTTGATATGTTTTACGATCTCCAAACTGCGGTGTACTATGTGCTGCATCACGGAACGGACCGTAAAAAGCACTTGCATATTTCACGGCATAAGACATGACTGGTACATGAATAAAGCCTGCTTCATCAAGTGCCTCACGAATGGCAACAACAAATCCGTCCATCATATTTGAAGGCGCGATGATATCTGCACCTGCACGCGCTTGGCTGACAGCCGTTTTCGCTAGTAGCTGAAGAGATTCATCATTTAAAATTTCTCCATCTTCAACAATTCCGCAATGTCCGTGATCTGTATATTGGCATAAGCAAGTGTCTGCAATGACCACGAGCTCTGGGAAATGCTTTTTGATCTCAAGCGTTGCTCTTTGAACAATGCCGTGATCGTGATACGCCTCACTGCCTACATGATCTTTATGATCTGGCACACCAAATACAATGATCGATTTGATGCCAAGATCAACAAGCTCTTGGACTTCTTCTTTCACAAGATCTACAGAAATATGATACACACCTGGCATTGAAGATACTTCTTTTCGGACATTTTCTCCCTCTACAAAAAAGATCGGATAAATGAAATCAGATGGTCTTAAAAAGGTTTCTCTGACTAATTCTCTCATTCCTGCGCTTGTCCGCAATCTGCGGTGTCTGTTAAATTTCATCAATGGTTCAACTTCCTTTCAGATAAACGGCACATCAAATCAAGCATTCCGTCTATCGTATAAGTATCTGGGGTTTCAGAAGAAATCCCGTATTGAAGCAGTGCCTCTTTTGTCAGAGGACCGATCGTCACAAAACAGGTGTCAGATGCTGCCAGCATCGCTGCATCTGCTTCCATTACATGCATAAAAGAATGAACAGTGGATGAGCTCGTAAATGTAATAAAATCAAATGATTGCTTCGTCATTGCCGATTTAAGAGCAGCAATTCCTTCCTCATCCTTGACTGTTTCATATAAAATCCATTCTTTTACCTCAATGCCGAGCGCAACAAGGGTCTCTTTCACCACATCTCGTGACAGATGCCCTTTTGCTACAAACACACGCTCTCCCGGGCGTACATGGTCAAGTAATGCATCCGCCAGCTCTTCCGCTATAAATCGTTCTGGCACAACATCCACCTTCAAGCCGTGCTGCTCAAGATAGGCAGAGGTTTTCTCTCCTACAGCAGCTACTTTCAAATGGGATAAGGTCTTATGGAAATGATGGTCTTTTATGTAGTTCAGAAAAAAAGACGCACCATTCACACTCGTGAAAACAAGCCATTGGCTATTTTCTAAGTCCTTTAAAAAGTCCTGCGCTTTTTCTTTTGTGAGCGTAGGCTCAAACCGAATAAGAGAGGTTAAAACCGCATGGCCGTTCAGCGCTTCAATCTTTTGCTGAAACACGCCCGCTTGACGTTCATTTCGAGTGACAAGCACCGTCTGTCCGTGAAGCGATTTGCCTATGCTCATTGAGACAGATCCTTTTTCACCTTGTCGATTAAATCCTTTGCTCCCTTATCAGCCATCTGCTTCGCACACGCTGTTCCAATTGCTTCAGGGTCAGTGCCTGTGACGGTTTCTCGAATAATTGTGTGCCCATCAGCAGATGCAACAAGACCTGTTAGTTCAATTTCATTATGCTCATTCATCGTTGCATAGCCGGCGATCGGCACCTGACAGCTTCCATCCATTTGTTTGAGGAAGGCTCTTTCTGCGAGGACCGTTTTCTTCGTATATTCATTCGTGAATTGGGCGAGAAGCTGCAACAGCTCTTCATCATCCCCGCGGCACTCAATCGACAGCGCGCCTTGTCCAACGGCTGGAAGGCACGTCTCAGGAGATAAAAATTCCGATACAACCTCTTTGCTCCATCCCATTCTAGACAGGCCGGCAGCAGCTAGAATAATGGCATCATACTCTTCATTTTTCAGTTTTTCCAATCTCGTATCAATGTTTCCTCGAATCCATTTAATCTCAAGATCCGGTCTTTCCTGAAGAAGCTGTGCGCTGCGCCGTAAGCTGCTCGTTCCCACAATTGCACCCTTAGGCAGTTCGCTGAGACTCAGATGATCCTTCGAAATAAGTGCATCCCGCACATCTTCACGCTCAGGAATACAGCCAATCACTAAACCTTCCGGAAGAGCAGCCGGCATATCCTTCATGCTGTGCACCGCCATATCGATATCATGATTCAACATCGCCTGCTCAATCTCTTTAACAAACAGTCCTTTTCCGCCAACCTTAGATAAGGTCACATCTAAAATTTGATCACCCTTTGTTACAATTTCTTTTATTTCAAAAGAATAAGAAGGGTTTAGTTCAGACAGCTTTTGAATGACCCATTTTGTTTGTGTAATTGCCAGCTTACTTCGTCTAGAACCTACTTTAATTGTACGCAATATGTCTTCCTCCCGACAATGCCTTTAAGACTCATCATTATTGAAACCAATGAAAGGTTGATAAGCTACCAAGCAGAAAATAATTGATCATCAGCACAAGGAATGAAGCGACATTCCAAAATGCCACGATTTTGCCCTGCATATTTCTTACCAATCTGATATATAAGTAAAAGCCATATAAAAACAGCATAATAAACGAACCAAGCACCTTTGCATCTGTCCAGTACAACGTATCATACGAAATATATGCCCAAATGATGCCAAGAATTAAACTAAGCAAAAGCATTGGCACACCAATAATGTTTAATACGTATGCCATATGATCCAGCTTTGATAAGTCTTCAATTCTCAAAAGCCATTTTCCCCATTTTTTCTTTTTCAGCAAACGATATTGAAAGAGATAAAGCAGTGAAAACGCAAATGAAAGTGAAAAGGCACCGTAGGATAAAATCGCCATCGTAATATGAATCACGAGCAGTTCACTCGTCAGCTTCCCCGTTAGTTCTGCTGAATGGAGGTCAGATGGTGTAAAGGTGTGAATCGCCATCATGGAAAAACCGATCACATTTGTAAAAAAGACAATAAATTCAACGCGCAATATTTTTGTGAGCACAAGTGAAAGTGTCACAAGCACCCACGTATAAAAATATAACCCCTCTGCTACATTCAACACAGGGAATCGGTCTGTTTCCATCATAATATAGAACATGTAGACTGTTTGCAGCAGCCAGACAATAGAAAGCAACCAGAAAGCCATTTTTCCAGCCTTCCGGTTGTGTTGAAGAAAATCTATGAAATAGAACAAGACACTTAGTGCATAGATTAAGATCGTTGCTTCATTGAGTCTCGCTACAATGGATTCCATCATCGCTTAATCACTCACTGGCAACTGTAGCAAAGCCTTGTGCCATATTTGGTTTGAACAGCTGAAATGCCCCTTGCTCCACCTGTACAGGTTCGACCTTTTGCTCTTCATCTTCAACCTGTAAATCAAAGATTTCTTTAAAGAGTAAAAGTTTCTCCTCTGCATTTGGCTCCGCGGCAATTTCTTTTGCCTTTAAGATAGGATCTTTCAGCATTTGGTTGATGATGCTTTTCGTATGTTTATTTAACAGCTTCATTTCACGGTTTGTGAGGTTTGGAAGCTTCCGCTCAATACTCTGCATCGTATCGGCTTGAATTGTGAGTGCCTTTTCTCTAAGTGCAGAAATGACTGGAACAACACCTAACGTATTCAGCCATTGCTTAAATTCTACAATTTCTGCTTCAATCAGGAGCTCAACCTGCTCAGCCACTGCACGGCGCTCTTTTAAGTTGGCAGCCACGATGCCTTCAAGGTCATCAATGTCATACAAAAAAGCACCTTCTACTTCAGAAATGGCTGGATCTAAATCACGGGGTACAGCAATATCTACCATAAATAGAGGTCTGCCCTTCCGCTTTTTATTCGCACTTTCGACCATTTCTTTTGTAATGACAAATTGTTTCGCACCCGTTGAGCTGATTAAAATATCCGCTTCGGATAATGTTTTTTCTAATTGGTTTAAGCTCTTAGGCTCTCCTGAAAAACGACCGGCCAATTCCTTTGCCTTCTCAAACGTTCGATTGATAACCGTTACTTGGCCAATTCCTTGCCCTTGGAGGTTTTGAGCCGCCAGTTCGCCCATTTTGCCCGCGCCAAGAATCAGGACATGCTTATCAGAAAGACGTCCAAAGATTTTTTTAGCAAGCTCAACCGCTGCATAGCTGACAGACACCGCATTAGACGCAATATCCGTTTCCGCATGAGAGCGTTTTGCAACAGTGACCGCCTGTTTAAATAAATAATTGAAAACGGTACCAATGGTCTTCTCCTCTTGAGCTACTTTAAAGCTGGATCGCACCTGACCGAGTATTTGCGTTTCACCAATGACCATGGAATCAAGTCCACAGGCTACACGGAATAAATGCTCAACCGCTCCATCGTTTTCATAGAACTTCAAATACGGAGAGACATCTTCTTTTTCTAAACCGAACCAATCGGCTAAAAATCTTTTTATATAAAACCGTCCAGTATGAAGCTGATCTACTACTGCGTAGATCTCTGTTCGATTACATGTTGAGATGACGATATTCTCTAGAATGCTTTTTTCTTCTTTAAGCTTGGACATCGCTGTTCCGAGCTCACTCGGTTCAAAGCTCAGCTGTTCCCGTATCTCAACAGGGGCTGTTTTATAATCTAAACCCACAACAAGAATATGCATAACTTCAGCTTGCACCCCCAACGCCCTGTCTAATTTATAATAATTACAATATAGAATTTATTATTTATAATGATTATAACATATATTCATTTTTAACTGGATAAAAATTGTGAACAGATTTCAAAAATGTTGTGATATAGTAGAAAAATGTTCGACACCGTTTATGCCATATCATCACTTCAAGCAATTTACCAGATTTGGCGCGTGCGGACAAATGATCTGCTTAAAAGAAGGTGACATCTTTGAAGAAGAAATCCATTTTGCTGCCGCTTACTTTACTGGCTGTAGCGCTATATGCCATTCTCTCAGGAGGTCAATTTGACATTTGGAAGGATCAAGAGAAATGGTATACACTTGTACTGCTTTTTGGCCTCGCTTTTTTATATCAAGGAAAGAAGGAGCAAGAAAGCGCTCATGTGTTTATCGGTATGCTCATGACAGGCCTTTCGCTACACTTTATTCTTCAGCCTAAATTGGACCACTGGCCAGACACATTTACGATGATTGTATTCATCGTAGGACTTGCACTCTTTGTGAAATCATCTCAGAAAAAAGAATATCGTATTGAAAGTGTTGTGCTGATCGCACTCGGTCTGTTCCTTTATTTCTTTCAGCAAATTACAAAACAGCTAAGTTCCCTTTCGATTCCTACTTCCGGCTTTGAATTGTACTGGCCTTATGTACTGATTGCTGTCAGTCTCCTCTTATTATTTTTAAAAAGGAAATAACTTATACAATAAAAAAGCATCTGCTCATCGCAGATGCCTTCAGCGAGAAGACAAACCCTCGCATTCGGTGTCAGTCCTGCGTGCTGGTGCTCACGAATATCAAATTCGCTCCGCGCCAGTACTCGTCCTTTCTAGACTTCAAGGGTTTTCATCTCACGCTGAAAAGAAAACTAATGTAAAAAAGCATCTGCTCATCGCAGATGCTTTTTTTTAGCCGTTTACTTTCGCAAGGATCGCATTCCAGGCTTCATCTTTTCCCTTTTTTGTTTCAGAAGAGAATAAGATGAGTTCATCTGATGGGTCAATGTCGAGCGTCTGTTTGACGACTTTCGCATGTTTTTCCCATTTGCCTTTTGGAATTTTATCCGCTTTTGTAGCGATGACGATCACGGGAACTCCGTAATATTTAAGGAATTCATACATGTTCACATCATCTACTGATGGCTTATGACGCAGGTCCACAATTTGGACAACTGCTTTTAATTCTTCACGCATTGTAATATACGTTTCGATCATTCTACCCCAGGCTTCGCGCTCTGTTTTTGATACTTTGGCAAAGCCGTAGCCCGGAACGTCCACAAAATGGAGCATATCATTAATAATGTAGAAATTAAGCGTCTGTGTCTTACCTGGTTTAGAAGACGTACGCGCTAAATTTTTACGATTAATCAATGAGTTGATGAACGAGGACTTTCCAACATTTGATCGTCCAGCAAGCGCGATTTCAGGCAGTCCACCGCTCGGGTACTGCTCTGGTTTCACCGCACTAATGACGATATCTGATTTTGTTACTTTCATCTTCCCTCTCCTACCAACGCTTTCTCAAGCACCTCATCTAAATGTGAGACCGGAATAAAGGTTAGTCCTTCTCTCACACTTTCAGGAATATCATCAATATCCTTCTCATTGTCCTTTGGAAGAATAATGGTTTTCAATCCTGCACGATGTGCGCCTAATGCTTTTTCTTTTAGTCCGCCAATTGGAAGCACTCTTCCTCTTAACGTTATCTCTCCTGTCATACCAACCTCTTTTGATACAGGACGTCCTGTGAGTGCTGATACAAGAGCCGTCGCAATGGTGATACCAGCTGATGGCCCGTCCTTTGGAACCGCACCCTCTGGAACATGGATATGAATATCGTGCTTTTCATTAAAATTAGGATCAATGTTCAGTTCATCTGCTTTGGAACGAATATAACTGAATGCCGCCTGTGCAGATTCTCTCATGACATCACCAAGCTTACCTGTTAACAAGAGCTTGCCTTTACCAGGCGAGAGTGATACCTCAATTGATAAGGTGTCTCCGCCAACTGTCGTATATGCAAGTCCTGTAACAACCCCCACTTGGTCTGTCGTTTCAGCCTGACCATAACGGTAAAGTCTTTTTCCAAGGAATTCAGATAAGTTCTTTTCCGTCACTGTGATGCGTTTTCGGTCTTCAGCCACAATCGCTCTTGCCGCTTTTCGGCAAATGGCCGCAAGCTGACGCTCTAACCCGCGGACTCCTGCTTCTCTTGTGTAATAGCGAATCATATCATAAATCGCTGCTTCACGAAGCTGCAAGTTCCCTTTCTTTAATCCGTGCTCCTTTAGCTGCTTCGGCAGAAGATGATCTTTCACAATCTCTGCTTTTTCAACCTCTGTATACCCTGCAATCGTGATAATCTCCATTCTATCACGAAGTGGGCCCGGAATGGTTGCTAAATTGTTGGCAGTGGCAATAAATAAAACTTGAGATAAATCAAATGTCTCTTCAATATAGTGATCGCTAAAGTTGTGATTTTGCTCTGGATCCAGCACTTCAAGCATCGCAGAAGACGGATCACCTCTAAAATCAGAGGACATCTTATCAATTTCATCTAAAAGAAACACCGGATTCATTGTGCCTGCCTTGCTCATTCCGCGAATGATGCGGCCTGGCATCGCGCCTACATACGTTCTTCTATGTCCACGAATCTCAGATTCATCACGCACACCGCCAAGAGAGATACGGATAAACTTTCGATCAAGTGATTTAGCAATCGATTTGGCAAGTGACGTTTTCCCTACCCCAGGAGGTCCTGCTAAGCAAAGAATCGGTCCTTTTAATGAATTCGTCAGCTTCTGTACAGCAAGGTATTCAAGCACACGTTCTTTGACTTTTTCCAACCCATGATGCTCATCATCTAAAATTTCACTTGCAAGCTTTAAATCTAGACGATCTTCTGTATAGATGCCCCATGGAAGATTGATCAGCCAATCAATATAATTTCGAATGACAGAGCTCTCCGCAGAGCTTGAAGGAATTTTTTCATAACGGTTCAATTCTTTTAGCGCCGTTTCACGAACAGAATCCGGCATGCTGGACTCTTCGATTTTAGACATTAATGAACTGACTTCGCCCGTTTTTCCTTCTTTGTCACCTAGCTCCTTTTGAATGGCTTTCATTTGTTCACGCAAATAATATTCTTTTTGCGTTCGTTCCATTGAACGTTTAACACGCTGACCAATTTTCTTTTCAATCTCCAGCACTTCTTTTTCATTGTGGATTAAGCTGATGACACGATTCAGACGTTTTTTAACATCCACTGTTTCCAGTACTTCTTGTTTGTCCTTTAATTTAAGCGGCAGGTGAGAAGCGACGATATCTGCCATTCTCCCCGGTTCCTCAATATCCGTCACCGTTGCATATGTTTCAGCTGAGATTTTTTTTGAAATTTTTATGTACTGATCAAAGTGATCTAACAAAGTGCGCATGAGTGCTTCTGCTTCTGCGTCCTTTAAATCTTCTTCTGCCAACTCTTTAATATCGACGGACGTATAGTCCTCAAGCTCCACATATGATTCGATCTGCGCTCGATTTAAGCCCTCTACGAGTACACGAATCGTTCCATTCGGCAGCTTCAGCATTTGTTTGATTTTTGTGTAGGTGCCGACTTTGAAAATTTCCTCTTCACCTGGTTCATCTATTGAAATTTCCCGCTGTGTTGCTAGAAAAATCATATGATCGTTCATCATCGCCTGTTCTAATGCTTGAACAGACTTCTCGCGTCCAACGTCCAAATGCAAGACCATTGTTGGATAAACAAGCAAGCCTCGCAATGGGAGGAGCGGAACATTCTTTTTGATTTCATCTGCCATGTTGATTGACACCTCCGTCACTAGTATGAATCATTATAATATACCTGTTTCAGTCTTGTACAATGTAAAAGACTTGAGAAATGATGATCTTACCGTAGTATACCCTTTCTTTTTATCTTGAAAAAGAAAAAAAGATCTATTTCACTAAAAAATCCCCATATGTGATGGGGATTAAACAGATTTTCTTTTCATTTCCTCTTCTAGTCCATCTTTCTTCTCGTCTGGCGGGTTGACCAAACACTGATCCAGCACCTCTTGGAAGTGCTTCACAGGCACAATGGTGACGCCTTCAATCTCTTTTAAGATCGACTGCTGGTTGTCATAAGGAATAATCACGGTTGTGGCACCAGCTTGTTTCGCCGCCTTAATCTTCGGTATCACACCGCCGATCGGCTTCACCTGACCCTGCAATCCGATTTCACCTGTCATCGCTGTCAGATGATCAATCGGGATTTGATGAATAGCAGAGAAAATCGCCGCCGCCATGGCAATCCCAGCAGACGGTCCATCAATCGGGGCACCGCCTGGGAAATTAATATGGATGTCATATTCATTTGTCCGTATGCCTAAGTTTCTCAGCACTGTTAATACGTTCTCAACAGACCCTTTGGCCATACTTTTTCGTCTAATGGATTTAGACTGACTGCCAATGCTTTCTTCTTCTGCAATGCCTGTAATGTTGATACTGCCTTTTTCAAGCGCCTTACATATATTCACTTCAATCTCAAGCAACGCACCGCTGTTTGGACCGTAGACAGCCAGACCATTCACTACCCCGACTTTTGGCTTTTCCGGTACTTTTTGTTCATATCTTGGTGTCAACTGACTTGAATGAATGACCCACTCGACATCTTCGATCGTGATGTCTTTTCGGTTTTCCGTGACGGCCATTCCAGCGGCGATCTGCACCATATTGACTGCTTCACGGCCGTTTTTCACATAAGAGGTTAACAGGTTCAGCCCTTCATCACTTAATTCCTTTTGAATTTTTTGGACAGCCTTAGCAGCAACAATTTTCAGTTCATGCTGGTCAAGGTCCTTAAAGAAAATTTCCAAACACCTTGAGCGAATGGCCGGTGGAATTTCTTCAGGTGTTCTTGTTGTGGCACCAATCAACCGAAAATCAGCCGGAAGCCCATTTTGAAAAATATCGTGGATGTGATTCGGAATTTGGGTGTTTTCCTCACTGTAGTAGGCACTGTCTAAAAATACTTTCCGATCTTCAAGGACTTTCAGCATTTTGTTCATTTGGATCGGATGCAGTTCACCAATTTCATCAATAAACAGAACCCCGCCATGAGCATGCGTAACGGCTCCTTGTTTTGGCTGCGGAATGCCTGCCTGTCCCATCGCTCCCGCCCCTTGGTAAATCGGGTCATGCACGGAACCAATGAGTGGGTCTGCGATGCCCCGTTCATCGAATCTTGCGGTTGTGGCATCGAGCTCCACAAATACCGCATCTTTCTTAAACGGTGAATCAGCATGACGCTTCGCTTCTTCCATGACAAGACGGGCAGCGGCTGTTTTTCCAACTCCCGGTGGGCCGTAGACAATGACATGCTGAGGATTTGGTCCGCAAAGCGCTGCTTTTAGAGCACGAATGCCGTCTTCCTGCCCTACAATATCTTGAAATCCCTTTGGCCGGACTCTCTCTGATAAAGGCTCACTCAGCTTGATTGAGCGCATCTTTCTGAGTGCTTCCATTTCTTTCTTTGATTCTTTGTCTATCGTCACCTTTTGTGTGCGCTGATTTCGCAGTAAGTTCCAAAAGTACAGCCCGATGACGATACCAAAGAACAGCTGTATAAATAATACGATTCCTGTCCAGCTCAATCGGTGCTCCCTCCTTCATCTATCGTATGTATTGGTTTCTGTCTGCTAGTATTTCCTAGAGCTGGACGGAATAAACACGTCTTCCACGATAAATAAAAAACTCCTGAATCAAAATGATTCAGGAGTGAGACTTCTCTTTATGCAGATGTTTTTGTATCTTTGTTGACGACTGTGCCATCTTTTAACACAAGACGCGGCGGCTCACCATCAGCAACCGTTGCACCAGTGATGACACATTTTTCAATATCATCACGAGATGGAAGGTCAAACATCACATCAAGCATGATGCCTTCAATGATCGAGCGAAGACCACGAGCTCCTGTTTTACGCTCAATTGCTTTTTTCGCAATTTCGCTAAGAGCATCTTCTTCAAATTCAAGCTCTACATCGTCAAGCTCAAGCATTTTTGTATATTGCTTAACGAGCGCATTTTTAGGCTTCGTCAAGATTTCTACAAGTGCTTTTTCATCTAACGGCTCTAGGCTTGCAATAACCGGTAGACGACCGATGAATTCTGGAATTAAACCGAAGCGAAGCAAGTCTTCTGGCAGTACTTTTGATAGAAGGACTTCTTTTTCAAGATCTTCGACTTTATTTTCCGCACCGAATCCAATTACTTTTTGACCTAAGCGGCGTTTGATGATTTGCTCAATGCCGTCAAAGGCTCCACCACAAATAAAGAGGATATTTGTTGTATCGATTTGAATGAATTCTTGATGAGGATGCTTACGTCCACCTTGAGGCGGTACACTAGCAACTGTTCCTTCAAGAATTTTCAAAAGGGCTTGCTGGACACCTTCCCCAGATACATCACGAGTGATAGAAGGGTTTTCTGATTTTCTTGCTACTTTATCGATCTCATCGATGTAGATAATGCCTTTTTCTGCTTTTTCTACATCATAATCCGCTGCCTGGATCAGCTTTAGTAAAATATTCTCTACGTCTTCACCAACATAACCTGCTTCAGTTAATGATGTTGCATCTGCGATCGCAAATGGAACATTTAAAATACGAGCAAGTGTTTGAGCAAGTAATGTTTTACCGCTTCCTGTTGGTCCAATCATAGAAATATTACTTTTCGAAAGCTCAACATCATCAATCTTGCTGTTGGAATTGATCCGTTTGTAATGGTTATAAACCGCTACAGCTAAGGATTTTTTCGCATTGTCTTGTCCGATGACATATTCATCAAGAATCTCCCGAATTTCATGAGGCTTCGGAACATCCTTGAATTCAACTTCTTCCTCTGTGCCGAGCTCTTCTTCAACTATTTCCGTGCAAAGCTCGATACATTCATCACATATATATACGCCAGGTCCTGCGACCAGTTTACGCACTTGATCTTGCGTTTTTCCGCAAAACGAGCATTTTAATTGACCTTTTTCCTCGTTGAATTTAAACATTCTTTCACCCCTTATTCTTCTTCACTTGCCTGTAGCTAACAGTCAGCTACCTTTCTGGGTCCAGTATGTATGCATTTTACCATACTTTCCTAAAAGACGGTAACGATGTGTTTCTAACACTGCACATTGAGATATGTATGACAGAAAGATGCGACTTACACTATCGTTTCCAAAAGAAGCGATGATAAGTCAAAAATTGTACAAAACAAGGCACGAGTCACTCGCGCCCTGTTTTATTATTATGCACCATATTAACGGTTTTCTACAAGAAAATCAATTGCTTTACGAACTTTTAGATCTTCTTTCATTGCTTCAGTAGATCCGATCGCTTGTTTGATATTTTCAATTGGCATGTTGTATGCTTCAGCCATTTTTGAAAGTTCTTCTTCCACTTCTTCGTCAGACACTTGTAAGTTTTCTGCAGCAGCAATTGCTTCAAGTGTTAGGTTAGATTTTACGCGTTTAGCAGCATCTTCTTTCATTTGCTCTTTAAGCGCATCTTCATCTTGTCCAGAGAATTGGAAGTAAAGCTCAAGGTTCATACCTTGCATTTGAAGACGTTGTTCGAATTCTTTCATCATGCGGTCTAGCTCTGTGTCAACCATCGCTTGTGGGATGTCAACTTCCGCATTTTCAGAAGCTTTCGCAACTAGCTCTTCACGAAGTTTTCCTTCTGCTTCGTTTTCTTTTGCTTCTTCAAGACGTTTCTTCGTTTTTTCAGTTAACTCAGCAAGTGTTTCTACTTCTTCATCAACATCTTTAGCGAACTCATCGTCAAGTGCTGGAAGTTCTTTTGCTTTGATTTCATGAATTTTCACTTTGAATACAGCTGGTTTACCTGCAAGGTCTTCAGCATGGTATTCTTCTGGGAATGTAACTTCTACGTCTTTTTCAGCGCCAGCTTCAAGACCAACTAATTGCTCTTCGAACCCAGGGATGAATGAACCAGAACCTACTTCAAGAGAGTAGTTCTCAGCTTTTCCGCCTTCGAATGCTTCTCCATCAACGAATCCTTCGAAATCAAGAACAACTGTATCGCCGTTTTCGATTGCGCCTTCTTCTTTGACAACAAGCTCAGCTTGACGGTTTTGCATGCCTTTAAGCTCTTCTTGTACATCTTCATCAGTAACAGCTGTGTCGTCTTTTTCTACGTTAAGACCTTTGTAGTCACCAAGTTTTACTTCAGGCTTCACTGTTACTTTTGCAGTGAAGATTAAGCTTTCGCCTTTTTCGATTTTCTCAACATCGATTTCAGGGCGGTCAACTGGTTCGATACCAGCTTCGTCGATTGCTTTTGGATATTCAACTGGAAGAAGAATATCTAATGCATCTTGATAAAGAGATTCTACACCAAAACGCTGCTCGAAAAGACCACGTGGTACTTTCCCTTTACGGAATCCAGGGATTGATACTTGCTTAACCACTTTCTTAAATGCATCATCAAGTGCTTTGTTAAATGTTTCAGCGTCAACTTCTACAGTTAGAACGCCTTCGTTACCTTCTTGTTTTTCCCATTTTACTGACATGTGTGTTTCCCTCCAAAAATCTATTCAGATTGTGCGTTGCTCCATTCTAAAGCATCATAAAGACTTCGTCCAATCAAAAACCACGCACTCCGCTAAGAAGCTTGCATTATGTATACAACATTTGACTTGATTATACATATCGTCTTTCAACCGTTGGAATCTGACAACTGCACTATATATGCACAAATACAACCATTATATTATAACATAACAAGTCCGTCTTTCAACTAAATCGACAAATTACAAATAAGAAATTTCTTCAATATCTTTCAGCATTGTGCAAGCTTCTCTCAGCTCTCGTTCGTTAAATTCATACAATAGATGCAATTCTTCGAGTTCAATCTCGATCCCATGCATTTCATAGCCGACTTTATGAAGTGCCGCTGCCCAAAGACTCGGATCTGTGTACTTAGGAAGAAATGGATACAGCACAAATAAGTGCCGGCGCCATAGCTCTTCCACGCCTTGGTAAAGGGTTGGGTTCTCATTGCCGAGCGTGTCATCGAGCATACGAAGGACTTGCTGAAGAAGCGGCATCTGCTCTGGCTTTACAGCCTCAGAAGGAATAAGTGTTAAAGAATCACCGAATTTTGTCACATGAACCGGCTTTGCCACATCATGATCTGCCAGAAGCTGCAGGATCATTGATTTGACCAAAGGGTTCCCATCGGGATTTTGTAAGATTGTATTTAATAGACCCATGTGCGGTGTAATATTCCGGTCTTTCAATGAATGGATGAACTGGACCTGTTCTTCCGGCCGCTTCAGCATGTCATCTATATTGACCTCACTTCCGGCTTCCTCATCTTCATCTAAAATCTCTTCAGGTGATTCAATCATTTTTCTGCTAAATTCGAGCAGCTTGTAAAAATGCTCCGCGCTTTCTGCCGGAAGATGGTTTTCCTCGAGCACAGCCTCAATCGTCTGTTTGACTTCTTCATATTCTTTCAGCTGAATTAAGATCGTCATATACACTTGGAGCACAGTGAAATAGTGGCCATATCCTTCATGTAGCATTTTTTCACAAACACGCTTTGCATCCTGCAGCTCACCCAGCTCCAGAAAACAAATTGCCATTCCGAGGTGAATATCGGATTCTTCATCGTCATCATACGATTTTGCTTCTGAAAACAAGTGAAGCGCCTCTTGATACTGTTTATCTTTTAATGCTGCCATTCCTTTTTCAATCAGTCTTTCTTTCAGACCAGGAAACAAAATGACATTATCTTTCTTCTTGTCATGCTTCATGCTTACGTTCCTTTCGGGCGCATATTTTTTATCAGTTTACCAACGAAGATTAGTAAACACAAGTAACGAGAGGTTTTCATGCAAAAAAGAAGCCGTCACACCTCGGGCGGACAGCTTCTCGTTGCTTAGGCGCGCAGCCAGCTGCTGCGCTTTTCTTCAAATGCTTGAATGTCATCTTCTAGTAGTAATGTTAATGAAATCTCATCATAACCATTTAGGAGCATTTCTCTCCAGTGAGGGTCGACTTGAAAAGGGGTGATATTCCCTTCGTGATCTTCTATTTGTTGTTTTTCAAGATCAACCGTCATCTCATACCCTTTGTTCTCATATGACGCTGCGAAGGTTTTCCACACATCATAATCAAGGCGAATCGGAAGCATCCCATTTTTAAAGCAGTTTTGATGAAATATATCTGCGAATGATGGTGCGATGACAATTTTAAAGCCATAATCATCAAGCGCCCAAGGAGCATGTTCCCTAGATGATCCGCAGCCAAAGTTTTCTCCTGCGATCAAAATGGATGCTCCTTCATAGATCGGCTGATTCAGTTCGAAATCTGGATTTGGGCTGCCATCGGCTAAATAACGCCAGTCGAAAAAGGCAAAGCGTCCATATCCTGTTCGTTCGATTCTTTTTAAAAATTGTTTCGGAATAATTTGATCTGTATCTACATTGATACGGTTAAGCACAGCGGCTTTCCCTTTATGAGTGACTAAAGGCTCCATCTATGACAACTCCTTACACGACTGTTTTCTCTTGATTAAACTTCCTGACATCGACAAATCGGCCATGTATCGCAGCCATTGCAGCCATTGCCGGGCTGACAAGATGCGTTCTCGCACCCTTCCCTTGACGCCCTTCAAAGTTACGGTTTGATGTGGACGCGCAGCGTTCGCCCTCCGGTACCACATCGTTATTCATACTAAGGCACATACTGCAGCCTGATTCTCTCCATTCAAATCCTGCTTCAAGGAAGATTTCATGAAGACCTTCTTTTTCTGCTTGCAATTTGACACTTTGAGAGCCAGGCACCACAATCGCTCTGACATGATCTGCTACTTTTTGTCCTTCAATCATAGAAGCGGCTTGGCGTAAATCAGTCATTCTTGAGTTCGTACATGAGCCGATAAAGACATGCTCAATCGTAATATCTTCTATACGCTGATGCGGATGGACTCCCATGTATTCGTAAGCACGAATCGCTTCTTTTTGATCATCTTCTTGTGCAAAGTCCTCAGGTCCTGGAATTGATGCATCCACAGGCAGTACCATTCCTGGGTTAATTCCCCACGTAACCATTGGTGAAATCTTATTTCCATCTAACACAATGGTTTTATCGTAGGTTGCACCTGGATCTGTTCTAAGTTCTTCCCATTCTTTAATAGCAGCTTCGAAATCTTCGCCCTGCGGTGCATATTTGCGGCCGCGGCAATATTCGAAGGTGACTTCATCAGGTGCAATCAATCCTGCTCTCGCGCCTGCTTCAATCGACATATTACAAACAGTCATCCGCTCATCCATCGTCATGTTTCTGAATACTTCCCCAGTGTATTCAATGACATAACCTGAACCGAACTTCACGCCGTGTGCACCAATGACGGCTAAAATGACATCTTTGGCGGTTACCCCTTTTTGAAGCTTTCCGTCTACTCTAATTTCTAGCGTTTTCGGACGCTGCTGCCAAAGCGTTTGTGTAGAAAGTACATGTTCAACCTCACTTGTACCGATCCCAAAGGCAAGTGCGCCAAACGCGCCGTGAGTTGATGTATGACTATCTCCACACACAATTGTTTTCCCCGGAAGTGTCAATCCAAGCTCCGGTCCAACGACATGGACTATTCCCTGGTCAACACTATGGAGATCAGCAAGACGAACGCCAAATTCCGCACAGTTGCGCTCTAAGGCACTCACTTGCTTTTTAGCAATCTCATCTTTAATCACAAATCGATTCACAGTTGGGATGTTGTGATCCATCGTCGCAAACGTGTTTTGAGGTCTTCTCACCTTACGCCCTTTTTGTCTTAATCCTTCAAATGCTTGAGGTGATGTCACTTCATGCACCAAGTGCAGATCAATATATAAAAGGTCTGGTTTCCCCTCGCCGCTTTTGACTATATGCTGATCCCATATTTTTTCGATGATTGTTCGAGGCATAACCCTTTTCCTCCCTCTATCTAATTCCACAAGATTCTATTTATACAATCGTTTGCACGCGCTTCTTGAGTGCGTCTACAACCGCATTAGTGATTTCTTCAGTCGTTTGATATGTTCCCTCTTTTGCTGCTAAATCTTTTGTTCGTTTGCCAGAGGCAAGAACAGCTTCCACAGCGTCTTCTATTGCAGCCGCTTCTTCTTCTAATGCAAAGGATGTTCTAAGCAAGCTTGCTGCTGATAAAATGGTTGCCAGAGGGTTTGCAACGTTTTGCCCCGCAATATCGGGTGCTGAACCATGAATTGGCTCATATAAATGAAGGCCTGTGCTTGATAAACTAGCAGATGGCAGCATGCCGAGTGATCCAGTAATCATCGAAGCTTCGTCACTTAAAATGTCGCCGAACATATTCTCAGTCACAATGACATCAAATTGAGCGGGCTTGTAAATCAACTGCATGGCAGCATTATCGACGAGCATATGTTCAAATTCAACTTCTGGATATTGAGAAGCAACTTCCTCTACTGCTTCACGCCATAGTTTACTAGAAGCAAGAACATTCGCTTTATCCACAGACGTCACTTTTTTCCGTCTCGTTAAGGCCATATCGAACGCTTCTTTTAATACGCGGACAATTTCTTCCTTTGTATAAAGCAGCGTATCAACGGCAGCTTCTTTACCTTCATCATCTGTATAGCGTTCGCTTGGTTCACCAAAATAGAGGCCGCCTGTTAATTCACGAACGATGACGAAATCGACTCCGTTAATGTGATCCTGTTTTAATGGAGATGCCTCGCTTAAGCTATCGAACACCTTTACAGGGCGGATGTTAGCAAATAAGTCCAGCTGTTTACGAATGGCGAGCAAGCCTTTTTCCGGACGAAGCTCTGGCGGGTTTTGATCCCACTTTGGTCCGCCGACTGCTCCTAATAAAATCGCATCAGCGCTTTTGCATACATCTACTGTTTCCTTTGGAAGCGGGTTGTTTTTTTCATCTATTGCGATACCGCCAATGAGCGCAGTTTCAAATTCGAATTCGTGCTGAAATTGAGCCGCTGTCTCTTGAAGGACAGCGACTGCAGATGTCACGACTTCCGGTCCGATTCCATCGCCGGGCAAAAGTGCAATTTTCTTTTTCATGAGAACCTTCCTCCTTTCCTATGAGATTGCGTGATGTTTCTCAATTTCAATTAGATTTGATTTGAAGATTAAATGTCTGTTCACTGCATTGACGTAAGCTTTCGCCGATGCTTCAAGTACATCTTGCGCTACACCACGTCCTGCTGTTTCTTTTCCTTCTATTGAAACAGTGACATATACTTCTGCTAGTGCATCTCTGCCTTTTCCATTTGATTGAATGCGGTAGTCCAGCAAATGAATTCTTTCTTCCATACAGCGCTCAAGCGTGTTGTACACAGCTTCTACACTGCCTGCACCTGTAGCTGCTTCTTGAATGACTGCCTGTGTTTCTTGGTTTTTCAGAGAAACTGTTGCTGTTGGCATTTGTTCTGTTCCATAATGCACTTGCAGACTTTCAAATTCGTAGCCAATTTTTCGATCTGCTACTTTTTCTTCTAATATAATAGAGATCAAATCATCATCTGTAATTTCTTTCTTCTTCTCTGTCAAGTTCTTGAAAGTCTCAAAGAATTTATTGATTTCATCTTCCGTTAGTTTAAAGCCTAGTGTTTTCATGCGGTCTTTAAACGCGTGTCTTCCGGAGTGTTTTCCAAGGACAAGCACATCTGTTGTCACACCGACAAGCTCTGGAGAAATAATTTCATAGGTTGTTTTTTCTTTGAGGAAACCATCTTGGTGAATACCTGATTCATGTGCAAAAGCGTTGTTTCCAACGACTGCTTTATTACGCGGCACAATCATTCCTGAGTATTTGCTCACTACATCACTTGTACGCTTAATTTCATTCAATTGAATCGTTGATTCGACCTGGTAAAAGTCTTTTCGAATATGAAGAGCTACTGCAATTTCTTCTAACGCGGCATTTCCAGCGCGCTCGCCAATTCCGTTGACAGCCGTTTCAATTTGATCTGCTCCATTCTCAATGGCAGCAAGTGAGTTTGCCACAGCCATTCCTAGATCATCGTGACAGTGAGCGGACAAGTTAACGCGGTCGATATTCGGAACGTGTTCCTTCATATATTTAAAGATATTCCCGTACTCTTTTGGCGCTAGGTATCCAACTGTATCTGGCAAGTTAATGACACTCGCCCCAGCGTCAATGACCTTTTCTACAATTTCTGCCAAAAAAGCAAGATCTGTACGGCACGCATCTTCTGCTGACCATTGGACAACTGGAAAACGTTCTTTCGCATATTTCACCATTGCGACAGCCTGTTCTACGACTTCTTCACGTGTTTTCTTTAGTTTATGCTTCAGGTGAATGTCAGAAGTAGCAATAAAGACATGAAGCCTTGGCTCCACTCCATCTTTTAATGCTTCCCATGCAGCATCAATGTCACCTTTCACACATCGTGCAAGACCAGCAACAGAACAGTTTTTAATCGTTCTTGCTATTTCTTGTACGCCTAAGAAATCCCCTCGGGATGAAGCGGGAAAACCCGCTTCAATGATATTAACCCCAAGGCGCTCAAGCTGCTTTGCAATGATTAGCTTTTCTTGTGCATTTAAGTTCACTCCTGGTGATTGCTCTCCATCTCGAAGTGTTGTGTCAAAAAAATTAATTTTCCGCACCGACGCTCACCGCTTCCTTTTTCTTTCCTTGTTTAACGAAAGGCATCATTTCACGAAGCTTTCTACCAACGATTTCGATTTGGTGCTCATTTTCATTTGCATTGATTGCATTGAAACGTGGACGATTCACTTGGTTTTCAACGATCCATTCTTTTGCAAAAGTTCCGTTTTGGATATCAGTCAAAACAGCTTTCATCGATTCTTTTACTTTTGCATCTACAACGCGTGGTCCTGATACGAAGTCACCCCATTGTGCTGTATCAGAGATTGAATATCTCATGCCTTCTAATCCTTCTTCATACATAAGGTCAACGATTAATTTCAGTTCATGCAGACACTCGAAGTATGCAAGCTCTGGCTGATAACCAGCTTCTGTTAACGTTTCGAAACCTGCTTTTACTAGTGAAGTAAGACCTCCACAAAGAACTGCCTGCTCACCGAAAAGATCCGTTTCTGTTTCTTCTTTAAATGTTGTTTCAAGAACGCCCGCTCTTGCTCCGCCGATCGCTTTCGCATAAGCAAGTGCTTTGTCTTTCGCTTGACCAGATACATCTTGATAGATAGCAAATAGGGCAGGTACACCAGCGCCTTGCTCATATGTTCTTCTCACAAGATGTCCTGGACCTTTTGGAGCTACTAGATACACGTCTACGTCACTTGGAGGAACAATTTGATGGAAGTGAACGTTAAATCCGTGTGCAAATACAAGTGAGTTTCCAGCTTCTAATTGATCTTTGATTTCTTCATCATATACTTTCTTTTGCTGCTCATCTGGAAGTAGTACCATGACGACGTCTGCTTGTGCTGCTGCTTCTTTTACTGTAAATACTTGATGACCGTCTTCTTGTGCTTTTGTATAAGATCCGCCTTTTCTCACGCCGACGATGACATCTACGCCGCTTTCTTTTAAGTTCAATGCATGTGCATGACCTTGTGATCCGTAACCAATGATAGCTACCTTTTGACCATTTAATACGTTTTCTTGAATATCACCGTTATAATATACTTTTACCATTTGACTCTCTCCTTTTGTTTAGACAATTGAAATTGTTTTATTTGTTTGTGGCTTTTGCTGATTATCTCTCGCAAAGGCCGTGGTGCCAGTTCTGGCGACTTCTTTAATGCCGTATGGCTTAA
This sequence comes from Bacillus sp. EB106-04-04-XG123, assembly GCF_058791855.1. Classification (NCBI taxonomy): domain Bacteria; kingdom Bacillati; phylum Bacillota; class Bacilli; order Caryophanales; family Bacillaceae; genus Bacillus; species Bacillus sp. EB106-04-04-XG123. The sequence goes on along the minus strand of NZ_JBYTDZ010000005.1, from coordinate 256,773 downwards.
GTAATTCAATGAGTGCTTCAATTTTTGAAGACTCACCTGTCACCTGAATGACGACACTCTCTCTGCTCACATCTACAATAGAAGCTCTAAAAGGTTCAATGACCCCCGTGATCTCCATTCTAGATGCTGGTGCAGATACGACTTTTATCAAAGCCAGCTCTCGCTGAACGATTGATTGGTTTGTAATGTCTGTTACTTTCAGAACATCGATTTGTTTGTTCAACTGTTTTGTCAGCTGTTCGATGTCTTTCTCTTGGTCTACATGGACGACGAACGTGATGCGTGATACATCTTGAATCTCAGAATGGCCGACCGTAATGCTTTCAATGTTGTAGTGTCTTTTAGTAAAGAGGCCTGTGATTCTGTTCAGTACGCCTGATCGATTTAATACAGTCAACACAATAATTCTTTTCAAGGTTTCACCCCCACCATCTCATGAAGTCCTTTCCCCGGTGCTACCATCGGGAATACTTTTTCATCTCTCGCTACATTGACATCGATGAAAACAGGCTCTCTAGAGGTTAAGGCTTCTTCGAGTTTTTCTTTCGCCTCTTCGTCTGATGAGATTCTGATCCCTTTAATGCCATAAGCTTCAGATAATTTTACGAAGTCTGGCTGCTCTGAAAATTTAGAATGTGAGTAGCGTTCTTCGTAGAAAATTTCTTGCCATTGTCTTACCATTCCAAGGCTGTGATTATTGAGTACAATCACTTTGACTGGAAGGTTCAGCTCACGGATAACGGCAAGTTCTTGCAGGGTCATTTGGAAACCTCCGTCTCCTAAAATTGCTACAACGGTTGCCTCTTGATCAGCTAGCTGAGCGCCAATGGCTGCTGGTAATCCGAAGCCCATTGTGCCAAGTCCTCCAGATGTGACCCACTTATCTGCATTTTCAAATGGATAGAACTGTGCCGCCCACATTTGATGCTGTCCGACATCAGTTGCGACAATGGCTTCACCTTTTGTGAATTGATGAATGTATTCAATCAGCTTTTGAGGTTTAAAACCTTCAGCTTCGTTTTCAACGTACCAGAGTGGATATTCTTCCTTCCACTGATCTAATTGATTTTTCCATTCGTCTGATTCCCCTTGCTTCCCGTCTTGCTTGATCAGCTCTTCAAGAACGAGCTTACTGTCTCCAACAACCGGGATATGGGTATGAATGTTCTTACCAATTTCCGCTGGGTCGATGTCAATATGAGCGACCTTCGCATGTTTTGCAAAATGATTGAGGTTGCCTGTTACCCTGTCATCAAATCTTGCTCCGATTGAAATGAGCAGGTCACATTGATGAAGAGCCATGTTCGCTGCATATGTGCCATGCATACCTGCCATCCCTAGGAAAAGAGGGTGCTTTGCCGGGAATCCGCCAAGTCCAAGCAATGTATGAGCGACTGGGATTTGCTGCTGCTCTACATACTGTCTTAATTCTTCAGATGCTTTGCCATGAAGAACGCCGGCTCCTGCTAGAATGACTGGTTTTTTCGCTCTGCTGACAGCTTCTACTAATTTGCGAATTTGCAAATAGTTCGGCTCTACTTTTGGCTGATAACCAGGTAAATCAATTGGCTGGTCATATTCAAAGGTTCCTTCAATGCCTGCGACATCTTTTGGAATATCAATCAAGACTGGGCCAGGTCTGCCTGTTGTTGCGATATGGAATGCCTCTTTAATAACACCAGGTAACTCCTCTGGATTTCTTACCTGGTAGCTGTGCTTTGTAATTGGCATTGTGATGCCGAGTACATCCGCTTCTTGGAAAGCATCCGATCCAATGACTGACGTTGCCACCTGCCCTGTGAATACAACTAGCGGAAGTGAATCAATCATCGCATCTGCAATTCCTGTCACAAGGTTTGTCGCTCCAGGCCCTGATGTGGCAATGACAACACCTGGTTTACCAGATACTCTTGCGTATCCTTCTGCTGCGTGAATCGCTCCCTGCTCATGTCTTGGCAGGACATGAAATAAACCAGAATCGTAAATTTTATCGTAGATTGGTAAAACTGCTCCGCCTGGATAGCCGAAAATGACTTCTACTTTTTCTCTTTTGAGTGCTTCAATTAACATGAGTGCACCGTTCATCGTTTGTGGTGCTTTTGATTTTTCCGTCTCCATTTGTACATTTGTCCCCATTTGATTTCCTCCTCTTTGTCTTGCTTCAGTCAAGTCCTTTCACCCTTTTCCATTCAAGATAGAGATATGAGACCATATAAAAAAGCCTTCTCACCCCACAATGACACTACTTTTCACTAGGTCAAAGGGGCGAAAAAGCTTTGTTTTTCGCGGTACCACCCTTGTTCACGGCAAACCCTGCTGCCGTCTCATGGACATCTTTCGTCCATTTTGGTAACGAGTGAGCAATGTCACTCGGCCTGCCCTACTATCATTTCAAACAGACACTCAGAGGTGAGTTCACTTTAGAAAGTAACACCGGTTTCCAGCTAGCACCGGCTCTCTGTAGATACTGACTCTAAAGCTACTAGTCCTCTTCAACGTTTATCGATATCTATTTAACTTGCATGAATGTTTTCATCTGTAAAAACGACTTTTTCTCCTTCTTCAACTACTCGCTTACGGAATTGTTCAAGAAGTTTGTTTGTGTGGAACCCAGGTTTCCCTTCACCGATTGTACGGCCGTCAACTTTTACAACGGCGATGACTTCGGCTGCGGTTCCTGTTAGAAATACTTCTTCTGCTGTATACACATCATGTCTTGTGAAAGGTTCTTCTTTCACTTCGTAGCCTAAGTCTTCTGCAATTTCCATGATGGCATTTCTTGTGATGCCTTCGAGTGCGCCGATATAACCTGGCGGTGTATAAAGCTTGCCTTTTTTATAAATAAACACGTTGTCTGCAGAACCTTCCGCCACGTACCCTTGATCGTTCAGCATCAGCGCTTCACTCACACCGGCCATATGGGCTTCGATTCGGACAAGAATGTTATTCAAATAATTTAATGATTTCACTTTTGGGCTAAGGACATCTGGACGATTTCGTCTTGTTGGAACCGTCACAATGTCAATACCCGTTTCATATAGGTGCTTTGGAAAAATGGCCAGCGGCTCTACAATGATCACTGTGTTGGCTCTCCCGCAGTTGTTAGGATCTAATCCAAGATCACCCGCTCCTCTTGAGACGACAAGGCGGATATAGGCATCCTTTAGGCCGTTCCTTTCAACTGTATGAATCATTTTTTCCGTGAGTTCCTCAAGTGAATATGGAATGTTCAGCATAATGGATCTGGCGGAATCATACAGGCGGTCTAAATGTTCTTTCATTCGAAAGATATTTCCGTTATACACGCGAATCCCTTCGAAAACACCGTCGCCATATAAAAAACCATGATCGTAAACTGAAATTTTCGCATCCTCTTTTTTCACGAGTTCATCGTTTAAAAAGATCCACTGTTCCTTTTGGTCTTCCATTTTCAGTGAGCACCCTCTCTTTCAAACAAAAAGTAGTTGAATTTTCAGACACTTTATTTTGAAGTGTCAATCGCTTGCACTGCGTGTTTGTTTAGCTTTTGTTGAACCCATCTTACGCCGCTTTCCATACAGTGTCAACAGCATTTTTAAAATTATTAGACAATTTAGACTAATCAAAATTAAATGTATACGCTTACACCTTTGCTAGACAAGGAATGAAAAAACTTAAAATTTTTTGTATTTTTTCTTCAATTTATTTACTTTACATGAACGCTTTTCTTTTGAGAAAACTTTTGTGATATTTTTTCACATAATTTTTGATGAATATTGTGAGATTTCAATGACTTTGTTTTTTCTTTTGGCATGCCTTTCTAAAGCGTTTTCCTATGAATTTATGATAGAATGAGAGCATCTAATAGAAGGAGGGCAATACATGGCTAACATCAGAGGTTATATCGGTACGTATACAAAGGGAGACAGTAAAGGCGTTTATACGTTTACATTAAATACGGACAAGCAGCAGATTGAGCAAGTAGAAGTCGCTGCTGAGCTTGAAAATCCTACATATTTAACCGTGTCAGAGGATCAAAAGTTTGTTTATGCTGTTGTGAAAAAAGGATCACAGGGCGGCCTTGCTGCGTATCAAATTGATTCAACAACAGGCAAACTTCACTTCATCAACCAAGAGCTTGCCGATGGAGCTTCTCCTTGTCACGTCAGCGTGGACAGTCAAACGAAAACGGCGTATACAGCAAACTATCATAAAGGGACAGCAGAGATGTATGAGATCGATGCTGAAAATGGCTCAGTGATCCGCACGCTCTCACAGGCGCAGCATGAAGGAACTGGCCCTAACGAAGATCGTCAGGAAAAGCCGCACACCCACTTTATGGGTCTCACGCCAGATGAACAATTTGCTGTGGCTATTGACCTTGGAACAGATGGAATTTATACGTATAAGAAAGAAGACGGCAAACTTGAGCTTGCTCATACATTTGAAACAAAGCCAGGCAGCGGACCTCGTCATATCACATTCCACCCAACGAAACCTGTGGCATATGTCATGACAGAGCTAAGCTCAGAGGTCATTGTGCTTCGTTACTTTGAAGATGGTCATTTTGAAGAGATTCAAACAATCGCGACCATTCCAAGCGATTTTACAGAGAACAATCAAGGCAGTGCTATTCATGTCTCTTCAGACGGCCAATTTGTTTATGCAGGAAATCGCGGTCATGACAGCATTGCGATTTTTAAAGCAGACGCTGACGGCAAATTAAGCCTTGTCGAGATTGCTTCTTCTGAAGGAAACTGGCCTAGAGATTTTGTACTTGATCCAACAGAAGAATTCCTCGTCGGTTCAAACCAAGAATCTAGCAATCTCGTGTTATACAAACGCGACAAAGAAACAGGACGACTCACTGTCTTACAATCAGACATTACCGTCCCTCATCCAGTTTGCGTGAAATTTTTAGGATAAAAGAAAAAAGCCTCCAATAACGGAGGCTTTTCTTTATGCAGACGGCATACCGCCATCCTCAAGCTTTTGATCAATCAAAGACGTATCGGTTTTTTCGCCGAACCATTTTGACAGCCTGTCTTTCGCTTTCCCTTTCACATCATCATCAATGTACATTGCTACTTGAAGCAGAGCAAATGTAATGGCGCCTAAATCATCTGTATAGCCTACACCAATCAATGTATCAGGAATGAGGTCAAGTGGAAGGATAAAGTAGCCGAGTGCTCCAATAATCAAGGTCTTTGCTTTGACAGGCACTTCGGGTTTTTGCAATGTATAGTAAAGCAATAGCACAGCATAGACAAGAGAGACACCAGCTTTTTGTGCCGTCTTTTTTAGCTTTTCCCAAAAGGCATGATCATTAAAATGCTTCTTCGAACGCTTTAATAGTTCTTTTTTCTCAGAACGATTCATCATATCGCCTCCATCTACAGCATAGCCCTTTTCCCTCAGTTATACAAGATATCCGCTGATTCGACAAACAAAAAGCAGCAGAAAGCTGCTCTTTCTACTGCTCTTTGTAAAACTTTTCAATTGCTTTATCGATGTAAACCCATCCTTTATAAGACACATGAATCGTATCTTTAAAGAAATATGGATCGTACTCGTGCTTAGTCAAATCTGCGACTTCATACCCATTATCTCGAATTTGACGATTGATTTTTTCATAATAACCTGTACGGCCTTCTTTCGGAAAACCAGTGTAATCATACCACTTTCCGTTGACAGGAATCGTTACAAACAAAGGCTTTGCCCCTGCCTGTTTTAAAATATCCAGCATGATTTGAAAATCTTTATATTCTGGTGATTCGGCATAAGAATGACCTTCACGGGAATCCTTCATTTTCTTCATGATCGGTTTCAGTTTGCGGTCAAACAGTTTTTGATTAATATAAAACGGGTTATCCCCTGCTCTTTTCGCACCAAAAATGCTCGCTTCTTTTTCAAGCTCTGCCCATGTTTTTCCTTTGACTGAAGGAGACGGTTGAAGCTTGCGCTCATGCCCCGATCCAATCGTATAGTACATGTCTTTCTTTTGAAGCATACCATAATACATTTTCGCAATAGGAGAAATCGCGCCATAAGCGAACTTGTTTCCAGATAGCTCTGCTTTAAAAAGCTCTGTAATCACCATGTCGTTTTTGACTGCTTTAAACTTCATGATTCTTTTGATCAGCTCTTTTTTCACAGTTGGATCAATTTCTTTATTATAGGCGAGATTCAGCGCTTGAAGCGCTGAATAGTTAGGTGCAAAGTGATTCTCGTCAGATCCCCATTTCACAAACCATTGTGGGGACACGATAAATACAAGCTTCTTCCCTTTTAATTCATCCATATGCGCTGCAAAGTTCATCGCATGAATTAATGATTGCGATCCACCTTTTCCAATAAGATAAGGTGTAAACCCTTGAGGATTCTCATGAAAGAAATTCGAAGGGTGATATGGATCAAAACGTGATAGTTCAGAAGATCCATAGATCGGCAAATAAGTTGGATCTTTTAGCATTTCATCTTGTAAATAAAGCCCTTGAAACATCCCTGGATCTAATTCTGTAGCTGACTTTTGTAATTTGTCTTTTGGGATCAGGTGTGAGAGCCATGCATTTGGTACAAGAAGAACACCAATGAATAGAACAGCCGCTAAAATAAGCGGCCCAAAAAAACGCTTTTTCATTACTTCATCTCTGCCAGCTGCTCAGCAATATGATTCGGCGTATCCCACACATCACGATCGAATTCTGTAATCGGAACAGTGATTCCGAGTTGACTTTCAATTGCCATAAGCAGTTCTACTGTACCAAATGAATCAAGAAGACCTTCTTCAAAAATCGCAATCTCTGGATTTTCTTTCACAACGTCGTCCTGGCAAACCTCTGCAATAATACCGTATACTTGATTTTTAAATTCCATAATTTTCTACTCCCTTAATCATTAATGATGAAATGGTTTTCCTGAAAAAATATAAAATCCGAAACAAATCACATGGAATGTAATAATGATAGACACAACCATTGTGACCTTATTATCCGGCCACCACTTGTGCTTTTTATTCCATTTCTCAAATAAATTGTAACCGGACATGACAACTGCATGATATAGTCCGTAAATAATATATTGAAGGGCAAGACCATGCCAAGCACCCATCAATAGAAAGAGGACAAAGTACCCGATATTTGATACAGCCATACGGTTCTTGATCCACTTCTTTTTGGTCATAAAGAACACAAATCTCATAAACACGTAGTCTCTGAACCAGAAGGACAAGGACATGTGCCAGCGATTCCAGAAGTCTTTAATATTGCGGCTGATAAACGGTTTATTAAAGTTCTCTGGCGATTTAATGCCCATAATATAACTCACACCTACAGCAAATGCTGTATATCCAGCAAAGTCAAAGAACAAATACATGCTGTAAGCATACATATACGTTAACTGCTGAACAAAGTGACTGCTGCTAATGTGATGAATATTCATCAGAATATATGTGTGAATCAGATAACCAATAATGAACTTATATAAGAAGCCAATGAAAATTTTATGAATACCGGCATATAGAAGATCACTGTATGCTTCCTTTTCTGGCGGTGTATCCATATCTTTTTCAAATCGGCGGTAACGGTCAATCGGACCTGATGAAATCGTCGGGAAAAAGACAATGAAATAGACCAAACGGTGAATCGGAATTTTCTTCTTAATCAAGCCGTCTCTTGTCTCGATAATTAACTGAACACCTTTAAATGTTAAGTACGAGATCCCCAAAAAGCTCAGCCAGTTTATTGGCGGCGGTTGGTGCGGGTGATGAGTTAAAAAGAACGGTAATACCTTTGACAGCACAAGCGGCAAAATTGATGCCGCCACTGCTGCATAGAAAACGGATGACTGATTCGCCTTTAACCGGTATGCAAGGTACAGGCGAATGATTAAGACTTGCCACACCGTGAACAAGAAGAGCAGCAGTGCGCCATGTGCATCTTTTGAGAAAATAAGCGCGAGTGCCACAACCGTTGCAAACATGTTGTAGCCCTGCATTCTTTTGCCGCGAAGACCAAGAATGATTGTCGGCAAAAGAAGAATACCAATTAGAATGAAGAAAAAGAATGAACTAAACGGAATCATAGAAGAACCTCTTTCGCAATTCTCTTACGGTCAACCTTCCCGTTTGGTGTCATGTACAGCTGCTCCAGATAGACAAACTTTCTTGGAATCATGTACGCTGGCAGTGAATCCGCCATTTCTTTCTTAATCGCACTTGTCAGCTGATACTCTTTTTCAAATGAATGAGCTGCTGGAACAATCGCTGCAATCAAGTACTCGACATGATCGTTTGGCTGGAATGGCACAATCACACAAGCATTGACATAGGTTGTCTCGCTTACATGATATTCAATTTCTTCAAGCTCCATCCGGTATCCATGAAGCTTAATTTGATAGTCAAGACGACCATGGCACGTAATTAATCCATCCTGCGCCACACCTGCGTCACCTGTGCGGTAAGCAGGGCGTCCTTCGTATTCAAAGAACACTTTATCCGTTAAGGCTTGTTCACCTAAGTAGCCTCTCGTGACGCTTGGCCCCACGATGACAATTTCGCCTTTCTCACCATCAGAAAGTGTCTTGCCTTCTTCATCTAAAATGACGATATCTGTATCAGGTTTGGCATAGCCGACTGGTAAAGAATCGTGCTGATCAAGAATCTCCTGCGTGACTTCAATCGATGTGATCGCAACAGTTGCTTCAGTTGGACCATACGTATTAAAGACCTGCGCCTTTGGAAAACGCTCCAGAAGTGCACTTGCTACAGCTACAGGAAGCGCCTCACCGCAGAACAAGAAAACTTTCAGCTCTGGTAAAAGCTCCCCTGTAAAGGAAGGGTCCATTAAGCACATTTGCACAAAGGATGGTGTTGATGTCCACACTTCAACGTCAGATTGACCAAGTGCTGCAAACATATCCTTTGGCTTATTGACAAGATCTTTTACTAAACAGTAAAGCGTGCCGCCTGATTGAAGCGCTGGATAGAGATCCATCACTGATAAGTCAAAAGAAAATGGTGCTTGATTTAAGAATGTGCGTCCCTCACCAATTGGGAAGTCGCGGCACATCCACTCTGTAAAGCTTTCTAAATTATTGGCTGTTACCTGAACGCCTTTCGGTTTTCCGGTACTGCCAGACGTATAAATAATGTAGAAAATATCATCTTGTTGAACCCACTGCGTGGCTGGCGGTGCTTCTTTTTCAAGTGCTAAAAGCGATGCCGCACTCTTCACTTCAATGTGCTCTTCTACATCTAATACATTCTGCTCATTTGCACATATCAATAGACTGGCTTTTGAGCTTTCAATGATTGAGACGATGCGCTCGACAGGTATCGAGATGTCGACCGGAATATAAGGTCTGCCTGATTTTACACTGCCTAAGAAAGAAATCAGCATCTCTGGCTCCATATGACCGTAGACAATGACAGGTTCACTGCCAGCTGCGACTGAATCGATCGCACCAGCCATTTGGTCTGATAAATGCCAAAGCTCATCATATGTGATCGACGCCTGTTGAGAAACAAATGCTGGCTGTGTTGGTTTCGTTTGCTGGTATTCATGAATCGTGTGTAATAGTTTCATAGTTTAATCTCCAATTAAAAATCGTTGTAAATGAATGATCCCGTATTTGCTGTGTGGAATCCGTAAATAAAGAACAATAATAGCAAAATAAGTAAGTAAAAGCTTGTATATCCTATCCATTTTACAGACTTATTTTCTGATAGCTTTTTGAATAGCATATTGATAACCTCTTTTCTTTTGACACTTATAGAGACGCATGGATCATCAAAAGAGTTTCATATCAAACCATAAAATTTTTAAGAATTGCTAAAAAAATGTCGAACCTTGGAATGTCTCTTTTGAGCAAAGCTGTCTTATTGTAACAAAGATTTAATACATTTGAAATGAAATCCGAGCTTAAATTTGCCTTAAAATTGCTGAAAGCTGTTGAGCTAACGCAAAAGCCACCTAGTCGGACTAGATGGCTTCGATTTCAATTACTTCTTATATTTATTGACTTCGAACATGAGAATGTTTTTAAACACTACATAATCCTTTTTACTTTCAAATGGACCTTTGTTATTGTCATGCTCATCAATTTCATAAAAACCTGGTCCTTCTCCGGCATCACGCTTTTTGTACCATGATAGGAAGGCGTTGACTTCTTTCATTGAAAGGTCATACTCTTTCTGTAAGCCATTGACCATTGTGATGACGAGAAGGGCATCGCCGTCTTCATCTGTTGTATCGTCTTTTGGTGGTGTGGTTGGTTCTGGGTCTTTGTCGCCTGGGGTTTCTGTGTTGTTTTCTTGAGGTAATGCTTCTTTTAGAGAGATTGATAAGACAGATTTAAATTTCTCTCTTGCACGAGGCACATCACCATTTGTGTTTTCTTCTCCCCCAATGATATAAAGATTATCATTGACAATAGCAGCGGAATGTCCCTTTCTATAAAAGGTTTTAGGTGTTTGAACACTATACCATGTTCCTAAAATTACATCATGTACCGATAATCTAGCAGTTCCGCCTGTAAGTAAAACTTTATTATTGTAAACAGCTGTCGCATAATACCCCGCTGACCAACCACCTTGCTTTTTCATCCACGTATCTGTGTCAGGATCGTATTCACCGATCATTTTATTTAAAGCCTCTGTCCCTCCAGATAAATATAACTTACCATCTATCTCATTTAACGTTCCGGCAGTCACAATATAATCTAAAGAACTTTTCTTTTCCCATTTTTTCGTGTCTGGGTCATAGCTGTATGTTTTCATTTGATAGTTACCCTCTTTTGCGACAACTAAAATTTTCCCTTTTACACTGCTCGCATATATTCTATATGGTGAGACTTTTGTTTCCAACGGAATATCTTCAAGCTTTTCCCACGAATCATTTTTAGTATTATAAACTTCAACTGTCTTTACTACTCCATCTGTAGACATTCCACCTATAACATATATTTGGTCATTTAAAATCGCCGTAGCAGCCCCATATCTAGGAGTTGGCATTGAAGTTTTACTTGACCATTCATTTTTCTCAGGATCATAAACAAAAGTTTGATCTGCACCTTGTCGTTGAGTTGGCCCCTGACCACCTATGATATATATCTTGCCGTCAACTACTCCACTACTAGCACCAACACGTGCCTCTGGCAAATCTGCTTGTTCTTTCCATTCTACTGTGTCCGCTTTAACTGAATGTAACGGATAAATTAATGACGAGATAAATAAGAAGAATATTAATCCTAATTTTTTCAAGAAAATCACTCCTTAAAATTGTATACCCAACATTTATCGGTTTGTTCATGACTTTCTTCATACTTTTGTTATATTTTTAATAATTTAACACTTTATTATCTAATACCCGATTCACTAATCGTTGTATGTTTATCTATTTTTCTTCCGTTCAAATTTTATTTATTTAAACTTTATCTCCTTCACGATTTCTATAAATACACTATCTTCAGAAACAAATAAAAAACCCATAGTTTCATGGGTTTTTCTCATCAACTCATTATAAGAAAATCCGTCACAAGGCAAGCAGGTTCCCCGTTTTCATCCAGTCCCAAAAAGCTTGGGTACATCCCGTCACCGAAGCCTGTTGTAAACATGGCAATATCTACCTTGTCATGAAAATGGGTGACGAGCCAGTCCCATGTGTGTTTGTAGTTTTGCTTAAGCGCTTCTGCAAATTCTTCATAAAAATAAAAATCTTTGTCCTCTTTATTTCGTTTATTCTCATAAGCTTGTCAAATATAATGCTGATTCCGTATCCATGAAACAGCCCATACCGGTATTCACACCGTAACCGTAAAATTCGTCTTCTTTCAAATGTTTGAGTTCCTGCCCCGCTCTTGTGACAAGCTCCCATTCTACTGCTTGCTCGTTTGTAAACTTGATCATTGCATAGGCTACGCCGTTCGTCTCCACTTTCTAACCGCTTAATTACAAGTAGAAGAGAATATTTCCCTTGAGCAACCTTCCTCGTAAAAGATTGGTCACCTTCTGAAACAAAGGATCACAGGCAACGATATGACCGCTCGTGATCTCTAAATGGCCTATTTGTTTTACAAATAATTGCTTACCTTCTGAGCGGTTTGTTGTCTCTCCATTTTCATATAGTAGGTTTGTTGGATTGATATTGTACACCCTAGAATTCCCCCTTACTCGTTTCATATTCTCCTTCTACTATACACCTTAATTTTTTAAGTTAGAGAAAGAATGTTCTTTCTATTTAACATTAATCTCTGCGGTGTCTGTTTCATTAGTTGAAAATAAATGGTGAATAATTGCGCTTGAGTTGACCTTTGGGAAAATTGATCAGGCTTAGATAAACCTTGGATAACTGAGCAGGAGATTCGTAAGGCTGTTAAGAAGCTTGTCTTAATTAATGTTGTATTAGAATGAGATAAAGAGAAGAAAAAATGAAGGTTCATTAAAAAACGCCCTTCCAGTGGGAGGGGCTGTGTAATTAACTATTTTCTTTGGAGTATTTTTTTATCAATGATTCACTAATCCTGCTTACGATATAGATCGCAACTGCTAAAATTAGCATCAACGGAAACATACCTAAACGATTATCTGCAACATAAACAATGATCCCCACAATGATAGCTACTACGATTGCCATTAAAAAATGCTTCACCGCCATCTCACCCCTTTGTTTAAATCATATACATTTTATTACATAAAAGTTGGAATTAAAACACTTTTTTGATTATAATGAAATAAATTACATTTTTTACAAAAAGAAGGTTGATGAAAATCTTTAGATCTTTGTTTCTTGTTAGTTTGTCTTTGGTGTTAATGCTTTCTGTCAGCAGCACTCCTTTATTGGCGCAGCAGAATGAAGTGATTTCTAAAAATCAAATAAACTATGAACCTTCCCTATATGTTACTAATGAGAACTTATTAAATAATGAATTGGAAGCTCGAGCAAAATGGGACGGACAATTCTCATCTAATTACACTATACCTTCTTATGTAGTTGCATCAGCTGCCACCTATGGGATGTTTCATCTTACAAGATACTTAACCGCAACTTTACAGCTTGGACCTGCTGCAGCTGCTGCGTTTGCTGGGATGGTATCTGGTTATGTCTCGGCAAAAGGTGAAATAAAATTAAAAGCAGTACAAAAGTATAGATGGATTAAGAAGTATACTAAAGCTGAATACCAAGCAACCACAAAAATATATGTTAACGGCAAATACAAAACAACCACAACAAAAAAATGGATCTCGGAAGTAGATACTAACATCGATCATGTTAAATAACAAAAAAGTCCCTTCATTATTATGGAAGGGCTTTTCAGTTTACTATTGTTACCCATCGTGATATTCAGAAGCAGACGTGATATACACATGCTTTCAAGGTTGTTTAAGTCTAATTCCAATATGTGATGAACCATGTCAGTAGGTATGAAACGCTCTAGTTTTAAACAGCTTTGACAAAGGTAATTGTCTCGCATTAGAACAAGTTGTCTTGTCTGTTCCCATTCTCGTGATTTATAGAAACTTGTTGATTGTTTATCTCGAACATGTTTGTTGTAATACTTCGCTTCCTGTTGCTTGCCATCAGCATGGGTAGGCCAATAACCATCCCTTGTTAACTCCCTGCCCCCTCGCACCTTACACTCTCTCAATGGTTTAAGTGGCATTGGATTCACCAGCTTCCCTCTGATCTATCATTGCAAACAAAACATAGGCATGAAGATGCCCTACTTTCTGTACGGCATAAAACTACCTGTACTCCCTTTGATATGATGCTAGATAGGATCGAGCTGCTTCATAGGGCAGAGTCTGGCTGACATGTAGGAGGCTGGCTATAGCTTGCCTATCCCTCACACCGTAAGAACCGAGCATGCCTAACCCCCTGATGATCTCCCCATCTGTCCATATGCATCCCCTTTTATTAAGTGCTTTAAGTCCGTTATACAATTGGTCTGTCCTTATTGCGTGTCCAATTGCTGTGTTAATGATTAGTTCCCTGAGTGAGTCGTCCACCTTGTGTCCCTCCCCAAAATAAAAAAGCACCAATAAGGTGCCTTTCTTTAACTTATGTAAAGATCATTGGAAATCTTTTTTCATCTAGCTCTTTTGCAACATCAAGTAATACTTTTGAAAATTCTTTACTTTCTAGCTCACGCCCTTCATCTACTTCCATCTTTAATCTTCTCCATTCAGCTTTCAGAATAACATTTTCTATGTACACAACATCCAAAATAATTCATCAATTATATCATCATTATATTTTTCATAGATATCATTAGGTACTATAGAAAGTAATTCAAAAATTTCTTTGTGTTTCAGAAAAAGTTTTTTAGATACTATTTCAGCAGGATTTAAAATTAACGTTAATTTACCAGCGTTGTGAGCTATTTTGACTTTACACGATTCTAACCTTTTAATCCTCTCACAGGTTAAATCTTCCCCATCTACTAACTTATTCATCTCAATTCTTATCAAATAAATTGAATCGTTATATTCTGTCATTGTTTTTCTAAGATCTTCAATCCATTTTGCTCTGTTCTTACTTACAATTTCTATATACCTATTCTTATCCAGCGCTTTTAAATTTTGCTCTCCGAATTGATTTAGACATAGCAACTGAAGCATTTGAAGCTTTTTTTGAAATAACACCTACAATAATTGATCCAATTAATGCAATCAAAGGGGCTATTAAGCTTCTAAAATCAAATTCATTTGTGGTTTCTACTTTTGGGTTAGCTTCCAACAAAATAAATAAATTCGAAATTCTTTTAACTATTAATTCTATATTCATATCTACCTCCATTTTTTATATCGACATGAAATAAACATTTATAACACTCCAGATAAAATGTAAAAAAAAGCGACCTCCTCAATGAAAGCCACTCTCAATTTATTTCCTAATACCATCATAACCGCTCTCAGACAAAATGCTTTGCCAAGATCGTGCCAAAAGTGTGCCATTATTTAAATTTAAAATATGTTTCAATTATCTATATCTAATCGGACCAATATATACATGTTCTTCACTGTCATCATGATGAAACAATACGTAGCCCTTACTCCTCATAAAACTCAACATATTTTCAGAAGTTTTTTCGCCATATTTTGATTCAAC
Source organism: Bacillus sp. EB106-04-04-XG123 (assembly GCF_058791855.1). Classification (NCBI taxonomy): domain Bacteria; kingdom Bacillati; phylum Bacillota; class Bacilli; order Caryophanales; family Bacillaceae; genus Bacillus; species Bacillus sp. EB106-04-04-XG123. The sequence goes on along the minus strand of NZ_JBYTDZ010000005.1, from coordinate 241,687 downwards.
CTTAGCCAAAAATTCGGAAACTTTAACACTGAATACACTTTCATCCGGATATAATGTTTCAATTACATCCTTGTAAATATTGGTGACTGTAGACATCTTTATATTAAATAAAGAATTTATACTTTTTGTAGTTCTTAATTTTGAATCTAGCTGTGATGTTTCTCTAGAGATATCTCTTAGAGCCACATCCAAATCACTTTTATCTATTGTTTCCTTACTTAGTAATTCTTTTAATCTTTCTTCTGTCAAATCTTTGAATTCAGAAACCGAAGATAGCATTTCTTCTCTAAAATTGCTTAAAAAATCTAATGTTTCAATTGATTTTTCTAAAGCTTCATCTGAAGCTTGTTGATTTTCCATTAATTTTTCAGCGGTTTCTTTGATATCAATGATTGACTGCCTTTGACCAGCAACATCAACTAATGTCATTAAAATAGCTATAACAGCTAAAATTATAGAAATTCCTGTAGCCATAACATTAACTTGATTTCCCGCATCTTTATTATCACCAAACGCTAACACTAATGTAAAAGTAATGATTAAGAGCGCAATAATAGTAGTGTATACAAAATGTCCAATTCCTATTTTTTTATCTAACACCATAATTCCCCATTCTTTTTTTAAATACATTATATAACTGAAATAGTCATTTATCTACACAATCATTATGTCAAATTAGCACAATAAATTTTTCAAGCAAAATAAAAAAAGCATTCAATAATTGAATGCTTTTATCCAGTAGTAAGAAACTCTCCAGAGTCCTTAGACAAGTGATATAAAAATGAGCTATCTATATCTAATTTTTTTGTTTGTTTTTTAGCTTTTTTCCTTTTCTTATAACTAACTATCTTTTCACTCTGGATACTTACTCTGTAGGCTTCTCTTTCAAGAATAATTTCAATTAATTCTCCTAAATATATCGGGTAATTGATTATACGTTTTGAAATCACTTTCGCTAATTTCCAGTTACCTTCAAAAATGTTTTTTATAAGATGAACTAAATGTAAAAACAGAATTAGTCCCGGAAGTATTATGACACCTTTAAGATTACTAAGGATTATGTTATTTTGTTTGAACTTTTCTCTAGTGCCAAGGATTAAGGCTAAATAAAATGAAAGTAAGGCAAAACATACAAAATACATCATCTCACAACCTCCTAATCATTAGCTGTTCCCGTTCTTGACGTTCTAGGTCTAGTGCTACGCTTCCTTGAGGGTCTATTTTTTTCCTTGTTGTAAAATTCTACTCTCTCAGCATTTGTTTCATTAAGTTTCTCGATATTTTCTCTATAAGCATTTCTTATCTGTACTCGACTTTTCATTTCCTCAGCTGAACTAAAGGTAATCCAATCAATAATAGATGCAATTGGGAAAGTAACCATCACAATAGCCAAGCCCCATTTTAACCAAGTCTGTTTAACAAAACTAACATCAATACCACTCATATGTAACCCTAAGAAAAGTGCCACTAAAATTATTGATCCCCACATACAAATAGCAACTCTTAGCCGATTTGTTCTAGTTACGGGTTGTTGATTATAATAATCCAATGCAAATGGTAGCACAAATAAGGCAAATGTATTTAAAATTGCAGTTTCGCTATCAACGTTATTCAGAGTACCACATAATACCAAGTACACTACCCATGAATAACACATTCTAAAACCATAAAAATTATCCAACCCCAACCTCAACACCTTGAACAATATGTCTTTATAATTATTTTACCACATAATGTATTTATTTCAACATCATTGTTTTTTAAGCATCCTTAACTTTCAAGGGCTTTAGTCCATATATATTCTTTAAATTAGGAGAAAAGTAAACTTATTAAACCTTTTTAATTTATTTTTTAAATTCTCCAGGTACAATTCCAATTATTTGATTTGTAAATAAAACAAAAGTGTTCACTTTATAAGTATTAATTCCTTGGCTGAGAGTAACATCCTCTAAATAGATAGCAAAGTTTTGCTCTTCCTCCATGATTACCTTATAAGTAAAATCCGTAACAGCGTAAGCATTAATTTGATTTTCCTCTATATGTTTTTAATAATTCATTATCAAAATCTTCATCCTCAAAATTTGCATTAACTTCAAACTCTTCCTTCAATCCTCCCGCAGCTTGTGAAAAAAGTTAATATTTTATTTGTCTGTTCCCCGTTTAAGTCATTAATCAATTTGATATATGTAGATAAACTTGTTATATATTTATTTAAACTCATACATGCACCTCCAACTTTAATATCGGAAAAACACATTATATTTTAAGACTTCGCAAAATTTGTCGAACGAAAAACGACTCCGTAATGGAAGTCGCTCTCAATTTATCACCTAATACCATCATAACCGCTCTCAGACAAAATGCTTTGCCAATATCGTGCCAAAAGTGTGCCTTTTTCAAATCAATATAATTCAGGTTCATTATAATAATAAAATTCATCCTCTAATGGCCTTTCGCATTTTGTACAATGCATCCAGTAACCCCATTCTCCATTTACCGTATAAACTCCTGGATTATCCTGACACTTGCAGAAATCTTCTTCTTTAAACAAAGTAGTCCCTCCCACCATTTTCACATTAAAGTCCAAACTGATCCATTGACTCATCAATTCTCTTCAGCTTCTCCAAACTACGCTGCTTAGCTTCTTCACTTAGAAATACATCATCGAACCTTGAAGTTTTATAGGTATATGCCTTTTCAATATTTAATTTAGGTTTCAATATATTGATTATGTATGTTTCATAGATGTCTCTTTCCGTTTCATCATCACAAAAGAAACCACTCACTTCATAAAAGTTATGAGCCACATCTTTCAGCGATGTTGTCCCTGCGAAATGACCTTTCACTCTTCCTCTCAATTCTTTCGCCTTACCAACATACAAAACGTCATCGTTACATCCAAAGATGATATATATCCCGCTCCGATTCGGGATGTTGTGCAGTTCATCCTTTTTAAAACTGAATATCATTTGAGGAATTTCAATCTTTATAGACATCAATATTTCTCTCCTTATCACTACACCATAACACATAGCGTGTTGTACTCGCGAAATCGCTGTAATGCTTGATACATAAAGGTATTTCTAAGCCTCTTTAACGACTGCACTCTAAGATATTTTTTGGTGCAGTAATATTTTAACAATTATATCTTAAACTTCATCATTGCGTAATCCATATTGTCTTGATTAATTCCGATGTACCTCAATGTGAAATCTGGACTAGAATGATTGAATATTTCTTGCAGCATGGCCACATCCTTTGTCTGTTTATAAAAATGGTAGCCGAAGGTCTTCCTTAATGTGTGCGTGCCTATTTCAGTAATGTTCACTTGTTCTGCCGCTTCTCTAAGAATGCGGTATGCCACTGATCTATCTATAGCTTTATTTTTCCCTTGCCTGCTTAGAGCAAAGTCAGCACAAATTTCATAATTATACATTTCTACGGCGTGCATGTAGAGCATAATCAAGATGCGGCGTTCTTCTTGCATAGAACGATTAAAGAGAGAAAATAGTCTTACATTTAATCAATTGTCACAATAGGATTTAAGTGTTCAGGAAAGTCTTCCCAAAATCCAATTAATGCTTTTGTGTATTCCTCAAAACCAACCTTCTCAATGTCGAAAACAATCTCACCATTGGTTGTTAGCTCTACGTCCATTATTCTCTCGTCACCAAAGTAACCTTTTAAGAACAAGTCTGGATTCTTTTTATACAACCTATTAGCAGAACGTCCGTCTCCGTGTTTGTATGTGTTCACAAGATCAGCTAATAGTTCAACCGTTTCCCATTGAGAAGTCTTAGTCAAATCGTAATTCAAAAACTCATAGGCTTCTTTTATTTGACGCATATTAAAACCAAACTTTGAAAATTCCTCTTTTGTTCTAATAGGACTTGTTCTATGGTTTAGCTCCGAATAAATAAATCCTCTCAATTGCTGCTCAAAAATTTGATATGCTGTTGCTAACAACGATAATTGGAAATTGTATTCCATGAGTTTTTCAGCTTTGGAATACTCGTAAGATTCCATTTCAATTTGGTCAAAAATGTGACTAGGGTCAACGATTTCATAATTGTAGGCAGTTCCGTATTCTTCAGCCAATCTTTCTTTATAATCATTTGCAGAACCTTCAATATCATTAAAAAGGGTCTCCATTGTTGTACCGAACTTTTCTTGCAATTTTTTATAAATTAAAATGAATTGCTCTCTTTTATGTTTAGGTAACCACACGTTCAACTGAACCTGTTCGCTCATTCGTTCTCCCTCCTTACACTTTATCTGGCTTATCTAAATTCCAATACGGTGCATTTACCGAACTACTCGCAGTCGACCTTGCTCCTTTTGAAGTGTTACATGGTTGACACAACAACTGAAAGTTGGAAGCGTCATTGCTGCCATACAAGTCCAATGGAACAATATGGTCAATGTGCTTTGTGTTTTGTGTTCTGATCAAGTTGGAAAGGTCACAACGACATGCTGGATTTGAGCAAGTTCCTTTGTCTCGATAAAAAACAGCTTCGGTCAACCATTTCGGAAAGTAAACTCGTTTAATCCGTTTCTTACTTGTAACATACGCTGGATATTGCTCCTCAATTTCGTCCATGTGTTTTTGAATAAATGCAGAAAGCTCCAAATGAAAATCATGCAAGAACTTTCTATCCTGAAAAATAAATTGAAATGCTGCGTGAACAATCAGTTCATCAATTTCTTCTTGGTGTTCATTTATGTAGTCCATTAGCTGTTCAACAATATCTCTACAATTACATTCTTCATGATATTCGTCTTTACAACTTTTAAAGACTGGAGTCGGTATGTTTGGTTGCAAGTTTACTCCTTCAAGTGTTCTCACCATGAAGTTATAAATCCATTCTAGCTCGTCGACGTTTTTATATATTTTGTCCAATTCATCTTCAATGTCTTGAAAGAAGTACAAATAGTGATGAATTGCCGTCATTTTATTTGGTTTAACAATACTCTCAATAATTTCGTCTTTGAAACAAGAAAATGCTTCTGAACTATAATCCCAAAAATTCGAAACAGCTAATCCTGCTAAACCAATACCAGAACTGAGAGCTAAATGTTCGTCTTTTGCTGCCATAAATTCCTCACCTCTTTGCTCACTTAGTTGAAGGAGTCTTTCTACTGACCAAGTATGTTTCTAAAAGATAAATACAAAGTGTTCCACTTAAATTGATTGCAAATTTTGCGTGTCGTTCACTTGGCTTATAATAGATTTTCCCCTTACCGTGTGAGTCACCGTAAGCATTTCTCAATGCTCCAAGTCCTGTTACAACCCCATTAATTGAACCAAGAACTTGTTTAAAAATTTCTTCACCATGTTGGTCTGGAGACATATTAAGCAATTGAGCAACCTTCTTATATAATTGGTTCAAGTTGTCCGTTTCTTTATATTCTTCTCCAATGTCGTCTAGAATCCATTTCAATGTACTTTCAACCATTGCTCTTGTTGCAGTAATTGCGTCTTCTGGATCAGTCTTTGCTTGACTTAAAGCTCTATTCCAATCATTCTCAACGTGTTGAATGTTGTACTCCCCAGTGAAGCTCTCAAGTTCATGTGGAATGAATGTAGAGTTTTCATATTGAACCTTCCCATTTGCAAAAGCATAGCCATCGCGTTCTAACAACTTTACAAATTGCTTCCAAGTTGTATCGTTTTGAAAGTATTCGTTTTCTTCATTTTCGAGGTAGAACATTTCGATTACATTGAACAATTTTCGTAGATCGCTAGGATTATTTAAATTAATAGAAGAAACGTAAGAGTCAGCAAGTAAACGTCTTTGTCCACTTAAAGTGGAAACATGATTTTCAGCTTCAAAAATGTATTCACATTCAAAAAGCTTTTGAATGGTTGCAAGTGTGCCGTAGCCTGTTAGTAAGTCATAAAAAGTGTGGATTGTCCGTTTATTTAACAAAAGTATTCCCCCAATCTCTATCTCCAACATATAATTCAAATTATTACAAAAAAGGACACTTTAGGCTAGTAGTTTACAAAGAAAAAAGCTCTCCACAAGGGAAAGCTTTAAATTTTCACCAATAGATATTTATTTTCAGTAAAGTTCACTATCTCTCCAATACAACTCTCTTGGTTATCCCTAGTTGGTCTAATTCCGTCTATATAAATGTCTACTAATGCTTTAGCAAGTATTTTTATATTTGGTTGATTTAATTCAAGCATGGAAAGTAATATTTTTATTTCTCGATCAGTTTCTCTTTTTTTACTAGATTATCGACTTTTATTTTGAGATTGTTCAAAAAATCAACTTCAATCCAAGCATTATTAAAACAACGGCTGAAAAAAGCCTTCAGGCATTTTAGCCGAGTTAATTTTGTTTGATTGCTAACATTCATAGAAGACAACCATAAATAAATATGGTCTGCTGTCAATTCCTCAATTACTTTTACTCCAGCGAATTCATTGAAATGGTTCACATGAAGCTCTTAAATACTTAATGTGCGTTCTCTTAGTCCTGCTACCTTCATTTGACGAAGGACAGCTGCAAGTACTTTTTCTACTGGATAACCTTGCATAACTTTGCACTCTTGTTTTGCGTTGAAAATGTCAGAAAGATCAGTTTTCACAGTTAATGTTTTTTTCTTTTTGAAATAAAAAATAAACCTCCTAATTTGTTTGTTGACCGATTCTTCGACCGTTTCAACTAACGAATTAAAAGGCTTATACAATACGGCATTAACACCGTTTATATGTAAGTATTATGACGTCCCAGGAGAGATTCGAACTCCCGACCGACGGCTTAGAAGGCCGTTGCTCTATCCTGCTGAGCTACTGGGACATGTTGTTATGTAGTGTGCTGTGGTGTATTACCTCAGCGACAAGATTTATTATATTACTATTGTTCTTTAAAGTCAACGGTTTTTCGAAAGTTTTTTCATAAGGGGCAAATGCTGCACCCTTATGAAATACCTTCCAATGTGACAGTGTTTTCGAGGTCTTGTATGACCTGACCTTCGTCCGTGAAAAACTGTACGTTTGCTTCGCTTCCATCTAGTGTCAGTATAGCATAGCTGCGCTCTTTTCGCACTCTTGGCAGGTGCACGCTGCCTGGGTTAATGAGGAGTTTTCCTCTTAGCAGTTCACTGCCCGGGATGTGCGAGTGGCCAAAGCAGATAATGTCTGCGCCTAGCTCTTCTGCACGGTAGTAGACTTGAAGTAAGGATTGTTTGATGCCATGCAGATGTCCGTGAGTGAGAAATAGTTTTCCGCCTCCATCAAGTGGGAGCAGGAGCTCTTCTTCAAAATCGCCCATAAAGTCACAATTTCCTTTGACGACTTTGTATCCTTCGAGTGCTGGGTGGTTCGTTTCGAGTTCTGAATCTCCGCAGTGGATCATCATGTCGACTTCAGCCTCATGCCGTTTGGCAATGGTTTGAAGTTCGTCTGTGAGTCCATGACTGTCACTAATAATGAGTATCTTCATGGCTTCATTCCCCCTTATTCATTTGCGTCTAGCAGTGATGAAAGCTTTTGAAGCGCGACCGCTCGATGGCTGATCTTGTTTTTCTCCTCTGGTGATAACTCGGCCATCGTCTGGTCTTTGTCTTTGACGATGAAAATTGGGTCGTATCCGAAGCCATTTTCGCCGATTGGTTTTTCTGCAATGAAGCCTTCTACTGATCCTTCTACCGTTTTTGTTTCTTTTCCCGGTATGCTGACAGCAAGGGCACATCTGAATCTGGCTGTGCGGTCTTCTTTTTCAATGCCTTGAAGTTCGCTCAGCACTTTTTCCACATTCTCCGCATCATCTTTATGCTCACCTGCGTATCTCGCTGAATACACGCCAGGTTTCCCGCCTAGATAATCAATCGACAGACCGGAATCGTCTGCAATGACCATTTCACCTGCTTTGGCTTGAATGGCCTCCGCTTTGATGATGGCATTTTCTTCGAAGGTTTGTCCTGTTTCTTCAATCTCTTCAGTAAAGCCAATGTCTGCTAGTGTTTTGACCGTGAATCCTTTTGGCTCAAGAATGGCTTTGAATTCTTTCGCTTTGCCCGCATTGTGCGTTGCAATGATGGCTGTTTTCATCCTGATCAAACCCTTCTCTTTATTCGATGACTTCTCCTGTTACTGCTTTTTGCTTTTCGATTAATTCTTTGATGCCCTTTTCGGCTAAATCAAGCAGTCCGTTTAGCTGTTCTCTTGAGAATGTCGCTTCTTCACCTGTGCCTTGAAGTTCAACAAAACGGCCAGCGCCTGTCATGATGACATTCATATCTACTTCAGCAGAAGAATCTTCTTCATAGTTTAAATCTAACAGAAGACCTTGCTGAGAATCAATTCCGACGGATATCGCCGCTAAATAATCAGTAATCGGATTTTCTTTGATGACTCCTTCAGCTCGCAGCTTTTGAATCGCGAGTGTCATGGCAACAAAAGCACCTGTGATGGACGCTGTGCGTGTACCACCGTCTGCTTGAATGACATCACAATCAATCCAAATCGTGCGTTCGCCAAGCTTTTCTAAGTCAACGACTGCGCGGAGTGCTCGTCCAATTAAACGCTGAATCTCCATCGTACGTCCTGTGACTTTTCCTTTAGATGATTCTCTTATCGTTCTTTGTGCAGTTGCTCTTGGAAGCATGCTATATTCTGCTGTAATCCAGCCTTTTCCTTCTCCTCTTAAAAAAGGAGGTACGCGGTCTTCGATCGATGCGTTACAAATCACCTTCGTATTTCCCGCTGAGATTAAGACAGAGCCTTCTGGGTGCGTGATGTAGCCTGCCTCTATTTCAATTTTTCTCAATTCGTCATATTGTCTTTCATCTAATCTCATGTTTTACCTCCGTTACGATATACATTCCGCGCGTATGCCAGCGGGGTTCTCCTACTAACTTTGACAACCTCGGCTTGTTCTAACCGCTCGGAATAAAAAAGAGGCAGCGAATATGCATGCCTCTTTTTCTCCATTATATCAATGTGTGACGTTAAAAACTACCTGTATTCACTTGTTCTGGTCGTGAAACCGGCTTTGTGAGCTCTGCTCCTTTTTCGTTCACAAGCTCAGCCTTGCCGTTGACCTTAACAGATACGCTTTTGACGTCCGGCAGCTCGGTTAATGTGAGCACAATGCTATCAAGAACTTTTTGTGAAATGACCTTTTTCTTTTCATCTGCACTGCCAAAAATAGATTCGTTGAAATCAAGTGTCACATGTCCATCTTTTACTTTTGGTACATCATTCAGCTTCACATCTTGGTCAAAGTCTGTAAGCAGATGGCTTTTTTTGCTTGGTCCAGAGACGAGCTCATCAATTGCTGCTGTAATCGGATCATCCTCGTCTTTTGGTGCTCTTGTGGTGACCGGAACGTAGTAGGTCTGTTCATCAGATTCAGCTAAATAGTAGACAGTAACAGGCTTTGTTGAAGTCATATCAGCGGCAGCCTCGTGCTGAATATTAATCCCGTCTTCTCTGCTTAAATCATCTGAGATAGGTGTACCTTTCACTGGCATTTCTTTTAGTTCATGTCCATTCATCTTCAATTTGACTTTGGCTATGGAATCAAACTGCGTTAACGTCCAAGTAACAGATTGCAGGATTCGCTGTTCGTCTTCTTTTTTATAGTTTTTAAATTCATTTGAAAAATCCACAATAGCCGTTCCATCTTTAATATCGACAGATACGCTCGTGTCAGCAGGTAACACTGCTCTGAATCCATTCGGCATTAGGTTAGAAATAGGTCCCCCGTCCACGAGATATTCAAGGGTTTGTTTGGCACTTCCTTCATTTTTCGGCAGCGGAATGGATTGAGATACGACATACCCGTTTTTATCAATTAAATATAATTCTCTCATCACCGTATCTGCCTGCTTCTCTTCTTTTCCTTCTTTGGCTGTTTGTTTGTCTTCTTTATTTTCTTTCACATATGTGACGTTTTGTGGTGGATCAATCTCTGTTTTCGCTTGGTCTGTTTGAAACAATCCGCATCCTGACAAAAGCATGGCTGACGCGATACACGTAACAGCTGCTGTAGATCCTTTTTTCAGCATACTTCACCCTCCTCTAGTAGTTTGTACTACTATGTATACGAGCTCCCCCCGAGGATTAGACCCTTTTCATAAAAAAATAACCCGCTTCAAGTAGAAGGGGTTATTGCTGATAGATGTGTTCAAGTGACACGGTTTCGACCTTTCCTGGCAGGTAGCCAAACCAGTCACGAGCGATGTTTTGGAAATTTTGCTGCTGTCCTGTTGTGTAAAATGTATGGACAGGTGCTTCTTTAGAGGTATTTAACAGCCCTTTATATGAAAGAATCGTACTCGCTTCTCTCGCTGTCTCATCCCCTGATGAAATGATGTTTACTTCACTGCCCATAAAGCGCTGAATCGGCTCTTTTAAAATCGGATAGTGTGTGCAGCCAAGAATAAGTGTATCAATTCCTGTTTCTTTCATTGGTTCAAGGGAGTCTTTCACCACTGCCTCTGCTGTCTGATCTAAAAAAGTACCGCTTTCCACAAATGGGACAAGGAGCGGACACGCCAGACTTTGAACCGTTAGACCTGCTTTTAGTGACAGTAGCGCTTCTTTGTATGCCTCGCTTTTGATCGTATTGACGGTGCCAATAACGCCAATGTGCTGATTGTTTGTCACCTTGATCGCTGTACGGGCGCCGGGCTGAATCACGCCAATGACCGGAATATCAAGCGTTGCTTTGATTTCGTCCAGTGCAATCGCCGTTGCTGTGTTGCACGCTATGACGAGCATTTTAATATGGTGGTGTTTTAATAAGTAGTGCGCCATTTCCCAAGTATATTGAAGAACTTCTTCTTCTTTACGAGGGCCATATGGACATCGTTTTGTATCGCCTACATAAATGATGTTTTCTTTTGGCAGTTGTCTCATGATTTCCTTTGCAACGGTTAAACCGCCGACGCCGGAATCAATGACGCCGATTGGTTGATCCAACAAAATCGCCTCATTTTCTTTTCATTTGCTGCTGTAGTTTCGTTAAGGATTGGTTGAAAACGATGGCTTCTTCTTCTGAGAAAGCCCCTAGAAGTTCACTGACGTATTCTTGGCGTTTAGCAATCACTTCTTGAATGATCCTCTCGCCTTCAGGCAATAAATGAATGCGAACCACGCGGCGATCAGATGGATCTTTCACCCGTTCGACAAGTTCACTTTTTTCCATTCTATCAATTAAATCAGTGGTTGTGCTGCAAGCCAAATACATCTTTTGTGACAGCTCACCTATTGTCATATCTCCGAATTCATAAAGCCACTGAAGCCCGATGAATTGTGGAGGTGTAATCGTATATTGATTCAGGATTTCTCTGCCTTTTTGCTTAATAATTGCAGCAATGTGGCGCAATGATTTTTCAATCTCTGCAACATGGCCAGACTCATTCGTTTCCATTTTATTGATACCTCACTATAGCATCTCACTTTGATTAAAACGTACATGTCTATTTTCCTCGTTTTTCAAAGAAAATGCAAGAAGAGACTCATGGAAACCATATAGAAATAACCGGTTCCTTCCCGATATGGAAGGAAAACCGGCTGACTTTAGAGCTCTAGCTCACCCATACGCAGAAGCTCGACTACGGCCTGTGAGCGGCCTTTAACTCCTAGCTTTTGCATGGCATTCGAAATATGATTTCGAACAGTCTTTTCGCTAATAAAAAGCTCGCTTGCAATTTCTTTTGTTGTTTTATCTTGGACGAGCAATTCGAATACTTCTCTTTCTCTTTTGGTTAATAGCGGCTTGGATTGAAACTCTTTCTCCTTCAAGTATTGTAACCCTCCTTGCTAAGGTGAGAGCTCTAGTCTCTATAGAATGGGATTCTGTATAGTCGAGATATCATATGCCGGGTACCTGAGGTAGGTGACGTTAAAATCAAGAAATCCCGCATATCAGCGTCCAATTTACTGCGCTTTCAGCCACGCAAAAAAGGACGAGTCTCCTCACCGAGACATCGTCCTTTTTTACGTGGTATTTAAAAGATTGTAATGGCGCCTGTTAACAATGCAATAAGTGTTGTAAAAAGGGCAGTTAACACGGTCCATAGGAGTGCGTATTTTTGCAAATCACCAATATCTTTGTTCAGCATACCAACAAGCAGCAGCGTTGAAGCCACAAGTGGGCTCAGTAAGTGGACAGGCTGTCCTATGATAGAAGCACGTGCAATCTCCACCGGATCAATCCCGTAAGCTGCGCCGGCTTCAGCCAAGATCGGCAGCACCCCGAAATAGTAAGCATCATTTGAAAGAATAAATGTAAATGGCATACTCGTCAAAGCAACAATCAGCGGGAAAAATGAGCTGTAGGAATCTGGAATCATGTAAATGACCAAATGGGCAATGGCCTCAACCATCTTTGTTCCTGAGAAGATCCCTGTGAAAATTCCTGCTGCAAATACAAGTGTGATAACCGTTAATGCGTTTCCTGCATGCGATAAAATTCGCTCACGCTGATCTTCAACCTTTGGATAGTTAATCATGAGAGCGATGACAAATCCAATTAAGAAAAGTACAGGAATTGGGATGATATCCATGACTAGTGTGACCATGACAGCAATTGTAAGGAAGAAGTTAATCCAAATCAGATTCGGCCTTTTGATATCGGCTACTCCATCCTCAATTGACGCAGCCAATTCAGGAGAAATGGACGGCTCTTCTTTGTACTGAATCTCTGCAATCCCAATCCGTTTTCTTTCTTTTTTTCCAAGTACGTAAGCAGTAAAAAGTATAAAAAGACCGCCTCCAACCATCGTTGGGAGTAATGGAATGAAAAATTCGCCTGCATCTAATCCAAGCGCCGCGATAGCACGAGTAGCTGGGCCGCCCCATGGCGTCATTCCGCTCATAATTCCTAATGATAATAATGAAATTGTTCCTAAAATTAATGGGTTCATCCCAATTCTTAAGAAAAGTGGCAGCATAGCTGATACGGTAATCATATACGTTGTTGTTCCGTCACCATCTAATGCAACAAGCATAGACAAAATCGCTACCCCAAAAGCAATTTTGACAGGATCACCTTTTACAATACGTAGAATGAGTTTAATCAGAGGATCAAACAATCCAGCATCCAGCATGACACCGAAGAATAAAATCGCAAATAACAATAAAGCAGCTGATGGTGCAACAGTTTTCAGTCCATCAAGCATCATGTCCCCTAATCCTTTGTTAAAGCCACCGATCAATGCAAATATGATAGGTACAACGGTTAGAGCCACCACCGGATGCATACGTTTAGTCATAATGAGAAATGTAAATGTCAAGACCATCAAGATCCCTAAAATAGCTAGCACTTTATATCCCTCCATCCTCTTCTTTACATGATCTGCAAGCGCCCCCTTGCACTTGCGATCTATATGTTAGCGCTTTCTATTTCAAGGATATAATAGCTTTTTTTATAATGAAAATATCGATTTTTTCGTATATTCAATAAATTTCTTTTATAATCAACCTTGCTGATTTCTTAAAAACTCAATGAACGCTTTCACAACAGACAAATGAAGTGAGTCTGGCTGGTACATGAGCCATGTATCTCTTAAAACAGGCTGTCCATCTTTATACGAAAGACCTTTTACAAATAACTCATCACTTGGTCTGAGGCAAATTTCTGGGACAATGGCATAGCCTAAACCATGCTTCACCATCTCTTTTGATGTATCCTGACGGTCTGTCTCCATCGTGACAAGCGGAGGCATTGTGAAAGTTTCCTGCCACCATCTGTTAATCAGCCGTTTCAATGAACTGTCTGTATGATAGTCAATGAGCGGCAGATTCGGGAGATCCTTTAGCTGGATTTCTGATTTTGAAATGATGCAAAGACGCTCTTTATCGAGCAAAAAGCGCTCTCCATTCCAGTCATAATCGCCTCTTAAAATCCCTAAATGCACACTTGATGTTCCTAATAAATCCATTACCTTTGTGCTCCAGCCTGTGTTGACCATAAATTGAACATGTGGATACTGCTTAGAAAATTCTTTTAATATTTCTGGCAGTTTATACTGGGCAAAGTTACTTGAGACCCCTAACCGAATCGTTCCTTTGACCTTTTTTTGCATATTGAGCATACCATCTTTTGTTTGCTGCAGCTGTTTGAGCATGTCATTTGCATATTTAGCCAAGTATTCGCCCTCTGATGTAAATTCAATTCCTCGTTTTCTTTTAAAGAAAAGCTTCATATCAAACTCCTCTTCAAGCTGTTTTAATCGATAGCTTAAGGCAGGCTGAGAGACAAATAATTTTTCTGCCGCTTTTGTGATGTTCTTTTCTTCATAAAGTACCTTTAAAAACCGCCAATCTTTTTCATCCATTGTTTGTCCTCCTTTTTTACTAATTATAAAATAATTTTATTGATTTCTCTTAAAATAATGTATTTAACTTATTTCTTATTATACTTTACCATTTTGGTTAGATAAACAGTTTATTAAAAATTGAGGGTGAGAGTAATGAGAAAAGTTCCAATCACAATCATGCGAGGCGGTACAAGCAAAGGGGTATTCATTCACGCTAACAATGCACCATATGAACACGATGAGCTCGAAGCATTTCTATTAGACATTATGGGCAGCCCTGATCGGCTGCAGGTCGATGGAATCGGCGGCGGTAATTCTTTAACAAGCAAAGTGGCGATTATCGATAAAGCCACACGCCCGGATGTGGATGTGAACTATACATTTGCACAAGTCAGCATTAATGAGAGATATGTCGACTTTAAAGGAAACTGCGGGAACATCTCATCAGCCGTTGGGCCGTATGCGATCATTAAAGGACTTGTTCAAGCGGTTGAGCCCATTACGACTGTACGTATCCTCAATACCAATACAAATAAAGTCATTACGGCAGAGGTCGAGGTCGAAAATGGAGAAGTAAAATTTGAAGGACAGGCAGAAATTCCAGGCGTAAAAGGAACTGGTTCTCCCATTTATTTATCCTTTGAGAAACCTGAAGGCGCTGTCACAGGTAAAACCTTTCCGACTGGAAACAAAATTGATACGATTCAAACAAAGTTTGGGGAGATTCCAATCTCGATCGTTGACATTGCAAATCCAATTGCCTTTATTCGCGCGAAAGATATTCAATTAAAAGGAACTGAATTGCCTGAAGAGTTTACAGACGAATTACTGGATGATTTAGAAGAAATTCGTTCCCTTGCTGCTGAAATGTGTCATTTTGCACCAAAAGAAATGGCCACATTACAGTCTCCAGCTGTTCCAAAGCTTGCGCTCATTAGCGAGCCTACTGATTATGTAGATACAAATGGCATCTTGAGACGAGCAGAAGATATGGACATTATCGTTCGTATGCTATCGATGCAACGACCGCACCAAGCACTTGCCATTACCGGCTCTGTCTGCGTGACAGCCAGCTGTTTCTTAGATGAAACGCTTCCTTCTCAGCTGTTTCAAGGAAAAGATGACACCCTTCGTATTGGGCATCCTGCTGGTATTATGCAAACTGAAATTGACACCTCTGAAAACAGAGTCAAAGTTATTCGAACCGCAAGAGAAATTCTAGACGGAGTTGTCTTCACAAAACAAGACTATGTGATTCAGCCTCAGATTAAAAGAGAAGCTTAAAGCAGACGAGAACATCGTCTGCTTAGATTGTTGACAAAGGGCTAAAATGATCTTGATTTTAGCCCTTTGTCTTCTTTTCAGCGTGATAGAAAACCTTTGAAGTCTAGGAAGGACGAGCACAGGAGCGGAGCGAATGTGACATTCGTGAGCACCGGAGCGCAGACCTGACAACGAATGCGAGGGTTTGTCTACACGCTGAGCAGGCGAGAATATCGTCTGCTTTTTTTAATGCTGTAGCGGTGCATCTATATCTCCGGCAGAATGAGCTTTTATCTGCCCTTTCTCATCTTTTAGCTGGAGATGACCGTTGTGGTTGACCCCGCAGCAAATACCCTCTTCCCATGTTTGTTTTTCACGGTCTAACGAAATCCGCAGCGGTTTATGAAGACGATATAACCGTTTGTTGTAGAGGGCAGTGAGTGCTTCAAACCCTTCATTCTTCCAGCGTGTATGATATTTTTCAAAAGCGGCTGCAAGTTCCTTCACAAGCTGATCGGCATTCACCTCTGTAAGCTCTGATAGGCAAATGGTTTTGTACGGAACATGCTCTGGCTTTGTCTTCACATTAATGCCAACCCCGATATAAATAGCGGTACGGTCCGCTTCAATCAATGTGCCTGATACCTTTGCTTCATTGATAAGAATATCATTTGGCCATTTAATCGCCAGCTGATCCTCAGCCCTTATGAGAGGTTTAAGTACATCGTAGATCGCTAGTGCCGTCAGCGGAGCAATCGTTGACTGGGTGGAGAGTTCTTCTGGCGGTAAAACTGTCATGGTCACAGCGACATTTCCTGCAGGCGTTTCCCACGGCCTGCCTAGCCTGCCTCTTCCTGCTGTCTGCTGATGTGCATAGACAGCAAATGAAGGTTTTTCTCCTTGCTGAATGAGCCTTTTCGCTTCATTATTTGTACTATCGATGGTGTCATATTGAAAAATCTTCATGTGTTCTCCTTTTGTTTCTTCTTGATATGGTCTTTTTATTATAACAAAATGAAGCTTACACGTTGACGAGGCTGCATACTACCCATTTCGCTGAGCTTGAAATGTCTCTTTTTCTTCCTCTGTAAATGGGACAGGAGCGCCTGTTTCTTTATTAATTTGGACCATGGTGACTGAGCCTGTAAAGCATGGTTCCTGCTGCTCGTTTTCTCCTAAGTAATGAAGGATAAGTGAGCTTGACCCGACTTTTTCCGGCTTTACATACACACGAAGCCGCTCCCCTATCTCAACCTGTTTGATGTAATCACATTGCAGGTTTGCCACGACTGTAATCGTCTCTTTCACACGTTTCATTCGTTTATCCACAATTCCTGTTTTTTGAAAAAAGACAATCCGTGCTTCTTCAAAATACACAAATGGGGTGACATTGTTCATATGGCCAAACATATCCGTTTCTGAAAAACGGACAGTCGTTTCGACATAAAATCGAAAAGATGCCCTCCACTCTTCAAACGGTTCCTCAATATATGACGGAAGTCTCACTTTATCATCTCCTTATTCATCAATAAACGCCTCTCCCAATATTGGAAGAGGCGTTTATTTTGTGTTCCACCCAGCCTCTTGTAAACACTCATCATGATTGGCAAAGAGGACTGAATGTGATGTTATTCTGCGTGATCGCTTCCGAAGAAGTTACGGAAAGCTTGTAATGTTGTATCTCGGTTAAGTGCTGCAATTGACGTTGTCAGCGGGATTCCTTTCGGACAAGCCTGCACACAGTTTTGAGAGTTCCCGCAGTTCGCAAGACCGCCGTCACCCATAATTTCTTCTAGACGGTCAGACTTATTCATCGCACCTGTCGGATGTGCGTTAAATAGACGTACTTGTGAAAGCGGTGCAGGGCCCATAAAGGAAGACTTATCATTCACGTTTGGACAAGCTTCAAGGCAGACACCACAAGTCATACATTTAGAAAGCTCATACGCCCATTGACGTTTTTTCTCAGGCATTCTTGGTCCAGGTCCAAGATCATATGTGCCATCGATCGGCACCCATGCTTTTACTTTTTTCAAGGAGTTGAACATACGGCTTCTATCAACCTGCAAGTCTCTCACGACCGGGAATGTCTTCATCGGCTGGAGACGAATCGGCTGATCTAACTTATCAATCAGGGCTGTACATGACTGGCGTGGTTTTCCATTAATGACCATAGAGCAAGCTCCGCACACCTCTTCAAGACAGTTCATATCCCAGTTGATCGCCGTTGTTTTTTCACCTTGTTTATTAACCGGGTTACGTCTAATTTCCATGAGTGCAGAAATGACGTTCATATTCGGACGGTAAGGGATTTCGAATTCCTCATCATAAGACTTTCCATCTGCTGTATCTTGACGTGTGATTATGAAATGAATTGTGTTTTTTTCACTCATCTTATTTCTCCACCTTTTTCTTCGAGTAATCTCGTTTACGAGGTGCAATTAACGATACATCGACGTCCTCATAGTGGAATGCAGGCTTTTGATTTTTCCCTTTGAACGTAGCCATCGTTGTTTTAAGGAATTCTTCATCGTTTCTTTCTGGGAATTCCGGTTTATAGTGTGCGCCTCGGCTTTCATTCCGGTTATATGCCCCGATCGTAATGACTCTTGCCAGCTGAAGCATGTTGTCAAGCTGACGCGTGAAGGCAGCGCCTTGGTTGCTCCATGATGCGGTATCGTTGATGTTGATCTTCTTGTAGCGCTCCATTAGTTCTTCGATCTTCTGATCTGTTTTTAAGAGTTTGTCATTGTAACGAACCACTGTAACGTTATCCGTCATCCATTCTCCAAGCTCTTTATGAAGCACGTACGCATTTTCTGTACCATCCATGCTGAGGATGTTGTCCCATTTCTCCTGCTCTTTCTTCACGGCACTGTCAAATGTTGCAGAAGAAAGGTCTTCCGCAGACTTCTCAAGACCGCTAATGTACTTCACCGCATTTGGTCCAGCGACCATTCCGCCGTAAATCGCAGAAAGAAGTGAGTTTGCACCAAGCCTGTTTCCGCCGTGCATCGAGTAATCACATTCTCCGGCAGCGAACAGACCTTTGATATTCGTCATTTGATCATAATCGACCCATAATCCGCCCATTGAGTAATGAACAGCTGGGAAGATTTTCATCGGCAGCTTACGCGGGTCATCACCCATGAATTTTTCATAGATTTCAATGATTCCGCCAAGCTTAATATCAAGCTCCTTTGGATCTTTATGAGAAAGATCAAGATATACCATGTTCTCTCCGTTGATGCCAAGCTTTTGCTCGACACATACGTCAAAGATTTCACGTGTTGCGATGTCACGCGGTACAAGGTTCCCGTATGCTGGGTATTTTTCTTCAAGGAAATACCAAGGCTTCCCGTCTTTATATG
Source organism: Bacillus sp. EB106-04-04-XG123 (assembly GCF_058791855.1). Lineage (NCBI taxonomy): Bacteria > Bacillati > Bacillota > Bacilli > Caryophanales > Bacillaceae > Bacillus > Bacillus sp. EB106-04-04-XG123. The sequence goes on along the minus strand of NZ_JBYTDZ010000005.1, from coordinate 222,770 downwards.
TCCAAACTCGTCCGCCCTCACCACGAGCTGATTCACTCATAAGACGAAGCTTGTCATCTCCTGGAATCGCTGTTGGGTGAATTTGAATGAATTCTCCATTTGCATAATGCGCACCTTGCTGATAGACGATGGATGCAGCAGATCCAGTGTTAATCATGGAGTTCGTTGATTTACCGAACACGATTCCAGGACCGCCTGTTGCCATGATGACTGCATCTGAACGGAAGGATTCAATTTCCATTGTCGTCAAGTTCTGCGCGACAATCCCGCGGCACACTTCCTCGTCATCTAAAACAGCGCCAAGGAATTCCCAGCCTTCATATTTCGTGACAAGTCCTGCTACTTCATAGCGGCGAACCTGCTCATCCAGTGCGTATAATAGCTGCTGGCCTGTTGTAGCTCCAGCAAACGCTGTACGGTGGTGCTGTGTTCCCCCGAAGCGGCGGAAGTCCAATAATCCCTCTGGTGTTCTATTAAACATAACACCCATGCGATCAAGTAAGTGGATAATGGACGGCGCTGCTTCACACATTGCCTTTACTGGCGGCTGGTTGGCTAAGAAATCTCCGCCGTATACCGTGTCATCAAAATGCTCATAAGGTGAATCCCCTTCACCTTTTGTATTGACCGCTCCGTTGATTCCGCCCTGTGCACATACAGAATGCGAACGTTTCACAGGTACGATTGAAAATAGTTGAACAGCTGTTCCCGCTTCTGCTGCTTTAATAGTTGCCATGAGACCAGCTAAGCCGCCTCCGACAACGATGATGCTAGAATTACTCATTGTAGCCCCTCTCCCTCTTCTACTAATCTATTTCCTCTTAAACAAAAGCGAAAATTGCTCTTAGCCCTACATATGAAAGCGCTATAAATATACCTAATGTCACAAATGTGGAGATTCTTTGTGAGCGTGGTGAAACCGTAATTCCCCAGCTGACAGCAAATGACCACAAGCCATTAGCAAAGTGGAAAATAGTAGATAAAACGCCGACAATATAGAAACCTAGCATAAATGGAGAGCTTAAAATATTCGCCATCATGTCGTAGTTGACTTCAGCTCCAAGTTGAGCTTGAATGCGTGTTTCCCATACGTGCCAAGTGATAAAAATCAATGTGATGATACCTGAAACCCTTTGCAGTCTGAACAACCAGTTTCTTAAGTAACTGAAGCGAGACGTGTTGTTTTGTGCCGTAAAGGCTATGTACACCCCATAAACAGCATGATAGATCAGTGGTAAGAAAATCACGAACAGCTCAAGTGCGTACCTGAATGGCAGCTGTTCCATAAAGTGTGCAGCTTTGTTAAACGCCTCTGGTCCATCCGTCGCAAAGTGGTTAATCACTAAGTGCTGTACTAAAAATAGACCGACCGGAATGACGCCAAGCAAAGAATGCAATCTCCGATAAAAAAATTCTTTGTTCCCCGACATTACTTTACCCCCTAGTAAAAAAAGTGCAATTGCTTGAAAATTGTCTTACCCCCGCTTCTTTCAATTGTAAGCACTTTATTCAAATTTATTGACAATTTCATTTTACTCCTATGTCAAAAAAGCGTCAAGAAACCGCGTACATAAATTAAAATTTTCCGAAATTTAAAAGTTTTAAATCAAAATTCGTTTTACTACAATAAGAATTTCTTAGACTTCAGGGAAAACTCTGTCATCATATGCCCACATAAGCTATAATAAATTGTTGAAAGAGGGGAGCCGTACAATGAATAAATTCGAATCTAACTTAGAACAGCTAAAAGAAATTGAAGTCAATGGATTTGCCTACGAGCTGATACGCGAAGTTCTGCTGCCAGATATTCTTGGTCAGGACCATTCATCTATGATGTATTTTGCGGGTAAACTGCTTGCTCGTAAATTTCCTCAAGAGTCATGGGAAAAGATCCCCGAATTTTTCCATGATGCCGGATGGGGGACTCTCACAATGGTCCATTCGAAAAAACAGGAAATTGAGTTTGAGCTCGAAGGTCCACTAGTATCCAATCGACTCACCTATCAAAAGGAGCCATGCTTTCAGATGGAAGCGGGTTTTATTGCTGAACAAATTCAGCTTCTAAATGAGCACGTGGCTGAATCCTATGAACAAGTGAAAAAGCGTGCTGAGAAAGTCATTTTAACCGTTAAATGGGATTTAAGAGACCCTAGCTAATCCTCTTTATAAAAGGCGCGGACTTCAGGTCACGCCTTTTTTATATGTCTACATCTATCATAGCATACTTAATGAATGGGTTTACGTCCGTTTCAGCCGATTCCATATAGAAAAAAGAGGCGATCCTCTTTCATGAGGTCACCTCTTTACCTTTTTAAGAGTGAGCAGCTGCGCTCACCTTTGATAAATCAAACGCATCATGCAGCGCTTCTACCGCTTTGACCATATCATCACGGCCGACCACTGTTGAGACTTTGATTTCAGACGTACTGACCATTTTCACTTGAATGTCTTTTTGCGCTAACACAGCAAACATTTCAGCAGCTACGCCTGGGTTTGAGACCATTCCAGATCCCACGATGGATACTTTCGCTAATTTGCTTTCTGTCTCAATCTGCTCGTAGCCAAGCGCCCCTTTATATTCTTCTAATACTTCAACTGTTTTAGACAAATCATCCGTTTTGACAGAGAAAGAGATCGACGTTTGATTGGTGCTTGTGACAGACTGAATGATGATATCAACATTGATATTCTGTTTCGCAAGCGTCGTAAAGATGGTCGATAATGTTGTTAGACCGCTTGAAAGCCCGCACACTGTCACACGTGTAATCTGATCTTCAAATGCGATGCCTCTGACGACTAAATTTTGTTCCATGGATGATTCCTCCTCAATTAACGTACCTGATTCATTTTCAATACTAGAACGGACTTCTAGCGGGACTTGATAATTTTTCGCAAATTCAACAGCTCTTGGATGCAGGACCCCAGCTCCTAAGTTAGCCAGCTCAAGCATCTCATCGTATGAAATACCTGCAAGTTTCCGCGCAGATGATACAAAACGCGGATCTGTCGTAAACACTCCTGGTACATCTGTGTAAATATCACATTTATCAGCTTTTAGTGCGGCAGCCAGTGCCACAGCAGTCGTATCTGATCCGCCGCGACCAAGTGTTGTGATATGTAAGTCATCTGCAATTCCTTGAAAGCCTGCCACAACAACGACTTTCCCCGCACTTAATTCCTCTTTTATTCTTGATTCATCAATGTCCACAATTCTTGCATTTCCGTGTACGTGCTCTGTTTTCATACCAGCCTGCCAGCCTGTAAAGGAAATGGCATCATAGCCTCTTGCTTGGAGCGCCATCGATAATAATGAAATGGTCACTTGCTCACCAGTTGCGAGCAGCATATCCATTTCTCTTTTGCTTGGATCGTCTGTGAGTTCTTTCGCTAGGTCTACTAGAACATCCGTTGATTTGCCCATCGCTGAGACAACCACAACCACATCATGTCCTGCCTCGCGTTCAGCGATCACTCTCTCTGCCGCATTGCGAATTTTTTCTGTCGACCCAACGGAAGTTCCGCCAAATTTTTGTACAATTAGTCCCATGTCTACCACCCTTTTTCAAAAGTTCACGTGTGAGAGAAGAGGCTGCTTTGGAGACTGCCCGCTCACTGCAAATAAAAAAGCAATGAGAGAACAAATCTCCCATTGCTTTAAAATCATCATTAAACGATGCAAACAATGAGATAGCCCTCCAAGAAATCAATTCTTGACAGCCCTACATTTCTTCAATGTACAGCCAGCGAATAAAATGAGTGGATTTTATTCACTTCGGCGACGCTCCCCTTTCAGCCCTCTTCTTAGATCCCATCGATCTCCGAAGGCTTACTCTTGAAGTTCGCACCTCTATCTTCAACAAACAACACGTTCATTTATTAAATTAGTCACATCTTAACAGACTTTTGGAAAAAGTACAATCTATTTTTTTAATGCTTCCATTAAAAGTTCAGCCGTCTGTTTCGGAATACCAGCCTCCTGAAAATCTTGGATAGAAGCTTCTTTCATCTTTTTCACAGAGCCAAAATGTTTGAGGAGCTGCTTTTTCCGCTTCTCTCCGATACCTGGTACATCGTCTAAAATAGACTGGAATGCATTTTTTCCGCGCAGCTGCCGGTGAAAGCTAATGGCGAACCGGTGCACTTCATCTTGAATGCGCTGCAATAAGTAAAAAGCCTGGCTATTCCGCTCCAGCGCAACAATTTCGAGTGTATCTCCCATCATGAGATTCGATGTCCGGTGTTTTTCATCTTTTACAAGACCTGCGACCGGGACAGACAGATTCAATTCATTTTCAAGCACATCGATGGCTGCGTTGATCTGTCCTTTTCCTCCGTCAATTAAAATTAAATCTGGCAGGGGCAGTTCATCCTTTAACACGCGGGTATATCGTCTTCTAATGACCTCACGCATGGATGCATAATCATCTGGTCCTGAGACTGTTTTAATTTTGTATTTTCGGTATTCCTTTTTATAGGGCTTCCCGTCCTGAAAGACGACCATGGCAGAAACCGGGTCTGCTCCTTGAATATTTGAGTTATCAAATGCCTCGATTCTGTATGGCATATAAATATTAAGCGCATCCCCGAGCTGCTTCACTGCACCAATTGTTCGCTCTTCATCACGCTCTATGAGCGAAAATTTTTCTTTTAAAGCGATTTTGGCATTTTGATGGGCAAGTAAAAGTAAATCCTTTTTCTTTCCTTTTTTCGGCTGGTGAACGTTCGTCTCAAGCAATTGTTCAATCATCTCTTGATCGACACTGTCCGGCACCAAAATTTCCTTCGGCAGAAAATGGTTGTTCTTTTCATAAAATTGCCCCATAAACGTGAGGAACTCTTCCTCAGGGTCCTGATACATAGGGAACAGGCTGACATCACGTTCAATCAATTTCCCCTGTCTGATAAAGAAAACTTGGACACACATCCAGCCTTTATCATAGGCATAGGCAAAGACATCTCGATCTGATAAATCACTCATCGTCATTTTCTGTTTTTCCATCGTTGAGTCGATATAAGCGATTTGATCTCTCAGTTCTTTTGCCCGCTCAAACTCTAAATTCTCAGCAGCTTCCTGCATCTTTTCGGTGAGTTCTTTTTTGATTTGCTGGTGTCCTCCGTTTAGAAACCTTGTGATTTCGTCCACGAGCTGCTTATTCGTTTCCTCGGAAATATCATACACACATGGCGCAAGACATTGTCCAAGGTGATAATAAAGACAGACGCGGTCAGGAAGGGTGGCGCATTTTCTCAGTGGATATAAGCGGTCGAGCAGCTTTTTCGTTTCTCGTGCTGCTTGTACGTTTGGGTATGGACCGAAATATTTTCCTTTGTCCTTTTTTACATTGCGGGTGACGATCAGCTTAGGATGGCGTTCATTCGTAATTTTTATAAAAGGATACGTCTTATCATCCTTGAGCATGACATTGTATTTTGGGTCATATTTTTTGATTAAATTCAGCTCTAAAATGAGCGCCTCGATATTAGAAGAGGTGACAATGTATTCAAAGTCTTCAATTTCACTGACAAGCCGCTGCGTTTTGGCGTCATGTGATCCAGTGAAATAAGAGCGTACCCTGTTTTTTAAAACCTTTGCCTTTCCCACATAAATGATCGTATTTTGTCTATCTTTCATTAAGTAACAGCCTGGTTGATCCGGCAGGACTGACAGTTTTTCTTTGATTAGTTTGTTCATATTTTCATCCGTCCTTGTTTTCCTCTTTCACTCCTTCTAGTGTATCACGAACATTTGTTTTATACCATGTTGAAAGAAAAGCGGCTCTCGTCTTTACGAGAACCGCTTCAATGATTATGCCGCTTGGGCATGGATGGATTTATAGATGTTTGTTGACAAGTTCAGCAAGTGCTTCTTTTGGTTTGAAACCAACAGAAGTTTCTACAACTTCACCGTCTTTTAAAACAAGAAGTGTTGGGATACTCATAACGCCGTATTTACCAGCAGTTTCTTGGTTATCGTCTACATCAATTTTTACAATTTTCATTTTGTCGCCCATTTCTTGATCAAGTTCTTCAAGAACTGGAGCAATCATTTTACAAGGTCCACACCATGGTGCCCAAAAGTCTGCAAGAACAACACCTTCTGCAGTTTCTTGTGAAAATGTTGCGTCAGTAGCTTTTACGATTGCCATTATTCATTCCTCCAATGTAAATTATGCTTTTTAGTATAGCATCTACCAATGTGACTTGCGAATGAAATGCTTACGAATCATTTTTTAGGAAATGAATTAAAAAACAAACCGTATAATCGCACCAATAACAACAATCGCACCGATGATCATTAGAATGGTTCTAAGCATATGACATGACACCCTTTCCGCTTCATTTACAATGTATGATGCCCCAACATTCTTCTCATCAAACATTGAAATATGCAATCAAGCGAGGTCGACAGTTATCATGACTACTGACATTGGCGGCAGCTCTACCGTTAATTCCCCGGGATTTACAGTCATTTGCTGAAAGTCTTTTGGCTGAACAGAATGAGGATCATCAAATGTATTATGCGCATTCATGCGATCAGCCGTCAGCACACGTCCAGTGACTTTCGTTTGTGCATCAACCCCTTCAATGGCAAGGGATACCTCTTTTTGTTCATGCGGATTCAGGTGACAGTAGCTAATATGCATCTTACCTGATGAACGCGAGGCTGACACACTGACCTGAGGAATTTTTTCACCTTTTCGTTCATACGGCGGTGAAACGAACTCCACTTCAAGCGCTTCTTCCTCTTGATGCACTTGAAACATGTGAAACACATGATACGTAGGCGTCAGAAGCATCTTTTCGTCCTTTGTTAATACCATCGCTTGCAACACATTAACCGTCTGAGCGATATTTGCCATATGAATCCGCTGACAATGACGATGAAAAATATGAAAATGGAGGGCGGATACAAGGGCATCTCTTAGTGTGTTTTGCTGATATAAAAACCCAGGATTTGTCCCTGGCTCTGGGTCATACCATGTCCCCCATTCATCAATAATCATCCCAATTCGCTTGTCTGGGTCATAACGATCCATGATTTCTCCATGGTCCTCGACAAGCCGTTCCATCTCATAGGCTTTTTTCAGCGTGATAAACCATTCATCCTCATCAAATTCAGTCGCTGACCCTTTCTTCTCCCATGTACCAGGTACGGTGTAATAATGTAAACTGAGCCCATCCATCCACGGTGCAGCCCGCTCCATTAATACTTTCGTCCAATTCACGTCATTAGAGTTCGCGCCGCAGGCGATTTTATAAATACGCTGCCCGGCAAATTCTCTTACGTACGTTTGATAGCGTTTATATAAATCTGCATAGTATTCAGGCGTCATATTCCCGCCGCAGCCCCAGCTTTCATTGCCTACACCAACATAGGTCAGCTGCCATGGTTTTTGTTTTCCATTTTGAATGCGCCAGTCGGACATAGGTGTCCCTTTTGGAAATGTCATGTATTCGACCCAATCGGCTAATTCTTGAACAGATCCGCTTCCCACATTGCCGCAAATGTATGGCTCACATTCAAGCAGCTCACACAATGCCATAAATTCATGCGTACCAAATGCATTAGATTCAACCGTACCACCCCAATGGGTATTGACCATCGGCTTTCGTTCACTGAGATCACCTACACCATTTGCCCAGTGATACTCGTCTGCGAAACAGCCCCCCGGCCACCTCAGCACCGGAATATGTAATGCTTGTAGCGCCTTCAGTACATCGGTACGAATCCCGTCAATATGGTCAATCTCTGAGTCTTTTCCTACCCAAATCCCGTCATAAATCCCTCTTCCTAGATGCTCCTGAAAGTGCCCATAAATGTGTTTAGAAATGCGTCCGATCACGTCATTGACTTTAACTGTCCCCTTCACTTGTCAACCGCTCCTTTTCTTCTTGATTACATACAAAAAAACCCAGAATACCTAGGCATTCTGAGTGTATGAGCGTTACGAGTGGATATTCATCTTTTTTAACTCTTCATTCAAAAGCGGAACCACTTCAAACAAGTCACCGACGATTCCGTAATCGGCGATTTTGAAGATTTCTGCTTCTGGGTCTTTGTTGATCGCCACAATGACTTTACTGTTAGACATTCCCGCTAAATGCTGAATCGCTCCTGATATCCCGCATGCAATATAAAGGTCAGGTGTGACGACTTTTCCCGTTTGACCAATTTGCAGGGCATAATCACAATAGTCAGCGTCACAGGCTCCGCGCGAGGCTCCGACTGCTGCCCCGAGCGTCTCAGCGAGTTCATTCAGCGGTTCAAAGCCTTCCTTGCTCTTAACACCGCGCCCTCCAGCAACAATGACCTTTGCTTCAGATAAATCTACACCTTCTGACGTTTTTTTAATGACTTCCTTCACGATCGTCCGAAGGTTCTGAATATCGACAGAAACTGGTGTGACTTCTCCGCCTCGTGACGTATCCCGCTCAAGTGGCGCCACGTTGTTTGGCCGGATGGTCGCTAGAAGTAGGCTGTCTGTGGAAATGACTTTTTCGAAGGCTTTTCCAGAGTAAATCGGTCTGGTGAAAACAAGATGTTCGCCGGTAACGCTTACATCGATCGCATCTGAAATCAAGCCAGTCTGGAGACGTGCGGCTATTTTCGGCGACAAGTCTTTTCCGATAGACGTATGGCCAAAAAGCACAGCATCTGGTTCGACCTGATCTAATATGGCTTGAAGCGCCTGCGCAAAACCATCTGACGTATAATATGAAAGGTGCGGATGCTCCACAATCATGACATGATCTGCTCCATAGTAAAGCAGTTCATCGGCTAGGCCTTTGACGTCATCCCCTATTAACACACCAATGACCTCACCACCATCTGCCACTTTGTGAGCGGCAGCAATGGCTTCAAATGTCACATTTCTTAATTTACCGTCACGACTTTCTCCAAGTACAACAACTTTTTTACTCATCTTCAAGCTCCCCCTTGTTCTCGTGATATCGTAAAGTGGATGTTTAGATGACTTTTGCTTCATTTCTGAGTAGATCTGTCAGTTCTTTGACTTGATCCTGAAGCTCGCCGCTCAGCACCTTGCCACCCTCTTTTTTCTCCGGTAAGAAACGTTCAATTGTTTTGATTTTATATGGTACATCGTCCTCGTCCAGATCTAAATCATCAAGTTCCAATTCTTCTAAAGGCTTTTTCTTTGCCTTCATAATGCCTGGTAATGATGGATAGCGAGGCTCATTGAGTCCTTGCTGAGCTGTGACAACTAGCGGGAGTTCGGCAGAAATGACTTCCACATCACCCTCTGCATCTCGTTCAATCGATGCAGAGCCGCCGTCAATTTGAATACTTGTTATCGTTGTCACATATGAAAAGCCGAGTAATTCAGCAAGACGCGGAGCTACCTGTCCAGAGCCGCCGTCAATTGCTACATTCCCTGCTAAGATCAAGGAAGCTTCTTTGTCTTTTAAATAGTGATAAAGAATGGTAGAAGCTGAATATTGGTCCCACTCTTCTAAGTCATCTTCCACGTTTAATAAGACGGCCCTGTCACAGCCCATTGCAAGCGCTGTTCTAAGCTGTTTCTCCGCATCTTCACCGCCAACTGTCACAACGGTCACTTCTCCCCCGTGCTCATCCCGAAGCTGAATGGCTTCTTCAATGGCATACTCGTCATAAGGATTAATAATGAACTCTGCTCCATCTTCTTGAATTGCACCAGACTGAATAGAAATTTTCTCTTCCGTGTCAAACGTACGCTTCATCAAAACAAATATATTCATTTATTTCTCCCCCTTGTGTCGTACTTATCCCTTATTCCCCTTTAAAGTTCGGTTTGCGCTTTTCAATAAAGGCCTGGATGCCTTCTTTGGCGTCATTTGATTGGAAAACCTCACCAAACTTTTTGGCTTCCAGCTTCATTCCGCCGTCATATGAATACAATTTTGTTGCGTTCAATAAATCAAGCACATATTCAAGTGATTTTGGGCTTTTCGCTGCAAATTTCGCCGCAAGTGTTTTGGCCGCTGTGAGCGCTTCTTCCTCTGTTTCTGCCAGCTTTGTAACAAGTCCGCAGGCAATTGCTTCTTCACCTGTAATCGGTTCAGCTGTTCCCATCATTTCAAGCGCTTTAGCAGAACCAACGTAGCGCGGGAGGCGCTGCGTGCCGCCGAATCCTGGAATAATGCCGAGGTTTAGTTCTGGAAGTCCAAGCTTCGCATCTTTTGTTGCGATTCGGATATCACAAGACATGGCAAGTTCAAGGCCTCCGCCTAATGCTGCTCCGTGAATCGAGGCAATGACTGGTTTTGGACATTGTTCAATCCGTTCAAAAACTTGCTGTCCTCTATCTGCGAGGCTTGCATAATCAGACTCTTCCTGTAAAGTGGTAAATTCTTTAATATCAGCACCTGCTGAGAAGAATCTGCCTTCTCCGTGAATCACAATCGCTCTTACTTCTTCATTCTGTTCCAGCTCATCGAACATGTCATTAAGCTCAGTGAGCAGCTGAGAGGATAAGGCATTTGCAGGTGGGTTCTGAATCGTGATGAGCGCTGTCTGTCCTTCATGATGTAAGCTGAGTATCTTTTCCATGTCAATCATCCTTTTTCACATTGTCTTTAGGATTGATGTATTCCGCTTAACAGCAGATCATGTACATTTTCTGCGAGTGCAGGCAGATCATACTTTTGATCATTCATGACCCATGTTGTTGCGGTTTCATCAATCGTCCCAAATACCATTTGTCTCGCTAAGCGGACATCTAAATTTTGTCTGAATTCTCCTGTTTTCTTTCCTTCTGTTAAAATTGACTCGAGCATATTTAAATACCCTTTTAGCACTTCATTGATTTTTTGCCGCAGCTCAAGGTTTGACTGCCTGAGTTCAAGCTGTGTCACAAGAGCCAAATGATGATTTTGCGCCAGCATGCGAAAATGCTCCTCAATCAACAGTAGAAGCTTTTCTTTGGCAGACGGCTTCTTTTGGATATCTGTTTCCATCCGTTCGATGAATTGTCCCATTTTTTCTTTGAACAACGAGATGAGAATATCCTCTTTGTTTTTGAAATAAAGATAAATGGTTCCGTCTGCCACCCCTGCTTGTTTCGCAATCTTTGAAACTTGTGATTGATGATAGCCATTCTCTGCAATCACCACAACTGCTGCATCAATAATTTGCATGTACTTCGGTCTTTTCTGCTTCAATGTGCTTCGTCCCTTTCTAAATTGAATGAGCATTCATTCATAACTTTATGTTAAAAAGAAACGGGTGATTTGTCAAGAGATCTTCTTCTTTCTTTTCAACCTTTATCATACCAGAGCAGACTGTCATCATTCAAATCATCCGGCCGCTCGACCGGATGATAAAGGTCGTTATTTCTTTAATTGATCAACAGGTTTTTCAGATGATGAAGCATGCTTTCTTTTTTCTTCTTCAATTAAAACTCTGCGCAAAATTTTTCCGACGGCCGTTTTAGGCAGTGACTCTTTAAATTCATACACGCGCGGTACTTTAAATGAAGCAATTCTCGTTCTCACAAAGCGATCGAGTTCATCCTCTGTTAGAAAAGCATCCTTTTTCGGCACAACAAATGCTTTTACTGTTTCTCCTCTATAAGGGTCTGGTATACCTGCGACAACAACTTCTTGGACAAGCTCATGCTCATAAAGGGCTTCTTCGACCTCTCTTGGGTAAATATTATAACCGCTCGCAATAATGACATCCTTTTTCCGGTCAACGATATAGAAAAAACCGTCTTCATCCATATACCCAATATCTCCGGTGAAAAGCCATCCATCCCTTAATACAGCTGCTGTCTCCTCTGGCTGATTCCAGTATCCTTTCATAATCTGCGGTCCTTTGACGATAATTTCTCCGTGCTCATATGGCTCTTTGAGGGCACCCGTTTCCTCGCAATAAATACCTGCGTCTGTACCAGGCCACGGACAGCCAATACTGCCTGTTTTGTTCGCTCCCCATAAAAAGTTAGAATGGGTCACTGGTGAGGTTTCGGAAAGACCATACCCCTCCACTAAACGCCCTCCTGTTAATTTCTCAAAGTTCTGTTTGACTTCAACAGGAAGAGCCGCCGAGCCGCTTAAACATGCAGTGATGGACGACAGGTCATACTTTTCAATATTGGGATGATGCAGCAAGGCGATATACATGGTTGGTGCACCTGGAAAGAGTGTCGGTTTCTGTTTTTCAATCGTTTTGAGGGTATCAGCTGCGTCAAATCGAGGAAGGAGAATCATTGAATGCCCTTCTTTGACAGCAAGATTTAATACGGTCGTCATTCCGTATACATGAAAAAACGGAATAATGCCGAGGATTCGTTCTTTTCCTCTTGTCGTTTTATACATCCAAGAAGCGCACATTTCAGTGTTCGCTAAAATATTTTCATGCGTCAGCATGACCCCTTTTGGTAAACCGGTCGTTCCACCTGTATATTGCAAAACAGCGACATCCTCTTTCGGTTCAAAGGCAAGCTGCGGGATTTGTTCTCCTGATGATTCTTTCATGATTTGTGAGAAGTGATGAATGGTATCACTTTTCTCGACTTGGATGACCATTTTATTTTTTCTTTTTTGGACGATAGGAAACAGAATGTTTTTTGGAAATGGTAAATAATCCTGTAGTTTGGTGATGATCAAGTGTTCCATACTTGTCAGCGCTTTCATTTTATAGGCCTTTGGATACAATAAATCCAATGTAATCAGCACTTTGGAGCCGCTGTCCTCCATTTGATATGCCAGTTCTTTCTCCGTATAAAGCGGGTTCGTTTGAACAACGATGCCGCCTGCAATTAAAACAGCATAATAAGAAATGACCGATTGAGGACAGTTTGGCAGCATGATCGCTACTCTGTCGCCTTTTTTCACGCCAATTTCCATCAGGTGACCAGCTAGTTTCAATGCGTCTTCTTGGAGCTGCTCATAGGTGATGTTTTTTCCTAGAAAATGAATGGCTGTATGCTCAGGTGCAGCCTCTGCGGAGCTGAATAAGTAAGATTGTAACGTCTCATTTGGGATGGTGAGTTCGTGGGGAATTTGATTCGGGTAATGCAGAAGCCAACGTTTATCTGACTGCATAAAAACCCTCCTTCCTGAACTTTCGTACTATTTTATTATAGCAAACTTTTCCTTAAGGCAGTTTGCTTTTTTCAAATAGAGCTTGGTTCCATGACCTCTTTATTTCTTCGCTGGTGTTTCGATCGATGCTCTTTTTCCTTCATGATGCCACTGTTCATATAATCCACCGATTGCACGGAATGACTCATTTACTCTCTCCACGATCTGTTGATGGATACTCGGATCATTAGGTAAATGCGTCTGGATGTTGTCGACTTGATACTGCCTCATCATGTCGATGTAGACTGTGAGAAAAATCGTGTCTTCTAAAATCCAGTAAATGACTTCATCCGCCTCTTCTGTTCTTTTGTGCAGCATTTGGATTCCTCGTTCATATTGAATGAGAATATAGCCGCTCGGATCGATTTGAACATAAGGGCTCAAATCATCAAAAAATCCAGTCGTTTGAAATGGGCGTGCAATATACGGTTCATATATGTCTCTTGGCAGGGATGTCATTTGGAGACATGTATCAATGCGCTTTATGATTTCGTCTTTTTGCAGAATTTGCTTCATGTGATTCGCCGCCTTCGGGTGAGATAAAAGCTGCCAAGGAACCCCTGACAGCTTTCTCACTTTGTCTTTTTCATTTCACAGGAACATGTAAACGGCACCAATGACCGCAAAAGTGCAGGCAACTACGATTAAAACTTTTGCTAGCTTTTCCATGTCGTCTCCTTAAATGCCGGCTGCTACTACGTAAGACAGCCCAACTGAAATAATGAGTGAAATAAACCCGACCGCTCTATTATCATTCTCAATCTCTTTGTCTACTTTAAATCGTGGTGTTAAAAATTCAAAAATGAAATAGCTGACAAGCAGCATCACAAAGCCGTATACGCCCCATCCAATCATTTGCAGAAGGGAATTGTGCTGTGCAATAGAATGCTGAAACACATTCGCAATCCCAAATATCTTTCCGCCTGTTGCCATGGCAACAGCTAAGTTCCCACGCTGAATCTCTTCCCAGTTTTTATAGGAGGTGACGAGTTCAAAAATGGTTAGAAATAAGACAAGACATAGGACGGCCACGCTGTAATAGGCGGCAATTTCCACAAGTTCATTTTCCCAAAAGGCTTTCATGCGTTTTCTCCTTTTTACTTTAATTCGACGATGGTAACGCCTGATCCTCCCTCGCCTTGTTCCCCAAAACGAGCATTTTTCACACTTCGGTGCTGTTTCAGTAATTCCTGAACCCCTTTTCTAAGGGCGCCAGTTCCTTTTCCGTGAATGATCGACACACGGGGATAACCGGCTAAGACAGCATCATCTAAATATTTCTCGACTCTGCTTAAGGCATTTTCATAACGCTCTCCTCTTAAGTCGAGCTCAAGCGATACATGATAGTCTTTTCCTTTGACTGCCGTAATGGCTTTCTCCTGCTTAAATTCCGGTGCTGATTTGATAAATTCCATGTCTTTTTCTTTTACTTTCATTTTCAGAATGCCCATTTGGACACTCCATTCTTTGTCACCTGTTTGTTCAAGCAGCGTTCCTTTTTGCCCGAAGGTGAGCACTTTCACTTCGTCGCCTGATTTTAGCTGTCTTGCTGCTTTTTTCACCGGTTCTGGCTTTTTCTTCCGGTCAAACTCAGGGACTGCTTCTTCAAGACGCTTTCTCGCATCGATGAGTTCATGCTCTTTGAATGAGCGATGCTCATTTTTTATCGACCTGAGCTCTTGAATGATGTCTTCTGCTTCTTTTGAGGCTTGTTCAATTTTTTCTGCCGCTTTTTGTTCAGCTTCTTCAAGCAGTTTGTCTTTTTGCTCATTCCATTCAAGAATTTGTCTCTGCAATTCTTTATGAAGCTTTTCTGCTTCTTTTCTATAGACTTCTGTCTCATGCAGCTCTTCTTCCGCTTGTTTCTTGCTGTCTTCTAATGAAGCAATCATTTGGTCTACTTCATTATGCTCAGCATGCATATCCGCTTTTGCCCGGTCAATGAGGTGATCTGGCAAACCAAGACGTTTAGAAATTTCAAATGCATTACTTCGTCCGGGCACACCGATGAGCAATCGGTACGTTGGTGATAAGGTTTCAATGTCGAACTCCACGCTCGCATTTGTGACACCTTCTCGGTTATATCCGTAAGCCTTCAGCTCAGGATAGTGAGTCGTTGCGATGACGCGTGCATTTGTTTGATGCACCTCATCTAAGATACTCATAGCCAGCGCGGCACCTTCAGCAGGGTCTGTTCCTGCCCCTAATTCATCAAATAATACGAGTGAGTTAGATGTCAAATTCTTTAAGATATCCACAATATTGACCATATGAGATGAGAACGTACTCAAGCTTTGCTCAATGGACTGTTCATCTCCAATATCAGCAAAGACTTGGTCGAATACAGCTACTTCCGAGCCTTCTTCAACTGGAATATGAAGGCCTGCCTGCGTCATCAGCGTCAAAAGACCAAGCGTTTTTAAAGTAACAGTCTTCCCCCCTGTATTTGGTCCAGTAATGACGATGGTTGAAAAATCTTTACCGAGCTCAATGTCGTTTGCCACAACCTGATCACGAGGCAATAGAGGATGTCTTGCCCGTTTTAAATAAATCTCCCCTTGATCGTTCACAGCAGGCTTTGTGGCTTTTTCTGCCTTTGCATATTTGGCTTTAGCAAAAATAAAATCTAGCGTTTGAAGCTCCTTTACATTGTGAAGCAGTTCTTGAATGTGTTCTGACACGCTCGCTGTCAACATTTGCAGGATCTTTTCGACCTCTTGTTTTTCTTTTAAACGGGTTTGCTGCAAAGTGTTATTTAAATCCACGACCACTTGCGGCTCGATAAAAAGGGTTGCCCCAGATGATGACTGATCGTGAACAATTCCGCCGTAATTCGAGCGGTACTCCTGCTTTACCGGAATCACAAACCGGTCATTACGAATGGTAACAATCGTGTCTGACAGCATTTTTGAAGCAGATTGTGAACGAATCATGGATTCTAATTTATCTCGAACTTTTGATTCTAATGAACGTAATTGCGTACGTATTGTTCGTAGCGCCGGAGTTGCATGATCAAGCACTTCTCCATTATCACCGATACAGCTTTCGATTTCTTTTCTGACTTCAGGCAGTAATATCAGCGTCTCTGTATATGTATGAAGGCGCGGTATATCTACACCATCTTCATACAGGGACGTGAGAAAGTGCTTCATATTTTTCGCAGTGTATAATAGCGCTGCAATTTCCATGAGCTCAGATGGGCTTAATGTACTGCCGATTTCTGCCCGTTTGACCCCGCGTCTAATATCCGTCAGCCCGCCAAACGGCGCAGATCCCTTTAAGCGGATGACATCCTGTGCTTCTGCTACCTCTTCCAGCAAATGCTGAATGGTTTCGATATCCGTCAGCGGCGTTAAGTCCTGCGCTCTTTCTTTTCCTAATGAGGATGCGGTATAGGACATGACTTTTTCTTTTACTTTATGAAATTCTAATGATGCTAACACTTTTTGTTGCAGCATGGTCCAGCCTCCTAACGACTACCTGTCACGCGTTAAAAACTTTTTGATCTCGTTTAGAGAAAAAGTATTCACGACATTTGCTTTTGGTGTCCAGCCTTTTCTTGCAGCTGTTACACCAACTTCCATATGATCCAGCATGGCGATATTGTGTGCATCTGTATTGATCATGATGTTCACACCTACTTCGTTTGCTTTCATTAAATGCTCTGTTTTCAAATCAAGTCTTGACGGGTTGCTGTTGAGCTCTAGTGCAGTTCCCGTTTTCTTCGCAAGCTCTATGAGCTGATCTATATTTAAGGCATAGCCGTCTCGTCTGCCGATCAAACGGCCTGTTGGATGTGCAATTAAATCTACATGCTGATTCCGCAGGGCATTTTCAAGGCGCTCCATGATGACTTCCTCCGGCTGAGAAAAGCTAGAATGGATAGACGCAATCACAAAATCCATGTCTGCTAAAAAGTCATCATCATAATCTAATGATCCATCCGGGAGAATATCCATTTCGACCCCTTTGAAAATGTGAAAATGCTCGAATTCTTGATTGAGCTTGTCAATTTCTTTTGCTTGCAGACGTAAACGTTCTTTTGTTAAACCGTTTGCTACTTTTAAATATTGCGAGTGATCTGTAATCGCCATGTATTCATAGCCTTTTGCGATACATGCCTCTGCCATTTCACGAATAGAAAATGCGCCGTCACTCCAAGTTGAGTGCATATGAAGGTCGCCTTTAATATCTTTTAGCTCGACAAATTGCATACTTTCTTTATACGTATCAATCTCCGCTCCGGTTTCACGAATTTCTGGCGGAATGAGCGGAAGTTGAAAATGCGCATAAAAAGCGGCCTCGTCTTCGAACGTTTTTACTTCTCCAGTTTCAATTGTTTCCACACCATATTCACTAATACGCTCTCCGCGTTCCTTCGCCAGCTGACGCATTCGAATATTGTGGTCTTTTGAGCCAGTGAAATGATGTAGCGTTGTTGCAAATTGGTCTGTTGTCACAAGCCGGAAATCTACACTGATCTCAAAATCAAGGGCAAGAATGACAGATACCTTCGTATCACCGCTTGCGATGACGTCTTTGACATCTTGAAGTGCAACGAGCTGCTCTCTGACTTGTTCAGGACTGTCAGTCGCGATGATATAATCTAAATCTTTGACTGTTTCCCGTGCACGTCTTAAACTGCCAGCTCTTGAAAAACGAAGAATCCCCTTCATCTGTTCAAGCGCATGATCAATCCGCTCTGCCACATCTAATGCAAAGCCAATTGGCAGTCGTTCTGGCTGTTTTCCAGCCTCCTCAAGAGCGGCGAGTATCTTTTCTTCGGTTTTTTTACCGAAGCCTGCAAGCGCTTGTACTTTTTCCGCTTCGCATGCTTCCTTTAAAGACTGTGCATCATGGACACCAAGCTCTTGGTAAAGCTTAGCAATCTTCTTCCCGCCAAGCCCTTGCAACTTTAAGAGCGGGACAAGTCCTTCAGGAACTTCCTTTTTTAATTGTTCGAGTGTTTCTGATTGTCCTTTTTCGATATACTCTGTGATCACAGCAAAGGTTCCTTTTCCAATGCCGGGTAATGCTAATAGATCATCTATTTGCGAAAGGCTGCGGTCGTCTTGTTCCAGTGCCGCCGCTGCTTTACGAAAGGCAGAAATTTTAAAAGGATTATCTCCTTTAAGTTCCATATATACTGCAATTGTTTCAAGAAGTTTGATAATATCTTTTTTATTCATCTCTCATCCTCCAGCCGCTTTGGCATCTTCCTATATAAATATACAAACTTTCCCTTGATCCTACAACTTTCTGTCATGGAATGAGAAAAAACTTCTCCAGGAAAGGAGAAGTTTTTAAACTCCATACGTCGACCATAGGTCTTTGACAAGACCGGACAGGTAAGGGGTGTTGTTTACGATCACATCTGCTAACATTGATTTGCTCATCATTGTCTGCAGTGCATCTACTGGTAGTAATGCAGCGACAAACAATAGAATAAACACAAATAAATAGGTTTCAAGAAATCCTAAAACACCGCCAAGCAGTTTGTTCACCTGTTTAATCACAGGTATACTTGCAATGGTTGTGAGCAATCCGCCAATGATGGCGAGCAGGATTTTGGTCAAGATAAACAGAATGATAAACGCAATGGTATTATAATAAGCTGTTTCTAGATTTCCACTAAAGAAAGCAAGCTGCGGTTGACCGCCGCTAAAATTAGGTGCTGGAATCCACGTAAGCTGTGGTGCAAGTGACTGATAAAACATGGAAGCCACTAAGATAGAAACAACAAAGCTGATCAATTTAATAAATTGAAGAATAAACCCGCGTTTTAGACCGACAAGCGTTCCCATAAGAAGCAAAAACAAAATGATGATATCGATCACGGTAATTTCATTCCTTTTCTTTTAGCTGAATCTCTAATTTTTCGTATTGCTCTTTTAATTTCAAGTAGTCGTGGACGACATTGACTGCTGTCAGTACAGCTAATTTGTTTATATCAAGGTATGGATTTTTTTCATTTATTTCTCTCATTTTATCATCAACAATTGACGCAACATGTCGCATATGCATCTTCGTTTCTTGTCCGATGATCGTATAGGACTGTCCGTAAATCTCAACTGTTGTTTTCGTTTTACCGCCGTCAGACAACGTTTCTCCTCCATTCCACGAGAATCCTAGTCTCTATCATAACATGTTTAGACATTGAATGGAAAGACGAGCCCTTCCCTGTTATGGTACACTTTAGAAATCAATGATATCAAGGTAAAAAGGAGTTATCCACTGTGCCCCAATCCGTTTTAAAAGCAACATCAGAAGACCTCAAAAAGATGAAGAGCGCGTATGCGCACCATTTAACAGACACTTTGCCGCCAGGTGCCCTCTTTCAAGCAAAAGTCCCTGGCTGTACGATTACAGCCTATCGATCTGGGAAAGTGCTCTTTCAAGGACAAAAGGCAGAAGCTGAAGCCAGTCAGTTCAGCCACTTGCAAGCAGCTGATACGAAAAGTCAAAAAGCACCTGCTGTTACAAAGTACAGTCCGCCGCCCGGCATCGCTTCCATGTCGGTCATCGGTTCAGATGAAGTAGGTACAGGTGATTATTTTGGACCGATCACAGTCTGTGCGGCTTATGTTGATGCCAGCCATCTTGCTTTAATGAAAGAGCTTGGCGTAAAAGACTCAAAAGGATTAAAGGACCCGCAAATTATTAACATTGCCAAGGATCTCATCAAAACCATTCCGTTCAGCCTTCTCGTTCTCCGAAATGAAAAGTACAATACGATGCAGGAAAAGGGCATGAGTCAAGGAAAAATGAAGGCACTGCTTCATAACCAAGTCATTACCTCTGTGCTAGAAAAACTGGGCGGACAGCAGCCTGAAGCTATTTTGATTGACCAGTTTGCAGAACCAGGCATTTATTTCAGGCATCTGGCTGGGAAAAAAATCATTCGGGAGCGGACGTATTTTAGTACAAAAGCAGAAGGCATCCATTTGTCAGTCGCTGCGGCTTCCATTATCGCAAGGTACGCCTTTTTAATTGAAATGGACAAATTATCACAGGCTGCAGGCTTTGACATCCCAAAAGGAGCCGGCCCTCATGTAGACAAGGCCGCCGCCAAGCTCATCAAGCTGCATGGTGAAGATGCTTTACGTCAATTTACAAAGCTGCATTTTGCCAACACACAAAAAGCGAAAAAAATGCTATAAAAAAAGCTAGGGCCATGAGGCCTTAGCTTTTTTTCTTTAACCGCGTAAGACGGCTTGATACGTATCTTCTAGTGCTTTCAAAACTTTTGTATGAACAGTCGTCACTTCTTCCTCAGTCAACGTTTGTTCAGGGTTTAAATATTGAAGAGAGAATGCAACAGATTTTTTGCCTTCTTCCATATGTTCCCCTTCGTACACATCAAATACAGAGAGGTCTGTGAGTAGATGACCACCTGCTTCATAGATGACTCGCTCCAGCTGTCCGCTTGAGATATGCTGATCGACAACAAGTGCGATATCTCTTGTCACAGCAGGGAATCTCGGAATCGCTGTATATTTCATATCCTTCGTTTCAGATGTCATCACATCTGTTAAATCAAACTCGAACACATACGTTTCTTTTAAATCCAATTCTTTTTCAACAACTGGATGCAGTGCGGCAACAAAGCCAATGACTTTACCATTTAGGTGAACATCTGCTGTTCGCCCTGGGTGAAGGCCCTCACGCTCTGCTTGAACATATGTGATTTGGTCTGACACACCAAGCTTTTCGAACAATCCTTCAGCAATTCCTTTCGCTACATAAAAATCGACGGCTTTTTTCTCGCCCTGCCAAAGATTTTTATGCCATAAGCCTGTCAGCGCACCAGCGACATGTTCTTTTTCCACTGGTTTTGCTCCTTCAGCTTCTGCTAAGAAAACAGATCCCGTTTCATAAAATCCAAATGAATCGGCTTGTCTTGCCAAGTTATATGCTACAGAATCAAGTAAGTTTGGCAGAAGACTTTGTCTCAGCACACTGCGTTCCTCACTCATTGGCAGAGAAAGCCTCGTTTCATAAGCTGGATGCAGGGCAAAAGCTGTGGACTTATGCTGATTCGTCAATGAATACGTAATCGCTTGAGAAAGTCCTGCGCCCTCTAAGAAACGTCTTACCTTTCTGCGCTTCACTTGGTAAGGCGTGAGACCGCCAACCGTGCCAGCTGTTGCAGGCAGTGTAGATGGAATATTATCGTAGCCGTATAATCTTGCGACTTCTTCAATGAGGTCTTCTTCAATCGTAATATCCATTCTACGGGAAGGAACTGTTACGACAAGAACATCATTTGATTCGCCCACCGTGAAGCCTAGTTTGTTGAAAATCTGAACCATATCTTCTTTTGAAATGCTCATTCCAAGCACCTTGTTCACACGCTCAGTTGATACATGGATGACATTCATACTTGCTTCAAGGTGGTTTTCCTCAACTGTACCGCTTAGCACTTCGCCGCCTGCATACATGCTGATCAATTGAGCTGCTCTTTCTGCTGCCGGCTTCGTACGCTGCGGATCGAGTCCTTTTTCAAATCGTGTGCTTGATTCACTGCGAAGTCCTAAGTCTCTAGATGCTTGACGGACTGTTTGACCGTTGAAATATGCCGCTTCTAAAAGAATCGTCGTCGTCTCATCACGCACCTCTGATTCAAAGCCGCCCATGACGCCTGCTACCGCGTGCGCTTTCGTTCCATTCGTAATGACAAGATGCTTTGATGATAATGTACGCTCTTGTTCATCGAGTGTTTGAATGATTTCGCTATCAGTTGCTTTACGAACGACCACCTGTTTTGAACCAAAGCGGTCATAATCAAAGGCATGAAGCGGCTGGCCGTATTCAAGCAGTACAAAATTTGTAATATCCACGACGTTGTTAATTGGACGAATGCCTGCATTCATCAATCTTGTTTGCATCCAAAGCGGTGCTGGTCCAACCTTTACATTTTTAATGATCTTTGCTGCATAAAGTGGATTCGCTTCTTGATCCTCAATTTTTACAGAAATATAGTCTGCTGCTTTTTCAGAAGAAGTGTCATGTGCTGTTTCAGGAAGCTTGATGTCTCTTCCTAAAATGGCCGCAACCTCATAAGCGACACCTAGCATATTCAGGGCATCGGCACGGTTTGGTGTTAAGCCAAGCTCAAGTACCGCATCATCTAATTGAAGTGCTTGAAGAGCATCATCCCCTGGTTTCACGTCATTCGGGAAAACAAAAATACCTTCTGCATATTCTTTTGGTACGAGCTTGCTCTCTACGCCTAATTCTTGCAGAGAACAAATCATGCCATGAGACTCTTCACCGCGCAGTTTTGCTTTTTTAATTTTAAAGTTGCCAGGAAGGACTGCCCCAACTGTTGCGACGGCCACATGCTGTCCTTTCTCCACATTCGGAGCCCCGCAAATAATTTGCACCGGTGCGTCTTCGCCGATATCAACAAGACATTTGTTTAATTTATCTGCATTCGGATGCTGTTCACGTTCAATGACGTGTCCAACGACAACCCCTTTGATGCCTTCACCTTTATATTCAACGGCTTCCACTTCAATTCCGCTTCTTGTGATTTTTTCTGCTAATTCATCCGGCTTGATGCCTTCTAAATCGACATAGTCTTCTAACCATTTATATGAAACAAACATGTTGATTTCCTCCTCTTAGTCCTGCTTGAATTGCTTTGTGAATCTAATGTCATTTGTGTAGAAATGACGAATATCATCAATGCCGTATTTCAGCATCGCAATCCGTTCCACACCCATTCCAAAAGCAAAGCCTTGGTAAGTTTCTGGATCAAATCCGCTCATTTTCAGGACATTCGGATGAACCATTCCTGCACCTAAAATCTCAATCCAGCCTGTTCCTTTACATACAGAGCAGCCCTTCCCGCCGCATTTAAAGCAAGACACATCGACTTCAACAGACGGTTCTGTGAATGGGAAAAAGCTTGGACGCAGTCTAATTTCACGATCTTCTCCAAACATTTTTCTTGCGACTGTCTCCAGCGTTCCTTTTAAATCACTCATGCTAATATTGTGATCGACGACAAGCCCTTCAATTTGCATAAATTGATGTGAATGAGTCGCGTCATCACTGTCACGTCTATATACTTTCCCAGGACAGATGATCTTCACAGGACCTTGTCCTTTATATTTCTCAAGTGTACGTGCTTGCACTGGTGATGTTTGTGTTCTCATCAGTGTATCTTCCGTAATATAGAAGCTGTCCTGCATATCACGTGCTGGATGCTCCTTTGGAAGATTCAATGCTTCAAAGTTATAGTAATCCGTTTCCACTTCAGGACCTTCTTCAACGGTATAGCCCATTCCGATAAATAAATCTTCAATGTCTTCGACAACTATCGTTAATGGATGTCTTGCCCCTATTTTGATTGGACTTGCCGGCAAAGTAACATCGATCGTTTGAGAAGCAAGTTTTTTCTTTACTTCTTCTGCTTCCAGCTGTTCATTTTTTTCAGCAATGGCACCAGCAATCTGCTCTCTTACTTCGTTTGCGAGTGCACCCATTTTTGGTCTTTCTTCCGCGGAGAGCTTGCCCATTCCGCGAAGTACTTCTGTAATCGGTCCTTTTTTCCCTAAATATTGAACCCGAATGTCATTGACCTCTTTGAGCGAGCTAGCTGCTTCAACCTTCGCTATCGCCTCTGTTTCAAGCTGTTTTAACGTTTCTTGCATGAGTGTAATCCTCCTTTTGATATACAAAACCGCTCGGATAAACGGCTGTTTGATCGTTTGAAGACAATAAAAAAACCCGTCCCTCCATAAAAGAAGGGACGAGTTGTGGTCGCGGTACCACCCTTGTTAAGCACAAATGCATGTGCGAATAAGCTTCATTGACATAACGGAATCAAACGAATCCGGTTCACCTTTACGCAAAGCAACGCCTGCGGTCCCGGTGACAACTCCAGAGGTGAATTCCTGTTTCAGCATTCCTTAAATGCACTTTCAGTCTACGATGCATTCTCCCTATAAGGCCGCTTCTTGAAACAATCTTCCTCTATCATGGTTTTTAAAATATTAGTTTTATTATAGTGAAAATGAACGCATGTTGCAACATTATCCACGCAAATGATAGACAAGAACAGCTGCTGCAACAGCTACATTTAATGATTCTGCCTGCCCATACATTGGTACATATAAATTTTGGTCTGTCATTTGCAGAATCTCTGGATCAATACCAGCTCCTTCATTTCCAACAATTAATGCAAATGGGCCTTCTGCCGTTACGCTTTTATACTCTTTCGCATCTTTTAAAGCACTGCCGTATACAGGTAAGCCTTGTTCTTTTAGTTCCATGATCGCCTGTTGAAGGGATTGCTTTAAGATAGGCAGGTGGAAATGAGACCCTTGTGCGGAACGGAGCGTTTTTCCGTTAAACGCATCAACTGTTCCTTCTCCTAAGATCACAGCATCAAGACCAGCGGCATCTGCTGTTCGAATGAGTGTGCCTAAATTCCCCGGATCCTGCACTGCGTCTAATAAAAGAAGCCGTTCAACCTTCTTTTCTTCAAAAACAGGAACTGTACAGACCGCGGCAATGTGCTGAGGCGTTTCTGTTTCTGTCATGGCAGAAAAGGCCTCTTCGCTCAGTTCATAAAGCTCAATGTCAGGCTGGATATGAGGAGGAAGCCTATCGGGCGAAGTGACCATTAATTCCTTCACGATCCCGCTCTTTAATGCTTCTTCGACTAAGTGTATTCCCTCAACGAGAAACAGCCCCGTTTTCGTTCTTTCTTTTTTCGTATGGAGCTTTTTCCACTGTTTAATGTTTGTGTTTTTAGCTGATTCTATATATTTCAAGCGACGTTAACTCCTTTAATTATCATGAATTTATTATATCTCATGCACACTACATAATAAACCTGTCTTTGAGACAGAATAGGGCTATTACCATCAAAAAAGGAGTGTGGGCAATGGATTTTAATTTAAGAGGCGCAGTCATTCAAAACATTACTGGCCATAATCAAGAGCAGCTTGAACATACGATTTTAGATGCTATTCAAAGCGGCGAGGAAAAAATGCTGCCAGGTCTTGGCGTGTTGTTTGAGGTGCTATGGCAAGAAGCATCAGAAAACGAAAAAAATGAGATCCTTGAAACATTAGAGCAAGGCTTAAAGCCTCAGCAGCAGCAATAAAAGAAGCCGGTTTGCTTATAAAAGCAAGCCGGCCTTTTTCATTTAGCCAGTGATAGGCGTTTCCATTCGAAGCGCTGGATCACGCCAGATTTCAACCCATTTTTTAATTGCAAACACAATAATCACAAACCCTAAGATCAGCATGATGATCGAAAGCACCGCATTCAGCACACTATAGCCGGATGCTTCAGGATTGAGATATACATTCGCTACCATCCAATAGCCTGCATAATTCACCGTCACATATAAGTAAGCAAGCGGAATTAAACAAGTCAGCATATAACGTCTTTTATCTGCAATTTTTAATACAACCGTTGCCCCGATGATCAACCCAACCGAAGCCATTAACTGGTTTGAAACCCCAAACAGCGCCCAAATAGACCCGATGTCACCTGAGTAAAGTAAGTATCCCCACATAAAACAAGCTAGAGCACTTGCAAACACCGAACCTGGTACCCAGTCAGTTCGTTTAAGCGGTTTATATGCTTCACCTAAGAAGTCTTGAATCAAATAGCGTGCCACACGTGTCCCCGCATCAATAGCCGTTAAAATAAAAACAGCCTCAAACATAATGACAAACTGGAAGAAGTAAGAAGCCAAATGACTAAAGAACGGAATTCCCGTAAAGATATACGCCATCCCTACCGCTAATGTTACGGCACCACCCGTTCTTCCTTCTAAATCAAGGCCGATTTCCTTACTCAGCTGCGGAAGGTTTTCAACGCTCATACCGAGTGTCCGGAAGACTTCTGGCGTACTGTTTATCGCAAAATAATCTCCTGGATGCAGGGCCGTAGCCGCAATTAAAGCCATAATCCCAACTAAGCATTCGACCAGCATTGCACCAAACGCAACAGGCTTCATATCACTCCAGCGGTCCAGCATCTTAGGTGTTGTCCCTGAACCAACAAATGCGTGGAAACCAGAAATGGCACCGCAAGCAATGGTAATCGAAATAAATGGCCAGACAGGACCAGCTAATACAGGTCCTCCTCCGTTCACAAACTCTGTAAACGCCGGGAATTGAATGGACGGATTCACCACAAAGATGCCGGCAATCAGCGCAATGAATACACCAATTTTCATAAAACTACTTAAATAGTCCCTCGGTGCAAGCAGCAGCCAAACTGGCAGAGCCGCAGCAAAAAAGGCATAGATCGGCAGGGCAAGAGCAAGCGTTTTTGTATCAAGTGTTAAAAAATCACCTAGTGCCGTTCCTTGAATATTTGGACCAAGGAATACACCAAACATCAGCAAAATAAATCCCGCAGATGTCGCCAGCTTTAAATTGCCTGTTTTTTTATAATACAGACCAACTCCCATCGCAATCGGAATCGTGATTCCAACTGCAAATGTCCCCCAAGGGTTTCGTTCTAAAGCATGAAGCACAACCATAGACAAACCTGCCATTGTGATTGTAATAATAAACAGCATCGCAAGCCCTGTACAAAATCCTGCAACAGGTCCCAGCTCTTCCTTCGCTACCTCTGATAATGATTTCCCCTTTTTACGCATCGACGCAAATAAGACGACTAGATCATGTACAGCTCCGCCTATGACTGCACCAATTAAAAGCCAAAGGAGACCAGGTAAATACCCAAATTGAGCGGCTAATATCGGACCCACTAACGGACCAGCAGCTGCAATCGCAGCAAAGTGATGCCCAAATGTAACCCATTTGTTTGTCGGCACATAATCTTTCCCGTCCTCTAGTGTGTGAGCCGGTGTAGGATGATCATCTGTGACCTTTAATACCTTGACCATCATAAATGTGCCATAAAGACGATAGGCAATCGCTAAAATACACATAGATCCTATTACAATTGTAACCGCATTCATTTAACCATCCCCTTTGTATAAACAATTTGTTACAAATATAACATAAATTGATTGATTTTTCTTTCTTTTAAAACCAAGTTGACAAATAAGAATAATGTGTTTATTCTTAAGGTAGCTTCACCTACTTCCATAAACTCTCTTTTGGCAGGGCATTCTATGGCTCTGTCCTTTTTATTGCTTTCATCTTACAAAAATAAACGCTTGATCACATGTGCCTTATTCACTAGGAAATATTCTCTTCTTTTGCCAAAAACAGTTCTTTTGGCGCATCTTAAAAAACACCGTTCATTTCCTGGGAAATTCAATAAAAAAAGCCTTTCCCCTGCTGAGGAAAGGCTTCCTTACTTATGAACCGTACGTAATTTGTTCGACGGTTTTTTGATCAAGTCTTTTGATCACTTCTGTTAAAAGCTTCACTGCATTTTCATAATCATCTCGGTGAATCATTGCAGCATGGGTATGAATATATCTGCTCGGAATTCCGATAGATAGTGATGGAACACCATGACCCGTTAAATGAATACCGCCAGCATCTGTCCCGCCGCCAGGCATTGAGTCATATTGATAAGGAATGTTCAGCTCATCCGCTGTTTGGACAACAAAATCACGAAGTCCTTTATGAGAGACCATTGAAGCATCAAATACAACAATCGTTGGGCCTTTGCCAAGTTTGCTTGTTGCTTCTTTCTCAGTGATGCCTGGTGTATCTCCTGCCACACCTACATCAATGGCAAATCCAATATCAGGCTGAATTGTAGCCGCTGCTGTTTTAGCTCCGCGCAGGCCTACTTCCTCTTGGACAGTTGCGACGCTGTAAGCAATATTCTCATGCTGAGCGTTGTGTAAGTTTTTCATGACATCAATGGCCACGGCACATCCAATGCGGTTGTCCCATGCTTTTGCAAGGAGCATTTTTTCATCATTCATGACTGTAAACTCAAAGTAAGGAACGATTTGATCTCCAGGCAGCACACCCCACTCCATTGCCTGTTCTTTGCTTGACGCCCCAATATCAATAAACATATCCGTAATCTCAATTGACTTTTTGCGAGCTTCAGGTGACAAGACGTGTGGTGGTTTAGAACCAATGACCCCTGTAATCTCTCCCTTTTTCGTTACAATGGTGACACGCTGAGCGAGCATGACCTGTGACCACCAGCCGCCGACTGTTTGAAAACGAATGTAGCCTTTGTCATCAATTTTTGTCACCATGAACCCTACTTCATCTAAGTGACCAGCGAGCATAATTTTAGGTCCGTTTGCGTTTCCTTCCTTCTTAGCGATCAAGCTGCCAAGGCGGTCTGTAGAGACTTCATCTGCATATGATTCTATGTATGTCTGCATGACTTTTTTGACATCACGTTCATTTCCTGGGATCCCTTTTGCATCCGTTAGGTCTTTCAGCATAGTTAATGTTTGATCTAGCTTTGTCATTCCATTTATCCTCCTTTATCTTCATGGTGCATTCTTATTATACAAAACCTCTTTCGTTCAATACGATCTTTTTATGAATATTTTTTCGTTTTACGAAATATTTTTTAAAAAAAAGTTGAAACCTTTTGGCGTTTTCATTCGTAGTACATCAGATAACGGTATTGGAGGTGCATCCTGTCATGTTTGTAATCCTCATGAGACTAGCTCTTGTTGCACTGCTTGTCTACATCTTCTACATGGCGGTAAAATTCTTCTCAAATCCGAGAAGAAAGCTGAAACAAGCACAATTAAAAGAAGGCTTTTATTTTATGGACGAACAGCAAAATGCGCGCAAAAACTTTAATTTCGTCTATAAAGGTGTCTTGTTTGAAGGGGAGAAGCATGTTCCTTCTAAGGATCATCCTCTGTTTGTCCACTCCATTTACGTTTGGACGGAGTCACCTGAGAAGCTGAGTGAATTTACATTAGAAGACTTTGAAAAACTAGAGGAAAACATTATCGAGCGTTATCCTCAAACCAAAATTGATTGGGATCAGCCCATTAAAAAAATCAAACAAAAAAAAGGAGCAGACACGCCGTCCTGATGGCGTCTGCTCCTTTTTCAAGTAACTTGGAAATATCCCAATAGGATCAGCTGCAAAATCATTAATACAGGCATGCCGATTTGAAAGGCAGGATGCTTTGTTTTATGCCGGAAATACTGCATTCCCAGATACGATCCAGCGGCGCCAAAAAGCACCGCAGCACTCCATAAATGCGCCTCTGAAATTCTCCATTTATGTGCTTTGGCCCGGCGTTTGTCCTCACCCATGAGAAAAAAGCCGTAGCCATTCACTAAAATAAGCAGCAGGATCAAAGCCATATTCATTCATTTCACCTCACATGATGAGAAAAAAAGATCACCCCTCGAAGGAATGATCTTTTATAAAACTTACTTGTCTAGTTGTGCTTTTGCAGCATCAGCAAGCTGATTGAATGCATTTAGGTCATTCACAGCAAGGTCAGCAAGCATTTTGCGGTTTACTTCGATACCAGAAAGCTTTAAGCCATGCATTAAACGGCTGTAAGAAAGACCGTTCATACGAGCTGCAGCGTTGATACGAGTAATCCATAGTTTACGGAAGTCACGTTTTTTCTGACGACGGTCACGGAAAGCGTAGTTTCCAGATTTCATCACCTGTTGGTTTGCTACTTTGTATAATCTATGTTTTGAACCGAAATAACCTTTTGCTAATTTAAGAACCTTTTTACGACGCTGACGCGACACAGTTCCGCCTTTTACTCTTGGCATTGTAATTCCCTCCTATGATTCCTATTCCAAATTACTTGATGTTTGCAAGTTGTTGTTTGATACGTTTGAAATCTCCAGCACTTACGATTGCGCTCTTACGCAATTTACGTTTTTGCTTTGTAGATTTGTTAGCGAACAAGTGACTTGTGTACGCATGAGAACGTTTAAGTTTACCAGAACCTGTTTTTTTGAAACGTTTAGCAGATCCGCGGTGAGTTTTCATTTTTGGCATTGGATGTTTCCTCCCTCTGTTACTTTACTTTTCGACTTTTGGTGCAAGCATGAGGAACATGCTGCGTCCGTCCATCTTAGGTTTTGTTTCTACTGTTGCTACTTCAGCGCAAGCTTCAGAGAAACGGTCTAACACGCGCTGTCCGATTTCTTTATGCGTAATCGCACGGCCTTTAAAGCGGATAGAAGCTTTCACTTTATCTCCCTTTTCAAGGAATTTGATTGCATTACGGAGCTTCGTGTTAAAATCATGTTCATCGATTGTCGGGCTCAACCGAACTTCTTTTAAGCTAATGATTTTTTGATTCTTACGTGCCTCTTTTTCCTTCTTCTGCTGTTCGAATCGGAACTTACCATAGTCCATGATTCGGCAAACAGGTGGTTTTGCGTTTGCAGCAACTAACACAAGGTCAAGATTAGCTTTAGCAGCAATTTCCAGAGCTTCCTGGCGGGTTTTAATCCCAAGCTGATCGCCATTTTGTCCGATCAAACGAACTTCACGCGCACGAATACCTTCATTAACTAATTGATCTTTGCTAATAGTGAGCCACCTCCATGAGATTTTGAATTGAGTTCACAATTCATTTTGACCATTTCGTTGTATGTTTTACAGGCAAACAAAAAGTGTGGGCATATAAAACACCCACACTGCGAACATTTGCATGAAAAAATAAATGTACGGTCAACCTGTCAACTACAAACATGTGTCAATCAGGTGAGAAGCGGGTGCTTCTGCTTGTGATATCTATTCAATTCGTTAACTATTCTACACAATTTTCATTTGTCCGTCAAGTAACCGAACTCTTGAAACAACTTTTTCAGTGTAACACGATGAGACGAATTGGGCAAGACTTTTTCACACAATGACGCCATCAAAGAATCAATTGCATAAAGATTGGGATGACGATAACGGTCACAACTCCTACGACCACAACGGCGATACTTGCCATAGCTGCTTCTACTTCTCCCATCTCAATTCCAACAGAAACTCCAAGTGCATGTCCTGATGTACCAAGTGCAAGACCTTTTGCCACTGGGTTTTTAATGCGGAACAATTTTAAGAAGAAGGCACCTAGTGCATAGACAATGACGGCATTAAATATGACCGCAAAGGCTGTGATATCTGCAATTCCGCCAATATCCTTTGCAATCGGAAGAGCAATCGCTGTTGTCGCTGCTTGTGGAAGCATGCTTTTCATCACAGCCGCATCTAAATGAATTCCTTTTGCGACGAGATATACGATCGTAATGGAACAAAGTGAACCTACAAAAATAGCGGATAAAATTTGCCACCAATATTTTTTAAGCAAGGCTCTTTGCTTATAAAGCGGGATAGCGAAAGCAATCGTGGCAGGCTCTAAGAAAAATTTGATAATCTTGCCGCCCTCATTATAATCTGCGTAGGAAAAACCGCCAACTTTCAAAAATAAAATGCCCAGTACCATCGCCACAAACAGCGGGGTAAACAAGAAGAAACCTTTTGATTTTTTAAATAAGAATGTCCCTATTCCAAAAGCGACTAATGAGACGACAATGCCAAAATAAGGACTCATTGTACTTGTACCCATTTTGCATCTCTCCTTTAATGCGTACTTGAAGCTGGTTTATTTGAATGAGAAGGAGCAGATTTACTCTCCTTTGTCTCTTTACGTTTCTGTGGTCTTTCTGATAATTGCATGAGAAGCTGCGAAAACAGCCCTGTCGCTGCAAGTAGCATAATGGTTGCAATGATAATGACACCGACTACTTGCACACCTACTTCTTGCATGACACCTAGTGATTGAATAACTGAGATCCCAGAGGGAACAAATAGAAAGCTAATGAGTCCTGTCAATGATGTACCTAATTGCTCCACCTGCTCCAGTTTGACAATTTTCGTTGTTAACAAAACAAATAATAGAACCAAACCAATAACGGATGCGGGCATCGGAATCGGTAAATACATTGAAATGAGATTAGAAACGAACATTACGGTTGCAAAAATAAATGCTTGAGATAAAAATCCATATACTTTCGTGGCACTCATGCCCCTTCACCTCTTTCTTCGACTGCCCTCAGTATACGGCATGAAATAAATGAATAAAGCGTTTACAATAAAACTCACCAGATTCAATGACTGAAATGCAAAAAACGAGTATTGAAATACAAACAAAAAAGCCCTCCTACTCTAGCAGGAGTGACTTCTTTAATTCTTTGGCATATGTGCGGCTGACAGGAATGATGGACCCGTCTGTCATATGCAGATTGTACGTCGAATTAAACCACGGCTGTACTTCTTTCATATGAGAGGTATTCACGATATAGCTGCGATGGACCCTCATAAAGTAAGCCTCAGGAAGTTTCTTTTCAATGACCACCAGCGGTTCTGTGACCTCATACATGTGATCCTTTGTTTTCACAACCTTTTTCCCCTCGCTGAGTCCTACATACATGATCTCTTCAACTTGCAGGATCACAATTGAGTCATCAACTGAGATCGCTAATTTTTGCTGATGGGGTATTTTCTCATCTAACAGCTGGTGCTCTTGCGTTTCAACAGATTTCCATTTTTTAAACTTTTGAATGGTCTGGAGCAGCCGCTCTTCATCAAATGGTTTTGTTAAGTAATCAAGCGCACTTACCTCAAACGCCTTCAGCGCATATTGATCAAAGGCTGTCGCAAATACAACCGCTGGCGGATCAGACATCCGGTTGAGCCTTTTGGCAATATCAAATCCATTCTCACCAGATAAATCAATGTCTAAAAAGAGCAGATCCGGCTTCTGATCGACCATCCGATCAAAAGCAGATTCTATATTTTCTGCTTCCTCTATTTGAACTTCCTCTTTCGTTCTTCGTAATAAGTATTTTAATTCATCTCTTGCTAACACTTCATCATCTACGATTAATACCTTCATCAATGAGAATCATCCTTTTTTACATAATCCATTGGAATGCGAAATGAGATGTCAGTGCCTTGGTCACTATGAATGGATAAAGCGGCTTGTCTGCCAAAAATCCCTCTTAACCGCTGATCTAAATTAAAAAGGGCTGTCCCTGTTCCTTCTAGTGATTCGACAGGCGCTTTTAATAGTTGAGCCATCTTATCATCTTCAATTCCCTGCCCATTATCTGTTACTTTCATATAAACATGCCCATCTTTCATCAAAGCGGATACAATGACTTCACAATTTGTTTGATGTTTAGGAAAAGCATGTCTCACAGCGTTTTCAACAAGCACCTGAAGCACAAAGGGCGGAATCATCACCTGCTCCAGCTCCTTTTCAATTTGAAAGGTCACATGGTACTTATTTGGAAATCTCGCTTGTTCAAGTGACAAATATGCCTCCACATGCTGAATCTCTTTATGCATCGGAATCAGCAGCTGGCGGGCACCTTGCATATTCGAGCGAAAATAAATACTTAACTGCAACAGCAGCTTCCTTGCCATCTCCACATTGGTTCTGCACAAAACAGAGATGGTATTAATGGCGTTAAATAAAAAGTGCGGGTTCACTTGTGCTTGAAGGGCTTTGATCTCTGCATCTTTTAGCAGGCGGCTTTGGGTTTCCGCCTCTCCAAGCTCAAGCTGTGTGGAAAACAGCATCGCCAAACCTTCTGCAAGCTCCTCTTCCACCCTGCTTAATCCGACCGGAGAATTGAAATACATTTTTAACGTCCCGATCGTTTGACCGTTAGAAGTGAGCGGCAGCACGATTGCGGCTTCAAGAGGGCAATGGGCGACGGAACAATTGATTTCGCCCTTCGAATGTGCCTTCATAATCTTGCCGCTCATCAAGACTTGTTTCGACAACCCCGTAATCAGGCTTTTAGATGGAATATGATGATCTGTTCCATCTCCGACATGCGCTAAAATCTTTTCTGTATCTGTTAAAGAGACCGCATCTGTTTCAGTCAACCGATGAATGATCTCCGCCACACTTTTACAAGACTGTTCATTTAACCCTTGGCGGAAAAAAGGCAGTGTTTGATCGGCGATCAAAAATACACGATGCGTCTGCATCGCCTTTGCCTGCTCTTCTTGCCGAATGACTGACTGTAAAATAGATAAAAAGATAAAGCTGCCGATTCCATTCACAAAAATCATCGGCAAGGCAATGATACTGACTAGCCCCCATGCATCGGCGAATGGCCTTGCAAACAGAAGGATAATGATCATCTGTAATGATTCCATCGCCACACCAAAAAAAGCTGCTTGGCGAGGTGTCACCATTCGATTCCTCCGCTTAAACCTGCTGCCGACATAACCTGCAATGACACCGGCTAAAATGGAAGAAATCGCACAGCTGAGCGCGGTGCTTCCTCCAAGGGAATAGCGATGAATTCCAGCTAAAAGCCCTGCGCCAATCCCTACAAACGGCCCCCCGATCAAACCGCCCATTTCGATCCCCATAATTCTCGTATTTGCGATAGAGCTTGACGAGCCGAGATGATAAGAAAACTCATGATTCATGACAATTTGCTGCTGGATTTCAATTCCTGTGTAATTGCTGATAATGCTAAAAGAAGCAAAAATGAAGACAAGGATTGCCTTTTTCCGAAATCCTTGATTATGTAGCAATAGATTGCGAAAGCCCTTCACATGAGCAAGCACAAATCCTAGAATAACGATGATCCCTACACGCTCGATCATCATGATAATTAAATGAATCAAACCGGCCACCTCAAATGATGTATGTCATATCTACTGTCTTTCTATTCTATCATGTGCGGTCAATGATCAAAGATCTCTCAAATCTTTTCTTTATTGGCCTCTTCTTCTATTGTAAAATGAACATGAGCCTGTCACTTGCAATTGAAGGTAACACATACATAACAAGGGAGAAGATCATGAAAGCCGTATTTTTCGATTTAGATGATACTTTGCTTTGGGACGAAAAAAGCATTCACACAACTTTTCAGGAAACTTGCCGGGAAGCGGAAAAGAAATATGGACTCGATCCAGAATCATTTGAACAGATTGTACGTGAAGAAGCAAGAAAGCTGTACTCTTCCTATGAAACATATGATTATACTGTCATGATCGGCATTAATCCTTTCGAAGGACTGTGGTCCAATTTTAGTGAACCGATTAGCGAAGGCTTTCAAAAGCTGAACGCCATTGCACCAGAATATCGCAAAAACGCTTGGACCAATGGCTTAAGGGCAGCTGGAATTGACGATGAGGCATTTGGACAATATTTGGCTGATTTCTTTGCAGCAGAGCGCAGAAAACGCCCATATGTCTATGATGAAACATACCCTGTTTTAAACCGCCTGAAAGGCAGCTACGAATTGCTCCTTTTAACAAACGGAGATCCTAGCCTTCAAAAGGAAAAACTTGCGGGTGTTCCTGAGCTTGCTCCTTATTTTAACGAGATTGTGATTTCAGGAGATTATGGGAAAGGCAAGCCTGATCCAGGTATCTTTGAGCACTGCCTTCAGCTGTTAAACTTAACAAAAGACGAAGTGATCATGGTTGGAGATAATCCAAAAACAGATATTCTCGGAGCATCTCGTGTAGGTATCCAAACCGTTTGGATCAACCGTCATAGCAAGAAAAATGAAACAGATGTGACGCCTGATTATGAAATCAAAGACTTACATGAATTGTTTGATATATTAAAATAGAACAAAAAAACACCCTTCTCCTGACGAGATTGGGTGTTTTTTATTCACAGAGCTAAATGATTGCTGCTAGACTTTGCGCTTGCCGGTCTAAGCCGCGTGCTGCTTCTCCTACAATGATGAATTCTTCGCTTGCCAGCTTTACAAGATCCCGGTTTGTAAACACGGTTGTCTTTGCCCTGCTTGTTCCGCTGCTGACCTTCTCTACTTCTGTATGGATCGCCTTCACATATTGATCGACCTTGACGATCGCTTCTTTTGAATTTGTCGCAAGCTTTCGAATTTCTGCTGCCACTACACTAAAGCCATTTCCATAGGAACCCGCATGTGCCGCTTCTATTGCCGCATTTAATGCGAGCAGCTGGGTTTGCGAGGATATGCTGTTAATGGTTGCAGCAATGGAGCTGATGGACTCTACCTGCTCCGTTAATCCTTTTAGCAAGCTCATATTTTGATCGGTTTCGTTTGCTATATGATTAAAGGAGGCATTGACACTTTGACTATGCTGAATGCCAACTTCTGCTCGTTCCATTAATTTCGCAGACATCTCCTTTAAGTCTTCTACAACCTGTTTCATCGAGAGTTCTCTCTCCGTAATATCTGTCGCCACTTTCACAACACCCACTACAGTTCCTTCTTCATCTCGAACAGGTGAATATGTCGCTTCAAGCCATAAGCTGCTGCCGTCTTTTGTGACCCGCTGCACTTTTTCCTGAAAGACTTGACCTTCTCTCAAACGCTTCCAAAACATGTGATAGCTTGTGTGTTCTGTAATATGTGGAGGACAAAACTGTCTATGTTTAAGACCGATCATCTCTTCTTTAGAATATCCCATGGCTTTTGCAAAAATATCGTTCACCCATAGAACTTCACCTGCCACATTAAATTCAATCATTGCCAGCGAGTGCTCTAAAGCACGAAGAACAGCTGATTGCTCCAATACTTGTGACGATAAAGTGTTTGTTGTTTGCTTCATCGATTTCATTCCCCCAATTTGTCTCAAACCAATAGTACATACTTACCCTTACTTTTGTACTATCTAAACGTCTCTTTTTAGGAATTGGATCACTATTGGAGAAAGTTTTCCAAAAAGAAAAAAGCCAGTGATCTAAAAAGAATCACTGGCTGCTTCATTATTTTTTCGCTTCTGCTACTGCATGTTTCACAAAGGCTTCAAGATCCATTGTTTCTGAATCTTGTTCCCCATATTTTCTAACATTGACAGCGCCATTTTCTGCTTCTTGATCTCCGACAACAAGCATGTACGGAATCTTTTGCATTTGCGCTTCTCTAATTTTGTATCCGATCTTTTCATCACGGCTGTCAAGCTCTACACGAAGACCTTCAAGCTGTAAACGTTCTTGCACTTTTTTCGCATAGTCTAAATGAACAGACGGTGAAACCGGGATGACTTGGAATTGTACAGGTGCCAGCCATGTTGGCAGCGCTCCTTTGTATTCTTCAATTAAGAAAGCAACGAAGCGTTCCATTGTAGAAACAACACCTCTATGAATGACGACTGGACGATGGTGCTTTCCATCTTCTCCGATATATGTGAGATCGAAGCGTTCTGGAAGTAAGAAATCAAGCTGTACAGTGGATAATGTCTCTTCTTTTCCAAGAGCTGTCTTCACTTGTACATCAAGCTTCGGACCATAAAATGCTGCTTCGCCTTCTGCTTCATAATAATCGTGGCCAAGCTCGTCCATTGCATCCTTCAGCATCGATTGTGCTTTATTCCACATCGCATCGTCATCGAAATACTTCTCAGTATCTTCTGGATCACGGTAAGATAAGCGGAATGTGTAGTCATTCAAGCCAAAGTCTTGATACACTTCTTCAATTAAGCGAACTGTACGGATGAACTCGTCTTTGATTTGATCTGGACGAACAAAGATGTGTGCATCGTTTAATGTCATACCGCGGACACGCTGAAGGCCAGATAAAGCACCTGACATTTCATAGCGGTGCATTGTACCAAGCTCTGCAATACGAATTGGCAATTCGCGATAGCTGTGCGGCTCGTTTTTGTAAATCATCATATGGTGTGGACAGTTCATCGGACGAAGAACAAGATCTTCGTTGTCCATTTCCATCACTGGGAACATGTCTTCTTGATAATGCGCCCAGTGTCCTGATGTTTTATACAACTCAACATTCGCAAGAACTGGTGTATACACATGCTCATAGCCAAGACGCACTTCTTTATCGACAATGTAACGCTCTATGACGCGGCGGATCGTTGCGCCTTTTGGCAGCCAAAGCGGAAGTCCTTGACCAACCTTTTGGGAATTTGCAAACAGCTTCAGCTCTTTTCCAAGCTTACGGTGATCGCGTTCTTTCGCTTCTTCAAGCAGACGTAAATGCTCATTTAAATCTTCTTTGCTGAAGAAAGCTGTTCCGTAAATACGCTGAAGCATTTGGTTGTTACTGTCACCTCTCCAGTATGCACCTGCAAGGCTTAACAGTTTAAACTCTTTGATTTTCCCTGTAGACGGCAAGTGAATCCCGCGGCAGAGGTCAAAGAATTCACCCTGCTCATAAATCGTCACAGCTTCACCTTCTGGAATCGCCTCTAACAGCTCAAGCTTCAACTCATCACCAATCGCTTCAAAGCGCTTTTTCGCTTCTTCTCTTGATACTTCAATTCGCTCAATTGGCAGATTGCTGTTAATGATTTTCTTCATTTCTTTTTCAATCTTTGGCAAGTCTTCAGGTGTGATGGCTACATCGATGTCCACATCGTAGTAGAAGCCATTTTCGATGACAGGACCTACGCCAAACTGAACGTGATGCTCTTTTCCATAAAGGCGTTTGATCGCCTGCGCTAGCAAATGGGCTGTGCTGTGGCGCATAATGTCGAGTGCTTCTTCACTTTTATCTGTGATGATCTCGATTGTTCCACTTTCTAATAGCGGCGTACGCAGATCTATTTCTTTACCGTTCAATTTACCGGCAAGTGCTTTTTTCTTTAGGCCCGGGCTAATTGATGCCGCGATGTCTTCTGTTGTAGCTGTTTTGTCAAACTCCTTGACTGCTCCATCTGGAAATGTAAGTTGAATTTGTTCTGACATCTCTGGTCACTCCTTTTTTTGGCAATATAAAAACCCCGCCCCCTGGAAAGGGACGAGGTTGAATAAACGGAATCGTGGTTCCACCCTTTTTCCCGTACTTGCAGCTTGCTTTTCATAAGCAAATACGGCTTGCGGTTCGATAACGGGAATTCCCGTCAGCCATTACTAAAAAGTTCACAGCTGATGTTCAAAGGTGGTAAAGCAAATGGTCCTCTGCTAGGAAGCTTTCAGCCGCGGCTTCCCTCTCTTTAAGCGGGTGTTCATTTGTTCATGTCCTTATCAATACGGTCTCTGTATGAAGTTACACCGTATTATAAAACGTTTTTTCGTGAAAATCAAGAAAGCTTTTCACTTTTCTTGTCGAAATGGTCATGTACAAATTGAACATTGTGCTCTTGGAAAGAATGAGACGGGAACACCTCGACCCTTTCTTGAAAAATATTTTGAATCGTTTGCACCATCGAGTGACCTGTATCATTTGTAAATAGGTCAATTTTTTGCGGTGCAATGGAGACAAGCGGTGCAATCAGCTGCGAATCAATATACATTGGATGCTCTCTTACAAACTGTCTGTCTATGTATTGTTTTTGATCACGCTCAGAAGCGTAGCGAAATTCCCAAATCACCAGGCGGTCCTGATGCACAACATGTACTTTTTCGAGCCTAGGCTCTCTTGCCATCACATAGTCTCGAAGCGATTGAATGAAGTTTTGATACTCTTGCTCCATTTTGTATTCTTCAATGGACACTTCAACATAGTTCTTCAGCCTTCGATCATACTCTGACAGCCTAAATGTCATAAATGAACCAATTGAAAAAACACCTTGCTGTAAAGAAATTGCCTCAAGCTCCTTTTTTAAAAGGGCTTCTCTTGACGGCTCTTGCTGAATGCCGGGAATATCATCTAAGTCCCCGTTCATGATACTGTGAGCGATGGAAAGAATTTGGTGCTGCTCTTCGGGATCTTTAAATAAATAGGTGTTTTCAAGGATGCTGCGCATGCGCTCATTTTCTTTGCATTCCAAAAAAAAGTGAACCAATAATGGCCGCACAATGTGCTCAAGTGCTTCTTCTGATTCCTTCGCCTCTATGAGAAGCCGGTCTTTCCCTTGTTGAATTGACATGTGATGCCGACTGTCCAAGTGTTCAGCAAGATGTAAAAAAGCGGCGGTATCATATTCATCTTCAAAGATTATTTCAAGCATGTTTGTCCCCCCTAACGACATCTGTTACATATATATGGGGGAAACATAAAAAATAGACGCCTAAAATAAATCAGGCATCTTTCTTTTTAAAATGAGTGGAACGGAGATAAAGATCAAATAAATCAAACAAACAACCACTAAGGCGGCATAATTGCCGCTGACAAAGCTTGAGCCGAGAACATTTAACGCAATTGTACCCGGTATTAAGCCTAAAAAGGTGGCTGCCACAAATGCACGATAATTTGCACGTGAAGCAGCTGCCGCATAGCTGACGAAATCAAAATGAATCGGTGCAATACGCAATAACAAAATATAAAGAAATCCATGCTCCTGAATGCGGGACGTCACCGCTTTCAGCTTTCGGCTGTTTGATTCCGTTTCCTTCTTTTTTGCACGAAAGGTTGAAGCAATCATGAAGGAGCCTGTTGCCCCGGCTGTAGCCCCAATGAGGGCATAAATCGTCCCAAGGACACTGCCGAATGCCAAACCTGCCGCCAAAGAAAAGACTGTAATCGGGACGAGAACAAACGGGCGGAAAAGAGATAAGAAAAGAAAAACAAAGGGAGCCAGTATCCCAAATTGAAGCACCCAATTCTTCACATCTTTCGGCGCGAGCTGAAGATGCTGTTTATTCAGCCACCACAGCGCAGCAGCAAGAATACCAATCACAAGAAAAAGCAGCCATTTTCTTTTGTTCATTTCATTTGCTCCTCCTTCAGGTGACATACGCTTTTATAAATGACGGCGGTTTTCTCCTTCGAGCAAGACCGGCTCTGCTAAATAGAGAATCCGTTCCATTAAACGGGCGGCTTTGACCTCTTCTTTTTCCCCGCGCTGTGAGTACGTAAAGTGATGCTTCAGCTCATTTGGTGAGAAATTAGAAGAGAAAAACGTCGGCAGCTGCTCTGCCATACGGTATTGTAAGATCGTACCGAGCAGCTCATCCCGCACCCAGCTTGTCATCGATTCTGCTCCAATATCATCAAGCATTAAAATCGGGGTGGATTTAACCATATTCAGCTTTTCTTCTAGCGTATGATCAGCTAACGAATTTTTTAACTCTCTCACAAATTCAGGCACGTAAACAAGGAGAGATGGGTATTCTTTCTCCGCTAGCTGCTGCGCAATGGCTGCCAGAATATACGTTTTTCCTACTCCAAATTTTCCGTGTAAATACAAGCCTTTTCCTTTTCCAGTCTCATCATAGCTTTGGAGGAATTGACCTACTTTTTGGATGACCTCTTGTCTTCCCACAACGTTCAGATCAGCGAACGTCGCTTGAAGGACATTTTGCGGAATATACATGCTTTTCATCAGCTCTTGCTGTTTTTTCTGTCTATCGAGCCGCAGCTTGACTGGACAAGGGGAATATTCAATATCAATACTCTGACCTTTGATTACAAGCTTCGGGTGATACCCATCTAAAATGGCATTGACGTTTTCGTCATCTAAGCAGTAAGAGCAACCCTTCGACTGCTGCACATATTCAAAGAGCCGGTTCAAGCTGCGATTGATCATGTCTTCATGTATTTCTTCTTGATGCTTCTGTAAAAAGGCCTTCACATCTTCATCAGATAACACACTTTCTTTAATCTGATTGTATCTCACGCGAAAATCTACTCGTCCTTTTAGCTGTTCAAATGAACGACCGATCGGTTTCATCCCATCTCACCTCACCTTAATGTGCATTGTACTTTTTCATATTTTTAAACTGATCTAACAGTTTTTCTTTTTCTCGTTCGAGGTCTTCTGTAGACAGATTGTCCGTTTGCTCTTTTGCCGG
Organism: Bacillus sp. EB106-04-04-XG123; assembly: GCF_058791855.1. Classification (NCBI taxonomy): domain Bacteria; kingdom Bacillati; phylum Bacillota; class Bacilli; order Caryophanales; family Bacillaceae; genus Bacillus; species Bacillus sp. EB106-04-04-XG123. Next base: position 181,096 of record NZ_JBYTDZ010000005.1, on the reverse strand, counting down.
CTGTTCTTTCGTTTCGGTTTCTTTCATCCAGTCAGGCAGTTTCTCTTCCCTGACGACTTTTCCTGAACCGTATGTGCTGCGCTGCTTTTTCTGCTGCGCCCACTCTGTCATTTGTCTGTTCTCTTCTTTGGCAATTTTCATGGCCGCGGCAACGGTTTTGATTTTCTTTCTTACCCAATGAGCGGCGATTTTTTGCATGTATGTTTTCGACAGCTTCATATCTGTTTTGAGTAAGGTATAGTAGATGAGAACATTCATGACACCTGGCTCTAGCTGCTGCTCGAGCATGATATCTTCGACAATTCTTAAGTCGGCATATGTTGGCTCAATGCCATCTGCCATGTCTTTTAGCAGCTCTCTAGGCGAAATATGATCCAGCTTTTCAATCAATTTTGCATCTGGAGTATCCGCTGCCGGCGTCTTTGAAGCATCTTGCCGCAAGTGTCTTGGCTGTTTTTGATCAATCAGCTTTGGCTGTTCGCCTCTGTATTCAATTTGGTACCAGTCTCTTGCTGCTTTTCTCAGCTCTTCTGTTGAGATCATTTGATCCGAACCGCATGCACCTGCTACAATATTTTGCATTTGAAGCGGGGTGATGCCGTATACAACGGCTAACTTCTTAATTGTTTCTTTTACCTGCTTTGTCAAAGCCTTTCTTGGAATCATCATGTCAGACATACCCGCTAACAATAGATCGAAATCAAAGGATTCGTCTGAGAGCGGTGCCGGCTGACTCGATCCAACGGTCACATATTCATAGCCTTGATCAAGCGATGACGCCTGATGAATCTCTTCTGTCATCTTGCGTTCGCCTGGCTGCAACACGTGAAAGACTTCTTCAAACGACCGTGAAATGTTCTTTGCTTCTGCAGGAACACCTGGATAAGAGAAATAATCACGAAGCTGCATATATTTTGCTTTCTCTACACGATGGTACAGCAGGACATTCAGCATACCATCTTGGAAAAATTCATCCGGTCTTAGCGGCGGTACAAGCTCATATGTAAACAGTCTGCCTTCTTCCGTTTCCTGTTCATATGTGCGGAGTAAGCCGATTGCTTCAAGCTTTAAACGTTCCTCAAAAATATCATTTAAATTCGTCTGCAGCATGACCATGAGCTGCCGGTGAGGTGCAGGTTTTCCCCACATACGATTTTGTTCCAGCTCTCCCCACAGCGTCATGTATAAGCTGAAAGCGGACATGCCAATAAGCGGCTGATATAAAAGAGTGATGAGCTGTCTATCGATGTCACCGAGCAATGAAGCGCTTTTGACGACATACGGATCGACGGCTAGCACTTCCTTCCAATGCTCTGTCATATGCTGATCCTCCCCATGAATTGCGATTGTTTCCATTGTACACTCTTTTTGCGTTTTACGCTTTACGCAGGAAAAAGAGCATGAAGAATCTCCAGCTCTTTTTAGCGTTCTTTCTTTAATAGATCTTTTAATTCATCAATAAAGACATTGATGTCTTTAAACTGCCGGTAAACCGAGGCAAACCTAACGTAAGACACTTCATCAATTTTCGCCAGCTCGTCCATCACCATTTCACCTACAAGCTCGCTTTTCACTTCTGACATGCCTTGATTGCGCAGTTCTTTTTCGATATTAAAGCAGACATCCTCCAGCTGCTTTAAAGCGACAGGACGCTTTTCACACGCTTTGATAAGTCCTCTCAGCATTTTTTCGCGGCTGAATTCTTCTCGAATTCCTTCTTTTTTCACCACAATCAGCGGTAATTCTTCTAATTTTTCAAACGTCGTAAAGCGATATTGGCAGCTTTCGCACTCTCTTCTACGACGGATGGATTTCCCTTCATCTACTGGTCTTGAATCAAGCACCCTTGTGCCAAGGTGCTGACATGTGGGACATTTCATATCATCAGCTCCGATCTATTCTTGGAAGTTGTTTGTCTAGTTCATCATAAAGGGACAGAACGGTCTTCTGACTATAGCCGAAATCTGTTGGCAGGGCCGTTTCTGTTGTCACATTAAAATCGACAGCTGTTTCAAAAGGACGAATTGAAATGACAGTCGCCACGAGAAAGGCTTTTTTCGGCAATCGTATGTTTGCGCTGATTTCACCTCGTTCTGCTGAAACAGATGTCACTTGATAGGAATCGTTTCGGGAAAGAATGGCTTCCACCGCTTGAAAAACTTGTGCATTCGTCGATTTGTAGTAATGGCTTTTCAGTTCTGACACTGGATGCTCGTCAGATGTTTCTGTATGGTTTGACATGAACCGTTTAAAATTTTGTCTTAAAATCATACACGTATCCCCTTTGCCATAATGCCTCTTTCTTTATTTTATAAAAAAAACCTTTGTTTTCCTAGAACAAAAGTATAGACAAGCTGGGGAATGTTGGATTTTTTCTCAAATAAATATAAAAAGGAGCATAACACAAAGGCATTTAATGCTTTTGGCCAGCTCCCATTGCAATCTTTTTTATGTTTACAGTGCTTTGGCTTGTGCCTGTTTTACTTGTACAGGTCCCATGCCTCGAGGAATTTCGATGTTTTCTCTTGTTTCAGCACCTAATTCATCTCCGATATGATCTGCTGCAATATTCGGATCTAGGTCGCCGCAAGTATAAACATCTATGCTCGCATAACCATGTTCAGGAAAGCTGTGAATTGTCAGATGAGATTCAGAAATAATGACAACTCCACTTACTCCTTGAGGTGCAAATTTGTGAAAAGCAACCTCTCTTACCTCAGCTCCTGATTTCAAAGCTGCATTTACAAACGTTTTTTCAATAAAATCCATGTCGTTCAGTTTATCACAGTCGCATCCCCATAGCTCGGAGATAACGTGACGTCCGATTGTTTCCATCATGGACCCCCCTTTAAACAAGAATGAAAGAGTGAAGTTCTAAGCAGCCGGACCGGACATATACCACGGGGGAAAGTTAGTCCTAAGAGGTCCTAACCCTTTAAGTATACCCGAATGAGTCTGCGAACAAGAAGTTCACGAAAAATAGTATACTTTGTTTAGACCCATTTTGCAAGCTGTGTTTTTAGTGGGATTTTCTCTCATTTCTTGAAAAGGGACGATCGTCTTCTTCATTTCAAACAGCAGAAAGCTCTTTCATCTGTGCGCCGACAAATTTCACAAGGTCAACCACTCGGCATGAATAACCCCATTCATTGTCATACCATGCAAGAACTTTTACTTTTCTCCCTTCCATTACCATCGTTGTCAATCCATCAACGACTGCTGAGTAAGGGTTCGTGTTAAAGTCCGTAGAGACAAGCGGCTCATCTGTGTAATCTAAAATACCAGCAAGAGATGTTTTAGATGCATTTGAGAAGGCTGCATTGACTTCTTCTGCTGTGACATCTTTTTTTAAGTCTACAACAAGGTCAACCATCGACACATTGGAAACTGGCACGCGGAGTGCAAGCCCATGCAATTTCCCTTTCATGTGCGGAAGTACTAAAGAAAGCGCTTTAGCGGCACCTGTCGTAGTTGGAATAATGGACTGAGCACATGCTCTTGCCCGGCGCAGATCCTTATGCGGGTTATCGATATTTTTTTGATCATTTGTATAAGCATGAACCGTTGTCATTAACCCGTTGTCGATGCCAAATTCATCATCTAACAGTTTCACAACTGGTGCTAAACAGTTTGTTGTACAAGATGCGTTTGAAATAATGACGTGCTTTTCAGGATCAAGATCATCCTCATTGACACCCATCACAATCGTAATGTCTTCATTTTTACCTGGAGCTGTTAGAACGACTTTTTTCGCTCCGGCATCTATATGGCCCATCGCTTGATCTTTTGAATTAAATTTACCTGTTGCTTCAATGACGATATCAATCCCAAGCTCTCCCCATGGAAGCTGCTTTGGGTCTCTATTATTAAGCAAAAGCACTCTTTTGCCATTTACAATCAAGGCGTCATCTTCTGCTGTCACATCACATTCGTAACGTCCATGATTTGTGTCATATTTAATTAAATGTGCTAGCGTTTCGGCAGGATAGCTTGCGTTCACCGCTACAATTTGAATTTGATCATCAAGCATTGCTTTTCTGAAGACCATGCGTCCAATTCTGCCAAACCCATTGATCGCTGCTTTTACCTTCATGAACAGGTCACTCCTCTATTATGTGTTATACTCAATAAATTTATTTATGAAATTAGTATATCACATTAGAATGTAATTGCCAGTATATAAACGTATATTTTCTAAAAAGGGCTGTTCTTTTCAAAGGAAATAAGAATAAAGCATAAAAAAAGAAGAGTACGTGTATGTACTCTTACTTATCTGTATGTTCCCATTCATTTAATATGTTCTGCAATTGCTTTCTGATAAATGCGAGATCTTGTGTGTTCTCTATCACGCTGTCTGCTTTTTTACATTTCTCCTCAAGAGACTGCTGAGAGTGAATACGATTCAGCGCTTCTTCCTCACTGAGGTCATTTCGATTCATGAGCCGCGACAGCTGCAATTCAGGCGTTGTATACACCACAATGATGCGGTCGACAAGGCTTTCCAGCTGACTTTCAAATAAAAGCGGGATATCGAGGACAACGAAGGTTTCTTGCTGACTAACCCCTTCATCTCGCTGTTTGAGCATTTCCTTTCTCACTTCAGGATGAACAATCGCATTCAGCTGCTTTCTTTTCTCTTCATCAGAAAAAATGATGGCTCCAAGCTGCTGCCGGTTCAGCTCCCCATTTGGCAGGAGAACATCCTCGCCAAAGGTTTGAACGATTTGTTGAAGAGCTGGTGTACCTTTGGCAACCGCTTCTTTTGCAATGACATCTGCGTCCACGACCCGGATGCCCTGCTCTTTTATCATTTGCGAGACGGTGCTTTTTCCACTAGCAATCCCGCCTGTTAATCCAATGACAAGCGTCAATTGATTTCCTCCTTTACAGCTTCCACACCCCAATTAAAATGAGCAGAAGCCCTGGTAAGCATGCAAGCTTATCGATCCAGCGCCAATTTGCCAAGTAATGACCAGAACGAAGCCCGATACACACAAAGAGTGAGCTCATCACGGCCACAGTGATACTCATGACAATTGGTGAAAAGCCTAGAATCGCAGCGCCAATCCCTGCGCCAAATGCATCAATGGATAAAGCAATCCCAAGAAGCACCGCTTCTATTCCATTAATCGTCCCAGAACGGTCAATATCTGCACTTGTCGGTTTGCGCAAAATTTGAATGACAAGACCAAGTGATTGCACTTCCACATTAAGCAATGTCTTTTCATGAAGTAGCAAGTCACGCTCTTTCGCTGGTTTGTAAAATTGATAAAGGACCCAAAGTCCAATGGCGATCAAAATGCCTCCACCAAGTTTATCTGTCACTGAGACAGGGAGGAATGTCGTCAGCAGGCTGCCAATCAGCATAGAAATGAGCAGCACAATCCCTGAACAGCATGCAATAATGACAATCGCTTTAAATGGAATCTTCATTTTACGAAGTCCATACGTAAAGCCTACAGAAAAGCTGTCAATGCTGACTGCAATAGCTAAAAACAGGAGCGAAATCGAAATCATACCTGAACTCTTCCTTTCTGTTCATGCAACGATGATCAAGAGTCTCTAGGCGTCCTTAGACTCTTCTTCACTATATGAAGAGCAGGTGGGCTGTGTGTCAGTCTACACCTTGCTGAAAAATGAATGTTTTTTATCGTATGCACAGCAAAAAGGAAGCATGCTGATGGCTGATTTTTATTAAGGACGTTTTTGGCAGGTTACACAAAAATGTGTGCCGCGCCCTCCGACTACTGTTTTCTCAATGATGCTTCCGCATGTTTGACAAGGCTCTCCCCGCCGGTCATACACAAGAAGCTGCAGCTGAAATGTTCCAATATCACCTTGTGAATTGATATATGAGCGAATTGTGCTTCCTCCTGCATCTACCGCTACTTGAAGTGTATCGATAATATGCCTGTGAAGCACTTTACACGATTCAAGGCTGAGCTGATTCGCTTTTGTTTCTGGATGAATGCCTGCTTTAAACAAAACCTCATCTACATAAATATTACCTAGTCCCACGACAATCTTTTGATCAAGCAGCGCTGTTTTGACCACACGGGATGTTTTTTTCAATTGCTCCCATAAATATTCCGGAGTGAATTGATCATCAAAAGGCTCATACCCCAGCTGTGAGAGCGGGAGTTCCTTTTCCTCTTCCCCCGGCTGAAATAAATGCATTGTGCCAAATTTACGCACATCATGATACCGAAGCTCAGTACCATCTGTAAATGTAAAGACGACGTGTACATGTTTATCGTATGGTTCATGCGCTTCATGTACACGGTATTTCCCTTCCATCCTTAAATGAGAGACCATTACGTAGTGGTCTAAATGAAAGAGCAGGAACTTTCCTCTTCTTTCAATGGTTTGTATCGTTTCTCCTACCATCCTTCTTGCGAACTCTTCCGGCTCCCCAGGACGTTTGATGATATTCGGCCATTTGATATCGACCGTTTCAATCGTTTTTCCTTCGACTAACCGCTTGAGTGTGCGCCGGACGGTTTCAACTTCTGGTAATTCCGGCATGCTCCTCGCTCCTTTTTCTCTCTCTATTATTTTGCGTCGTACCAAGATGGGCCTGAAGCAAAATCAACTTTTAGCGGCACATCTAGCTGAAGTGCATTTTCCATGACTTCAGGGACAATTTTTTCGAGTATGGCAATTTCTTCTTTCGGCGCTTCGAAGATCAATTCATCGTGCACCTGTAATAAAAGATTTGCCTGCAAGTTTTCTTCTTTTAACTTACGCGCCATATCAATCATGGCTTTTTTAATAATATCAGCTGCACTGCCTTGGATCGGTGTGTTCATGGCTGTTCTTTCCGCAAAGCTTTTGATATTAAAATTGCGGCTGGTGATATCCGGGATATACCGTCTGCGTTTGAGAAGTGTCGTGACATATCCTTTTTGTTTCGCTTCCTGCACAATCTCTTCCATATAGGTTTTCACGCCTTTAAAGCTTGTTAAATAGCGTTCGATAAAGGCAGCTGCTTCTTTTCTTGTGATCCCAAGATTTTGAGATAATCCATAGTCACTGATTCCATATACAATTCCGAAGTTGACAGCCTTGGCTTGTCTTCTCATAGAGGAAGTCACTTCTTCTTCTGAGACATGGAACACGTCCATCGCTGTTTTCGTGTGAATATCCATATCTTGCGTAAACGCTTCGATCAAATTCTCATCCTGAGAAATATGAGCGAGAACACGCAGCTCAATTTGTGAATAGTCAGCAGCAAACATAAGCCAGCCTTCTTTTGATGGAACGAATGCTTGACGAATCTTCCGTCCTTCCTCTAAACGAATTGGGATGTTTTGCAAGTTGGGATCTGTTGAGCTTAGTCTTCCTGTTTGCGTGAGCGCTTGATTAAATCGTGTATGCACTTTATGGGTATCCTTGCGCGTTACCTTCATTAAACCTTCCACATAGGTCGATTGGAGCTTTCCAATTTGGCGGTAATGCAGAATAGACCGAATGATTTCGTGCTTATCTTCAAGCTTTTCAAGAACATCCGCAGATGTCGAGTAGCCTGTTTTTGTCTTTTTAATAATCGGCAGACCTAATTTTTCAAAAAGAATCACGCCAAGCTGTTTAGGAGAATTGATGTTAAACGTTTCACCTGCTAAGCGGTGAATGGTTTCCTCATATTCTTTCAGCTTTTTCGCTAACTCTTCACCCATCTTCTCTAGGCGCTCAATATCTACCTTTACGCCAAGTGATTCCATTTCACCTAAGATGAGGGCAAGCGGCAGCTCTAAGTCTTCATACAGTTCATGTTGATCATTTTTTTCTAGTGCTTCAAGTGTTAAGTCATGCAGAGCAGAGATCGCCGCTGCTTTTCGCCCAAGATGTTCCTTCAGTTCATCTTCAGGTGGGATCGCCTGCTTTGCTCCTTTTCCGTACACTTTTTCATCAGAAAATGCGATGTTCAGGCCATATTCCTTCGCCACACTGGCGACGTCCTCATAGGATTTCTGAGGATTGACGACATAGGAAGCGAGCAGGACATCGTTATCGACACCTTTTAGATCGACATCGTGCCATCTGAGGGCGACAACTGCTCTTTTTGAATCGAAGACCCATTTCTTCTTCGTTTCATCCTGTACCCATTGTTTAAATGCATCTGATTGAAGTGCATCTTCTTTCGTGATAAAAAATGCACCGTTTTCATTATGGATCGCAAAACCGATCAAATCCGCTTCATGATAATTATCTCCAAGCTGTTCTACCACAAGGGCGGCGTGATCTGTCAGCATTTCATCCGTTACATCGGTCATTTTTTTCACTTCTAATGCTTCAACTTCGACCTGTTCACCTGTTTCTGGTGCTTCTCCTAGTCGCTCTAGCAGCGTTTGAAAGCCTAGTTCTTTATAAAGAGAGATCACTTGATCCATATGAGGACCTTCATATGCGAGATCCTTGCTTGATACATCAATTGGCGCTTCTACAAGAATCGTTGCGAGTTGTTTACTCATCACCGCTTGCTCTTTATATTCTTCAAGCTTTTCTTTGAGTTTTTTACCACTGACTTCGTCAATATGTTCAAGCAGGTTTTCTACCGTTTCAAACTGCTTTAACAATTTTATCGCTGTTTTTTCCCCTACACCGGGCACCCCTGGGATATTATCTGAGGAATCTCCCATCAAGCCTTTCATATCGATGATTTGATCTGGGCGCAGGCCATATTTTTCTTCAATATGAGCCGGTGTGTAATATTCTACTTCTGTAATGCCTTTTTTCGTAATTGCTACCGTCGTATGGTCTGTTGAGAGCTGCGTTAAGTCCTTATCTCCTGAGAAAATTTTCACTTTAAAGCCGTCTTTTTCTGCCTCCACAGCCAATGTCCCGATAATATCGTCAGCCTCGTATTGAGGAAGCTCGTACCTTTTCACCTGATAGGCATCTAATAGTTCACGGATAAACGGCATTTGTTCTGATAGCTCTGGCGGCGTTTTTTGTCTTCCGCCTTTATATTCTTTAAATGTCTCGTGGCGGAACGTTGTTTTCCCCGCATCAAATGCGACGAGCATATGGGTTGGCTTCTCGTCCTCGAGCATCTTCATTAAAATCATTGCAAAGCCATAAATGGCATTTGTATGGACGCCTTTATCATTTGATAATAGCGGCAAAGCAAAAAAAGCTCGATAAGCGAGACTGTTTCCATCCACTAGTACTAATTTCTTTTTGTCTGTCATGTTTTAATCCTCCATCGGCTGAGCCATTTCAGCCGTCTCTTTCACACATTGTATCATCATTTTATCAAAGTTTATTTTGAAAAGAAAATAGTCGAACCTGCATAAAAAAAGGGACGAAAACAACAAGTGTTTTCGTCCTTACAAAATTGGCTCCTTGGATGAAGGGGTTCCTATTCATCCTACCAATGATTGTTTAACTTAACATGAATCCATTGTAAAGATCATGTAAATTTTAACGTGACTTTCCTTTTTTCCCTATTTTGATTTCAGGCTCACTGTAAAAGTCGTTCCTTTGCCTTGTTTGCTATGGACTGAAATCGTCCCTTCATGCGCCTCCACAAGGTGTTTGACAATCGCAAGACCAAGTCCTGTTCCGCCTGAATTTCTACTTCTATCTTTATCAATTCGATAAAATCTCTCAAATATTCTTGGAATCTCTCTTTTCTTCATGCCGATTCCTGTATCTGCTACATCAAATTCATAGGCGCCTTTCCGCGGTCTTGCCGAAATGGTGACACTCCCTCCCTCTGGTGTATAGGTAAGGGCATTGTTCACGAGATTGAGGAAGATTTGTTTTAATCTCAGCGGATCTGCCATCACATAGACAGGCTCTTTCGGGATGCGCACTTGTAATTGAATACCTTTTTCCGCAGCCTTTTGTTTTAAAAGGACTTCAATCTCTTGAATGATTTCTGACGCATTGGCGTCTTGAATATTTAGTTTGAAATGCTGCTGCTCGATTTTGGAAAGATCGAGTAAATCTTGAATGAGAGTTTCGAGTCGGACACTCTCTTTTAGAATGATGGAAAGGAATTGTGTCAGCGCTTCTTTGTCATCAATCGCTCCATCAAGAAGGGTTTCGGAGAATCCTTTAATCGACGTAATCGGTGTCTTTAATTCATGAGACACATTGGCGACAAAATCTTTTCGCATCTGCTCGAGCTGCTTTGTTTCTGTCACGTCATGAAACACAAGGACAATTCCTTTCCATTCATCGTCTGTACTTAAAATTGGGACACCATCCACTTGGAAGTAGCGCCGTTCAATGTCAACGGCTAGGCGCAAAAACTTCCGCACCTTCGTTTCTGTCATAAAAATTTCGTCAATCAGCTCAATAATTTCGTCATGTGTAAATGCTTCATGATACAGCTTGTGCATGTAAATGTGCTTTTGCACCTTAAACTGCTTGCGGAAGGTTCGATTGACTAGGTTGATATACCCCATCTTATCAATCAAAATAATTCCTGCACCGATGTTTTCAATGACTGTTTGCAGACGGTCCCGCTGCATTTCCCCAGTGCTTGTCATTTCTTGAAGGCTTTCTGCCAGACGCTTCATTGATGTATTAAGCTCACTAGTTTCAATGATGAGCTCTTCATAATGATTGGTATCATAGTTCCCGCGTTCCAGCTGTTTGGCTACCTTTGTGGCATAATCTATCGGTTTTACATATTTCATCGACATGCGGTATCCAAAGAAAACGATGATAATAATCGCCGAGCCAAGACAAACGGCTAATGCGAGCCAAAGCTGGCCGTCAATTTCATTTAAAGGCTGGAATGATGCATGGAGAAATAAATAGCCTGCCGGTTCGTTTTGTTTCAGAATAGGGACTGCGTAATGAAACAGCGCATCCTTCTCATCCTCAATGACGACGCCTTTTGTTTGAAGCCGTTCATTGTTCAGTGTTTTTTGAATGATGCCCCTTTGCTCCGCTTGACCCGTTGTATGTATGATATTCCCCTTCAGATCCACAATTGACGCATTCATGTCGAGATGCTGCTTTGCCTGATTGAGGATCTCCTTGTTTTGCTTCGCCTGCAGATCATCACCATCCATGGAAGAAAGAAGAAAGCTCGATTCATTTTCCATTCGTTCCGTTAATTTTGTTTCATAAAAAACATGGAACATGTGATCCAAGAAAAGGCCAAGTGCAACAAACACAATAAAAAGGAGAAAAATAAGTCCCGAAAACAGGCGGGTTCTTATTTTACTCATTTGGCTTTGGCTCCTCCAATTTGTAGCCTAAGCCGCGAATGGTTTTAATGTATGTTGGTTTTTTCGTATTCTTTTCAATTTTGTCCCGCAAGTGGCTGATGTGTACATCCACAATACGAGTGTCACCTGCAAAGTCATAATTCCAAACGGCACTTAGCAGTAGATCACGTGTGAGGACACGTCCCTTATGCTTGGCCAAATAAAGCAGCAGTTCAAATTCCTTCGGTGTAAGCTCTAGGCGTTCTTCTTGGAAGTAGACTTCGTAGTGTTCTGGTAAAATGCGCAGTTCACCAATTTTGATTTGGTCTGCAATGACCTCTTCCTTGTCCTCTTGCGTGGGGACAGGCTGAGATTGCTGCGCTCTTCTTAAGATGGCTTTTACCCGAGCACCTACTTCTCTAGGACTGAATGGCTTTGTCATGTAATCATCGGCTCCAAGTTCAAGGCCGAGCACCTTATCAAATTCATCGTCCTTTGCTGTCAGCATTAAAATAGGGAACATCATTTTTTGAATTCTCAGCTGTTTACACACTTCAATGCCGTCCATCTTCGGAAGCATTAAATCTAATACAATGAGATCAGGCTGTTCACTTGCTGCTTTTTCAAGCGCTTCTTCCCCATCTCTTGCTGTGACAACATCATAGCCCGCCCTTTCAAGGTTATAGCTTAGAAGTGTTACAATCGATTCTTCATCATCCACAACTAATATTTTTTTATTCATGTTGTGCCTCCAATTAGTGATTTCCCCTGCATCCGTTTTTTTGTATCTTATGTGAAAAGCGAGAAGTCATGCTTTCTCTTTCATTTTAACGAAAGCTTAACAAGAGGACAATTTAAAATTTCGACAAGATTTGTTTTGTAAACAAAAAGAAGGCCCCTCATAAGAGAAGCCTTCTTTTTTTCATATTAAGACAATACTTTCATGACGTTCTTAACAGATTCAACAGAACGGTCAAGCTGACTTCTTTCTTCTTCTGTCAGCTCAAGCTCAATGATCTGCTCAAGGCCGTTTCCACCTACGATTGTTGGTACACCAAGGTAAATGCCTTCGTAGCCATATTCACCTTCAAGGTAAGCAATCGTTGGGATTACGCGGCGCTGATCTTTTAGAATCGCCTCAACCATTTCTACAAGTGAAGCAGCAGGTGCATAATAGGCACTACCGTTACCTAATAGGTTCACGATTTCGCCGCCGCCTTTTCTTGTTCTTTCAACAATCGCATCAATTCGATCTTTTGGAATCAATGTTTCAAGCGGGATACCGCCTGCATAAGAGTAACGAACAAGCGGAACCATGTCATCGCCATGTCCACCAAGGACAAAGCCCGTCACATCTTTGACAGATAGATTTAATTCTTGAGCAACAAACGTACGGAAACGTGCTGTATCAAGAATACCCGATTGTCCAATGACTTTTTCTTTTGGTAATCCTGATTCTTTATAAACTGCATATGTCATTGCATCAACAGGGTTTGTTAACACAACAATAATAGCTTCTGGAGAATATTTAACGATTTCGCGTGTCACGCTGCGCATGATTTTTTCATTTGTTGACACGAGATCGTCACGGCTCATTCCCGGCTTTCTTGCAATTCCTGCCGTAATGACCACGACATCAGAACCGGCTGTATCTTCGTAGTTAGAAGTGCCTGTAATGTTCGCATCGAAGCCTTGAACAGGGCTTGCTTCCAGCATATCAAGAGCTTTCCCTTTTGTTGGGTTCTCAAGCTGCGGGATATCAACTAAGACGACATCCGCTAATTCTTTTTGAGCTGTTAAAAATGCTGTAGTTGCTCCAGTAAAACCTGCTCCGATGACAGATACTTTTTTACGCTTGTTTGCCATTTCCTTTTTCCCCTTTAACTTTAAAGTTTAAGAATCAAGACAAGTTTTTGATGAGCTCGTCAGCAAACTCAGAACATTTTACTTCTGTTGCGCCATCCATTAATCTAGCAAAATCGTAAGTGACGACTTTAGATGCAATTGTTTTTTCAACAGATTGAATCACTAGATCAGCTGCTTCCTGCCAGCCAAGGTGCTCAAGTAACAGCACGCCTGATAGAAGAACAGAAGATGGATTCACTTTATCAAGACCAGCATATTTTGGTGCTGTTCCGTGAGTCGCTTCAAAAATAGCGTGTCCTGTTTCGTAGTTGATGTTCGCTCCTGGTGCGATACCAATTCCACCAACTTGTGCTGCAAGTGCATCAGAGATGTAATCTCCATTTAAGTTCATTGTAGCCACAACATCGAACTCAGCTGGACGAGTTAGGATTTGTTGAAGGAAAATATCTGCAATGCTGTCTTTGACAATGATTTTGCCAGCAGCTTCTGCTTCACTTTGCGCTTTGTTTGCCGCATCTTTTCCATCTTGTTCTACAATACGATCATATTGTGCCCATGTAAAGACTTTGTCGCCAAACTCTTTTTCAGCCACTTCGTAGCCCCAGTTTTTGAAGGCACCTTCTGTAAATTTCATGATGTTTCCTTTGTGAACAAGCGTCACAGATTTACGGCCTTGGTCAATTGCATATTGGATAGCCGCTCTGACAAGACGGGATGTTCCCTCTTCAGAAACTGGCTTGATTCCGATACCTGACGTTTCTGGGAAACGGATTTTGTTCACACCTAATTCGTTTTTCAAGAAGTCGATTAACTTCTTCACTTCGTCTGAACCTTTTGCATACTCAATACCAGCATAGATATCTTCTGTGTTCTCACGGAAGATCACCATATCTGTGTCTTCTGGACGTTTGACAGGAGAAGGTACGCCTTTGAACCAGCGAACTGGACGTAAGCATGTGAATAAATCAAGCTCTTGTCTAAGTGCCACGTTTAATGAACGGATTCCTCCGCCAATTGGTGTTGTTAGTGGTCCTTTAATGGCAATTAAGTATTCACGAATGTCTTCAAGCGTTTGCTCAGGAAGCCACTCTCCAGTTTTATTGTAAGCTTTCTCACCTGCATATACTTCTTTCCAAGTGATTTGCTTTTCACCTTTATATGCTTTTTCTACAGCTGCTTCAAGTACTCTTGATGCTGCTTTCCAAATGTCAGGACCGATTCCGTCCCCTTCGATAAACGGGATGATTGGATTATTTGGTACATTCAATACGCCGCCAGTAACTGTAATTTTTTCGCCTTGTGACAATGATATTACCTCCCAGGTTATGTAGTGAATATTTGAAACTTCTTGGCTTGATGTCTGCAAGCAAAAAAGTTTTTCACGTGATTCGTTTTTTGTTGATGTTGATATGGAGGCTGATTAGCCTTTTGAAATCAGCCCCCGCTTATTCTATAAACATTAGTCTCTTTCACTGATCGGAACAAAGGTTTGAAGATCAGGTCCAATGTAATCAGCTCTTGGACGGATGAGTCGGTTGTTGTCATATTGCTCTAAAATATGAGCAATCCATCCAGAGAATCGGCTGATCACGAAAATTGGTGTAAACAAGTCATGATCAATGCCAAGACTGTGATATACGGATGCAGAATAAAAATCAACATTTGGTGGAAGATTTTTCTCTGATGTCACGATTTCCTCTGCGCGAACAGACATTTCATACCATTTCGGCTCGCCAGTGAGGTTTGTTAAACGCTGGCTCATTTCTTTTAGATGCTTTGCACGCGGGTCACCTTGGCGGTATACACGGTGGCCAAAGCCCATAATTTTTTCTTTCTTCTCTAGCTTACCATGAATATAGGAATCTACGTTTTCAACTTCGCCAATTTCTGAAAGCATCTTCATCACGCCTTCATTAGCGCCGCCATGAAGCGGTCCTTTCAGTGCACCGATAGCCGCTGTCACACCAGAGTAGATATCTGATAGTGTAGCAACACATACACGTGCTGTAAATGTCGATGCGTTTAATTCATGATCCGCATGTAGAATAAGCGCCTTATCAATGGCTTCAATTTCTACTGGTGATGGCTCTTCGCCATTTAGCATATACAAGAAGTTTGCAGCATAGCTGTATTCTTCTTTTGGCTGTACAGGCTCAAGTCCTTTGCGAATGCGAGAAAACGCAGCGACTAGTCCAGAAATTTTCGCCTGTAAGCGAATTGCCTTTCTGTAATTCGCTTCTTTGTCCATAATCTCTGATTCGTCGTCTAGTAAACCTAGTAAGGATACTGCTGTACGAATCGCAGACATTGGATGAACCCCATCGAGCGAATAAGATTTAAAATGCTCAATGATTTCTTGCGGAATCTGAGCATTTTCATTGAGCTGCTGTTTTAATTCACTCAGCTCCTGCTCATTCGGCAGCTTTAAGTGCCATAACAGGTAGACAATTTCTTCGAATGTAGCTTTTTCAGTTAAATCATCGATATTGTACCCTACATAAGTAAGAGTATCATCAATAATTGAGCTTACGGATGAAGTTGTTGCCACGATACCTTCAAGACCTCTTGTTGCTGTCATGTTCAATCTCCCCTTTTTAAAAAGATTCCCCTTCGTTGCAGAATTCTCACTTTTTGAAAGCGCTATCCAATCCGAATAAGATGGCAGTTTCTGAAAAGAAAATGCTTACATTTACCTATACGGTTAGAGCGCTTTTAGCCTCATATCTCTTGTGTGATCAATGAGTTCAAAATTAAGCCTATTCCCATTATAAACAATAATCAGACATTTGTTAAATGTTTAACTATAATTTTTTTTGATATTTTTTTTTCCAGTCTCCCATATCAGGCATGGAATAAAGGGAATTTGCTTCTTTTAATATATTTAATTATGTTTTTTTGCAAAAGCTCACGCAAGAAAAAATTTAAAAAAGAAAGTGGCAGGAACCACTCTCTTTTCACCCGCTGAAAAATTTCACAGCCTGCATCGCCAAATAAGCAATTCCTGCCCCGATGAGCGGTCCAACAGCCACCCCTTTAAATAAGCTGACTGCCAAAATGGTACCGAACACAAGCGCTGCCGTAATATGCGGATCATTTTCGAGTAGCACAATCCCGTTTTTTGCAATTAATGCTACTAATATACCCGCTCCAAGAGCTATCCAAGCATAGGAAGATTTCATCGCTTCTCCAAGCTGCTTAAATCCAATGTCACCTGTTGCAATCGGGACCAGCACAGCAATGGTAATAACGGTCACTCCCCAATTAATGCCTTTAGATTGGAGAACCGGGAAAATTTTTTGATCCAGGCCAATCAGCTTAATCGCGATCAGTACAGAGACCGCTAAAATTAACGAATTGTTTTTTGCAATAAGTGCAATAACGAGTAAAAGTACCAAAAATAAATTTGCTTGAGTAAACATACGCCGCTCCTTTCTTTCTTTTTATTGCGACCTTTTCATATTACTAATCTTTTTGAATAAAATGAAGTATCGGACATGCTTGTTTTTTTGGAGGGGATTGTGTGAATCACGCCTATGTGGCCATTTTTCTGCGAAGTTTGATGATGATCAGCATTGCTGTTTTTGCTGTTGTCTTTTTATATCAGTCTTTTCCGTTTTTATATCCTTTTTGGATCGCCCTTATTGTGTCTTGTTTGATTCACCCTGCCGTCTGCAAAATTGAAGAGCTTACTGGGATGCCAAGAGGACTTGTTGTGGTCATTGTACTGTTGCTCTTTTTAGTTGCAGCCGCCGGCTTCATGACGCTTTTAGTGGCTGAAATCATTTCAGGGAGTGCTTATTTGGCAAAGGTGCTGCCTGGCCATCTTGATCAATTGATTGGTATTGTAGAGCAATTTTTCACAGATAAAATTCTGCCTTTATATCATGATGTCACAGCCCAATTTAATACGCTTCAAGCGGGCCAAAAGGAATCGATTTTGGGACAAATTCAAGCACTCGGTGATGAAGCTGCCGCAAAAATCGGGACTTTTCTTTCAAAAACACTAGAGCTTATTCCCGGTTTTTTAGGTCTTTTGCCTGATGCAGCAGCAACATTGTTATTTTCTGCTCTGGCAACTTTTTTTATCACGAAAGATTGGTTTACATTAAAAACATATGGTTCACGTATCTTTCCCGCAAAATGGATGCAGCATACACGCGCCATTTTATCTGAAATTAAAAAAGCCATTACCGGTTTTATGAAGGCTCAGCTTCTGCTTGTGGCCATGACGATTGGTATTGTATTGATTGGACTCATCGTTTTAAAAGTCGAGCATGCCCTTGTGATTGCTTTATGTATTGGATTTGTCGATTTACTTCCATATATCGGGAGCGGCACTGTTTTCCTACCGTGGATCATTTATTCTGCTATGACAGGAAATCTTTCACTCGCCATTGGACTGGGCATTTTGTATATTGTTGTCCTCATTCAAAGACAAATATCAGAGCCAAAAGTCTTAAGCAAATCCATCGGACTTAATCCTCTAGCAACGCTTGTGGCGCTATTTGTCGGGTTAAAATGGTTTGGTTTTCTTGGACTTGTGATTGGCCCTGCTTCCCTTGTCGTGTGGCAGGCATTCCGTAATGCAGGAGTTTTCAGAGATATTTTTGAGTACATTCGGTATGGCATGCAAAAATAAAAGAGACCTAGGCTGAAGGTCTCTTTAGCGAATGATTGTATAGCGGTTGCGATTAGACAAGTTTCTAAGCCAGCGTTCAAAGAGCGGCTTGATTCCCTTTCTCGTCACCGGAATGAGCAGCAAAGCCCCAATGAGATCTGATAAGAAGCCTGGAATGAGCAGCAACAGACCGCCAATCAGAATACAAAAACCATCGACAATCGCTCCCCCTGGCATCTTGCCATATTGTAAATCTCGCTGTACTTTTTGGAAGGCTTCTATTCCTTGTTTTCTTGCGAAATAAGCACCTAATGCACTTGTCAGCACGATGAGCAGCATCGTTGGCAAAATGCCAATGATTTTACTTGAGATTAAAAATAAACTAATTTCCACCGCAGGGAACAGAATTAATAATAGTAGAAAATATTTCTTCAACCATATCACCTCATGGGGTATCTTTCATCGAAAGCTGTTTACTTTTTTTAGTGTAACATAAAAAAAGAGAGGAGTCAGACAACTCCCCTCTTGGATGATTTAAAGGACGCTTGCACGGCCTTTGTAGATCGCTCCGCGTGCTGGATCTACTGTAATCTCTTCGCCTTCTTTTAATAGTGTTGTTGCACCGTCAAGACCAACAATTACTGGAATGCCAAGGCTTAATCCAACAACAGCTGCATGGCTTGTTAAACCGCCTTCTTCTGTGATAAGGGCAGATGCTTTTTCTAAAGCTCCCATCATATCACGATCTGTGCAGTTTGCGACTAGGATCGCACCGTCGTACATTTTTTCTTCTGCTTCTTTTCCGCTTTGTGCAATGACAACCGGTCCAAATGCAGATTTACGGCCAATACCTTGACCTTTCGCAATGATGTCACCGACAACATATACTTTCATTAAGTTCGTCGTACCTGTTTCACCAACTGGCACACCTGCTGTAATGACGATTAAATCACCGTGTCTTACATAGCCTGTTTCAATAGACTTCTCTACTGCATTCTCAAGCATTTCATCAGTAGACGTCGTTTTTGATCCGCTCTTTGCAAATACACCGAATACGAGTGAAAGCTTTCTTGCCACTGATTCGTTTGCTGTAACTGCTACGATTGGTGCTTTTGGTCTATATTTTGAAATCATTCTTGCTGTATGTCCACTTTCCGTAGGCGTCACAATGGCTGCCACATCAAGCTTCATTGCTGTATGTGCAACAGATTGACCGATCGCATCTGTAATGCTGACTTCTACTTCTTCGCTTCTACGGGAAAGAATTGCTTTATAGTTTAGTGCTTCTTCTGAACGTGATGCAATGTTATGCATCGTTTGTACAGCTTCTACTGGATATGTTCCTGCTGCTGTTTCACCAGAAAGCATAATTGCATCTGTACCGTCAAAAATAGCATTGGCCACGTCACTTGCTTCCGCGCGGGTTGGACGAGGGTTACGCTGCATGCTGTCCAGCATTTGAGTCGCTGTGATGACAGGCTTGCCTAAACGATTGCATTTTTTGATCAGCATTTTTTGAACAAGCGGTACTTCTTCTGCCGGGATCTCTACACCAAGATCTCCACGCGCAACCATTAAACCGTCAGATACCTCAAGGATTTCGTCGATGTTATCAACACCCTCTTGGTTTTCAATCTTAGGAATGATTTGAATATCAGTCGCATTGTTCTTTTCAAGAAGCTCACGAATTTCAAGAACATCAGAAGCTCGTCTAACAAAAGAAGCTGCGATGAAATCGACGCCTTGTTCAATTCCAAACAGAATATCATTGGCATCCTTTTCTGTAATACCTGGCAGGTTCACACTGACGCCAGGTATGTTGACGCCTTTTTTGTTTTTGAGCGTGCCTGTATTCATGACTTTAGTGACGATTTCTTTGCGGTCCTTGTTAATTTCTTTTACTTCTAAACCAATCAGACCATCATCTAATAGAATCGTTGAACCTACTTCTACATCATGAATTAAATCTTCGTATGTCACACTAATTTTTTCCGTATTTCCAACAATGTCTTCCATACTCACGATAAGATCAGCACCAGCGACTAGCTCAATTGAGCCGTTTTCAACTGTACGTGTACGGATCTCTGGACCTTTTGTATCTAGAAGGATCGCAATGTCCTTGCCTAATGTTTTACCTGCTTTACGTATGTTTTCAATGCGTGCACCATGCTCTTCAAAATCTCCGTGGGAGAAGTTTAGTCTGGCTACATTCATTCCTGCTTCAATCAATTCAGTCAGCTTTTCAATGCTTTCACTTGCTGGACCGATTGTACAAACGATTTTTGTCTTTCTCATTACTGTTCCTCCTAAGGTCTTCTCGTTTTATATAGAGAGCTCTTGTGAAAGTCGGTACATATTTTTATCGACTGTATGTTTTTTATCTAAGATTTCTAAAATATCATGATGGACAAGTTCATTGCTTTGAATGCCTACACAGCGTCCGCCTTGTCCTTCAAGAAGAAGCTCGACTGCGTATGCTCCTAAACGGCTTGCCAGTACACGGTCAAATGCACTCGGAGAACCTCCGCGCTGAATATGTCCTAAGACAGATACACGTGTTTCAAGGCTTGTCTCCTCTTCAATCCGCTTACCAAATTCAACACCGCTGCCTACGCCTTCTGCAACGATAATAATACTATGCTTCTTACCGCGCTCGTGACCTCTTCTTAACCTAGCAATAATTTCGTCCATGTCATAGTCTGCTTCAGGAATCAAAATAGATTCGGCTCCGCCCGCAAGACCTGACCAAAGGGCAATATCACCAGCATGTCTTCCCATTACTTCCACTACGTATGTACGTTCATGAGATGTGGCTGTATCACGAATTTTATCAATGGCATCAATGACAGTATTCAGTGCTGTATCAAAGCCAATAGTAAAATCAGTACCTGGAATATCGTTGTCAATCGTGCCAGGGACACCTACACATGGAAAACCGAGCTCTGTTAATTTCTTCGCTCCCATAAATGACCCGTCTCCACCAATGACTACAAGTCCTTCAATACCGAATTTTTTTAAGTTTTCAATTCCCTTTTCACGACCTTCAACTGTCTTGAATTCAGGACATCTTGCCGTGTAAAGTTTTGTTCCTCCACGATGAATGATATCGCCTACCGAACCTATTTCGAGTTTCTCAATTTTACCGTTAATTAGACCTGAGTATCCATTATAAATACCGTAAACTTCAACATTATGGTAAATTGCTTTCCTTACAACTGCGCGCACAGCTGCATTCATTCCTGGGGAATCCCCACCGCTTGTTAAAACTCCTATACGCTTCATCTTTTTCACCTCAGAGACCATATATGAATTAAACATACCATTTCCACTGCTTGAAAACAATCATGAGCAAATTTGGATGTTTTCAATACGAATTTCTAAAACCGTACTTATTATACAATTAAATAAACCGTTTTTAAACAAAAGTTAAGAACGTCATGAAAGCAAATCTCTCTGAAATCTGTAAAGGCAGGTGCTATAAACCTTGTCATATCAGGGTTTTCAGACGTTTCAAATTTTATGAAAACAAAAGAAAATTATTTTCAAATAGCGCTTACATGAGGTCGGTTTTCATGAAAAAAGATGAAAAAAATAAACGCCAGCCAAAAAGGCTGTACGTTTATTTAGTTTACCCCAATATATTGATTTTCAATCGATACTTTCCCGATTGCTTTGTATTTTTCATATCTTTGTTCGACTAGTTCTTCAGGTGTTAGTTTGAGCAAAGATGTAAGTGATTGTTTTAATACATTTTCCATGTAGGCTGCTTGTTGTTTCACGTCTCGATGTGCTCCACCTTGCACTTCTTTAATAACATCATCTATAATATCTAATTCTTTTAGGTCTGGAGCGGTAATTTTCATTGATTCTGCAGCTTTTTTCGCAAGTGATGAGTCCTTCCAGAGCAGTGCTGCTGCACCTTCAGGTGAAATCACCGAATACGTTGAGTTTTCTAGCATGAATAGGTGGTTTCCTACGCCTAGGCCTAGTGCGCCGCCGCTTCCGCCTTCTCCAATGACAATACAGACAACCGGTACACGAAGTCCTGCCATTTCGAATAGGTTTTTCGCAATTGCTTCACTTTGTCCGCGCTCTTCAGCTGCTTTACCAGGATAAGCTCCTTTTGTATCAATAAAGCAAATGATCGGGCGATTAAATTTATCTGCTTGTTTCATCAAACGCAGCGCTTTACGGTAGCCTTCTGGATGAGGCATTCCGAAATTACGGCGCAAGTTTTCTTTTGTATCTTTACCGCGCTGATGACCAATAACAGTGACAGGAAGCCCTTTAAACGTGGCAATTCCTCCAACGATCGCTTCATCATCACCATAAAAACGGTCACCGTGACATTCGAAAAAGTTGTCAAACAGCTCTTGAATGTAATCGAGAGTTGTTGGGCGCATCGCATGCCGAGCAATCTGCACTCTGTCCCACGGCTTTAAATTTGTATAAATGTCTGCTTCAAGCTTGCTTAGACGTGTTTCAAGGCGCTCAATTTCTGCACTTAAATCCATTTCTGAGTTTTGTGTGAACTTTTTCAGTTCATCAATTTTCGCTCGAAGTTCAATGACAGGTTTTTCAAATTCTAGTTCTCCAGCCACTCTCGTTCACCTCCTGTGCTGTGTAGCGCTAAGATTCGGCCTAATGTTTCTTTCATTTCTGCACGATGGATGACAGCATCAAGCTGTCCATGCTTCATTAAAAATTCAGCCGTTTGGAAGTCCTCTGGCAGGTCTTCACGAATCGTTTGTTCAATGATTCTTCGGCCTGCAAAACCAATTAAAGCACCCGGTTCTGCAAAGTTGTAATCACCGAGAGACGCAAAACTAGCTGATACACCGCCAGTTGTTGGGTTCGTCATCACAGAGATAATCAACCCTTGATCTTCGCTGAACAGTTTTAATGCTGAACTTGTTTTTGCCATCTGCATCAGACTGAGAATTCCCTCTTGCATTCTCGCTCCACCAGATGCAGTAAAGATAATAAATGGCACCTTGTCCGCTTTTGCTTTCTCGATCGCCAGTGTGATCTTTTCACCAACAACCGATCCCATGCTGCCCATACGGAACGTGGCATCCATGACAGCAATCACAGCACTTTGGCCTTCAATCTCACCTTTACCTGTGACAATGGCTTCATTCAAAGATGTTTTTTCTCTGTCTTTCTCAAGCTTTTCTTCGTAGCCTGGGAAACCGAGCGGGTTTGCTGAAATGAGGTGCCCGTTAAATTCTTCAAATGTGCCTTCATCTACAAGGCTTTCGATACGCTGTTTTGCATTCATTTGCAAATGTCTGCCGCAATTCATGCAAACACGTAAATTTTTATCTAGTTCTTTGGTGAGCATTATTTTTTTACATTGCGGACATTTGGTCATGATGCCTTCAGGCACATCTTGGCTTGCCTGTTCAGAGGGTACAGATGCATATTTTTTCTTTTTACTGAAAATATTCTTGATTGACAAATGACTACCTCCCTTTTTGAAGGGTTTTTTCTTTACACGCACATCCACTATTATAGGACATGTCATAACTGTACCGAAACTATTGTACTTTTTTTGTCAAACGCTGTCATCCTTCATTCAATTTTTTCAGTGGGGAATTGATGAGAAATGAGTAGGTGTTTGGGGCGCTGAGCAGTTGATATGTTTGAATTGTGAACGTCTACAAAAAAATCTCATTCCGGATGAAAAATTTTTCGCGTAAGAGAGGAAATGTTGCACGTTTTTCCTCCAATTTCAGAAAAAACGTGCACACTTTTCCAGTTGATTATTCGCCGATAATCGTTAATTTTCTTGTTTTTTCAGCGACCGCTTCTGGGTCGACTTTGATTCTTGCAACGCCAGTTTCCATTGCTGCTTTTGCCACAGCTTTTGCTACCGCTGGTGCCACGCGTGCATCAAATGGTGCAGGGATGACATATTCAGCTGACAATTCCTCATCTGAAACAAGAGACGCTATCGCTTCAACAGCTGCGATTTTCATTTCTTCGTTAATGTGAGTTGCACGTACATCTAATGCTCCGCGGAAAATTCCTGGGAATGCCAGTACGTTGTTCACTTGGTTCGGGAAGTCAGAACGGCCAGTTCCTACAACACTTGCACCTGCTGCATGTGCATCTTCTGGCATAATCTCTGGATTTGGATTAGCCATAGCAAAGATGACAGGATCTTTTGCCATTTTTCCAACCATTTCTTTTGTTAAAGCGCCTGCTACAGAAACCCCGATAAAGACGTCTGCGCCTTCAATGACTTCTTCTAATGAACCTTCTTTGCGGTCTTGGTTCGTGAATTTAGCTACTTCGTTTTTCACTGCATTCATACCATTCGGGCGGCCTTCGTAAATGGCACCTTTCGTATCACACATAATGATATCACGTACACCGAAATGATAAAGAAGTTTGATAATCGCAATTCCTGCTGCCCCGGCGCCGTTTGCCACTACTTTGATTGAAGACATAGATTTTCCAGATAGCTTCAGTGCATTCACAAGTCCTGCTACTGTCACAATAGCTGTTCCGTGCTGATCATCGTGGAAAACTGGAATGTTTGTCTCTTTTTTCAAGCGCTCTTCGATGATAAAGCAGTTAGGAGCTGCAATATCTTCAAGGTTCACACCGCCAAAAGTCGGCTCAAGAAGCTTCACCGTTTCAACGATTTTGTCTACATCGTTCGTTGCAAGCGCGATTGGGAAGGCATCTACGCCTGCAAAGCTTTTGAATAATACGGCTTTCCCTTCCATTACTGGAAGAGATGCTTCTGCACCAATATTTCCAAGCCCTAAAACAGCGCTTCCGTCTGTGACAACAGCGACCATATTGCCTTTCATTGTATAATCATACACTTTGCTTGTGTCGTCATAAATATCTTTACATGGTTCTGCAACACCAGGTGAATAAGCCAAGCTCAAGTCTTTCGCATTTTTCACTTGTACTTTTGATTTTGATTCGAGTTTGCCTTGATTCTCTTTGTGCATATGTAATGCTTCTTCTCTTAATGACATGTGATGAACACTCCTTCAAGTGGAAAATGATTTAATGATTTGCTAAATTGATAAGCACATACTGGCAGTTTTAAATACACAGAATCTTTAAAATGATAACACAATAGGTGAATTTGTAAAACATATTCAGGCGATTTGTCATCATTTAATCACAACGTTTTGTTCACCGAGCAGCTCTTTTAACTGGAAAATCACAGCATGATCTGCATGAACTTTGTATGCATCTGGAAGTCTCATCGTCTTTTTTTGCTTCTCATAATACAAATAGACATCTGCTTCTCCGCTGTGCATCGAGAGGACTCGTTTTACTTGCTCTAGCAGCTCCTGCGTATGATTCTCTTCTTTCACCCGAATGTAGACAGACTCTTTTCTTTTTGCGTCCATCTCTTCCAGCAAAGCAGCTTCTTGCACGATGATTTGACTGCTGTCATTTCTGATCTCTACTCTGCCTTCCACATAAAGCATGGTGCCCTCCTCAAGTAAGGGGGACAGCTTCCTAAATTGCTCTGGAAAGACGACACCTTCCATTTCTCCCGTTTCATCCCCAAATGTAACAAATGCCATCGATTGTCCATTTTTTGTCCGAATCGATTTCACTTTTGTCAAAAGACCACCCATTGAAATTTTTCGCTTAATATAGGAAGAAAGTCTGATGATTTCCACTGCACCATTCTCTCTTAAGCGTTCTCGATATGCTTGTACTGGGTGATTTGATAAGTATAACCCGAGTGCCTCTTTTTCAAATTGCAGGAGATCAACAAGCGGCATTTCTTCTATCTCCGCATATTTTGGCTTAATGGAGAAGGTTGTATCCCCAAGAAAGTCCAGCTGATCCTCTGGATTTAAAAATGACACGTGGTCTAACGCAATATCTATCGATGCTAATAACGAAGCACGATTGGGATAAAACTCATCCATCGCTCCTGAAAAAATGAGCGCTTCAATCGTTTTTCGGTTGACACTCTTTGGTGATACTCTTGCGCAAAAATCAAATAAATCTTCAAACGGCTTTTCTTGTCTTGCTCTGTATATATCCTTTACAGCTGACACTCCGACATTTTTAATCGCTCTTAAGCTGTAGCGGATCTCCCCTTTTTCAACCGTAAATGGAAACTCACTCTTATTAATAGAAGGCTTCAACACAGATATCCCTTTTTCCTTCGCCTCATAGAAATATTGAGCAATTTTGTCTTCATTTCCAATTACACTCGTTAAAAGACCGCACATAAAATATAACGGATAATGCGCTTTTAAATAAGCAAGCTGAAAGCCAATCATGCTATATGCAACAGCATGGCTTCTATTAAAACCATAGTTTGCAAATTTGACGATTAAGTCATAAACGTCATTTGCAATGTTAACAGGATACTCCTTTTTTAGGCATCCTTCAACAAAATGGCTTCGCTCTTCATCAAGAACCTTTTTATCCTTCTTCGAAACAGCTCTTCTTAATAGATCAGCCTCGCCCAGCTGAAAACCAGCCATCTTCGCTGCAATCAGCATGATTTGCTCCTGATAGACGATGACCCCATATGTATCCTTTAATATGTCATACAAATCAGGATGAGGGTAGGAGACCTTGACTCTGCCATGCTTTCGGTCGATAAAAAGCGGGATATTTTCCATTGGACCTGGACGATAGAGGGCATTGACCGCTACGATATCTTCTAAACTAGACGGCTTCAGACGTCTCAGCACCTGACGCATTCCCTGTGATTCAAGCTGGAATATTCCAGTTGTATCGCCCGCAGATAACAATTCAAACGTTTTCTGATCCTCATATGAAATGTCACTAAAGTTAATGTGGACGTTTTCCTGTCTTTCAATCTGGTTTTTAATGGATTCAATTAATGTTAAGTTTCTGAGCCCTAAGAAATCCATCTTTAAAAGTCCGAGATCTTCTAAATAATTCATGGCATACTGCGTTAAATACACACCTTCATGGCCGTCTTGAATCGGAACGACCTCTGTCAGCGGCTCTTCGCTCAGCACAACGCCAGCTGCATGTGTCGAGGTGTGTCTCGGTAAGCCTTCTACCTTTAAAGCAGTTTGGAAGACCTTTCGAAGCTCTTCAGATTGCTGAAGCATCGTTTTTAATTCAGGAGATGCAGTCACCGCTTCTTTCAGCGTCGTTCCTGGCTTTGATGGAATCAGCTTGGCAAGACGATCCGCTGCCTTTGAATCGATTCCCATCACACGTCCAACATCCCTTAAAGCAGCCTTTGCTGCAAGTGTTCCAAACGTGACAATTTGCGCCACATGCATGTCTCCGTATTTGTCTTTTACATAAGAAATGATTTCGTCTCTTCTCGTGTCGGGGAAATCAATATCAATATCTGGCATACTGATTCGCTCTGGATTTAAGAAGCGCTCAAATAAAAGCCCGTGACGGATCGGATCGACATCCGTAATAAACAGAACATATGCAACAAGTGAACCCGCTGCTGATCCCCGTCCAGGGCCTGTGACAATCCCTCTGTCATGCGCATACTTCATAAAATCCCACACAATGAGAAAATAATCACTGAAATTCATTTTTTGGATAATGCTCAGTTCATATTCAAGTCTTTTGACATACATGTCATGTGAAGCAATCTTTCTTTGCTTCATCCCTTCTGCGCACACTCTGCGTAAAAACTGATCTGCTGTTGATTGATCAGGAGTTGGATAGGATGGAAGTTTTGTCTGTCCAAGATTTAAATCGACCTCGCAGCGGTCTGCAATCTCCACCGTTCTTGTCAGCAGCTCTCGATCATCTCTATACCATTCCAACATTTCTTCAAAGGATCTGAAATGCTTTTCTCCTCGGTCTTCCTCTATCTCTGAAAGCTGCTCCCCTGCTTTAATAGCCTTTAAACACGTATAAGCCATTTTGTCCTCTCGATTGATGTAGTGAACATCCCCCGTCGCAACAAGAGGTATGTCCAAACTTTGTGAGACGTCCCGCAGTTTGCTGGTGAGCGATTCGTCCTGCTGAAATGGCTGAAGTGCGATGTACACGTGGCCCTCGCCGAATATATGCTTTAATT
The DNA here is from genome assembly GCF_058791855.1 of Bacillus sp. EB106-04-04-XG123. Taxonomy (NCBI): domain Bacteria; kingdom Bacillati; phylum Bacillota; class Bacilli; order Caryophanales; family Bacillaceae; genus Bacillus; species Bacillus sp. EB106-04-04-XG123. The sequence goes on along the minus strand of NZ_JBYTDZ010000005.1, from coordinate 153,417 downwards.
GTTTTGCGGCTTCACGCGCTTCTTCTATCTGATCATGCTGCAAAAGCGTTTCAATATACCCAGATGCACCTGGTGTGATCGCAATGAGCCCGCGATGATAGCTTTTGAGCCATTTTTCTTTCAGTCCGGCTTTTGATTTTGATTTCAGCACACTGCTGATTTTGATCAGGTTTTGATAGCCTTCGTTGTTTTTTGCAAGGAGTACCAAGGGATAAGCCTCTGTCTCTTGTTCATCTATGAAGACAGAAGCTGTTAAACCGATAACCGGCTTGATGCCATGTTTTTTACATTCCTTATAAAATTCAACCGTTCCATACATCACATGGTCATCGGTAAGAGCGAGCGCCTTGCAGCCAAGTTCTTTTGCTTTCAGTATAAGCTCCTTTACTTTAGCTGCACTGCTTAACAAGCTGTATCCACTGTGGACCTGAAGATGAACATAAGACATGCTAAATCCACTCCTTTCGTCTAAAGTCATTCTTTCATTATAAAACGCGATGCGATGAGAAACAAATGTTCTTTCTTTTCTGTCCGTTCATACTTGTCCAGCACACACCATATATTGAATAGAGTGAGGTGGACAAAATGGATGTGAAGGAAGCTTTTATTCCGAATTTTATCAGCTGTTATTTTATCGCCCTTGGGGTCATTTTGGGTGGTGCTATCATAGGCGGTGTTGGTGCGTATTTATCTGGTCAGCCGCCTTTATCCATTATTACTAGTCTTGCCAACCGTTTAAAGATTTGGGCGCTTGTCGCCGCTATCGGCGGAACATTTGATGCTGTTTATAGCTTTGAACGAGGCATTTTCGAAGGAAACACGCGTGATATTTTCAAGCAGATTTTATTAATTATCTCTGCCATGGGCGGCGCACAAACGGGGTATCTCATTATTACGTGGCTCACACAGGAGCATGTGTCATCATGAGGGTGCCGGAGCTGTATAAACGCCCAGGCTGGCAGCGTTTTTTTGCAGGAATGATGTTTGGTGCGATTGTAAGCTGGCTCATTTTTCTCTTTACATACGGAACCTTTCAGGAAAAGCAAGTGACACTGCTGAGAAGCCAGCAGCATCATATGGACAGTTTGAAGGAACAAATCACACTCTATCGGGAAGATTTGCATAAGTTAAATGAGGATAATAAGAAGCGGCTGCTGATCCAAAGCGTAGATGTTCATCTCGTGAATCGTGAGCAATATAAAATCCCAGAGCCAGATACGCTAAAGTTTGAAGATCAGGTCAAGGAGGATATCTCAGAAGTCATTACAAAGGATATTGAAAGTGTCTATAAAACAAAGGAATTACTAAAACGGACAGTGGAAAATAAAGAATATACCATTCGGGAAAAGGCATACCGAGCGAAAGTGACAGAGCTGACAATTTATACGAAGCTTTCACTTGAAGTACGTATTTCATTTGCTGAATAAAGAGGTTGTGGAATTTTTATGAATTTCTGCCCTCAATGATCGCTTTTCACGCTTCATTTTTATACACTAAAAGTAGAACGAGATCTTAAATAGAAAGAGGTGAGGACAATGGAGGTTTACAGCTATCGTCAAATGGCACGAGACAAAGCAAGCCGGATCAAAGACGGCATGTGTGCTTATGCTGAGACAGAAATGATGGCTCATTTAATTAAAAAAGAATTAAAGCATCAAAATCTCCAAGCCTATGAAGATTCAACAGACATTGGCTGCTGGTTTATCCCTGTGTGCAAGTAACCCTTTTCTCCATGACAAAAAAGAGAGAAGGGACTTCATATCCCTCCTCTCTTATGATGATGATTTACATACTTCTTCTAAATCACGCAAAATCTCATCTGCTACGGCCCAATCATAAATGGACGCACCGGCTGCAAGCGGGTGGCCGCCTCCATGATATTTTTTCGCAATGGTGTTAATGACGACACCTTTAGAGCGGAATCTGACACGAATCTGATCGTTTTCTTCCACAAAAAAGACCCATGCCTTAATGCCTGCAATATTTCCTAGTGTCCCAACAAGCTGTGAGGCCTGCTGCGCTGTTGTTTGGAACGATTCCAAAATTTCACGCTTAATGAACACAGATGCAACCCCGTTCTCTGACAAAGAAATATGTTGAAAAATATAACCATTTAATTTCACGACATTCAAATCTGTCTCATACAATTGATTGAAGAGATCTGAAGATGAAAACGGATATTCGATGAGTTCCCCTGCATATTTGAGTGTCTTTTTCGTTGTGTTTGGGAAAAGGAAGCGGCCTGTGTCTCCTACAATGCCGGCATAGATCAATTCAGCCGCCTTTGTATTCAGCTGATATCCTTCTTCTTTCCCCTCTAAGTACAATTCATAAATCATCTCGCTCACAGAGCTTGCCTCTGTATCTACCCAAAGCAAATCACCATAAGGATCTTCATTCGGGTGATGGTCGATTTTCATCAGCTTATCGCCCATTAAATAGCGCTGATCATCAATTCTTGCTTGATTGGCCGTATCACAGACAATGACAAGGGCCCCTTTATACACGTCGTCTGGTACCTCATCGAGTTCATATAAAAATGAAAGGGATGGCTCAGGGGTTCCTGTCGCATAAATATTTTTTTCTGGATAGGTGGCACGCAAGATTTCCGTAAGGCCGCACTGCGATCCATACGCATCAGGATCTGGTCTTACATGTCTATGAATGATGATGGTGTCATATAATGATATGGTTCTAATCAGTTCTTTTTTCATAAAAACTCCTTCTCATGCGATACTCTTTTTATTATTAAATCATAATCTATCGTGACGGAAAAGTGAGGAATAGACAATTTATTCTAGTAAGCAAGCCTATTTACGTTTAAAATAGGGTTGTAACCACTTACAATGGAGGCTTGGCACATGCTTGTTTTGATTGTGTTTATTATTTGTTCTGCCATGTTTTATTTATACTACAAAGCGAAAAATGTCCGTACGAACCGGCCAGTTGAGAAAAAATTTTGGTCGGCGAAATCCAGTATGGCCCTTGGCTGCTTTGTCCTGCTTTTCGGTGTGAATCAATTATTTTTAAACCGCTCGTCACTCGCATTTGTCATCGGATTTATTTTTGTTGCTGTCGGTATCGGCAGTACGTGGGCTGGGTATAAAGCCTACAAGCATTACCTTCCGCTCTTTTTAAAGGAAGGCGAAAAAGATCACGCGTAATAAGGAAAGGGGCGACATGGGTTCGCCCTTTTGATCATTATCCCCTCTCCATCAGCTGCACCATCAGCATCGCTTTACCTACGATATTCGATTGGTGATAAACCTCGACTTCCAGCTTCCCAAACTTGCGTCCTACTTCTAAAATATTCGGCTTGATCTGGATTGTGGATTCCATTTGGACCGGTTTTAAGAAGTAGACAGAGAGACTCTCGACGATCAGCTCGCCCTTTTTATGAGATTTTAAGAAGCGGTTGGCTGATTCGATTAAAATTTGTGTGAACACCCCATATGAAATGTTTCCAAGCTGGTTCGTCATTTGCGGGGTGACCTCATATTGATAAACCGCATCTGCTTTTGGTTTTTCTGTATCAGTTTCTTTAAACCCTCTTGAGACAACATCATCCAGCTTTTCTCCGACCTGCGGCTGCTTTTGAATCATTTGGAGCGCCTTGAGCACATCCTGACGGCTGATCATCCCGATCAGCTTCGCATGATCATCCACAACTGGCAGCACCTCAATGCCTTCCCACACCATCATTTGGGCAGCTGAGGCGACAGATGTTTTGCCAATGACCGTCAGCGGATTTTTCGTCATCACCTTTTCAATCGGTGTGGAGCGGTCATGCCCCGCAATATCCTTTGAGGTGAGAATTCCGTGAATCTTCATTTGATCATCTGCGACCGGGAAACGGCCGTGGCCAGTTTCATAATTCTTTTCATACCATTTTTCAAGCTTATCCTCTGGTGATAAATACACAGTGCGTTCAATCGGCGTTAAAATATCTTCTACAAGCACAATCTCTTTTTTAATTAATTGGTCATAAATGGCTCTGTTAATGAGAGCCGCTACGGTAAATGTATCGTAGCTTGTTGATAAAATTGGCAGCTCTAGCTCATCTGCGAGCTGAATAATTTCATCATCTGTTGAGAATCCGCCGGTGACCAGCACAGCCGCCCCTGCCTCTAATGCCTGCTTATGGGCATTAATCCGGTTTCCGACGATGAGAAGGTTGCCAGCTGCCGTATAGCGCATCATCGCATCCAGCTCCATCGCTCCGATGACAAATTTATTTAACGTTTTATGTAAGCCTGCTCGTCCTCCAAGCACCTGTCCATCAATGACATTAACCACTTCTGCATATGTCAGTTTTTCAATATTTTCTTTTTTCTTCTGTTCAATTCGAATGGTGCCGACTCGTTCAATGGTACTGACGAACCCTTTATTTTCAGCATCTTTGATGGCCCGATAAGCGGTGCCTTCACTCACTTTCATTTCTTTCGCTATGCGCCGGACAGAAATTTTCTCCCCGACATCTAATGAATCAATATACGATAAAATTTGCTCATGCTTTGTCGCCAATCCCGTTCACCCTTTTTGTTTTCAGCGTTTTCATCTATGTTTCATTATAAGGGCAGGAGGCTTTTAATAGCAATTTGTCTTTTCTTTCAGCAGATAAAGGCAAACAAAAAAGCCGGCATTTGTGTGCCAGCTTTTTTCATATGGGGATTAAATCTCGATTGATTCCCCGCTGTTTAACACATGACCGACGCCGCCATGCAGGCTGTCTGCAAATGCATGCGGATCCTGTTCAATTGGCGGGAATGTGCTGTAGTGAATCGGAACGACCTGTTTTGCCCGCAGCCATTCTGCTGCAATTCTTGCATCCTCCGGCCCCATCGTGAAGTTATCACCAATTGGTAGGAATGCGAGCTCAATATGATTCAGCTCACCAATCAGCTTCATATCTGAAAAGAGTGCAGTGTCTCCAGCATGATAAATTGTTTTGCCCTCTGCGGTAAATAAAATACCTGATGGCATCCCTGTATACGTAATTGTCTGTGCCTCTTCATCAATGACAGCAGAACCATGGAACGCTTGCGTGAGCTTCACTTTACCAAATTCAAACTCACGGCTGCCTCCAATAGAAAGCGGGTGCGTTTTCACCCCTTGCCAGCTTAAATATGTGGCAAGCTCGAAAGGCGCGACAACAAGTGCATCATTGTTTTTAGCGATTTCAATGGTGTCACCGATGTGATCTCCATGTCCATGTGTCAGTAAAATGACATCTGCTTTCACATCTTGCGGATTGATATCTGTGTGCTTATTTCCATTTAAAAATGGGTCAATCCAAATATGATATCCGTTTGTTTCAATGTGTACGACTGAATGTCCATGATATGTAGCTTTCATGTAGTATATCCACCTTTCAATTTTGATCTCATATCATTTATTCCCTCTATAAAAAGCTAAAAAACTTAATGCCTGTGAATGACGTTAAGACCACCTGTTGCTTCAATGACGGTGCCTGTAATGAGGTCTGAACGGTCATCACATAGAAATGAGATGATACGTCCTATATCCTCTCCAGTACCAGACCTGCCTATTGGCGTTTCTTCGTCTTTGATTTGGCGGGCTTCCTCTATTGTCGATTCTTTCATGTCTCCAACGATTTTGCCTGGACAAACCATATTGGCGGTGATGCCGTTTTCGGCTTCTTCAATCGCAATGGTTTTCGTCAATGACGCAAGGCCCACTTTTGCCGCTCCAAAGGCTGATCTGTGCATCCAGCCTGGCGCATGGTCTGCACCTTGGAAGCCATAAGTGATAATGCGGCCAAAGCTTTGTTTTCTCATCATTGGGATGACCATGCGGAACAAATGGAATACTGCTGATAAGTTGCCTTCTATCATTTGATACCATTCATCTTCAGAGTAATCCGCCAGTTTTTTTCGTTCAAAAATATAAGGACCAGCATTGTTAATCAAGGCATCAATCCGCCCAAATCGCTCTATTGCCAGCTCTACCATGTTTTTTAGATCTTCTTTTTTTGTCACATCACCTTGGACAAATTGAAGCTTATCTTCGTACTGCTGTAATTCTTCTCTCATCTGCCGGACAGCTTCATCATCACTTCGATAATTCACTGTCACAGAATACCCCATATTCAGTAAAGACTCGGTGACTTTCCGGCCAAGTCCTTTAGAACCCGCTGTTATTAATGCGTGTCGCACACAATCTCCTCCTAAAGCAAAGGTTGCAAGTTCACGTGTTTCTTATCTTATCTTTTACTTTACTATAAACCGGCAGCTGGCGCACTTATGAACCCTTTATCAATAGGAGTAAAACAGTATAGGGTGATTCATCCACTTTTTCAGATCCCATGAGCCATGGATATCGAGAAGCAGCGAAACAAAACGATAGCATTCTCTCACCTCATGAAGCTCGCGAGGAAGCGGACAAATCTCTTCATACCCCAATTGGACATCGCGGGCAGCTTCTTTCGTCAAAAGGTATTCCAATGCAATAAAATCAAACGCAGCTGGTCCATATACGACATATTCTGTATCAACTAAACTCGTTACTTGATCATCTTTTTCAATATATTGAGACGGATCTAAATCAATTAAAATGAGACTGGCTGAATCAGGAGGCTTCAGCTTTTCTATCTTTTGCAGCACAATTTCTGCATAACAGTGAAATTCAGTCTGATCAGCATAATAACGCTCTATGAGTTTGGGTACAACCTTTTTTAACACCGCATGAAATTCTCTCAAATGTTTCTTTTCAGCTCCGTATACTGCCCCAAAAAAGTCAGTTCGATATGAATGAAGATGTGCTAGTTTCCTCCCATAATCCTTATAAAAGTTTGATGAACGTCCATCGAAAGATGTGAAAGGTGTTCCTTCTACTTTCTCCATTACATAAAAATGTCTCCCTGCCTTCTTCACTTTACGAACAACTTCTGGAATCTGAAACGAATTCGTATGAGACAGTTTTTGATTAATTTGATCGATATACTTTTGTGTAGTATGAGCATCTACTCCATAGATCATATTGATCCCAGTCACAAATTCACTTTCTTCTCTTACAGTTTTAGGAGATTTGATCACATACTCCGTTTTATCTTGTAAGGAGATCAGCCAAACATCATTGGCCCGTCCGTCATATTGTTCTCCTAACGTTTTCACTGATACGATCGGTTGATGAAACAAAGCCTCAAGCGTTTTCTTCATGATCTGCTGTCACTCCCTTTTCTGCTTGACGCTAGTATGCTTTCATTTTCTCCAATGGTCATCAAACTCCTTTTTCCATGACAAAAAAACCATCCGTATCATACGAATGGTTTTTTGCGTGTTATGCCAGACAGGCTTTTGCTTTTTCTAAAGCGAGCTGGATTTGTTTGAATCCAGTTCCGCCTGCACTTGTTCTTTTTTCAACCGCAACATACGGATCAAGAACAGTGTAAATGTCTTGTTCAAAAAGCTCGCTTGCTTCTGTAAAAGTTTCAAAAGGAAGATCACTTAAGTAGATGCCTTTTTGAATACATGTATACACAAGCTTGCCAACGATTTCGTGTGCTTCACGGAATGGCATGCCTTTTTTCGCAAGGTAGTCTGCCACTTCTGTCGCATTTGAGAAATCTTCTTTTGTTGCCTTTTTCATGACATCTTCGTTGACTGTCATCGTTTGAATCATACCTGTGAAGATTTGCAGGCTGCCAGCGATGGTTTTCACTGTATCAAACATGCCTTCTTTATCTTCTTGCAGATCTTTGTTATACGTAAGCGGCAAGCCTTTCATAATCGTGAGAAGCCCCATCAGGTTGCCATACACACGGCCTGTTTTCCCGCGGATTAGTTCAGCCATGTCCGGGTTTTTCTTCTGCGGCATCATGCTGCTGCCTGTTGCATACGTATCATCGAGTTCAATGAATTTGAATTCTTGCGAGCACCATAAAATGATTTCTTCACAAAAACGTGAGAGGTGCATCATCACAAGACTGCTATTAGACAAAAACTCTAAAATGAAGTCCCGATCACTCACACCATCAAGGCTGTTTTCGTAAATGTGATCAAAGCCAAGCTGCTCTGCAGTATATTCACGATCAATCGGGAATGTCGTTCCTGCTAACGCTCCGCATCCAAGCGGAGACACGTTAATTCGCTTCAATGAATCTTGAAAGCGCGCTTTGTCACGCTCAAGCATCCAAAAATAGGCGAGCATATGATGGGCAAACGAAATAGGCTGTGCACGCTGCAGGTGCGTATATCCTGGGAAAATCGTTTCAACGTGCTGTTCTGCCTTTTCTACAAGCACCGTTTGAAAGGAAGAGATCAATTCAATGATATGCTCGACTTGGTTATTCAAATATAAGTGCATATCAGTTGCGACCTGATCATTCCGGCTTCTCGCTGTGTGCAATTTGCCGCCAAGCGGACCAATCTCATCAATGAGCATTTTTTCAAGGTTTAAATGAATGTCCTCATAATCTACTGAAAATTCCAGTTCATCCGCCTCTGCCTTTTTCATGAGCGTATTTAGTCCGTCTTTGATGACAGCGGCCTCCTCATCACCGAGGAAACCGCATTTATTCAGCATACTTGCATGAGCAAGGGAGCCGGTCAGATCTTCTTTCACTAATTGTTTGTCGAAATGAATGGACGCGCCAAACTCATCGACCCATTTTTCTGGTGTTTTTTGAAATCGGCCTCCCCAAAGCTTTTTCATGCTTTAACCTGCTCCTTTTTATTCACGATGCTGTTTACTTTTGTCGGTAAGCCCCAAAGGTTAATAAATCCTACAGCTGCATCATGATCAAATTCATCTGCTTTTGTATAAGTTGCGAGATTTTCATCATAAAGTGAATATGGTGATTTACGTCCTTCTACAATGGCATGGCCTTTAAATAGTTTCACACGTACAACACCTGTTACGTTTTGCTGTGTTTCTTGTAAGAATGCATCTAGTGCTTCTTTAAGCGGTGAGAACCATAAGCCGTTGTATATTAATTCAGCCATTTTTTGTTCCACGATTGGTTTAAAGTGTGCGACTTCTTTAACAAGCGTTAAGTCTTCAAGCTCTTTATGTGCTTTAAGAAGTGTGACTGCACCTGGGCACTCGTACACTTCACGAGATTTGATCCCAACAAGACGGTTTTCAACGTGATCGATTCTGCCAACACCATGCTGACCAGCGACTTCATTTAAATGAAGGATAAGGTCAGATAATGAATACTGGATTCCGTCAATCGCTGTCGGTTTTCCTTTTTCAAACGTGATTTCAATGATTTCTGGTGTGTCAGGTGTTTTTTCAAGTGGATTTGTCAGATCATATGCACCTTCTGGCGGCGCAGCCCAAGGATCTTCTAAAATGCCACATTCGTTACTTCTGCCCCAAAGGTTTTGGTCGATTGAATATGGGCTGTCTAAGTTAATCGGAATTGGAATACCATGTTTTTGTGCATAATCGATTTCCTCATCACGAGACCATTTCCATTCACGCACTGGCGCAAGAACTTCTAGATCTGGATTCAATGCTTTAATGGATACTTCAAAACGAACTTGGTCGTTCCCTTTTCCAGTACATCCATGAGCAACAGCTACTGCATTTTCTTTTTCTGCTACTTCCACTAATTTTTTTGCAATAAGCGGACGGGATAGTGCAGATACTAGTGGGTATTTTCCTTCATACATTGTGTGTGCTTGTAATGCAGTGAGTGCAAACTCTTCAGCAAATTCTTCTTTTGCGTCAATCATGTATGATTGAACCGCTCCGACTTGAAGCGCTTTTTGTTGAACGAATGCCAAGTCTTTTCCTTCACCTACGTCAAGGCAGCAAGCAACAACTTCGTATCCTTGCTCTTGTAACCATTTAACTGCAACAGAGGTATCAAGACCTCCGGAATATGCTAATACAACTTTTTTATTTTGTGACATGATTGAAAAGCTCCTCTCGCTTGTTTTGATTCTGTGAATGTTTTTTTGCATAAAAATAAGTTTTAATTTATAAACATGCATTTAGTATGTATACACTGTAACAAGGAAAAATTGTTTTTTCAACCCCTTTATGAAAAAAACTCTGCCAAATTTTCTTGGCAGAGTCATTTTGGGCTATTTTTGATCTTTTTCAAGCTCTCGTAAGACGTGAGGAAGCTCTGGAATCACGAGTTTTGTCATGGCTAAACGAACGGCTCCGGTAGATCCCGGCGTGGCAAAGACAGCCTTTTGATTGACGACCCCTGCCGCTGCCCGGGACAAGATAGCAGCTGAACCTATGTCTTCTGTATAGCTGAGCATTCGGAAGATTTCACCAAAGCCAGGCAGCTCCTTGGAAAAAAGAGGGGTAATCGCTTCAATGGTCACATCCCTTGCAGCAATTCCTGTTCCGCCATTTAACAAGACGGCATCTATTTTCGGTTCGCTTGTTCCTTCCAGCACAGCGTCTTGAATCGATCCAATATCATCTTTTACAATATCGTATGCAAGAACAAGATGTCCCTGTTCTTTGAGCAAATCAATCATCAGGCGCCCGCTTTTATCTGTTTCCTTCGTTCTTGTATCACTGACCGTAATGACCTTCACATAAAGCCTTTCTTTCGCCTCTCGTTTATGTTCTGTCACGCTCATTTTCCGCAACGCTCCCTTTTACTTCATTTTGGACAACATTATAGCATGCAGCTTTTAACAGAAAAAAGCTCTTTTCCTTATTGGAAAAGAGCTTTTCAAAGATGATTACGCTAAACGCATAACGTCTCTTGCAATCATTACTTCTTCGTTTGTTGGGATGACGATCACTTTTACAGGAGAGTGCGGGTAGCTGATGAATGCTTCTTCGCCTCTCATGTTGTTTAGGGAAGGATCCCAGTAAACGCCCATGAATTCTAGACCACGAAGTACACGTGCTCTTACTTCTGAACTGTTTTCACCGATTCCAGCTGTGAAGATGATCGCATCTACGCCATTCATTCTTGCTGCATAAGAGCCGATGTATTTATGAATACGGCTCGCAAAAATATCAAGAGCAACTTCTGCACGGTCGTTTCCTTCTTCTGTTGCTTCTTCAATATCACGAAGGTCACTTGACAGACCAGACACACCTAAAAGACCACTCTTCTTATTCAAAGTAGAAAGCACTTCTTCAGCAGTATGTCCTGTTTTTTCCATAATGAATGGAATAAGAGCAGGGTCAATGTTACCTGAACGTGTACCCATTGCAACACCAGCAAGTGGTGTAAAGCCCATAGATGTATCGATTGATTTTCCGCCTTCAACTGCTGCGATACTCGCACCATTTCCAAGGTGGCAAGAAATCAAACGAAGCTCTTCTAGTGGACGGCCTAATAGCTCTGCTGCACGCTCTGTAACGAACTTGTGGCTTGTCCCGTGGAATCCGTATTTACGAATACCAAAGTTTTTGTAGTAGTCGTACGGAAGGCTGTATAGGTAAGACTGCTCTGGCATAGTTTGGTGGAACGCTGTATCGAACACAGCAATCGCTGGTACGTCAGGCAGAATTTGTTTGAATGCTTTGATTCCTACAACGTTTGCAGGGTTGTGAAGTGGTGCAAGCTCTGAAAGCTGATCAATGTCGTTAATCACTTCATCAGTTAAAAGTACAGAATCGCTGAATTTCTCTCCGCCGTGAACAACACGGTGTCCTACGCCATCAATTTCATTAAAGTCTTTGATGATGTGAAATTCAGTTAGTTTTTCAAGCAGCATTTTGACCGCTACTGCGTGATCTGGAATATCTGTCACTTCTGTTTTCTTTTCTCCATCTACAGAAATCGTGAAGATACTGTTGTCCATTCCGATTCTTTCAACAAGCCCTTTTGTTAAAACGGTTTCTTCTGGCATGTCGAACAATTGGAATTTAAGAGATGAGCTTCCTGCGTTGATTGCAATAATTTTGGACATTACTGTCGCTCCTTTTACTCAGTTGTTATATAAGGTTTCACGTTTTTTCCGGTGCTATATTCAACCTGTTTGACGGGTCTTTTATAGTTTAACGATAAGTCCGAAAAATATCTGACTTTTTCATTTAAACATTGAAAACTTTGCATTTCAAGTGCACCTTCAAACTGTTATCGCTTACATCAATAAGTCATTATTTTCTGAATAGTAAAATATCCAGATTATTGACAAAGAGCTAAAATGATTTTTATTTTAGCTCTTTGTTTTCTTTTCAGCGTGATAGAAAACCTTTGCAGCTCTAGGAAGGGCGAGCACCGGAGCGCAGACCTGACAACGAATGCGAGGGTTTGTCTACACGCTGAAATAGCCAGAAATATCTCTGGCTATTCTTTCGTTTCTTTTTCTTCTATAAACCACTGGTCTAATTTTCTCATCACACCGACCATTGCTTCCTTTTGTGAGAAAGATGGAAGATTGGCAAACAGCATTCGTTTTGGTGCTTCCAGCCCTTCTCTTTTCTTTTGCATCACAAATAAGCTTTTGGCGTGTTTTTTATCCTTAAACATGGACACTGGCAGCTGAATTAACGCATTCATATACGCATGATCTTTGATGAAATCCTTTAATTGTACGCTTTCTTTACCTTCAAACAAATCGTTTGGAATGATGAAGAATAAGAAGCCGCCTTCTTTTGTGTAGCGGAGGCTTTGTTCAATGAATAAATAATGGGCAAAGGCATGTCCTTCTTTTGCCTTTAATGTAAAGTCTGCTGCACGTTCATCATTTGGATAATAACCGACTGGCAGGCTGCATACAGTGACATCTGCCGGTGAGATTAGAAGCGGTTCAAGACTATCCTGGTGGAAAAGCTCGACTTCCTTCTCCTCTAAATTCGCCTGGGCCCAAGCAATTTTAATGAGCACATCATCAATTTCAGACGCAAAGCCGCGTTTTGTTTCTGCCGTGAGATTGTTTAAAACCGCAAGAAGTAAGTTTCCTGTTCCAGCTGCTGGATCAAAGACAACAAGCTCTTTTTGACCTTCTAAAAATTTATTCACCAAATAGCTGACAAACAGTCCAATCGTATCTGGCGTCATCTGGCGATTTGGATGAGAAATATCCTTTTGACCTTTCAATACGGCGAGCTGAAACGCTTTACGAATCTGCTCATGATCATAAGAAGCAAAATCTGCTTTCTCTATTAAATCCTTTAATAAACCGTTTCGATCATTTGCTTGGAAAAAGGCTTCTCCTGCTTCTGCCAATGCCTCAATATAGGAAATGCTCTGTTCCTTTTTCAATCGAATAGAAGCTGTATCGAGCAGTTCAAAAATAGTACTTACTTGATCTTTCTGCAATGCTTTTCTCTCCTCGCTTTGTTAAAAGCTATATGTTCTCATTGAAAAGAGCCCCAGGATGAAGCCGGAGCTCTTGTCTATGCTGCTTTTATAACAGTGATTTTGCAGCTTCAATGGCTTTTTCATAATTTGGGTGATTCGTTGCTTCACTTACGTATTCAGTGTAAACCACTTTTCCGTTAGGGTCTAATACGAAGACTGCGCGCGCCAATAAACGCAATTCTTTCATATACACTCCGAATGCTTCACCAAATGACATATCTCTGTGATCAGATAATGTTTCAACATTTTCAATTCCGTTTGCTCCGCACCAGCGTGCTTGTGCAAATGGAAGGTCTGCACTAATCGTATAAATATTGACGGGACCTAAACCGGCTGCCTCTTCATTGAAACGTCTTGTTTGTGCGTCACACACACCTGTATCAATAGAAGGAATCACTGAGATGATCGTCACTTTTCCTGCTAAATCAGAAAGTGAAACTTCTCCAAGTGAGTTCGTTAAAACCGTAAAATCAGGAGCCTGCTCGCCTACTTTTACTTCATTTCCTACAAGCGTGACAGGACTTCCTTTAAATGTGATCGATGCCAAAACAATTCCTCCCTTTTCAAATGTATGGTTCTATCATAGTAGAGAAAGCAAAAAACTGCAAAGCCTAATCGTCCATTTTGAAAAAAAAGTTAACTGCAGCGCAGCTAACTTTTTAAAGGTCTATGTCATCTAGTTTTCGTTCTTTATGACGGTGCTCCCGCTCATCCTTCTTAAACATGTGCTGAAGACGTTCAATTGCTTGAGGAGCAGAATCCAATATTTTATCGAGCAGATGTGTGTGTTCATCCAAATGAAGCATTCGAACTCCGTTTGTTCCTACAATTAAGAAGGCAATTGGTGTAATCGATACCCCGCCGCCGCTTCCGCCGCCAAATGGGAGTCTTGGTTCTTTTCGTTCTTGATCATCAGAACGCTTTTCCTTCTTTTGGTTCCCGTTAAATTCACTGCCGCCGGCTGCAAATCCAAAACCAACTTTTGACACAGTGAGAATGACACTGCCGTCAGGGGTTTCGACTGGATCGCCGATGATTGTATTCACATCTATCATTTCTTTTAAGTTTTCCATCGCTGTCTTCATGAGACCTTGGATTGGATGATCTGCCATTTTCGGGTTCCTCCTTAAACAGATGATTCATTCTTCGTTGCTTGAAGAGAGGCACTTTTTCTCGCCTTTCTCCCTTTTAACCAATGAACAAGTAAACGAATGGCTGCAAGCATAGCATGTCCAAGACGAAAATAAGCTATACATGTAAACTGAGTCTGCGATACGTTGTGCTGAAAGGCCGGAATGACTTCATATACTGGTTTATGCTTAAAGTTCAGATGCTCCTGCATAAAGGCAAGCAGCGCTCCTTTAACTGACCACACACCGCCAGCTGCTACACCTGTTAAAGCGGCGTCATGAAAGCCGATCCATGTCGACCAGTGAAATGAGACAACCCTTATGTGAATGAAGAACTTGCGCATGATCCGATTTAAATCGACAATCTCTTTTGTGATGCGCTCCATTTGATGAAGGATTTGCTTCATATCACGTTTTCCTACTTTTTTATGCATCGATTCTTTTTCGTGATCAGGGGTTTTGGCGCTTTCCATTTTCTTTTCACGAATATCAATCGTTTGGTCTTCTGGATTGACCCTCACCATCGGAATCTCTTTTTTGAGTCTGACCAATCCATATAAGGTGATGACCTTCAGTGCAATATGGTCATTGTCGTTTGTATGCGAATAGTCCAGCGAAATGGTTACTTTCATGAAAATCAATAAGATCACAAGAAACAACAACGCTGCGATCCAAACGTAAAGCACTGTGCTCACTTCCTCCATAACAAATGATGCTTCCCCTACGATTATGGCTCTCATTCTGGATTTTATACCCAATCAACAAAAAAAAGAGTTTGACCGGTACGCGGCCAAACTCCTCTGATTATACGTTTGATTCTGTTTTTTCATATAAATGTTCATGGACGACCACCGTATCAGCAAAGTAATCATGAACCCCTTGCTTTTTCGGCGAGAACCCAACGATTGCATAGAGAACAAAGATCGTATTAATGTAACGTCCCACAATCTCTCTAAAGAAAATAACATCCCATGCCAGCTTCTTCTCAGGCTGAAGTGAGACCACTTTAATCCCAAACACCATTTTGCCAAGTGTTTGTTGAAAGATTTTCGTCATGATGGCGAAATAAAGGAGGAATACAATCGTCGTTGTGACGGAAAATGGAGAAAACCATCCCCCTCCTTTGGACCAGCCAAACAGACTAAAGATTGGAGAAACCGTCAAATGGTTGACACCCCAGACGACGAGCCAATCAAGAATAAACGCCCAAAATCTAATCCAAAAACCTGCAAACGCCTGTGCTTTAATTGAAGCGCGCTTCACAAAGGCCGGCTTCGATTCTTCCTCTTGGCTGCGGCTTTCGCTTACTTCATCGAATGTAGAATCCATCTATGATCCCTCCTTTATTTTGAATAGAGATACATCGGTTTAGACCCATTTGAGCCAGCCAGTGTTTCTTTTAAATTCAGAAAATCAATTTCGCTTTTAAAGAGCTTGCTTGCACTCATGTTGAAGAGAGAGTTCCAGCCAAAGCTTTGAGAATAGCTGACCACTGTTGCTCCTTTTAAGCCTTTTTCATTTTTCTTCATCGCTTTTAATGCATCTTCATAATACCCAAGCTCATCGACTAATCCGTTCGATTTTGCCTGTGTCCCGTCATATACTCGGCCGTCAGCAATTTTCTTGACTTCCTGTTTTGACATGCCCCGTCCTTCAGAGATCACTTTGACAAATCCTTCATAAGAGTTATCGACCATGCTTTGCATGATATTACGCTCATCTTTTGTCATATCACGGTTAGGAGACATGATGTCTTTGAATTTCCCGCTTTTAATCGTTTCATATTTAATGCCCAAATTATCTGCCAGCTTTGAATAATTCAAGCTCTGCATAATAACACCTAGTGATCCTGTTAATGTTTCAGGTGAAGCAAAGATTTTCTTCGCTGGTGTTGACACGTAGTAGCCGCCAGAAGCTGCCATTGAGCCCATAGATACGTAAATCGGCTTCTTCGCTTTTTTCACTTCTTCTAATTTTTTATGTATTTCAGCACTTTCATAGACACCGCCGCCAGGAGAGTTAACGCGCAGCAGTACGCCTTTTACCGAAGCATCCTCTTTCGCTTTATCTAGTTCCTTGAGGAATGCACGATGATCATACCCTTCTCCGCCTAATAGGCTCGAGGCGCCGCCATTATCTTGAATGGTTCCATTAATCTCAAGAACAGCAATCTTGCCTGCACCGCTGCCATTCTCTAGTACCTTCTCTTCTATTTCATCCCCGAATTGATAGCTCATTTTATTGTCATTGAAGCTATCGAACAAGGCCATCGTGACACTAATCACAATTGAAAATCCGAAAACACCAAGTGCAATAATGAGCGCTACCCATCTTTTCGCATTCATCTTTTTCTCCTCCTTTTTGTCTCACTTCATTCATACGAATGCCCACATGAAATGTTTCACAGGAATTGTGGTTTTTTTACATTTCATGTAGGCATATGATAGCACCTCTCTTAAATAACGATCAACTTTACGTCGTCTACGTAGACAAGCGCATGACGAAAAATTGGCTTTTTTATCCTCTCCCTGCACCTAATAGGCTAGATCTTCACCGCAACGAAACACCCAAACCATTCTTTCATGAGAAAACGGCTATTCAATTATGCTCAGGATTCAGCCATTTCGAATCACTCACATCGACTCATTTCTCATCATGCAAATCTGATCATTAGATGTTCTCTCTAATGTTTTTACTTTCATATGAAAAAAGTGTAAAATGTGAGCAAGGGTTTTCATGTAAGCCCTTTATCATTGGAAATTATTTTTGACAGCAAAGGGGAGAACGTCAATGACAGACAATCGACGCAATGTATTTTTCTTTTACAAAAAAGATCATGAATTGGATGGACACATTTCTTCTCTCGAGAAGCTCGCTACCGATCAAGGCTTTCACGTCGTCAAGCGTGCAGAGGATGCCCATATTATTGCTTCAATTGGCGGGGATGGCACATTTCTTCAAGCAGTCCGCAAAACGAACTTCCGGGATGACTGCTTGTATGTAGGGGTATCAAAATCAGAGAATACGCACCTATACTGTGATTTCTCGTTAGAGCATTTTGATAAAATGATTGATGCCATGAACACTGAACAGCTTGAAGTGAGAAAATATCCAATCATCGATGTAAGCGTTGACAGCACAAACCAGTTCCATTGCTTAAATGAACTGTCGATCCGCTCCAGCATTATTAAAACATTTGTGATCGATGTGTATATAGATGATTTCCACTTTGAAACTTTTAGAGGCGACGGCATGATTATTTCCACTCCGACTGGCTCAACGGCTTACAATAAATCCGTGAGCGGCGCCGTGGTTGATCCGATGCTTCCATGTATGCAAGTCACAGAGCTTGCATCTCTGAATAACAACTCGTACCGTACATTAGGCGCTCCTTTCATCTTAAGCAGTGACCGTAAGCTGACGCTGAAAGTGGTGCAGGATGGAAACGATCATCCAATTATCGGGCTTGATAACGAAGCGCTCGGTACAAAGCACGTCAAACAAATTGACATTGGCCTTTCAGGAAAAGTCATTAAAACGGTGAAATTAAAAGACAACTCTTACTGGGAAAAAGTAAAACGCAGATTCCTTTAATCTTTCAGATTATTGAGGGTTTAAAGCTCCTTTATGGGGCTTTTTTTTATGTCTTTTCATTCACGGTCATGGTTATGGTATGATGTCACAAGTATGAATGTACGAAAAGGAGAACACGATGACATTACAACATTTTGATCAATATCCATTAAGTGATGAATTGAAACAAGCGTTAGAAGCGCTTCACTTCCATACACCTACACCCGTTCAGCACGAAACATTATCCGTTGCTTTTTCAAAGCAGGATTTAATCGTCAAATCTCAGACTGGCAGCGGCAAGACTGCAGCATATGGTCTTCCGATTTGTGAAATGGTTGATTGGGCTGAAAATAAACCTCAAGCCCTTATCCTCGTTCCGACACGAGAACTCGCCATGCAGGTCAAACAAGACCTCACAAGCCTTGGACGATTCAAACGAATCAAAGCCGCAGCCATTTTTGGAAAAGCCTCTTTTCAAGCGCAGAAAGTAGAACTTTCACAGAAAAATCATATTGTGTGCGGGACACCAGGCCGCATTTTGGATCACCTTGAGAAAGGCACCCTTTCTTTAGAAAATCTCAAATTTTTCGTGTTAGATGAAGCGGATGAAATGCTGAACATGGGATTTATCGATCAGGTCTCTTCTATTATTCAGTATCTGCCGCCAAAGCGCATGTCGATGCTATTTTCAGCGACAATGTCTGATGATATGAAGAAATTGAGTGAACAGTTTTTACAATCACCGAAAATCATTGAGATCGCACGTGAAGAAACGTCTGTACAGCAAATTACCCACACCGTGATTGAAACAGAAGAGGAATCGAAATTCTCCCTTCTTCAGCGTACGATCGTCATTGAAAATCCAGATAGCTGCATTATTTTCTGTAATACACAAGACCAGGTGAATGAACTCACGATGAAGCTGGATGAATGGGATGTACCCTGTGACAAAATTCACGGCGGCATGAGACAGGAAGACCGCTTTGATGTGATGGATGAATTTAAAAAAGGTGAATTCCGTTACCTGATCGCAACAGATATAGCAGCCCGGGGAATTGATGTCAGTGATATGACACATGTCATTCATTATGATCTTCCTTATGAAAAAGAGCGCTATATTCACCGAACTGGTAGAACAGGCAGAGCGGGAAAAAGCGGAAAAACGATTGCGTTTATGACAAAGAATGCTAAGCCGCTTATTGATGAATTAAAGCAGGATGCCGGCATAGATTTTCAAACTCAGCCATATCCAACGAAGGAAGAAGCAGAGAAGCATGTAGAAAGCTTTGAAGAAAAGATTGAAACGCCTATTCAAAAGGAAAATAAACAGGCAGGCGTTGAGAAGGATATTATGAAGCTTTATTTTAACGGCGGAAAGAAAAAGAAGCTGCGAGCTGTTGATTTCGTTGGGACCATTGCCAAAATAGATGGCGTTGCATTCGATGACATTGGGATTATTACGATTCAAGACACGAAAACATATGTAGATATTTTAAACGGCAAAGGCCCTCTTGTGCTGAATGCCATGCGCCACACAACCATTAAAGGCAAGCAGTTAAAAGTACATGAAGCACGTTCATAAAAAGTAAAGGCCCAGCGCCTTTACTTTTTTTTATTGATGATGTAATAAGCGCACAAACGTTGATCCCATCAGCCTTTTTGATGACAAATATGACAAATGTCATATTGAATACATGATGGGTGCTACTATGAGCATGACACCTTTCCTTCTATACTTTGAAGTAGAAAGAAACGGAAAGGACTTGAACGTTCATGACGACTTCAACAAACACACAGCAGCAAGCTACTTTAAGAAAACAAGTGGGTCAATTCTCTGGTGCTGATTCGAAAAAAAGTATCATTCAACTCTTTAATACATTCATTCCATTTTTAGGGCTTTGGTTTCTTGCCTATTACAGCCTGAATATCTCCTACCTTTTAACCCTCTTCTTTGCGGTTATTGCAGCTGGGTTTTTAGTACGTGTCTTTATTATTTTTCACGACTGCTGCCATCAATCCTTTTTTAAACAGAAGCCGCTAAATCACCTGTTCGGTTTTTTAACGGGCGTACTCACCCTTTTCCCTTATCTTCAATGGCAACGAGATCATTCAATTCACCATGCCACAAGCAGTAATTTAGACAAACGAGGTACTGGTGACATTTGGCTCCTAACAGTCAAAGAATATCAAGAAGCATCAGCATGGACGAAATTTCGCTACAGATTTTATCGTAACCCTTTTGTGATGTTTATTTTAGGACCGATCTTTGTCTTTCTCTTAAAAAACCGTTTTAACGTCAAAAATGCTCGTAAAAAAGAGCGTTGGAACACGTATTTCACAAACGTGAGCATCATTGCGTTAGCAGCCGCAACATGTCTTCTTTTTGGCTGGCAGGAATTCCTGCTTGTTCAAGGTCCGATCTTCCTGATCTCAGGATCTATCGGTGTATGGTTGTTTTATGTACAGCATACATTTGAGGACTCATACTTTGAAGCAGATGAACATTGGAACTATGTGCAGGCAGCTGTTGAAGGAAGCTCTTTTTACAAATTGCCAAAGCTTCTTCAATGGTTAACAGGTAATATCGGTTACCATCATGTTCATCATTTAAGCCCAAGAGTACCGAATTATCATTTAGAGCATGCTCATGAGCAAAGTGAACCGTTGCAAAATGTCCCAACCATTACATTAAAAACAAGTATTGAATCCATGAAATTTAGATTGTGGGATGAAGAAACGAAAGCATTCGTTACCTTCAAAGAGGCAAGGCAATCTAAGAAGATGAACGTCCCTGTTATCAAAGGAGACATTCTGAAGAAAAATGCATAATTGGTTCAAGCTCTTTCTTACACTAGAAGGAGCTTGTTATCATTTACAGGATGCAGCCGCATGTTGAATTTGATAAAGTAAGGAAAAAGAATGAAAAAGGTGGCACACGGATGAAAAAACAGTTTAAAATTCAAAAATTGCATGGGATTTCCCCCTATATATGGGCCATTTTTTTCATCCTGCCCTTCTATTTTATCTTTAAGACACCTTCAACTTTAGGTATTGTCATCGGCATTATTCTGAACGTCGTCTTTTTCGCTGTGTATCGTTTTGCGTTTGTCGCAAAAGGCTGGTCTTTATATGTCTTCGGTCTTTTATTGATCGGTATTTCAACTGGTTATGTGATGCTCTACAGCTATATTTATTTCGCTTTTTGCATCGCCTATTTTAACGGACATATCAAACGAAAAGTCCCCTTTTATATCTTGTACTATATCCATCTGGCGAGCGCCGCCGTGGCAGTGAACTTTAGTTTGATCTTAAAAAAGGGCTGGTTTCTCACACAAATTCCTTTTGTCGTCATCACACTGATTAGTGCCATCCTTCTTCCCCTAAGCATTCGAAGCAGGAAGGAACGTGAACGGCTTGAGGAGAAATTAGAATATGCCAATGAACGGATTGCTGATCTTGTGAAACTTGAAGAAAGGCAGCGCATTGCACGCGACCTGCATGACACCCTTGGACAAAAGCTTTCCTTGATCGGTTTAAAAAGTGATCTTGCCCGTAAACTCGTGTATAAAGACCCTGAACAGGCTCGTGCCGAACTCAAAAGCGTCCAGCAGACAGCCAGAACGTCTCTCAATGAGGTGCGAAAGATTGTTTCCTCTATGAAAGGCATCCGAATTAAAGATGAAATGTCGAACATCGAGCAAATTCTCGAAGCAGCTGGAATTGAATTGATCTATGATGAAAAGGAAGCACCGAAACACATCTCACTTCTGAACGAAAACATTGTGAGTATGTGCATCAAAGAGGCGGTGACGAATGTCGTCAAACATAGTGACGCGACGGTTTGTAAAATCACCATTCACCAAAAATCAAAGGAAGCGATCATCACCGTTGAGGACGATGGAACATTTAAAGGCGACTATCCGCCCACTCAATCGAAGGGTCACGGCCTATTAGGAATTAGAGAAAGATTGGAATTTGCAAATGGCCGCCTGCGTATTGAGACAAAGGATGGGACAAAGCTCATTATGATCATTCCAAATGATTCAGCTGCAAAAGAAAAGGAGGGGATGAAATGATCAACATCTTTATCGCAGAAGATCAGCAAATGCTGCTTGGTGCACTCGGTTCACTTCTCGATTTAGAAGACGATATGACGGTTGTTGGGAAAGGGACGAATGGTCAAGATGCCATCGATTTTGCCAAAAAACACGCTGTTGATATTTGCTTAATGGATATTGAAATGCCAGGAAAATCCGGACTGGATGCAGCGGAAGAGCTCAAAGGATCAGATGTGAAAATCATCATTTTGACAACCTTTGCCCGCTCTGGTTATTTCCAAAGAGCGTTAAAAGCTGGCGTCAGCGGCTATATGCTGAAAGACAGCCCCAGCGAGGAACTCGCAAGTGCGATTCGCAGTGTGATGAAAGGGAAAAAGGTGTATGCCCCTGAATTGATGGAAGACTTATATAGTGATGAAAATCCTTTAACGGAGCGAGAGAAATCGGTCCTTGAACTCGTCGCAGACGGTAAAAACACAAAAGAAATTGCAAAAGAACTCAGCATTAAAAGCGGCACTGTCCGGAACTACATTTCCATTATTTTAGATAAGCTAGAAGTGAAGAACCGCATCGAGGCCATTACCCGCTCAAAAGAAAAAGGCTGGTTTAAATAAGAAAAAAGATCAGGACACACGCTGCCTTGATCTTTTTTTATCAAAATCCCCTCTTTATTTTTTATTACCAGCTATCAAAATGTCATTGACAACAGACCACAGTCCTATGATATGATATCCGAGTGATAATAATTATCATTATCACTAATACAACCAAATATACGGCTATGTGCCGATTTCAAAGGAGTCTACATTCATGAAGAAAATATTGTTCCCTCTGATGCTCATCTTTGTACTTGCGTTGAGCGCATGTGGCAATAGCAGCAGCTCTTCCTCAAATAAAGGAAATCAATCAACATCATCATCAGACAAAATTACATATCAATCTGAAAATGGCCCTGTGAAGCTGCCAGCGCATCCAAAACGTGTTGTTGTTCTAGGTTCTTACGCAGGTAGTGTCATGTCACTTGGTGTGAACATCGTTGGCGTTGACTCTTGGTCCAAAAAGAACCCTCGCTTCCAAAAGGAATTAAAAAATGTGGAAGAAGTATCGGATGCCAATGTAGAGAAAATCATGAAGCTAAAGCCTGATGTCATCATTGGCTTAAGCAATACTAAAAATGTAGAAAAACTCAAAAAAATCGCACCAACCGTTTTGTTTACGTATAACAAAGTGGATTACCTTCAGCAGCACATTGAAATTGGAAAAGTTTTAAACAAAGAAAAAGAAGCCAAAGCTTGGGTAAAAGATTTCAAAAAACGTGCAGATGAAGCTGGAAAAGAAATCAAAGCAAAAATCGGTAAAGATGCAACAGTTTCTGTCTTTGAAAGTGGCACAAAAGAGCTCTACGTTTTTGGAGATGCATGGGGCCGCGGAACAGAAATCCTCTACCAGGAAATGAAACTGAAAATGCCTGAGAAAGTGAAAGAAAAAGCATTAAAAGCCGGCTACTATGCAGTTTCACAGGAGGTCATTCCTGAATTTGCCGGAGATTATATGATCATTAGTAAAAACAGCGAAATGGACAATTCCTATCAAAACAGTAAAATTTACAAGTCCATCCCAGCTGTCAAAAAACATCGTGTGTATGAGGCCAATGCAGAAGAATTCTATTTTAATGACCCGATCACACTTGAATACCAACTCTCATTCTTTAAAAAGCACTTTTTAGGTAAATAAGCTGAAGCAAGGGATCTCTTCCCTTGCTTTTTTCTTGTCTACTTCTAGCGGCATGGTCCTTTTTCCGCTACAATGACAACAAGCGAATACAAAAAGTGTGGTGCTGATTTTGTTTAAGATTTTACTAATTGAAGATGATACAACCCTCTTCCAAGAAATCAAAGAACGTCTAGTCAACTGGTCCTATGATGTTTATGGGATTCAAGATTTTCATCAGGTGCTGCAGGAATTCACGTCTGTCCAGCCTGATCTCGTCATTATTGATATACAGCTGCCAAAATACGATGGCTTTCACTGGTGCCGGATGATTCGGCATCATTCAAATGTTCCAATCATCTTCCTCTCCTCAAGAGACCACCCTGCTGATATGGTCATGTCGATGCAGCTCGGAGCCGATGATTTTGTGCAAAAGCCCTTCCACTTTGACGTGCTCATTGCCAAAATTAATGCTGTTCTTCGCCGCGTGCATGATTATAATGCAGAGCCGGCCAGCCTAAAGGTGTGGTGCGGCGCTGCCATTGACCTAGAAAAAAACACCGTAACAAATGATCACGGTGAGGTTGAATTAACAAAAAATGAGTTATTTATTCTCAAGGAATTGATTCAGCATAAAAATCATATCGTCAGCCGGGAATCACTCATTCAAGCATTGTGGGAGGATGAACGGTTTGTCAGTGACAATACACTGACTGTAAACGTCAATCGGCTCAGAAAAAAACTAGACGAGATCTCCCTTGGCGCCTTCATTGAGACAAAAGTGGGTCAAGGCTATCTTGCAAAAGAAAAGGATGATCAATGATGCTGCAAGCATTTTTAAAAGAACGAAGAAGCTGGATTCTTTTCTTTCTTAGTTTGCAGCTCCTCATTCTATTTGTTGCTTATTTGGATACGACCATTCCCATCGCTTCTCTTTTCTATATTGTGCTATTATCTACGTTTCTCATGATTGTCTTTCTCTTTTTTCGATACCGAAAAGAAACGGCTTATTATGAGAGGTTGAAAGAATGGGATGATGACATTGAACATCAAATGCGGCTAACCCCCTCTTCCCCATTTGAGCAGCTCATACATGATGCGACGTCAGAGCAAATTGCACGCTACCGGCGGATGGCAGCAGAGCAGAAAATCGCTCTTGAAGAAGAAAAAGATGAATTGCTCTCTTGGATACATGAGGTCAAAACACCGCTTACAGCGATGCGCTTAATGATTGACCGCTTAACAGATCAGCAGCTGAAATCAAATATGACGTACGAGTGGCTCAGAATACATTTATTACTTGATGCCCAGCTGCACCAAAGCAGAGTTCGTCATATCGAGAATGATTTATTCATTGAAAAGCTGGACCTGCAAAGCATCATCGCAAAGGAAATCAAAGCGCTCCAATCATGGTGCATGCAAAAAGGAATCGGCTTTGAGCTGGCGCTGGGGGAACGGACCGTATTAAGTGATACAAAATGGCTATCCTTTATGATCAGACAGGTACTCACAAATGCAGTCAAATACAGCCATTCATCTGATATTGTCATTGAAAGCAAGCAAATAAATGACCAAGTCATGCTGACGATCACAGATCAAGGCAGAGGAATTGATTCAAGAGACATCTCTCGTATTTTTGAAAAAGGCTTTACCTCGACAAGACATCACAATGACACCGCCTCAACAGGAATGGGGCTCTATTTAACGAAAAAAGGAGCAGACGCTCTTCATATCACGATCGAGGTCAACTCCAAGATAGATCAAGGTACAACCTTCACCTTCACCTTTCCGAAAAAGAATGATTTTGTTCATATTGCGAGCATGTGACAACAATGTCACATGCTCGTCTGTTTTGTTCGCCAAATCGAAGGACGTCTGGCAGGCTTCTTTTTATACTAGAGTTATCAATTAAAAGAAAAAGGGGTTCAGCAAATGAACATTTTAGAAGCTCGCAAAATTTATAAAAGCTATGGAAATAAATTCAACAAACAAGAGGTGCTGAGTGGTATTGATTTAACCATTGAAGCCGGGGAATTTGTCAGTATCATGGGGCCATCAGGCTCGGGGAAAACAACCCTTCTGAACGTATTGTCGTCTATCGATCATGTGTCCAGCGGATCCATTCGTATTGCAGATGCTGAGATGACGCAAATGAAGGATCAGCAGCTTGCGGAATTTAGAAAAAAGCAGCTTGGCTTTGTTTTTCAAGATTATAATTTACTTGATACACTCACAGTCAAAGAAAACATCCTTTTGCCTTTATCCATCTCCAAAACGCCAAAAAAAGAAGCTTTTGAACGTTTTCAACAGCTCGCAGAAGACATGGGGATTTATGAACTAAGAGACAAATACCCGAATGAACTCTCTGGCGGACAAAAGCAGCGGACATCGGCGGTTCGTGCCTTCATTCATGAACCAAGTCTTATTTTCGCTGATGAACCTACAGGGGCACTTGATTCCAAATCGGCATCTGACCTGCTCAACAAACTGCAAGATTTCAATCGCAAACGAAAAGCGACCATTGTGATGGTGACACATGATCCTGTCGCAGCCAGCTATTCAAGCCGCGTCATTTTTATCAAGGATGGACAGATTTATACACAGTTGAATAAAGGCGCTTTAGAAAGAAAAATGTTTTTCGAGGATATTATGAAAACGCAAGGTGTCTTAGGCGGTGTGAAGCATGAACATTAATCAGCTCATCTTTCGTAACCTGAAGAAAAATTTGAAGAATTACTATTTATATGTGTTTGCTCTCGTGTTTAGTGTGGCGCTCTATTTTTCCTTTGTCACCTTGCAGTACTCACCAGCACTTGATGATGTAAAAGGCTCCATTAAAGGCGGTGCTTCAATTAAAGCCGCTTCGGTTCTGCTTATAGCCATCGTCGGTATTTTCCTGCTATATGCGAATAGCATTTTTATTAAGCGCAGAGGAAAAGAAATAGGTCTCCTGCAGCTCATTGGTATGACGAAACAAAAAATTTCCAGACTGCTCAATGCGGAGAACTTTATTCTATACATGACAGCCATGACTATCGGCATCATTGCCGGATTTATCGGTTCAAAGCTGATGCTGATGGTGTTATTTAAAGTGACTGGTGTTAATGCCATCGCCAATCTGCATTTTTCAGGCATGGCCCTTCTGCAAACACTCATTGTCTTTTTTATTATCTATGGATTGATTATGCTGAGAAATAGACGTTTTATTAATAAACAAACGATTTTATCTTTGTTTAGAACAACGTCTTCGACAGAGCAGCGTGTGAAAAAGATCTCTGTGGTTGAAATCATCATTGGAGTTTTCGGTATTGTCTTGATCAGCTCAGGCTATTATATTTCTTCTAAGCTTTTTACAGGCTCATATACGTCCATGATTGAGTTACTTTTAGCCATGATTTATATTCTAGCCTCTGTTATCATCGGTACCTTTCTTTTTTACAAAGGCTCTGTTTCTTTCATTGCCAATATCGTACGTAAAAGAAAAAATGGCTATCTCGCCATTCATGAAGTATTATCTCTGTCATCCATTATGTTCCGGCTAAAATCAAATGCACTGCTTTTAACGATTATTACAACCGTATCTGCACTTGCCATCGGTTTGCTGGCTCTTAGCTACATTTCCTATTACTCAGCAGAAAAAACCGCTGAGCAGATGATTCCAGCTCATTTCGCCATGGGCTCAGAAAAAGAAGCAGCAACCTTCACTCGTGCACTTTCTGACAAACATATTGCTTATGATCAAAAGCAGTTCAAAGTGATTCAAGCGAAATTTGATGCGAAAAAAATAGTGGATTCAGAGGTGAAAAATATGAAGAATGATCCAGGCGTATTGACACTGCCTGTGATCAGTGAGAAAAATGCACCAAATTTTCATGTGGAGAACAACGAAGTTATTTTAAGCGGCTACAGTGATCTATTAAAGAAAATCATGCCGATTCAAAGCTCAGGCGATGTGAAGCTTCTCATTAAGAAACCGCTTGATTTGAAAGTCATAGATATGAAGAAAGATTATCTCATTTCTTACAACTTCACTTTTGGCGGTCTACCTGTTGCCGTCGTGAGTCAAGATGTTTTTGAGCAGCTCGATCAACAAAAAGATCCAAAGCTACAGCTTGAAAATAGCCAATATATCTCAGTCAATATAAAAGATGATAAAAATCTTGAACAAGCAAATAGCGTGTTTACATCTTTAAAACTAAGTGACAACAGCATGTCTCAATTAGCTTCAGCTCAGCAGCAAAAACAAACAATAGGACTGATGATGTTTGTGGTCGGGTTTTTAGGCCTTAGCTTCCTTGTCACATCTGGCTGTATTTTATACTTTAAACAAATGAATGAAAGTGAAGAGGAACAAAGCTCCTATACGATCTTGCGTAAGCTTGGTTTTACTGAGAAGGACCTATTAAAAGGCATCCGGCTTAAACAGCTGTTTAACTTTGGGATTCCGCTCATCGTCGGATTGCTGCACAGCTACTTTGCTGTACAATCAGGCTGGTTTTTATTCGGCGGAGAATTGTGGACTCCAATGCTCATCGTTATGTCGATTTACACTGTCCTCTATTCTATCTTCGGATTCCTATCTGTCCAATATTATAAAAAGGTCATTAAGGATTCCTTGTAATCAATTCCCCATAGGCAACGCCTATGGGGTTATTTTATTTATGAAGGTGTTGATTCAAACTTGTGTGATAAAATATGGTCTCTTGCCTCATAAGCTTTTCGTTTGACCTCTTCTAGGTTCACACCGACTAGCTTTCCGTTTTGTTTCACTGCTTTTCCAGCAACATAAACAGAATCAACATTTGAAGGATGTGCCGTTTGGACAACCGCTCCAGCCGGATCTGTCATCGGAAGAAGATTCATGCTTGTCCGATCGATCAAAATAAAATCCGCTTCTTTCCCAGGTGTAAGCGACCCAATTTTATGATCAAGCTGTAATGCACGAGCGCCATTGATCGTCGCAGCCTCAAGCATTTGATGAGCTGACAGCCCAAGTTCAGGTCCCGGCATGATCCCATCCATTAACAACGATTGATTTTGGATCGCGCGCTCTGCCTGAAGCCCGAATTTCATTTGAGCAAACAAATCTCCTCCTGTCGCTGTCACTACGTCTACACCGAGCGTTGGAAGAACACCTTGTTCAATCGCAAGTCCTGTGACAGGATAACCGTGACCCATCATCATTTCAATTTCAGGGGTAATGGAGATGGAGCTTCCGCTGTCTGCCAGCATCTTCATTTGATCCGCATCGATTGCGTTAATATGCACCATGTTCAAATCAGGTCCGAGCAGCCCTGCTTTGTGAAGCCGCTCAATCGATCGATCCTCCGCTCCCCAATTTCCAAAGCCGATGTGCATACTACATAGAGCATCTAGAGACCGAGCTGTTTCAATTTCAAATACCGACGTCTCCCATGAAGAAAACTCTGGACCACGAATCGCAAGTCCCATTGTTAAAAGCTGATCTGATGATTGAAAATGCGCTTTTTTCACACGTGCTGCGTCCTCCATATTGGTGAGCGTACTCTCTCTATCCCAATATTCAGCATCTCCAGAGGAACCAAAAGCAAAAACAGCTCGTATACCCGCATCTTTTAATCCTCCAATGAGCTCTTCTGTATGATCCATTGAATTGATCATCGTCCAATCTAAAAACGTGGTCACACCTGCATCTAAAGCCTCTAATGCCCCTAAATAATTGGCGATTCGATCGTCGGATGGGCGTCTCATTGCTCCATAGTTGCCATAATAGATTTTGCTTAAATATGTCTGCAAAGACCAATCTGTCCCTATGCCCCGGATGACAGACTGCCACACATGCCGATGTGTATCTACAAGACCTGGCATGATGACCATATCAGATGCATCAACAATGTCTGCATCACTTACTTCAATTGAAGGTCCAACTTCTAAAATGTGTTTCCCTTCAATTAATAGATCTCCCTTTTCAAGAAAACCTAAAGATGGATCAAGTGTTAAGAGTGCTGCATCTTTAAACAATGTTTTCTTCATCCATATCCCCCTTTTCAAATGACGAGAATAAGTGACCCCGCCTCAATGTCATTTTAAAACAGAACAGGATCAAATTAGAAGAAAAGTGACTTATCAAAATATATTAAGAGCTGATGTTTCTGAAATAGTTGTATGTGCGTTTTAATTTGATGTCATGCTTCCCTTTTGGACTTTCCATCATCCCAAACTCAAAGAACTTCACAGGTTTGATTCCGACATATTGCAAGAGAGCTCGTTTCATTAACATCTTGTGCGCATTTTGTAAAAAGAACAAAGGGTAGTTGGTTGGTCCTTGCATTGTCGTTACACAAACGGCACTTTTCCCTTTTAATAATCCTTCTGGCAGCAGACCGCCTGTTTGACGATAAGCGAAATTCGCAGCAAACAGGCGGTCAATAAAGCCAAGCAGCATAGCTGGCGGGCGCCCCCACCAAATGGGATAAACGAACACGATTTTATCCGCCCACATGATCTTATCCTGATACTCGCGAATGTCAGGATCTTTATGCATATCACGTCTCTTTTTCTCTTCATTAAAAACAAGTACAGGATCAAATTTTTCTTGATATAAATCGATGATTTTCACTTCTTGAACGATTGGATTTTCTTCGCTGCCTCTAACAATTTCTTTAAAAAAAGCACCATTTAAACTATTGTGATGAGGGTGAGTATAAATAATGAGTACATTCATCTTTTTCTCCTTTAGTTATCATTTGATAATAAAAGGATATACCTCAATCGATTAGTTGTCAAATGATAATTGTTTTTTGATAATAAATTTGATATGTTACGTAGGAGGTGATCATCATGCAACATCCACATTTCTTCAAGGAATTCGTCGCATTTGCTTCTACTTTTTCAGAGTTAAAACATAATATGATGAGCAAAGTCAAACCACCAGAATTAACACCCTTACAATATTTAATTTTAGAGCAGCTAGCGGTCAGCGAACCGCTTACCCCTAGTGACATCGCAGACTGCCAGCATATGTCTCTTCCAAATGTCAGCAGAGAACTGAAAAAGCTGCACGAAAAACAATTCATTGCTAGAGAAGAAGACCGTAATGACAAACGAAAGCATGTCATTATACTTTCTGACAAAGGCCGGGCCTGTATGAACGAAGCCTTCCAGCATATCGAAAGGATGCTAATAGACAGCCTATCTTCCTCAGATATAGAACAAATGGATGATATCGTACAAGCTCTCCGTCTATTAAATCAAACGATTTTTAAAAAATGACCCAATGAAAAAAGCATGAGCGCTACGCTCATGCTAAGTATTTTGTATCTTATTAATGAAGGGATGCTAAAAGATACGTTATGAAACCAACAATCGGAATGATCGGGATCATTAATTTCAATGTTGTATTCGTATTCTTATATAAATTCCATAGCAATACTGGTATACCAAATGTTAACGTATCTAAAACAGCAAGAACTACTCCTTTACGCTGTTCTTTATGAGCCATTTTAAAAACCCCCCTATTCACCAAACTTTTTTCACACAATAACCGGCCAATCCCGCTGATATACCTCCATTAATCACTGCGCATGCAATACAGCTAGCAGGTCCAGTAAAACAAATATAATAACACGCTCCTAGAACCATTGAACGTAACGGAAGAGATTCATTAGGGCCGCTTTTCTTTTTTAAGCAGTCCCAAAACTTGTTCCAATTAAAACTCGTTTGAATTTCCGAATCATCTATTTGAACAATTTTTCTATTTAATTCCATCATATCTTGCTTTACACCATTTTCACCATAGGTAAAAGATCCTTTTAAAAACTCCCCTTTTTGGTTGATATGAAACTTATTTTTCAATTTTCCATTTTGAAAAAAATATGAGTGCAAATTCCCTTTCCCATCGTATTCTGCAAGTTGAATATAGTGAGCTTTTATTTGACTCAGTGAAACTGAAATGAAGGAAACATTGTTAAGCAGCTGATTATCTGACTTCTTCTTTTTCAGATAAAAATAAACAACATCTGTTTTAGCAGCGTGTATATGAACCGCCGCACTTTCTCCATTTAATAGATAACCTTTCTTTTGGGCTAATTCTTTTGCCTGTAAAAATTGAGAGCTTTTTTTTGCTTTTTTTATGAGTTTTTCTGCTGTTTTATCATTTTGTATCTTTTCAAAAGGCTCGTCCTCTTTTATGGTAACAGCGTTACCTACAGGATATTGTCCGAATAAAAGTGATATGAACAAAAACATACAAAACATTTTTCTTATCTTCATCATACAGACTCCTTTAGTAAAGTTAGTAAAAATCATAACCTTTTAAAGGAAAAAATGTAATAGACTGTTTTTCCAATAAAATCCACTAGTGATAATGTAGCATATAACCTATTCTTTATCATTTCCTCTAGGCAATTGAATCTGATCTTCCTCCCTGAATCATGATGACACTGGCTGAAAAGTCTTACCGATACACAAAAAAAGCGCTGGATCATTACGTCCAAACGCTTCTTTGTTTTATTCTCTATGTACCCTTATACAATCAATTGATATGCAATATATAACGCAACCAGCCAGATCATGACCGCGGAAGCTTTATTGATACGGTTCATCCATTTGCCGTTTGTATCTAACTTCCCTAACATCTTCCCTAAAAGGGCGAGACCAATAAACCATAACCAGGACACGATGATACAGGCAAGTGTGAATGCCAGCTTTTCTGCGCCGCTATATTGCACCGAATTTGTCCCAATGACACCAATCGTATCGAGAATCGCGTGGGGATTTAAAAGAGAAACGGAACAAGCAAATACAATTTGTTTTCTTGCAGGCATTAATTTCTGCTTCTCTTGATTACCTGATGATGAGCTTGTGTTCCATACGGACCATCCCATATAAACTAAAAAACAAAAACCAATGATATAAAGACCAATTTGCAGTACTGGAATGGTAAACACCACAACAGAAACACCTATGACAGCTAAAGCAATTAAAAGTGTGTCACAAAGAGCAGCTGTGATGACGACAGGCATTGCTCGATATAATCGAGGCTGCAGCGCTCCTTGTTGAAATACAAATACATTTTGTGCGCCCAAAGGTAAAATGAGACCAAAGGCAAGTACAATTCCATGAATGATCGCAATCGACATCTACTAACATTCTCCTTTTTCAGAAATTCCTACATATTTTAACATAAAGCACCTTGCCTGCTTTCAACAAATTTCATTTTCCGTACAAAAAAAGCGCTGGATGCTTCCATCCAAACGCTTCTCATTTTTTCATTATTTACTTTTTCGTGCAAGCTCTCTTTCTCTCAGCTCTACACGGCGAATTTTCGCTGACGGTGTTTTTGGCAGTTCGTCAATGAATTCGATTTCTCTTGGGTATTTGTATGGTGCTGTTGTGTTTTTCACATGTGTTTGCAACTCTTTGATCAGTTCATCACTTTGCGCCACTCCATCACGAAGGACGACGTATGCTTTCACGATTGATCCTCTGATTTCATCTGGGCTCGCCACAACTGCACATTCCTTCACTGCTGAATGCTTGATCAGCGCATCTTCTACTTCAAACGGTCCAATCGTATAGCCTGAGCTGACAATGATGTCATCTCTGCGGCTTTCAAACCAGAAGTACCCATCTTCGTCTTTTTTCGCGCGGTCACCCGTAATGAAGTAATTTCCTCGGCGCTGCGCCTTTGTACGCTCTTCATCTTTGTAATATTCCTTAAATAGAGCCGGTGTTTCGAGATGGACCGCAATGTCACCAATTTCTCCAGGTGCGCAGACGTTTCCATCCTCATCAATGATATCTACTTCGTTGCCAGGGGTTGGTTTTCCCATACTTCCTGGCTTGATATCCATTCCTTTTAGCACCCCTACAAGCAGTGTGCTTTCAGTTTGGCCATAGCCGTCTCGTACTTCTATATCGAAATGCTTTTTGAATGTATCAATGACTTCACGGTTCAATGGCTCTCCCGCAGAAACAGCACTATGCAGCTTCGGCAGCGCGTACTGACTCAAATCATCTACTTTTGCCATAAAGCGATATTCTGTCGGTGTACAGCATAGGACATTGATTTCATTTTTTTGAAGCAGCTCTAAGTATGTATTTGGATTGAATTTCCCTCCATACACAAAGCCTTCTGCTCCACTTCCTAACACAGATAAGAGGGGGCTCCACACCCATTTTTGCCAGCCTGGTCCTGCTGTCGCCCATACTTTATCTCCTTCATTAATGGAGAGCCATGCTTTGGCAGCTGTGCGTAAATGTGCATACGCCCATCCGTGTGTATGAACAACCCCTTTTGGGTTCCCTGTTGTACCTGATGTATAGGATAAAAACGCCATGTCTGTGCGTTTTGTATCTGCCAATTCAAGTTCGTTTGATTGCTCTTCCTTTTGCGCTAGAATGTTTGTCCAGCCATGATCGTTTTCACCGATTGAGAATGTTTTAAAATCGTTCGGCTTTTTAGTTCCGTCGAACGATTGAATGAATGAAGAGTAAACGATCGCTCCCTTTGCTTCTGCGTGTTCAATTCGGTAATCTAAATCTTTCGCACGCAGCATTTCAGAACAAGGAATCACGACCATTCCTGTTTTCAAAATCGCTAAATAAATGCTGTATGCCTCGAGCATGC
This sequence comes from Bacillus sp. EB106-04-04-XG123, assembly GCF_058791855.1. Classification (NCBI taxonomy): domain Bacteria; kingdom Bacillati; phylum Bacillota; class Bacilli; order Caryophanales; family Bacillaceae; genus Bacillus; species Bacillus sp. EB106-04-04-XG123. Next base: position 119,079 of record NZ_JBYTDZ010000005.1, on the reverse strand, counting down.
GCGGCACCATCACAATGATTTTATCGCCTTTTTTGAAGCCTGCATTTAATAAAACATGTCCAATTTTATTTGCCTCTTCTACTAATGCTGCATATGTTACATGCGCTTCGTGCCCATTACCGTCCTGCCAGTGCAGGGCCATTTTCTCCTTGTCATGACTGAACGCTTCAATCTCACTGACTAAGTTATATTGTTCTGGTGCAATTAAGTCTTCTCTTTTCATGGTACAGCTCCTTTTAGCCTCTTTCTTATGAAACGAAACATGTTTCAATTTACCTATTCTAACACTCATAACTGAAAAATGCTTGAATTAGGACCTACTCCTATGATTATGCCATAATTTTTTAAATCCGTCTTCTTTTTTAAAAATATTCTAACTATTTATATGTACAAAAAGAAAAGAGCGGGAATCATCCCGCTCATAAGCCATAGCTTTTAAATTGTGTGTCTTAGAAAGATCCGCCACCCATATGTTGTTGAGCGTAAGATACAAGACGCTTAGTGATTTCTCCACCAACTGATCCGTTAGCGCGAGATGTAGTTTCTGCACCAAGGTTTACACCAAATTCAGAAGCGATTTCGTACTTCATTTGGTCGATAGCTTGTGCAGCGCCTGGTACTAGTAATTGGTTAGAACTGCTTTGTCTGTTTTGTTGAGCCATGTGTTCTCACCTCCTTGTGAATATAGAATGTGTAGAAACACATGACTTCATGCGATTGATTTTATGGTAATTATTATGAAATTTTCGTTTTAGAATAAATCAGCGAATTCATCTGCCGTTTTCTTTTCATTTGTCACAATAATCGTTTCAATTTGCTCTACTGCCTCGTCCAGCATCGGCTCGAAATCAGCAAAGCTTTCGTAGCGTTCTACCTTCTCAAGCTTTGGTTTTGTTTTAGGGGACGGCGGCGTAAAGATCGTACAGCAATCCTCGAAAGGCTGAATGCTTGTATCGTATGTGCCAATTCTTCTTGCTTCATCAATAATGTCATTTTTATCGACAGCAATGAGCGGGCGGATGATTGGTGTATTAGTCACATGATTAATGGCATACATGCTTTCAAGTGTCTGACTTGCCACTTGCCCAAGGCTTTCACCAGTAATAATCGCAAGGGCATCACGCTTTTCTCTTATTTTGTCAGCTATTTTCAGCATCATTCTTCTTGTTGATGTCATCGTATAGTTTTCAGGTACTTGTTTGTGGATCAGCTCTTGAATTTTTGTAAAAGGTACGATGTGAAGCTTCACTTCGCCTCCATATGCTGCTAGGCATTCTGCAAGATCAATCACCTTTTGTTTCGCACGTTCACTTGTATACGGAGGGCTAAAGAAATGCACAGCTTCAATTTGAATTCCGCGTTTCATTGCTTGATAGCCGGCAACTGGGCTGTCAAAGCCGCCTGAAAGCATGAGCATCGCTCTTCCGCTAGAACCAACCGGCAGGCCGCCTGCACCTTTGACATCTTTAAATGTAATGTACGTGGCTTGCTCTCTGATTTCGATGCGTAAATGCACATCTGGCTGTTTCACATTGACTGTTAAGTTTTCCGTATTTCTTAGAACATGTCCGCCAATTTCGCGATTCATTTCATTTGAATCAAGTTCAAATTGTTTATAAGAACGTTTCGTTGACACTTTAAATGTATTCCCTTGTTCATACACTTCCTGTACCGCTGTTAGTGCCGCATCTTTAATCGCATCTAGATTTGTCTCACATTTAACCGCAAGACTAAAGCTCTGAATGCCAAATACACTTTTGAGCTGTTCTGAAATCGGTTCAGGGTCTTCTCCGTTCAGCATAATCGTGATGCGGTCTCTATCAGATGCATACTTTAATGCTTCAAAATCCTTTAAGACGAACCGAATGTGCTGTCTTAGTTTTTCAATGAATTTCTTTCTATTCTTCCCTTTTGTTGAGATCTCACCAAAACGGACTAAAATATGATCATATTTCATGCTGTTATCTCATTCCTTTTAATTTTTTCACACTTTGTGTGATCGATGTGATGATTTGCGATGCAAGCTCTGGTCCTTGTCCATACGTCAAGCTGATTCTCATACTGCTTTTGGCCACTTCCTCTGATTTTCCCATCGCCAGCAGTACACGGCTTGGCTCTTTTTTCTTGGCTGAGCAGGCAGAGGTTGTAGAAACATATATGCCTTCTTTTTCAAGCATATGGAGGAGGACTTCAATTTGAATACCCGGCACTGAAAAATTCACAATGTGCGGCGCACTTTGCGCCCTCGGTGTGTTCATCACAATACCTTCTATGTCTCCAAGCTGTTTTTGCAGCTGCGTTTTTAAGTTCAGCATCTCATCGTGATGCTTGTCAAGCTGTTCATATGATTGTTTCATGGCTTTTGCCAAGCTGACAGCTCCAGCAGGGTTTTCAGTACCTGAACGAAGCCCTAATTCCTGCTCTCCGCCTGTAATGAAAGGGGCGAGAATGACATCTTTCTTTAAAAAGAGTGCGCCTGTGCCTTTTAAGCCATGAATTTTATGACCTGACATCGTCAAAAGATCTACATCCAGCTGTTTATTAAGTGCTACTTTGCACATTCCCTGCACCCCGTCGACATGAAAAAGCGCGTTTTCGGTATGCTCACGAATGATGCCAGCAGCTTCTTCAATCGGCTGGATGGCACCCGTTTCGTTATTGACGTGCATCATGCTGACAAGCACTGTATCAGGGCGAAGCACTTCTTTTAAATGCGTCATATCTGCATGGCCTTGCTCATTTACTTGAATATAGGAGATGTCAAAGCCAAATAACGCCTTTAGCTGTTCAAACGATTCAATGACAGAAGGATGCTCAATTGCTGTCGTCACAATGTGCTTGCCCCGATTCATTTTGGCAAGTGCTGCTCCTTTAATGGCAATGTTATTCGCTTCTGTAGCACCAGAAGTAAAAATAATCTCATATTGTTTTAAGCCCGTGTAGTGAAGCATTTGTTTTCTCGTTTCATTTAACAGCCGGCTTGCATCTATTCCGAGCTGATGAAGCGAAGATGGATTTCCAAAATAACGCTCACTCACTTGCTGATATACTTGTAAAACCTCAGGGTACGGTTTTGTGGTTGCACTATTATCAAGATACATCATTGCGAAACTCCTTATCCTCTTGCGTTTAACTAATATGATTCGAATTCCTTTTATTTCAATATAAAGCAGTATATTGACAACCTCATCAATTCACTATATCATGCATAGTGCCATTGTCATATTTTTTCCTAAATTAACAGAATATTTAAACATGGCGGAAAAATAAAATAATAGGGGGATAACCTTATGAAAAATAAGTTAAGTCAAACAGACACATTAGCCATCGGCTTAATGTTGTTTGCACTCTTTTTTGGCGCAGGCAATATGATATTCCCTCCTGTACTTGGACAGTACGCAGGTGAAAACGTATGGCTTGCGATCGGTGGATTTTTACTGACAGGCGTGGGACTTCCGCTGCTAGGCATTATTGCCGTTGCCTTGACAGGAACAGGTGCAAAAGGGCTTGCTGATAAAGCTCATCCTACATTCGGTACCATTTTCACCGTCATTTTATATTTATCCATTGGACCTTTCTTTGCAATCCCTCGTACTGGGACGGTTTCTTATGAGATTGGGCTGGCGCCGTTTCTGTCTGAAGCGCAGTCTGAATCATGGATTCCATTATTCTTGTTTTCGATTGCTTTTTTCGGCATTACCTATGCTCTTGCTTTAAATCCATCGAAGCTTGTTGACCGAATCGGTAAAATTTTAACACCAATTTTACTCGCTGTCATTGCTTTAATTGTGATCAAAGCAATCGCAACACCAATGGGTGGAATTGGCAGTCCACATCCAACCTATGAAGGAAGCCCGCTGTTTACCGGCTTTTTAGAAGGCTACAAAACGATGGATGCTCTTGCTTCTATCGTTTTCGGAATTGTCGTTGTCACGGCTGTGAAAGAGCGTGGTATTACAGAACGTAAATCGATTGCAGCAGCGTGTATTAAAGCAGGGCTTGTCGCAGCTGCTGGACTAGCTCTTGTGTACATATCACTCGCTTATGTCGGAGCATCAAGTCCTGAGGCTACAGGTATGGTCGGGGCAAATGATGGCGGAAAACTCCTTTCGCTTGCGGCAAACTTTTTATTTGGTTCTGCTGGAAATATTGTGTTAGGGGCTGCGATTTTATTTGCTTGTTTGACCACAAGTATTGGACTTGTTTCATCCTGCGGGGAATATTTTTCTTCACTATTTCCACGCTTTTCTTATCGTACAGTTGTTTTAATTGTATCTTTATTCAGTACATTTGTAGCAAACCTGGGACTGGCACAAATTATTTCGCTCTCTGTTCCCGTGCTTGTTGCGATTTATCCGTTAGCCATCGTGATCATTCTCTTATCTTTTATTGATCGATGGATCAATGGAAGACGAATCATTTATATCGCTTCACTCCTTTTCACAGGTGTCTTTGCTGTGATTGATGGGCTCGTGGCAGCGAAAATCCCTCTTGGCGGATTACCTGAATTTTTAGAAGCTGTTGTTCCTTTATATAAACTTGGGATCGGCTGGGCAATCCCTGCCGTTCTTGGAGCTATTATTGGACTTCTTATTTCTTTATTCACGAGTCCACCTAAACAGCTTGCTTAATCAAGCATCAAAACAAAAAACATCCCTTTCCATAGGAGAAGGGGATGTTTTTTTATGTTCTTCATATACTAAAATAGAAAAATTCATGACTTTTGTATGAAAACACATGTTGACATCAGGCGTACATCCTTTATAATTAGTGAATGTTAATGAAGAACGGTTTTAACAACTAATTAACAGAATATTTCAACATAATATTGGAGGCTTTATATTCAATGAAGGCAACATTGTCGACGAAAGATACGGTTATTATAGGTTTTATGTTATTTGCTTTATTCTTCGGCGCCGGAAATATGATTTATCCACCAGAGCTTGGGCAATATGCTGGAACAAATGTATGGAGAGCAATGGGCGGATTTTTATTAACAGGTGTCGGTTTACCTCTACTAGGTATTATTGCGATCGCTTTAACAGGACGTGATGCAAAAGGACTTGCGGATAAGGCTCATCCAGTGTTTGGAACAGCATTCACCGTCATTTTATATTTATCCATTGGGCCGCTTTTCGCTATTCCGCGTACAGGAACAGTTTCGTATGAGATTGGGGCATTACCATTTTTATCAAGTGTACCAGCTTGGCTGTCCCTTCTTTTATTTACACTCATCTTTTTCGGTATTACGTATTACCTTGCTTTAAATCCAACGAAAATCGTTGATCGTGTAGGGAAAATATTAACACCGATTAAATTTACGATCATTTTTATTATCATTGTCAAAGCCATTTTGACGCCAATGGGCGTGATTGGTACACCAGATGTATCTTATAGCAACGGATCGTTTTTCAAAGGATTTTTAGAGGGCTATAAAACGATGGATGCTCTTGCTTCTATTGTATTTGGAATTGTTGTCATCAACGCGATTAAAGGACGCGGTGTGACAAGTAAAAAGGCACTGGCTTCTGCTTGTATCAAAGCAGGTTTGATTGCAGCTGCTGGATTAACCTTCGTTTACCTGTCACTTGCGTATCTAGGTGCTTCTAGTACACATGCCATTGGATTCGTGGGAGATGGAAGCAAAATCTTAGCTCAGTCTTCTCAGTTCCTTTTCGGAAGTCTAGGAAATATTGTGTTAGGAGCTGCCATTACAGTCGCTTGTTTAACAACAAGTATCGGTCTTGTCACATCATGCGGAGAGTATTTCTCAAAGTTACTTCCTAAACTTTCTTATAAAATGGTCGTGACACTTGTTACATTATTTAGTTTCATCATTTCTAACTTTGGACTTGCTCATATCGTTGCTTTCTCTGTTCCAGTCTTAACAGCGATTTATCCGCTGGCAATTGTGATCATCGTTCTATCACTTGCTGATAAATGGCTTGGACATAGAAGACCAGTATATGTCCTCTCGTTAATTTTAACAGGGTGCGTCAGCTTATTTGACGGATTAGCAGCAGCAAAGCTTCCAATCGGTCCAGTAAAAGACCTCTTCCAAACAGTATTGCCTTTTTATGACCTTGGCATTGGCTGGCTTGTCCCTGCGTTACTTGGAGTCGCCATTGGATTCCTGATCTCACTTTTCACTTCTTCTGCTTCAGAAGAACGCCAAAAACAGGCGTCATAATACAAAAAAGCTGAAGTCCTATCAATGGACTTCAGCTTTTTTTATTGATGCTGATATTCTTTTTCCTGCTGAGCTAAAAGCTTTTGGACAGATCCAGGTGATGCTTTTTCAACAGCTGCCGCTGCTACATCAAATGAACCGTTATAATCGTATGCATAAAATCTTCGCTCTGCCTCTTTTAATTGTTCAGAAAGAATATGATTTTGGCTTCTAAAACGATTACCGTATTGAATGATTCGTTCAATTTGATCCACTTTAGTGAGCATTTCTTCCGTCTCATCCACAACATGTCTCACTGTGTCAGAGGCTTCTTTTAATTGCTCATTCACGGCTGGCATGTTGAGCGGCAGGTTCTCAAGCTGCTCGTGCACTTGCTGAATCATCTCCTGCGCTTTTTCAGCCTGCTCTTTCATGTCAGCAGGTACACCTGGAATATTACTTTTTTGCAGCTGACGCACTGTATCTGTCAGCATCGTTTTGAGCTCAGCCAGTGTTTCTCTCGCTTGCAGCTCTTCTTTTCTTAATGATTGAAGGTGATCTTTAAACGTATCATGCAATGCTTTTGCATCATCGATAAAGGTTTCGAGCTGATTGATTTCATCCATTAATAATGAATATGCGACATGATCACGATCAAGCTTCTCTCGAATTTGTTTCATGAGCTTTTCAATTTCTTCTAAGCGTTTTTCGAACGCCTTCTGTTGATCAAGCTCTCCGGCTGTCAGTTTGTAGCTTTCTTTTACAAGAGCTGTTTCTGCCTTTGTTTGCGTGTGATCCTGCTCGAGTTTTTCAAATGCTTCCGTCAGCTCAGGCATTTTGCTTTTGATTTCCTGCCCTGCTTCTACTTCCGCTTCAAGCTGATCATACAGCGTCTGAATTGCATCATCAATCATTTGGAGAATGCTTGATGCTTCATCCAGATTGAGTTCATCAATCAGCAGTTTTTCCGCACGGGTCAGCTGTTTGTTTAAGTTCTCAAGCTCTTTAGTGATCTGGATGTGCTCGAGCTTGTAGCCTTTGTCTGTCATTTCTTTATATCCGTCTTTCAGCTTCGTCAGCTGGCCTGGTACGGTTTGTTTGCAGTCTGCAATGAGCTTCGGTACATCATTGATATACAGCTGAAGCTGATCGAGTCTGCGGTCTTGCTCAAGCAAAATCTTTCTTGCTTTCATATAGTTTCCGTTTTCTGTCTCTTCCTCGTACTGCTTGATCCCTTCCCAGGCCTCATCTAAGTCCTGCTCCATTTTGTCATAAAGGGTGCCGTATAAATGGCTGTACGCAAGCAGATTTTTTCGAACTGTTTGATATTGTTCTTTGACCTTTTCAATGTCCTTGCGATTTTGCTCCTCGCTTGTGACAAGGTCTGCAATCTCTTTTAAAATGTCTTCAATGTTCGAATCAGCAGCACTCAGCAAGTCCTCAATGTGCGTAAGAACCTGCTTGGCTTTGGAGAATCGATATTTATCAGAATACTCTTCTGCATCATATAATAGCTCCTCTACCTTTGGAAGATGGGCTGTGACGATATCGTCCCACTCTGCACGCCATCTTTCAAAAAATTGCTCTGTTTCTCCGGTCATTTTTAAATGTTTGATCTTTGAAATTTCTTCTACAATTGATCTGTTTAAAATTTCAATTTTCCATGCTTCCAATCGGTCAATCTCTTTATATATATTTTTTCGCAGGAAATAACCGACTGAAAACAAAGCAAGCAAAATGACAATTAAACCGATGATTAACTCCATAATGAGCCCCCTTGTTGTGATCTAAGTGATGTCAGGGTAAAAGTGTCCCGAGTAGACCTGAGAACCCTTTCGTGTCCGCTTTGCATTTGTTTTTATAAGCAGGATCGTATGTTTTCCAATACCATCCATTCACGGTTTTATGTATGTTTTTTCAAGAAAGTATTTGTGCGCTTTCTATCATTTGATCACACGTATCAATGTGACCTGCTTTTATGTATGCGGAAGCTGTCGTTTTCATTGTTATTATGATACCATGTAACCAGCATTTTTGGTCATGATTTTTCATTATTTTCGCTGATAAACATCACGTTTTTCAAAATATCGACAAGAGGTGACGACATGCTGAAACAAGATGCACATCTACATACACCGTTTTGCCCGCACGGTTCGCTTGATTCTTTTCATTCTTATATTGAAAAAGCCATCAAAAAGGGATTTGATTCCATAACCTTTACCGAGCATGCCCCGCTGCCTCCATCGTTTCAAGATCCAACACCTGAGCAGGATAGTGCCATGAAGCTCCAAGACCTTGAAGCGTATATCACGAAACTGGCTCAGCTGAAACAAGAATACAAAGGACAATTAATAGTAAAAACTGGGCTTGAGGTTGACTTTATCAAAGAGTATGAAGAGGAAACTAGAACCTTTTTAGACTGCTACGGTCCAGAGCTAGACGACGCCATTTTATCTGTACACTTTCTTCCTGCTGGCGATGATTATATTTGCCTTGATTTTGACGAGCATGCCTTCCAGCAGCTAATAAGCATCTATGGCAGCATCGAACAGGTCTACCAAAGCTACTATGACCAAATTCATTCTTCTATTCTATCATCTTTAGGCCAATATAAGCCAAAGAGAATCGGTCATATCACCCTTGTCCAGAAATTCAAACAGCTTTTTCCATATGAAATGTCATCTGAACTTTGTCAAAAGGTCACCCTTTGCCTTGAAGAAACGGCAAAAAAAGGCATGTCCTTAGATTTTAATACATCAGGTCTTCGTAAAACATATGCCAGAAGTATCTATTTAGATCCATGGATGATTGACCTTGCCAAAAAGAAAAAAATTCCGCTCATATTCGGCTCTGATGCCCATCAAGCGGAAGATCTCGGATATGCGTATGATCAATTCGAGGACATCATGAGGTTCAGATGAGAATCTAATGCCGGCTCTTTTGGTTCTAACAGATGATGAAGCGAGCGGCTCAGCTCTTTAAAGTACATTTGATAGAAATACGGCTCACTTGGGTTCAAATAAAGCACCTCTGTTAAATATTGCGGCTGTAAATATGGCATCATGAGAAGTGATTTCAGCTGAATCATAAAGGATGCGAGTGAAAGCTGCTCACAAATAACATGGGTGCTTTTTCCTTTTTCAATGATAAGCTGAAACAAATACTTTTCTTTTGTTAAATATGTCGACATGATTTCTCTGATGAGTGTCGAATCAATCGTCACCTCCCGATAAACGAAACGGGTTAATTGACGGTGCTTGTGCTGATAAGATAAAATATCAAAAACCACATGTAGTAAGCATTCTTTTGCGTGACGGGTTTCCATGTGATGAAGATGTGATTCAATCATATGAATGTAACCTTCATAAAAATCGGATACGAGCTGCTCAAGCAGCCCTCCTTTTCCTTGAAAGTAATAAGAAATGTGGGCAACGTTGACATTCGCTTCCTTCGCAATCTCACGGACAGAGGTTCCAGAAAATCCTTTTTGGTTAAAAAGTCTGATGGCAGCATCCATAATACGGTCTTTTGTTTGCACGGTTGTTGATGTTTTCATCCGCTCACCCCTCTTCATGTGTACATACTTCAAGATGAAGGCGGAAGTTCCTTTTACAATTGCTCGACAAATCCCACATGCGAAACGCAAGTTATGTATTTTTAAGATAGAAAGTAGGAGATTTTCATGTTTCATGTCGAAAAACAGTCTGGCGATCCTTCAAAAGACTATCAATTGCTTGTCAAACAGGTAGAAGCCATTACAGATGGTGAACCTGATCTGATTGCCAACTTGGCAAATGCAGCTGCGCTACTCTATCACTCACTTCCTGAAGTTAATTGGGCAGGGTTTTATTTAGCAAAGGACGGCGAGCTTGTGCTTGGTCCATTTAACGGACTGCCTGCATGTGTGCGCATCCCTTCTGGAAAAGGCGTTTGCGGTACAGCGTTTGCGACAGGTGAAGTGCAGCGTATCGCTGATGTCCATGCTTTCCCTGGACATATTGCGTGTGATGCCGCATCGCAATCTGAAATAGTCATTCCGCTCAAGGTCAATGGACAGATCATTGGGGTACTCGACATTGACAGTCCTGTGAAAGACCGCTTCAGTGAAGTAGATGAGACCTACCTTATTCAATTTACAGAGATTCTTCAACAGGCGTTATCCGTCTCTACGGATGCGTAATCATGCAGAAAAAGCAGGCACATTGTCTGCTTTTTTATGTTTCTTTATATAATGGGGAACGTCACCTTTGCCTCTAAATAGGTTGACTTCTCCTATCCAGCGTCATATAATAGAGTTTGTGTGAAATATGGCAGCCTTTTTGTTCGGCTTTTTTGTATCATTTTGTTCCTTCTATATGAAGGTGCATCTTGTAACTCCCTGCTGCTGGAGCGAGGATGCATGAAAACATAATGACGAAGAAGAGGAAGAACAGACGGTTTTTATTTTTCACAAATAAAAACAATAAGGAGGAGTCACATTATGGCTCGCTATACAGGTCCAAGTTGGAAGATTTCCCGCCGTTTAGGCATTTCATTAAGCGGAACAGGTAAGGAACTTGAAAAACGCCCTTACGCTCCAGGCCCACATGGTCCAGGACAACGCAAAAAACTATCTGAATACGGTTTACAATTACAAGAGAAGCAAAAGCTTCGTCACATGTACGGTGTCAACGAACGTCAATTCCGTACACTATATGACAGAGCTGCTAAACTTCCTGGTAAACAAGGTGAAAACTTCATGATCCTTCTTGAAACTCGCCTTGACAACCTAGTATACCGTCTTGGCCTTGCTCGTACTCGCCGCCAAGCTCGTCAGCTAGTAAACCATGGTCACATCCTTGTTGATGGAAGCCGTGTAGACATCCCATCTTTCTCTGTGAAACCAGGTCAAACGATTGCTCTTCGTGAGAAATCTCAAAACCTTGCAGTAGTGAAAGAATCAGTTGAAGTAAACAACTTCGTTCCTGAATACCTTTCTTTCGATGCTGAAAAGCTTGAAGGAACTTTCACTCGTCTTCCAGAGCGTTCTGAATTAGCGCCTGAAATCAGCGAACAACTTATCGTTGAGTTCTACTCTCGTTAATTTCATTACTTCTCTAAGAGAGAGCAAACAAACCCTAGATCCCTTGATTGTTCAAGGTTTTCTAGGGTTTTTTGTATGTTCTCAATTATACATGAAATCATTTGAAGTCATCTTCCATTTTCAACACTTATTTTCCCCGGTTGCCTGCTCCATTCTTACTTCTATATACAAATATAGGAAATATTTCATTGAAATGCCTTTTTTCTATTGGTACAATAATGATAGATGACGTATCAGTCGTATGGTCTTCTATAGTACTTAGATGGAGGAGTTCCATGTTTAGTATCACAATCATTCTATTCTTACTTTTAATCTTATCAGTGATCGCCTATTCTCTTTTAAGAAAAAAACAAATCATAGATGAACCGCCCAATAGATTTGCTGCAAGTCTGTTTATCTTCCTGCTCTTTTTTTCTATCTGCTTTGTGATCGCGATTCCTAGTGTATTGCTATACATCACCGTTTTAGGCGTGAATTTTCTTTTTGGAGAAACCATCACGTATGATTCGTTTTTTTCTTTGATCTCTTTCTCTTTGTTCGTGAGTGTTATCGTTGTTTTTTGGTCACCTTTCCTTCTATTCATAGGAAAAGGACTGGCTTATCTCCTTAAACTTCCTGTATGGCTCACTTATACTTTGGAATGGGTGAGTTCTTGGATCGTTTTACATCTCTCCATCAAGTATGTCCTTTACTTAAATTTAATGAATGTATCGATAGGGGATTCCGGTGTATTAATTTTATCATTCTTTGTCAGTTTTTTATTTATTGAGATTGATCTCTTTTACTCACGTATGAAACAACGAAAACAATCGCTGGACACATATCATTAGCATGATAAAAGCTCCTAGATCTCTTTCTAGGAGCTTTCAAACGTTCATTCTGGACTTGTCCATTTTGCGATGAGCTGCTCTGTTGTCATAACAGTCGCAAATTCATCATGCAGGGTTGCAAGTGAGAGCCGGTGGATCGTTTCTGGGTCAAAATATGTACCATTTTGATCCGTTAATCCAAAGGCAGCTGTTGCATCTGAGATCAGGTACGTATCAAAGCCAAGATTTCCGCTCATTCTTGTGGTCGTTGAAACGCAGTGAGGGGTTGTTAATCCTGCGATGACGACCGTGTCAATCTGGTTTGATCTTAGATGTTCCTCTAAGTTAGTACCAATAAAGCTGCTGTTGACTTTCTTTTGTATCACCGTTTCTTCCTCTAGCGGTTTAGCAATATCTTTAAAAAGGTGCCCTTCATTTGCTGGATGAAAGACAGATTCCGGATTGTCGGATGTATGCTGAATATGAATCACTTTCCAGCTTTTCTCTCTCCAAAACGTCAATAGCCGGCTAATATTTTCCTCTGCCTTTAGGTTATTGCGTTCTCCCCATTTTTCATGCTCGAACGCTTTTTGTACATCTACAATGATGAAAGCCTTTTGATTCGTTTTCACAAACGCCCACCTCCGAAGATTCTTATTCACTACATGTAGTGTAAGGAATGGTGATCGTTTTGTACATGTTTTTATTCGGCTATGTACGATGCTTTGTTTTGCGTCATCGTTATGCTTCTTTTCAAGGTCTCTTTCATCTAACAGCTGCCATATGCCAATTGACATCAAAAAAGACAGCATATACCGCTGTCTTTTTTCGTTTTTTAATTCGTATTCTGTCCTCCGCCGTTCAGTCCTTCTTTAATATAGCCTTTCACTTGGCTTGAGGTTAATAGACCGATATGTCCAACGCCGTGAATCAGGACGTTTTTTGCGCCAATTAAACGAGAGAGGCTGTTGACGACGATGAGATCGGCTGAACTATAAACGGATGTGTAAAGAATTTTCTGATTTGGATCTGTTCCTGGCAGTGCTCTGCTTGAAACAAGTCCGTTTGCTCCACCAATCGTGACAACGTTTTCAATTTTATCTCCGCCATCAAGATTTTTAATATAGTATAACGTGTTCGCCCCGCCCATACTATGAGCCACAATATCTACTTTTTTGGCACCCGTTTTGTTTAACACATCTTGGACGAATTTAGATAGACGCGGACCATTGTTGCGGTTATTTCCTGTTTTGTCTATGAAATCGATAGCATATAATTGGTTTCGATCCCAGCCTTGTCCAACCAAGTAACTTTTAATAGAATAAAAGTTATAAGAGGCACCACCAATACCATGCACCATCACAACTGGATTATGCTCAGCCGCCTTCACCTCTTTCGGCTGGATAAAAGCCATTGAACCAATCATCAATGCAAGTGCAACGAGAATTTGCAAACTCCTTTTCTTAACAAAAATCACTTTCATTCCCCCTTATTCATCTTATACGACTCTATTTTATAAAAGAAAAATATGTCAGAAAAGTGAACAAGGTAATGTTTATAAGATGATTTTACAGAAATATAAATAATCAAAAAGCACCTTGGACTTTTTTAAATTCAAACAAAAAGACTACGAGACCTTCTTTCTTTCATATATAATATCAATAGACAAAGGAGGTTCTACTAGATGCTATTCACGCAAACCCCTGCTCCACCCTACTATGCCGTGATTTTCACATCAAAACGAACAAATGTTGAGCAGAAAGAATACGCTGCTGCTGCTCAAAAAATGGAAGAATTAGCGAAAGATTTAGATGGGTTTCTTGGAATAGAAAGTGTACGAGATGAACATGGTGTTGGGATCACTATATCTTACTGGAATTCATTAGCAGCCATCAAAGAATGGAAAGCACATACAGCACATCAACGTGTTCAAAAAAAGGGGAAAAAGGATTGGTATGAATCCTATACTACCCGAATTTGTAAGGTAGAACATGCTTATACAAACAAAGATTCACTCCTTGAACAAGAAACAGACGAATGAGCAACTTCTACATAAAAAAGAAAAGCACCTCAATGTACACGAACATTTGAGGTGCTTTTTCATGATGTTAACTGTTTCATAAAGATTTATTTATACGTCACAAGGAAGTATTTCTTTTTCCCTCTTCTTAAAACGGTAAATTGGTTTTCAATTCGGTCGTCAGCTGAGAGAACATAGTCTTTATCTGTTTGTCTCTCTCCGTTGATGGAGACAGCACCATTTGTGATATCTTCACGTGCTTGACGCTTTGATGGAGACAGCTTTGATTCCACAAGAATATCAACTAGTGTTAATTCTTCTGTGCTGCTTTTCTCCATTGATGGAACATCCTTAAAGCCTACTTTCACTTCTTCAGCTGTAAGAGATTTGATCTCGCCCTTAAATAGTGCATTTGAGATGTTGACTGCCTGTTCTAGTGATTCACGGCCATGTACAAGTGTTGTCACTTCCTCTGCTAGACGGCGCTGCGCTTCACGCTTTTCAGGTGCTGTTTGCACTTTTTCTTCGTACGATGCGATCTCTTCTTTTGATAAGAACGTAAAGTATTTTAAGTATTTCACGACATCACGGTCATCTGTGTTGATCCAGAATTGGTAGAACTCATATGGAGACGTTTTTTCTTTATCTAACCAAATGGCGCCGCCTTCTGTTTTACCAAACTTTGTGCCGTCTGCTTTTGTGACAAGCGGCATCGTCAGACCGAATGCTTTTGCCCCTTCTGCTTCAGACTTACGGATCAACTCAAGTCCAGATGTGATATTTCCCCACTGGTCACTTCCGCCGATTTGCAGCTTACAATTTTCATTTCTGTAAAGGTTTAAGAAGTCTAAAGACTGCAGGATGACGTAGCTGAATTCTGTGTAAGAAATCCCTGTTTCGATACGTGAGCTCACGATATCTTTTGCCAGCATAAAGTTTACACCGAAGTTCTTTCCAATATCACGAAGGAACGTGATAACATTCATTTGGCTGATCCAGTCGTAGTTATTCACGATGACGGCCGGGTTCTCGCCTGCTTCAAAATCAAGAAATTGAGACAGCTGTCCTTTGATTTTATCTGACCACTGTTCGACGATTTCTGCTGGGTTGAGTGAACGTTCTGCTTTTTTGAAACTAGGATCGCCAATGAGTCCAGTTGCGCCGCCAACAAGAGCAATCGGGTGATGACCTGCTTCTTGGAATCTGCGTAATGTTAAAATTGGCAATAGATGACCAATGTGTAAGCTGTCAGCTGTCGGATCAAAGCCGGAGTATAGCTTGATTTTCTCTTCTGCTAATAATTTTGTTAAACCTTCTTCATCTGTTTGCTGCTGAATTAATCCTCTAAACGATAGCTCTTCCATCAATTGACTCATATCCAAATCTCCTTTGTTTAAAATGAAACATAAAAAACGCCCCTTCGAATGAACGAAGGGACGATATATATCGCGGTACCACCCTGCTTAAAAGACAAAAAATCTTGTCTTTTCACTTACACTGATAACGGATAGATCCGTTCTTTCACTAATCAGGGCATGCTCCTTTTCGTAAAAGCGGTTCGTGAGGGTAATTCGAATATCTCTTTGTACTGACTTGCACCAGCCGTCAGCTCTCTTAAACAGGGAAAGATCATTCTACTGAATCTCAGTCAAAACCTTTTCATATTCAACTAATGTCATTTTTAACACACTTTTGATATCAAGTCAACTGATGAAAAAATTAATCTTCCATTGTCGAAAGGTCGCCAGCAGGTAAATTCAGCTCCCACGCCTTTAGCACACGTCTCATAATTTTTCCGCTTCTCGTTTTTGGCAGTTTGTCTTTAAACTCAATTTCTCGCGGTGCCGCATGTGCTGCGAGCCCTTTTTTCACAAACGTACGAATCTCTTCTTTCAGCTCATCTGTCGGCTCATATCCGCTTCTGAGCGCAATAAATGCTTTAATAATCTCACCGCGGACCGGATCTGGCTTTCCAATGACACCAGCCTCTGCAATGGCTGGATGTTCGACCAGTTTACTTTCTACCTCAAATGGACCGACCCGCTCTCCTGACGTCATGATGACGTCATCGACACGTCCCTGGAACCAAAAGTATCCGTCTTCGTCCATATAAGCTGAATCTCCTGAAACATACCAATCTCCCGGCATAAAGTAAGATTCATATTTTTCAGGATTGTTCCAGATCGTATGCATCATAGAAGGCCAGCCTTTTTTAATCGCAAGGTTGCCCATCCGGTATGGCGGAAGTTCATTTCCTGCATTATCCACAATCGCCGCTTCTACGCCTGGAATTGGTTTTCCCATCGAGCCCGGCTTGATGTCCATGCATGGATAATTACAAATCAGCTGTGCACCCGTTTCTGTCATCCACCAAGTGTCGTGAATTCGCTTGCCAAAAACAGCATCTCCCCAGCGGATGACTTCTGGATTAAGAGGCTCTCCCACACTTAGCACATGACGGAGCGAGCTGAGGTCATATTTTTGAATGAGGTCATCCCCTGCCCCCATGAGCATTCTAAAGGCTGTCGGGGCACTGTACCAAACGGTTACACCGAGTGATTCAATGGTTTCATACCACGTATCAGGATTAAACCGGCCGCCTAAAATCACATTCGTCGCCCCATTAAACCACGGTGAAAAAATACCGTACACTGTGCCTGTAACCCAGCCTGGATCAGCTGTACACCAGTAAACGTCATCTTCTTTCAAGTCAAGCACCCATTTACCAGTCTGGCCTTGCTGCACCATTGCACCATGGACATGAAGCACACCCTTTGGCGTACCGGTAGATCCTGATGTGTAATGAAGCAGGAAGCCGTCTTTTTCATCCATCCATTCAATTTCAAGCTCCTTTGCTGCCTCCTCAAACGCCTCTTCATAGTGAATTGTCCGAACGCCATCGACGTCTTCATTTTCACCGCCGACAATGATGACAGATTCAAGCTTTGGAAGCTCTGCAAATGGAATTCGTTCAAGTAGATCGGGTGTTGTCACGATCACCTTTGCTTCACTATTTTCTAAACGGTCTTTGACGGCACCTTCCATAAATGCCTCAAATAACGGGCCAACGATCGCCCCAATTTTCACTGCGCCTAGCAGAAGAAAATAGAGCTCAGGTGATCTTGGCATAAAGATAAACACGCGATCCCCTTTTTCCACATGTGCCTTTTCTTTGAATAGATTTCCCGCTTTGTTTGTGTTGATTTTCATATCCCTGAACGTATACTTTTCATCCCGCTGTGAATCTTTGTAGTGAAGCGCCACCTTGTTCTGACGAAACGAGTCCGCATGTCTGTCAATCGCTTCATAGGCTGCATTTATTTTTCCTGTTTCATACCAAGAGAAGTTTTTTCTAGCTTCCTCCCATGAAAAATCTTTGTATGCCTGCTCATAATCATTTAAATGATAATCCCCTTTTACTGATGGTAGCGTTTCCAATTTCATCAAACAGTCCCCCTTTGCATACGTTTACAATGACCATTATAGTATAGATGACTTTTTTTCTCAATTTTTAAAAAACTTCTGATGAAACCGTTTTAATTCTTACAAGATTTAAGATAGAATAGAGACGACTCACTAGAATTAGGGGCGGTGGATACGTGGAGCATCCTAAAACTTATTATTCAAAAACCATTGAGCGAGAAACAGGTTCCATCCTGATTGAAGGACCGGTACCTGCATCAGCGCTTGCGAACTATACGTTTCATGAAGGACTAACGGCATTTCGCACGCCTGAGGAACAGAAACAAGCACTTGTTGAAATAGCAGATCTTCCAGAAGGACGTATTATCATTGCAAGAGTGAATGAGCTTGTCGTAGGCTATGTCACGTATTTGTATCCTGATCCACTTGAGCGCTGGTCAGAGGGCAAAATGGACAATTTAATTGAGCTTGGCGCAATTGAGGTCGCTCCTCCATTTAGAGGATGCTCACTTGGCAAGCATTTGCTTGATGTGAGCATGATGGATGAGCAAATGGAGAATTACATCATCATTACAACTGAATATTACTGGCATTGGGATTTAAAGGGGACAAAGAAAAACGTTTGGGAGTACCGCAAAATGATGGAGAAAATGATGAACGCAGGCGGTCTTGTCTGGTTTGCAACAGACGAGCCAGAGATTAGCTCACATCCAGCCAATTGTTTAATGGCCAGAATTGGGAAACATGTGAGTCCTGATTCGATCGAGCGTTTCGATCGTCTTCGCTTCCATCAGCGCTTTATGTATTAACGTTCAATTCGTTTTTTTGGCAAAGGGGATTGGTAAACAATGATGATTGAACAAATTATGGAGCGTGATGTGATCACGCTGCGAAAAACCGATACGATTGAAGAAGCCATTCAAAAAATGAGTGCACACCACATCCGGCATATTCCGATCGTATCTGATCAAGGATCTGTCATTGGGATGGTGACAGATCGGGATATTAAAAATGCCAGTCCAAGTATTTTTGAGACAGAGAAAAGAAAGCTCTTTATTCAGCGGCCAGTCGAAGAGATCATGGTATTAGAGACGATCACTGCTCACCCGCTTGATTTCGTTGAGGAGATATCAAGTGTCTTTTTTGAGCACGGAATTGGCTGTCTTCCGGTGGTGAGACGTGGCAAACTTGTAGGCATTATCACAAAAACAGATCTGCTTCGTACGTTTGTAAGACTGACAGGTGCAGATCAGCCTGGATCGCACTTAGAGGTTGAAGTGGAGCAGATGACTGAAGGCCTCGCAGACATTACAGCCATTTTAAAGGAGCAGCATATTCAATTGCTGAGTGTGCTTGTGTATCCTCATGCCAATGAGGCTTCTAAAGTGCTCGTATTCCGCCTTCAAACCATTCATGCAGATCATGTGACGAAGCTGATTCGCGCAAAAGGCTATAAGGTGCTCTGGCCTATGGAGCAGACGATCAAATGAAGGAAGCGACCTTTGTTTTTTCACCATCTTTTCAAACGTACCAATTTAACCAAGATCATCCCTTCAATCAGCTTCGTGTCTACTTAACTTATGATCTTCTTCAAAAAATGAAGGCGTTAACAGAGGATGAAATTGTCGCACCGCGTATGGCTACTCTGGAGGAATTAAAGCTCGTCCATACAGCAGATTATATCCAGGCCGTGCAGCGGGCAAGTGAAGGAAAGCTGTCTACAGCAGAGGGGGAACGCTACGGTCTTGGCACAGAGGATACACCGATGTTCGCAGGCATGCATGAGGCGGCATCTCTCCTTGTTGGCGGAACGTTAACAGCAGTTGATCAAGTGATGCTCGGTCATTCCCAGCATGCACTCAATCTTGGCGGCGGGCTTCACCACGGGTTCAAAGGGCGTGCATCTGGCTTTTGTATTTATAATGACAGCTCTGTGGCGATTCAATATATTCAAAAGACATATGGCGCTAGAATTTTATATATTGATACGGATGCTCATCACGGCGATGGTGTCCAGTTCAGCTTCTATGACGACCCAGAGGTATGTACAGTCTCCATTCATGAAACAGGACGCTACTTGTTCCCTGGAACGGGACAAGTACAGGAAAGAGGCCACGATAAAGGCTATGGCTACGCCTATAATATTCCGCTAGATGCATTTACGGAAGATGAATCGTTCCTCGAAGCATACCGAACAGCAGTGACTGAGATTGCTGCTTTTTTTAAACCAGATGTGATTTTGACGCAAAACGGAGCTGATGCACACTACTATGATCCGTTAACTCATTTATCTGCCACTATGAAAATATATGAGGAAATTCCTAGACTTGCCCATGAACTTGCGCATCAATATTGTGACGGCAAATGGATCGCTGTTGGCGGAGGGGGATATGATATTTGGCGCGTCGTTCCAAGAGCGTGGAGCCGTATTTGGCTTGAGATGAAAGGCATTACACCGCCAGATGAACTCCCTCAGGACTGGATTCAAGCCTGGAATAAGCAATCGCCTGTTACCCTTCCACCTACGTGGAGAGACCCTGACGATTTATATCCACCGATCCCAAGAAAAGCAGAAATCACAGAAAAGAATGCTCAAACAGTAGAAAAAGCACTCATGCCTGTTAGAAGAGAAAAGAAAAAGGCATAAGAAAAGCAGGCTTTCCGTCATAAGGTAAGCCTGCTTTTTTTGTTTTATTTTGTTGATTGTCTTTCTTCAATTCTGTGCGGAAGCTCAACAATTTGATCGTCCACTTGTTCTTTGTTCATCAGCTTTGTGAGCAGTCTCATGGCAACAGCACCAATATCATATGTCGGCTGAACAACTGTTGTCAGCTGAGGACGCACCATGAGAGAAAGTCTTGTGTTATCGAAGCCAATCACTTCTAAATCTTCAGGAATGGATACCCCTCTGTCTTGTGCTCCATGAATGACACCTAGCGCCATTTCATCTGTAGCTGCGATAACAGCTGTCGGCTTGTCAGACTGCTCAAGCAGATGAGCAAGTGCTTCAATTCCAGAATCATAAGAGTAATCGCCTTCAGCGACGAGTGCATCGTCAAACGCGATGCCCGCTTCTTCAAGCGCACGCTTATAACCTGCAAGTTTTCTCACGGAATTAATTGGTTCTGACATTGGACCAGAAACAAACGCAATTCGTTTATGTCCTTTTTCAACTAACAGCTGAACTGAATCATAAATGGCCTGCTCATAGTTGATGTTGACAGATGGTGTTTGAGCTTGCTCTTCAACAGATGCTGCAAGCACAATCGGAACAGGAGAGCGCTTAAATTCTTCCACATGCACGTCTGTGATGTTTCCGCCCATAAAGACAATTCCGTCTACTTGTTTACCGAGCATCGTATTTAACAAATGAAGCTCTTTATCAGTATTTTGATCTGAGTTGCTCAAAATGATATTGTATTTATACATCGTGGCGATATCTTCAATACCGCGTGCTAATTCCGAATAGAAGATACTAGAAATATCAGGGATGATGACCCCAACTGTCGTTGTTTTTTTACTTGCTAGGCCTCGTGCCACTGCATTCGGACGATAGCCAAGGCGATCAATCGCTTCAAGCACCTTTTTTCTTGTTGTTGGTTTTACGTTTGGATTACCATTTACTACGCGTGATACCGTTGCCATACTTACATTTGCTTCTCTTGCTACATCATATATTGTAACATTATTCACATAAATCACTCCTTCAAATACACTTCATATCTATAGCATTCACCAATTGGATAGAGACATGTCAGATACGAGGAAAATAATATCCTATTTGTCATTAAAATGATGAAAAGAGACACATAATTTTTCAATCTACATCAAAATGACATTCTTTTATGAAATTATACACGTTTTTTTGTCATATGAAAACGTTCCCTTTCTTTTTATAACTAAATTAAACAAACTTTAAACAGCTTGTTACCTGTAATTTGAATCATATTTCATAAAAAACCATCGAGAACGCCAGCTATGACAATGATCTTAACAGATTCTATCGATTTTTAAAAATGAAAACATTGTGAACAAGCTCTTTTTGAACTTGCAATGTGCTTTCTTCCTTTCATTCCCAAACTTCATCGTATTTATTCCATAAAAAAACCGCCGGGCAGTTTCCGGCGGCTATTTCTATCTATGATTATGCGTGAATGTTGACAAGTGGTCTTAACGCATCTAACCATTTTTCGAATTGTGGAATGTCCATTTGCTGCGCTGAATCAGATAGAGCAACAGATGGATCTGGATGTACTTCTGCCATAACACCGTCTGCTCCAATCGCAAGAGCTGCTTTTGCTGTTGGAAGGAGAAGATCTCTACGTCCAGTTGAATGCGTCACATCAACGAAGACTGGTAAATGTGTCTCTTGTTTCAAGATTGGCACTGCCGAGATATCTAGTGTATTTCTTGTTGCTGTTTCGTATGTGCGGATACCGCGCTCGCAAAGGATGATTTGATCATTTCCTTGGGCGATGATGTATTCAGCTGCATTGATGAATTCTGAAATGGTCGCTGCAAGGCCGCGTTTTAGAAGAACTGGTTTCTTCACAGAACCGGCTTCTTTTAACAATTCGAAGTTTTGCATGTTACGTGCCCCAATTTGGATGACATCAATATGCTCAATCGCTTCTTCAATATGAGCAGGATTAACAATTTCACTAATGACAGCAAGACCGTATTCATCCGCTACACGCTTTAGAATCTTGAGACCGTCTACACCAAGTCCTTGGAAATCGTATGGACTTGTACGAGGTTTAAATGCGCCTCCGCGTAGTAGTTTTAACCCTTGTTGTTTCGCTGCTGCCGCTACTTCTGCAACTTGCTCGTAGCTTTCAACAGCACATGGTCCAACGATGAAGCGCTGCTTTCCATCACCGATCGCTTCCCCATTGATGTTCACGATTGTGTTTTCTGGTTTTTTCTTACGAGAAACAAGAAGTGCTTTGCTGTGGTCATCTTCTTGAAGCTCTAGACCTGCTTTGAAAATCTCTTTGAAAATATGCTGAATCGTTGAGTTTTCAAATGGTCCATCATTTTCTTCAAGAATTTGGTTCAGCATTGTGCGCTCTCTGACAGGATCATATCGGTTGACACCTTGCGCTTCTTTCGCTTTTCCAATTTCTTTTACAATGTTTCCTCTTTCATTGATCAGTTTTAAGATTTGAAGATTTAGTTCATCTGCTTGCTGCCTCAATTTTTCTAGTTCATTGTTGCTCATTTTTGTCATCCTTTCCTCTGCCTGTTCTCGCTTTTTATTTTTTCATTCTTGCATGATAGGGTTTATTATAAACAAAGATTTCGGAATTGTCACGAAAATTTTCTTTATTACCCAAACGCTTTTAAGCGGTAAAGTATTGTATGTAAGATTATAGCATACTTTTCGTTCAAGTAAACCTTTTTTTATAAAAAAAACGTCAGCCGCTGCTGACGTTTCTTTCTTTTACAGATTATGTTCAAGCGCTTCTTTTGTAATGCTTGAGTGGGATGCATGCCACTTCACTTTTCCACCACTAAAGACGAGTGCTTGAGGACTTTCGTGCTTTACACCCGATTTTTCAGCCACGTAAGATGAAAGCTCTCTCGTATTTTGAATTTGCAAGAAATACGTTGGCACGTCTTCATGTGCAGATGCAAATGCTTCAAACTCATGAAAAGCCGCTTGGCTGATCGGACATGTCAAACTGTGTTTAAAAAAGACAAACGTCCCATCTTGATTCGTTAGTTGATCAAACTGTTCTTCTGTTTCAATGAGTTGTTTTGACATGATGTTCTCCTTCTTCACTTCGAGCTGTGAGGGTTAGCCTTTAGTCGATTGTTCTACTTTTTCTTTGACATCTTTGATGCCGTCTTCAATTTCTGATTTTGCTTCTTGTGCTCGTACTTTTGCTTCATCAGCTACATCTGATGCTTCGCTTGCTAAATCAGCTGCCGCGTCTTCTGCTTCACTTTTCACATGATTAGCTTTACCAGCTGCACGGTCTTTTATGTCTTTCACTTTGTCTAAAATCTGATTTGACTGCTCTGCTACAAGTTGAGACAATTCAGACGTTTTATCTTTCGCAATCGTCACATATTCAGTGCCTCTTTCTTTTGCATCTGTTGCGAGTCGATCTGTTTTTTCTTTTAAAACATTCGCTTGGGTGTTCAAATCATCGCGAAGCTCTTTCCCTGACTTCGGTGCTAAAAATAATGCTGTTGTTGCACCAACAATTCCACCAATAAGTGTTCCGATCAAAAAGTCTTTGCTATTGATTCCGTCTTTGCTCATGATTATTCCTCCTATGCGAATATGGTTTATTTTTGGTGTTTACGCTGTTTCCATTTTTTATAAATCTCAAGTGCTGCGTTACTCCAGCTTACAACATCCGTCACTTTTTCTTGATTTCTTTCAACGGATGAAGAAACCGCACCAGCTGCCTGCTTTATGCTTGTATTAAATTGGTTGATCGAGCCGCCAATTCCCTGCACCGCATCCACAACTGTGTTAAGTTTTGCCGATTTGTCTTGAATATCTTCAGCAAGCTTGTTTGTCTTATGTAGCAACTGTGCTGTCTCTGTGGTGATGCCTTGCATCTGACCTTCAAGACCTTCTAAAGTTGATGCAACATTCTTTAATGTCAGCTGTAAGGATTTTAATGTTTTGGACAAATAGATGACAAGAATGAGGAAAGCAATTGCGATCAGTGCAACGCTTAGATATAGAATAATAATCATCTGATACCTCCTTTGCTGCGGGCATATTCAATTCATTACCCTCTCGTTGTATCATTCAAACATCGCCTAGAATGACCGATTGAATAATAATTCTACACTTATTCGCTAATTCCTGTCCACAGCGAACGAAAAAAAGCGGCACATGTTGACACATTTAGCTCTTTTGTCACATTTTATTCAAAATAAAAAAAGTGCCGCGTGAAACGGCACTTTTTTAAGCATTTATACAGCGACTTTTTCATAAGCACGCAAATATTTTTGAATGTCTCCTGCTCCCATAAAGATCAGAATCGCATCTTCGTGTGCTTTCAGCACAGATGTGTCTTCTTCCTCAATCAATTGGGCCTGCGGGATTTTTTCTCGTAAATCTTCAATGCTCAGCTTTCCAATGTTTTCACGGGCTGAACCGAAAATATCACAAAGGTAGACATAGTCGGCTTTCTTTAGACTGTCAGCAAATTCACTTAAGAATTGCTGTGTACGTGTGAAGGTATGCGGCTGGAAGACAGCCACAATATCACGGTCCGGATATTTTTGGCGAGCTGCTTCAATCGTGACTTCAATTTCAGTTGGATGATGTGCATAATCATCAATTAAGACCTGCTCACCGACCACTTTTTCATTAAAGCGTCGTTTCACACCACCAAATGTCTTTAATGCGCCTTTGATAAGCTCTACATCAATGGATTCATAGTGACATAATGCAATGACAGCTAACGAGTTGAGGACATTATGATTTCCGTAGGCAGGAATGTAGAAGGTATCATAAAACGTATTGCGTACAAATACATCAAATGTGGTACCTTCCGTATTTTTCACAACATTGCGTGCTTGGAAATCATTTTCTTCGTTGAAACCGTAGTACACAACAGGTACCTTCGCTTGAATCTTTGGCAGATGCTCGTCATCACCACAGGCGATAATAGCTTTTTTCACTTGAAGCGCCATGTTTTGAAACGCATCAAACACGTCATTAATATCCGAGAAATAATCAGGGTGATCAAAATCAATATTGGTCATGATCGCATAATCTGGATGATAGCTGAGGAAGTGTCTGCGGTATTCACATGCTTCAAAGACAAAATACTCGCTGTTCTCTTTCCCCATTCCAGATCCATCACCGATTAAGTACGAAGTAGGTTTTGCTGCCTGCATGACGTGAGCAAGCAGTCCTGTTGTTGATGTTTTGCCATGAGCACCAGTAATCGCAACGTTTGTGAATGAATCCATGTATTCTCCAAGGAATTTATGGTAACGAATGACAGGAATCCCTTCAGAAAGGGCACGTTCAATCTCAGGGTGTGTATCAGGGAATGCATTTCCTGCGATGACCGTCATCCCTGGCTGAATATTATCTGGGTCAAATGGTAGAATTTTAATATTTCGTTCTTCTAATGCTTTTTGTGTAAAGATATGTTTTTCGATATCCGATCCTTGGACAGTATACCCAGTATCATGAAGAATTTGGGCCAGTGGACTCATACCTGTCCCTTTTATTCCAACAAAATGATAAACAGTCATAATTGTACCTCCAACAAACGTCTATCTGACTTACAGTATATGACGCTCATTTCAATTTGCAACTTGTGATTTTTGCCTCTAGCTGATCACAGATCGCAGCTCCAAATAAAGATTTTTTTCCGATCTTCCTATTCTAATCAATATTAACTATGATTAGTATCCGACAACTTTCCCATTTCTAACACTTGTTTCCGCTTATTTTACATAAAAAAGCGTTCTGGCAGACATGCGAAAAGCGTCCAATTACAAAATTGCACCTATGTGCTATCATACCATGTTTATAAAAAAAATGAAGTGGTTTGTTTAGATCAACTGTTCTAAGTCACTCAGCGTCATGAGCACCTCTCTTGGCTTACTGCCTTTCGCACCAGAGATCATCCCCTCGCGCTCCATCATGTCAATCAGTCTGGCTGCACGATTGTAGCCAATTCTAAATCTTCGCTGCAAACTTGATGTACTAGCGCTATTCTGCTCGATGGCAAAACGGCAGGCATCCATAAACAATTCATCTTCGTCTGTAATCGCAGAGCCTTGAAGCATTAGTTCCTCCTGTTCAAAGAGGAACACTGGCTTGCGCTGCTTTCTCACATGTGCCACCACTTGATCAATCTCACGGTCTGATACAAAGTTCCCTTGCAGCCTTGTCGGCTTGCCGGAGCCATTTTCTAAGAAGAGCATGTCTCCTTTTCCAAGAAGCTTTTCTGCACCGGCCATGTCAATGATCGTTCTTGAATCAACCTGACTTGAAACAGAAAACGCAATTCTTGTTGGGATATTGGCTTTAATGAGACCTGTGATGACATCAACAGAAGGTCTTTGTGTCGCAATCAATAAGTGAATGCCGCATGCTCTTGCTTTTTGAGCAATTCGGCAGATGCTTTCTTCGACTTCATTTGGTGCGACCATCATTAAATCAGCCAGCTCATCGATCACCACGACGAGATAAGGTAGTTTTTCACCCATTTGTTTTTCTTTTACAAGCTCATTGAATCGTTTAATTTCTCTCACGCCAGAGTGTGCAAATAGTTCATAGCGTCTTTCCATTTCATCCACTACCCATTTCAGAGCAGCTGTTGCTGTCTTGGCATCGGTAATGACAGGACTCACAAGATGCGGAATGTGATTATACGGCGCTAATTCAACCATTTTAGGGTCAATTAAGAGCATTTTCACTTCATCTGGTGATGCTTTAAACATTAAGCTCACTAAAATCGTATTGATGCAGACACTTTTTCCTGAACCAGTTGCTCCAGCAATTAAGCCATGCGGCATTTTTTGCAGATCAACCACGACAGGCTGGCCTGAGATATCTAATCCAAGTGCTGCTGTTAAAGGAGATGGATTGTCTCTAAACGCACTGCTTCTGATCATTTCTCTTAAGAACACCATTTTACTGTGCAGGTTTGGCACTTCGATCCCGATCGTGTTCTTTCCTGGAATCGGTGCTTCAATTCGAATATCCTTTGCGGACAAACTAAGTTTAATATCATCTGACAGGTTCGTGATTTTGTTCACTTTGACACCTGGTTCTGGATGTACTTCAAACCTTGTCACAGAAGGGCCCTGTGTGACATGAACAACACTTGCTCTTACATTGAAATTTTTAAGCGTCGCATTAAGCAGCTCTGCCCGCTCTTTCACCCATGTTCCGTCCTCTTCTTTTTGAGCTGGCGGTACGTCTAAAAGGGCGAGACTTGGAAAAACATACCCTTGTGTGTCAGCTGCTTTCTTTTGCCCTTGCACGCGCTGATCGCTTTTTAACATCATGACATTAAACGGAACCGTAGAGGTTTGACCGCTTGCGCGCGGCGGCTGTGGAGATGTCTGTTTTGGTTCTTCTTTCTTGACTTCGTGCGTTTGTTCTGGCTGCTCTGTCTGTTCTATGACCGTTTCTGCCGGTTCAGATGCAGTTTGTTCCTCTGTTACTTGTTCTACTACTGGCATCAAGTTTTCTTCTTCAATTTCAGCTTCTTGAACCAGCTGATCTTCCTGCAGGTCATGTTGGACTGGCTCAGCTTCTTCAAATGCTGCCGCGGACGCTTCTTCTTGTTTGTCTTCTATTGGATCAGCTTCTACTTCTTCCACTGGTTCTACTGACATATTTTCTGTTAACGCCACTGCTTCTTCTGCTGGAATGTCTGCTTCCATCTCAATCGCTGGCTGCGAAGGTTCCGGTGTTTCGAAGGTCAACATGTCTATTTCCTCAGTATGATCTTCAAACTGATGAACAGGCTCGTCTTTTATTTCTTCTTCATCGCTGGTGGCAGCCTGTTCCGGCTCGGACTGTACCGGTTGCTCCTGATAGACTTCGGCTTGCTGCTTATGTAAATCAGCTTCATGATGATCTTCTGGCTGGAAAGGCTCGTCAGTTAAACGTTCCATCGTCGATTGAACATGATCTTGATAAGCGAGTTCCTCTTGCAATGTATGCTGGGTTACTTCTGGCTCCTTATCCGCTCTCTCTTTTGCTGATGCTGAAACCATTTCCTCGATACGTTTTTCTTTCTGAATAGATGGGATGTTCATTTGCTGCCTGACATTCCGTTCACGCTCTGCCTCTTCTGATAACAATGTGACACGCTGCGCCGTTTCTTCTGCTGCTTTCCTTTGAACTGAACCTGCTTCTTCTTTTGCTTCTGCCTTTTTTGGACGCATATCCTGATGATAGCCATAAATCGGTGATGGAATTTGCTCTGGCTTGAATGGCTTTTTATTCATATCAGACTGAAGCGTTTGTTTAGGCTGATAGGTTGTCTGTCTGGTCTTTGACTGTCTTGGTTTGGCGTGTTTTCTCTCCGGCTTCACTCCGTCACGCAGAGGTTCATCTGGAACGAGCGGAAACCGAAAGTTGCCTTTTGGATATTCATAATACACTTTCGTATCTTCGATTTTTTTATATTCTTTATGCTGTTCAAAAGCCGGCTGCTTTGGTGCAGCTATATTTTCTTCAGGTTTTACAGCTTTTTCTTCTTTCTTTTCTTCTCCTAAAAATACACTAAAAAATTTATCTAACCAACTCATCATTTATCACTCACTTTAACTCCCCTTACGTTTTCTTGGGCGATTTTTAGTATACCATTGCTTTTTCATGCAGAAAAGCGAGAAAAGTGCCGGTTTATGCTGTTCATGCTGTCTGTAGATGAAAAAAAGTCACTAAGTACGTACTTAGTGACTTTTGGTATAACACATTCTTCGCTCCTATGTGCCCGTTTATGGGAGGTTATGCTTTAAAGGGTTCGCCAGCTTGATGGCTACCATCTAAAACAAGTATCCCTTTTTCAGCAGGTGCGTCTGGAAGATCTAACTCTTTTGCTGAACAAATCATGCCGCTTGATGGAACCCCTCTTAGCTCAGCATCTTTGATGACCATACCGCTTGGCATCACTGCGCCGACTTTCGCCACCACGACATATTGGCCTTGGTCAACGTTTGGTGCACCGCACACGATTTGTAAGGTTTCATCGCCCACATCAACTTGGCAAATGTTTAATTTATCTGCATTCGGATGCTTTTCTTTTTCCTTTACATAGCCGACAACAAATTTTGGTGATAGATCCACAGTCAACGTTTCACTGACACCGTTGCGGTTTAAAATTTCATTGATATCTTGAACAATGGTTTCAGAAAGCGGGACAGATCCGTTTTCTTCAATTTTCATGTAAGTAGATGCATTGAAGATATTAAAGCCTGTTGTTTCTTTTGTTTCTTGATTGAAGATTCGTACAACATCTCCAAACGTCTCATGTCCTACTTCTTCTCTCGTCACATCTTTCAATGAAATAAGAAGTGTGTCGCCTACACCTTCTGCATTATAAAAAACATTCATTCTTCAAAATTCCCTTCTACTGCTGTTTTGGTCTGCTTTTTGCAAGTATAAAGATCGGTTCAAGCTTACCCTCATCATACAAAAATGACAATGCGGTAATCGGAACCGTACCGCTGGCGAAGAAGCTCATCGACATCTGTCCTAAAATATCATAGCCTGAATCATTGCGAACATCTGCAATGATGAATACATCTTGATGAGGAACAGAAATCGCCATTTGTCCTTCTATTTTTTGGGCGTATTCTTGTAATAACGACTCATTTAAAAGTCTGCTGGCGTCATATCCGTCATTTGCACGGAAGAAATAAAACAGGTTGCCTGCCACTTCATCCATTTTCACTACAGTTTCTAGTGAACGAACGTTGAAGCTTGCAGTTTCTCTGATTCGCTCTTTTGTCCAGTTTTCCTTTTGAAGCATCTTTTCATCAATTAATCGGTAGGTGCTTCCAAGGTCAAGTGCATAGTAGATTCTCGTTTCAGCTGTATGCTCATCAAATACGAGCGGAATTCCATCACTTGATGCCTCAGGAAAGGAAGTGGAACGAATGACCGGATAGATATGCTTTTCTTTTCCTGAAATGTGCTGCGCTTCGCCTTTCATGGCACTCAGCGCTTCTTTCACATAATAAACAATCTCATCAATTGTTTCATCAGGCTTTACTTCCCACTTTGCAATAATTGGCGGGAGCTCTAGTGTGATGCCTTTGCCTGTTTGTTTATCTTCAATACGAAGCGTATCTTTTTCCCGATCAAACTGGTGTGACCAGCTGTCGTTCGTCAGACGGCTTTTGAGTTCATTCGCAAGCTGTCTTGATGTCATTTTTGCCATCGTTTTAGACTCTCCTTTCGTTATTTAGAAAGAGAATCTGTTAAAAATGCTTCAATCTCTTCCTTTGTCTTACGATCTTTGCTGACAAAGCGGTTAATCTCTTGTCCGTTTTTAAAGACTAAAAAGCTTGGAATGCCGTAAATTTCCCACTCTGCACAAGTGTCAATGAACTTGTCTCTATCGACATAGAAGTACTCAAATTCTGGGTAGTTTGCTTCAAGCTCTGGCAAGAATGGCTCAATAAATGTGCAGTCCGGGCACCAGTCAGCTGAAAATAGCAATACCGTTAAGTCTTCTTGAATCACTTTTTGTAATTCTTCGTTAGATTCAATTTTTTTCATGTTTCATTCCTCCAGTTTGTATGGTTAAATCTCCGAATTGTATATAGCCTTTCTTTCTCATCCATTCTGATACTACCAAACTAATCACTGCCGGGCCAACGATATGCAAAAGAGCTATCGCCAGAAATACAGATGGATGAAACCCCATGACGGTGAGGGTCATGAGCTGTCCAACAAGCCCGCTCGTTCCCATTCCCGCTCCTGCCGCATTATTGACCATCCCAAAGCCAATAATACCAATTGGCGCGAGAATCAGACCAGCAATCGTCGGCGGAATCAGGATGAGGGGGTTTTTCACAATGTTTGAAAGCTGCAACTTTGACGTCCCAATGCCGACAGCCGCAAGCCCGCCAAAGCGATTTTCTCTAAAACCTGCAGCAGCAAAGCCAACCATTTGGGCACAGCAGCCAATCGTTGCAGCACCAGCAGCTGTTCCGCTTAAGTCAAGCATGAGCGCAAGTGCAGCACTTGAAATCGGAGAACTGAGAGCAAGTCCAACAATGGTCGCTACTAGCATGCCCATGATCAGCGGGCTTTGGTCTGTCCCCCACATGATAAGTCTGCCAAGCCCTGTCATCATCGCCTGAATGCCAGGACCGATGAAAGCAGCAGTGAAAAAGCCAGTGATAATGGTGACAAGCGGCGTTAAAATAATATCAATTCTTGTCTCACCACTAACCAGTTTGCCGAGTTCCACCCCAATTAGAGCAGCCACGAAGCTTCCGGCTGGTCCCCCAAGCTCTGCTCCAGCGGCACCTGAGACAACACTTGCAAAAATGATTAATGGAGAAGCATTTAAGCGATAAGCAACTGCTACACCAATTGCCGGTCCCATCAGACCCATAGCAAGCGTACCCATTTTCACAATGAGAGAAAGTGATAACAGACCACCTGCTGTTTTTAAAATCAGACCTACCACTAATGTAGCAAATAGACCTAAAGCCATATAAGAAAGTGCATCAATGAAATACACCTTTGGCGAAAGGGAGATCCCCTTTCTTTTCAAATAAGTCATCAACGTCGTCTTCCTGCTTTCTCATAGGAAAGACGAAGAGGCCTGTCCTTCCCATTATATGTAGTATTCTTACGATGAAAAATTGTCTCTACCATGAATATCATAATCATATTTTTTTTGCTTTATCAAGCACTTCTTGTGTAACATGAAAAGAAACAGGACAAACCTTTACTAAGTTTGTACAAAAGGAGGACTTCGTTATGCAATTAACTGTTTATTTAGCTGGAGAAATTCATAGCCAGTGGCGTGATGAAATCAAGGAAAAAAGCCAATCTTTGAAGCTTCCGGTGACATTTGTCGGTCCGATGGAGAATCATGACCGCTCAGATAACATCGGTGAGGATATTTTAGGTGAGCAGCCGAATGCCATTTTCAAAGATGATGCAGCTTCTGATTTGAACAATTTTCGTACTGAAATTTTATTAAACAAAGCAGATGTTGTCATTGCGCGCTTTGGTGAGAAATATAAACAGTGGAACACAGCCATGGATGCGTCTGCTGCGATTGCAAAAGGGAAACCTCTTATTTTAATCCGTCCAAAAGAGCTGCACCATCCGTTAAAAGAACTCTCAAACAAAGCAAATATCACTGTGGAAACCGTAAACCAAGCGATCAAGGCGTTATCTTATGTGTTTGAACAGCAATAAGAAAAAAGGCTGCTCTTATTGAAGAAGCAGCCTCAGATTGTTGACAAAGGGCTAAAATGATGTTTATTTTAGCCCTTTGTCTTCTTTTCAGCGTGATAGAAAACCTTTGCAGCCCTAGGAAGGACGAGTACCGGAGCGGAGCGAATTTGACATTCGTGAGCACCGGCACGCAGGACTGACAAAGAATGCGAGGGTTTGTCTACACGTTGAAGCTGCTCTCATTGAAGAAGCAGCCTTTTTCTATTCTATTTATACTTGTTGATAAATAGAATCCACTGTACTTTGATCACAATTTTTCACTAGGCGGACAATTAACTCTTTTGCCGCTGCGTAATCATCCACATGTAACACAGAATGACTTGTATGAATGTAGCGTGCGCAAACCCCAATGACAGCAGAAGGCACACCTTGGTTTGAAATATGAACACGTCCAGCGTCTGTACCACCCGGTGATACGAAATATTGATATGGAATGTTGTTTGTCTCAGCAGTATCGAGTACAAAGTCTCTCATTCCGCGGTGCGTAATCATTGTGCGGTCAAAAATACGCAGAAGTGTACCTTTTCCAAGCTGTCCGAACTGTGTTTTGTCACCTGTCACATCGTTTGCAGGACTCGCATCTAAAGCGAAGAAAAGATCCGGCTGAATCATATTCGCAGCTACCTCAGCCCCTCTAAGCCCTACTTCCTCTTGAACAGTTGCTCCTGAATACAGCTGACATGAAAGTGATTCGTCTTTTAATTCTTTTAATAATTCAATCGCAAGGCCGCAGCCATAGCGGTTATCCCAAGCCTTCGCTAAAATCTTTTTTGGATTCGCCATTGGGGTAAATACCGTTGCAGGAACGATTTGCTGTCCTGGGCGAACGCCAAGCTCTTTTGCCTCTTCTTCACTGTCTGCACCAATATCAATAAGCATATCTGACGGTTTCACAGGTTTGCTTTTTTGTTCTGGTGTGAGAAGGTGAGGAGGTGTACTCGAGACGACACCAGGAATTGGACCCTGATCGGTATGTACGTCTACACGCTGCGCCAGCATGACTTGACTCCACCAGCCGCCAAGTGTTTGAAAACGAATCATTCCGTTTTTTGTAATCGAGGAGACCATGAATCCGACTTCATCCATATGACCTGCTACCATAATTTTCGGTGCGTTTTCCGGCCCCTTGCGTACGCCAAACACTCCGCCAAGACGGTCTTGAATGAGTTCATCAGAATATTTCTCAAGTTCTTTTTTCATAAAAGCACGCACATGGTGCTCATTTCCTGGAGTTCCCTGTAATTCTGTTAAATTTCGGAAAAGCGACAATGTTTCTTCGTTCATTCTACAGTTTACCTCGTTTCTATGTAATGACCATATATATTCCTATAAA
Organism: Bacillus sp. EB106-04-04-XG123; assembly: GCF_058791855.1. Taxonomy (NCBI): domain Bacteria; kingdom Bacillati; phylum Bacillota; class Bacilli; order Caryophanales; family Bacillaceae; genus Bacillus; species Bacillus sp. EB106-04-04-XG123. The sequence continues at coordinate 85,307 of NZ_JBYTDZ010000005.1, read as the reverse complement.
AATAACACTCACTTTATACTATAAGAATTCTTTCGGTTTTCCAAGTATCTCTCTAAAAATTTTGAATATGCTTTCAAGTATTCGGATTCCTTAACATCAATGGACAAGTTTTGTATAATGGAAAAAACAGCAATACGGAGGTGCAGCACGTTGAAGTTAAAACATGTTTTGATTGGTGCGAGTATTGGAGTAGCCGCTGCAATTGTTGCAAAGAAAGTATTTTTCCCTACGTATATCTCATCTGAAAAAGCATTAAAAATTGTGAAATCTGCTTTTAAACAGCGCGGCCCGATTGATGGCTCTTGGATTTATACTGTACCAGAACCGTATACCGTAAATGGTGAAACGATTGATGTGTACAAATCTGGCATTACCCGCTCTGCCTTTGGCGAGCTTGAACAGTATGAAGTGATGATTGATGCCAAAACAGGCATGATCGTTGATGTAATTGATTCTGTTGCTTGATCAAGAAAGCTTCGCAAAGACATGTCCTTGCGAAGCTTTTTTTATATGGCTTTGATTTTTTTGTACACAGGATGCCACATCGCGTCCTGCACAGCCTGAATGAGGTCATCAGGCGTTTCTTCTGCTATTCCTTCATCAATTGCTGCCTGCGCCACGCGGACGGCCACTGTTGCTGAAACGGTTCGAAGCTGTTCGACACTTGGCAGCATCGCTGCTCCCGGCTTCCCCACATTGACCATGCTTGCAATGGCTTCAGCACTCGCAACAAACATACTGTCTGTCATCAACCTGGCTTTTGACACAATCGTGCCTAGACCAAGACCTGGGAAGACAAGGGCATTATTCGCTTGTCCAATTTCATATGTGACACCGCCATATTCGACAGGATCAAATGGGCTTCCCGTTGTCACAAGTGCGCGTCCTTCAGTCCACTCAATCAGATCTTGCGGCTTTGCTTCTGAAAGAGGTGTCGGATTCGACATCGGTAAAATCGCAGGGCGCTCCACGTGAGACGCCATTTCTTTTACAATTTCCTCTGTAAATGCTCCTCCGACCGTCGAGGTGCCAATTAAGATTGTAGGTTTCGCCTGTTTGACGACCTCTAATAGATCAATCGAATGCTTTGGACCATTACGGGCATAATCCTTTACTTCGTCAGAACGTCTTGCATACGGCTTTTGAAATGGCTGAATGTCAGGTGAATCATCTGTGAGCAGCCCCGTTTTATCAATACACCAGAAATGATCGTAGGACTCCTCTTCTTTGACTCCGTCTCTGACGATCGCATCACGGATTTGCTCGGCTATGCCAATACCTGCCGTACCCGCTCCAAAAATGACGATACGGTGATCTTTCAGCGGAACCTTCGAAGCTTTTGCACATGCCATAACTGCAGCAAGTGAAACGGCGCCAGTCCCTTGAATGTCATCGTTAAATGTACAAATACGGTCCTTATATTTTTCCAATATCGCACGGGCATTCTTTGTACCAAAGTCTTCCCAGTGAAGGAGTGCATTTGGGAAAGTAGCACGGGCAAGCTCGACATATTGATCAATGAACTGATCATAGCGCTCTCCTCGAACGCGGGAGTGCTGATTGCCAACATAAAGCGGATCATTTAAGAGACTTTCCTGGTTCGTCCCGGCATCAAGCACTACTGCCAGCACGCGGCTAGGATCAATGCCTGCTGCAGCTGTATAAACAGCAAGTTTCCCGACTGAAATGGCAATCCCGCCAACGCCCCAGTCTCCGATGCCTAAAATACCTTCTGCATCAGTTGCAACGATTAAATCAATTGATTCATCGACACCATAAGAAGCAAAAATCTCTTCCATGCCTTCCAGATCATCAATCGATAAATAAAGCCCTCTCGGCTTTCGATACTCATGGCTATAACGCTGAATAGCCGTTCCTACAGTCGGCGTGTAGACAATCGGAAGCATTTCCGCCAAGTGCTCATTAAGTAATTTGTAAAAAAGCACTTCGTTTCTATCATGAAGTGATGTTAAATACACATTTTTCCCTAGCTCATCCGGCTGTGCCTTGAACTGCTCATATGCACGCTTTGCTTGATCCTCTAAAGTTAAAACCTTAGGCGGAAGAAATCCCTTTAACCCGAGCTCCTTCCGCTCTTCCTTTGTAAATGCAACCCCTTTGTTTAAATAAGGGACTGACATGACTTCCATCCCTCTTAATGGTGTTTCGATCACATCACCATGTACACGATAAAATTGGTTCACCTGCACTCTTCCTTTCACAAGTTCATTTTGTCGTTATTTTGTGTGAAAGGCGAAAAAAACATACAGATGATCTTTTATCTTCCTGTTTCTCTTTTGATTTCTTGTGTGATCTGCCCATCTTCGTCCCATTTTACAGCACGATAAATGGCATCATGATAAAACAAGTACCACGCATTTTTTTCTTCTGCAAATGCCTGCCACTTTTGCTTGGCTGGAATCGACGTCATTGGGTAATCATCATATGCCAAAACCCAAAGTGGATTTTTATGAGCGTGTGTTGGCATGATATCAGCTAAATGAATCGCTGTTTCGCCCTCACTTGTGAGCGTTAAAATGCTATGACCATTGCTATGGCCGCCTGTATGGTGCAGCTCGATGCCTTCTATCACTTCAATACTTTCTTCAAATGTGACCACTTGATCTGCCACAGGCTCCCAGTTTTCTTTCCAATATGTATTTCTTGAGCGAATGTTCGGCGCTCTCATTTCATCCCATTCGATTTTCGATGTGATGATTTTTGCCTGCTGAAAAACAGACACGAGCTTATCGCCTTCACGTTTTGTTAATCCGCTGGCATGATCAAAGTGAAGGTGTGTCATTAATACGTAATCTATATCTGATGGGCGCAGGCCAAGGGCCGCTAGAGATTCTTCTAATTTGGTTTCCTCTGTCACGCCGTAATTGCGTTTTTGTTTATCTGTCAGCTTCCCTGATCCGATGCCGGAATCCACTAACAGATGCAGTCCCTTCCACCGAATGAGAATTGGATCACATCGTAATTCAATTTGATTGCGTTCATTAACCGGGTATTTTTTTGACCATAAAGGCTTTGGCACGACACCGAACATCGCACCGCCATCCATGTGCGTATCTCCCCCGTTTAACCAAAATAGTTCCATTTCACCTATTTTCATTGTCTCCATTGCTGTCATCCCTCCTTTTTCTATCGTAGCAAATACAGCCAAAAATCGCATGCACCAATCTTTTCATAAAAAAAGCTGACTGCAATTTTTTTGCAGCCAGCTTGATGTCACTTGTTATTCTGGGAATTTGACTTCTGATCGATAGATGAGTTGTCCCATAGATGAGAATTTCTCTTCATATTCAGTCATCACGTTTCCTTCTAAGCCGTCCTCATGTAAATCTAGGCTGACATACGTTAAAAGAAGGCCATAGGCAGAAAAACTTTTTAAGGAATATTCAAATAACCCGCGGTTATCTGTTTTGAAATGTAATTCACCGCCTGGACGAAGAATATGTTCATATCGCTCTAAAAAGGTTTTAAACGTCAATCTGCGCTTTTCGTGTCTTGCTTTTGGCCACGGATCAGAGAAATTCAAATACACCCGGTCAATCTCATTTTCCGCAAACACATCTGTCAGCGTCTCAGCATTGATGTTCAAAAGCTTTACATTTTCAACATCTGTCTCTTTGATTTTATCTACTGCCGTCACAATGACACTTTTAAATAATTCAATGCCAATATAGTTGATATCAGGATGAAGCTTGCCCATTCCAGCAATAAAGCTCCCTTTTCCTGTCCCAACTTCGATATGGATTGGATGATCATTTCCAAACAGCTCATGCCATTTCCCTTTATATTGCTCGGGATTTGCTAAAGCAATATGAGCATTCTCAGCTAAGTAATCATCAGCCCATGGTTTATGTCGCATTCTCAATTTGATACACCTCTATTTTCTTTACATTTTATCAAGATACCATGAAACATAAAGACCCGCAAGACAGCATCTTCTATGTCCATATAAAAAGACCAGCCCTTCGCTTGAGCTGGTCTGCCGCATGTATAAATTGGGCGCTGATTGCACAGTTTAACCTCATAAATGACACGCAGGAAAGGAGCATTTATATGGGTTTAAACCGTCAACATCAGCTTCAATTAATCAAAGATATTTTAACCGATCACCAGCTGGATTGCTGCGGGACTGTTGCAGAATATGAACAGGTGGGACGCGTAATTCAATTAATGCTGGCAAAAGAAGATCTGGATCCCGACATTCGTCAGCTGTTAACAGATATTTATGATTACAGCCAAAAGGGCACCTCTGTCAGTTCAATTGATGCACATATCGAGGAGCATCAATCACATCTGTCTGAGTGGGTCGAAAACATTCCACTGTCTTAATGGATGTTTAACCTTTTTAAAAGTGCATTTAACTCCGCTTGCACTTCTTTTTGCGCCTTTTCATTCCCTTTTCGTTTATGCCAAACGACAAACGATACGGTTTCAGCGAGCACGTACCACGCCATGCGCTTTCGCAAATTGTCCGTCAGCGGGGCGCCGTACATAGAGAGCCAGCTTTCCCAGTTCTCTTCCTCAACATAATGGTATAAAAGCGGTCCAAGATCAATCGCTGGGTCTGCAATCATCGCCCCATCCCAATCGATCAAATAGAGCTGGTTTTCATCTGTCAGCAGCCAATTATTATGATTGAGATCACAATGACAGACGACCTTGTCCTCAAAATGGACAGCCTCCACATGCTTCTCTAAATACTGGATGGCACGCGTGATGTCTTGTGAAACAATTTGCTCGTTTAAAATGGACTGTTTTAGATGCATCAGAATGGATTCTGGATCTAGAGAGTGCTTCTCTAACCGTTTCAGCATATCAAGCAATTCTTTTGATGTATGAATTTTTCTTAGCTGCTCTGCTACAGGACGATCATTCATGTCCTTTGGCTTCAGCTCTCTACCGCTCAGCCAGTGCTGTGCAGTAATTACATCTCCATTTTCCATCCGTTTTGTCCAGACAAGCTTCGGCACAATGCCTTCAGCTGACAAAACCGCAAGAAACGGTGACGTATTGCGTTTTAAAAATAGCTTTTGGTCATTGTGTGTTGCGAAGTACGCATCTCCCGTAGCGCCTCCAGCCGGAGAGATGTGCCATTCGCTACCTAATATTTGTCCCAACCAGTTCATATCAATTTTCAACCCATCATTTCTTAAAATATTTTAAATCTTGCTTTTTTAGTCGACAAAATTCAGCCGATTGAGGATCAATTGGCTGTTTCTTTTTTTTATTTATATGATCATAAAAACAAAAAGGACAGCTATTGAGAATGAGATGCTAAACAATAGCCGTCCTATAGATTTTATCGTTACCTTCTTATACTCGTCAAGCAAAACTAAAAAATCAGGACAAGAACCTTACGAAAAAGAAGCCTTTTTTCATGGTTCTTTGACTGCGGACATATCGCAAGTTATTTAAGCACGTAATTTTAAGGATCGTTCACTTGCCTTCACAAAGACAGGCGTTGCACCGATCACTTCTCCATCTGCGTGAAATAAGATTTTTTCATCTGCTTCTAAGTACGCTTCCTCATGCTGAAACAGGGTAACCCCCTTCATCCCAAGGTGCTTTCGAAACACCATTGCACTTAGAAACAAGAGGACTTTGAATGGATTCAAATCTGTGACAACGATCGTTTGAAAACCTGGCTGCCTTGCACTCACTTCCGGTGCTGCTTCCAGCCCTCCCCCGTAATACGGGTGATTGCATACGATCACAAACCACACTTGTCGAAAGACTTTCTTCTCATTTTCAATAAATAACGCAAGATCAAATGGCTTAAACGACCATAGAGAATGGAGAAATGACAGCGGGTAGATGATAAAGCCAAGCCCCAGCCGTTTCAGCCACTTTTTTCCTCTAAAATGCACCGTTTTCCTCAGCACATGTGCATCAAACCCCACACCGATATGATTGAGAAAAAGAACAGATTGCGGACTTTCGGCATGATCTTGAAAGGAGCCGAGAGAAAATGTTTTGGTGAGCATTCTTTTTTGCTTTCTCACTTCTTTTAGGACATCATGACGATGGATACCGAGACCCTTCGCAGCATCATTCCAATGACCAGCAGGGACAAAACTAAGCTGCACATGATCGATTTCCTTTAAGCCATTCAGCACTTCATGAATCGTTCCGTCACCGCCAATAACAATCAATCGCTTCAGCCTGTCATCCTGCATGGCACTGATTTGTCTTGCCAAAACTTCGGCATGGCCTTCATGCTGGGTGAGGAACGATCGATAAGAGACCTCCACCTTTTGTAATTCTTTCTCTATGCTCCTCCATGTGCGGAGTCCTTTTCCATGTCCTGCTTCTGGATTAACGATAAAGTACCATTCATTCATATATTAGCTCCACTCGGGTCTCATTTTTCGTGACCTTCCATCATGCCTTTAATCGAGCCATTCCTGCCTTCTTTTGCTGTCTGTTTCACCATAAGCAAGCAACACCTTTGTCGCCTTAAATTGCTGATGCTTTGTCGGCGCCGTATTTTTCTGCTGCTTTTCAAACCACTCTTCTGCCTTCTTCTTATCGATAACCTCCATCCCATATGGAACTTCAGGTAAATCAATATAAGAGGTTCGGCTGATGAGAATTTTTTTCACAGGAAGGTCTACACCACTTTGCTGTAAGATCTTTGACACAACGGTGCCAGAACGCAGAAGGCTTGCACAAGGATTTAAGACGGACTGAACAGCTTTCCCAGTCGCCCGTTTTTCCCAAAAACGTTCCTTCGTTCCGATATAGACGCTGTCTGGCTCGGCCTCTAAGAAGGATAAACAGATTACTTCGAGCGGCGTTATGAGTATTAGACATAATTCCATCTCAGCTTTTTGAATGAGCAGCACCGGCTTGTACATCACAAAATAAGAATCTGGAAGCTGCCTCGCCAGCATTCGCAGCTTTTCATCATATCGAATATGATGGGAGACGGTTGAAATATGTGAAATCGTTGAGCTCGCCCATTTTAATTGCACTTCAAAGAGATGATCCTTAAAAAAGTGAATCAGCTTCGTTTCATCGGTAGGGACGTTTCTGAAAACCCCTTGCTCTATATCTGTCGGCTCGTTAAAAAGACTTAGGTCCCGTTCCTTTTTCATATCGGCTTCTTTTTGCTTTCTCTTTAAGGAGAATTTCTTTCTCTTTTCTTCCTCCTGTTCAGGCGCTTGTTGAGGAATTTGGTCAAATGGTTGCGGCGCCTCCTCTTTTGAAGCCTTTTTCAACTCGTCCCATCTTTGTTTTTTCAACCGATTGAATTGATTGATGTAGTGATGCGGGTCTTGTTCATATCGTGATATATAATCTTGAATTTTGATAATTTGCGCCATCTGCTGCTCACTCCAACTTCTAGAATCATTTATGTAATGTAAATTGTTTGATTGCGTGATAACGAGGGGTTTCCTTCGGACGTATTTCAAATAAAGTGATACGCGAAACCTCCATCACATATGGCTCTTTGCGTAAAGGCGCTTGTTCTTCATAAAGGTCATCCGCATTCCATTTGCGTGCAATCGTCATATGCGGATGAAACGGTCTCTTTTCAACAGAGTGTCCTGCTGACAAGACAGCCTCCTTTACCTTTTCTCTTAAATGCATGAGCGGATCACTTTCATGAGGCTTTGCAAAAAAGACTCTCGGGCGTTCCTTCGCACCAAACTGCCCTACCTCATTCAGCTCTAGTGGAAATGCAGATGCTTCATTTGAAAGGAGGTCAAGCAGCTGGATGATCTTTTTTAAACGCTCTTCTGGAATGGCGCCTAAAAAGACAAGGGTTACATGATAATCATGTGGTGCTGTCCATTTTTGAAAGAACAGTCCGCTCCTTTGATCAATGTCTTGTTTGATTTGATGCGCAAGTTGTTCAGGGATGTGAATCCCTATAAAATAATGACGGTTTTCTGACACAATATCACCTGTCCTTTTTTAACAAACTTTACGAATCCCCATTGATGATAGTATAACTAAAGAAATGCGGAATGAGAAGAAAGGGTGTCATCTGATGAAAGTTGCACAAAATATAGCTGAGCTGATTGGCGATACACCGCTTGTCAAATTACAGCGGCTCCAGCCAGAAAATGCGGCGGCTGTTTACTTAAAGCTGGAATCATTTAATCCTAGCGGAAGTGTAAAAGACCGCGCGGCTTACAATATGATCGTCGAGGCAGAAAAACAAGGGAAACTCACAAAAGGAGCAACCATTATTGAACCTACGAGCGGGAATACAGGGATTGGTTTAGCCATGAATGCTGCCGCAAGAGGCTACAAAGCCATCCTTGTCATGCCTGATACGATGACAAAGGAAAGAATCAATATTTTGAAGGCATACGGGGCGCAGGTCGTCTTAACTCCAGGAGAAGAAAAAATGCCAGGCTGCATCCGCAAGGCGGAAGAACTGGCTGCTCAAATTCCTCACAGCTTTATTCCGATGCAATTTGACAATAGAGCAAACCCAGATGCACATAGAGGAACAACAGCGGTCGAAATCATGGAAGCTGTGAAACAACTTGGACAGCCCCTTAGCGCCTTTGTCGCAACAGCTGGAACTGGCGGTACTATTACAGGAACTGGAGAGGAATTAAAAAAGGCATTCCCTCATTTAACCATCCGTGTAGCAGAGCCTAAGGGATCTCCAGTCTTATCTGGCGGGGAACCTGGCAAACATAAGCTCGTTGGCACAAGCCCAGGATTTATCCCCCAAATCTTAAACGAGGATGTCTATGATGAGATCGTGCAAGTAAGAGACGAAGATGCGTACCACATCACACGGGAGCTCGCTATGCTTGAAGGCATTTTAGTAGGCCCATCCTCTGGGGCGGCTTGCTATGCAGCCATTGAAACAGCGAAGCAATTGCCGGCAGATCAAATCGTGATCTGTATGACAGCAGATACAGGCGAACGTTACTTATCAAGTGATGTTTTTCAAGATTAAAAAAGGAACAGGGTGATGAACCCCTGTTCCTTTTTCTTCTTTCACGGTTAAGATGCTTAGACAGATTTCACCTCAGCCTGTTCCCCTGTGACGAGTAAAGCCTGTTCATCAGTAAGCGGACATAAATCAAGTGTCTGCTGATGCTTCTCCATGATTAGCTGTGCAGCCTCGCCTAAATAGGCATTGTGCATATGCGGTACTGGATAGCGGCTTATTTCATTGAAACCTTGAAATGATAAAAGCTCCGGCGCCTTTTCCTGATCATCCATCATGGAGATATATTCAATGCTTGGCGCCATAATGATACTCCCCGCAGACTCTCCGATGTACAGCTTGCCTTTGTTGATTTCTTCTTTCAACACGTCATCGAGACGCTGCTTTCTTAACTCCTGCAATAAATAAAAAGTGTTGCCTCCTGAAACATAGATCACATCATTTTGTTTGATCATCTGTGTGATCTCTTCTACGGACTGTTCATCTATCTGCACAGTCTCAAGCTGCATCCCTAATTGCTGAAAGGCTTCCTTCGCTGCATCCACATAGTGCGTGACTTCTTCTACAGCACTTGCCGTTGGAAAGAAAGTCACGCGCTTTCCTTTTAATGATTCACCTGCAAAGTCAGACAAGAGAGAATAGCTGTCTTTGAATGAAGAACTTAAGAACATTTTTTTCACTATGAATCCCCTCTTCTCTTTTCCAATTTCTATTTTGCTAATTCATACATAGCTTGTGCATAAAGAGCTGCTGCTCTTAGTAAGTCATCAATTTCAATATATTCATCCTTTTGATGGGCGCAGTCTGGTCTGCCAGGAAATAGAGGTCCGAAGGCAACGCCAGCTTCTAAAGATCTCGCATACGTTCCTCCCCCAATGGCAATAAGGGTTGCAGGATCTCCCGTTTGCTCCTCATATACCCGCTGCAAGGTTTTCACAAGCGGATGATCTTTTGAGACGTGATGAGGAGGGCTGTCTTCGAATTTTAGAAGGGATGCCCCTTTGATGCTTTCAATTCCTTTTTTGACGTCCTTGCCGTCTGCAGTTACTGGATAGCGTACATTTAACCCTAGCTTTGCTTCCTCATTCTGTTTATAGCGGATTGTCCCAACATTCAATGTCAAATCTCCACTAATATCATCTTTGCAAGCAATTCCCAGCTTTTTCCCTCTTGTATCTTGATCAAATAAAGCGTTGATTTGGGAAGTAAAGGCAAGTCCCTGCTCATCTAATTCATGTCCGCATAAGAAATTCGCCATATGAATGCCCGCATTTGTCCCATGCGCCGGCTCCATGGCATGAACAGATACCCCTTTTAATGTAAAATGCAGTCCATCCGCTGTACTTTTTACCTCACCAGATAATTGATGATCAGCAAGATAGGCTTCGAAGGCCGTTTTTAATGATTCAGCATCATGTGCCTGTGCAGCAGTCACAGTAGCAGCTGCCTCATCTGGCACCATATTGAGCCTCATACCCGATGCAAATTGCTTAAGCGTATAGCGCTGTTGATTCGATGGTTGTTGATATGTAAATGACAGGATGGCATCAATAATTCCTTTTTCCGCATGAATAATGGGAAAATCGGCGTCTGGTGCAAATCCGATTTGCGGCATTGCCTCATGCTTGAAATAATGGTCCACACAGCGCCAATCACTTTCTTCATCTGTCCCAATGATCATTCTGATTTTTTTCGACAGCTGCAGACCAGAATCTTTTAAGATCTTCAGCGCATAGAACGCTGCCATGGTTGGGCCTTTGTCATCAATAGCTCCGCGTGCAAAGATTTTATTTTCTCTGATATCCGCTGAAAATGGCGGGGTTGTCCAGCCGTCGCCAGCAGGCACCACGTCCACATGGCACAGCACACCTACGATGTCTTCGCCTTCCCCGTATTCAATATGACCTGCATAGCCATCGACATTCTTGACTGTGAAACCTTCGTCTTCTCCTTTTTTCAGCATATATTTGAGGGCATCATCGACTTTTTCACCAAATGGCTTTCCTTCTTTGCCGCCTTCTTCATCAAGGACACTTTCAATTTGTAAGAAAGATTGTGTGTCCTTGATCAAGTCATCTTTTTTTCGTATTACTTCAGCTTCCCAATTCATTTTTTCCATTCCTCCTTGAAAAAAGGTTGCAATCCACCCTTAAAACGAATATTATATAAATTGTTTTGTAATAATGTTCGTAAATGGAGGATTTTATGTTTCAGTTAAAAGAAAATCAAACCAACATAAAGAAAGAAATCATCGCTGGTATGACGACATTCTTTACCATGGTCTATATTGTTGCCGTCAACCCAGGAATTCTTTCAAAAGCAGGTATTCCTTTTGACCAAGTCTTTACTGCAACAATCATCGCTGCTGTCGTCGGTACGCTCTGGATGGCACTATTTGCAAATTATCCGATTGCCATTGCACCAGGCATGGGGCTGAATGTCTATTTCACCTTTACCGTTGTCGGCGGTGGCGGCATCAGCTATCAAACAGCGTTTAGTGCGGTATTTGTTGCTGGTATACTCTTTATTATTTTATCGTTAACATCCCTTAGAAAACAACTGATTCAAGCCATTCCAGATAATTTAAAGTACGGCATTACAGCAGGAATCGGGCTTTTCATTGCGTTCATCGGCCTCCGTCAGTCTGGAATCATTGCTGCTGATCCAGAAAACCTTGTGAAGCTTGGCAATTTAAGCTCGCCTGTTGTCGTTTTAACGCTTGTCGGCTTAATGATTTCGGTTATATTAATGGTTCTGCAAATAAATGGTGCACTGTTTATCGGCATGTTAGCGACTACATTGATTGCGCTCGCAACAGGCCAGCTTCATTTCCCTAAAATGCTGATGGACGTCCCTGCACTGCCTGAAGGCATGCTGATTACCAATCCAATCGCTGCCTTTGGTGATGTGTTCTCTCATCATTTATATGCTGTCGTCTTCTCCTTCTTACTGGTGACGATTTTTGATACAACAGGCACTATGATCGGCGTTGCCGAACAAGCCGGATTAATGAAAAACGGCCAGCTGCCAAAAGTGCGCAGAGCCCTGCTCGCTGACTCTGCTGCAACAACGGTTGGTTCTATGTTTGGTACAAGTCCAACCACTGCTTATATTGAGTCATCATCAGGCGTTGCTGCTGGCGGAAGAACTGGGCTGACTTCTTTAACAGTCGCTGCACTGTTTATTGTGGCATTATTTTTTGGCCCGCTCGTTCAAGCGATTTCTTCTTTACCATCCATCACATCACCTGTTTTAATCATTGTTGGCTGCTTGATGATGAACTCGGTGTCACGCATTCGCTGGAACGAACTAGACGAAGCATTCCCTGCTTTTCTTGTCATTCTTTCAATGCCGCTGACTTCTAGTATCTCTACAGGAATTTCACTTGGATTTATTTCATATCCGCTTGTGAAATTGGCGAAAGGGAAATGGAGAGAAGTACATGTGCTTGTTCTCATCTTTGCGGTGTTATTTTTCATTCAGCTCTTTTTCTTAGAAGGATAACAGAAACAGAAAAGGCACATCCTTACATGGAATGTGCCTTTTTTGCCTTCACTGTATTTTTTATTTTGTAAATCTTCTGAGTTTATTTTTCGAACGTTTGAACGTGACAGCTTCTATCGTATCCCTTATCATTATTGGGTTGTAACCGGATTCAAATCATGATATATACCATATTTCATTTCATGAAGACAAGTTTAAAAACACGTAAAGTTGACTTTTTGGTGGAACTAGATGCATAATAACGTGTATAATAGAATAAAACATTAAGAAACACGAACATTTACCATTGTTGCATGTCCTTATTTCGCAGTTTTAGTGTAGTAAGTTGTGGTTAGTCAAGTCCATCCGATCTTATTGATAGGGAGTGGTTTTTTGAAACCTTCAACAAACCGTATGATGACTCGAATTAAATCAGTTTATATGTTCATTCAAGAGAAAGGTCTTGTGACGACACAAGAGCTGGTTGATGAATTCGGGATCACACCTAGAACCATTCAAAGAGACTTAAACGTGCTTGCCTATAACGATCTTGTTCATAGTCCAAGCAGAGGCAAATGGGAAACAACGAGAAAAAAAGTAAAAATATCATCTTAAGCGTATAATGAATTGTCCATATAACAAAAAGAACCGGCGATATGCCGGTTCTTTTCTTTTGCAGATTGTTGACAAAGGGCTAAAATGATTTTTATTTTAGCCCTTTGTCTTCTTTTCAGCGTGATAGAAAACCTTTGAAGTCTAGGAAGAACGAGCACTGGCGCGGAGCGAATTTAACATTCGTGAGCACCAGCGCGCAGGACTGACAAAGAATGCGAGGGTTTGTCTACACGCTGAAGAACCGGCGATATGCCGGTTCTTTTCTTTTGTTCTTATGTTATTCACGATTCATTAAGCTGTCTAATTCTTCATCCGTCAATTCACGGTACTCTCCAGGTGCTAGATCTTCATCTAATGAAACAGCCCCCATCGTGAGCCTTTTTAAAAAGATCACTTCATTTCCCACCGCTTGGGCCATCAGCTTCACTTGATGGTACTTCCCTTCAGTAATCGTCAATCGGATGCGTGTATCTTCCTCTTCATTCGCATCTACTTCGACCTTCGCCGGCTTCGTGTGATAATCATCTAAGATAACAACACCCTCTTCAAGACGCTTAATGTCTTGATCACCTAAAGGATATTTCAAATGAACTTCATACGTTTTTGGCACATGCTTTTTTGGAGAAAGTAATTGATGAGCAAGCTGTCCATCATTTGTGAGGAGAAGGAGACCGACCGTATCCTTATCCAGTCTCCCCACAGGAAATGGCTCCCTTGCGATATCCTCCGGCTCGAGTAAATCCACAACCGTTTCATCCCGCAGATCTTCAGTTGCTGAAATCACCCCGTCCGGTTTGTTCATCATTAAGTAAATGAATTCTTTATATTCTACACGCTCTCCGTGTACGAGCACTTCATCATTTGATGGATCAACATGATCTTTCACCTGCTTCGCCATTTCTCCATTCACTGTGACCGCCCGGGCCTTGACAAGCTTTTTCACATCTTTTCTTGAACCAAAGCCGCTGTTAGCAAGTAATTTATCAAGCCTCATGAATATCTACCTCTTCTTAACTCTTTTTTCTTAAAAATTTCGGCATACGGCTGCCAAGTACACGTTCTAGTAATCCCACCTTATAAGATAAGAACATATACACACCGCCGCCAGTGATCATGGAAATCAAAATGACGATACCCGCTTGTACAATTCCGCCTTCATAAGAAATCACTTGGTTCACAAGCTGACTTGTCATAAATGCCACCACACCCATGATCGCTGTTAAAATGCCAATCAGAATAAAACGTTTGAAAATTCTGCGGAACGAATAGCCGGCATGTCGTTTAATCATGATAAACATATACAAGATAGACGCACTGTAGCCTAATGCTGTTGCCAGTACAGAACCATTTCCTTGCAGCCAGCTGATCAGCGGGATGTTTAGAACCGTTTTAATAATGATCCCTAACAAAAGACTAACGATGGCAAATTTTTGTTTGTTAATCCCTTGCAGAATCGCTGCATTAATGGTGAATAAAGAAAACAATAATGCAACAGGTGCATACCAGAACAAAATGGAGATCCCAATCTCAGGGTGAACCGATGGATAGAAGAACCAATAAACCGGTCCAGCCAATGCCGAGATACCAAATGATGCAGGCAGCACGAAAAATAGAACGCCTTGCATCGTTTGGTCAATTTGTCGGTTTAATAATTTATAATTTCGTGATGTAAAAGATTCTGTGATAGTTGGAATTAATGTTAAACCAAATGCCGTCGCTAATGATACTGGAATCATTACAAGCTTAGGTAAATATAAAGTAACTATAGAAAGTACTGCAGTACTTATATCTTTAAAACCAGCATTAATCATTGCTTTATTAATAGTATTAGTATCAATGTAAGAATATAGAGGAATAGCTAATCCAACAAAAACATATGGAGCAGCATAACTAAATAGCTCAATAAATATTTTTTTATATCCAAGGCCTAAATTTGGCCCAGAATTAGGCTGCATCGCAAGTAATTTATCTTTCCGCTTGATCCAATATACATATAACGTGAATAAACCTCCAAAAGAACCAATCAGAGCAGCAAAAGTAGCATATCCTACTGCGATGACAAGCCCCCCGTTAAGCACCTTTAAAATGACATAAGTTGCCGTCAACAAGAAGATAATTCGGACTATCTGTTCAACAACTTGTGAAACTGCTGTTGGACCCATCATTTGATGCCCTTGGAAAAACCCACGTATAAGACCCATAATCGGGACAACTAAGAGAGCCAAACTCACCATTCTAATTACATATGTCACTTGGTCAACCGTTAGTCCACCAGTTTCGGTTGATCCACCGAGCTGTATCTCAGCAAAAATTGGGGCTGATAAATATAAAATACTAAAAGCAATGATACCTGAAACAAGCATGACAGACATGCCGGCTCTAAACATTTTTCGTGTTGTCTCAAAGTCACCAATCGCATTATATTTTGAAACAAATTTAGACACTGCTGCTGGAAAACCCAGAGTAGCAATGCTAATGAAAATCGTAAACTGATTGTATCCATATTGAAATAGCGCACCACCAGTAGCTCCAACCATTGCGCTAAATGGAATTAAATAAATCATACCAAGAATACGAGAGAGATACGTCCCTATCGTTAAAACCAACGTACCACGAAGCAGTTTATTAGACATGCGCTTAACCACCATTTTTCTAATGAATATTCAACTTAACTATTTTACCACATCAATTCAACACACAGGTAACAAATCCAATACTGAAGTCACAAAACCAATCAATTCATATTTCAGCCTTCCCTAATCTTCGTTATAATAGAAAAATGACTGAAAGTAGAAAGAGGAATGTAACATGAAACATTATGATGTCATTGTCATTGGCGGCGGACCTTCTGGACTGATGGCCGCGATTGCATCAGCAGAGCATGGCGCTACTGTTCTGTTAATTGACAAAGGAAACAAACTTGGCAGAAAGCTGGCCATTTCTGGCGGCGGACGGTGTAACGTCACCAATCGCCTTCCAGTAGAAGAAATCATCAAGCATATTCCCGGAAACGGCCGTTTTCTATATAGTGCATTTTCTGAGTTCAACAACGAGGATATTATTTCATTTTTTGAAAACCTTGGCATTGAACTAAAAGAAGAAGACCATGGACGTATGTTCCCTGTATCAAACAAAGCACAATCTGTTGTGGATGCCCTTCTAGACAGGCTCCGCGCCCTCAATGTCACCATTCGAACGAACGAAAAGATTAAAACGGTTCTGTATCAAGACGGACAAGCAGCTGGAATTGTTACGAATAATGATGAAAAAATTTCAAGTAAGGCTGTCGTCATTGCTGTCGGCGGAAAAAGTGTACCGCATACCGGCTCTACTGGTGACGGCTATGCATGGGCAGAAGCAGCAGGTCATACCATTACAGAGCTTTTCCCAACAGAGGTACCGGTCACATCAGATGAACGATTTATTAAAGAAAAAGTGCTTCAAGGTCTTTCTTTAAGAAGTGTGGCTGTCAGTGTTTTAAATAAAAAAGGGAAACCCGTCGTCACACATGTCATGGATATGATCTTTACTCACTTTGGTTTATCGGGTCCAGCTGTTCTTAGATGCAGCGGATTTGTTGTGAAAGAATTGAAAAAGCAGCCGGCAGTCCGCCTGCAAATTGACTTATATCCGAAGCTGAATGACGAGGAGCTGTTCCAAAAGCTTCATCGTGACCTAAAAGATGAACCGAAGAAAGCCATTAAAAATGTCCTCAAGTCTTGGATGCAAGAACGCTATTTATTGTTTCTATTAGAACGGAACGGTATTGATCCACAAGACACATTCTCTGGTCTAGCCAAGGATAAACTGCGTGCATTTGCCCATGATTGCAAACATTTTATTGTGCATGCAAATGGTACACTATCCTTGGACAAAGCGTTCGTGACAGGAGGCGGCGTTTCTGTGAAGGAAATTGAACCGAAGAAAATGGCGTCTAAAAAAATGCCCGGTCTTTATTTCTGCGGAGAAATTCTAGACATCCATGGCTATACAGGCGGCTACAATATCACGTCAGCACTTGTGACAGGCAGGCTTGCCGGCATGAATGCTGCACTAGAAGCAAAGGAGAGAGTTCAATGATCAGACGTGCACTACCGATTGTTCTTGCGGTCGTTATTAGTTTGACAGCCGCTGTTTTCTTGAAGCTGTCGATTTCCCCGTTAAAAATCGCTATTGTTTTGGTGTTTACCATTTTCGCTGTATGTTTAAAAGAATATGTCTACCGTCTTCGCAAACGAATTGAGGAAAAATCGTCTTCCCATATCGATAGTTGATAAATGGAAGCAAAACATGTTACGGTAAAGTAGAGGTCGAGTGAGAAGCTCGCCTCTTTTTGTTTGAAATAAGTTGAGTTAGGGGATATTAAGCTAAGTCCTCTGCTTAAACGTGTAGAACAACAGGAGAGTGAGATGGTGTGAAAAACGTATCAAGTGTATTTTGGATTGTGATTGCGATCACATTTGTTGCCGTGATGTGGGGAGCGTTTTCTCCAGACACATTGCAAAATGTCACAGATCAAATTCAAACATACATTACAAATGACTTTGGCTGGTATTACTTGTTAGTGGTATCACTGCTTGTCGGCTTTTGTCTATTCTTTATCTTTAGCCCAATCGGTAAGATTACGCTAGGAAAACCGGGGGAAGAGCCTGAATTTGGTCTATTTTCTTGGTTTGCTATGCTATTTAGTGCCGGTATGGGAATTGGTCTTGTTTTTTACGGAGCAGCTGAACCGATCAGCCACTATGCTATTCAGTCACCAACAGGGGATACTGAAACTGCACAGGCCTTCCGCGATTCCCTTCGCTATACATTTTTCCACTGGGGGCTTCATGCATGGGCGATTTATGCCATTGTTGCACTTTGCATTGCTTACTTTAAATTTAGAAAAGATGCACCTGGCTTAATCAGTGCAACGCTGCAGCCTGTTTTAGGAAATAAAACGAATGGATGGATCGGAAAAACCATCGATTGTATTGCGGTATTTGCAACTGTAGTTGGTGTTGCGACAAGCCTAGGATTAGGTGCAGCACAAATAAACGGTGGGTTGAATTATCTTTTTCATATTCCAATTGCCTTTAGCACACAATTGATCATTATTATCATTGTGACGGTGCTTTTCCTTGCATCTGCTTTGAGCGGAATTGGAAAAGGCATTAAATACTTAAGTAATATCAACATGGTATTAGCAGCTGTTCTGATGTTTTTCTTACTTTTGGTAGGTCCAACTGTTTTTATCTTAAATTCATTTACTGACTCGATTGGACAATACTTATCCAATATCGTTCAAATGAGCTTCCGTCTATCTCCTAATGATCCTGAAAAGAGAGAATGGATTAATGGATGGACGATCTTTTATTGGGCATGGTGGATTTCTTGGGCACCATTTGTCGGGATCTTTATCGCTAGAGTGTCACGCGGGCGAACGATTCGCGAATTTTTAGTGGGTGTCTTAGTCGCTCCTTCTATCCTAGTTTTCCTATGGTTCTCGATTTTCGGTGTATCTGCAATGGACTTACAGCAAAAGAATATTGTCGATGTAGCAGGTCTATCAACTGAAACGATGCTCTTCGGTGTGCTTAATGAATATCCGCTGGCGATGATTACATCGATACTAGCACTCATATTAATCGCCGTATTCTTTATTACATCGGCTGATTCAGCTACATTTGTGCTTGGAATGCAGACAACCTACGGGTCATTGAATCCTTCTGGCAGTGTCAAAGTCAGCTGGGGCATTATCCAATCTGCTGTTGCTGCTGTACTTTTATTTTCAGGGGGACTCGAAGCCTTGCAAAATACAGCCAAGCTCGCAGCCTTGCCGTTCTCCGTTGTCATCATATTGATGATTGTCTCGCTGTATAAATCACTAAATGATGAACGAAGAATCATCAAACAAGCCAATCAAGTCAATAAACCAAGAAGTCCAAGAGTAAAAAAAGCATAATCGCAAGCAAGAAAAAGCCGTTCCTCATCCGAACGGCTTTTTTCTATATACACAATTTAAGATTGTCTGGAGCTTGAGGATTCCTTTAAAATAGTGTTGAATCATCACATTCTACATAATGGAGGTTTATATGACGTTACCTACGTTCAAGTACAACCCAGATCCAGTTTTGTTAAACGTGATTAAAAAAGAGCATACGACATGTCCTGTTTGTCAGAAAGAAAGAGATTATGTGTACCATGGCCCTTTTTATGCTGTTGAAGATGTGGAGGGAATTTGTCCTTGGTGCATTAAAGATGGATCAGCGGCTAAAAAATACAATGGAACCTTTCAAGATGATGCGAGCTGTGATGACGTCGATCAAGAGGAATATATCGATGAGCTGATCTTCAGAACGCCAGGGTACCGCGGATGGCAGCAGGAATATTGGTTAAGTCATTGCGGAGATTTTTGCGCAATCGTCCAGTATGTCGGCTGGAAGGAGATTGAACATCTAGAGGAAGAACTCGCCGAGGATATCGAAGACATTTGCAGCGGCGAAGGATTGACGAAAGAAAACCTAAAGCAATGGCTCGTCAACGGAGGAGACTTACAAGGCTACCTCTTCCAATGTGTTCACTGCAACAAGCACCGTTTATATATTGACGCCAGCTAACCAAAGAAAAAGGACCCTTCAAGCAGGTCCTTTTTTTGAAACCGTCTATTTTTTATATAAAATGAGTGCAGAAAAACAGTAGAGCTGTTCCCCTCCCTGCTCACAGATCACCGCTACATTGTACTTGATGTCAATGATTTGGTCGTCATCCATTCCTTTTAAAAAATGATTGATTTCACTCTGCAAATCTTTCTCATGCTCTTCATCAAATACAGCTACCTTTAGCACCTATGCCACTCTCCCTTCTCTCGCTACTCTATCTTTATGCACATAGAGAGAGGCATATGAACAAAAAAACCTTTCATCCTATCGATGAAAGGCCTTCTGTTTACAGCTTCGGTTTTGTTTCTCCTGTCCAAGCAAGCATCCCACCAACAACATTGGTCGCTTGGTAGCCTTGATCTTCTAGGTAATAGCAGACATTTTCACTACGTTTACCAGAGCGGCAAATAATATAATATTCCTGCGTTTGATCGAATGCATCCAGCTTCTCAGGGATATCTCCCATTCGAATGTGGATCGCTTCCGGGATCATCCCTTCTGCTACCTCTTCATCCTCACGTACATCGACAAGCTGAATGGCGTCTTCCTGCTCAAGCTTTTGTTTTAATTCTTCTATTGAAATTTCTTTCACTGACACGAGTCTCATCTCTCCTTTTCATCACGGTGACACCATTATAGCAGATGGTTCACTTCACTGCGTATTCACCCGCTTCGATTGAAGGAAAGACGGCAGCAGCTTCTTCACTTCGGCTGTCTCGTGCTCACTTTCAAACTCTACCTTTTTAAAGACTTGATAGGCCAGCCACATATGACCGTAGGCAAGTATGCTCACACTAAAAAATGGCACGATTCCCGGTAAATAAGCAAACAGAACAAACAGCACAGCCGAGAAAACAAGCATAGAGAGTGTATATTGCAAATATGACACACCCAGCAGAAGAGAGAATTTCAGATAGAGACGTTTTTTCCAATCATAATGAGCAAGCAGCGGAAAAATATAAAATAAGCTCACAATAAACAGAAAACCAAAAATATATATAGCAAAGCGAAGCACATGTAGGGACCAGCTCGTCGGATAAATATAAGCAAGGTCGACATAAATAATCGTTCCAATGATGAACAGCACCACTCCAATCATGTTAGAGCGGACAAACTCCTCCCGGTATACCTTCCAAAAAGTGCGGAATACATTGACCTGCTCATGCCCTTGTATCCACTTTCTCATCACGGAAAATAACGCAGTAGTCGCAGGCATCAAGCCAAAGATCCCAAGCCCTAGGATAGTGAACAAAAGCCATAACAAATTCGTATAGGCGAGTCTCATCACCCACTCACACATCCTCAGCATTCTGCTCATTGAACCATCATGATCCATCTCTTTCCCCTCCTCTCTTTCTCTTTAAACCTTCTCTTTATGAAACAATTCATCAATTTCAATTGGGCGTTTTTCTGCGGCAGATCGCCACATGCCTTCTCCAAGAGCAATCGAATAAGCACCAGCCTCTGCACCTGCTAAAATGTCGTAGTGAATCAATGGATCTTTTCCTATAAATAAATCAGCCAAAAGCAGAGGATCTCCTCCGCCATGTCCGCCTGGCTGCTTGACGACTTCAATTGTCTCCTTTGATCCAAACATCGGGTAATAAGAAATTGTTTGTTCTGGGAATTGAAAAGGAATTCTTGATGGCACATGAAACTCATTTGTTTCAATACGCCCCTTCGTCCCATTAATAGCCAGACGATAGCCTTCATATGGGGCGGAGAATTGAATCGAATAGCTGAGCAGAGCCCCTTGATCATAAGCGACTGACGCCACATATGTATCCTCAATATCAATTTCCTGATCAAAAATGCACGCATCCGGGCGATAATTTGAGTACTGCTGCGTTTGCTCCTGACCGGATTCAATATGGTCGTCCTCCACCTTCGAGCGCTCAACCCGCGGATTCCACCTTGCTTCATAATGACAGATATCCTTCACATGACATGTTCCGCAAAATCTATTTTCCTCCCCGTGCAAGGGATTCCAAGGGCTTTCGCTGCCGTAATAGTTCAGCGCCCCGTAGGCAAATACTTGCTTCGGCTTTTGATCAATCCACCAGTTGACCAGATCAAAATGATGCGTCGACTTATGAATAGACAGTCCGCCAGAGAATTGACGTGTACGGTTCCACCTTTTGAAATAACTAGCACCATGATACGTATCAATCAGCCAGCTCAGTTCAACGGATGTGACCCTTCCAATTTTCCCGTCTAGAATCAGTTCTTTTATCTTTCGATGGAAGGGATTGTAGCGATAATTAAAGGTGACCGTGACCTTTCCTTTACTTTCCGCCTCTTTTTCCATCACTTTTTTGGCGTCTTTTGCTGTTGTCACCATCGGCTTTTCGGTGATGACATCTAGATCATGGTCAAGTGCCTGCATGATATACGTGACATGTGTATCATCCCTGCCTGCCACAATGACGATATCTGGTTTTGCTTTCTTGACCATCTGATCAAATGCATCTTCATGAAAAAACGAAACGCCCCGGAGTGATGGAAAACGCTCCTGACAAAGTGTATACCGCTGATCATCTATATCTAGGAGCCCTGTAATCTTATACTGCTCATTGAAATCCTCTGTAAGCGGTCGAATAAACATATTGAACGCACGATGACTCAGCCCGCAAATCACGACCCGTTTCACATTCCTCACCCCATTTTCTATTGGTTTTCACGAAGCTGTTTCATAAGAGATAGCGCCTCTTTCGTCTTGTCAGCATACACGGGAATAAAAGCGACCATATCTCGATGTAATTGAAAGGTATAACCGTTGAGTTTTTTCGTTCCTTTATTGATTTGTACCGCATAATCGACCGTTTTCCCTATCTTTTTGTCCTCGACCGTATATGGTCCTGCTGCTTGATCGCCTATTTCCATCTCTTCCAGCAGCTGAAAGCTTTCAGGATCATCATACGTTCTAAACATTTCTTCTGGGACAAGCATCACGTCCCCCTCTTTTGAGGTAATTTCAACAAGAAGCTTTTCAGGAACCGCCGGAAAGATGTGGACGCTATAAGTCTCTTGTTCCGGCTGAAAAGCCTTCTCCGCTAATTGATCCTTCATTCCTTTTGACATATCAGAAAAAATCAGGACATCGATACCGTTTGTTTTCCCCTGACAGGCAGATAAACAAAAGGCAGCGATGAAACTGATGAGCCATACGACGGCTCTTTTTTGCCTTCTCATGCCTTTTGAAAAACAGACAGCTTTTCTAGCTCAGTTAACGCCATAATAAAAGCGCCTGCCCCGTGCAAGTCATTTGTGCTCCGCTCTCTTCCAACGTAATAATCATAAAATCCCGCAGATGTTCCAATACAAATATCGTTGATGGTAAAATCACCATTTTCTTTCTCATCCGTCTTATGCTGAATCAAGCCTTGATATGCTTTGACCACATGATCAACATAACGGAGTCCCACATACCCTTCATTCATCGCCTTTGCCATGGCGTACATGAATAAACACGATCCCGAGCTTTCAAGCCAATTGTCACTGTGATCTCCTTTATCAATGATTTGATGCCAGAGACCTGTCGTTTGATCCTGGTACTTTGCCACACTTTCCAGCATGTCTGTCAGTGTTTCCTTCCACACTTTCCGCCTTTCATGTTGCTCGGGCAGGTCTTCGATCATATCTGCTAATGCAAGGACATACCAGCCAAACGATCTTGCCCAAAACTCTGGGGAACAGCCGGTCTTTTGATCAGCCCATGGCATCGTTTTTCGTTCATCCCACGCGTGATAATATAGACCTGTTTGTTCATCTTTCGTATGCTTTCTCATGAGATGCTCTTGATGGATGACCATTTCCACAAGTGACTCTTCACCTTTAAGCTGAGCATACTTTAA
The DNA here is from genome assembly GCF_058791855.1 of Bacillus sp. EB106-04-04-XG123. Taxonomy (NCBI): domain Bacteria; kingdom Bacillati; phylum Bacillota; class Bacilli; order Caryophanales; family Bacillaceae; genus Bacillus; species Bacillus sp. EB106-04-04-XG123. The sequence goes on along the minus strand of NZ_JBYTDZ010000005.1, from coordinate 61,773 downwards.
GGCAAAAGGACCGCCCATGTAGAGACCATCGAGCCACATTTGATAAGCATAATTATCTTTATGCCAAAATCCGCCCTCAGACGTGCGGTTTAGCGTACGATAAAGTCCGCGCAGCTTCTCCGCTGCGAGCACATACCGCTTTTCTCTCGTTCGTTCGTAAAGAGGGAATAAAATGAGCCCTGCTTGTATGGCATCAAGCTCATCCCTGCGAAATAATAGATTTCCGTACTCATCAATAAGTGAGTCCGCATAGTTTTTCACATAATCGAAATAAGCCTCGTTCCCTGTTGCCTCATATAGCTTCATAACGCCGCAAAGGAAAACCCCTTGATGATAATGCCACCTTCCAGCTGGCGGCAGCTCAATCGGTGTATACGCTTTCATAATGGTTTGTGCTAATTTCTCTGCATGCTCAAGCGGTGATCCCTTTTCAATCGATAATGTCATTCTTCCTCATCTCCCTTTTTAATAAATACCTTCTTCCCCGAATTTCTTCGCTAAACGGTTTGCCAGCATGACCAAAATAAGTCCAACGGCTGCTTTAAATAAACCAACAGCGGTACTATAGCTGAATTGTCCTTGCTTAAGACCTGCTGTATAAACGTACGTATCAAAAATCTCCGCTACTTCCCGGTTCGTTGCGTTCAGTAATAGATAGACATGCTCAAAGCCAAGCTCAAGCGTATCACCAATTTTCAAAATAAGCAGAACGACAATGACACTTTTGATGGCAGGAAGTGTGATGTGCCACATTTGTCTCAATCTCCCCGCACCATCCATTTTTGCTGCTTCATATAGCTGCGGATCTACCGCTGTAATCGCCGCAAGGTAAATGATCGTCGACCAGCCTGCTTCCCGCCAAATCACCTGTAAAATGTACATCGGTCTAAACCATTCCTGACTAAGAAGGAAGTTAATCTTTTCCCCTCCAAAGAAAGCAATCAATTCATTAATTAACCCGCCATCTACTGTTAACAAAACAAAAGATAAGGACACGACAATGACCCATGACATGAAGTGAGGGATATAAATCATCGTCTGTACAAATTTCTTAAACAATGCCAATCTCACTTCATTTAAAAGAAGGGCTAATAAGATCGGAATTGGAAAGAAAATCACAACATTCATGGCAAATAAAATCAGCGTATTTTTTAATAAGATGAAAAATGTTGGTTCTGTAAACAAGCGAATAAAGTGTTTGAAGCCAACCCACTCACTGCCAAGAATACCGAGAAACGGCTGGTAATCTTGAAAGGCAATGATGAGCCCCCACATTGGCACATATTTAAAAACAAGAAAATAAATGAGCCCCGGCAAAATCATTAAATACAAAAACTTTTGACTAAGCAGTTGATTAAGTAAGCGCTTTCTTTTTTCGTTTTTCAAAGCTGCCGCAGGCACACCCTTGGCAGTGACATCCTCTGTTTTCATTGATAAAGCCTCCCCTCATGCTGATGCATGTGTTAACTGTATCTTAAGGATGAAAAATCCGTCTACAATCATATCAACAGATCATATTTTCATAGGTGAAGCTACTCAAAACGTTACATAAAACATAAGAAAATGATCCTAATCTCAGAAAATGATTATTGACAAACCTACCAGATTTTTGGATTAATAAATTAAGGGGAAAAGATTGTTTCGTTTGAAATGGGGGGTTTTATGAAAAGAAGGCAGTATAAATTTTATTACAAGCTTGTGACGTTTTTTTTCATACTTAGTACGATTCCTGTTATCATTGTCGGTATTTTTTCTTATCAGCATTCGCAAAAAACAGCACTTGAAAATATCTCAAATGAAAAGCTCGACAGCGTCAAACAAACGCAATCCAATATTGAGCATATTTTAAAAACGGTTGATCATTCTCTCACTCACTATGTCAGTTCGCCACCTCTCCTTCAAACACTGGCAGAACCTTTAAATCCAGACCAATTCCAGCTTTATAATCAAGTACAGCAGGAACTGAACTACCTGCAAACCTTTGACACCGACCTTTCCAATATTACACTCGTCAGTAAAATGGAAGACTGGTACATGAACAATTCGGGGCTTTATCATGTTACAAGCGAAGACCAAGAAAAAGCGCTGACCTCTTACCTCAATATACCAAGTCACTCCAGCTGGGCACTTGAAGAGAATAATCCACTTGTTGCGACTAAAGAAGGTAAAGCATCCTTTTGCAAATACAATGTGAATTTAATCAAACAACTGCCTATGAACAGCGTTCAAAAAAAGGGAATCGCTGTCGCCAGCATTCCAAGCTGCGTGATTGCTGATAACATGCCTGACTTCTCTCAATCAGATAGCATGTTTGTTATCGATACAAACGGAAAAGTGCTGCTACATAATCGCAAAGAACAAATTGGTGAATCGCTGAAACATCAAGATTTCGTCAAGCATGTGCTCTCACTTGAAAAACGATCAGGACAATTTGATATGAAGATCGACGAACTCAACTATCAAATCACATTTCAAAAATCAGATTATAATGAATGGACGTACCTATCCTTTGTTTCTATTCCAGAACTTAAGCAGCAAACGAAATCAATCGGGTGGATTACCTTTATTATCTGCACTATTTTGTTAGCGCTTTCATTACTATTTTCATGGTTTGGTTCCAGACACTTTTATAAACCAATCCGCTTATTATACGAGTCATTTGCACGCAATGAATCATTTTTGCAAAAACAGCCTTTTCAAAATGAATTTGAGTTGATTGAATCAAGTATTAAACAAATGAAAGATCAAAACAATGATTTAGAGGAACGGATTGAGCAGCAAGTGACACACTTACAGCAATACTTTATGGTACGGCTGCTGCTTGGAAAGCTGACAGATGAAGAAGTAAACAATCGGTTCCAAAGCTTAGGCTTTCCCCAGGGCTGGTCTCATTTGTCCATGCTTGTGACTCAAATCGATACGTTAAAAGGAACACCTTATGAAAAAAAAGATGCTGATTTGCTTTTATTTGCGATCAATGGACTGATCGAGCAGATTATTCCGCAAGAGGAACACCTTCAGCCAACCGTTGTCAATGAACATCAAACAACGATTATCCTTAACCACTCAAAATCAGACGAAGAGTTTACTGAATATTTAAATCAATTAGCAGAAACCATTCAGCAGCGTATCGAAGAAGAGCTCGGTTTATCGATCAGCATTGGGATCAGCCGCCAGTTTAAGGAGCTTACGATGGCAAAACACGCTTACATTGAAGGAAAAGAAGCCTTAAAATACAGACTCAAAGCAGAGAAAAAATCCATTATCTTATATGAGCATATCCAGCAAGGAAAGACGTTCAAAACCCATTTTCCAAAGCAGCTGCAGCATGATTTATTTGATGCGGTGAAAGCTGGCGATCAAGGCAAAGCGGATCACTATTTACATGTGCTCCTGCAATCCATTTTCTCTAAAAATGCAGGACCGCACGAATACCAGATCGCCCTCGCTCGTTTTTTAAACAATTTAATTGAGCTGATGCATTTGCTGGGTATTGAATTATTTGAGGTAGAAGACAACAAAATGCTCTATGATACGATTTTTGAATTTAAAACCTTTGAAGATACAGAAGCATGGCTGAAACATGAGATCATCCGGCCAATTATTGACCAGCTTGCTGCACGTGAAGACTCACAATACAAAAACATCTCAGAAAAAATCATTCATATTATTCATCAAGAATTCGACTCAGATCTCACCTTGGATGAAATCGCCACACGCCTGCATTACAATCCCAATTATTTAAGCAGTATTTTCAGAAAGGAAATGGATATCTCCTTTAGTGAATATCTCTCTTCCTACAGACACCATGTCGCTAAAAACTGGCTTGTAGAAACCGATATGTCCGTCAAAGAAATTTCGGAAAAACTGAAATATAAAAACCCGCAAAATTTCATCCGATCCTTTAAAAAGTTGGAAGGCACAACTCCTGGTAAATACCGTGACCAGAAAAAAGGCACGTAAGACAAAGAGTCCCGCTCTCACACGAAAGCGGGGCTCTTTTATTTAAACTGTTCATTTAAGATGCTGTCTTCCAGCACTGAAAGCGGCTCTCCATACACACGTTCAATATGAGCTGCTCCCCAATCGCATAGCGCATTGAGAATTCTTTCGAGTGACTGTCCGTATTCACTTAATTCATATTCCACTTTAGGCGGCACCTGTTCATAGACAATCCGGTTAATGACGCCATCACTTTCAAGCTCTCGTAGCTGCTGCGTCAGCATTTTTTGTGTGATGTTTGGCATAAGCCGCTTCAATTCGCTCGTACGTTTTTTCCCGTGTGTCAAATGACATAAAATCACACACTTCCACTTCCCGCCTATGACATCAAGCGTTGCTTCCACAGAGATATTATATTTTTTCTTTTCCATCGAATATTCACTCCTCTTTGTACGAACAGGCACTTTTTAGTACCTATATTACAAAAAAGTACGTACTTTTTTTTTCGTCATCTATGTTAGATAATAACTCTTGCCGATCGGCTTCGTCTATCAAAATGTCATCACAGAAGGATGTGAACTTACTGATGAAGAACAAGCAAAACCATTTTGCTCTGCTCGCACTAGCGATTAGTGCTTTTGCTATAGGAACAACTGAGTTCATTAGTGTCGGTCTTTTGCCAATGATCTCAGAGGACTTTGGAGTGAGCGTCAGTCAGGCGGGCTGGACTGTCTCTTTATATGCACTTGGTGTGACATTTGGTGCGCCTATATTGACTTCCCTTACTTCCACGATGAAAAGAAAGACATTGCTTTTGCTCATTATGCTCGTCTTTTTGGTTGGTAATACACTTGCCACCATTGCCCCGACTTTTTCAGTGCTGTTAATCGGCCGGGTGATTTCAGCCTTGTCCCATGGAATCTTCATGTCCATTGGCTCTACGATTGCTGCAAGCCTTGTCGTGAAAGAAAAACGGGCAAGCGCCATTGCCTTTATGTTCACTGGTTTAACAGTAGCGACTGTGACAGGTGTGCCATTCGGGACATTTCTTGGTCATGAGTTCGGCTGGCGGACATCATTTGGTGTAATTGTGATCATTGGTCTGATCGCACTGATATCCAACTATTTTCTTGTTCCGTCTCAATTAAAGCAGGGTGTGAAAACATCTTTTAAAGATCAAGCTGTCTTATTAAAAACAAAAAGAATCTTGCTTTTATTTGTCATTACAGCCACAGGGTACGGAGGAACCTTTGTCGTCTTCACATATTTATCTCCTCTCTTGCAGCATGTCACAGGTCTTGCGCCTGGGGCTGTGGCGTTGATCCTGCTTTTATACGGCATCACGATCGCAGCTGGAAATGTCATTGGCGGAAAAGCTGCTAATGCACAGCCAATGAAAGCACTGATCTATATGTTTATTATCCAAAGCATCATCTTGTTTATCCTTAGCTTCACTGCAGGATTCACAGTATTAGGCATTGGAACCGTCATGCTGATGGGTCTGTTTGCTTTCATGAATGTACCTGGACTGCAAGTAGCCGTCGTTGATTTTGCCGAAAGATACACCCCTGGAGCAGTCGACGTCGCATCTGCTATGAATATCGCTGCCTTTAATGCCGGTATTGCCATTGGCTCATTTTTAGGCGGCATCGTGACAGATTCACTTGGTCTTGTGCATACAGGCTGGGTCGGCGGCATCATGGTCCTCATCGCAGCCATTCTTACGATGATCAGTTATCAAATGGAACAAAAAGAACAAATACAAACCAACTAAAGGAGTTTTTATTATGGAACATTTACAAAGTACAAAAACATTAAACAATGGAGTCCGCATGCCAGGCTTTGGCCTTGGTGTATTCAAGGTGGAAGATGGAGCAGAATTAGTTGATGCTGTCAAAACAGCCATTCAATTAGGCTATCGCAGTATTGATACAGCAGCTATTTATGGAAATGAAGAAGGTGTTGGACGAGGCATACAGCTTGGTTTAGCAGAAACAGGACTGCGCCGCGAGGACATTTTTGTCACATCAAAAGTGTGGAATGCCGATTTAGGATATGAATCTACCCTTCATGCATACGAAGAAAGCTTGAAAAAACTTCAGCTTGACTACCTTGATCTGTATTTAATTCATTGGCCAGTTGAAGGAAAATACAAAGAAGCTTGGCGTGCACTGGAAACCTTGTATCGTGAAGGAAAGGTCAGAGCCATCGGAGTGAGCAACTTCCAGCCGCATCACTTAGACGAGCTATTAAAAGATGCAGAGATCAAACCAGCTATCAATCAAGTAGAATTTCATCCAAAGCTAACGCAGGAAACACTCTATACGTATTTGAACTCTCATGGCATTCAAATGGAAGCTTGGTCACCGCTGATGCAGGGTGAACTGCTGCATCACCCGCTGATCACAGAGCTGGCAGACACGTACAGTAAAACACCTGCTCAAATTATTTTGCGCTGGGATGTACAAAAAGGTGTCATCACCATCCCAAAATCAACGAAAGCACATCGTTTAAAAGAAAACGCTGATATATTTGATTTTGTCTTAACTGATGAGGATATGAAACGTCTTTCTGACTTAAATGAAAACAAACGTATCGGTCCAGATCCAGACAACTTCGACTTTTAATCAAAACACCCCCGCTTTTTTGCTTTGCGGGGGTGTTCCTATTGATCATTTTGATTTTTTAAAGGAAGCCTCATATTCTTCTATGATTTTATTCCCACCATTTGATTTCCATTTCTCTACATCTTTCTGAAATTGATCTTCACTGATGTCTCCAAGAATGAACTTATACGTCGCATCATCGATGATTTTCTTCAATTCGTTTCCACGCTCTGATGCTGTTTCTGAATACAGGCTTTCAGCAGGATTGGCAACGATGATGTTTTTATTGTCTTCTTCTAGCTCTTCATATTTAGAACGAACTGCATCCCCTTTATTTTTCAAGTAACGTTTATCAATTCCTACAAGACTGACAAGTGGCTGGACATCTGTCTGCCAGCCTTTCACTTGGCTTTCTTCCCTGACAAATGTATTTCCTTCTTCTTTCTTATAATGCTGGCCATCGATACCGTACGTCATGAGACCATACACATCTTCTTCAGCAATGCGGTCAAAGAAGGCCAAAATCCGCTTTAATTCTGCCTCTGATTTCACGCTTGTTTTAGGGAATGCGAAGATGCCATTATGACCACCTGATGCCCACACACGTTCTTTGCCATCTGGGCCTTTGATTCGGTTGATAATATCTACTTTCATGTTTTTATCTGTCGCATCATCTCGCAGGTTCACGGCATCTACCATATTTCCAACATAGATGCCTGCTTTTCCTTGTGAGAATAATTCCTGCTGCTGTGTTTTGCTTGTCACTGGGAAGTCTTTGTTGATATAGCCATTATCACGCAGCTTTTTCATGTATTTCATTGTATTCATATATTCATCTGTCATAAAGTCTGGCGTGAATTTCCCGTTTTCTTCTTTCCAGTCTGTAGGCATACCTTCATATGAACCAAGTGTTTTAAATGCTCCATAAATTAAATCGTTCCGATCCGTAAAGCCAATTGTATCCGCTTTTCCGTTTTGATTCGGGTCTTTTTCAGTAAAGGCTTTGGCTACTTCATATAGATCATCCAATGTTTTTGGTGTATCCAAATTTAAATTTTCAAGCCAATCCTTTCGAATGACAATCCCTTGTCTTGAAAGTGGTCTTTCTCTATAGATGCCATAAAGCTTGCCGTCTATAGAGGCGTTTTTATTAATCAGTTCGTTCATCTTACTTAAATTTGGATAATCCTTTAAATACGGACCGACTTCCCAGAACATGCCTGATCTGAACGCATTAATCGCAGACGAATTTTTAATGTCTTGAATCGTCACAATTTGCGGCAAATTCCCTGCTGCAAGTGCGGAATTTAACCGATCTTCCTTCACAGCATCAGGCACCCATGTAATATCAAGCTCTGTATTTGTGAGCTTCTCAATCTCTTTTAAAACGGAATCCTTCGGCGGCTGCTGATGATATAAAATTGCCATCCATGTCAGCTTTACCTTTTTGTCTAAATCAACCTTCTCATCTGATGAGTTTGCCCCTTTACTTGAACATGCTGACAAAATACCACTTGCTGCAAATAACAGGACAAACGCAATCAGCCATAATTTCTTTCTCCCCATAAGATCCCTCCGTTGTTCCATCATTTTAACCCTTTACAGAACCTAGTAATGCCCCTTTGTTGAAATGCTTTTGAATAAATGGATAGACAAGCAGAACCGGAATGGTCGCCACAACAATGACAGCCATTTTAATCGTTTGGTCTGGCGGTGGTGTGGATGAGCCCATATCCGACATATCTCCCTGCATTCCGCTTGAGACAATGACAATCTGTCTCAGCAGCACCTGAATCGGCCATTTCACTGAATCATTTAAATACAGAATGGCGGTCATATACGTATTCCAATACGTCACGGCATAAAAAAGTGAAATGGTTGCAATGGCTGGCAAAGAAAGTGGCAGCACAATTTTAAAGAAAATCCCTAAATCGTTACAGCCGTCCATCTTCGCTGATTCCTCAAGACTTGCCGGTATGTTTTGAAAAAAGTTTTTCAAAATGATTAAATTGAACGCATTGATTGCAACCGGTAAAATAAGTGACCAATACGTATCAAGCAGACCAAGTGTTTTCACCACAATAAACGTCGGAATCATACCTCCGCTAAACAGCATCGTGAAGACAACGAGAAACATCAGTGTTCTCCGGCCTTTTAGCTCCTGGCGAGACAGCCCGTATGCCATAAGCGAGGACAAAAACATGCTGACAGCTGTTCCAACAAGCGTTACAAGAATGGACACAATGAGGCTGCGATACACAATATCTGTAGAAAAAATGTATCGATATGCCTCTAAAGAAAACGTCGTTGGGAACAGGATAAACTTCTTCGTGATGACCTCTTCTACTGTTGCAAAAGAGGCGGCAATGACATGAATGAACGGAAGCACACATATTAATGCGAACATGAGTAGAAAAGAGTAATTAAATAAATTGAACAATCGGCCTTTAATAGAACGATCTATGTTCATCACGCCCTTTCTTTGAAAGCGTTATCATTTCAACTGAAAGTAAGCTGCAGCCTGTGACGATATCGTGATTAAAATGTAACAAACGGGGGAAGAAAGCGTCTATAATCATCTTGACAGTCCAACTGGAAAGATCATGTCAGCCGTGCTTTTATGCTCATGAAACAAAAGAATAAGATCATTAGCTCATGACATGATTATGCCCTATGCCTGATCATTTTCTTCGAGTATTTCCGTCGTATTGACATCTGGTTTGTAGCCTAACTCCTGCTTCGTTTTCTCAGTAGACCATGGCTTTCCTTCATTCTCTGATACAGCATAATAGGTCCCAAAGGGAATATCCGATTCAATCGCTGCCTTTGTCATACCTGCAAGATCCTCATGTGACAGCAGTGTTCTTTTTGTTCTTTGCTTTTTGTATAATGCCTTCATCTCATCTGTCACAACTGTTCCAATCCGTAAGTTGATGACAGACATTCCCGTTTGATCGTGGAACAAACGCCCCAACTGTTCGGAAGCAAATTTTAAAATGCCATAGACATTTTTAGTCGCAGGCACATCGTCAGTTGTAATCTGCCGTCCAAGTAAGGAGCGTCCATCCTCTTCATAACGATCAGTCACATGGTTGCTGCTTGCAAAAATGACTTTTTGTATGCCAAGCCGCGCGGCTGACCGAAACATATAATAGGTACTCCTCCAAAAAATATCAGTCATTTTTGCAAATTCTTCATGATCCATCACATCATGCGTCATGTCAATGTTTAGAAGATGCAAGATGACATCTGTATCCCGCGGAATTGCCTCATATACATTCTGTTCATTCGCTGCATCGGCTAAAATGACTCCTTCTACACAGCTCGTCAGATCAATAATCGTGACACTGTACTCAGTAGAGAGCGCTTTTGTTAAAAGGCGTCCAATTACACCGCATCCGCCAATGATGGTGATTTTTTTCATCTGTCTCCTCCTTTCTTTTGACGTAGTATGTCCAAGCGTTTTCTTGATTACAGCCACTTTTTCAAAAATCGTGTCGCCTCGTGACGCATAGCGGCTGTTTCAAAATGACCTGCATGAAGATGGGCAAGCTGATATCGTTCTTTCAATGAAGCAGCTTGATAGGTTTGACTCAATACCTTTTGAATCCTTCCAACGCCTTCAGCAGGCGTGAGCTGATCAAGTTTTCCAACTAAGCTTAAATGCGGTCTTGGAAAAATCATTTCTTGAATGTCCGCTGCTGTAAAATACTTTGCTAATCTCGGTACATAGTAATAAAAGCCATGCCTATCCAAATTGTTCGTTTCAATTAATGTATGATGATCCACCTGTGCGCAAAGATCGATACACACACTGACCCTCTCATCAAGTGCAGCCGTCCACCAGGAAAGGAGACCGCCCATTGACATCCCAAAGACAGCTAACCGGTCCGCCAGTACATCAGATCGAGACATCAAATAATCAATCGCACACATGCTTTCATAGAGCATCATGCCCCACATCACTTTTCCTGTTAAAAGCATTTCCTTAAAAATTTCACTTTCTGTTCTTCCCCTTCTCTCACCAAACCCTGCATGATCAATGGCCAGTACACTATATCCTTTTGACGTAAACTCTTTTGCATATGAAGGCGCTTGCAAATAATGAGCACCCTCTAACAGCTCTTCCTTCCCGTTGACATAATTACCGCCATGAGAGTGCTGAAACAGTACTACGGGTCTTTTTTTCACCGTATCCTTCGGTTTCACGAAATAAGCAGGGACTTCCTCTACACCATTCATGGAGAGAATGAGTGTTTCCACTACATAAGATTCACGTTCCTCCATTTTTAACGTATAAGCCTCCACGCGATGACGCTCTGGCATTTCTCCTAACAGACTGAGCAGTTGTTCACGTTTGCTTTCCTTTTCCATTGACGTCACTCCTCATTTTCTTGATCACCTGTTAAAATACGAGACCGATGCAGGAATCACCTTGTTTTCGACAAAATTATGTCCCGGGAAATAAAGAACACCCACCGGTTCATACCGATGGGTGTCATCATTAGTTCGCAACAATATTGACAAGCTTCCCAGGAACCGCAATCACTTTGCGAATGGTTTTCCCTTCAAGCTGTTCTTTTACGCGTGCATCATTTTTCGCAAGCTCTTCTAACTGCTCCCTTGTTGCATCAGCAGGAACGGTTAATTTTGCTTTCACTTTACCGTTAAGCTGTACGACAAATTCTACTTCATCGTCGACAAGCTTTGACTCATCATATTGAGGCCATGCTTCATAAGAAATAGACCCTTCATGACCAAGTTTATTCCAAAGCTCTTCTGCAAGATGCGGTGCAATTGGAGAAAGAAGCTTTACAAAGCCTTCTGCATATTCTTTCGGCAGTGTATCAGCCTTATAGGCATCGTTGATAAACACCATTAATTGTGAAATGCCTGTATTGAAACGCAAGCCTTCATAATGATCAGTTACCTTCATGACGGTTTCATGATAGCTGCGTTCTAATGCGCCGCCAGATTGCTCTGTCACTTTATCACTGAGTGAGCCATCTTCATTTGTAAATAGACGCCATACACGATCAAGGAAACGACGAGCACCATCAAGTCCTGTTTCAGACCAAGCAATTGACGCATCTAAAGGCCCCATGAACATTTCATAAAGTCGTAATGTATCTGCACCATGAGATTCTACGATATCATCCGGGTTGACCACATTTCCTTTTGATTTACTCATTTTTTCATTGTTTTCCCCAAGAATCATGCCTTGGTTGAACAATTTCATGAAAGGTTCTTTTGTTGGAACAACACCGATATCATACAAGAATTTATGCCAGAAGCGTGCATATAGAAGATGTAGTACAGCGTGTTCTGCTCCGCCGATATACACATCAACTGGAAGCCATTTCTTCAGCTTCTCAGGAGATGCAAGCTCTTCTGAGTTATGAGGATCAATATAACGTAAGAAATACCAGCAGCTTCCTGCCCATTGCGGCATTGTATTCGTTTCACGGCGGCCTTTCTTACCTGTTACAGGATCTACAACCTCAACCCAGTCTTTAATATTGGCCAATGGTGATTCACCTGTACCACTTGGCTTAATCTCAGTCGTCTTAGGCAAGATCAGTGGAAGCTCTTCCTCTGAAACAGCTGAAGATGTTCCGTCTTCCCAATGAATGATTGGAATCGGTTCACCCCAGTAGCGCTGACGGCTGAATAGCCAGTCTCTTAAACGATATGTGACTTTCTTTTCACCCTTTTGATGTTCTTCAAGCCATGCAATCGCTTTTTCAATCGCCTCTTCTTTTCCTAAGCCATTTAGGAAATCAGAGTTAATGTGCTTTCCATCACCTGTGTAGGCTTCTTTTTCGATGTCTCCGCCTTCTACAACTTCTTTGATTGGAAGATCAAAGGTTTTGGCGAATTCATAATCACGTTCATCATGAGCAGGTACGGCCATAATCGCCCCTGTTCCATAAGTGGCTAACACGTAATCTGCAATCCAGATCGGCATTTTTTCACCATTTAACGGATTGATGGCATATGCCCCTGTGAAAATACCCGTTTTCGTTTTGGCAAGATCTGTCCGCTCTAAATCACTCTTCGATTGAATTTCTTTGATATATGCTTCGACTGCTTCTTTTTGAGTAGCTGATGTAATTTTTTCAACTAGTGCATGTTCTGGAGCAAGCACCGCATAAGTTGCACCAAATAGTGTATCAGGACGCGTTGTAAAAACCGTAAACTGTTCGTTATGCCCTTCTACTTCAAAATGAACGTGCGCACCTTCAGAGCGTCCGATCCAGTTACGCTGCATATCTTTGATGCTTTCAGGCCAATCAATGTCCTCTAAATCTTCTAACAGCCTGTCCGCATATGCTGTAATCTTTAGCATCCACTGCTTCATAGGACGTCTTTCAACAGGATGGCCTCCGCGTTCACTTTTTCCATCAATGACTTCTTCGTTTGCAAGCACTGTGCCAAGCGCTGGGCACCAGTTCACTGGTACTTCATCGATATAGGCCAATCCTTTTTCGTACAATTTTAAGAAAATCCATTGTGTCCATTTGTAGTAATTCGGATCTGTCGTGTTGATTTCTCGATCCCAATCATACGAGAACCCTAGTGATTGAATTTGGCGGCGGAAGTTATTGATGTTCTCTTCTGTAAAGGCCGCCGGGTCATTCCCTGTATCAAGTGCATACTGTTCTGCCGGGAGACCAAATGCGTCCCATCCCATTGGATGAAGAACATCATATCCCTGCATACGTTTCATGCGTGATAAAATATCCGTTGCTGTATAGCCCTCAGGGTGCCCGACATGAAGCCCTGCTCCTGATGGATATGGAAACATATCAAGCGCATAAAACTTCGGTTTATCTTCCGAGTCAGATGTGGCGAATGTTTTATGTGTCAGCCAATAATCCTGCCACTTCTTTTCAATTTCCCGATGCTGAAAACTCAATGTGAAAACCTCCTTTAATATGTACGGCTTTATCTGCTTAGATGACCACTGCAAGAATTCAGATTTTTCTAAAATCAACAAAAAACCCTCATCCCTGGAAAGGGACGAGAGATTTTTTGGTTCCCGCGGTACCACCCTTGTTAGCGTAACATGCTGTTCGTACGCTCACTTAATATCTTTAACGCAGACATGCGACAGAAGCTTTAACGCAACTGCAACTCTGAGGCGAGTTCAGAAGCAGATTTGATTGACTTTCACCAGCCGTCAATTCTCTAAAGACAAATACTGCTTTCCTACTACTCCTCTTCACTGTTCTTATCGTAACCGTCATCTAAGTAGTATTTTATAGAATTATGATCATAAGTGCAAGCAGGTTTGTATACAATGGGAATGTACCCTAGACTAGGGTAAAGTAGAGGATATTATTCGTGTGGAGATCGGTTATGACGGCTGGAGTCTGCATCCTGTGAACGCTGATCTCTTACAAAATCAAAGCTTCGCAGAACTGCTTCTCCTCCGTAACCTGAAATAATTGATAAGATGATCAAGTGCAGACTAGATTCGGGATTTGAGGATAAGACAAGCAGTGTAGCGGCAATCATCCCAACGAGCCAATCTTCAATAAACCCTAAGTAAATAAACTTTTTTGTCATTCTGGGCTTCTCTAGCCTGCCTTTTTTCTTTACGTGACCGAGAATGCCCATGACCCCTCCAATGGCGCAAGCAATAATGACTTGTTGCAGCATTTTCATCACCTTCCTAAAGCCCTTAGAATAGTAAAGCGACTTCAGGCTGTCCAGCCCCCTGTAATGCCATTCTGCTGTTCCGTCATAATCCATGTAAAAGGTCTATTCTCTCTAACGAAGAAAAAAAGCTTGTTTCTTCCATTATATGTGAATGACCTAAAAACAATCTTGATGCATTGGAATCATTTTTACCTAATCCATATTAACTATTTTTGTCATTTTATGAATGTTGAGTAATTGATTCCTTCTTTTTCTAATGAAAAGTCTCCTTACTTACTCTATTCTAATGGAGGACAAACTATGATGACAAATTTAACAAAGCGTTTGCAATCGTTGAAACAGAACATATGTTATGTTACGTTTATAAGGATTCATTTGGTTGAAAAGACAACCATTTGATATGTCTTATAGCAGCAAAGGAGGGTAATATGGTCAGCTCGAACATTTTCGGCTTGCAAAAACAGCTTGAACTCATCAAAAAAGCGCTGGATCATGCGCGCATCGGTGTTGTCATTACAGACCCTTCCTTAGAGGATAACCCTATCGTTTATGTGAATCATGGCTTTACACAAATGACTGGATACAAACCAGATGAGATTCTTGGGCGTAATTGTCGATTCCTTCAAGGAAAAGACACGGATCAAAAGCAACTTGCTTTAATTCGTCATGGAATTCAAAACAAAACACCTATTACCACACAGCTAAAAAATTATAAAAAAGACGGCACTTTTTTTTGGAATGAACTCAATATAGATCCTCTATACATTGAACAAGATGACAAAACATTTTTCATTGGTTTTCAAAAGGATATTACGAAACAGAAAGAATATGAACAGCTCCTAGAAGATTCCTTACAGGAAGTCACCTCTCTTTCGACGCCAATCGTCCCAATCAAAAATGGTGTATCTGCCCTTCCGCTTATCGGGAAATTATCTGAAGAGCGCTTTGATGCCATTGTCGCTAAGTTAACCTGTATATTAGATGATTCAAAGGATGATTATTTAATTGTCGACCTTTCTGGTTTAATCGAAGTCGATGATTCCGTCGCAGCACGCATTTTCAAACTGCATCATCTTCTCAATCTAACGGGAACCGAACTAATCATCACTGGAATCAAACCGCAGCTTGCGATGAAAATGAAAGACCTCGATACAGATTTCCAGAATACGATCACTTATTTGACAGTAAAAGAAGCCATAAAAGGATTACCATTAGCTGAAAACCCTGTGTAAACAGGGTTTTTTTAGTTGAACCGCTCCCCGAAATGGAAAAATGAGGTATGATAGGTGTAAATAGCAATTTAGGGGGCTGTTAGATATGTTGTTACTCATCATAGGTCTTTTATGTGTTTGTTTTGCCATCGGATATGCCGTCAATTTCTTCTTACTCAAACGCAAGAACGAGCTGATTTTTTCAAAGAAACTATTTTATCCTTTTTTGATCATTGGTCTCTTCTTTTCCATTATGTCATTACCGCTTGCTGCTGCAAATTCACCAAAAGCACAAGCCGATCCATCTTCCGAACAGCTTTTAAAGGACCAAAAGGAGCTCTCAGCTGACATTTCGAGCTTAAAAGCTGATAAAGAGTCGCTTACCTCCTCTTTAGAAGACGCGGAGAAGGAAAAAGAAAAGCTGGAAAAAAAGCTAGAAACGATCACCTCAGAAAAAGAAACGGTCAAACAGCAAGAAAAGACCATTCAATCGCTTGAAGAGAAAATAGACAAGCTTACCTCCAGCAATGAAACACTTAAACAAGAAAACAAGAATAGTAGCAGCGATACGAAGTCTTCCACCGTCCAGCGATCTGCTCCTAAAGATGAAGGAAAAAGCACAGGCGGTCATGAATCACAAAAGGAAACAAAAAAAGAATCAGCTGCCTGTAACATTAAAGGAAGTGTCAACGGTATTTATCACACACCAAGCAGCAGATACTACTCTAGAACAAAGAATGTAACCAAAATGTTCTGCTCCGTAGAAGAAGCAGAGCGTGCCGGATACAGGGCACCTAAGCAATAGCGATGTTTGATTAAAAAGAACCTCCTGAGCGCCCAATCGGGTTTTTAGGAGGTTCTTTTTTAGATTTCTCTTCTTAAAGCTGATAATACATTCGTTTTTGTTGCCTTACGTGCCGGGTTCAGCCCTGAGATGATCGCTACCCCTGCGCTGATCACTGTTGCTGTAATCACAAGGCTAAGCGGAATATAGGAAAAAGTAATCGAGAATTGATCGCTTGATCCTCCCTCAGACATGGACGACAAAATGGCTGGGATGATTAAATTAACGGCGAAACTAATCAAATATGAGATGATAATACCGATGATTGATCCGATGACTCCAATATAAGCACTTTCCATTAGGAACATTCGCTTGATAATGGATGGATTCGCGCCAATGGCTTTCATAATCCCAATCTCTTGTGTTCGCTCTGTTACCGCCATGGTCATCGTATTGAAAATACCGATGGCAGAAATAATGACTGCAATACATCCGACAAAAATAAGTCCAATTTTGAAGACTGTAAAGAACATAGCCATTCCTTCTAGCTGGTTCGTCACAGAGATGACTTGGTAGCCTTCATCTGTTAGTTTATCCGTGAGTGCACCGACATTGTCGAATTTATCTGCATAAACAGAGGTCATTTTCTCGACATTTCCTGCTTCAGGAGACAGGTCGAGTATTTGGCCAAATTCTTTTTCATAAGCATTCGGAATCAGAATTTTATGATCCTCCTGCCACTCCAAATTCGGCTTTTTCAAAACACCTACTACACGGAAATCAAATGTTTTTTCTTTGACGACTTCATTTTCTTCATTTAGTTTTGGCACTTTGATTTGAATCACTTTATTTAAAATATCCTTCGTGTAGCCTTTAGGCTCCTTCGGTGTTTCTTCACCATTTGACGTCTGATTTAATTCTTTTTCATAGGCTTCGCGTTCTTTTTTTGTCCACAGTTGCTGCGCCATATGATACCCAACCACAATTTCGTTCGCTGACGTTGGGACTTTTCCTCGGTCTAGTTCAAGCCCTGCTTCTTTTTCTTCTTTCATATCGGTCAAAGCAGCCTGCGTTTCACTTGAACGGTTATCGAGCTCGACGTTAACCGATGGAATGATCGATGTTCTTGAGACAACAGATTTTACATGATCATATTTCTTTAAATCATCAATCTTGACGTCTCCTTTTTCTTTTCCTAACACTTTAATTTCTGTGATGATTTGCTGCTTCATAATTTCATCTTGAGCTGATTTTTGCAAACCAAAACCGACAGACGCTAAAACGATTAAGAAAGAGCATGCCATTGTCGTCGCAAGAATGGTCATAAACACACGCAATCTATTTTTCTTCATGTTTCTTCTTATGAATTTGACCTGATCTCTAAATTTCAATGGATTGTTCCCCTTTCTTTAATACACCATCGTGAAGCTGGAACGTTGTGTCTGCGATTGAAGCGACTTCATCGTCATGTGTAATGATGACGAATGTAATTCCTTTTTCACGATTGAGCTGCTGGATAAAGGCTAGAATTTCTCCTTCAGTTTCTGAATCGAGACTCCCTGTTGGTTCATCCGCTAAAATAATAGATGGATTTAAAATCAAGGCTCTTGCAATACTCACACGCTGCTGCTGTCCGCCTGACAGCTCATTTGGGTAATGTCCTGCGTGATGTTCAAGACCTACTCGTTTCAGCATTTCTTTTACTTTCTCTTTTCGTTCAGACGGCTTCACACCTTTTAAAGTGAGCGGAAGTTCAACATTCTCATACGTTGTTAAGCTCCCAATCAACTGAAAGCTTTGAAAGATAAAGCCAAAGTGGTCTAAGCGAAAGTCTGCCCATTCTTTTTCATTAAAGCCAGTCACATTGGTGCCATCAATGGTAATTTGTCCACTCGTTGGCGTAATATAGCCAGATATTAAGTTCAACAAAGTCGATTTCCCTGAACCACTTCGTCCAACAATACAAGCAATTTCACCTCTTTTGATGGACAGGTCAATCCCTTTTAGTACAGGAATTTCATTTTCCCTGCCTTTTTTTCCAATTTTAAATACATGATCTAATGCTTGAATCTGAATCATCTCTACTCCCCTGCTCTCTGTTTATCTTTTTCGATAGATTAAGAAATAACTCGTTAGTGCGCCCACAGCTCCACCGATGAGCATGCCAGCAATATAACCAAATATGGAATTGTCTGAAGAAAATCCAACCCAGCCAAATCCTAGAACTCCGAAGACAATGACCATAATTTGAATTGGTCGATCGATCTTTTGATAAAGAAAGAAGCGGCCATTTCGTTCAATTGGATGTTTTATAAAGCTAATTAAGCCAATTAGATAGAACAGAACCATCATGACAATAGGTATAATGATTTTTTCGCCTGAGAACCAAAGAGGATAATCAGATCGGAAAGGTTCATCTATAATATAGTTGATTGGAGACATAGGCGATATCAAATAAGCGAAGCTCTTATCTAACCAACTTCCACTTGTCTTTATAATAAAATCTAAATGAACAAGCGGTAATCCGATCACTAAAAAGGGTAAAATAGCTGTGCTGAACCCAACGATTGCTTGCGCAATGGAACTTCCGGTTAAAGTACCCGCTGCAAAAAATAAACTATAAAACATCAAGGAGGACACAAGCGAAATGACATAACCGCTATGAAAGCCAGGTGTCTCTAGTGGGTTAAGTCCTAAAATAAGTAAATAAGTAAGAACATAAGAAACGGCATGAACGACTGCAATGATTCCAGCACCTAAGAAAAACTTTGTGTGATAAATTGCACTTCTGCTAAACGGTAAAGATAAGGTAAAGTCCATATGCCCTTTATTTCTCTCAAATCCCAGCTGAATGACAGCAAAGAAGAGCCCCATTAACCAAGAAAGGGAGAGGAAAGCATCTGTATTAAAGAAATATGAAAAACGCGGTGAATCGACAATACACTCTGTATCGTTTAGACACGTTTGAAAAGAAGAATATTCCATTAAGAATGCGAAGGGTGTCGCAAGCGTAGCAACGAGCATCACTAAAATGAATGTCAGCTCAGACTGCTTCCACTCCTTATATAATAATTGCCGCTTTACCATCTGCGTTTCCCTCCAAACTTTGCAATGAATACTTCTTCTAAATTCACAGGCAGTTCATGCCATACTTTTGGCTTTAGTGACTTCAAGTACTCTTTAGCCTCCACGTCGGTTTTAAGAACAAGCGCTGTATAGAAAACGCCCGCTTGATCCAAAATCGCAACGCCATTTTTACGAATACTTAAGTTCATATCTTCTTCAAAGGCCATTTGGATTTTGACATAGTCATCCTTTAATTCATCTAAATCCATGACACTTGTGAGTTCATTTCCTTCTAAAAATCCGATTCGATTACACATACGCTCAATGTCTTCTAAACGGTGAGATGTAATGAGAATCGATGTTTCACGTTCTGCCACTTCGTCGATCATGAGCTGAAGCACATCATTTCTTGTCACAGCGTCGATTCCATCAGTCGGCTCATCCAATAAAATGACCGCTGGTTTGATCGCAAAGCTTAAAATGAGCGACAGCTGTTTCTTTAATCCTGTCGACAATTCACGATATTTCACTTTTTCCGGGATCTCATACCGGTTCACAAGCTCATTGGCATATGTCACGTCAAACTTTGGATACAGTTGTTTTAAAAGCTTTACAAGCTGTCCATAATTGTACCTGTCAAAGTAAGGATTTACGACCGGCATATATACAATATTTTGCTTGACTAGCGGGTGGTCTTTCACCAGCACGTCTTTGAAATAAATCTCTCCTTCATCCGGAAGAAGAATTTGCTGTATCAATCGGAGAAGCGTTGTTTTTCCAGAGCCATTCCGCCCTAACAGACCGAAGATCTCACCTTTTCCTATTTTGAAGGAAACGTCACTGAGGACTTGGCGTCCATTTAAAGTTTTTGATACATTTCTGACCTCAATCAACTTGTTTTCCTCCTTTAAGACTTGAGCCGATCTCTTCTAGCCATTCCTTCAGTTGATGAATATCAATACCGGCATAATGAGCTTCTATGATGAGTTGTCTTAACTGTTCTTTCATCTCGAGCACCTTCCCTTCATTCAGCTTTAACTGAGCACCTTCTGTTACATACGTACCACGGCCTCTTAGCGTTTCAATAATCCCTTCCCGTTCAAGTTCTTTATACGCTTTGCTGACGGTGTTTGGGTTGGCAATAATAATGGTGGCGAGCTCTCTGACAGAGGGCAGTTTGTCACCTGGCTTCATCACGCCTTTTAAACATAAAATTTTGAGCTGCTCAATGATTTGTTCATATATTGGCGCAGCGCTTCTTGGATCTATTTGGATCATGATGGCTCCCTCTTTCCTCATTCATGCTTTTGCAGTCCTATCGCTTGTTCATGTCCTTGCATTAAAGGGACCGAATTGGGTATCAAATCTTTTTGAACTTCAAAACCAATGAAAACGAGAACGAAAAAAAATGTACATGCTAACGCAACAGCCAGCACCATCCACTTCAAATTGATTGGCTTTTTTTCTTTTTTCATGGTTGAACACCTTTCTTCACTTTTTAAGTGTCTGTAGTGTATTAGTTGATGTAGTACACTTAATACAATATAGACACTTAATTGAAAAGTCAAGAGACTCTAGAAAAAAATAGGCTGTTTTCGTAAAGATTGTTGCTCTCTTGATTATACTGTTAAAAGGTTGTTACAGTGGGCATTCGGGAGGCGTTTAAGTATGTGGGAAAATGTTTATGAAGAGTTCAGCAATTTAACCAAATCAGAGCAATTAGCCTTGTTTAACGTAATGAAACAAGACTTGTTTCCAGACGAACCAGATAAAATGACAAAACTACTTAAAAGCATTCGTGAAGCCAGATTTGCTTCTGGTTTATGGTTGAGGGTTATACTCTACCCAAAATTGCTGAACGCCTTAAAATACACATTTCCGCCGCATTTTATTGGAGACATAAAATCTTGAACGCATCAGGCAGTTTCGGATTTAATCAACTATAAGGTATCGTTGAAAGTGATGAAACTTTCTTTCGTGAGTCTATGAAGGGGCGAGAAATCACCCATAGAAAAGCCAAAAAGCGTGGAGAAAATGACGAAAAGAGAGGTAATTCTAACCTTAAAATTGCTGTTGTCGTAGCACAAGACCGTAATGGAAGTGTAATTGCTCGTAAGGCAGGAACAGGTCGTGTTAAATCAGAAGGGTGAGTATATTCACCCTTCTGATTTGCTATGCACTGATACAGCAACAAATTATAAAAAGTTCGCCAAGATAACAGGATTACAACATGAACAGTCAATGAGCGTCAAAAACAGCGTGTAAAGAAGGGGCTTTACCACATTTAACACGTTAATAATTTTTCATAATCGCCTGTAAAAGTGGATGGAGCGTTTTCAAGGAGTTGCAAAAAAATATTGGACAACTACCTCTACTGGTTCCGATGGCTTGATAAGGAAAAGAATTTAGCATTTGAAAAACGAGTAGAGCAAAGGCTTGTTTTAGCGTGTCAAAAATCTAATTATAGTACAGTTGAGATGTTGAGAAGTGCAATAATAAAAGACCCCAATATTAAGGTCTCTACAAGGTTTTAATTAGATACTATTACTTGGTTTTTGGACTTGCTTTTGAACAGGATTAGCACCCACCATACTAATAAAAATATATAGCCTATAACTGTATAGATAGACCAAACTGCCCCCTGTTGCAATTGACTAAATAAGTGTTCAAATTCATTCATTCCTTCTACTCTACCAATGCTATTTATCAGGCTAATAATCGGAATTGTAACAGTAAA
This sequence comes from Bacillus sp. EB106-04-04-XG123, assembly GCF_058791855.1. Taxonomy (NCBI): domain Bacteria; kingdom Bacillati; phylum Bacillota; class Bacilli; order Caryophanales; family Bacillaceae; genus Bacillus; species Bacillus sp. EB106-04-04-XG123. Next base: position 39,762 of record NZ_JBYTDZ010000005.1, on the reverse strand, counting down.
TACAATGGTTAGAATGGACAATCCCCTATGTTTATTTTTCACAACACTGAATATTGCAGTTCCAAATGTTGCTAAGAAAAACAAGTAATATAATGCCCAAAACCAATTAGGAAGGGTCTCCAACATTTTTTCTACCCCCTTGATTAAAGATATTTGCAATTTCTTTATATAACATATTTTAACAGAATAAAAACCAATTACAAATATATATCCAAAAACAACAATCTTTGCGAAAACATCCAAAAAATAAAACAGACCCTTAAAAAAGGATCTGCTCATCAAACATTATCGTAAGAAATTCCTAATATCATTTGGTTTTGCAAGCTCTGAATTTGAACACGCGCCCTGTCTAACCGTTCTCTTTGCTGGTCATTGGCGACATCTTTTAATTTTTCTAATTCATTGACCGTATTCTCAAGCATGAGCTGTGCTTTAGAAAACTCTTCCTCATTATAATGTTCCTGTCGTGAGCTCAAATCAAATTGCTCACTTGCAAACTCAAGAGTTTCCGTACTTTTTTGGATAAATTCATCGATTGACTGCCTTGTTGCCATCTTACATTCCCTCCATTTCATCATCGCTCCCGCCTATTTTGCCCATATAAAGCTTTTTCACTAAAGAAAATGTTGGACAGATTCAATTGTCCTCCTTCGTGATTTTTGTTAAACTTTAAGGATGCCTATTATTACGCAAGGAGGTTACTGACTTGGATCAGCATAACCCTTTTTTATATTCAAACAGCGAAAAACGTTATCACACATGGAACTACCATTTGCGTGAACACTTTGGTCATAAAGTATTTAAAGTAGCCTTAGACGGCGGCTTTGACTGCCCAAACCGTGATGGTACCGTAGCCCACGGCGGCTGTACATTTTGCAGTGCCGCTGGTTCTGGTGATTTTGCAGGAAACCGGGCTGATGATCTCATCACTCAATTTAATGAGATCAAAGACCGGATGCATACAAAATGGAAAGACGGAAAATACATGGCGTATTTTCAGGCGTATACAAACACACACGCGCCGCTTCCTGTCCTAAAAGAAAAATATGAAACCGTCATGAACCTGGATGGTGTCGTAGGTCTATCCATTGCAACAAGACCTGACTGTCTGCCGGATGACGTAGTGGAGTATTTAGCCGAATTAAACGAACGCACTTACCTATGGGTAGAGCTCGGTCTTCAAACGGTACACGAACGGACAGCGATGCTCATTAACCGTGCTCATGATTATGAATGCTACGTTGAAGGTGTAGAAAAGCTGAGAAAACACGGAATTCGTGTCTGCTCGCATATTATCAACGGATTGCCTCTTGAAAACCGGGACATGATGATGGAAACAGCAAAAGCTGTTGCGGATTTAGATGTGCAAGGAATTAAAATTCATTTGCTTCACCTTTTAAAAGGGACCCCAATGGTCAAGCAATATGAAAAAGGAAAGCTTGAGTTTTTAAGCCAGGAGGAATATGTTCAGCTTGTTTGTGATCAGCTGGAGATTCTTCCGCCAGAAATGATTATTCATCGTATTACAGGAGACGGCCCAATTGAATTAATGGTTGGTCCAATGTGGAGTGTAAATAAGTGGGAAGTACTAAATGCCATTAATGCTGAGCTTGAAAGACGTAACAGCTACCAAGGGAAACGTTTCGTCAGATTGGAAGAAGCAGCAAAATGATTTTGAAACGCATGCTTCCTTTTAGTAAAGAGCTGTTAGAACGCGCGTGTCAAAAAGGCGACATCGTCATAGATGCAACAATGGGAAACGGCCACGATACACTCTATTTAGCTGACCTTGTAGGAACTGATGGTCAAGTGTTTGCATTCGACGTGCAAGAGGAAGCCTTGCAGCAGACAAGCAAAAGGCTTGGCGATCAATATCCTTACGTTCACCTGATCCATGATGGACATGAAAAAATGGCGGATCATCTACCGAAGGATGTTTATGGACATATATCTGGTGCAGTGTTTAACCTTGGGTATCTGCCTGGAGGCGATAAAGCCGTTACCACTCAGGCGCATACAACCATTGAAGCGATTAAACAACTCCTCGAATGGCTCAAACCCGGAGGACTGATCGTCCTTGTGATCTACCATGGACATCCCGAAGGTAAAAGAGAAAAAGAAGTGCTTCTCGACTATTGCAGATCACTGTCTCATGAAGAAGTACAAGTTTTATCATATCAATACATGAATATTCAAAACGACCCGCCTTTTGTGGTCGCCATTGAAAAAAGCTAAAATGATGTGCATTTTAGCTTTTTTCTTTTCAACATGATAGAAAACCTTTGCAGACCTGACACCGAACGCGATGGTTTGTCTACACGCTGAAGCTCAAATCTAATGGATTTGAGCTTTTTTATGATGATTTCATCCAAGGCATTTTCTGATAGGTCCGATAGGCTCTTCCGTTAATATAGAAAAAGAACGATGTTTTCCCGCTTGATTTGATGAGCCTTTTTGCCAGCTTGTTCATCTCTTTTTGGGCTGTCACTTTTTCATCGGACAAATAGACCGCCAGTAATCCTCTGTTAATCAATTTGTGAAAGTTCTCATGCGGAATGCCTTTCAGCTGCTCATCGGCTTTTTCGATAAAATGCTGTAGTCTATCCATCATCTCATGATGAGAGTCATAGTATGAGCAAAAGTTCAGATCTCCCCCAAGCCGGTCCTCTTCTTGATCAATTAAATAATCGAGTAAAATGTGCAGACCTTGAATATAAGGGAAATAGCTTTCGTAAATTTGCTTCGCCTGTTTTTCTGTAAAATCAGGCTGCAGCGCATACGCCACAAGACAGAATATCCCTAACGTCGATCCCGCACAAGCTGAAAACTCATACCATTCCATCTTCGGCAAATCTTTTTCATATTGGCGGAACCACGACTCTAGCCTTGGCACACGCTCATGAGGAACAACGTGCTTATGTACTTGCAGATCACTATAGTAATCACACAGCGTGTGTAAATATGGCTGAATGATTGGATAATGCTCAACGCGCGTAAGCACGTCTTGACATGTGCGGACAAGCGCATGTAAGTATCCATGATCCTCTTGATCCTCACGGAATTGATAGTATGGCTTGAGCTCAGCATGAATATCAAGCGCATCTCTCATCGCTTGATGTAGCATATGAAAATCCTTTGGATCAAGCGACGTGCTGCGGTCACATAGGTTATCTAAGTAATCACTGATGGTTTGATATGCCACGATGAATTCAATACACGTTTCTTTCTCTTCACCTGCTAGAAGAGATAAAATACCTCCGCCTTCACAGTGAAACGTTTTACTAGATATGCTCGCTAGTGCCTGCGTTCTCAGTTCTTCATTTTCAATCATTTCTGCATGAGCCCGCCACTTTTTCAGCTCCTGATGAACAAGCGGAAAAATATCTTTATACACCTTTGTCATCAGTGCAAAAGGACGCTCTGGTACTGACAAATCACTCCACCCCCAACTTAAAGCTCGCAATCAAATATATTGATCTGTAAAGGCTCTTGCCGCCTTAAACACATCTTCTCTTTCCGGTTCATTAAAAATTTCGTGGTACAGCTCTTCCCATTCACGGTATGATTTATTGGTTGATTCTATGCCATTGAACCATTTGATTACCCTCGTTTTATCGACGATCTTATCATCACCCGCCTGCATTAAAAGGAGCGGGATCGATTTAAAGACATTCGTCGGCTGCATCGCCGCATCGATATTTTTGATCAGCTCTCGATACCAGCGAACCGACACCTTTGTCACGTAAAGAGAATCATTTGAGTCTGCCTCAATGACCGCTTGATTTCGTGTCGCTAGTTCAATCGACAGCCCTGACTCCACTTTAAAAGACGGTGCCAGCACATTTAGACCTTTTGACGCAAAATCCATCAGCTTCTTCGGTTTAAATTGCAGACCTAAACAAGGTGATGATAAAATAAGGCCATTCAACTTCGTATGGGTATACTGCTTCATCCACTCAATTGAAATGAGTCCACCCATACTGTGTCCAAGTAAAAATGTAGGAAGCCTGAATGATTTCGCATGTTCGATCCATTCATCGACTGTATCAATGTATTCTTGAAACGAACGAATGTGGCCTCGCGCACGTGTCGATGTGCCTTGCCCAGGCAAGTCACCCATGACGACGTGATATCCTGCATTCCGCCACATTTCAATTAACCATTTATATCGGCCGTGATATTCACTCGCACCATGTACTATCACAATTGTACCAACTGGTCTTTCAGCATGCCAAGTCCACAAAGTAAACACCTCACAAATGTTGTATTAAGAAAGGAAGTCGAAAAAGTGATTTATCCATATCATCAGTTTACACCTGAGATTCATGAATCGGTCTTTGTCGCAGATAACGCCACCATTACCGGTGATGTCTCAATTGGAGAATATTCGAGCGTGTGGTTCCAAACTGTCATCAGAGGCGATGTCGCACCTGTGAGAATTGGAAAGAACGTCAACATTCAAGATTTATCGTGCCTGCATCAAAGTCCTGGAAAAACACTTCTTATTGAAGATGGTGCTACCATTGGACACCAAGTCACATTACATAGCTCAATCATTCGAAAAAATGCCCTCATTGGCATGGGGTCCATCATTCTCGATGGTGCGGAGATCGGCGAAGGCGCCTTTATCGGTGCAGGAAGTCTTGTCCCTCAAGGAAAGGTCATCCCAAAAGGATCACTCGCTTTTGGCCGTCCAGCCAAAGTCGTTCGGCTCTTAACAGATGAAGATATTCAAGACATGGACCGAATCCGCAGAGAATATGTAGAAAAAGGACAATACTATCGTTCCCTTTTATCTCGTTAACATCATACGTGTATCTTCACTTTATCATGTTTTTTTCAGGATATTAAGCAATAACTATGAACCGCTTGTTATTTTACCCTTTTCCACCGCTTTCTATCATGACAAAAAAGGTTTTCAGCACAAAGCTGAAAACCTTTTTTCATTAACTGAAGATGACTTCTTTTGGTTGATGATTCAATTGCTCTGGATCAATACTGCGCTCCACATAAATGCTGTGCCAAATCATAAAGATCAGAACGGTCCAAATCTTACGGCTATGATCTGCCTTACCAGCACAATGTTCATTTAATAAATCAAGCACATACGCTTTGTTAATATATTCGTCCGTTTGACTGTTTTTAATGATGTCTTTCGCCCAAGCGTTCATCTCATTTTTCAGCCAATGACGAATTGGAACAGGGAAGCCCAGCTTCTTGCGGTTTAACACGTGATCAGGCACAATGCCTTCTGCTGCTTTACGCAATAAATATTTCGTTGTGCCATCTTTTGTTTTCAGCTCTTCTGGAATTTTAGAAGCCGCTTCAAATACGACCTTATCAAGGAATGGAACACGAAGCTCAAGGGAATTCGCCATTGTCATCTTATCTGCTTTCAGTAAGATGTCACCGCGCATCCACGTATGAATATCAACATATTGCATTTTGTTAATATCACTGTAGCCTGCACTTTCCTCGAAGTATGTCTTCGTCACATCACGATATGTAATGTTCGGATCATACTGCTTTAAGAGATTTTTCTTTACTGGCTCTTCAAAGATTTTCGCATTACCGATATAACGCTCCTCTAATGGTGTACAGCCGCGGACGATAAAGCTTTTTCCTTTCATTCCTTCTGGCATTAAGCGCGCCAGACGAAGAAGAAGCTTTTTCAGCATAGATGGAACAGATTCAAATGGTTTAAGAGAAAGCGGCTCACGGTAAATATTATATCCACCAAACAGCTCGTCTGCTCCCTCACCAGAAAGAACAACCGTCACTTGTTTCTTCGCTTCCTTTGCCACGAAGTACAATGGAATCGCCGCCGGATCAGCTAAAGGATCATCTAAATGCCAAACAATTTTCGGAAGCTCATTCATATATTCCTCAGGAGAAATCACAGCGCTGAAGTTTTGTAAGCCCAGCTTATCAGCCGTTTCCTTCGCCACATCAACTTCACTAAAGCCATCCTGCTGGAAACCAACAGAAAACGTCTTCAGCTCAGGATGAAATTCCTTTGCGACAGATACGATGAAAGAAGAATCGATACCACCTGATAGGAATGAACCAACAGGAACATCACTTCTCATGTGAATTTTCACAGAATCATAGATTGCATCGCGGACTTCTTCAATCAGCTTTTGTTCTTGTGTTTGTTCAGGCTTGAATTGAACTTTCCAGTAAGTCTTAAATTCAATCTCCTGTCCTGGGCGTAAAGTAAACTGATGACCAGGCTCAACTTTGTGCACCTTTTGATCAAGTGTATTTGGCTCAGGTACGAACTGAAATGACATGTATTGCTGTAAGGATGTCTCATCAAACAAAATGTTCTCGTTCACTGCCATCAAGCTTTTGCGTTCAGACGCAAAGTACACTTGCTCATCCATTTGTGTAAAATAAAGCGGTTTGATGCCAAAAGGATCTCTTGCGCCATATAATAATTGCGCTTCTTTATCCCAAATTAAAAATGCAAACATGCCGCGAAGCTTTGAAGCCGCTTCTTCTTTATAATGACGGTATGTGGCAAGAAGTACTTCCGTATCTGAATCTGTGCTGAATGAATAGCCTTTTTTCACAAGCTCTTCCTTCAGCTCCACATAGTTATAAATTTCTCCGTTGAAAATAATCCAGTACTTTTCATCTTCATAAGAAAGCGGCTGCTTTCCGTGCTCAACATCTATAATACTTAAACGTCTAAATCCAAATCCTACATGCTCATCATGAAAGTAACCCTCATCATCCGGACCGCGATGAACGATGAGACGATTCATTTGTTTAATTAGCTCTTCCTGTTCAGTAGTTTCGGACAATGGACGGTGATTAAATACACCAACAAACCCACACATATTATTGCCTCCACGTTATGTTATTTCTTAAAAGTAGACCTATAATTAGACAGTATTTTGTCCGATTTTGTTTCACATTTTTTCGCTTTTTACAGATTTTTTTTTAATCAAAAGGAAAACCGCTTAAAATAAGCGGTTTTCTATGTTGTTATTGTCCCAATGCTTCTTTACGAAGTGTTTCGGCTTTATCCGTTTTTTCCCACGGAAGATCTAAGTCGTGACGGCCGAAATGTCCGTATGCAGCTGTTTGTTTGTAGATCGGACGGCGCAGGTCAAGCATTTTAATAATGCCCGCTGGACGAAGATCAAAGTTTGCACGAACCACTTCAATTAATTTTTCTTCAGAAGCTTTTCCTGTTCCGAATGTATCAATTGAAATCGATACAGGCTGTGCAACACCAATTGCATAAGCAAGCTGTACTTCACAAGAATCTGCAAGGCCGGCAGCTACGATGTTTTTCGCTACGTAACGAGCAGCATATGCCGCAGAACGGTCAACCTTCGTTGCATCCTTACCTGAGAAAGCACCGCCGCCATGACGAGCATATCCGCCATACGTATCAACGATGATTTTACGTCCAGTTAAACCAGCATCCCCTTGAGGTCCACCAATCACGAAACGGCCAGTTGGGTTAATAAAGTATTTTGTCTGTTCATCAATCAGTTCACTTGGAACGACAGGGCTGATGACATGCTCTTTTAAGTCACTTTGAATTTGTTCAAGCGTCACTTCTGGTGCATGCTGCGTAGAAATAACCACTGTATCAATACGAACTGGTTTGTTTTGCTCATCATATTCAACTGTCACTTGTGTTTTTCCGTCTGGACGAAGGTATGCAAGTGTTTCATTCTTGCGTATTTCTGTTAAACGGCGAGATAATTTATGCGCTAGGGAAATCGGCAGCGGCATGAGCTCTTCGGTTTCGTTGTTGGCAAAACCAAACATCAATCCTTGGTCACCTGCACCAATCGCATCAATTTCTTCTTCAGTCATTGTTCCTTCACGTGCTTCAAGCGCTTTGTCTACACCTTGCGCAATATCAGCAGACTGTTCATCAATTGATGTAAGGACCGCACATGTTTCCGCATCAAAACCATATTTCGCACGTGTGTAGCCAATTTCCTTAATTGTGTCACGCACCGTCTTTGGAATATCGACATAAGTAGACGTTGTAATTTCACCGCTTACTAATACGAGACCGGTTGTAACAGAAGTTTCACAGGCAACACGTGCATTTGGATCTTTCTTTAAAATTTCATCCAAAATGCTGTCTGAAATTTGATCACAGATTTTATCCGGATGTCCTTCTGTCACTGATTCTGAAGTAAATAAACGACGATTTTGACTCATAATGGCTATTTCCTCCTGTACAAGACCACATCATCCCAAGATGAGGCCTCCAATATGATACGGAACTCGTTCCCTCTTATATTTAATAACGTTTATATTAGAGATGTTATTGGCAATTTGTTCATATGATATCCCAAAAATAAAAAAACCATTTCCTTCATTGCGAGGAAAGGGTCTGAGATCGCATGCCTTTCACTCTTATCGCTCAAGGTGTTCTTGTACCTTGCATCAGGTTAGCACCTTGGTTTCTCAGCATGTTCATGCCTTTTTCATAAGAAACCGGTTGCTGGGCTTCATCGGGCCTGTCCCTCCACCAACTCGGGATAAGAGTATCCGTTCAATAAGATATCTTATCTTAAACCCTTGCGTCATGTCAATGCTTCATAAGAATTATCTCCCTCTTTTTTCTCCTCATCATTAGCATCACCAAAAAGCATATTTTCATAGCAGAAATGAAAAAACACACACAAAAATTTTTAAATAGTATAGACTATTATTATTAATGTGTTATACTAATCGAAACAAACAAATTCAACGGTAAAGGAAGGGTTTTTTTATGAACTCAGTGGATTTAAAAGAAGATTTGCAGTCATTGCTCTCATTAGAAAATACGCACCAAAATTTATCTGTTCCGAAACTTGTTGAAAAGATTTTGGCACGTAATGAAGGCGTTTTAACATCAACAGGAGCTGTCCGCGCGACAACTGGAGCCTACACAGGACGTTCGCCTAAAGATAAATTTATCGTCAAAGAAGAAAGCTCTGAGCATAAAATCGATTGGGGTCAAGTCAACCAGCCGATCTCCAAAGAAGCATTTGACCGTTTATATACAAAGGTTGTGTCATACTTAAAAGAACGTGATGAACTATTCGTCTTTGAAGGGTTTGCAGGCGCTGATGAAAGATATCGTATGCCGATTACAGTTGTAAACGAATTCGCATGGCACAATCTTTTTGCCAAGCAGCTATTTATCAGACCTGACGGGTCAACACCTTCTTCAAACGAAAAACCTTTCACCATCTTATCTGCACCGCACTTCAAAGCGGATCCTGCAACAGATGGCACAAACTCTGAAACGTTTATCATCGTTTCTTTTGAAAAACGCACGATTCTTATCGGTGGAACAGAATATGCAGGAGAAATGAAAAAGTCCATTTTCTCTGTGATGAACTACCTGCTTCCTGAGCAAGATATTTTATCTATGCACTGCTCAGCAAACGTAGGTCAAGAAGGCGATGTAGCCTTATTCTTTGGACTTTCAGGTACTGGGAAAACGACGCTTTCTGCAAGCGCAAGCCGCAAGCTGATCGGAGACGATGAACACGGCTGGTCTGGCACAGGGGTCTTTAATATCGAGGGCGGATGCTATGCGAAATGTGTGAACTTAAGTGAAGAAAAAGAACCACAGATCTACAAAGCGATCAGCTTCGGATCAGTTCTTGAGAACGTTGTGCTTGATGAAGAAACACGTGAAGCGGATTATGATGATACATTCTTTACTGAAAATACACGCGCTGCTTACCCAATCGAAATGATTGATAACATCGTGAAACCAAGTATCGCAGGACATCCATCTGCCATTGTTTTCTTAACAGCTGATGCGTTTGGCGTCTTACCTCCAATCAGCCGTTTAACAAAAGAACAGGCAATGTACCATTTCTTGAGTGGGTACACAAGTAAATTAGCGGGAACTGAGCGCGGTGTCACATCACCAGAAACGACATTCTCTACGTGCTTCGGTTCACCATTCCTCCCGCTTCCAGCTCACGTCTATGCTGAAATGCTCGGCAAAAAGATTGATGAGCACGGTGCTAAAGTATTCCTTGTGAATACAGGCTGGACTGGCGGAGGCTATGGCACAGGCAAACGAATGAATCTCGCTCATACAAGAGCAATGGTTCAGGCAGCAATCGAAGGTGACCTTGATAATGCTGAAATGATCACTGATGACATCTTTGGCTTACACATCCCGCTTCATATTCCTGGTGTACCAGATGAAGTGCTTCAACCTGCAAAAACATGGGATGACCAAAAGGCTTATCAAGAAAAAGCACACTTCCTTGCCAATGAATTTAAAAAGAACTTCCAAAAATTCAGCCACGCGGCAAGTGACATTGAAGCCAAAGGCGGACCACTCGTATAACCAAATGAAAAAAGCTGAGGAGATTCAATCCCTCAGCTTTTTTTAGTTTGTTGAATGCAATGACACAAGGCGGTACGTCACCTTCGTGACATTGTCTGTCAGCTCTAGTTTTTCAACATGTGCTGTCCCTGTTTTTTCTCCGTCTTTCGTTTTGCGCACCTCAAGTGGAATATTTAACGGATAAATGCGGTATCCATCCTTCATGAGTTCAAATACATTTTCTTCAATTCTTGTCTCTTTTCCCTTTGTGACAATCATTGTATTAAATTCAACAGGCATTCCCATAATGAAAATCCCCCTACTTTCTATATTTCGTTATACTGCTTATTTTAACACATTTCCGCTTTTTCGGCTGTGCATCCATGTGGTCAGCCTTCTCACAATTTCTCGATTATGCTGCGGCGGGAAATAGTGGTTGTATCCATGGAAATACCACGTCTCCACAGACTTCCCGTGCTGGCGCAGTGCATCTTCTAACAAATATGCATGCTCAATCGATACATTTTGGTCCTCTTCTCCGTGGATGATCAGGACAGGTGCTTCAATTTTATCCACATCATTTAAAGGGGTTCTGTTCTCATATGCCTCTGGCACCTTATGCGGCGGACCACCAATCACACGCTTCATCATCCGTCTCATATCCACACGCTCTTCATAAGTAAGTTTCATGTCACTGACGCCTCCCCATGTGACAAAGGAAGCCGCCTCCTGTTTCATTTCTACAGCGGTCCAGATGCCCATAATACCGCCTCGCGAAAAACCAAAGATATGAATGCGATCCTTCTTCACTTTTTTGTGCTGCTTTAACAGCTGAAAGGCAGCAAAAGCATCTTTTCGATCTTCTCCGGCAAAATCTTCGTTCCCTTCGCCTCCTTGGTTTCCCCGGTAAAAGGGAGCAAAGACGACAAAACCCTGCGCAGCAAATTGCACAATCCGGCCAGGTCTGACCATCCCCACATTTTTAATGCCGCCTCGTAAGTACAAAAAGCCGTCGTAGAGACCTTCTCCGGCCGGCTCAGCGAGCAGCCCTTTCATCCGAAGTCCATCTGCCTCATAGGTCACTGTATATAAGTGAATATGCGGATGGGGCGACGGAAACCTTCTTTTTTCCACAATCACTCGATTTCTCTCCTTTTCATCTCTGTTTACGTCCATTGCTTCAGCATCGCTTCTGCGACAAGCTGGCCTGATTTTGTCACCATTGGCGTGCCGCCGCCTGGATGACTTGTTCCCCCAACAAACCAAAGTCCTTCAATGTCCTTTGACTGATTATTGATGCGAAAGAACGCCTGTTTGAACGAGTTTGAAGACATGCCATAAATGGCTCCACGATATGCCCCCGTTTTCTGCTGCAGATCGAGCGGGGTTTGAACCGCTTCATATTCGATCAGCTCATCCAAACCAAAAAGACCTTTGTCCATTAATTTGTTTTTTACATGCTGACGATATGTCTCCTTTAGCATGTCCCAATCTTGCTCTTTTGTCACATAAGGTGCATTGGCCAGTACAAACAGGTTGCTTCTTTCCGGTCCTCCGCTTAAAGCTGGTTCTGAATGACCCGAATAGCATATGTAAAGCGTCGGGTCTTGAGGCAGTTGTTTTTTCTGAAAAATATCCTTGAATTCTTGCTCATAATCCTCAGGGAAAAACACATTGTGATGAGCCAGCTGCTCATAGACTTTAGGTACACCTAATAAAAGAACAAAGCCAGACAACGACGGTTCAATACCAGCCAGTTTTTGATTTAAAAAACGAGGACGGTCTTTTTCATCTATAAGATGACGGTATACAGTCAGCGCATCTGCTCCTGCAATGACTTGATCTGCCTCATACATCTGCTGATCCGTCTCCACTCCTTTGATCCGCCGACCCTTCACATGAATCTTGTTTACTTGTTCATTGAGGTGAATCTGAACGCCTAATTCTTTTGCCAGTGTCTCAAATGCCTCAACTAAACGATACGTACCGCCTTGTATTCCATAAATCCCTTTCTCCCCTTCTAAATATGCCATCATGTTAAAAATAGCCGGCGCTTCGTAGGGAGAAGAGCCGATATAAGTGGCATACCGTCCAAACATCGCCAATGTATGGGGATGACGGAAATATTGACGCAGCAGGCGCTGAACGGATGTGAACGGTTTGACAGCGAGAAGTGCTTTCATCAGCTTTAAATCCGCCTTATCCTTCCAGCTCAATAACAAACGATTTAAAAACTGCTCCTCTGCCTTTTGAAAAAGCGTCTTTGATTCCTGTAAAAATGCGCGGTATTGCTTCGCATCTTCAGGACTGAATGCAGCAATTTGTGACTCCATTTGCTCAATATTCGGCGTAAACTCGACCGTATGGCCATCTGAAAAAATATTTTTGGTCAGCGGAGAAATCGGATAAAAGGTCACATAATCCTCCATCCGTCTATGACAGGCCGTAAACACTTCTTCAAAATATGCCTTCATTGTAATAGTACTCGGTCCTAAATCAAAAGAGTAGCCTGCCTCGTGATGGCGCTGCAATTTCCCGCCTAAAGCCGCTTCTTTTTCTAAAATGGTGACCTGAACCCCGCGTGACTGGAGACGGATCGCGGCTGATAATCCGCCAAGTCCGCCGCCGATGATGATCACTTTTTTCATTCGTACCTTCTCCCTTTCCATTCATACCCTTCTTTTTTCAGACCGATTTTCATAGAAGCAAAACCGATAGCAATCAGGCTTAAAATACTGACCGGCAATAAAAAAGCCATCGCAGATGTCCGCCCATTTTCAGTATCTATTGCCGCTTTAATCGACACACCCAGCCCATAGCAAAGGATCGATAAGCATATGCTCAAAACATCCAGCTGAAACAATGCAATCATGAAACAAATGACAGGAACCAAATAAAGGAGGGTGTATAAACAAAAGACACTGCTTAACAAAGCAATGCTTCGATTCACACCTGGGAATAAATTTTTCCGGTAACCTTCCCAAACCTCTTGTCCACTCTCATACATTCTCATATACACAAATGGATGAATGCTTGCAAGTGTGAACGGAAAGCCTTTTTCCTTCACCCGTCTAGCCAAGGCCATATCATCAACTAGTGAATTCTTGATCGCTTCATGCCCACCAATGTCGTGATAACAATTCTTTTCAATGGCAATAAAACCGCCATGTGCTGCGGCAAAAGCGGGATTCTTAGATTTTCTTACCCATTTCACTGGCAGATGACAGCCAATGGTAAACATCATCATAGGAACCACAAGATGCTCAAAAAATGTACCTGTTTTCTGTTCTGGAAAACCTGACAGCATGCCCGTTTTTTGCATGCATAACTGCTTGTACACTGATTCAACTGCCCCTTTTTTTAACCGGACATCCGCATCTAAAAATAGCAGCCAGTCAGAAGCAGCAGCTTCCGCGAGCTGAGAACAGGCATATGATTTACCAAGCCAGCCGCGCTTTAATGGTTGACCTGACTGGACACGGATCCACGGGTATCTTTCTGCAAAGCGTTCCACAATCGCTCTTGTCTGATCTGTCGAATGGTCATCAAGGACGATGAGCTCTTTCGGGTAAAGACGTTGATCAACGATCGACTGAAGACAGGCTTCGATCCGATTTTCCTCATTTCTTGCTGGAATCAGAATTGATAATGAAATCGGTTCACCCGGCGGAAAGGATGCTGGCTTTAAAACAGGAAGCTGCCTCATATTCCATATGGTGAAAATAAACTGACAGAGCAAGAGTACACTGATCACAGTTAGGAAGACCGCCATGTTTTCACCCACTTTTTAAAGGAATCAAACGCATCACTTGTTGACTGACTTGTCCTTGTCATCTGTCTAAATTCTTGATTGTTTGAAAAATCAGGATCTGCGATGACCTGTGCTTGATGTGCGTTTAACTGCGTTTCAAGCAGATCTCTGAGCAGATGCGTCACGTCCTTTCTTCGAAGTGCCCCGCCAGATACTAAGGTATCTTCACCAAACAAAGCAGATACTGTCGGCTTTTGAAATTGATTAAATGTATAATGCAAGGTCACAGGCTTCACCACGACTTGCTCAAATTGTCTCACTAAAAATGAAGCCCCGCCCTCTAATTCAAGCGGCCGCATGTCCTGATGCATGATTTTCCCCTGTGGAAAAAGCCATACAGCCCCGCCAGCCTGCATGTTTTCTCTAGCCGTCATTAATGCTTGCTTCACACTTTTGAGATTCTCTTTCTGAACCGGAAAGGCACCTAGCTTACGAAAAAAGGCATATTGCTTCAGCTGCTTCTCTTCCATCATCATATAGTGATCGAGTTCGGACGCTTTTTCTGTTAAAAGAAAGAGGATGAGTCCATCCCACCATGAGCTATGATTGGCGAGATAAAGAACAGGCAGCTTCTCGTATGGGTCCACAGCACCTTTCATCATCACGCAGCGGAAATGTTTATGAAGTAAATACCGCTCAAGATAAAGAGAAAATATACGTCTAAACGATCGGCTTTTGTTGCTTTCTTTCAAATTGAACCCTTCCTTCACACAAAATAACAATGATCAGTGCTAAATAAAAAATAACCTCGAGCCCGCCCTTTAATGCCAGCACACCAAAAAAGAACACCATTGCCTGATAAATACGGCTCGTCCAGCTCAGAGCCTTTTGATCAATCTGAACAAGCGGGAAGAGAAAGGAAAGTCCTGCTCCAATCATACCCCAGCTCACAAAATTCTCAAAAGGAATACCATAAAAACCACCGCCGTCATACCACACCCAAAATTTCCGTTCAGCTGCTACTGGGTCTAATATGAGGTCAAGCAAGACAATCCATATCCCCGTTTCGATCGCTCGTTTCCACTTCGACTGCTGACTAGATAAAAAAAGACTGTTTAAAAATACTCCAACCCATGCAAAAGCAATGGTTAAAGGTACCCCTGCCACTAGAAAACCTAACGTTGGATAATAGTCATAACCTCCGAAAGGAAATCCGGTTGTGATCCCAATCCATTCAACCGTAAATGTCAGCACGCCGACAATGGCTGCCCGTTTGATCACCATTCCCCATGATCCATAAATATTTCGCCCAATCTCTATCACACAGCAGGCATACAGCACAAGGAAAATGCCATTTGCAAATTGAAGCCATACTGGCACCTCAAAAAAGACCATTAATATGAGCCCTATCAAATACCACCCAAGAAATACCCAACTCACTCTATACACGAAACCGCCCCTTTATTTCTTCCAAATTCAAGAAAGTATTCATGCTTCTAGTATAGAAAAAAAGACACGTTCTATAAATAAACAATGCGCTTCTTATTTTCATCTAGGCACTCACCAAAAATCCCTTTTGACATACTTTAATTAGTGATCTAGAACAAAGGAGGCGAATTACTCTTGAATCGTTCCATCAAAGTCAGACTGGCATTCATCGTCGTTGTCCTGCTCTTTATTCCATTTGTCGCCTGTAAAAAAGAACAAGAGCAGACCGTACAAGTAGCCGAGGTGACCCATTCGGTTTTTTATGCTCCGCTATATGTTGCCTTATCTGAGGACTTCTTCAAAGAAGAAGGGCTAGAGGTTGAATTAAAAACGACTTGGGGCGGCGATAAAACGATGACAGCTCTCTTATCCGGTGGTGCAGATATTGCCCTGACCGGATCTGAATCCTCTATCTATGTAGAGGCTCAAGACACAAAAGACTCTGTCGTCAACTTTGCACAGCTGACACAAACAGACGGTACATTTCTTGTTTCAAGGGAGAAAGTGAGCGAATTCTCTTGGGATCAATTAAAAGGAAAAGACTTTCTTGGACAGCGGAAAGGCGGCATGCCGCAAATGGTCGGTGAATATGTCCTGAAAAAGGAAGGCATTGATGTAAAAAAGGATCTCCGTATGATTCAAAATATTGATTTTGCCAACATTTCAGGTGCTTTCTCCTCTGGAACTGGCGATTTTGTGCAGTTATTCGAACCGACAGCATCCTTAATTGAAAAAGAAGGCAAAGGGTACATCACCGCCTCCTTTGGAGAGGCTTCCGGAAAGGTGCCGTATACCACCTTCATGGCAAAGAAAAGTTACTTAGAGGAAAACAAAGAGACAGCAGAAGCCTTCACTCGTGCCATTTACAAAGCGCAGAAATGGGTGGAAGCCAAGCAGCCGGAGGAGATTGCCAAAACCATTCAATCTCATTTTCCTGACACAGAACTTGATGTCTTATCAACAGCCATTAAACGCTACAAACAGCAGGAATCCTATGCAACAGATCCCCTTCTGAATGAAGAGGAATGGAACAAATTGCAGGAAATTATGAAGGAGAGCGATGAATTGCCGAAATTTATCCCGTACAAACAACTTGTCGATTCATCCATTGCAAAGAAGGTCACAGAACATAAATAGAATAGGAGGTAGCACATGTCTTTCCTTCAAATTGACCATGTGACCCACACGTACTTCTCTTTAAAAGAAAAAACAACGGCCATACAGCACATCAATATGGAGATAGACCAAGGAGAATTTATCTCATTTATTGGTCCCAGCGGGTGCGGAAAAACCACCCTGCTGTCTATCATTGCAGGAATAACGCCGCCTTCTGAAGGCCGAATTTTAATCGAAGGAAAAGAACCGAATCAAAAGGAGCATCAAATCGGCTACATGCTCCAGCAGGATTATTTGTTCCCTTGGAAAACCATCAAGGAAAATATCATTCTCGGGTTGAAAATTACCAAACAAGATTCACATGAAGCCACCTCCGCCGCTCTTGGCTTACTGCCTAAGCTTGGCCTTCATGATGTAGAGGAAAAATACCCGAAAGAGCTGTCAGGCGGTATGAGGCAGCGTGCGGCTCTCGCCCGAACGCTTGCAGTGAATCCCGGTCTGCTTTTACTAGATGAACCCTTTTCAGCTCTAGACTACCAAACCAAACTCACTTTAGAGGATCTCGTCTTTCATACACTCAAAAACTATCAAAAAACAGCGGTCCTTGTGACACATGACATTGGCGAAGCCATTGCGATGAGTGACCGCATTTTCTTATTCTCAAAGCATCCTGGCTCGATTCAGCGGATTTTTACCGTTCCAGATGATCTGAGGACTCTTTCTCCTTTCGAAGCAAGACAGACCCAGAGTTTCCAAGAGCTCTTTCAAACGATTTGGAAGGAGCTGAAAACCGTTGAAACACAGTGATCTTTTACATGAAGCCTATCGCAAAAAATACCGAATGGAAAAACGCATGACCCGAATCTATCAGTTCATTATTTTCGCCAGCTTCTTTTCGCTTTGGGAGCTTGCCAGTCATTTTCGTCTCATCGATCCACTGATATTTAGTTCACCATCTGCGGTCTGCCAATTGTTTGTCCAAAAAATATCCGATGGGTCTTTAGTGAATCATATGAGTATTACATTATTTGAAACAGTACTCGGATTTCTACTTGGTACCTTTTGCGGTATTTTGCTTGCTGCCGCCTTATGGTGGTCCACCCGCCTGGCAAACGTTCTTGATCCTTATTTAGTCATTTTAAATGCCATGCCAAAAGTTGCCCTCGCCCCGATTTTAATTGTTGCCCTTGGGCCTGGCATGATCAGTATCGTTGCCATGGGCGCAATCATTAGTGTGATCATTACGACGATCGTCATTTATACAGCCTTTCAAGAGGTCGATGAGAATTATTTAAAGGTGATGAAAACCTTTGGTGCGAAAAAAAGCGTCGTCTTTCGCGAGGTCATTTTGCCAGCTAGTATTCCAACGATGATTTCTGCGATCAAAGTCAATGTCGGCCTTTCTTGGGTTGGGGTTATTGTGGGGGAATTTCTTGTTTCCTCAAAAGGGCTCGGCTACATGATCATTTACGGCTTTCAAGTCTTCAACTTTACACTCGTGTTCTTAAGTCTTTTCATTATTGCCGTGTTTGCGACTATCATGTACCAGCTTGTGGAATGGCTCGAACGCCGTTTTCTTCAAAAATAAAAAAGCACAGGGAATGTCTCCCTGCGCTTTTTTTAACGAATCAAACCGTTTTTTTCTAAATAAGCAAGACTTTGTCTTAACACATCATCTTTCATAATAAAACTGAAATTCTTATTTTTTGCGATGGATCTTGGCAAGTCTGCGAAAAGAACGGGTCCTTTCGTTTCAAAATACGTGTCTTGCTTCACTAGCTTTTCAATATCAGCGAAATAAATATTCTTGACAATGACCTTTTCTCTGCCCAGTACCTGATATTGACCAATATACGTTAATTCACGAACAACAGCACCCGTCTCTTCTTGAATCTCCCGTATAGCGGCTTGGTCTGCTTCTTCATCCGGCTCAACTTTCCCTCCTGGAAACTCATAGCCCCGATCCTCATGTTCAGTGAGCAGCCACTTCCCTTGGTAGCGGCAGATGGCCCAAACATGCTTAGGATGACTTGAAAAAGGCTTCCCCTCAAAAGAGAGCTTGACCGTATTATGATAATAGTCTTTAAATACATGCATGTGAAATCCCTCATATCCTGTCCTTGCTTCTTGTAAAACATCATACCACAGATCACATTTATCTGAAGAATTTTTATCAAAAGTGAAACAAACGAGTGGTTCCAACTCGTCTGTATCTAAAATGAGGTATTGTTGCTAAAACCTTTTTATCATCTCCAACTTCACCCAATTTTAATCATGAAACCTTTTATCCCTATATGACGTAAATGAATCAGTGTTTGTCCTATGACAACGAGGAGGAAATCAGCATGAGTATAAAAAATGGGTCAAAACAAGACGCACCCCATGAGGTGATCAAGAAACACCTTCTGAAAGGGCAAAAGTTAGATTTAACAAAAGACAATCCAGCGGTCGACCAAATTCATATCGGGCTTGGCTGGGACCTGGCCGGTCAGCCAATTGATTTAGATACGCAAGTGTTTCTTTTAAATAAAGAGGACAAACTGTTGTCTCCTAAGCATCTGATCTATTATCACCAGCAGCAAAGCTTAGACGGAGCTGTTCGTCATCTTGGCGATCATCAAGTTGGCGGAGGGTATCGAGACAATGAAATGATTATTATGCAATTAAGCAGAGTCTCACCTGATATTCATAAAATTGTCGTCACAGCCACAATACATGATGCACACGAACGCCAGCATCATTTTGGACAAGTCACTAATGCCTATGTGTGCCTTACTGATCAAATCTCGCAGCAAGAGATTTGTACCTTTCAGTTAACAGAAGATTATTCGTATTGTACATCCATTATATGCGCAGAACTCACGAGAGATCAGGAGGAATGGAAGATCACTGCAACCGGGCAAGGAACTACTCTAGATTTACATGATTTATGCCGCATCTATGGATTCACATCTTGACGCAGGAAAGGAGCCAGCACCCATGGGATTTCATTTCATTACAATAGAAGAACTTACCTTACAAGCAGAAGGCAGCGGAATCTTTTTTGCCAAAAAGGGCGCAATGATTGCCGATCAAGGAAGTTTCCAATACCGCAAGCGATTACTTGGAACGAATAAAGGAAATATGGTCAGCCAAGTATTTAACCATATCAGCAGGAAATTCACAGGTGAAAACCTTGAGATGATGGAAGTGAGTGGACAAGGTACTTGCTATCTGGCTGATTCAAGCGAGCATGTAACAGTGATTAATCTTGAGCCAAGCGGTCCTTGGCAGCATGTAAGTGTAGAAAGTGAAGATTTACTTGCCTTTACTGAGGAATGCCATTACGGTGTCACACCAGTAGGCGTTGGTATTTTATCGCAGAAAGGACTGTTTACATCAAAACTCTCTTATCAAGGGCACGGAGCGCAGGTCGCCATCAAAACGAATGGAAATCCGCTCATTTTAAAAGCCCCCTGCCGTGTAGACCCTGACGCAATTGTCGCTTGGACGGGCAAAGCACCAAAGGTCAAATTAGATGTGAACTGGAAAACTTTCATCGGACAAACATCTGGTGAATCCTATTTATTTGAGTTCCAAGAACAAGACCAAATCGTCATTATCCAGCCATCTGAGCGCACATCTGGCATACGGGTTGGCTTAGATGATAATCGCTATAAGCCTCAGAGCCAGAGCTCCTCTCAGGAATTCACCAATTCACAGCAAGAAAATAGAGGCGGCGGGATCAGTGATTTGATCGGAGGCATTTTACAACCGCGAAAATAAAGCATGTAGAGGTTCTCTACATGCTTTTTCAATTCATCAAACCATTTGTCTCAATAAAGCTCCTTGTCTCTTCATTGCCGAGCTCATAAATCATTGTGTAAATCTCTTTTCTTTTTCTATCCATTTCATCATTTGGACTATCATAATGATATTCAAGAAAAGGAACATGTGCCCGAAAGAAGCCTTTCCAATCTGTCATATACTGTTCATCGAAATAGTCTCTCAGCTGCAAAATTTGATCATCATCTGCTTCTATTTGAAATTGCCAAGCCGCTGCATCTCTATGCTGCGATATCGATCCATCTTGTACGGATACATAGTAGGTGTGTCTCGCCATCTGAATCATCCTTTTTCCTTTAGTATGACCAGATATAAGGAAATTACGGCTTTTTGCGCAATTTATTTTTCAACATGTCCAATACATCAATAAACAACTGTGGAATGGGAACTCCAAGGGCTCTGGCTGTCGAGACGATTTGGTAAGATTCATAAATAATATAAAAGATGATCGCTAAATCCTTAATCGCCCCATTTGTCTTCAGCATGACATCAAAGAAGTGTGCCATAGATATTAAGGAGACTGTCACAATCTTTCGAACAAGCCGCGTAAAAAACCGCTTCATTGTGAGCTGTCCAGTCAAAGATTCTCTTAGGCTTGAACAAATTAATTCAATAGCCATCAACGTCACTAAAATCATCAGTAAATATCCTGCTCCACCAAACAGAAAGCCCATCGCCGACAAACTCACTGTAACCAACGAAAAGATGCCTAAATCCTTGCTCACTTGGCATCAACATCCTTTCAAAGTGGAACTCCTTACCTCAATAGTATATGCAGGATTTTCGCAATAGCTTGGACGACAAAAAATAAAGGCGCTGTCTTTTGACAAGAAAAAGCCGCCTTGCGCGGCGGCTACTTCCTAGACCCTAACATCAATAAAGCTTGCATCTGAATCCTTTGGCTGAACAGCTTGAGGCTGCTGCTGCACTTGATCCAGCATCACCATAGCTTGTGCTGTATTTGTAGCAAGCTGTGAATTCAACAAACTAATATTGAGTGTCTTTTGAATGCTCGCTACTTGCTGACTCATCATTCCTGCAATAGAAGACATCTTCTTCCCTCCCTTCTCTTTTCTCTTCGGCTGAAAGCCCTATGATTTCAATGGGCTGTCTGTCCCGATTCCAATAAAAAAAGAATGTCGATCGAATTATGACCGACATTCTTTTCCCATACGTGTATTATCCTAAATATGCTTTAAGCATCCAGTTGTGTTTTTCAATGGATTGATGAATCGCAAGCAGCATATCACCTGTTGTTTCATCGCCAACCTCTGCAGCCAGCTCCATTCCTTTCTTTAATTCCTCAGCGATATTGGAGAAATCATCATATAGATTTTTCACCATTTGCTCCGCTGATTCTTTGCCTTCTGCTTCTTGAATGCTTGAAATTTCTAAGCACTCTTTCATTGTCGCAACAGGCTGTCCATTTAAAGCAAGCATACGCTCAGCCAAATCATCAATATATGTAGCTGTTTCTGTATATAGTTCCTCAAATTTCTCATGGAGTGTAAAGAAATCTTTCCCTTTTACATACCAATGATAGTTATGTAATTTCACGTAAAGCACAGTCCAATCAGCTACTTGTTTATTGACAACGTTTAATAAATTTTCAGACATGTTTATTCCTCCTTATGTAATTGCGTTTAGTATGAGAATACCCTTTTCTTATTATACTGAAACCTGCCGTCAATTTCTTCTATTTTGACTGCATGAAATATATGTTAATATGGAAATAAGGAGGGAGTTAGATGCTGTTACTTGGGATTATCAGCTTTATCATTATCTCAATCGTTGTCTTTTTATCATTGTGGACGACATCGAAGGCTTATGAATATAAGCATAAAGTCGATTCACCACAAGATGCTGAACCAAACCAACGTCCTAATCCAAAATGAAACCGCTTTTAATGATGTGACGTTTCTTCATCTTCAGTAGATGAACTCTCTTTTTTCACCTCACCTACGTGGATGTTCGTTTTCGGCATATTATGCTGCTGTTTAGCTGTCACATGGACTTGTATGATATAAAGGCCATCTTTTTTGAAGGCTGTGTGCAATTCGTATACACCTTTGTTTTCTTTCTTTGGCTGAATCATCTTGCTGTTATCCTTGTCGCCATCTTTCCACACTTCAAATTGAACATCATCTGCATCATCAACAGGCGTATCACCGTATGTGACAGCTGCTTTTACTATAACGCTTTCATTTTTCTCCACTTGCTCAGGTCCTGTAAGCTTTACTTCTAATAACTCAGGCACTTCCCCTTTTCCGCTGTTTGCTGCAGAGTTTCCACATGCACTTAATAACGTGAGCATCAGAATTATTCCCAACATTTTTCGCATCGTGCGTTTCCCCCTTCTTTTACTGACATGTCCATTTTAACAAATATCCCCTATTTTGACATCAATGATGGAATTCAAATAAAAAACCGGACATCTAAATGTCCGGTTCATCATTCTATTAACCAAATACTTTTAAAAGCTCTTCTTGATCCTGAGAAAGCCAGAAACGCATTAAACGTTTTGCTCCTTCAAGATCATGAAGCTTCGCTTGGCCGCATTGCTCTTCGTTTGCAGCAGGAATTTCAGTTACTTCAACTGCATCCTTGAATGTTGCATCAAGAAGTTCAACGATTTCTTTTGGAGTTGGTGCACCACTGACAACTAAATAGTAGCCTGTCTGGCAGCCCATTGGAGAAATATCAATGATATCAAAATGATCATATTTCTCTGAGTGTGTTCTAATATTAAACGCAAGCAAATGCTCTAATGTATGAATCGTATCAGGTTTCATCGCCTGCTTGTTGGGCTGACAAAAACGAATATCAAATTTATTTACTTCCCCATCTGATCCCACTTTATGAACGCCGCAATGACGAACGTATGGCGCTTTTACAGCATTATGATCAAGTTCAAAGCTTTCAACTGAAGGCATAATCACCACTCCTATAATTGCAATTTCCTATATTATAACATATTTCTCCGACCAGTTTAGTTTATAAAACTTTCCTTCCTTGTCCTTTTTTCTTATACTGTGGAAGACAGACAAGGAGGAACCTCTATGAAACAAATTTTTATCGGCATGATACGCTTTTATCAAAAATGTATTTCCCCTCTTACACCGCCAAGCTGCCGGTTTTATCCAACATGCTCAAACTATGGACTAGAGGCGATCAAAACGCATGGCGCGATCAAGGGCGGCTGGCTCACCATAAAACGGATTTTAAAATGTCATCCGCTTCATCCTGGCGGCATTGATCCTGTACCGCCTAAAAAAGAAAAATAACTTACTTTTCTTCATATCCGTTGACAACTAAGTCAAGCTTCCCTGTTCCAGGGTCAATGACAAGTCCATGTACAGGTACATCTGATGGAAGAAGAGGGTGATTTTTTACTACAGACACACTGTCCTTCACGCTCTCTTCAACTGAACTAAAGCTTTTGAGCCACTGTTTAAAATCAATTCCTGAGTATTCCAGTACTTCAATACGCTTTTCTGGAATACCACGCTCAACGGCTTTATTTAAAAGTGTCTGGCTGTCAATTTTGCTCATCCCGCAATCATGATGCCCAATGACATATACCTCGTCAGCATTTAATTCATACACAGCAACTAAAATGCTTCGCATAATACTTCCAAATGGATGAGAAACAAGCGCTCCAGCACTTTTGACAATCTTAATATCGCCATTTTTCATGTTCATTGCACGCGGAAGCAGTTCAACAAGTCTTGTATCCATACACGATAGAATGACAGCTTTTTTCTGTGGAAACTTTGTTGTTGTAAATTCTTCGTATTTCTTTTCTTCAATAAATTGTTGATTATATTCGATGATTTCATCTAAAAGTTTCATACGTTTGTCCATTCCTTTATCTTTTTTTAAAAATAAATATAGCACAATGTAAGAAATTTCGTCACGTTTTGCAGCTTATTTTTTTAGAGGAAACATCTGCTGACGAAAATTTTTTATTTTCCTCTTTTCAAATCGTAATTATTACGATACAATAACTCAGGACATTAAATCGTAATCATTTCTATCTATTAGATTGAGAGGAGACATTTTCTACATGAAAAAAATCTTTTTTATTTTAACAGCTGCTTTATTCGCAATCGGCCTTGCCGCGTGCTCAAGCAGTGCGGGCACTAATGCTTCAAAAGGAAAGGCAAACGGGAAACTAATCATTTACACCACGATCTTTCCAATCCAAGATTTCACTGAAAAAATTGGCGGCTCTCACGTTCATACTCAGAGCGTGTATCCTGCCAATGCAGATGCACACAGCTTTGAACCAAGTTCGAAAACGATGGTTGAAATGGCTGAAGGTGATGCCTTTATCTACAGCGGCACAGGGGCTGAAGCATTCGCAGACAAAACTGCTGCCACATTAAAAGACCAAGGTGTGAAAACAGTCAAAGCAGCCGAAGGCATCAAATTGTTATCGACAAATGAAGAACATGCACATGAAGAAGGCGAAGATCACGATCATGAAGGTGAAGACCATGACCATGATCATGACGGGCACGATCACGGAGATAAAGATCCCCATGCATGGTTAGACCCGGTTTATGCGCAGCAAATGGCGAAAAACATTAAAGACACACTCGTCTCACTAGATCCAGATCATAAAGAAGAATACACAAAAAACTATGAAAATCTAAAAAAAGATTTACAATCCCTAGATCAAGAATTCAAAACAACGTTATCTAAAGCCAAACATAAAGAAATTCTTGTTTCTCACGCAGCTTATGGTTATTGGGAAAAGCGCTATGGCATTGAGCAAATCAGCGTTTTAGGATTATCTGCTTCCGAAGAGCCATCACAAAAGCAGCTCGAAAACATTGTACAAAAAGCAGAAAAGCATCACATTCAATACGTTATTTTTGAAAACAACGTCAGCAGCAAAGTATCAGATACGATCCGCAGTGAAATTGGGGCAAAAAGCTTAACCCTTAAAAATCTAGAATCTATTACTGAAGATGATGCCAAAAATGGCGAAAGCTACGTCAGCTTAATGAAACAAAATTTAAAGACCTTAAACACCGCTTTAAATGATTAATGTTTTGAATCCCGGGCTTTATCAGCCGGGGTTTTTTGCTGTAAAAAAGCACACCGTTATCAGGCGTGCTTTTTTGATTACATTTGATATTTTTTCTTAAACAGCTCGGCTCTTCCGCCTTTTTCTCCGAATTTTTGGCGTCCTGTATAAAAAGGATGCGTATCAGAGCTTGTTTCTACTTTAATGACAGGATACGTTTTCCCATCTTCCCACTCTACTGTCTCATTTGATGTCTTTGTAGATCTACTCAAGAAGCGGTAACCGCTGTTTACATCCATAAATACAACTTCATGTGAGGTTGGATGAATATCTCTTTTCAATGTCAAAACTCCTTTCGTTATCAAAACGTAATGATTACGTTTTATAATTATATTCTACTCCCTCTTATACAACTTGTCAAAAAACAAGCTTTCTTAGTCAGGAAGAATAATCTAAAAATGGTGGAGAATAATAAGCATCATGAAAAAGAGAAGCGATAAGAAAGGCGGAGAAAAAATTGACTGATCTCGTTTTAGCTAGAAGCCTGTTCGGCACAACCATGGGCTTTCATATTATTTATGCCTCGCTTGGCGTTGGCATCCCGCTAATGATTTTGTTAGCTGAACTCATCTTTCAAAAAACGAAGGACCCGCATTATGCCATCATGGCCAAGCGATGGACAAAAGCACAAGCAGTTCTGTTAGGGGTCGCCATTCCAACAGGTACGATTGCTGGTACGCAGCTTGCCCTTTTGTGGCCAGGTTTTATGGAGGTCATTGGAAAGGTCATGTCACTGCCATTCCAGATTGAAATCTATGCGTTCTTTATAGAAGCATTATTTATGTCTATTTATGTGTACGCAGCGGATCGCCTATCAAATGCAATGCGCATCATTACGGTTATTTTTATCGTCATTGGTGCAGCTGCATCAGCGATTCTGATTACAAACGTACATGCTTTTGAAGGGACACCTGCTGGCTTTCAGATGGTGAATGGTGAAATCACAAATATCGAGCCTTGGAAGGCCTTTTTCAATCCGAGCTTTGCTGTGACTGCTACACATGTTGTGCTGTCTGCTTTTACAACAGGTGCTTTTGTCATTGCTTCCGTTGCAGCTTTTAAAATGCTCAAAACTAAAAAAAACGAGAAGCTCTATTCATTTCATCGAAAAGCCCTTTTTCTTGGACTCATTGTAGGAGGACTTTTCTCTTTTCTAACAGCCTTAAATGGCCACGAATCTGCTCAGCTTCTGTATGAATATCAGCCTGAAAAGCTGGCTGGAGCTGAAGGTTTATTTGAAACTCAATCACATGCGCCTCTTGCAATAGGTGGTTTTACGGATGCTGATGCGCAGGAAATTAAAGGTGCGATCGAAATTCCTTGGGCGCTTAGTTTTCTTGCAGGAAATAGCTTCGATACGGTGGTCAAAGGGTTAAATGATTTTCCCCGTGACGAGTGGCCGCCTTTATTTATACACACATTATTTAACGGCATGGTCATTATTGGATCGGTGCTCATTCTATTTGCGGTATTGGCACTGCTTTACCGTAAAATTTTAAAACGTGAAAAATTTCCGAAGTGGCTTCTTTTTCTTTACTTATTCGGCGGGCCTCTTAGCCTTTTGGCTATTGAATTTGGCTGGATCTTTGCTTGTACAGGCCGTCAGCCATGGGTCATTTATCGAATGCTCAAAACCTCCGAGGTTGTCACATCATCTGGCTCGATCGGGACACTTTTTATCCTTTTTGCCATTGTCTATCTCATCTTAGGCATAGCAACCGTTATTGTGCTGACGTACTACTTTAGGAAACATACGATTGAAGAAGACCTACGGTTAACAGAATCTTAAAAAGGGAGCGATCTTGATGCAAATGGATGTTACAACTGATGCGCTCATTGCAATCACCATCTTATGGGGATTCGTTTTTATCTATGCAGTGATGGCATCAATGGATTTCGGCGCAGGATTTTGGTCGATGATTTATATGAATAGAGAACAAACAAAGGCAGCTAATATCGCGAATAAGTATCTTTCTCCAACTTGGGAAGTGACAAACGTTTTTATTGTGGCCATCGTTGTCGCATTGTTCAGCCTGTTTCCAGGTGCGACCTTTGTACTTGGTACCGTTTTATTAATACCCGGCAGCATCATCTTATTGCTTCTTGCACTACGAAGCGGGTTTCTCGTGTTTTCTCATTCACTGCCTAAGAAATACCGAAAAGCGGTGACTTATATTTCAGGGATCAGCGGCTTTATCATTCCGTCCATCCTGATCATGGTTCTCCCAATTACCCATGGTGGATTTATCTTTCAGGAGAACAACGTCTACTCTTTAGATCTTGGACTGGTTTTTACAAGTGCAAATGTTTATTCTTTTGTCGGCTTTGCCATCTTCAGTACCCTTTTTCTTTCGTCCTTGCTTTTAGCTGATTTCTCTAATGTAGCTAATGAAGATGAAGCTTACAGCATTTATAGAAGAGGGGCGCTCATTACAGGTCCACTTTCACTCATGATGGCCTTTTTTATCATGCTGACATTACGAAGCGAGGCGAATTGGCTGTTCACAAAAATGATGCAGAACATCCCTATTCTTCTTGTATCTCTCCTAATGTTCCTGCTAGCAGGACTAGCTCTATTTTTACCAAACAGCCGTTTTAAGCATCGGAAAGGGAGACCACGCCTTGCCGTCATTGCGATTACCATTCAATATTTCTTAGCAAGCTATGTGTACGGGCGTGCTCACTTGCCTTACATGGCCTATCCAGATATTACAATTATGTCTGGATTTACAGACCCTGTCACATTTAGGGCATTATTTATCACCTATATTGTAGGTTTTATCATCTTATTTCCTGGGTTCTATTTCTTCTGGAAATTATTTATGAAGGATAAGCGCTATATTCGTCAGGAAGATTAACATGAATGGACGAGCTTCATTTCGGTTACATTATAGATGAAAGACATACTCAAAAGGAGGTCATCTGTATGAGTCAAAAAATCCTTTGTGAAGTCAATAACTGTTCCTATTGGAATACTGGAAACCGCTGTGGTGCAGATGCAATCTATGTCGTCAGCCACACAGGAAATACGGCTGAGAAAAGTGAAGAAACGGATTGTAAAACGTTTAAACCACAAGATCTTTAAGTCTCATTAAAGGAGGCGCTTCAATTTGAAACACGATCGGCTGCTTCAAACGTTTTTTGACGAAATTCATGACGCGGATGAAGCCGCATTCCATCAAGCCGCTCACTCCTTTTTAAACCTTTGGGATTATGAATATGGACATGCAGCAAACATGCCCAATGAAATGCATCAGTATATCGGACAGCTTGCTTATGACAGCGAGCTGGTAGAAGAGTAAGAAAGAGCGGTTCACCGCTCTTTCTTTTTGTTCAGACAGGAAGGAAAAACTTTCCCTCACTATACATCCATTCTATTGGATAAGCAAAAGGTGATTTCTTCGTTTTTATCTCACAAAATCATGTTTTGTAAACACGTCGATTTTATCTGAAAACGAACGGAGCGCTTGGTAATCAACTTCCACGCCCATTCCTGGCGAGCGAGGCACCTCAATAAATCCATTTTCAACCTTAATTTCAGGAAAAATGATATCCTGCTCCCAAAATTTTGACGAAGCTGAAATATCACCGGGAATTGTAAATTGAGGAAGTGAAGCAAGTGCCACGTTCTGCGCGCGGGAAATACCTGTTTCAATCATCCCCCCGCACCATAACGGAATTTTATGCTCCTTACTGAACGTATGAATTTTAAGAGCCTCTGTCAGTCCGCCAACTCGTGAAGGCTTCACATTAATAATTTGACAGCTGCCAAGCTCTACAGCTTTTCTGGCATCATCTAAAGAACAAATACTTTCATCTAAACAAATCGGCGTTTTTAAATGCTTTTGCAAATGGCGATGGTCCACAATATCATCTGCAGCTAGAGGCTGTTCAATCATTAATAAGCGAATATCATCGAGCTGTTTAAGCTTGCTAATATCTTTTAATTCATAAGCAGAGTTTGCATCTGCCATTAATGGCAGATCAGGAAAAGACTCTCTGATCTTTTGAAGAAGTCCAATATCTTGTCCTGGTTTAATTTTCACCTTCACCCGCTGATAGCCTTGATCAACAAATTGCTGAATTTGCTCAAGCATATCGTCAATAGGGCCTAACCCCGCCACAACACCAGATGGTATTCTATCTTTTGTGCCGCCTAATACATCGCGTAAAGACTTATTCTCACGCTTCGCATAAATATCCCAAACAGCCGCTTCAATGCCTGCTTTGGCCATCCTATTGCCTTTAAATTGATACAGACTGTCAGGTATTTCTGAAGGATGTGTAAAGGTGCGTGTCAGCACGTTCGGGATAAAGAAAGCCCTCAGCATATGATAGCAAGTCTCAATTGTTTCTTCTGTATACCACGGAGAAGAAAAAGCAGATACCTCTCCCCATCCAGTCAATCCTGTTTGATCCTTTACTTCAACAATAATAAACTCACGCTCTGAAATGGTTCCAAGACTTGTTGTAAATGGTTGTTTAAGCTTCATCGTGACATGATATAAAATTACTCGTTCAATTTGAATCATTTGAAAACCCCTTTGATCTGAGTCTGTGCCTTTGCAATTTATTCGACGCATTTCTTGGGAGCTCATCCACAAAGTGAAAAGCGGCGGGCCATTTATATTTGGCTAAATGCGACTCACATAAAGCATAGAGCTCATTCTCCGGTATCTTATCATCTGTTACAAGGAAAGCAGCCGGTACCTCTCCCCATCTATCATCATACATACCCGTTACTCCGGCTTCCTTTACATGCGGATGTGTTAGAAGCACCGCTTCAATTTCCGCAGGATAAATATTTTCTCCGCCAGAAATAATCAAATCTGAACGGCGGTCAAGCACAAATAAGAACCCTTCCTCATCCACATAGCCAATATCACCCGTCTTCAGCCAGCCCTCATGAAAGGCAGCCGCGGTCGCTTCTTCACGGTAAAGGTATCCTTTCATCACATTTGCACCTTTCACCATAATTTCGCCATGCTCAAAAGGACGGCAAATGCGATCACCATCTTGAATTTTCAGCTCACACCCAAAAAGAGGTTTTCCCGCTGACCCAAGCTTCTCTACACTAAATTCAGGTGCAAGCGTCACAATTTGTGAACAGGTTTCTGTCATACCGTACGATTGAAAGACAGGAAAGCCCTTCTCTTTGCTTTCTTGGAGCATCGCATAAGGCGCAGGTCCTCCGCCTAATAAAAGACAACGCAAAGAAGACGGACATTCTTCTAGTCTGCTTAATAACCGAGATAACATCGTCTGCACAACAGAAATCATCGTCACACGATGCCGTTCAATAGAATCCTTTACTTCATCAACGTCAAACTTCTGATGAAGCACGACTGTCATTCCATAGATTACAGACTTAAATAAGGCAGATAAACCGCTAATATGAAAAAGAGGCAGGGCAATGAGCCAGCGGTCATCCTCTCTGAGACCCAAATTCAATGCAGAGGAAACAGCACTATGAAAATGATTGCCAAACGTTTGCTCTACACCTTTTGGACGTCCTGTTGTCCCAGATGTATACATGATGGTTGCTGTTTCATTCAAATCAAATTCGCTCTCGATCTTTTTTTCATGGCCTTTCCCTGGTTCAGGTAAAGTTTCCATTGTATAAACGGGTAAATCACCCTCATGATCGCTCGCATAAATAGATTCCGTTAATAACGCCGCTGCTTTTGCATCTTCTAGCTGATAGCGCCTTTCAGCTTTTGTCAGCTTATTATTCAATAGCACGATTTTTAATCCTAATAAAAAACACGCATGTACAAGCATCACCATGTGAGGATGATTGTTCATCAAAAGCGCAACTGTTTCCCCTTTTTTCAATGATGCCTGTGCAAGTCTATTTGAAAGCTCGTCCGCTTCTTGAGCTAATTCGTGAAATGTCCACTCTTTCTCTTGATAAATAAGTGCGACTCGATCTGGTGTTAAATAGGCACGGTGCAGCAGCCAATTAGGTTGCTTCATCATGAGACACCTCCTTTTCGTAAAAGAAAACAGCTTAGTCTGATGCACTAAGCTGTTGTTCATTAATATCATTGAATCAAGGGAAACGCGGGAACTGACCGAAGTCCGGCTTGCGTTTTTCCTTAAAGGAATCGCGTCCTTCTTTTGCTTCATCTGTTGTGTAATAAAGAAGTGTCGCATCTCCTGCAAATTGCTGAATTCCAGCTAATCCATCCGTATCTGCGTTAAATGCAGCCTTCAAGAATCGTAAAGCAGTCGGGCTCTTTTCTAGCATTTCCTCACACCACTTTACTGTTTCCTCTTCAAGCTGATCTAATGGGACAACTGTGTTAACAAGTCCCATATCAAGCGCTTCTTGTGCATTGTATTGACGGCATAAGTACCAGATTTCTCTTGCTTTCTTATGGCCGACAATACGTGCAAGGTAGCCTGAACCGTAACCGGCATCAAAGCTGCCTACTTTTGGACCTGTTTGTCCAAAAATCGCATTATCTGCTGCAATTGTCAGATCACATACTATGTGGAGAACGTGTCCGCCTCCGATTGCATAACCTGCAACCATCGCAACAACCGGTTTTGGAATGACACGAATCAAACGCTGTAAGTCTAATACATTTAGACGTGGAATTTGATCGTCTCCTACATAACCGCCATGGCCACGGACTTTTTGGTCTCCACCAGAACAGAATGCTTTTCCGCCAGCACCTGCAAGTACGATCACACCAACTTCTGAATTATCACGAGCTCGTGAAAATGCATCGATTAATTCACTAACAGTCTTTGGGGTAAACGCGTTATGTACGTGTGGACGATTAATCGTAATCTTTGCGATCCCATTATACGTTTCATATAAAATTTCGTCATACTGACGCTCAGTTTGCCATTCAATAGCCATCAATATTTCCTCCTCTAATCTTGCGCTAAAATAAACTCACTTACTATTTTACCAAAAAAATGTGGTTGTTCCACATGAACTGTATGCCCAGCATGCTCAGCCAAAATGAATTGACTTCCTTTCAGCTCCTGCTGCATACGTTTGCCGATATGGCAGAACTTTTCATCAAGCGTTCCGCAAATGAGCAAAACAGGCAAATGAATATGCTTTAATGCCTTCCAAACAGAGGGCTGTGAACCTGTTCCAATTCCTTCTAAGCTGCGAGCAAGCCCAAGAGGATTCGCTTTGAGTCTTCCCTCTCTCAGTTGAGCCTGCTTTTCCGCTGATAAAGCTTTCTGCGAAGCAAACAAAGGAATGCTCTCCCAAAAATCCACAAACTTCACTAAGCCTTCATGCCTGATTTTTTGGGCGAGCTGATGATCATGCTTCAGTCTTGCCATCCGCTCTTTAAAAGTGCGAAGCCCTGGAGACGTACTCTCAAGGATCAATTTATTGACACGATCTGGATAACGAGTGGCAAATGATAAAGCAATACGCCCTCCCATAGAATATCCGAGAATATTCACTTTGTGAAGCTTTAATTGGTTTAAAATCTCTGCAAGATCTGCCAGCTGCTGAGACATCGCATATCTTCTCACACTTTCTGGCGAGTCCGTACGCCCATGTCCGAGCAAGCTGACCTGAATCAGTCTTGTATTCTCCAAATTAGCATTCAAGAACGTCCAAGACGCTGCACTTCCAGTGAAGCCGTGTAAGCATAATGTGGCATTTGCTGCCGATGGGTTCTGATCCACCACTTCGTACGCTACCCCATCACGCATTCTTATGATGAGAGAAGGCATTCTTTTTTCACTTCTTCCAATATGTCATCCATCATTTGACGATGCTTGTCTACACGGGAATGACGATCTGTTTCAATTTCAATTAAATGAAGCCCAGGTTCATCGATATGCGCCATATACACATCATGCAACTCTTGTTTCGTTGCGGGTTTCGAATAGGTTCCCCCATATAACCTCGATGCATACTCAAAATTCAGTCCTGTCGGCGTTCCAAAGAGCTTTTCATAATACGGTTCATCAGACGCCTGCGGAAGGAAAGAAAAGATACCTCCCCCATCATTGTTTATCAAAACAACTGTCAAAGGAATGTCCATCAGCTTAGCTGCAAGCAGACCGTTCATATCATGGTAAAATGATAAATCTCCAATGACCAAAGTGACAGGCTGCTTCAAAGCTGCATACGTGCCAAGTGCTGTAGACACAACGCCGTCAATGCCATTTGCTCCGCGATTCGCCATCATTCGAAAAGGCTTGGACTGAGTTTCAAAAAATGTATCTACATCACGAATCGGCATACTATTTCCGATAAAAAGGACGCTCTCCTTTGGCAAGAGGTGCTGAAGCTGACGGTACACATTCCCTTCAAAGGACAAATCCTCATCTGAATAGCTGGCTGCATTCGTTCTGAATGAAGAATTAGCATTCTGCCATCGGTTTAAGAAACTTGTCTCTTTACGTTGTACTGCTTGATTTAATACTGCTTCTACAAAAGCAGAGACAGTACTTTCAATGACGTATGAAGCACTTAACCCAGGATCACGGAAACCTCCGGCAGCATCTACAACAATCTGCTTCACTTCCGCATGTTTTTCCAGCCACTTGAATAAAGGCTTAGATACAGGCATCGGTCCAAAACGAATGACCATATCCGGTAAGAGATGCTGCTGTAATGCCTCATCTTTTAATAAAGAATCATACGCATCGATAATGAGATCTTCATTTTCATGCCCGTTGCGCAAAAGAGAAAGCGGGTCAGCTAAAATAGGTAAATGCAGGGCTTTCGAAAGGCGTAAAACCGCCTCTTTTTCTTCCTGTGTATGAAGTTCACCAGCCACAATCAGTCCCTTTTTGGATTCGTTCATGACGGTCGCGATTTCAGACATCACCCGATCATTAGGGAAAGCCTGACCTGATGCTAATACCTTTTTCGTATCCTCTTTTTCTCGCGCGAAAGGATCAATAGACAGATCAGGAAGCAATGGCTCTCTCAGAGGTACATTGACCTGAACAGGCCCCTTTGGCTCCTGCATCGACATGTGATTTGCTCTCGCAGCTGCCGCCTGAACATAACGCAGCATCGTTTGACTGTCCTCCGGCAATGCTAAGTCTGTGAACCATTTAACAAACTTACCGAATAAGAATTGCTGATCAATCGCTTGAGGTGCCCCAACTTCCCTCAATTCGTGCGGCCGATCAGCAGTTAAAACAATAAGAGGTACACGAGAATAATGCGCCTCTACAACGGCTGGATAAAAGTTAGCAGCTGCCGTACCTGATGTACAAATAAGCAGCACTGGTGATTGACTTGCTTTTGCAAGACCAAGCGCATAAAAAGCAGCAGACCGTTCGTCCACTAAAACATGGACATGGATGTCTTGATGAGCAAGGGCCAGCATCGCAAGCGGAGTTGATCGAGAACCAGGACAGACAACTGCCTCTTTCACACCACCTTGGACGAATTCATCCATCAATCTGCCTATATATGTTGTCATGATGTGATTATTCAATAGGATGACCTCCAAGAGCAGACAGCATTGGTCTTAACTTCACTTGTGTTTCTTCATACTCCTGCTTTGCAAGGGAATCCTCTACAATTCCGCAGCCAGCGAACAAACGAACACGGTCTTCCTCAATAAGACCTGACCGAATGGCTACAGCAAATTCTCCATTATCCTGAGAATCAATCCAGCCTACGGGCGCTGCATACCAGCCGCGCTTGAGCGGTTCGATTTCACGAATCACTTCAACCGCCATTTCCTTTGGATATCCGCCTAGTGCCGGCGTCGGATGGAGCTGCTCAATTAATGAAAAGAGGGAACAGCTGCTTTTAATTTCTCCCACAATCGGTGTAAACAAATGCTGAATGTTTTTTGTTTTATAAAGACTTGGTTGATTTGGTTTATGCACGTGAAGGCAATTCGCTTCAAATGCTTGCTCAATCATATTGACAACAATTTGATGTTCAATCAAATTCTTCTCATCATGCAGCAGTTCCTCGCCTAATGCGTGATCCTCCGCTTCATCTTTTCCGCGAACAATGGAGCCTGCTAAACAGGAGGAAAAGACCTCTCCGCCGCTTTTTTTCACTAAGCGTTCCGGCGTGGCTCCGACAAATGCTTGTCTTCCCTGTTCAACCGCAAATACATAACTCGTTGTTTGATGCTTTAATAATTCCGCTAATAGTGGAGCGAGTTCAATTTGATTTTTATAGTGAAGCAAGACTTCTCTTGCTAAAACAACCTTTTCATATTCGTTTGCACGAATGTGGTCTGTCGCTTCTTCGATCGCCTTCATCCATTCCTTCACATCCAGCTCTTCCACATGAACAAG
Source organism: Bacillus sp. EB106-04-04-XG123 (assembly GCF_058791855.1). NCBI lineage: Bacteria > Bacillati > Bacillota > Bacilli > Caryophanales > Bacillaceae > Bacillus > Bacillus sp. EB106-04-04-XG123. Next base: position 3,906 of record NZ_JBYTDZ010000005.1, on the reverse strand, counting down.
TTCAGCTTGTCCACCAGTCCGAACTGGCAATGTCTCGAAACGAGAGGCTTTTTGTTCTAATTCCTGAATAAGCTGATGAACGTTCCCATCCACCTGCTTCCACTCATTGATCGTAAGAAAACTGCCTTCTTTTGAGACAGTCAGCATGATCGATGGCACAAAAAAATGAGCCTCGCCAAATGCTTCCCAATGACGCGCCTTCTCTTCATACGGATCAAACGAGAATCCTCCAAATAAAAGCGGACCAACAGCCGCTTGCTTTAACTCCTTTTCATCATGAAAATGGAACATGTGCTGCTTGAGCTGTTCCCATTCTTGATGGACTATATCGAATCGTTCCTTGCCTTGCTCAGATGATTTAATGACGGCCGCTCTGCCAAGTCCAGAAAAAATCATTTGGCTTTCTGGATCAGACCAAAAAAACCGCTCGCCTAAAAAATCCGCTTCGCCGCTTTGGAAAAAGGCAAGAGGATCCAGATCGTCAACTCTTCTGGAGTAGCTTATCAAAACAGCATGGTTGACGTTATTCGCTTCTTCTAATGTCGCAAGCGCTTCCTGCCGGAAAGTACTTTGCACTGTTGTCACCATGATACATTCCTCCAAAATCCATGAATTACATAAAAAATAAAAACATAATGAAAAAATACATGAACATTCGAATATGTCGAATGACCTGCTTTTCTATTATAAACCTTAACAGATGAACTTAGTAAAGAAAACAGCTTCTAAAACCTCGAATCCTTATTATATCACGCTTTCAAGATTTTTTCGCTCTTGCTTATTGAAACGAGAGCATCTAAAGCAAAATGGCAGGACCGTTCTAAAATCAAGCTTTCCTTCGATATGGCAACGATTAGCAAACATCTTTTTCCCGATTCATCGCATCAATATATTGACACCTTTTTGAACTTTGCTAAACTGGAATTTGGACGTGTACGTATTTTTTTATTTAAAGGAGTATATTTTATGCAGCATCAATCGATATCAGATCAGCTTTCACCAATAAAGCCTGATAAAAACTGGCGAATTTGGTGGAATTTACTACGACCGCATACACTAACAGCGGCATTTATTCCCGTTACTTTAGGAACTGTTTTAGCACTTCCAAGTGGTCAAATACATGTTGGGCTATTTTTAGCCATGCTGTTTGCATCTATGTTTATCCAAATCGCAACAAACATGTTTAATGAGTACTTTGATTATGTTCGCGGGCTGGACAACGAGAAATCTGTCGGCATCGGCGGAGCCATTGTAAGAAACGGTGTGAAGCCAAAGACAGTCCTCAGCCTCGCTTATGCACTATTTGCACTTTCTTTATTACTTGGGGTCTATATTTGCATGATGTCTAGCTGGTGGATTGCATTAATAGGACTTATTTGTATGGCAGCAGGCTATTTCTATACTGGCGGCCCTGTACCAATTGCATATACACCGTTTGGAGAACTTGTTTCAGGTGCTTTTATGGGATTAGGGATTATCCTGATAAGTTTTTATATCCAAACAGGCACTCTGACGTCTAAAGCTGTTCTCGTCTCACTACCAATTTCTATTTTAGTTGGTGCCATCTTACTGTCGAACAATATCCGTGATTTAGACGGGGATAAGGAAAATGGACGAAAAACACTTGCCATCCTTGCTGGACGTAAAGCTGCAGTGAACATTTTACTTTCCATGTTTTTGGTATCATATGTACTCATTTTTGTTTATATCTTCACAGATATCGTCGGTCTTTGGAGTCTTCTTGTTTTACTCAGTGTGCCAAAAGCCTATACAGCCATTAAAGAGTTTAAGCAAAAAGAAAAACCGATTGAATTAATGAATGCCATGAAATCTACAGCTCAAACCAATACATTTTTTGGTTTTCTGCTGACGATCGCTTTGATCTTACAATACTATATCGCGTAACAAAGAACGCCTGCAGCCGCAGGCGTTTTTTAATTAGGAATTGCTTCAAATTGGAACTAGTCTTACATACAAAATTGCTCATACTAACAATATGTTTGATATGAAAGGATGATCGCTTTGTTGTCAAAAGACGAATTACATCATTTGAAGCAGCGCCTTCTCGATGAAAAAAAAGAACTTGAAGCCAAAAGCCATGACGATGAACAGAAAGTATCCTTTCCTTACGATTCAGTCGGAGAACTGTCTGCCTATGATAACCACCCGGGCGATCAAGGGACAGAGCTGTTCGAGCGTGGGAAAGATATTGCTTTAAACAGCTTGGAACATGAACATATGTTAGATATCGATGAAGCACTTCAAGCCATTGCAGACGGCTCTTATGGACTATGCAAGGTCTGTAAGGCCCCTATTCCAAAGGAACGCTTAGAAGCCTTGCCTACTGCCGTCACATGCACAGAGCACTCAAAAGAACAGACCGTTTCACAAAACCGTCCGATTGAAGAGGATTTATTAAGTCCGCCAGCTGGACAATTTGAAAATGAAGAAAGTGCTGCGTACGACGGAGAGGATGCCTACCAAGACGTAGAACGCTACGGAAACTCTGATACCCCGTCTGATATGGAATTCCCACCTTTGACATACGATGATGTGTATACACAATCAGAAGATGAAGATTATGTGGAGGACTACGAAGGATTCGCAGCTGCTGATATTGAAGGAAAAGCAAGCAAGGTGTATCCGAACAAAGCACACGAGGCCTATGAAGAAGCATTAGACGAAGAAGGTGTCATGACAGTATTTGGTGACTTGAAACCGTACGAGGAAGAACCTTATACAGAAGAAAATCATTAGTCCCCTCATATTGGGGGCTTTATGTTTATATCATGTAATGATTGGGAAATCACTTTAAGAGTGAATTTGATTGGAGGAGATTCTTGATGGCTAGAAAAAGTATCATTTGGGCGATTGTCGTCTTCTTTATTACATACGCACTATTCTCTATTGCCGGATTTTTGTTCCCCATCGACAGAGAATGGTATGACGCATTAAATAAACCAGAATGGACACCTGGTGGCGGTGTGATTGGTGCTGTGTGGGCTGTCTTATTTGCACTCATCTCATTGTCCGCAGCGATCATTTATGGAAAATATGGATTCCAAAAAATCACTTTACCATTTTGGATTCTTTTCCTTTTAAATTACGTATTCAATCAAGCCTTTAGCTTTTTTCAATTTACACAAAAGGATTTGTTTGTGGCTACGATCGACTGCCTGCTCGTTGCACTGACAGCACTTGCACTTGTCATCGTCTCACGTAAACTAAGCAAAGTCGTTCCAATTTTACTGATCCCTTATGTCTTATGGGGCTTCTTTGCGACATACTTGTCTTATACGATCTATTCCATGAATATGTAAAAAAAGACCGCCATGATAGCGGTCTTTCGTTTTGAAGAAAACAAAAAAGAGATCTTTGACAAGATCTCTTTTAAAAATGACCCGTACGGGATTCGAACCCGTGTTACCGCCGTGAAAGGGCGGTGTCTTAACCGCTTGACCAACGGGCCAGATCAATGGCGGAGAAGGAGGGATTTGAACCCTCGCGCCGCTTACGCGACCTACACCCTTAGCAGGGGCGCCTCTTCAGCCACTTGAGTACTTCTCCATTTGGCTCCGCAGGTAGGATTCGAACCTACGACCGATCGGTTAACAGCCGATAGCTCTACCACTGAGCTACTGCGGAAGATCATGGTGGGCCTGAGTGGACTCGAACCACCGACCTCACGCTTATCAGGCGTGCGCTCTAACCAGCTGAGCTACAGGCCCATGAACAGATATACAAATGGAGCGGGTGATGGGAATCGAACCCACGACATCAGCTTGGAAGGCTGAGGTTTTACCACTAAACTACACCCGCAAAAATATGTATGGGGCGATTGATGGGAATCGAACCCACGAGTGCCAGAGCCACAATCTGGTGCGTTAACCACTTCGCCACAACCGC
>NZ_JBYTDZ010000004.1:0-413467 GCF_058791855.1 Bacillus sp. EB106-04-04-XG123 | reverse complement strand
ATGAAGTATCATAGGATTTTTTTATAAAAACTCGAATTAACAGGTACGTTTTGTCTTGTTTAGTTTTCAAAGATCATGTTCAAAATGGAGCGGGTGATGAGAATCGAACTCACGACATCAGCTTGGAAGGCTGAGGTTTTACCACTAAACTACACCCGCGTGGTTTGTATTGGCGCGCCCGAGAGGAGTCGAACCCCTAACCTTTTGATCCGTAGTCAAACGCTCTATCCAATTGAGCTACGGGCGCTTAATCAGGCGACTTAATTATCTTAACATATCGTTTTTATTAAGTCAACATCTTTTTGAAATTTGTTTGCCGCATCCGTGTGAACGTCTGTGTTTCAAATACGTCATCAGCGACGAATAAAAATATACCATGGATCACATAAAAGGGTCAATACATTTTTCTAAAAAAGTTTCATGTTTTTTTAAAATTGATTTTTTCTTAGATCAATAGACATGTAATAGCCCTATTTTCTTCTCTTTCTTCATAATTCCAATGATTCTTAAATAAAATCTTTCTAAATACAAAGGAGGACAAAACATGGCCACATAGAATTTTTATTTATTGGAAAATTCTTAATATTTTTCCAAGCATTTAAAGGAGGTAGGAGATGATGAAAAAGTTTATCGCTTTTCAGATCATGATCGCTTTGGTGATAGGAGCTCTTATCGGCCATTTCTTCCCTGACTTCGGAATGGCTCTGCGGCCAATTGGAGATGGATTCATCAGGCTGATTAAAATGATCGTTGTTCCAATCGTTTTCTCTACCATTGTTATTGGTGCAGCCGGCAGCGGCGGCATGAAGAAAATGGGCAGCCTTGGATTAAAGACGATCATTTGGTTTGAGGTCATCACAACCATCGTTCTTGGGATCGGTCTATTATTGGCAAATGGTCTAAAGCCTGGCGTTGGTCTCGATTTCTCTAAATTAGCTAAGAAAGATATTGGGGAATTAGATGGTTATACTGAGAAGGTCGTTGACTTTAAACAAATGGTATTAGATATCATTCCAACCAATATCGTCGATGTTATGGCTCAGAATGATTTACTTGCTGTTATTTTCTTCGCCATATTATTTGGTGTAGCGGCAAGCGGCATCGGTAAAGCATCTGCTCCTGTTCTCACCTTCTTTGAATCAGTGGCACAAATCATGTTTAAGCTCACACAGATGGTGATGGTAACAGCACCTATTGGGGTTCTTGCATTAATGGCTGCTTCTGTCGGCCAATATGGCATTGTTTTATTAATCCCAATGATGAAGCTTGTCGGGACTGTTTTTTTAGGATTATTCATTATTCTCTTTGCTTTATTCCCTCTGGTCGCACTGATCTTCCGTTTTAACTACTTCGAAGTATTAAAAATGATTTGGGATTTGTTCCTTGTTGCCTTCTCTACTACGAGTACTGAAACTGTCCTTCCTCAATTGATGGAACGAATGGAGAAATACGGGTGTCCAAAAAGAATCGTTTCCTTCGTGATTCCATCTGGCCTTTCTCTCAATTGTGATGGATCGAGTTTATATTTATCAGTTGCCTGCGTATTCCTCGCACAAGCGTTTGGTGTCGACATGAGTCTGTCACAGCAGCTTTTGATGATGCTTGTTCTTGTGTTAACGAGTAAAGGGATTGCAGCTGTGCCATCCGGTTCACTCGTTGTTCTTTTGGCAACCGCTCATGCAGTCGGTCTTCCAGCAGAAGGCGTTGCCATTATAGCCGGTGTTGACCGAATTATGGATATGGCACGAACAGGCGTGAATGTTCCAGGGCATGCCGTTGCTTGTATTGTCGTATCTAAATGGGAAAAAGTATTCCGCGAGTCAGCTTGGGAAGTTCCAAAAGCAGGTAAAGAAACAAAAGGGATGTAATGTTATATGAAGGAAAGGGTTCGCCCTTTCCTTTTTTATGCTAAAAACGTTTGCTTTAGTACGGCTTTTCCTCGAGGATGCAGCTGCACTTCTGCATATGCCCCATTAATCAGCGTCATTTGCGGCGGGACATGTCCACAATCTATATCGTAAAAAATGGGGATTTGTAGTTCCTTTTGTAATTCTTCATATACATCCTGATACTGATACCCTTCAACAGGCACATCTACTGCACTTCGCCCAAACAACAAACCTGAACAGTGATCAAACCACCCTGCGAGTTTTAATTGAACAAGCGATCTCTTCACACTTGCAGCATTTAATTCGCAGTTTTCGAAATACCAAAGAATTGGTTCATCTTTTATAAATGTTTTCTGAAAAGTTTTGACGTCCCCATAAGGTGTCCCTGCTAAATGACGTATGACATCAATGCAGCCACCCAGCAGTCTTCCCTTTACTATTTTTTCTTGTTGATCAACCGTATGCCATGCGGTCGATTCTGTTAAATGAAAAACATGTTTAATCGGATCGTCACGCTGCCATTCCTTTTGATACATAGATGAAGAAAACTGACTGATGTCCATTTCGCCCTTTGTTGAAAGCACTTCTTCCCACATGACAGTCGTTTGATCAAGTTCTTCTCCCTGAAGATCTACTAAGTTCGGTCCATGTGCAGTGGCAATGCCTGTTTTTAATGTCAACGCCAGCAAGAGTGCACTCGTGTCTGAGTAACCTAGAATCCACTTTTTTTGCATGGATGAGAAATCGAGGTGCTCTAACACTTCCATAAGCAGCTGTCCTCCCCATGGCGGGATGATGTGATCAATCTCATCACATGTCATCATGTACTGAAGTTCGTATGCTCGTTCTATCGCAGGGGCAGATTTTGCCTTTTCCTGCTGCCAGACCGTCTCTCCACATATGACATCATAGCCTCTATTTTTCATTCGTTCACATGAAAGCTTAAACATATCATGTAAAGTTGGCTGTACACCTGAGGAAGGTGCAGTGACGCCAATTGTTTGTCCTTTTTGCAAATGCGGAAATTGTATCACTCTGCTTCCCTCCAATCTCTATCTCTCTTACCCTATCCATTTTAGAGAAAATGCCCCTTTTATAAGGGACATTTCTTTTTATTCTTTTTGGCGCAGTACAGTATAGACTCCTGCAAAGATACATAGAATCCCAATGAATGAGCGTATCCCCATCTCTTCACCTAAAAGCAGCCAGCCAAGAGCTGCCCCTACAATCGGTTGAAAGAAAAAGAACAGACCGCCGCTCGACGCATCCATCAATTGAAGCCCTCTATTCCACAAAAAGAATGCAAGAGCTGTTGAGATGATGCCTAGATAGAGAATACCGCCCCAAATCTCCGGTCTTGCCATCTGCTCCACATCTAGGTGAGGTAAACGAAATAAAGCAGGTGGTGTTAAGACAATGAATGCAATGATGATCGCATATGTGGTCGTCACCACTTGAGGGTACTTTCCTGGAACTCGTTTAAGCAAAACAGACATGAGCGCCCATGTAAAAGCAGCGATGACGAGTGAGAGACCGCCAATAAATTCATCTGTTTGCACTGCGACTGGTCCAATCATGAGCCATACACCTGCTGTAGCAAGCAGGATGGATGCGCATTTTCTAACAGTCATGGCTTCTTTTAATAGAAAGAACGCAAACAGCACCATAAAAGCAGGGGTCGCAGATGTAATCACAGCCCCCATTTGTGCAGATGTATACATGGTGCCGATTTCTTGGGTCACAATTGATAGGAAATTTCCGATCAATCCGATCATTACAACAAGCGGGATATCTTTTTTATCTAATCGAAAGGAATAGCCCAAGCGCCATATGGTGCACACAAGCACAATTCCTGCTACAGCATATCTCATCCATACGAGCTCAAGCGGCGGAACCACCGCTACTGTTACTTTGACAACAACGTACATGCCGCCCCAAATACTTGCAGCGATTGCTAGGTAAAGGGCGCCTATATATTTTTCATTCATCTTTTCCCCTCCGTTACTGGATATATTGATCGCCATATCCACAAACGGAGATCACTCTCCGTTATGGACGGAGTGTGTTTGGTACATCATGTTCAAATAAAGGCTTCCATTGCATTGTCGTCACCTCATTTGTTTTTATTTTCAGACTACTTTATAACAAATTCTGGTTGACTTCAATCCTTTTTTGTCACCATTTTTCTTCATATAATAGAAGATAAACGGGTCTTGACATGATGAATTCGTTTTCATATAGTAATTAAAACTATAGATCGTCATGCAGAGAAGGAGTAGAGGTCGTTGGATATTGAAGCAAGGAAACATATTCCCAGCACGGAACATGAACCATTTCTCGAGGGAATAAAAGATTGTGTGCCAACCCTGCTTGGTTATATGAGCATCGGGTTTGCCTTTGGAATTGTTGGAATTAGTGCACAGTTGAGCTTATGGGACATTGCACTTCTAGCAATCTTTATTTATGCTGGTGCTTCACAGTTTATTATCTGTGCACTGCTTGTCACGGGAAGTCCCCTTTCCGCTATTATTCTCACTACATTTATTGTGAATCTGCGTCATTTATTACTCAGCCTGACGCTGGCTCCTCATTTTACACGCTACTCTTTAAAACAAAATATCGGATTCGGTCTCTTGCTGACTGATGAATCCTTTGGCGTAGCCATGAATAAATTAGCTCAGCATGGAAAGCTGAATAACCGGTGGATGCACGGACTGAACATAACGGCTTATTTATGCTGGATTGCAGCCTGCATACTTGGCGGCATTTTTGGACACTGGATTTCAAATCCTGAAGCACTTGGTCTTGATTTCGCTTTATCAGCGATGTTTGCTGCACTGCTAGTCCTTTCGTTACAGACAGTTCCCAAAAATAAGTTAACTCATCGCCTGTCACTTGTTTTGTATATGGTCATTGCCATGTTTGTTCTGCTTCATTTCGTTCCTTCACACGTGGCTGTTCTGTTAGCCACCATGATTGTCGCAACCATTGGGGTGGTGACAGATAAATGATCAGCAGCTTTATGTTATGGCTCATTGTTGGTTGTATGATCGTCACCATCATTCCAAGAGTCGTACCCTTTATATTTGTACGAAGTATTCAGCTGCCTGAAGTGGTGCTGAAATGGTTATCGTTTATACCTATTTGTATCTTTACAGCTTTGATTGCAGAGCATCTCTTCATCCATACAACAACAGGCACAGGCGTCACTATCCATTGGATGTATCTTGCTGTCTTGACTCCCACTGTACTCATCGCTGTTTGGACAAAAAGCTTGTCACTTACTGTTCTTGTCGGCGTCATGCTGATGGGCACTGCTAGATGGTTTTTCTAAAAGAAAAAGCTTAACCACATGTGGTTAAGCTTTGTTTCATTTGACGATTCCGTATACAAATCCATCATAACCTTTTTCACCAACAGTTTGAATCGCTGTTGCCTCTATTCTCGGTTCTTGTTTGAGTAAATCAAAAAATTCACGAGTTCCTTGCACTCGTTCATCCCCACTAGAGTCATGAAGGACTGCTCCATTTCTGACGACATTGTCTGCAATAATGACTGTTCCCTTTTTAGAGAAATCTAACGCCCACTTTAGATATTTCGGATTGTTTGGTTTATCTGCGTCAATGAAAATCAAATCGAATGGAAGCGCAGCCCTCTCTTTTAACTGAGATAACGTATCTAATGCCTTTCCTTGCAAAATGCTCACTCGTTCCGATAAACCCGCTCTGCTGATGTTTTGCTGTGCGATTTGTACATGATGGCTGTCAGCCTCTAATGTGATGAGTTCTCCATCATCTTCAAGAGCACGCGCAAGCCAAATAGTACTGTATCCACCGAGTGTCCCGATCTCTAAAATGCGCTTTGCATTCTTCGTTTTTGCTAATAAATAAAGCATTTTCCCTTGGGCTGGTGACACATCAATTGCTGGCAGACCTGCTTGCTTATTATGAGTAAGGGCTTGCTCCAATACGTCATCTTTAAGAATCAACTTGTCTGTGATATACTCGTCAACTTTCTCCCACACGTGCTCCATTTCATCCATCTCCCTTAATCATGTCTTCTATCTCAAGTCTACATGATGATCGTGAGAGCGTATAATCAATTCTTTTCACACATCTATTCATTTTTTTGATGAAAGACATGTGATGATGAATACATGGAGCAACGCACTGGTTTCGGATCTACTCGTTCAGTTTATTTTTGACATCGCCTTTTTTATCTTGAAGTTTTCCTTTTGCTTGATCCTTTTTCCCTTCTGCTTTCAGGTTTTGATGATCCGTTGCTTCCCCAAGCTTTTCCTTGACTTGACCTTTGACTTGATTTGTTTTTCCTTTCGCTTTATCCATATGTCCTTTTTCTTCACTCATTTGTTCCACCTCCAAGTTTGATACTATTCATTTAGCCTTTTTGAAAGATACAAAACATCTGAGTGTGCGATGTACACGTTTCAGGTATGATAGACATACTGGAAAGAAGGGTGGGTGTTCATCAATGATCATCTCTGAAAAAATATTCACCGTTCGTGACTTGACCTATCATATTCGGTCCGCTTCAATGGCCGATGCCAAACAGTTATCAGCTCTCAGACTGAAAATCGACGGTGAAACAGAATATTTAGACCGTGAACCAGGCGAAGCCTTTCTTGATGAAAAAGCATTTGAGGCTTTGATTCAAGAGGATACCAAGCAAAGCCGGCATTTATTTTTGGTCGCTGCTATTGAAGGAAAGATTGTCGGTTTTTCAAGATGCGAGGGCCATTCACTCAAGCGCTCTGCTCACAAAGTGACATTTGGCGTCGCCATCCAGAAAGATGCTTGGGGCTATCACATTGGGAAAGAGCTTTTAGCCGCCTCAATTGACTGGGCAGATCAGCAGGGCATTCAGAAGATCTCTCTTCATGTGCTTGAAACGAACAAAAAAGCCATTCGGTTATATGAGAACCATGGCTTTTTGATTGAAGGTGTATTAAAAAAAGATAAACGGCTGAGTGACGGATTATATTATGATACTGTTGTGATGGGCAGGCAGCGGCCAAGTTCCTGACCACTTACATAACGTAGCCCCATACCATTGAAACCGCACTGTAAATTAGAAGCACCCCCATCACATACTGGAACGGTCTTTCATAAGCAGTCAAAAAGCGCTTATACAAAGAGCCAAATAAGCTCCAGCTGAATGTACCGAGAAAGCCAATAAGTGCGAGAATCAGCGTCAATATGACATACTGCATATTAGATTGTCCATATGGCAAAACAAATGTTGAAATCACAGTCAATCCATACAAGATCGCTTTTGGGTTGATAAATTGCAGCATCATACCAGGGATAAAATGATTGTAGCGATCAAGTGTTTCGTCATCACCGCCTTTACTTTTCATGATTTTGACCGCTAAATAAATCATGTATGCGGCTCCGATGAACGCCATGACCCAGCCTATTTTCGGCATCACTTGATAAAGAATGATATTAAAGAAGCAGCTCAAACACAAAATAACGAGAAATCCGATACCCACACCTAAACAAAAGCGAAATGTTTGCTTGACCCCATATTTATTCGTAAAGACCATGGCCATGATGTTGTTTGGCCCTGGGGTAAAGCTGCTAACAAAAGCATAGATCAACATAGATACAATCAAGATGCCGCCTCCCTTATACGTTATTTAGACTTTAATTACTTTATTGCGTATATTACGTTTTATTGTAACGTTCGGTCTTTATAAAGTAAATAGAGAAAGGAGCTTTTTTCATGGAAGACGTACAATCGATTATTTCTAAAAACGTGAGGCTTCTTAGAGATCAAAAAAAATTAAGCCTCGAAAAGATGGCAGAATTAACTGGTGTCAGCAAGACGATGATTGGACAAATTGAAAGAGGAGAATCAACCCCTACCATCACGACTTTGTGGAAAATCGCCAACGGATTAAAAGTATCTTTTAGTGAGCTCATTTACGCACCACAGCCTGAAATCAAAGTGGTACGCAAGGAGGATGCGCAGGTTTTAACGGAGGACGACGGTCGTTATCGTGTGTACACGACGTTTCCTTTCGATGATCGGGGGAAATTTGAAATGTACCGAGTAGAAATTGACCAAGGCGGATCACTTCGTGCGACTGAACACATTGGGGGAACGGAGGAATTGATCACTGTTTTTGAGGGAGTCCTTGATTTATCCATTGGTGATGAACAATACACCTTAAAAGCCGGAGACTCAATTCGTTTTAAAGCGGATCGGACGCACACGTATAAACAAACTGGAGAACAAATGGTACGGATGCAAATGATTCTTTATTATCCTCAAGAAAAAAGCTGACAGGCTTGTCCACCTGTCAGCTTTGTGTTTTATTTAATTAAATCCCGGATCGCGTACAACCGTTCCAGTAAATGTGACTCTATATTTTCCTAATCCTAACTCTTCAATAGATGTTCGTTTTAAAATACCGACCCAGCCATCCTGTGCATATACAATACTGTCTGGGATGTTTGATGTCGTATATGTTCTTGTTTCTGAGACAGTTCGACTCGCTTGAACTGTTACTTCACTGTTTGTTTGCTCCTTTGCTTCCACTGGAGCAGTTGTGACCCCAGCACCCGTTAAGACAATTGCTCCAACCAAAACAGAAGATATGACCTTTTTCACAAAAAAATCCCTCCCTTTTTTGTTGAACGTATAAACTATACCATAATTTAGAACTTTTGTAAGTTTATTTTTTCATTTTTTTGAAAATTATGATATCATTGTCTTATGCTGGATAGAGTGTGTTACATACTTCTATGCTTTTATCCTCATCTCAATCTAGTGAAACAATTGTGACGGAGGTGATTTCATGAAAAAATGGCTCATCTGTTTTCAAATTGTTTTCCTCTTCACCTTGGCGATCACACCAATTGCTTCTGCTGCTAAATGTCCTACAGTAAAACCATGTATCACTGATCCTTAAGCATAAGAAAAGGCCGATCAAGCCTATTCACTTGATCGGCCTTTTTATTTATTTTTGCTCTGCTTCCCAGCGGGCAACCTCTTCTCTTACTTTAGGAGCCACTTCTTTTCCAAATAGCTCAATGGCTTTTAGCACTTGATCATGCGGCATTGAACCAACCGGTACATGAAGCATAAAACGTGTGATGCCTACATTTTTTCTAAGATGAATGACTTTCTCTGCCACCGTATCTGCATCTCCTACATATAGCGCACCTTCTAAAGTTCTCGCTGCGTCAAACGTAGAACGAGTATAAGGTCCCCAGCCTCGCTCTCTAGCTAATGTGTTCATCACATGCTGTGTGGATGGGAAAAATTGATCTGCTGCCAGCTCTGTTTCTGCCGCAACAAATCCATGAGAATGTGATGCTACAGTTAATTTTTCAGGGTCATGCCCAGCGTGCACTGCCGCTTGCTTGTACAGCTGAACGAGCGGTGCGAACTGTCTTGGACTTCCGCCAATGATGGCAAGTACAAGCGGTAATCCTAATAATCCAGCACGTACGACGGATTCACGGTTTCCTCCACTGCCGATCCAGATCGGAAGCGGATCTTGAACAGGTCTTGGGTATACCCCAACATCCTGAATGGCTGGGCGATGCTTGCCGCTCCATGTAACACGCTCTGACTGCTGCAACTTCAACAGCAAATCAAGCTTTTCTTCAAATAATTCTTCATAGTCATCAAGGTCATAGCCAAAGAGCGGGAATGATTCAATAAATGAACCACGGCCTGCCATAATTTCTGCACGTCCGTTTGATAGTCCATCTAGCGTTGCAAAATCCTGAAATACACGTACAGGATCTGCTGATGAAAGGACTGTCACTGCACTTGTCAGACGAATATTTTTTGTTTGTGTTGCTGCAGCCGCTAATACGACAGCTGGATTCGATGCGGCGAAATCCTCACGGTGATGCTCACCTACGCCAAATACATCGAGACCGACTTGATCTGCTAAAATAATTTCTTCTACTACTTCTCGAATACGCTGTGCATGACTGACTGTTTTTCCTGTTTGAAAATCAGGTGTTGTTTCGACAAATGTACTAATTCCTAGTTCCATGATTGGAACCCCCTATCTTATAAATATGTCACAAATTCAGAAACTGGCTTTCTATAGCCTCTCGCTTGTCTGCTCTCTACTTTTTCTTTTCCAAGTGTAATCATTAACACAGGAACCAAATCTGATTGAATGTTTAATACCTTTTTCATTGCTTCGGGATCAAAACCGATCATCGGGCAAGTATCCCAGCCTTTATTTTTAGCGGCAAGCATAAACAGCATGGCAGATAAGGAAGCATTGCGGATCGCCTCTTCCTTCTGGAAATCTGCCCCTCTCTGCTCATAAAAGCTCATGGTCTCTCTGACCATTTCTTCATATTGCTGCGTATTTAAAATGCCTAGCATTTTCAGGCCTTCATATATGTCTCCTGCATGCTCATAAGCGTTTGGATCTCCGAATACGATGATCGCTGCTGAAGCAGAGTGCACTTTATATTGTCCAAATGCCGCTTCTCTTACTTGTTCTTTCAGCTCTTCTGTTTGGACAACAACATATTGTGTGTGCTGTAAGTTAAAAGCAGATGGTGCCAGCTTGACCTCTTCAAATATGCTATTAAGCTCTTCTCTCGAAATCGAGATATTTGGCAAAAAATTTGATGCGGATCGTCTTTCACGTACCAATGTATCAAAGCTGATTGTCATCTTGTTTCCCCTTTTCGCGAAGTTGTTTTGCACCTAAACCGATTTTTTTTAGTAATTCAATGAGCTGCTCTTTTTCTTCTTTTTCAATAAAGGATAGATTTTGCGAAATGACCTCTGTGTGTTTAGGGAAAATGTCGTCAAACAATTGCTTCCCTTTTTCCGTAAGCTGTACATGGAATACCCGCTTATCTGAAGGCGCACATTGCCTTTTCACCAGTTCTTGTTTTTCTAGCTTGTTCACGACATATGTCATGCTGCCACTTGGGATTGACAAGATGTCGCTGATTTTTTGAACAGGCTGAGGTCCTTTACTGTAGAGCAATTCAAGGATCTGAAAGTTTTCAAATCCGATATCATAACGTTCAATGTCTTTTTGGATATTTGTAAAAAGGGCTTGATAGGCTTTCATCCATACGCGGAATAGCCTTAAATCTAATTCATGATCATGCTGCACCATGGCAACTACTCCTTTTTCAAGAAATCCTAAAACTAGGATAAATTTATCCTAACACTAGGATATTTTCTTGTCAATGAGTTTGTTTCATGAAAAAAAGACCACCTTGGTTCAGTGGTCCTCTTCTTTTAAGGTGAAATGCATTTCAGCAATTTGTTTATATTGATGTACTTCCTGTAATGAAAACTTGGATTCCAGATCCGCCGGCGAAAAGAGAGGAATTCCTCTTCCAATGATGACAGGTACGATTTGAAGAAAAAGCTCATCCACCAATCTTTCTTTTATGAAAGATTGAAGCAGTCCCCCGCCGCCGACAATCCAAATATTACGGCCTGTTTCATTCTTTAATTTTTTCACAAATGATAAGACATCTTCGCGAATGATATGGGTTCCTTCCAGACTGTCTTGTAACGTACGTGACATGATATAACATGTCTTTCCTTCATAAGGAAACTCATCTGGTGACAGCTGAAGAACTTGTTCATATGTATTGCGCCCCATGATCAGTGTATCGACTGACGCATAAAAGGTGTCGTAGCTCGTTTCATCTTCACCCTCTGTCCCTATTAGCCAATCGAGCCGGTGATCCTCTCTCGCTAAATATCCATCGATACTCATCGCCCCATAAAAAAGCAGTTTCCTTTTCTCACTCAATCCCACCACTCCCTTACTTCAAATAAGAACATATATTCTATTTTATCAAAAAGGAAAGACAAAGGCTACATAACTTTCTCCCTTTTTACGATTCCTGTTCCACCTTGACGAGAAGCTCGTATAATTTATGCGCGAGCTTGCCGGCATCAATGGTCATTTCTTCATGAATCCATTCCTCGAGTACCCCCACGACACCAGACACGACAAAAGAGGCCTCTATTTGTTCATTCTCTGTAATAGGACGCTGATCAAGCTGCCACTCTTTCATGACTTTTTCTTTGAAAAAGGCTTTGAATTGATTGGTCGTTGGGCCATTTGGTTTTACAAATAGCGTCAACATATACTGATTCTCTTTCAAGTATTCAGTTGTTTTGTTTAAAAAGGAAAGCATATCAAGAGGGTCCTGACTTGGAAAGGTTTCATCATATAATCCCCCGAGCTGATCGAATAGTTCTTTCTCAAGCTGTTCATATAAATCAAACACATCTTGATAGTGCAAATAAAAGGTTGCCCTGCCTAAATCCGCTTTCCTTGATAGCTCTGATACCGTAATCTGCTGGACTTCCTTTTCCTTTAACAGCTCAAGGAAGCTTTCCCGAATGGCTCTTTTTGTTTTGATTGTTCGTCTGTCCTTCATGAAATCCCCTCCGTTTTTGAACAATCAGGCGTTAACTGTCTAATTATGAACAGGTTATCATCCATTGCCGATGTTCGATCTCTTTACTTCTTATTATAATCAACACATGTTCAATAATATATATCTGTTCAAAAAAGGAGGCCATCATATGCTTCATTTCAGACTTGCCAGAGAGGATGAACTGCCTCAAGTGGCAGAGTTGTTAGATGATTCGTTTCAGGACTATTCATTTTTTGACTTATTATGTGAAAAGGTCTCAAAGCGCTCTGCTTTCGCTCGTCAGCTGCATTTGGTCAATACAAAGGTGTATTTTCAGCATCAAATCTGTTTTGTCGGGGTTGAGAACGAGAAGGTTGTGTCTGCTGCCCTTTTAAAGCATCCGCATCTTCCTGAACCAGGCGTCATGAATTATGTATTGTCAGGTGGGTTAAAGCTGCTCTTCACTGGCGGTATATCGGCCATTCAGCATGTGTTCCGTGTTTTAAAGGAGGCAAAAAAAGCGTGTTCTTCCTTAAAGCAGCCTTACTGGTATTTAGAAGCACTTGTCGTGGCAAAAGACCAGCAAGGAAAAAAACTCGGAAGCCGCATGTTAAAGCAATGCCTTTTTCCCTTTATCGCCCGGCAAGGTGGCGGACTGTTCACACTGATTACACACAACGAGGCCAATCGTCATTTCTACCGAAAAAATGGCTGGATGGAGTTTGATGAAAGGGTATTGCGAGGAAAGGAAATGTCCTTGGAAAGCTGGAGCTATAAAACCGTGATTAAATAAGGTATCCTCTTCAGGTGATGATATAATAGAGTCAGTTCAATCAATGATCATACTTGGAGGAGAGACTGATGATACGACGACTTGATCATATCGTGTTGACTGTACAACATATGGAGGACACCATTCGTTTTTATACGAACGTATTAGGGATGAAGGAAGAAACTTTTGGTGAAGGCCGTAAAGCGCTTCGTTTTGGTTTACAGAAGATCAACCTTCATGAAGCTGGTCATGAATTTGAGCCAAAAGCGGCTCATCCTCTTCCTGGATCTCATGATTTGTGCTTTATCACCGATTTAGACATGGACAGTTTGCTGCTGCACCTCCGGAAGCAAGTGGTCCCGATTGAAGAGGGACCGGTCAGCCGCACCGGTACATTAGGTCCAATTGAATCTGTTTATATCCGTGATCCTGATCTGAATTTAATTGAAATCTCTCGATATATAGAGGAGGGTGATCCGTCATGACTCGTATATTTTTGAGACCGATTGAAGAGCAAGATTATCCTGGTATTCAAAGAGGGTGTCAGCATGCAGAAACACTTCATATGACTGGCACACGAAAAACGTTCACACTAGAAGAAATTCGATCCGCCTATACCCGTTTTTTGCAAGATGACAGCAGACGAGATTTCGCCATTTGTCTGCTGGATACGAAAGAGATGATTGGAGATGCGGCGATTGTGGACATTGATCCAATCAATCATACGGCAAGCTTCCGCATTGCGCTTCACGGGCCGGAGCATTTTCAAAAAGGCTATGGCACTGAAGCTGTTCGGATGGTTCAAGCATTTGCCTTTGACACATTAGAACTCAACCGTCTTGAGCTTGAAGTCTTTTCCCACAATCCAAGGGCCTTTCGAAGCTATGAGAAAGCCGGATTTCAATATGAAGGAAAAAGACGCCAAGCGCTCTATTTCAACGGTACATACTCAGATGTCATCATCATGGGCATCCTTCGTGAAGAATATAAAAACATGATGAATACAGATGCTCCTGCTTAAGAAGGTTCATCTTTTTTTAAAAATTGAATCCCAGTGACGATGATTAAACAAATAATGGAAGAGAGAACGATAGAGACGCTTGATAGACTGAGCGCCATGCCTTCCCATCTACCAATAAAGAGACTGACAATCAATAAAACCAAACCAAATAAAATCAAGCATATAGGGACTATGGACCCCGCATGACGCTGCCGGCTTCTTTTCCCTGCCCACCATGAGAGACACAAAATAACGATTGTAAAAATAGCTGTTTGCAGCCAAAACATGTGATATCAACTCCCATTCTCTTTTTTGAACCTTTAACAACGGAGGTACTTCAAATGAACATTAGACCCATCGAGCAAAAAGACAATCCGTATATCGCAGCGATTATCCGTCAGTCACTAGAATCAGCGAATCTAGCAATTAAAGGAACAGCCTACACTGACCCCCAACTTGACCAGCTTTTCGAATATTATCAATCATTGACTCATGCAGCCTATTGGATTGCTGAAGAGCATGGTGAGATTGTGGGTGGTGTAGGGATTGCTCCATTCACAAATGGAGTATGTGAATTACAAAAGCTTTATTTAAGTCCAAAAGCACAAGGAAAAGGTGCGGGCAAAAAACTGATGGATACGGCGCTGGAATATGCCTCTACATACTACGAAGCGTGTTATTTAGAAACCCGCCGAGAATTAACAGCGGCTATAGGCCTTTATCAGCGATATGGCTTTTCTCTTCTTTCAGAACCGCTTGAAGGCTCCGAGCATTCTGCAATGGATGCTTGGTATCTCAAGACCTTCTCATCATGAACCATAAAACAATCGATAGGTTTTGATCCTCCGAAAGCCTAACTTCTCTGCTAGTTTGATTGAAGCTAGGTGATGGACATCGCAATCCCAATGCGGTGTCCTCTTTTTTTCATGACAGATGCTGATCATATGCTGAGCTGCCAGCAGCGCCAAACCTTTTCCTCGATAAGTCTCATCTGTCCAAATATCTATCTCTGCACGATCCTCACTTGAAAAAATAGAGACACACTCACTCACCACGTTCTCTCCATCTAAAATGGCAATCCCGATTCCCTTTGATAGAAAGCGAGCTGTTTCTCCCCAATAGGCTTCGTAATAGCTAGGAGGAAAAGCCCTGCTTGCAGTCATCACCTGCTCATTTGTCCGCTCTACTCTATAGCCTGGATAAGGTGCAGAGATATGAGAATGTGCCTGTGAATAAACGTACGCATGTCTTTCCATTTCATTCAGATATAACCCAAGACATTTTTTCATCAACGCATCTGTTAATGGGTTTGCTGAAAATATGGTGAATCGGGCATTTTGTCTTTTCTGCCTTTCGTACACATCCACAATGAAGGCTGAACAGCGTAACAGCTCCGCTTCACTCCTTCCTGCCACATAATAAATGCCGCATGAAGCTTCGAGAAAATATACAAGCGGATGCGCTTCATCATCTACATAAAGATGCCCTTGTATGACGCCATCCATGACTGCATCTACAAACACTGGATATGCCGGATCGATCTGCTTAATTCCTTTTTTCATTGATGGTATCTTTTTCCGTTCCAAGAGATGCACGATTTTTCCTCCTTTCCTTCCATTATAAAGAAAAAGCTGCTGACATACAGGACTCTTTTCAGCAAAAGCAATCTTCTGCATCAATGGCGCAATTTAAAAAAAGAGACCTTATTTAAAAGGTCTCTCATTATTCTGCCGTTGCCTCTTCTGTCACTTTTCCCTTCCAAATCAGGGTTAAGCCTAATCCAAGAAATAAGACAACACCTGCGAATAGAAATGGGAAGTGAATATTTTGGTCGAATAAGATGCCGCCAAGTGCCGGCCCGAAAATCGTACCTAGGCTTGTGTAGGTAGAGTTCATTCCTGCGACAAATCCTTGCTGATTGCCAGCGATTTTGGATAAGAAGGTGGTTAATGCTGGACGCAATAAATCAAACGCAAGGAAAATGACACATGTGACAATCAATACAACCAAAAAGCCTGACACAACGGTTGAAACGAAAGCAAGGACAGCCCCGATAATCAGACATAGCTGAATGACTCTTTTTTCTCCTAGGGTATTTACCAGTTTACCAAACACAAGTACTTGGATGATGACTGCCACAATTGAGCTGACGGTAATAATCACGGCTATATCTTTTGGACCAAATCCAAACTTATGATTTGTGAACAAGCTAAAGACTGTTTCATATGCAGATAGTCCAAATGCGAGGACAAATACAATGATAAAGGCAATGAGGTAGCTAGGATGAATCGATTTTTTCAAATCTTTAAAGAAAGTCGATTCTTTCACTTCAATCATTTGCTTCTCTCGCTCTTCTTTTGTTAAAGGCTCCTTCAGCATAAACATAGACGAAATGACGGCAATAAACGCAATCCCTGCTGCAAAGAAGAATGGCAGGCGTACGCCGTATTCTGCAATAAACCCGCCAATTCCCGGACCAATGATAAAACCAGTACTAATGGCCGCAGAAACATAGCCCATCGCCTTTGATCTTTCTTGAACGGTCGTAATATCTGCGACATACGCAGTGACAGCAGGCATGATAAATGCCGCACTAATTCCGCCTAGAAGCCTTGCAACATACAGAACGTACACGTGTGTTCCAAGACCAAAAACGAGTTCCGATAACGCGAAGAGGAACAGCCCAGACACAATCATTATCTTTCTTCCGTAGCGGTCTACCCATCTACCTGCAATCGGTGATGCGATGAGCTGAGCAACGGCAAACGCCGCCACAAGGTATCCCATCGTACTTCCTGTTAGATGCATCACATTCATGAATAGCGGCATGACAGGAATAATGAGACCAATGCCTAAAAACGCAATAAAAATATTACTCAATAAAATAACGAGTACAGCTTTTTGCTCACGAATCGGTTTTTGCATGATGTTTGTTTCCCCTTTACTGACTCACTTGTTACTCATGATGGTTGATTCCGTGAATAAACAATGAGATCGCCTCTTTTTGTAACTCTTTCTTCTGCTCAATGGTGTCATTTTTATATAACACGTCTAATCCATAAAAAACGGAAAGTAATATTTTCACTTTTGACTCCACATGCTGGATCGACCAGCTGCCATCTTCATTTCCCTCAAGTAAGATATCTCTCATCACATCATCAAAATCGACATCAATCTTGTTCAGCCGTTCCATGACTTCATCTGATGTAAAGGCGCTGGCACAAAATTCCTCACTCGCTCTCATTAATGGGTAGTTAATCCCCATTTGACTGAGCAGCTCTGCAAATCCGGCAAGCTTTTCAATAGCTCGGTTCAGTGTTTTCTTTTCCTCATGCCACGTTTCCATCATCACACGATGATCCTCTTCCATAATATGAAGAAACAAAAACTCTTTTCCTTTGAAATGATGATAGAGATTACCTTTACTCACCTCAGCAGCCTCTAAAATATCGCGTACGGATGTTTCTGAATAACCTTTTTTCGCGAATAAATCACGAGAAGCGGTGACGATTTTTTGCTTCGTCTTCTCACTCTTTCCAGCCCCGCTTTGTGTACTTGTCATGTGTCACAATCCCTTTCTACCCTACATTTCTTAATGTAAAAAAATAAAACCGACCAGTTGGTTTATTTTTTCATTATAAATGGATTTTCCTCATAATACAATGAAAAAGGCATCGATTCATAAGGCGTAATTCATGTGAAAACAAACAAAAC
This sequence comes from Bacillus sp. EB106-04-04-XG123, assembly GCF_058791855.1. Classification (NCBI taxonomy): domain Bacteria; kingdom Bacillati; phylum Bacillota; class Bacilli; order Caryophanales; family Bacillaceae; genus Bacillus; species Bacillus sp. EB106-04-04-XG123. The sequence goes on along the minus strand of NZ_JBYTDZ010000004.1, from coordinate 395,689 downwards.
AGTCATCTGCGTTATCACTAAAAAGGACTTATACGCATCTTTCTTCTGCGGCCTTTTCATGACTGCCTTGACCTACTACGTGTTCATCATTCATTTAATTTCACTTTATATTTAACTTCACTTAAATATAAAAATTGCCTATAATAGAATAGAGGTGATGTCATTGGATGGGGAAATTATTCATTACAGTAAAAAAATCATAGAATACTCGAATGCTCTAGGCTCAATTTATGTAGAAGAGTATCAGCGATTTTTAAAACATGAGTATGCAGATTTATCAGCCAAACAAGAGCTGACGCTTGAGTTGCTGCGTACGAAAACGAGAACGATCAATGAATTAGCTGATTACTTTTCGATTTCTGCCAGTGCAGCTAGCCAGCTTGTATCAAGGCTTGAGCAGCTCGGCTATGTCACACGAGAAATTAATCCGCATAACCGAAGAGAAATCATTGTTGATTGTGCTCAAAAGGGACATGACTATCACAAGAATACAGAAGACATTCAATTGCATCTAATTCAAAAATATTATGCAAAGCTTCCAAAAGAAGATTTAAAAACATTACTATCTCTATACGAAAAAATCTATCAGATTGCGAAAGAAGCGCCTTAATACGGTGTTTCTCTCCCCAACATTTAAGTTAACTAAACTATTAAGGGGTTGAAAATATGAGAAGCATTCATTTACAAGATGGCCGGCACATCGGTTTGACTCAATACGGTGATCTTGAGGGGTTTCCAATTTTCTTTTTTCATGGAACACCTGGATCAAGAGTGATGTTTTTAGATGATGATCCAATCTCTCAAAAGCTCGGCATTCGTCTCATCTGTTTGGATCGACCTGGATTTGGTTTATCCACCCCTCTACCTGACCGCACAATTTTAGACTGGGCAAAAGACGTGCAGGAAGTGGCAGATGATCTTGGCATTCAACATTTTTCAGTGCTGGGTGTATCTGGAGGCGGTGCATTCGCTGCTGGTTGTGCCTATCAATTGCCGGATCGCGTTCTTTCTGCCGCTCTGATCTCAAGTACAACTCCTTTTGAGGGCGGAAAACCGCCAAAAAGCATGCTGAAAGAAAATAAATTAGCCTTTTTCCTTAGTAAGAAGTTTCCTTGGCTATTGAAAACAAGCTATCGTTCCCAGAAAAAAATGATTGAGAACAAACCAGAGAAATTTAAGAAGCTGGCCAAAAACGGGAACAAGCATCTACATCCGTGGGATCGGCAATTCCTTCAAACCGATGAGCAGTTAGAAATGATGATGACACATTTACACGAAGCGACTCGTCAATCGGTGGATGAGTGTATTCGTGAACCCATTTTACTTTCGAAACCATGGGCATTCGATATGAAAGATATTCAAATCCCTGTTGATGTCTGGCATGGAAAAGAAGATACGATGGCTCCATTTGTAGAAATAGAAAAAATAGCTCAGGCGATTCCAAACGTCAAAACGCATTATATAGATCAAGCAGGGCACTTTCTTACTGATGTAGACGATATTTGGCGAGATATTTTACGCTCTTTAAAGGAGCGTGCTGAACATCAGAAACATGCATAAAAAAAGACCCAATATGACTCGGGTCTTTTTCTTCATTAATATTGTTCATAATACCTCTGCACTTTATCTGGATCCTTTGTCTTCGTCAGTGCCAGCATGAGCAGAATACGTGCTTTTTGCGGGTTTAATGAATCAGACGACACAAAGTGATGTTCATCATCCGTTTTTTCATGGGTGACAATTCCATTACCCGTACGGCTTGATCGCACGAGAACCACATCTTTTTTCACTGCATCTGTTGCTCCTTTGATGGCTTCTGTTGACATCGTTCCATTTCCTGCTGCGGCTACAACAATCCCTTTTGCTCCTGCTTTTACTGCAGCATCATACATATATTTTTGATCATTTTGATAGCCGTATAAAATATCAACTTGTGGCAATTCTTTTATCTTCGATACATCAAAATCGCTTTCAGTTGTATGTTTTCTTGTCGGTTCGTTATAAAAGGACACCACTTCACCAGTAACTACTCCGATGTATCCTTGCTCAAGTGACTTGAAGGCATCAGTTGTGGTTGTGTTTGTTTTCGTAACAAAACGAGCTGATGCAATTCGATCATTTAATGTGACCATGACCCCTTTGCCCTTCGCTTCTTTGGTGGATGCAATTTTCACCGCCTGATACAAGTTAAGCGGGCCATCTGCACTGATAGCCGATGCTGGTCTCATTGAGCCAACAACCACAACAGGCTTATCACTTTTGACCACCAGATTTAAAAAGTAAGCTGTTTCTTCAAGTGTATCTGTTCCATGCGTGATGACAATGCCATCCACTTGATCATCTTTTAATAGCTCATTGACTCGTTTGGCTAATTTTAAAAGAAGAGCGTCATCAACATTTTCACTTCCAACATTCGCAACCTGCTCACCAGTGACATTTGCAATATCCTTCAGCTGTGGAACTGAAGCAATGACTTTATCGATGCCAAGTGCACCAGATTTATAGCCCGTCGTATCTGTATCACTGTCTGAACTGCCAGCAATCGTCCCGCCTGTGGCTAATACCTTAATATTTGATAAGGACTTATTCCCTGTTTCAACCGCATTGTTTTTCTCTTTTGTTTCACTGGATACGTTTTCTTTTTCGCTTTGACTATTCTCTTGAGTGCCTGTGTTCGCACAAGCTGCTGTCACTAGTAATAAAACAGAAAGAAGGACAGCACCTAACCATTTTGTCATGTTCATTGGATCATCTCTTTTCCTCATTTGATGGATTTCATGGCTAAATCTCTTTCTATAGGCTTTACTTTATACCATACCTTCATTCATCGGCATGAGGCTAAAGATATAGAACCAATTTAAGGTAAAAAGAGGCATTATATTAAGGATTTATTCAATTCTTAATACCTAAATTTGCTGTAATTAAATTGAGTATTGAAAGAAAATTAGATAAAGCGTGTATATCTCTTTCTTATCAAATATTGGTATCCATTTTGAGCGATTTTCGCAGGACGTACAATGTTTATGTTACATAAATCACCAGATCCCCACCGATACTTGACCACACAGTCAATCATGCCATAAAAAAATCACTGAGGATATCTACCTCAGTGATGGGAATCGTTATTTCTTCATTGAACCTGCGTGTGAAAAGATTAGATCTTTCAATTCAAATTCGAATGTCTTTCCGTCCACAATACCGACTGTTTTTTCACTGTCATAAAGCTCAAGCATACAAGCAGCCATTTCTTTTGATGTATGATATTTCTTGAAATTGCCTTCATATTCAAATTCGTCTACATCCAATGAACGCTTTGCAAATTCTGATTCTGTCGCGGATGGCGCTAATACTTTTGCCTTTAATTTGGCACCTTTTTCTTTCAACTCTAGGGCCAGTCCTTCTGTAAAGGCGCTCACGTAAAACTTCGTTGCTGAATAGGTGACGGCATTGCCAACGACTGTATAGCCTGCTCGTGAAGAAATGTTAATGAGCTGAGCTCCCTCTACTTGCTCATAATCACGAACAAACAAGGTGGATAGAATCGTTAATGCTTCGATATTCAGATGAAGCATATCTCCAATTTTACTTAAATCTTGTTCTCCTATAGAGCCAAAATGACCAAACCCCGCATTATTTATGAACGTATCCAGCTCATAATCTGACAATGATTCATAAAAGGAATACACTTGCTCTATGTTTGTTAAATCAATTGACTGTATGACTACTTTGATATCGGGATATTGATCATGAATCTTTTTCTTCAATTCTTGGAGTTTATTGAGCCGGCGTGCAGCTAATATAAGATTTTCCCCTCGTGCTGCAAAGGCGAGAGCCGCCTCATATCCAATACCTGAGCTTGCTCCTGTAATGACTGTATAGCCCATTTTATATCCCCCTATTCGCGTCTTCTAACTGGTTAAATTATAACGACAGCGTTTCGCTCAAGTCAATTTTGAAGAGAGTCAAAGGGCATCATGTCAACTTAGATACAGCTCCTCAGTCACTTCCTTTTGAATCATTTTAGAGGATGTCATGCTGAGATTTTTTTGTTAATTTTTGAAAAACCAATTGATAGGAATGTTCGATTAACTCCTCTACAAATGAGGATGGAATGTCTGCATCAAGGTAAATGGAATTCCAATGAGTCTTATTCATATAGTAGCCAGGGATAATTCCTTCATGCATCTCTCTTAGTTCTTCAGCACGAAGAGGATCACATTTTAAAGTGATGACAGGCTTTCGATTCGCATCTCCCCCCATCATAGCAAACATCTTTCCGCCAATATGATAACGATCTGCCTGCCACTCAGGTTGATAATCATGGGTTGTTCCTTTTAAAGAAAGACAAAATGCCTGCAGCTGTTCTTTTTTCATTTCATTAGCTCCTTTTTTAGAAATCATCTATTTTCTCTATTATATCGACAATGAGGAAAGATATCTGACGCTTTTTTTCAGAAACAATAAGAAAAGCACAGGCCCGTTGTCTCCTGTGCTTTTGAATCACACTGCTTTTTTTATTCAAACGCCTTCTTTAGCTTATCCCCCATCAAATGCCAAGCTTCTTCAGCTATGGCTAAATCTCCGGCGTGCGTGAAGCCGTGTGGAACTCCTTTAAATTGTTTATACGTGACGTCTATCCCAGCTTCTTTTAACTTGGCAGCATATTGCTCAGCTTCTTCAGCCAGCGAATCCTTCTCTGCTGTGATGACGAGAGCTGTAGGCATTTGTGCCAAGGATGAACGATCTGCAAAAACCGGAGAAACGAGCGGATTGCGCGGATCTTGGCCTTGCAGATAGAAGGAATTAAAAAGTCTCGCCAATTCAACTGGAATTGCTTCATCAAACGCTGGCTTTTCTGCTGGATCAGTGGCTAGATCAAGCGGCGGATAATCGAGCACCTGATAAACAATTGGGAGTGTATTTCCTTTTTGAATATTCAATAGACAAGCAGCCGTTGCCAAATTTCCTCCTGCACTATGTCCGCCAACGGCTAATGCATTCCGATCGATTTGAAGCTCGTCAGGGTGTTCATACAACCACTTCAGTACATCGTAGCATTCATGAAGAGCCGCTGGGAAAGGGTGCTCAGGAGCAAGCTGATACTCGACATTGACCACGATACATTGCGCCCGGTCTGCAATGACTGGACACCATGGATTATCCATTTCAGCACTGCCCATGATAAATCCGCCACCATGTAAATTCACAAAAACAGGAAGCGGCTGCTTTGATGTGTTCACTGGCTTAAACACCCACACCTTTGTTTCGCCAGCACTTGTTGGAATGTCATATTCCATTTTGTTCACATCAGGAGGATTTACTGGCTTTAGTTCCGATTGACTCGCTAATGAACCTTCAGATGGCTGGCGTAATGAAGCAGCGATTTTGATTTGTTCTTCTAAGTTCATGATCTCAGACTCCTATCTTATTCATTTCTTCTTAACTCATTCGTTCCTTTTTCCTCTTTTCCTTCTACTGAATCAGCAGCACCTTACTGGAATAATCAAAATAAAAAAAGAAGACATTGAAGAAGGTATACGTTTATTAGCTAAACTTATCAATAAAGCTAAGTAACGCACTGAATTTAACACACGATACTAAGAGAATGAAAAAACGAAGAAAACGAGTTGTCCATGTTTAATGTAAATGGGAAAACTCGTTTTTATATCACAGCTGAAAACCTATAAAAATAAATAATTTTTAAGAAAAAATGATCAATCTGTAACTGCAAACCAAGTTTCTTTGAGCAATTCACAGAAAGATTGAATGGTTGGTCCTTCTGAACGACTTTTTAAATATACGACAGATGTTTCAATTGGTTTTTCACAGTAATGCAATGGGATAAGAATACCCTCTGCTAATTCTTCTTTAATCATATTTTCACCAAGCAAGGCGATTCCGGTTTTATTTAAAACTGCCCGCCTAATCGTTTCATCACTTCCCCCGCATTCAATGATAGAAGATGGACGGGTGTTAATTTCAGAAAAACACTGCTCTGTAATTGAGCTAAAACCGCAATGTTCATGATAAGCAAGAAACGGAAAAGATTCTATAATCTCTTCTTTAGAGCGGTTTTTTGTAAGATCGGCGGAGACAACCAACACCGCCTTTTCCCTTTCTAAAACAAACTTTTCTAATTCTGAGGAATCAACTTCCCCTGCAACAATCCCAATATCTGCTTCATTATTTAAAATTTTATCGACAGCTATAAGGCTGTTTGCTGGCATGAGGCGCAGCATAACTTGTTTATGCAATTTTGTATAAGAACTAAGCAGTAGGGAAAGGTGATTCGTACAATAATATTCTGAAGCTGTTACAGTTAGACTTCCGGAAGGACCATTTAACTCTTCCATGTCTCTTTCCATATATTCCATTAATTCAAATAATCTATCTGTATGCTGCTTTAATTTTTTTCCAGCAGGCGTCAAAAACGTTTTTTTTCCAATACGGGTGAATAGAGAATGGTTTAGTTCCCTTTCTAATACTTGAATTTGCAAAGTAATAGTGGGTTGAGTATATTTTAAGATCTTTGCAGCTTTGGTCATATTCAATTCATTGGCTACTACTTGAAAAGTTTTTAGATTTCTGAGTTCCATTTAACCTTCATCTCACTATCTATATTTTTTATAGCCTACAAAAGCTACTAACCAAAAGTATATAAAATAATCATCTTTCACATAGGATATAAGGTTAACCATATAACCCCATAGACAAGATGCGCTGAAGAGAATAGCAATCAAATCATTATATCAAAAATTTTAACGAGAAAATCTAAAAGTTTGATACGAATCATTCATTTTTTATTGGTAACTATTGAATCGCCTAATTTAAAATACCAATAAAAAACCAAGTCATCTCCTTACTCTTAAGGTTATGATATATCGCTAAAGTTTTCTAATGCATACTATTAAATTAATTAATTTTTAGCTTGTTTCATCCTGTGATAGATTTGATAAAGAGCTTAACGAAGTAAGGGAAAGGGAGAATATTATGTACCCATTTAAAGTATTAAATCATGAAGATATCAAAGCTATTCTTGATATGAAAATTGTAATCGATATCGTAGAAAAAGCTTACGTCTTAAAAGAAAATAAAGAAGCTTCTTTATTCCCAATGGTGTTTCACGAGTTCGAACCTGGTAAAGCGGACATGGATATTAAATCAGGAGAATTGTCAGGAGCAGGCATTTTCGGTTTAAAACTTGTTTCCTGGTTCGGTGACAACCCTTCTAAAAACCTTCCTGCTGTTGTTGGAACTGTCTTAGTTCTTGACAGCCGTACAGGCCTTCCAATCGGTATCTTGAGCGGTGAGTATATGACCATGATGCGCACCGGAGCAGCTGGTGGAATTGGAGCTAAATATTTAGCAAGAAAAGATTCAGAAGAATTGCTTATGGTAGGATCAGGTCATGTTGCAGCTTATCAAATCTTAGCTGTTTTAATGACAATGAACCATATCAAAAGAGTTCGAGTGTATAATGCTCATTCATTTGACCGAGCTGGTCAGTTTTGTGCAGACATCAAAGGCAAGTTAAAAGAGCTGTTAGCTCAAACTAAAGAACAAAACCCGGAAGTTTATGAAGAAATGCTTCAAAAGATAGAGATTGAGTATACGCCGGTTAATGATATTGAAACAGCTACGAGAAATGCAGATATTATTATTACAGCTACTCCAGCACGCCAACCAATTATTCTAAAAGAATGGGTAATGCCAGGTACTCATTTTTCATGTGTGGGTGCAGACATGGCAGGAAAACAGGAAATTGATGAAAATATTTTAACTGATGCTCGCATATTCGTTGATGACCATGAACAGTCTGTTACGGTAGGAGAATTTGAAACTGCATTCAAAAAAGGCATCATCGCAAAAGATAGCATCATTTCGGAAATTGGAGGAGTGATTACAAATCAAGCACCAGGACGCATTTCTCCAGAAGACATCACAGTTTTTGACAGTACAGGCATCTCTCTTCAAGATCTATTGACAGCGAGCTATGTTCTAGAACAGGCAGAAGAAAAACAAATTGGGATGTCGACAAAGCTGTAACTGATCGATAGCCTTTTAAATAAGCAGATTTTAGAAAGTATTCTTTACCAAAAGACTATGTATCAAAAAATAAGATCATACTTACAAAGGAGTTAATCGGATGAATATTAAAACATTTGCTGTAGAACATTGGATGAATTTATACGAGCAAGAGGCCGTTTATAATATCGCGGAAACATGTGTTGAATCTTTCACTGTAAATGAGTTGATTGGGATTGACGGCACAAATCCGGCAGATTTTTTCAATGAAGTCGGAAAGAAAAAATTAACATACGGACATATTGAAGGATCTCCAGAGTTTAAAAGCTTAGTATCTGGCCTGTATGAGACAGTTGAAGCTGATAATGTACTTGTCATGAATGGAGCAATTGGTGCAAACTTCTTAGTGCTCTATTCTCTTATTGAGCCAGGAGATCATGTAATTGCTGTACACCCAACATACCAGCAGTTATATGATGTGCCTGCTTCATTTGGCGCGAATGTAGATCTGCTGCCATTGAGACCAGAAAATAACTTCCTGCCGGATCTAAACGAATTAAAGTCTCTGATTAACGAAAAAACAAAATTGATTATTATCAACAATCCGAATAATCCTTCAGGTGCTATTATTGAGAGAGAAATGCTTGAAGAAATTGTAGAAATTGCACGCTCAAGTGATGCTTACTTGCTGTGCGACGAAGTATACAGAAACCTATTACAGGAAGATAACCTTGTTGTGCCATCTGTTGCTGATTTATATGAAAAAGGAATCAGTACATCAAGTATGTCAAAAGTATTTTCATTAGCCGGCTTGCGCCTTGGCTGGATTGCAGGTCCAAGTGATGTGATCGCTGAATGCATAAAACACCGTGATTACACAACAATCAGCTGTGGTGTGCTTGACGATATGTTAGCCGTTCATGCTCTTAAAAACTACGACAAAGTCCTAGGGAGAAGCCGCAAAATTATCAAAGATAATCTGGCTATTTTAGATGAGTGGGTTCAAAACGAACCTTCAATCTCCTACGTAAAGCCACGTGCAGGCACAACATCTATGCTGAAATACGATTACCCTGTTTCATCTGAAGAATTTTGCGTTGACCTATTTAAAACGAATGGCACATTCTTAACGCCAGGTTCTTGTTTTGATATGGAAGGATATGTTCGTATCGGTTACGCATGTTCAACAGATGTATTAAAAGCAGGTCTTGAGAAATTCTCTGAATATTTGCGTACCCTTAAAGTAAATAGCTGATTAAAAACCATTAAGATAAATATTTGGAATATCTGATCGTACAAAAACCGAACTGCCAATTATGGTTAGTTCGGTTTTTTTGTAAAGTTAAAAGATATTTAAAAACCTTTTCTTGTCAGATTATCTCACATCATTATCTTCAATAGTTACTATAAATAAGTTAAAATTTCCAGTTAATTATTTTCGTGTTATTCTACACCTGCAACAGAAGAAAGGTAGAGGTGTAAAAAGCTTAAGGGGGAGATTTTATGAGCAACAACTGGAGTTCCTTAGTTGAGAACATGAGTGATTATTTAGCACCTAGCATGGCCAAAGATCATCCAAACTTACCTGTGGTAAAAGAAGAAGGTTGTTATTACTACGGGCTGGATGGGAAAACCTATTTAGATTTTACTTCCGGGATTGCAGTAGCTAATACAGGACATCGCCATCCTAAAATCGTACAAAGTATCAAGGATGCAGCAGATCAATTAACTCATGGCCCTTCGGGAGTCATTATGTATGAATCCATTTTAAAGCTGGCCAAATCTCTAGGTGAAATTCTGCCAGGAGATTTAAATTGTTTTTTCTTTGCCAATAGTGGTGCTGAAGCAATTGAGGGAGCTTTAAAATTGGCTAAATATGCAACAAAGAGACCTTATGCTATTTCTTTTACGGGGTGCTTTCATGGCCGTTCTTTAGGTGCTTTAAGCGTATCAACATCAAAAAGTAAATATAGAAAATATATAAATCCGTCTCACCTGACTTATCATCTGCCTTATGCTAATATGCAGGCATGCCCCGAAGGTAAAGACCCAGAAACTTTCTGCATAAACGAATTAGAAAAACATTTTGAAGAATTATTTAAACACCAAGTGACACCTGAAGAAGTAGCCTGCGTCATATTAGAACCTGTATTGGGAGAAGGCGGCTACATCATCCCTCCTAAAGGGTGGCTGAAAAAGATCCGCGAAATATGCGATCAGCATGGTATACTGCTTATTTTTGATGAAGTACAAACTGGCTTTGGACGCACAGGGGAGTGGTTTGCTGCTCAGACATTTGAAGTCACCCCAGACATTATGGCTATCGCTAAAGGAATAGCTTCTGGTCTACCTTTAAGTGCCACAGTAGCTTCAAAAGAACTGATGAGCAAATGGCCTGCTGGAAGTCATGGAACAACGTTCGGTGGAAATCCAATTGCCTGTTCGGTAGCGTTGACCACTCTTAAAATAATGAAAGAAGAAAGATTACTAGATAATGCAAAAGTGGTTGGTCAATATGCTGCTGAAAAACTAAAACAAATGAAAAAAAATCACCCAGTCATTGGAGAGATACGCTCGGTAGGCTTAATGATTGGAATTGAAATGATAAACCCAAAAACAAAAAAACCCGATGGAAGCGCCGTCATGAAGATTTTAGATTATTCCCTTGAGCAGGGAGTTCTCTTTTACTTATGCGGTAACGAAGGAGAAGTGATTAGAATGATCCCTCCTCTGACCGTCACAAAAGAACAGATTGACGATGGGCTTTCAAAATTAGAAAAGGCATTGCACCAATTTGAGAAAGAATATTAAGTAGAAGCCGTTTCGAGTATTCACCGCTATTCTATGTACGACTCTTTTTTTCATATTTAATGATATCATTATTTGATGAAAGACTAATTTATTGAAAAAAAGCACTGCGGCGCTATGTCCTCAGTGCTTTTCATTTCTCTTATGATACTTGCTGTTCTACCTTCACTCGTTTAATGAAGAAAGCAATAATCAATCCAATGACGGTCATGATCACAGCAAAGATAAATGCATGCTGGACACCATTTGTAAAGGCGAGCAGCTGATTCACCGGATTTGCGGGATCAGATACATTTTCCATAAAGCTGCGAGTTCCTGATGAAAGGATCGAGATACCGATCGCAGTACCAATAGCTCCTGACACTTGCTGCAAGGTATTCATAATCGCTGTACCATGCGGATATAGCTCTGGCGGAAGCTGATTTAATCCATTGGTTTGAGCAGGCATCATGATCATCGCGATTCCGATCATTAAGGTAATATGAAGAGTTACAATGAATCCAATTGACGTATTCACACTTAGATTCGTAAAGCCAAACATCGTCGCTGCGACAATGACAAGACCTGGAATGACAAGCCATTTTGGACCAAACTTATCAAATAGACCCCCCATGATTGGAGATAGCAGTCCGTTGATAATTCCACCTGGCAACAGCATTAAACCTGCTGTAAATGTAGAAAGCGCCAAGGACGTTTGCAGATACAATGGCAAAATCATCATAGCAGACAGCATTACCATCATACACACTAAAATCAGAAGTAACCCAATGACAAACATCGGATATTTAAACGGGCTTAAGTTCAGCATTGGTTCTTTCATGTTCAACTGTCTTAAAGAGAACACGAGAATCCCTATGACACCAACTACAATTGCAACGATGACATGCATACTGCTCCAGCCGCCGCCTTCACCGGCACTGCTAAAGCCATATACTATTCCACCGAAACCAATGGTTGAAAGCACAATCGATAAGATGTCGATTTTCGGTCTTGTTGGTTCTGTAATATTTTGCATAAAAATAAAACCAAAAACAAGTGCAGCCATTAATAAAGGAAGTGAAATCCAGAAAATCCAATGCCAAGTCAACGATTTCAAAATAAGGCCAGAGACTGTCGGGCCGACAGCTGGTGCAAACATAATCACAAGACCAATAATCCCCATTGATCGGCCTCGTTTATGAGGCGGGATGATGACCAAAATCGTATTAAACATCAATGGCAGAAGCAATGCTGTACCGACTGCCTGCACGACACGTGCTACCATTAAAATACTAAAGACCGGCGCAACCGCCGCAATAAATGTTCCGATGATCGAAAAGACGAGCGACGTAATGAAAAGCTGCCTTGTCGTAAACCATTGAAGAATGAGTCCTGAAATCGGTACGAGAATACCAAGTGTTAATAAATATCCTGTTGTCAGCCACTGAGCAGTCGTCGCTTCAATTCCAAAGTCTAACGTTAAACTTCTCAGCGCCATGTTTAATGCCGTTTCACTGAACAGGCCAATAAATCCAGCTGTGATAAAAGAAATAATAATGGGCAGCGTTCGAATTTCAGAAGCTGCTGCTTGCTGTTTGTTCATATTAAGTTGGCTCCTTTTCTTTTTCAATTTAGATGAACCTTAGGAAGTCAGGGTGGTCAGAAATGAGCCACTTTCATGTCTATTGAAAGACGGATAAAATCTGTTTTTCTGCAGCAAATTGAGCAATTTTGTCGATCGAATAGCCAGATTCATGTATATAAAACATGAGCTCAGGCGTCATTGGAGAAGACATACATAACGTTGTCAGTTCTATATCCTTTATATTCGCTTCTCCCTTTTCTCTCGCTTCTTCAAGCAATTCACGAATGATTTGTCTGAGTGATTGACTGTAATGACTATCATACACTTTACTTGTCTGCTCTAAATTCCCCGAGATTGTGAGCATCCGAATCCAGTCTAAATGGTTACCGACGATCAGATGAATTTCTTCGAGAACATAGCGTAAACGTTCACGAACCGGCTGATCACTTATTTTGCTCAAGTAAAGATGCAAAGCTGGGATCAGCTGTTCAAATTTCTCCCCAAGGATAGAAAGGCACAGATCACTTTTATTGGCGTAGCGGCGGTATAAAGTACCCTGTCCAACACCAGCTGTTTTCGCAATTTTATGCATGCTGACATTTTCTACACCAAATTCTTGAAACAAGGAGAATGCGATCTCTTCAATTTCCTCACCAATATCCTTTTCCACCATACACACCTTCTTTACCTTCATCCACATGACACTCATCTCTATGTGTTAAATCAAAACACTTTAGGTTTTTCTTAGGACAATTGTCCCGATATTATCTTACGGACAACTGTCCGCATTGTCAATCATTATTTTTTTCTTTCAATTCTATTAAATGATGCACACAGTTTATCATTATTTAGACCGATTTTCCCTTTTGAAAGAATCATGTATGATCAATTAAGAAAGCGCTTCCGTAAAAGGAGAGGAGAATGCGAATATGTACCGTATGAAACGAATGTTGATGCTGGTTGTCACTGGATTAGTCTTGAGTTTGTCCACATTTACTGTGGGTGCCTCGGCACAAACGGGTGGATCGTTTTATGAACCTTTTAATAACTATAATACGGGGTTATGGCAAAAAGCCGATGGATACTCGAATGGAAACATGTTTAACTGTACGTGGCGTGCAAATAATGTGTCTATGACCTCAGCAGGTGAAATGCGTTTATCGCTCACAAGTCCCTCCTATAACAAGTTTGACTGCGGAGAAAACCGCTCCGTTCAAACGTACGGCTATGGGCTATATGAAGTCAACATGAAGCCAGCTAAAAATGTTGGGATCGTCTCTTCTTTCTTCACTTATACGGGACCGACTGATGGCACTCCTTGGGATGAGATTGACATTGAATTTCTAGGAAAAGATACGACAAAGGTACAGTTTAATTACTATACCAATGGTGTAGGAAATCATGAAAAGATCGTCAACCTTGGTTTCGATGCAGCGAACTCTTATCACACGTATGCATTTGACTGGCAGCCAAACTCCATCAAATGGTATGTCGATGGACAATTAAAGCATACCGCCACCACACAAATTCCTCAAACACCAGGGAAAATTATGATGAACCTGTGGAATGGTGCAGGTGTCGATGAATGGCTTGGTTCCTACAACGGTGTTACACCACTCCACGCACATTATAACTGGGTGCGTTACACAAAAAGATAACTCTATCAAAAAAACCTGTGACTTGTCACAGGTTTTTCTTCGTTTAATTTGAACTAGTTTTCAGCTGATGAGCGAGTTTTTTCTCATGATTGTGGATAATATCTTCATAACTTTCTATTTTGAAATCCAATCGTTTAATGGTCTCTTCGATTTCCTTTTGTTTTTGGACGAGTCTTTCTCGTTCATTGACCAAAATGTTTTTTCGCGAAGATAACGTATGATCATCATCCTCAAAAAATAAGGCTGTATATTCTCTAAGCGCATCAATCGAGAGCCCAGCATTTCTCATACATTTGATAAATTCAATCCATTGAAGATCATCCGCTGTATAATCACGAATCCCATGATCGTCACGTTTGATTTCTCTAATCAAACCAATATTTTCGTAATATCTAAGTGTCGCAGTGGATAAATCGAGCTGTTTTGCTGTTTTGCTGTTTTGCTGTTTTGCTGCTTGTGCTATTTTCATTGTGCCCTCCCTCTTTCTCTTACCTTCCGATCTCCCTTTCCTCATCATCTCCATTTTAAAAAAGAAAGCAAGATGCTTTTGGCTCAATTCTTGATTCAAGAATGTTGAATTCGTTATTACAGAAGGTTTTCTGTTGACTTATAGTTCACTTTAAGAAGTACAGTATAGAAGAAAGAATCGAATCTTATTTTTGAAAGGATGATCAAGAATGTGTCAGACGCACCAATCAAATGTTTTAAGTGTTTCACACGCAAAAGCGAATTTTGAACGGACGACCATTGAACGAAGAGCACTTCGTCCACATGATATTTTAATTGATATTCAATTTAGCGGGATCTGTCATTCAGATATCCACAGCGCTTTTGATGAATGGGGCGGCGGTATTTTCCCGATGGTTCCTGGTCATGAGATTACTGGGGTCGTTGCAGCTGTAGGGGATGATGTGACGAAGTTTCAAATCGGTGACCGTGTAGGTGTTGGCTGCTTTGTGGATTCCTGCGGCACCTGTGAATATTGTCAAAATGGAGACGAGCAGTATTGCACAAAAGGGGTCGTCCAAACATATAACAGCCGTGACTATGACGGGGAACCGACTTATGGCGGCTACAGTCAAAAAATTGTCGTGACTGAACGATTTGTCGTCAGCATTCCTGAACAACTGCCTCTTGATGCCGCAAGCCCTCTTCTCTGTGCTGGCATTACAACTTATTCTCCATTAAAGCACTGGAAGGCAGGCCCTGGCAAAAAGGTTGCTATCGTCGGAATGGGCGAACTCGGCCATGTTGCCATTCAATTCGCACGCGCACTTGGTGCTGAAGTAACGGTTTTAAGCCGCTCTTTGAATAAAAAAGAAGAAGCACTATCATTTGGCGCAAAAGACTATTTTGCTACAAGTGATCCTGAAACGTTTCAGACACTAGCCGGTCAGTATGACCTCATTCTCAATACAGTCTCTTCCAACATTAATGTGGATGCCTATCTGTCCTTACTCCGTGTAGATGGAACCTTGGTGAACGTCGGTGCACCGCCTAAGCCGGATCAATTCCACGTCTTTTCATTAATTTCCGGCCGCCGCAGCATAGCTGGTTCACTCGTTGGCGGCATCCAAGAAACACAAGAAATGCTCGATTTCGCAGCTGCTCACAACATCGCACCACAAATTGAAGTGATTAACGCGAATCAAGTTGATGAAGCGTATGAACGGGTGCTGAAAAGTGATGTGCGTTACCGGTTTGTGATTGATATTGCTACGTTGTGATTGCTATTTGTTTTAAGAGACTAGCCTGATTGGCTGGTCTTTTGTTATGTTTCAACCTTTTCCTTTTACACAGGTGTATGCAATGGACATTTCACAGCAAAAATCCTCTGAAATTCGCACAAAAAATATTGACATAAAAATAAAAAACATGTTATTATTAAAAATTTGGTTATTACACCTTCATTTGTGATACCCTTATAGTAGATACAATTTATGGAGGTGGATGAAATGTTTCAAATTGGTGATAACATTGTTTATCCAATGCACGGAACAGGCATAATTGAAGCCATAGAAGAAAAGAAATTTTCTGCCGAGACAGAAGAGTATTATGTCATTAAGATGTCCGTCAGCCAGATGAAAGTGATGATTCCAACAAAGAAAATGTCAGGGTCAAATATAAGAGCAGTTACGAATATACTTGCCATCAAGAACATTATCCACATTTTTCAGAATGGAACCTCAGATACATTATTGTCCTGGAAAGAAAGGTATAAAATCAATACAAACAAAATCAAAACAGGCGATATCCAAGAAGGCGCTGAAGTTGTACGTGACCTCTTGCGAATGAAAAAAGAAAAACCACTCAATTCAAGCGAAAAGAAAATGCTGGATGATGCTTACGAGTATTTGATTAGTGAACTGGAAGTCATCGAAGGAATTACCGAAAAACAGATTAAGAGCTTTTCTTAAAAATTTATACCACTTTTTTACTCCCACCTTCTCCCTCATTTGTTGAACATTCTCTACGAATAGCTCCACGCCCTGTCACTTTGAAAAGAAAAAGAAATTATTTAGGAAAATTCCGCATATTGTCAATCCAGTATGTTATACTAAACTAACCTTTGAAGCATGAAATTTTGACGAATACCTTGTACCATCTCCCTACTTGTACGTTGAGTAGGGTTTTTTCATGCAAAAAAACAGGCTCTCCGTAGAGAACCTGTTTTAGAAGAATGAAGATTAAGCAATTTTTTGAACGTTAGCAGCTTGAGCTCCACGAGAACCTTGCTCTACGTCAAATGATACTTTTTGACCTTCGTCTAAAGATTTGAATCCGTCGCCTTGGATAGCTGAGAAATGTACGAATACATCGTCGCCTTCTTCACGTTCGATAAATCCAAAACCTTTTTCTGCGTTAAACCATTTTACTGTACCTTGTTCCATGATTGTTGCCTCCTCGTGCGTTTACCACACAATGTATTATACTATCCTTGCCCAAAGTACCCTCAAGACGAAAAGTCAATCTTCATACTATCCTTTACGCCGAACAAAAATAATTACTTTTCATTATAGCATGAATCGGTAATAATTGCAATTTTTTTCTCATAACATATATAGTTAAGAAGAAAAGTTTATCAAATATTTCTCATTTTTTATCTATCCCTGGAAAGAGACGTTTCTCATAATTAGAAGAAACGTCTCTTTTCTTTAAACTTATATACCAAAAAGCACATAATCAATAAAATAATTAGAATAATTGCAACTTTTAATGCAATGGAGTATATATTAGCTCTTCTTAAATGTTTTAATGTTTCCTTTTCATTAAGAACACCTTTCCCATATAAGCTAACATCTTTTTCTTTTTTACTATAATTAGATAACACATTAAGAATTTGTTTATTAGTTATATTTTTTTCCTCTTGTAACATCAGTGATAAAAACCCAGCTAAATAAGCAGCTGCTACAGAAGTTCCACTTATTCTCGTTTCATTCTTATTATGATCAACACTTTTTAAATTTTCACCTGGAGCCATAATATCAATACCTCTTCCCCTACTAGATTGAAACCACCTATGACCATTTTGATTAACAGCTCCAACGCCTATTACACCATCTAATTTTGCAGGATATCTAATTGTATCTTTTTTGGATAGACCATCATTTCCAACCGCAGATATTAAGACAATATCCTTTTTCAATGCTTTCTTAATGATATTTTCCAGTTCTTTAGAATACTTTGTACCTCCTAAACTCATTAATATAATATCTACATCATATTGTATCGCTTTCTCAACACCTTTAATAACAGCATCATATTTACCAGAAACATTCTTTTCTAGAACTTTTATAATATACAATTCAGCTTCAGGTGCGATACCAAAATCTTTAGATCCAATGATATTCGCTGTTAATGAGCCATGACCATTATTGTCTTCTATATTATCCCCTTCGTGAACTACATTGTACTTCTTAATAATATTGATATTATTTCCTCTATAACCAGTATCTAAAATGGCTATTGATACTCCTTTTCCAGTTAAACCGTAATTACCAGCGATTTCTCTAACTCTATGTTGAGGTTCATCAGCTGAAACTTTAGACATGTTCACAAAAAAAAGAAGAGTGACTAAAATAATATAAATATAATTTTTGTTCATTTTTACCTATACCCCCATATTATTGTTGATATTACTTTATTATCATATTATAATATACATGATTTTATTTAATAGGAGGGAATTTTTTGAAACATTTAAAACAAATTAGTTGTACTATCGCCTTAATTATGTTATTTACTATTATAGGGCCGACCATTACAACTGTAACCGCACAAGAATCAGAGTATGAAGTAACCATCGAACCACAAAATAACACTAGTTTCACTGACGAAAAGTTACTCAAACAAGATATTTCTCTTCTGATTAATGATCAGAGTATTATAAATAGTGCAAAAGATATTGATCATAATATGTCAGATAAAGAAAAAGAACAGTATCAGGAAACATTTTCTAACTTAAAAGAAAGTGCTTTTAAATTAGATGATGAAACACTCTCTTATATTGATAACATTAATCCAGATATTGATGTGCAACTCTTAATTGACCAAGAAGAACAAATTGAAGAAGAACTAGCAATGGAAAGTGAAGTTGATGCTTTAATAGCTCCTTTACTTATTAGAGGTGCTATTTCAGCAACAGTATTCTTATTAAGAAAAGCAGGCATTAGGGTTTTAACTGTCAGTTGGCATGTAGGTTTAAGAATGATTCAACGTCATATTACTCCTAAACAAGTCTTTGATGCGGTGAAATACGGTAAAAAGTATTATGATCCAAAGTATAATTCTACAGTATATCATTATAAGGGTGTAGCTGTTGCTAAACAGGGCAATACTTTGACTACAGTATATAAAAGTGGAGTTAAAAAGAGGTGGAAAAAATGAAGATTATGAAGATAATGAAGAATAGGATAACTTTTGATAAAGCTGCTAACTTTGGATATATATATGTCTTTAATAAAAAATATAAATATAAAATTAAGGAAACAGAAGAGTTAGAAGCTAATGAGTTGATAGCTTTAGATATTGATAAAGAAAATAAGATAGTTGGTTTGGAGATTTTTGGAGAAGAAGCGATTTATATCAAAAATAATGAAATTTCTCAAATGTATAAACAAATAGATGGTTCATATTATTTTTTATTAGTTGATAAACCTGTAAAAAGCTCATCCATATTTTTAGGAATTGAATTCCTTTTTGAGAATGAAGATTACACTAACTTTGTCGGTTATAAAATTTTAGATAACGAAAAATATAAAATAGAGCTTTTGAATTAAACAACCTATTGTAGCCTGATGTATTTATATTTAAAACACTCACCTAATCAGTGAGTGTTTTTGAACTATATTTTCTTTATTTGAAATAAAAATACAGTCAGAAGAATTAATTCTCCTCTTCAACGTATTATTAAATTATCACTAAAAACTCTATGTCTTTCGGTTACGTTTAATTAATATTTACATATGAAGGTCACTTTTATAAGAACGTTACTAAAAGATCCTCTCTAATATTTAAAGTCTTTCTCGTATCCTCCAAGTCGAAAAAATTTTCTTTATCACCTGCAAAGAGATTTCAATGCTTTTAGTGGTCATCATTATGTTAAATTGAGGGTAATTCCCTTCAAATGCTGCAGTTCTCTTTTTTCAGAACAAAACTTCAAGAATAAATATCTTTTAGCATTACCAGGAGATTTATTTTTGAAAATCTCAGTCGAACATATCTAAAGAAAACAGCATCACTGATCCAAATGGAAAAGCTTATGATTAAAGCTTAAAAGTAACTTCAAAGGCAAGGCAGAACAATCAGACGACATTATATAAAAATATCGATCTCTAACAAAAAAGTCCACTTACTTAAGGTGAGTGGACAGATTTATTTAGAAGTTATATAAAATAAAAATACCAAAGGTCTACAACCCTTGGTATTATTGATGCGGCCGAGAGGACTTGAACCTCCACGGGTTATTCACCCACTAGGCCCTCAACCTAGCGCGTCTGCCATTCCGCCACGACCGCGTGTATGATGTGCTCATATATTCATAAGTGCACTGTTTGAAAAAACAATGCGGGTGAAGGGACTTGAACCCCCACGTCATAAAGACACTAGATCCTAAGTCTAGCGCGTCTGCCAATTCCGCCACACCCGCGTGACAATGGTGAGCCATGAAGGACTCGAACCTTCGACCCTCTGATTAAAAGTCAGATGCTCTACCGACTGAGCTAATGGCTCATCTGCTATGCAGAAAAACATATATAAAATATGGCTGGGCTAGCTGGATTCGAACCAACGCATGACGGAGTCAAAGTCCGTTGCCTTACCGCTTGGCTATAGCCCAACGAATCAAAAAACAAAACATGACCCGTACGGGATTCGAACCCGTGTTACCGCCGTGAAAGGGCGGTGTCTTAACCGCTTGACCAACGGGCCATACAATAATGGCGGAGAAGGAGGGATTTGAACCCTCGCGCCGCTTACGCGACCTACACCCTTAGCAGGGGCGCCTCTTCAGCCACTTGAGTACTTCTCCATTATGGCTCCGCAGGTAGGACTCGAACCTACGACCGATCGGTTAACAGCCGATAGCTCTACCACTGAGCTACTGCGGAATAATAAGACATGTTTCATTATATCTATGCCAGAAAAATGTGTCAAGAATTTTTAAGTATTTCATTCCTGTCTCATTAGCGACGGCTTTTATAATTTAACATATACTAATATAACAGTCAAGCCTTTCTTCCTTCCTTTTTGTTTTCTGTTTAGACATGACAGAAAGACCCCGACCTCTAACTGAAAGACCAAGGTCTTCTTGCTGATGTGACCCCTATGAGTTCATGACAGCTTATACTTCCGCATCCACTTGTAAAAGGTGCTTCTTGGCACCCCTGCCAGCCTCGCTGCTTCTGACACATGACCTTTCGTTTTGTGCAGTGCTTCTATCACTGTTTGCTTTTGAATGCGTTCCCTTAGCGTGAGTTCTTTTGGATTCTCGGTATACTCTGGTAGATGCAGCTTCTGCTTTTTCTGATCCATCGCCTCTAATACCGCCGCATATTGCGATTCACCAATCCAACCTCCTTTAGGAAACAGTACCCTTATATATTCAAATAAATTAAAAAGCTCTCGTATGTTTCCTGGCCAGTGGTACGCTTCTAGCTTACGAAAAAAAGATTCAGGAAAAGTCGCATTCCATTGGTGTTTCTTTTGGTAATAGCGATAGAAATCAACAATATCTTCTTTTCTTTCTCTAAGCGGCGGGATGTTGATTGGATAGACATGAAGACGGTAATACAAATCTTCACGTATTTTTCCTTCCTTCAGCAGTTCGTTCATATTCCGGTGTGTCGCTGTTATGATTCTAATATCCAAAGGGATTTCGTGTGTCCCGCCGAGCGGTACGACTTTTCTTTCTTCAATGACCCTAAGTAGCGCCACTTGCATCGCATAAGGGATTTCGCCAATTTCGTCTAAAAAGAGAGTTCCTTTCTGCGCCTGTTCAAATTTCCCCTTTGCTCCATGACGTTTTGCCCCTGTAAAAGCTCCTTCAGCATAACCAAATAGTTCGCTTTCTAATAGGCTTTCTGGTATGGCTCCACAATTAACGGCAATAAACGGTCCTTTATGTCTTTCACTAGCTAAGTGAATTGCTCGAGCGGCCAGTTCTTTCCCTGTACCTGTTTCTCCCCAAATATATACATTTACATCTGTTTGTGCCGCTCGTTTCAATTCGCTGAGTGTCTGCTGAAATACTGTACTTGTTCCAGATTCCCCGGGAAATTGAGGAAAAGAAACGGTGATATGTCTCTTCTCTGCTTCTTCAAGAGAAAAAGCCATCCCAAGCAGCTTTCCGTCTTGTTCTGACTGAATGATCTGCTTGTCCCTTGTAACAAATGTCTCGTCCATGAGCAGCTCAACATCCATTCCGTACCAGTCTGAAAACCGATCTCTAATCGGTTTGCTTGCCGAAACAATCTGCTTTTTCTCATTACAGATAACATACGGCTCGTCCGCTTCCACCTGCTGGAGACAATGACTGACCAGCTCCATCTCTTTCCTTTTTTGCTGGACCTGAATTTCTCTCTCTATAGCATATGCAACTGTTGAAGCCATCCCAAGCATAAAAGGATGCCTTTGATCCGCCATACAGGAGATATCAATGACTCCTATGATCGTGCCGTCTGCATCACGAATAGGGGCCGCTGAACAACTCCAATGATGGGAAGCGACTGAAAAATGCTCAGTTCCGTTGATCGCTACAGCTTCCCCAATGACCAGTGCCGTTCCAATAGCGTTCGTCCCCACATCGGCTTCGGTCCAGCGCGCGCCCTCCATAAAATTTATTTTTTTCGCTTCTACCAGCGTCCTTTGGCTTCCTGTCAAACTCAGCACATAGCCATCTGCATCGATGAGTAAAGCCATCATGTCCGATTCTTTTAATTGCTCACTAATTTTATTTAAGTAAGGAAGAGCGGCATTTAGGAATAGTGAGTACTTCTTTTTTTGAATACTGAATAATTCCTTTTCTAACAACGACTGTCCTTTATCTAAATACGGGTTCACATTTGCCTGTTTACATCTGTGCCATGACTCCATCACTCTCTTATCCAGACGAGACCTATCAAGTAAACCTTCACGAACAAAACGTTTCCAAGTATTTAAATAACAAGGCGTCGGATTCATTCCATCCTCTCCTCTGGGGGCTTTTTATCCATTATAGATAATTATAAAAGCGCTTTCAATTATTGGCTGACCCAGGAATTCATTCGGATAAAATGTTTCTCTATCAGCAGTGCACCGCTCGTCCATTTGTTTGCAGCAAGGCTTCGTGTATCGCCTCAGAGAGTGTCGGATGTGCCGCAATAAATTGCTCTAATGTATCAGCTGTCAACTCTATATGCATCATCACTGCCGCTTGTCCAATTAGTTCTGTTGCATTTGGCCCGATAATGGATACACCTAAAATTTCTTGATATTGCGGTTCGACAATGACCTTTACTTGACCAGCTGGCTGATTTAAAATGAGTGCTTTTCCATTAGCAGAAAAAGCGAATTTCCCTATCCGAATCTCCCCATATTGTTTTCTAGCACTCTCTTCATTTAAACCGACACTCGCGATTTCTGGAGACGTGTAGATGCACCTTGGAACCACTTGTTCGTTGACCTTTACATCTTCACCTGATGCATGTGATGCCGCAATCGTTCCTTCATGAAAAGCAGCATGAGCAAGCTGAACACCGCCTGTCACATCACCGCACGCATAGATATGCGGAAGATTGGTTTGCATATGCTCATTGACGAAGATCCCGTTTCTATCAAATTCAATGCCGACCTGTTCAAGATTCAGCTCTCCCAGCCTCGGCTTTCTGCCAATGGCGACTAAACAATGATCGGCCTTGATGTCACAGCGCTCTCCATGATCCTTCTCAACCACCACTTTTTTTGAGATTGCATCAAGCTGTTTGACTGTTGCTGATGTCAAAATCTCCACACCAGCTTTTTGAAGCTGATCGTGAAGACAGTTAGCGGTATCGTGATCTTCTTCAGGTAAAATGTGTGCTGCCTGTTCAACCATGACAACCTTTGATCCCATTCTGCTAAAGATGCTTGCAAACTCACAGCCGATCACCCCTCCGCCAATGATACAAAGCGAATCTGGTATTGAAGGGAGCGTCATGGCATCCTTACTATCAATGATCCACTCCCTGTCAAATGGTGCGAAGGGTAAAGCAGCAGGTTCTGATCCTGAAGCAATAATGATTTGTTTTGCTTGAATGATTTCAGATGTCCCTTCACTTTCTATCAATAGCTCATGTGACGAAAGAAATGATGCTTTCCCATTTAACACGCTGATTTTGTTTTTATTCATCAAATAACGAACGCCATCAGTCAGCTGCTTGACGACTGACCGTTTCCGCTTTTGAACGGCATCCCAATGAATGATAGGCTCCTTCCCTGGAAGCTCAATTCCAAAATGACCAGCTGATTTCACATGCTCGTACATATCGGCGCTTTGCAAAAGAGCTTTCGTTGGAATACAGCCTTCATTCAGGCAGGTACCTCCTAACAGGCCTTGGTCGATTAGTACAACCTCTCTGTCAAAACGGGCGGCTGTTATTGCCGCCACATATCCTGCTGGCCCGCCTCCTATAATGACTAGCGTCATGGTCATTTCACCTTCTTCCTATAAAAGAATGGATACTGGTTTTTCTAAATAGGCTTTAACAGTTGATAAAAATTGTGATGCCGGCGCCCCGTCCAGCACACGATGGTCAAATGTCAGACTGAGTGGCAGGATCGTCCCTTTACATAATTCATTCCCCTGATAAACAGGCATGTGATCCGCTTTTCCAACGCCAAGAATACCTGCTTCCGGCGGATTTAAAATCGGGGTAAAATGTTCCACACCATAGGCACCTAGGTTAGTGATTGTAAAGGTAGAGCCTTCAATTTCATCGTGGAGAATTTTGCCTTCACGTGCTTTTTTGCCATACGATTTGATACTCTTCGCCAGTTCAATAAGTGAAAGCTTTTCCGCATGCCGAATAACAGGTACTGCCAGCCCGTGATCTAAAGCAGCAGCGATTCCAAGATGTACATGCTCAAAAGTTTCGACTCTATCATGTTGATATTGACTGTTCATTGCAGGGTGCTTTTGCAGAGAAAGAATCACTGCTTTGGCTACAAAATCGGTCATGGTTAATTTCATATCGTGTTGTGCTCCAGCTGTTTCGTTCAACTCAGACTGTAAAGCTGTAAGTTTTGTCACATCCGCTTTCATCGTTATTGTTAATTGTGCACTTGTTTGCAGGCTTTCCATCATTCGCGAGGCAATGGTTTTCCGCATCATGCTGGCTGGCTGATGCTTTGTTGGTTCATTATGTTGTTTTTCTTTTTCATCAGGAAGTGCCCGAAGCACATCCGCTTTCGTGATTCTCCCATCTGGACCTGTTCCCACTAATGTATGAATATCCAAATTAGCACTTTGAGCAATCTTACGTGCAACAGGGGAGATTTTTATTCTCTCTTTCTTTTGTTTTAGCGGCAGGTCTTTTTCTTTCTTTTCCTCGACCTGTTCATTTCCTTCACCGATATAGCAGATGACCGTGCCAGGCGGTACACCTTCTCCCTCAGACACTTTTATATCCAATATAGTTCCTTCTGCAGGTGATTCGATCTCCATTTCAATTTTTTCAGAGTTGATGCTTGCAATGCTTTCCCCTTTATTCACGGTCTCTCCGATCTCTTTATTCCAGACAGATACCGTTCCTTCTTTCATTGACATTCCCAATTTCGGCATCACAACCTCGACAGCCATCTCCCTCTCTCCTTTCTTTAGTTCAAGATCTTGTCATGACTTTTTCCAACCATCTCTAAGACAGTGTTCACAACCTTATCAGGTGTCGGCAAATATATATCTTCAAGCGGTGGTGAAAATGGGACCGGTGTATGAGGAGCCGTCACTTTTTTGATTGGAGCGTCGAGTAAATCGAAGCCTTTATCCGCAACCAGAGAAGAAATATCTGCGGCAATTCCGCACCTCGGATTTGCTTCATCCACAATGACAAGCCGATTCGTTTTCTCTACTGAAGTCAGAATGGCCTCTTCATCGAGCGGTGACAAGCTTCTAGGATCAATCACCTCGGCTTCAATTCCTTGGGCAGCTAATTGTTCTGCTGCTTCGAGTGCTGTATGAACTTGTTTGCCTACTGCAAAAATGGTCACATCTGATCCTTCTCTTTTCACATCTGCTTTGCCAAGCGGCAGCGTGTAATATCGCTCCGGAACATCTCCTGTGATATTGTAAAGCGTTTTGTCTTCAAAAAAGATGACAGGGTCCTGATCCTCGATGGCTGCCAGCAGCAATCCTTTGGCATCGTATGGTGAAGAAGGCACCACCACTTTCAATCCAGGGATGCTTGTAAATAACGCATACAAGCTTTGCGAATGCTGAGCAGCTGCTCTAAAACCCGCTCCATGTGTCGTTCTGATTGTGATTGGCACCTCTGCTTTTCCGCCAAACATGTATCGAAATTTAGCCCCTTGATTCAGCACTTGGTCCAGACAGGTCCCGATAAAATCATTAAACATGAGCTCCGCAATTGGCCTTAGCCCTGTGGAAGCAGCTGCCATGGCCGCACCTACATAGCCAGCTTCACTAATCGGTGTGTCAAGGACTCGCTCACGTCCAAACTCCTGAACGATTCCTTTCGTTACACCGAGCACGCCGCCCCATGCTTCATCATCTTGTAAGTGATCTACATGAGCGCCTCCAGCAACATCTTCCCCCATTAAAATGACATCCTCGTCTCTTCTCATGGCAAGCTTAATCGCTTCATTCAATGCACTAGACATGCTGATTTCTCTTGTCATTTTCCTCTCCTCCTTCTGATTTATTGATACGAAACATACACGTCGGTCAATAATTCGGTCTGATCTGGATATTCACTTTCTTCACTGAATTGAACGGCTTCATCTATCGCTTCAGTTACTGCCGCTTCAATATTTGATAGCTCTCCATTCGTCAGCAGCTGCTGCTTGATCAATTCATTTTTAAAAAGAGTGATCGCATCCCTCTCTTCTTGATGTTCTGTTGTTTCTTGATTGGTTTTGTAACGCTGGGCGTCTCCTTCGAAATGGCCATAATTCCGATATGTCATACATTCAATCAATGTCGGACCTTCTCCATTTTTCGCTCGTTCAATTGCTTGTTCTGCGGCTTGATAAACGGCCATCACATCTTTTCCATCTACCTGAATCCCTGGAATGTTATAACCGGCCGCTCGATCGACGATTGATTTGCAGCTTGAAGCATAGGAAAATGGTGTCGCTTCTCCGTACCCATTGTTTTCTGCGATGAAAATGACGGGCAGTTTCCAGATGGCCGCGAGATTGATTCCTTCGTGGAAAGTTCCTTGATTGTTTGCACCATCCCCAAAAAAACAAACGCTTACATTTTCTGTCTTCTTATATTTAGCTGTGAGGGCTGCCCCGCACGCAAGAGGAAAGCCGCCTCCAACAATTCCGTTGGCACCAAGCATTCCTTTATCAAAATCTGCAATGTGCATGGATCCGCCTTTGCCTTTACAAAGACCTGTGGCTTTCCCATAGATTTCTGCCATCATTCCTTTTAGATCACAGCCCTTCGCTATACAGTGGCCGTGGCCGCGGTGGGTACTTGTAATACTGTCTTTTTCATTCAGATGTGCACAGACTCCTACGGCAACAGCTTCTTCGCCAGCATAAAGATGGACAAACCCCGGCAAGATTCCTTTTGTAAAAAGCGCGTGTACTCGATCTTCAAATTGGCGGATTTCCTGCATTTTTTGATACATCCATACGGCTTTTTCTTTAGTCAATGCCTTTTCCATTTGGTAAAACCTCCTATCCTTTTTTGCTTGCACTACTATACAAGCAAAAATCGTGCCAACATGAAGATACATGAACACTTAGGCTTTGACCGAATCACACCGATGAAAAAAGAGACAAAATGAGACATGCGTCTCTTTTTGTCTCCATATGTCCACACATCTAATGGAATAAAAAAAGCATCCCCTTAGAGGAATGCTTATCATAATGAATCGGTTGTGCTCTGCCACTTTAATTTCCCTTTGCAGACGCCGCATACATAACGAGAGGTATCAAACCGTCTTTTTCTGATAAAAGACCGGCCGCATCCTGTGCAAATGTATTCATGGCGTTTCCCCGCACGTCGCTTCTTTTGTACGGTCTTAAGCGGTGTACAAAAACGCGGGGCTTCTACTTGTTTTAATAACGCTTTAAAATCACGGTCGCGATGCTGATAGCCCTTTCCCTCAAGATGTAGATGATAATGACACAGCTCATGCTTGATGATCCCGATTAATTCTTCTCGTCCATGCTCCTCTAGGTATCGGCGGTTCAGTTCGATATTGTGTGTACCAAGTAAATATCGTCCGCCTGTCGTTTTTAACCGTTCATTAAAAACAGCCTGATGGCGGAATGTCTTGCCAAAGAACTGCTGGGAAATGTGCTCTGTTAACTGCTGTAACTCTCTCTCGTTCAATCAAGATCGTTCCTTTCTATAAAAACCTCGAACGGGACAATTTCCCCTATGCATACATTGAAGATACACCCACTGTTTCGATCAAAGGAGGAATGGGCGATGCCCAACTGGCTGAAAAATCAGATGCAGAAGGCATTTTATGAGAAAAATCATTATCAAATCAAATTGCTGAATCAATGCTGGTACTTTTATAGAAAAAAACATTCAGTCACATCAAGGCACACCCCATCCTAAGGTGCGCCTCGTTTTTTGTTTACTCTGGTTTCAACATGGAGAGGGCAACGCGACCTTTTGCCTGGTCAACCGAGTCCACCCAGACGGTCACAATGTCACCAACTGATACAACGTCAAGCGGATGCTTCACAAAACGATTGCTTAGTTTGGAAATATGCACAAGCCCATCCTGCTTTACGCCAATATCAACGAATGCGCCGAAGTCTACGACGTTTCTTACCGTTCCTTGCAGCTCCATTCCTTGCTTCAAGTCTTCCAATTTCAATACATCTGTTTTGAGCAGCGGTTTTGGGACTTCATCCCGCGGATCACGCTCAGGTCTTGTGAGCTGATCGATGATATCTTGAAGTGTAATTGTTCCAATATCTAGCTGTTCTGCTGCTTCATCCAGTTTCACTTCAGCAATTTTCTCTTTTAACTGCTCTGTGCCAAGATCGTCTGGCGTCATGTTGATCATGCGTAAAAACTGTTTTGTTTCTTTATAGCTCTCTGGGTGAATGCCTGTACGGTCAAGCGGATCTTGTCCGTCTGTAATACGCAAGAAACCGATACACTGCTCATATGTTTTAGCACCGAGCCTTGGAATATCCTTCAATTCTTTTCTGCTTGTGAATCTCCCAATCTCTTCGCGTCTTTTGATGATATTCCCAGCGACGGCTTTTGAAAGGCCTGATACATATTGCAGCAGCGCCTGTGATGCTGTATTGACGTTTACACCAACTTGGTTGACGACTGTCTCAACGACAAAGGTTAACGAGCTGTTTAATTGCTTCTGGCTGACGTCATGCTGGTATTGGCCCACACCAACAGACTTCGGATCAATTTTCACGAGCTCTGCTAAAGGATCTTGTAATCTTCTAGCGATTGAAATGGCGCTTCGTTCTTCAACTTGCAGATCTGGAAACTCTTCTCGTGCCAGCGCAGATGCCGAGTAAACACTTGCTCCTGCTTCATTCACGATCAAATAGGACACCGGCTGATCCAGCTCTTGAATCAAGTCTGCAATGAATTGTTCTGTCTCTCTTGAGGCTGTACCGTTTCCAATCGCAATGACTTCAATGTTTGATGATTGAATGATCTCTTTCACTTTTTTTTTCGCTTCCGCTTTTTTCTGTACAGGCGGGTGCGGGTAAATGACGCCAATATGATGGACTTTGCCCGTATCATCCACGACGGCTAATTTGCAGCCTGTCCGAAATGCGGGATCGACTCCAAGTACACGCTTCCCTTTCATCGGCGGTTGAAGCAGCAGTTTTCTTAAGTTTTCAGCAAAAATATGAATCGCTTGTTCCTCTGCTTTTTCTGTCAGCTCTTTTCGTATTTCTCGTTCGATGGAAGGCTGAATGAGACGTTTATATGCATCATCGATTGCTGCTTCAATAAACGGTCTCGCCGTCGTCTGTTTGCCTTTTAGAACTTGTTTGTCGAGATAGAAGCGAATATTTTCAGCAGGTGGTTCGATGGCTGCCTTTAAAATGCCCTCTTTCTCCCCGCGGTTGACCGCTAGTACACGGTGCGGGACAATCTTTTTGATTGGCTCTTGATAATCGTAATACATTTCATAGACGTTTTTCTCATCGCTTTCGACGTCTTTTCCTGATGTGACCAGACTGCCCTTTTGGTACGTTTCACTGCGAATCCATTTTCGCATATCAGGATCATCTGCCAGCTGTTCAGCAATGATGTGCTGCGCACCCTCAAGTGCCTCTTCTACAGTCGTCACTTCTTTTTCTTCATTCATAAAAGCAGCTGCCTTCTTCTCGATCTGATCGCTTGGCAGCGTGAGTAAATATTCCGCCAGCGGCTCCAGCCCTTTTGCTTTGGCTACATTCGCCTTTGTTTTGCGCTTTTGTTTGAATGGCCGGTATAAATCTTCGACCTCTTGCAGTTTATGAGCTTGTTCAATTTTCTGTTTTAATTCATCGGTTAGTTTGTCTTGTTCAGCAATTAAGCGAATGACTTCTTCTTTTCGATTCGTGACATTTTGGATATATGTATAGCGCTCTGAAATGGTTTGGATTTGCACCTCATCCAGTGAGCCTGTCTGCTCTTTCCGATAACGGGCAATAAACGGGACGGTGTTGCCATCCTCTAAAAGCTTGATCACACTTTCAATTTGTTTCGTTGAAAGCTTTAATTCTGTCGCAATTTGTTTCAATAAAAAGTCAGATGTCTTCATACTTTGCATCCTCTCACTGTGTCTTCTCTTTTAGTGTATCAAAAAAACCGGCAAAACAGAAAAAAGGTCAGCTATTTTACGTGAGCTGACCAAGTACATAGGTGAGATCGTCCTTTTTGTCTTGTGTGTATGTTTCAAGCTGTTTGGCGATGTCTTCAACTGAATGTCCATGCTTTAAACACATGCGCATGTTTGGCACATTCAGTCCGTCTGAATACATAATGAATATCGATCCTTTTTCGTAGGAATAGGTGTATGTTTTATATTTTCTAGGTTTCCCTGATAAGTATCCTGATGTCGGAAGTGGATAAATATAGTCGCCAGAAGGTGCATTCAAGATAAAACGAATATTACCAACCGAACAATAGGTAAATTGCTGCTGAGAAAAATTCACCTTTAAGATCGCAGCTGTGGCACCGCGTTTATTTTTCATGGCCTGATTGCATCTGTCGATGAGGGTCGCTACATCCTCATGTCCATATTCTTCGACAATTTCGCTGACTAAAGAAGATGATTCATTGGCGTACTGGCCGCTGCCTAATCCGTCTGCTACAGCACAAATTAGTTCTTCATCATCTGCTTTAATAAAAAAACTGTCCCCGCAGCATGGTTTTCCTTCTTTATTCGATTGATAGATAATGGCGTTTACATGCTCATGCTGTTCAATCTGTTTCATTACCCTAGCTCCATAGACGCATCTTCTGATAATGCATCTCGCAGTTTTTTCACTGCCTTCCGCTGCAGTCTCGATACATGCATTTGGGATATGCCGAGTAAATCGCCTGTCTCTTTCTGACTCTTATTTTGCAAGTAAGTCAGATTGATAATCTCTTTTTCTCTATCCGACAGCACATGAAGCACACTCTCAAGCATCATTTTTTGGTTCACACGTTCGTAGCCTTCTTCCTGTGAGCCGACAACGTCTAAAATCGTCACAGTACTTCCTTCAGAATCAGCCTCTACGCCTTGGTCAACTGACAGTGCTTGATAGCTTTTGCCCATCTCCATGGTTTCGAGTACTTCTTCTTCTGTTACATCCAGATATTCTGCAATTTCTTGGACTTTAGGTGATTTCTGTGTCTCTGTTGTCAAATGATCGACTGCCATTTTGATTCTTGGTCCAAGCTCTTTGATCCGCCTTGGTACATGGACACTCCATGTCTTATCTCGTAAAAAGCGTTTGATTTCCCCGATGATGGTTGGAATAGCAAAGGCTTCAAATGATTTACCGACGAGCGGGTCGTATCGTTTAATAGCGCCAAGTAAACCAATCATTCCAACTTGTCTGAGGTCCTCATGAAAGCTTTTTCCTTTAGAATATTTTTTCGCCAGCATATCAACCAAGTTTGTATAGCATTCGACCAGCGTGAGCTGCGCCTGCTCGTCTTGATTGGTTTGATAGCTTTGGATGAGGCGATCTACTTCATCTTTAGTTAGTTTCATAGTTTTGGATGGTTGTGTCATGGTCAACTCGCTCCCTGTTTAAAAACTTTGTCATCGCCACGGTAACTCCGGAGTTTGCTTGCACCTCGACTTCATCCATCAATGTTTGCATTAAGTATAAACCAAGACCTCCTTCTGCCAATTGATCCACCGTATGAGCAGATGTGTACGGTCCCAAGTCTTCCTGTTTTTGCTTAAAGTCAAAGCTACCGCCTTTGTCAGCGACAATGATTTCTAGACGATCCGCGTAGACAAGAAAGCGAACAGCTACCTCTCCATCTTCGCCGTCTTCACCTTTGTAGGCATGCTGAACTGCATTTGTACAGGCCTCACTGACGGCAATTTTTAAGTCTTCAATCTCTTCATAGGCATAGCCCATCCGGCTCGCTACACCTGAAAGAGTCAAACGAATGATGCCTACATATTCTGGTTTTGCCGGTATTTTCATCTCGATTAGATCTACTGATTCGTTCATTGTACCCCACCCTCTGACTTTGCAGAAATGTCAATGATGTCCTTTAATCCAGTGATTTCAAACAACCTTACAAGCCGTTCTGACAAGTTCTCAAGCTTTAATGTTCCACCTGCTTTTTGAGCCGCTTTAAACAGCCCAACGAATACACCTAAACCTGTACTATCCATATACGTAACATCCTTTAGACAGATTTCAAGATGCTCTCCCGCCTCTGCTTTAGGCATGAGCGTTTCTCTTAGCTGAGGAGCGGAGTACACATCGATTTCTCCGCTGACACTGATTTTCGTTTTTTGATCTATTTGATGCTCTTTTACAGACATATTCATTATGCATTCACCTCGAAATTCTTGTTTCCTAAAGTTTTATATACCCGCATGTTCACTTTCTAAACCTTTCTTTTGAGAACAAGTAAAGTAAAGTCATCGTGCAGCTGAAAATCCTGCAGTTTGAGTAAGCTGGCGTAGATGGCATCCACCATTTCTTGAGCTGAGTAGGATAGGTGCTCTGATATGAGTGCTTTGATGTCTTCCCGCTCTAGGAAACCGTCCTCTGACTTGGATTCTGTGACCCCATCAGAGAATAAGATCACCATGTCTCCTATGTCTAAATGCTTCTCATACTGTCTGTAATCAAAGTCTGGTGCAATCCCGAGGACAAGCCCTTTCGCTTCTAAATCGTAAAATTTGTCCTCTTTTTTGCAATAGAAAAAGCCCGGCTCATGACCAGCCGATGCATATTTAAACTCATGCGTTTCTTTATTATAGCTGCCATAGAACATCGTGATAAACATACTTGGATCTACATTTTGCTCGACTACACGATTCAGGGTTTTCAGTACCTTTGTTGGGCCGCTCCCTGACTCTGGTAAGGAATCCATCGCATATTTAATCATCGACATACAGAGCGCTGCCGGGATTCCCTTTCCAATGACATCTGCGATCGCGATATTGATTGTATCGTGATCCGTTACAAAGTGGTAATAATCTCCACTCATCTGTTTTGCCGGTACACTAATCGCACCAATATCAAAGGTATCTCCTTCTGGAATTTTCGTTTCCAGAAGGGTTTGCTGAACATTTGCAGCAATTTCGATTTCAGATTTTATTTCTTGCTGGATGCCTCTGAGTGTTAAATGTTCTTGGTAAGCAAGTCCGTACCCAATCATGACTTCAATTAAGAAGTCTAGTGAATGAAAAACATCTTCCGGCAAATCAGGGTAAAGCTCCTGAATCACTTTTCGGTGAACACTCACTATTTCTTCAGGAGGTATTTGATGCTCAATGGTTTTACGGCTAAATTTTTGAGCTTGATAAAGCGATGTTTCAGTTAAATCACTGATATAACGACTGAGCAGCTGATGGTACCGCTGCTCCATTACCTCCTTAAAATCCATGGTTTCCCTCCTAGCGAAGCCACTTAACAGCTTGTATCTCCGTTCCTTGTTCTGGTGCAGAGTCTAATTTAAATTCATCCATCAGTCTTCTGACACCCGGAAGACCTGCTCCGAGTCCGCCTGATGTTGAAAATCCGTCTTCCATTACTTTACGTATATCCATGATACCCGGGCCCTCATCGGCTGCGATGACTTTGAGTCCACGCTTTCCGCGCTCCATCACTTCGTCTATACAAATCTGACCTTTACCAGCGTATAAATAGATGTTTCGAGCTAATTCTGAAATGGCCGTCGTAATTCTTGCTTGGTCAACTGTTCCAAATCCAAGTTCTTTTGCAACATTGCGCCCCAATTGTCTTGCTGCGACTATGTCCCATTCCGTCAATATTCTTACACAGGATTGGTCTTTCATATCTATTCCCCCAATTCCCGCTTCAGTGTCTCAAGCCCTTGTTCAAGATCTAGTGCTGTCTGAATTTCTTCAAGCGATATTCCAAGTTCAATCAGCGTCACAGCGACTGCTGGCTGTATTCCTGTTAATACAACTTTTGCCCCCATGAGCTTGGACATCGTGATGACATCGCCTAATACCTTTGCAATAAAGGAATCAATCATGTCGACGGATGTGAGGTCAATGACAACACCGTTTGCTCCTGTTTCATGAATTTTATTCAGCAAGTCTTCTTGAAAGTGGAGAGCTGTCTGATCATCAAGCTCCCACTGTATTGAAATCAGAAGACAGTTATATAGTTTTAAGATTGGAATCTTCGGGTGATTTCTCACTAGGTTATCCCTCCAATGAAACAATTTTTCGATTTGTCATTTCCAAAGCAGTTTGAATTCCTTTTTGAAGGGTATTCTTTGTTGTAACTTGAGATAAATCAATTCCAAGGTTCACAATGGTTTGGGCTATTTCTGGGCGAATACCGACAAGCAAACACTTCGCACCTACTAATCTCACAGCCTCAGACGCTTGAATGATATGGTGGGCTACCATTGTATCAACAACAGGGACACCCGTAATATCAATTAAGACGACCTGTGAGCGATGTTTGACGACACCATTGAGCAGGTTCTCCATAATTTTTTTCGCACGATCTGTATCAATTGTTCCAACAAGCGGCATGACGGTGATGTGCTCAAATACAGGGATCAGCGGGGCAGAAAGTTCCTGCAGCGCAATTTTTTGAAGGCTGACTGTTTTCTCCCATGAGATGGAATACTGGTTTAAGATCTCGTTATGAATTGGTGTGATGAATTGGTCGATTTGCCAGATGAGGTCATGACTTTCTTCTGTTGTATCTTTGTCATCGTTCATTTTTTGATATAAATGTGTACGGATTTCAGTTAGACCATTTGCCAGTAACTTAAGTGATATACCCATTTGAACAATGTTTAAAGCAAGAGTTTGCACTTTTTCTTCAAAATCCTCATTATACCCCTCTGAAAGAGATGTAATGATTAGTTGAACATATTCCGAACAGATGGTTTCATACATTTTGTCGTTCAGCATCATGTCCGTTTCTTTTTCTCCGAGTCGTCTAAAAATGTCCGTCCACTCTTTTTGTAATTCCTCTTGATGCTCCCTTGCGAAAGCTAACACGATATGATTCGACATGTTTTACCCCCTACGTACATAAACAGCACTTCTTTTATTCTTTCTTCATTATAACGTTAATAAAAATTGAACACAAAAAAAAGTTGCTCTCACGAGAGCAACCAAATCTCACCATATTAAAAATCAATAAGAGCCAAACTAACTTGTAAGGCTTCATCAACCTTCTCCATCATCTCATCATCAAGATGTGTGATTTTATCTGTCAATCTTTGTTTATCGATTGTACGAATCTGCTCCAAGAGAATGACAGAATCTCGTTCAAAGCCGTAGCGCTTTGCATCAATTTCGACGTGAGTCGGTAATTTCGCTTTTTGTATTTGGGCTGTTATGGCTGCAACGATAGCAGTCGGGCTGAAGCGATTTCCAATGTCATTTTGAATCACCAATACTGGGCGAACCCCGCCCTGCTCGGAGCCAACAACAGGAGATAAATCAGCAAAGTAAACATCACCGCGTTTAACAATCAAATGTTTAACCCCCGCTGACTAATCGCTCAACTGTATTCTCAGCCTCAAATTCTGCGTATTGTGCCTCTGAAGAGATATTCAGATTAATTTTCGCCATCTCCATGTAGCCGCGTCTCATCGATTCACGATTTTGTCGAATATTACGTTCACGAATATACGTTTTTGTCGCTCGGTAGATCAATTCATTT
Organism: Bacillus sp. EB106-04-04-XG123; assembly: GCF_058791855.1. Lineage (NCBI taxonomy): Bacteria > Bacillati > Bacillota > Bacilli > Caryophanales > Bacillaceae > Bacillus > Bacillus sp. EB106-04-04-XG123. The sequence goes on along the minus strand of NZ_JBYTDZ010000004.1, from coordinate 359,596 downwards.
CTTGTTACCTTATCCTGCTCTGCTACTCGTTCGATTTCAGACATCAAAGCCTCCGGTAGTCGAATCTTCATTTCGTTTGTTGCGCTGGATTCAGACAAAAAACATACACCTCCACAAAACTTACGGATACCGTTTCGATCCATTCCAAGACTAATCATACCATTATTCAATGCGCAAGCAAAGCTGTTTTTTCATGATTTCTTATTAGAACATGAAGCGGCTGTTCACCCGTAAATCAAAGATGATAATGGAGTTCCTCTTTCACATTATACGCTTTTTTCCGAAAATCATACGGTATTTCCAAAATCTCTAAAAAAGGGAGAATGTTTACCCCTTCTTTGTAGAATAAAAAGGAACGATGTCAGTTTGACGATCGTTCCTGTGAAAGCTGTTTAGAAAAAGCTTGGCCCGCCTTGAAGCAGCGGATTCCGCACATGCACCCTTTTGCCGTCCTCTATATATACTCTTGGGACGCGGTGTCCAATGGAGCATGTGACTTCATAGTTAATGGTTTCAAGCCTTTTTGCAATTTCATCGACTGATACCATTTCTTCACCTTGTCCACCAATCAAAACGACTGGCTCCCCTACTGGAAGGTTCTCTTTCAGTTCAACCATGAATTGATCCATACATACCCTTCCGGCAATCTTCCGGCGCTTTCCGCCAACAAGTACTTCCGTACCTGCCAGCTTCCGAATCCACCCGTCTGCATAGCCGACTGGTACCGTACCGATCCACGTATCTTGATTAGCTGTATACGTCGCCCCATAGCTGACACTCTCACCCTTTTGAATGAGCTTTACATGGGCAAGCTTTGTATGAAGCGACATGGCTTCTTCCAGCTTGAAAGGAAGTTCATCTTTGATTTCCTCTGACGGTGACAGCCCGTACATACTGATGCCGAAGCGAACCATATTAAATAACACTTCTTTAAACCTTAAACCTGCTGCACTATTGGCACAATGAACAAGCAGTTTTTCCGTATGAAGCGGCTGAAGCAAGGTTTGAAAGGTGTCGACCTGCCGATCAAAATAGTTCTCATCCTTTTCATCCGCGGTCGCAAAGTGAGTAAATACTCCTTCCAGCTGTAAATAAGAATGCTCGCTGACAAGCTTCTTTACTTCATTCACTTGCTCTAACGTTTTCACACCTAAACGGTTCATTCCGCTGTCTATTTTCAAATGAAAACGAATGGGTTGTCCCATCTGCCCTTTCACCATATCGACGACTTCCCTCAGCCACCTGGTGGAGTAAGCGGTCATAATTACATTGTATCGAACAGCGGTTTTGACATACTCCGGCGGTACTGCGCCGAGTATAAGAATCGGTGCTTTGATACCTTTATTTCTTAAAGAAATGGCCTCATCTAAAAAGGCTACAGCTAACAAGTCTGCTCCTGCTTTGAGGGCAGCTCTTGCCACTTCTATATCTCCATGTCCATATGCATTGGCTTTCACAACAGCCATCAGTTGAACATTTTGACCGATATGATCTTTCATATGTGAAACATTGTGCTTGATTGCTGTTAAATTAATTTCTGCCCATGTGTCTCTATAAAAGGCATTTGTGTCCATCAGTCACACTTCCCTATTGAATGATTCAATCCCCTCATATGATACTAAAAATCAAGAATAATGTGAAACAAATCAAAGAAAATCAGCCCTTGCACAGGGCTGATGCTGCATTTATCAAGGCTTTCCGCCTGAGAACCTCATTTATTTAGCTGACTGGCCTTCTACACTCTTTGCGACCATCAACAGCTCTTCCTTCGATAGATCACTTGAGGAAATTAAGTAGTCAACTCCGTCAGAAGTCCATGAGAGAGATTGATCTGTCAGAACCCCTACTGTCATACCAAGATCGACCGGCTCGCCGTTCATCGTGACAGGCGTAGATGCTTCCGCTACTCTCGCTTTTTCCTGGATGAGTGTGAAGGATTTCTTGCCGCCGTACGTAATCACATAACGCTTCCCAGCATCTGTTGTCATTTCTTTCTCTTCCATCTTCTTCACGCCTTCTGGCATATCAACTGGTGTTTTCACCGCAAAGCTGTCAGATGGGTCTGCACTTGTGGCAACATCCATTTGAGAGAGTGTCATGTTTTTCTTCTCATCAAATGCATCTTTGTCAAAGGATTTATTGAATTCAAAGTGAGAGAATTCCACTTTCACCATTGGCTTCTTGTCGCTATCCAGCACTTTTACACTGGCAGGCGCCATTGTTTTCTTATGAAAGGTAATCTCTTGGGTAGGCAGCATTTGATTGTGCTGATAATTGGTCTTCGTTTCGAATACATACTTTGACTCTTTCGCTTTGAACTGAGCTGCACTGTCATTCTTAATGTCCTTCACGAGTGATTCGAATAAATAGACTTGACTGCTATTATTCGGCCAATCGCTATGGAAACGGAAGCTCTTGTTCAATGAAGGTGTCAGCACAAACACACCATTGCCGTTTCTTAAAATGACTTGACTCTGATCCTTTTTCGGATTTTCTAAATAGACACGGTAAAGCTCCGGCTTTTTGTACCAAATTTCTACCTGGTACTCCTGCGGGTCATTTCCTGTCTCAATGGTCATTTTTGCTTTGGCTTTGTATGATGTCATTTCCTCTGCCTTTTTGTTTAAATCTCCAACGATATCCTGCTGAGATTTTTGACCGCATGCGGAGAGAATCAGTACAAAAAGGATTCCCGTTACAAGCAAAACAAAGCTTTTTCTCACCCTTTTCAACCCCTTCGTTAATTGTGTTAAAAGGAAGAAACCGCTTGTTTGACTTTAACAGTACGCCTCAAGAGTTAACTGCGTACCGCGAACCATCAAAGCCTGTTAGCAACTCGCCCTTCCTTATCGCACTACCCAATATATGAAGGGGGGACAAACAATATGCAGACTAGCTTGACAACCTTTCAATTAAAACTTGTGCAGCAGCATATTCCTTTGTATGAGTAATGGACACATGAACCTGATCTCCCTCCGCTTTCTTGCTTTTGATGAAGGGTTTTCCCTTATCGTCTTTTTGGATGTCTATGTCATGAAAGCTTAAATACTGACCGATTCCGGTTCCGTATGCTTTAGCGAAAGCTTCCTTTGCCGCAAAACGTCCTGCCAAAAATTCCAGCTGTCTTTTTTCACTGAGTGTACGAAAGACATCCTGTTCACTTAAAGTCAAAATTCGTTCTGGTAAACGAGGCTGTCTGCTGAGCACTCGCGATAGCCTGTCGATCTCTACAATATCAATGCCTATTCCTTTGATCATGAGGTACCTCCTATGATACTCGTACTAATTTGAGTGTTCGCTTCATAAACGTGTTACTATAAACTTACCATTATCTAGTCAAAAGGGGTTTGTTATGTTTATTCGAACGGAGAGCTTTCAACAATTTATTAGATCGTATCCAATCGTAACAGCGATCCTTGCTTTACAAATCGGCCTGTGGCTTATATTTGCGATTCCTATCCCTATTATACAGCTTGGACAGGATCATCTCGTCGGTTTCAACTATGGTGTAGCGGCTGGGGAATGGTGGCGGCTCGTCACACCTATTTTTCTCCACGGAAGTCTCACGCATATTTTATTTAATTCTATGTCCCTTTTCTTATTCGCCCCAGCGCTTGAACATTTGCTAGGGAAGGTTCGATTTCTAATCATTTATCTTGGTGCAGGGTTCATTGGCAATCTCGGGACCTATTGGGTGGAGCCTTTAGAGTATGTACACGTTGGCGCTTCTGGTGCGATCTTTGGTTTATTTGGGGTGTATCTATACCTTGTCCTATTTAAACCGCACATGATGGACCGCGGCAATTCACAAGTGATTTTAACGATTCTGGCTGTTTCTGTCATCATGACCTTCGTCAATTCGAACATCAATATCATGGCTCACTTATTTGGATTGATCGGCGGTATGATTCTAGCACCTATTACCCTGTTCTTCCATTCGAAAAAAAGACGCTATTAATCTCATAAAAAATGTCGATCACTCCTTGAGCTGGAGCTGATCGACATTTTTCGTTTAAGACGATTGATTTTTTTCATACGAATACCAATCAAATACACGTGCAGCATCTTCTTCCTCAAGGTGATGCACACCAAAAGAATCAAGCAGCGCGGAGGATTTTACAAAGGTGTGAATACTTGCGACCCGGCCTTTCTTTTGGAAAAAAGATTGCGTCATCGTATAGTTTTGCATTCGTTTTCTCAAGACAATGCCAGTGGTCTTGCCAATGCCTCTTGATGTCAGTTGAATCAATGAATCTTTGATTGTATATCCTGATTGTTTATAAGCTAAATAGCCAAAGAATAGAGCAAGTGGTAACGGAATGAGTCCCAAATATCCCCATGGCGGAAAGCGCACCGACAGGATAACACCTACAAGTAACGGCACAAAGCCATATGAGATCAAGTAGCGTTTGAGTGAACGCTTTGGCACCTTTTTCAGCTCTGTTTCTGGTGCTACATGATAATGATCCGTGAATTGGGACAGCAATTCATTTATTTTTTTCTTCCGAATGAGCGGAAATAAGACGGAAGAGGTTTCTTTCTCTGTAATCGAACCGCCTGCACTAACAAGCATCACTGTCGCAAAGCCAAAAGGCTCACGGATAATATTCTCTTTGATTTTCACTGCTTGAATTCTCGCAAGTGGAATGGTCATTTGATGTCTCTCGATGAGTCCTCTTGTAATGATAATGTCATTCCCTTTTCGCTTTGCAGCAAAATTCGCATACTGAAGCGCTGTTACCCCAACACTCAGGATCCACGCGATCAATACGGCAAGAAATATCAAAATCGCATAAATTTCAACGCTCGCATGACTTAAAAAAGAGAACTTCTTGAAGAACCCGTCCAAAGGGAGAATTTCATCTATTTGCGTGTAGATGGCAAGACACCCAGATATAATGACCCCGATACCGCTTGAAGTGGTCGCAGCCAAAAGTAATTCTGGCACACCCATACGGTAGGAGACATTGATTTCTTCCTGCACAGGTTTCTGGGCAGCCAAATGGCCATGCAGATCTCCTGCTTCATCCGTCATTTCTTCTTCCTGCAAGCTTTTCTTCCGGTTGAAAATCGACTGCTTTAATTGTTCCGCTTCTGCTTTTGTAATCGCGGTCAGGCTCACTTCTGGACCATCCGTACCGCCTGCCGTTTCGATTTGGACCCGCACTAAACCAAAAATCCGTTGGAAAATACCTTCACTTGTATTGACCGTTTGAATTCGTTCTAACGAAATATATTTTTTCTTTTTCGTGATTACACCCGATTCCACACGAAATTCATCGTCTTCCATCCGGTAGGTGAATCGTCTCCATTCTAAAATGGTATATACGGCTTTCCATAAAAGAAGCACACCAAGAATGATAAATGCATAAAAGCGGATGCTCGAATTCGAGTTCACAAAAATCAATACGAAAAAAGGGATAATGAAGTTTTTAATCATGGATACAGCATCTGATATAAAATCAATGAACATCGAGATAGGATGTACACGTTTTGGTTCAGACATCATCTTCCGTCACCCTTGCTAAACGAGATATGTAATCACGAAGCTCATCTGCCTCTTCTAATTCTAGCGCCGGTATATCATGAACTGTGGCAGCAGTCGAAATTTGAACAGAGGCCAAACGATAGCGCCTTAAAAGCGGTCCTTGTGATGTATCAACATGCTGTACACGAACCATCGGCACAATGACACGTGTGACGCGAAAGAGTCCATGCTGTATTTCAATTTCATTTTCAAATACTTCGTAGCGCCAGATGTGATGGCGGATTTTTGGTATGAGCCAAATGCCAAAAATGACCTGTAAGACCCATAAACCAGAAAGGATCGCTCCAATCCAATATGGCCATTGTAAATAGTAGCTAGCAACAAATACCCCAATGATGATGAGTAAGAAAATCAATGAGATAATTCCATTTTGAAGACGCCATACCTTTAAACCATTTAGACTAATTTGACGTTGCGGCTGTTTTCTCACATTCTTCCCCCATTCTCTTACTTTTCTATCAATATATTACGTAACAAAGCCTAAAAAGTTTCAATTTTAGCCTGTTAAAAAAAGCGAACCCTGCAAAGGATTCGCTCTTGTATATTAGTTGTTATAAGATTTCTTTTGACGACGATCGTTAGAAGAACGATTGCGGTCATTTGAAGAACGCTTTTTATCACCATAAGATGAACGGCTGTTCTTGCCTTTTCCACGGTAGCCTCCGCCACCGCCGCCGTCTCTGCGTTTAGAAGAGCTGCGGTTGTTACGATGACGTTTTGAAATCATTGGTGCTTCATCTGTCAAACGAACAGGCGTTGCATCCGGCTCTTTTGTCATCATTTTGATAGCAGCTGCAACCACTGTTACAGAATCATGATCTTCCAGCAATTCAGCAGCAGCTGTCATGTAGAAGTTCAAGTTGTTTTCACTGATGATCGTGCGTAGACGGTCAACTGTTACTTGCTGTTGTCCTTCAATTGCCTCATCTAGTGTAGGTTCTTTCATACGATCCATTTTACGTTTAGTCGTTTGCTCAATCGCACGAAGCATATCTTTTTCACGTGGTGTGATGAATGTCATCGCCATACCTGTACGTCCAGCACGTCCAGTACGTCCAATACGGTGTACGTAGCTTTCTGGATCTTGCGGCACGTCGAAGTTATACACGTGTGTGACGCCTGAGATATCAAGTCCACGTGCTGCAACGTCTGTTGCGACAAGCACATCGATTGAACCTTCTTTGAATTTACGAAGTGCAACCATACGTTTTGCTTGAGTCAGGTCACCATGAATTCCTTCAGCTGTATAACCTCTTAGGTTAAGTGCTTCAGTCAATTCGTCAACACGGCGTTTCGTACGGCCGAAGACAATTGAAAGCTCAGGTGATTGGATGTCAAGAAGACGAGTCAATGTATCAAACTTCTTACGTTCATGAATATCCAAATAGAACTGTTGGATGTTAGATACAGTCATTTCTTTCGCTTTTACTTTTACGTGTTCTGGGTTTGTCATGAAACGCTCTGCAATGCGCTTAATTGGTGCAGGCATTGTCGCAGAGAATAAAAGTGTTTGGTGTTCACTTGGTACATTTGAAAGGATCGCTTCAATGTCTTCGATGAAACCCATGTTTAGCATTTCGTCTGCTTCATCTAGCACGACTGTTTCAACATTTTGAAGACGCATTGTACGACGGTTAATGTGATCGAGTAAACGTCCTGGAGTCCCTACGATGATATGAGGATTTTTCTTGAGCGAACGGATTTGACGGCCGATATCTTGTCCACCGTAAATAGGAAGTACGCGTGCACGCTTGTCTTGGCCGATTTTATATAGCTCTTCAGATACTTGAATCGCTAATTCTCTTGTTGGCGCAATGATAATCGCTTGGATATTTGGAGACGCTGGGTCGATTTTTTCAACCAGAGGAATACCAAATGCTGCAGTTTTTCCTGTACCTGTTTGTGCTTGTCCGATGACATCTTTATTTTGAAGACCGAGAGGAATCGTTTCTGCTTGAATCGGTGTTGCTTCTTCAAATCCCATGCGGTTAATAGCCTTCATGAGACTTTCGCTTAATTGAAAATCTTGAAACGTTATAGTCAATTTATTCAAACTCCTTCTAATTGCTGTTTCAGTAATCTCGTGAATGATCATTAAAAACTGCCCTTTTCTGAAAGGACAGGTCCATTATATACAAAGCCCGAATTACCCTACCTTATATCTTACCATTACACTATTTGTTTTTCAACAAGACAGAAATGGATATATCTACTGCTCTACAATGACAGATTCACCTTCACTTTGGTCTCCGTCCATCCATTTCCACTTTTCAAACAGTTGGATTTTTCCATTATCCAGCTGCTTAGGAGTGGAATCGCAAGACCCGCTTCTCATGCTGCCGTCCTTGCTTACATGGTGGTATCTAAAATGAAGTGTTCCATCCTAAATTCACAGTTCCTACAAGTACGCCAGATACAATACTGCCGCCTTGATATGTGCCCGTTAATATATTCCCGTCTTGACGATATTGAAATATGGTTCCTGCTGATACTTCTCCGTTACTCGAATTAGACTGCGGGATAAAGGTTTTTCCGTCATATTGAAACAACCGAATCAACCACCTTTTCTTTCCTATTGTACCATAGGCCTGTCACTCATTCGACAAAAATGATGCAAATTTTAACAAGTGGGATTCAATTTATATTAGTTTAGCCACATTTTAGCTTTTCTATATATTAAATTGCTTTTTTTAGAAAATGTTCTACTTTCTCAAACAATTGCTGGGCACATGGCTCATGGCAAACATGATGTTTACAATCCGGCAAATAAAACATTTCTTTCTGGCGAGACGGGACTTTATGATAAATAAATTCTGCACTTGAAGCAGGCACAATCCCGTCGCTTTCACCTTGAACAATTAACACAGGCAGATGAAGCTTCTCAAGCGAATTCTTCGTTTGCTTTACCAGCTTCATAAATTCTATCGCAGCTGACAGCGGCGTGCTTGTGAGCTTATGGCGATATCGATCATATAAAGGGTTTGTATCAACGATCCCTGACAGGGACTCCTTTACCATCTGCCGTGTGTCTTGCATCATTTGTTTTGGGTTCACATATTTGGCCGCAGCACTTAAAAGGACAAGGCGGGCAACTGGGTACTTCGCCGCTAAGTAAGAAGCAATCATTCCGCCCATAGAAAAGCCGACCAAATACACGGTGTCACAAGTCCGATAAAGAGATAGAAGTTCGAGTTCAGCTGTCGCTATCCATTCTTGATAAAGAATGCCTTTTAACTGAAGCTCATCCCCATGCCCCGGAAGCGTGACAGACTGCACATGCCAATCTGCCGCCTGTTTTAAATATTGCGCCAACGGTTCTACTTCATAAGGAGCACCAGTAAAACCGTGAATACATAAACAGCCAATCATTCTGTCACCTTCTCACTTTTATAGTGCAGTAATGACTTCTTCCAATCTCATACCGCGTGAGGCTTTGACAAGCACAACATCGTCAGGCCCTGCCACTTCAGCTAGTTTTTTCTTCAGGTCCTCTTTGTCCATAAAGGAGAATACGTGCTCAGCCCCGAATGATTTTTTCGCTCCTTCAGCAATAAATGCACCTAGGCGGCCATACGTCATGACATGATCAATAAATTCTGGCTTGATGTAACGGCCAAGTTCATAATGATACGTTTCTTCTTCGCTGCCCATTTCGAGCATATCTCCAAGTACAAGAATACGGTTGGCAAAGCCGTCCATATCCCCCACAAGATCAATGGCCGCTTTCATTGAAGTCGGACTTGCATTATACGCATCATTGATTACAGTGATTCCCTTGTCTGTTTTAAACAGCTCAAGCCGCATCCCTGTCAACTTCGTTTGCATCAGTCCTTGGGCAATTTGTCTTTCATTCAGCCCAAAATGCTGACCTATTGCAATAGCAGCAAGTGCATTCTTCACATTATGTTTCCCTAATACAGGAATGAGAAAACCCTGGGCATACCCTTCTACTTGAAATTCTGTTCCTTCTGCAAGCTGGTTGATGTGCGTTACCTTGATATCACAGTCCTCTGCTTCTCCAAAGGTTTTTACACGCTGAGAAAGTGAACTTGATCTTTCTCGAAGCAATGGCTCATCACCTAGGTAATAAAAGACGCCGTCTTCTTTTAAGCCTTTTACGATCTCATATTTTGCATCGGCAATGGCTTCTCTTGATCCTAAATCTTGCATATGAGATTCCCCGATATTTGTGATGACTGCTGCATCCGGCTCAGCGAGGTCTGATAAAAATTCGATTTCGCCTTTTGCACTCATACCCATCTCCAAAACCGCAATATCGGTTCCTTCTGGCATTGCAAGAATGGTGAGCGGAAGACCGATATGATTATTAAAGTTACCGTCTGTTTTATGAACTTGATACGCTGTTTGCAAGACGGAATGAATCATGTCTTTTGTTGTGGTTTTCCCATTACTTCCTGTAATACCGACAACACGAGGATTTTCTTCTTTTAAGTATGATTTCGCCAGCTGTTGAAGCGCAGCTAGTGTATCCTCTACAAGAATAACAGGAACGCCTTCTGGCGGATTGGCTTCTTTTTGATTCCATAGAACAGCTGATGCTCCAAGCTCTACTGCTTTTGAAGCAAATGTGTGACCGTTAAAATGTTCTCCAATAAGCGGGATAAACAGTGCGCCGTCTGATACTTTTCGTGTATCTGTTGTCACTCCGTGAATCTGCTCTTCGCCAAAAGCTTGATTAGATAGGGTTCCACCAGCCATTTGGGCGATTTGTTTCACTGTACGTTTGATCATGATTTTTCGCCTCTCTTTCTCATTTCACGTTTGAAGGAAAAGAGACACTACCTAAGGATAGTGTCTGCTTGCTGCTCACATTAAAAAGTTGTTTTAATGGTTTGTTTTTCTTGATGGCGTTCAATTGCAAGTGACACCAGCTTTTCAATCAACTCTGGATACTCTACACCAGTGTGCTTCCAAAGTAATGGGAACATACTAAAAGGTGTGAATCCAGGCATTGTATTCACTTCATTGATCAACACTTCACCTTTTTCTGTAAGGAAGAAGTCTGCACGTACGAGACCAGATCCATCAAGGGCTTTAAATGCCTTAATTGCCATGTCATGAATCGTCTTATATTCATCCTCTGACACACTCGCAGGAATGATCAAATCTGTATCGCCATCTTCATATTTTGCTTTGTAATCATAAAAATCTGTTTTAGGTGCAATCTCACCAACGACAGAGCATTTTGGCTCATCATTGCCTAATACACCAATCTCAATTTCTCTTCCAACAACGCCTTCTTCTACGACCACACGACGATCATATTGGAAAGCGAGGTCGAATGCAGTCTGCAGCTCTTCTTTGCTGCGGCATTTGCTAATTCCAACACTTGATCCCATGTTGGCAGGTTTCACAAAGCATGGATAGCCAAGTACTTGTTCCACTTGTTCTAAGCTTTCTGTTGTCGCTTTCTCAAAGTCTTTTTTATTGAAGGAAAGGTGCTTTGCTTGTGCAAGTCCTGCTTGTGCAAAAACATCTTTCATCATGACTTTATCCATACCCGCAGCAGACGCGAGAACGCCGTTGCCGACATACGGGATATTTAACAGTTCAAGTAATCCTTGCATTGTGCCATCTTCTCCATTTGGTCCGTGCAGCAACGGGAAGACAACATCAATTTTCTCATCAACCGTTGCAGGCTGTGGAAACATGCTTTCATTTAAAGAAGTTGGTAAAAACGTCTTTGCGTTCTGTTCAAATTGAAGCATTTTGACGTTTGATACTGGTTCAGTGAGTTTTTCTCCTCTTAACCATTCACCCTCTTCTGTAATATAAATTGGATGTATATCGAACTTCTCAGTGTTAAGTGCTTTTGTAACTGCAAGGGCTGTTTGCAGTGATACATTATGTTCGGCTGACTTTCCGCCGTAAATCAATCCTAAACTTATTTTCAATGGATACTCCCCCCACTAAAATTCATCTTTACTATCTTATCACTTTCAAGCAAAAATGCTCTAATTAATTTTTGTTGTTACGTAATTGAAATGATTTGTAAAGGTTGTAAGCGCCTCCCGAGCATTTGTATGTCATTCGCCTTAATTTTATATTAAAATGACATTGAAAAGGAGTTGTGACAAATTGAAAAAAATCACAAGTACTGAACAATTCAATGAAATAATTCAATCAGACAAAGAAGTCATCGTTAAATTCTTTGCAACATGGTGTCCTGACTGCACAAGAATGGACATGTTCATTCCAGACATCCTAGAAGCTTATGCTCACCATGAATGGTTTGAAATAAATAAAGATGATTTCCCTGAATTAGCGGAAACGTATCAGGTAATGGGTATTCCAAGCTTGTTAATTTTCAAAAATGGTGAAAAAACAGGGCATTTACACAGTGCAAACGCAAAATCGCCTGAAGAAGTGACAGAGTTTCTTCAAGAGCACGTTTCTTAATTGAAGGACATCAGCAAACTTTTGCTGGTGTCTTTTTTCTTTTTAAATCTCTTCATAAGACGAGCTTCGCAGCCAAAACGTTTCAAATTGATGTTTTCCCTTACGACAAGTCATGACAAAATTATTTCCTGGGAAAGAATGCAGCGTCGATACAGCTTGGAATATGTCGGTTACGTGAATTTTCTGAATTGAATCTTTACTTATGACATTTGTCTTTGTATAATGGAGTTGCTAATTGAAAATGATTATCAATTTCATCTATGTGAAATCCTATAAACGGTCATTCTAATAAAGGAGCGATGAGTCACATGTCTAAGAAGAAGATCAAAACCTATCAGCAATTGATTGAAGAGAACAAAAAGGCGATCATGCGCGATCCTCAAATGATGGAAAGTATATACGAAACCATCGACAAAAAACACCAGAAGCAGCTTGCAGCTGCTGGGCGTGAATCATAACTACAAGAGGAGCAGTCATCACTGGCTGCTCTTTTGTCTGCTTCAATAAAATAAAAAAGCCGATAAAATCTGTTATTCGATTTTATCGGCTTTTGTTTTAATGTGATTTCGCTACACGGTCCTGCTTCATTCCTAAATAAATGAGCATATATGTGAGATAACCCATTGTCATCGTTAAACCACCGAAGAAAAATTGAGAAAAGACTGGTTCCTCAAATGTTGTAACGGCAGCAAGAATGATCCAGCTCGCATATAAATAAACCATGAACCATTTCATGTTTCTTTTAAGTGTATACAGAAAGAAAAGACCGGCTAACGAAAAGATCCCCAGCGCTAGTCTGAAATAAACAAGATGATCAAACTGGAAGGCAAAAGACACAAACGAAAACGACAGCAGCAACAAAATTGGTAAAGCCGTAATGAAATTTTTCACGATAGTGCCACCTCCATGACTCCTTCTTATTATAAGACAAAATCGGCCGGTTATCGTGAAATACAGACTCGTTTTCACAAAGATGTCACGAATTTTTCTTGTTATTTGACACAATTTTTACACATTTACATCACGTTTCCAAAAAAGAATCCAAGCCGATCCAACAAAGAAAACAAAATGCGCCCCCACTATAAATAGAGAAAACAAAAGGCTCATCCCATGAAAAGGCGGCGGTCCTTGAAAGCTGTACTGAGTAAAGTCCGTATTCGCAAAAAGAAGGATTTTCCCCCACTGATTTTCTAAGAGCGACATGATCGGTACAAGTGATTTCGCCGCATATAAAACAAAAAACGAGGTCACAAGTGCAACAAGACTGTTTCTAAACAAACTGGAACACATAAAAGCAAAGCTTGCCATCATGACCACTTCCACCCACTGAGATCCAATGACGGCAAACGTATGCTGAAATAATTGCCCCGTTCTTTCATCAAAATCAGTACCGAAGAAAATAAGACCAAATAGAAAAGCTAACACATAATAAAAAACAAACAAATAAATGACTGTCAGCAGAAGTGTGATGTATTTTGACAGAAAAATGTGCAGTCTTGTTTTTGGCCTGATCAATAAAAACTTGATCGTCCTTTTCTGAAACTCTGTTGAGATCAAGGTCGCGCCAATAACGACAGCAAGCACCTGTAAAATAAACACGACATTCGTGGAATAAGCAAAATAGTTTGCGACTGTGTCTTGTCCACCAAAGCTTGATATGACTCGTTTCAAGGTGAGAGCCATTGCTAGTTGAAATACAACGATCAACCCAAGAGCAATGAATGTGATTTTTTTCCTCATAATTTTCTTATGCTCATTCTTGATGAGGTTCAGCATCTGTCTTCCCGCCTTCCGTCCATTTCATAAACGCCTCTTCAATTGATTGCTTTTGAGGCGTCATTTCAAGTACATCAAACCCCGCCAGCACAAGCTGTTTGTTCAGTTCTGGCACACGTTCTTTGTTCAGTTGAAGCAGTACACGAGCTCCGTCTCGTTCATATGTATACTCCTCTGCGTCAAGCCATGAAACCGCCTTTTCTATTGGCTGAATATTCATCAGCACCTGCTCTTTCCCTTCCATATCACGGAGATGAGTGCTAGCTTTGATCTGTCCCTTTTGAATGATGATCATGCGGTCACATAGCTCCTCTACCTCATGCAATAAATGCGTCGCAAATAACACCGAGGTTCCTTCTTCCTTTACGAGCATTTGCAAGTGCTCCCGGAATTCCTTCATTCCTGCAGGGTCTAGTCCATTTGTCGGTTCGTCTAAAATGAGCAGGTTTGGCCGATGCAAAATAGCTTGTGCAATCCCAAGCCTTTGTTTCATCCCTAGCGAATACGTCTTGACCTTCTGATGAATGGCATCCTCCAGGCGAACTCTTTCCACTACTTCCTGAATGCGTTCCTCCGTCACCCCGTCGTGCATCGCTGCATACATTTCAAGGTTTTCAAAGCCTGTTAAATACGAATAAAATTCTGGATTTTCTATGATCGCACCAACAGATGACATCGCCCCGAGAAAATCCTCATCTTGTGAATATCCATTGATCATGATGCGGCCATTGTTTTTTTTCATCAAGCCAACGATCAATCGAATCAAGGTTGTTTTTCCAGACCCGTTGGGGCCAAGTAATCCGACAATTTCTCCCCGCCCAATGTCTATAGAAATATCCTGCAAAATCATTTTTCGGCCAATTTGTTTATCGACTTTCTCTACTTTTAAAACAGCAGACTGCAAAATGGTTCCTCCTTCTGATGTAAAGCCTATGGCGGCAGTTACGACCGCTCATCCTTTAAAAAGTATATCACGCGAGACAAATCAATCCATGAAAAAAAGGACTGATCCAATCAGCCCTTCTTGCTTATTAAAGAGATAGGTTAGGTGTCGGCGCTTCTTTTTCATGCTTCTTTTCGGTTTCAGAAACAATCACCGCACATGCTGCGTCACCTGTAATATTCACTACGGTTCTTGCCATATCTAATAAGCGGTCTATGCCAAGGATCAGCGCTATTCCCTCAACAGGAAGATTCACGGAATTTAAAACCATGGCCAGCATGATGAGCCCTACCCCTGGCACTCCTGCTGTACCGATACTTGCTAATACAGCCGTTAACACAACAGTCAGCATTTGAACAAACGTCAGTTCAACCCCATATACTTGAGCGATAAAAATGGTCGCAACACCTTGCATAATGGCTGTGCCATCCATATTGATGGTTGCACCAAGCGGCTGCACAAAGCTTGAAATCGGCTCTGGTACCTTTAAACGCTTTTGCGCTGTTTCCATTGAAACCGGCAGCACTGCGTTACTGCTTGATGTACTAAATGCAACAACCATCGCCGGGGAAAATCCTTTAAAGAATTCCATTGGATTTCGTTTAGCTAAGATCGCAACGGTTGAACCATATGTCAGGAAGAAATGCAGGATGAGCGCAATTAACACGACCGAAAAGTAAAGTCCCATCGCTTTCATGGCATCCAGCCCCTGACTGCCGATCGCGGTTGCAATCAAACCGAATGTCCCGTACGGTGCAAATTTCATCACAACACCGACAAGATACATCATTAATTCATTTCCTTGTTCAAACAGCTTTAGCAAGCCTTCCGTTTTTTTACCGAGCATGGCGATGCCAAGACCTAAAAATACACAGAAGACGATAATTTGAAGCATATCTCCTTCAACTAACGATTGGACTGGATTGGTTGGAATAATGTTGAGTAGTGTTTCTGCCATTGATGGGGCTTCCTCTGCGGAATAATCAGCTGCTTTTGTATCAAAATTGCCGAAGGCTCCCGGCTTGATTAACACAGCTAATGAAATGCCAATGATGATGGCAAAAGTCGTAGTGAGCAGGAAGTAAGTAATGGTTTTTGCGCCGATTCTGCCTAGCTTTTTCGGATCACCAAGGCCTGCTACACCAAGCGTGATCGAAAAGAATACAATGGGCACAACCAGCATTTTAATCAGATTTAAGAAGATTTGACCTAGAGGTGTAAATAAATACGGATCTAACACTTTGAATACATTTGGAGCAAAAAGGTTAAGCAGCAATCCTGTGATGGCACCTACAAACAAGGCAATAATAATTTTCGTCGCTAGCTTCAATAAAATCTCCCCTTCCTCGTCAAAAAGCCCACGAGAGAGTCTTCTCGTGGGCCTGCGTGTCCATACGTGTACCACTGTCTACTCTCTTCACGCTGATGAGGTTAGCTGACGGGTTAGGACGAAGAGATGTCCTTTTTTCTCAGATAAGAAAAATTCACCCCAAAAACATGGGTCCCCCATTCCTTTAGAAGGATTAAGCGTGTGGTAATATGATATTTTCATACCATTTATACCTTATTTTCGGAAAATTGTAAACAGGTTCATATGAACTTTTTAATTACTTTCTTCCCTATTTGTAACTTCAAGAATATCTAAAATAAACACAAAGATTGGGATACCTATAATAAGTCCCCAAATGCCAATATAGTGTTCAGAGAAGATCAGCACAATAAACGTGAAGAAAATAGGGAGTTCTGTTTTAGCTGACATGAGCTTCGGATTTAAGAAATAAGCTTCAATGGCATGGATAATCACGATCACCAGCACAATATAGAGGACATACATTCCGCCTCCAAGTGTATACGCAATGATGCTGAGTGGAATAAGAGAGATAACCACACCCGCTACTGGGATTAAGCCTAGCAAAAAGACCATGACCGCTAAGCCAAATAACTGCGGGAAACCCATAATGCCTAGCGCAATTGTCGTTAGCACACAATTAACGGTTGCAATAATAAACTGTGCTTCGAGTACTTTTCCAAACGTTCGGGAAAATTTACGTCCAAAGAAGGCAATTTCATGATAGAACACGGAGATTTTACTCGTTTTGAACTTGTTCATAAATTGAATGAGGCGTTCCTTTTCGAACAGGAAGAACATGCTTAATATTAAGGACATAATGACCTGGATACTGAACGTGCTGAAATCAGTTAAATATGTATAGAGGAAATTAAACCCTTTCTCAAAGAAAGCTGATATTTTGAAATCACCAAATACGTTCGTGATGACGTCAAAGAAGGGTAAATCTTGTGGATGATCTGCGATTTTCTTTCCTAAATGGAATAGCTGCTCCACCTGTTTGGCGATGATTGGTACAAAAACGAAACCGCCAAATGTCAAACCACCAGCCAGAAGAATATACAAAATAGTAATGACCGATTTCTGTCCTATTTTCAGGAAGCGATTTAAAAAGCCTCTAATGACCTCTTCTAACCGATTCATCAAAAAGGTGAAAATGAAGGTCAGAAGAATTAAATTCATCATTCCCCTTAATAGATATAATGCTGTGGCTAATACTACAAATACTAAAAACCGCTTAACACCGGGTTTTTCGAACAATTTTAAAAATGCCGCCATTACGTTACACACCTGCCAGGACTAAAGTCTATTTTTCATCGTATCTGATATACATTATATCGGATCTTTCTGTAAATTATATAATAAAAGGTCAACGAGGTCTTACGATTCGTAGTCATTTTATTGATTTTATTTTTTACACAAGAAAAAACCGAACCTATGTAGAACATAAGGTTTCGGTTTTTGGTTGTTTTTATACTAAACAGCCTGCTTCATATTTCGCATTTCCTGAAGTGCTGTTTTGCTCTTCGATTCGTCAAATTCACCTTCACTCTTTGCGACAACAATTGTTGCGATTCCATTACCAATGAGGTTTGTGATGGCTCTTCCTTCGCTCATGAAGCGGTCAACACCAAGCAGCAGTGCAAGCCCCTCTAGCGGAATAACCTGTAGTGCTGCAAGTGTAGAGGCAAGCACGATAAATCCGCTTCCTGTCACCCCAGCAGCTCCCTTTGATGTCAGCATCAGAACAAGGATAATCGTGATCTGCTGACCGATGGACAGGTCTACACCGAACACTTGCGCCAAGAAGACGACGGCCATCGATAAATAGATTGAAGTTCCGTCTAGATTAAAGGAATAGCCTGTTGGAATAACAAGACCAACAACAGATTTAGAGCAGCCGTAGCGTTCCATTTTATCCATCATTCTTGGCAGCACAGATTCTGAAGAGCTTGTGCCAAGAACAATCAAAATTTCATCCTTGATAAATCGCAGATAGCTGAACAAGCTGAAGCCATACATTTTACAAATGATGTTCAGTACAACGAAGATGAACAGGAACATTGTCATATAAACGGAGAGCATCAGACTTGCCAGCGGTTTAATTGATGCCAGCCCAAAGTGTCCAATTGTATAAGCCATTGCCCCAAATGCACCGAGCGGCGCAGCACGCATGATATATCCAATGATTTTAAAGAAAACGAGTGACAGCTTATCAAGCCATTCGATGATGCCTTTCCCCTTCTCGCCAAGTGCAGCGAGCGCAACACCGAATAAAATAGAGAAGAATAAGACCTGTAAAATATCACCCTTTGCGAAAGCATCTACCATGTTAGATGGAACGATGTGTGTGACAAATTCCATCCAGTCGATGCCCTGTCCGCCATTTTGGGTATATTGTGAGACATCCCCTTTTTCAAGCTTGCTATAGTCAAGACCTGCACCTGGCTTCATGATATTCACAACAAAAAGACCGATGACCAGAGCAAGTGTCGTGACGACTTCAAAATAAATAAATGCTTTCCCCCCAACTTTTCCAACCTTTTTCATATCCCCCATCTTGGCAATACCAAGAACAATGGTTAAGAAAATAATTGGTGCAATGACCATTTTAACGGCATTGATAAAGGTATCACCAAGCGGCTTCATTTCTTTTCCGACGTTTGGCCACACCATCCCGACAATGATCCCGATGATGACAGCTGCAATCACCTGAAATGTCAGGTTCTTCAAAAGCCTTTTCATAAAAAATCAACTCCCTCACCCTTTGATGTAAACGCTTAACTATTATCTGTAGGTAAATGATAGCGATTTCATCAAAGACTGTGAAGCTTATGGACATATCGTACATTTTGGTCTTTTTGGTCTCTTAGTCAGAATGTACGATATATTTATTCACGGGTCGTCCTACCCCGCCATATTGCATATCTAATTTCAGCTCGCCTTCTTTTACGAGGAAGTCTAAATACCGGCGTGCCGTGACACGGGCAATGCCGAGTGCATTGGCAACTTCCTCTGCAGACTGTGCGCCTTCCTGCAAGCCCATATACGCTTTAATTTCGTTCATCGTATGCACATTCAGCCCTTTAGGAAGCCAAGTATCTTCCTGCTTAACAGCAGGCTTTCGTATGATATCATCGAGCATCTCCTGAGAAAATTCTGCGGCGGTTCGAATTTTTGATTTAAACGCCTTATAGCTTTCAAGAGATTCTTTCATTCGTTCAAATTTGAATGGTTTAATAATATAATCCCGCGCACCATTTTGAAGCATGATGCCGATGGTCTCTTTGTCCTTCGCTGCTGAAATCACAATCACATCCACCTGCATCTTCTGTTTTCTGATGTCTTGCAGCGTTTTGACGCCATCCTTTTTTGGCATATACACATCAAGTACCACGAGATCTGGACGAATCTCTTTAATCAGCTGGATGCCCTGCTCCCCATTTCCAGCGACAGCTGCTACTTGAAAGCCAGGAACACTCATAATGAATTCTTTATTCACTTCTTGCACCATTGGGTCATCTTCAATTAACAGCACCTTAATCTGAGTCATCTGCCTCTCTCCTCTATGGTCATTGGGAATTCGATTGAGAAGGTGGTACCAATGCCGATGCTTGATGTGACTTCTACATTTCCCATCCCTTTGTCGATAATCGTTTTTACAATATACAGGCCATAGCCTGTTCCGCCCTCTTTGCCGTGTGTGAAGCCTTTATCGAAAAGATAAGGAATTAGTTCCTCTTCGATTCCGGATCCATTGTCTTCAATTAAAATCGCGAGGACATCCTCCGTTTGATCGATGCTAATGGAAATGACTTTTGTGTCTCTTTCTACAGTATCATACGAAGCAAAGGCGTTCTCAATGAGATTTCCGAGAAGCTTTGTCATATCATGCTGATCAAGCCGCTCAGGGAAATGACGGAGGCTGCTATGTTCATCTACTTCGACCTTGATGCCAAGCTCCTTGCCCCTTCTGATTTTGCTCATCAATAACCCTGCGACAGCATCATGCTGAATGACGCGATGAAGAAAGTCCGTCACATGTTCCTGCTCCTCTGTCGTTTGAAAGGCTAGATCGAGCGCCTGATCGGCTTTACCAAGCTGAATCAGCCCAGCAATCGTATGAAGCTTATTCATATGCTCATGGTTTTGCACCCGCAAACCGTCCACAAAGTTTTTAACTCCTGTGAGCTCTTCCGCCAATTTTGCCGCTTCCGTCCGGTCCTGAAAAATGGCGACCGCTCCGATGATCTTCTTTTTCATCACAATCGGAATCCGGCTGCTCATGATCCTCTTTCCGCTCATATGAATTTCTTCATTGTAGACGGGTTCTGCGCGATCGATGATCTCAGGAAGTCGTGTATCAGAGAGCACACCCCAAATATTCTGGCCCACGACATCACCTGTCACGCCAAAAATCTGCTTCGCCTTCTCATTAAAAATGGTGATCATGTGCTGATTATCTATGGCGATGACCCCTTCATTAATAGAGTGAAAGGTTGCAGTGCGTTCCTCCAGCATTCTAACAATCTCATGCGGCTCCAGCTTAAACATTTGCTGTTTAATATGGCGGGCGAGCAAAAATGAACCTACAAGCCCAAAACTGAGCGTCAGCAGGAGAATCATGAGGATATCCCGCTTCATTTCTCCTAATATATCTGCCATACTTGGCAGGGTTCTTCCTACAAGCACAACCCCTGTTTGATTAAATTGATCATCCTTCACTGGATAAAAAGCTCTGATGGCTGTTCCAAGCTCTCCCTCTGCTTCTGAGAAATAAATATGCTCTGCAAAAGCCGGCTCTTCATCTGTTCCTTCTGAGCGCTGGCCAATCCTTGTTTTTACTGGATGCGTTAATCTCACATGATCCATATCCATCACGACAATGTAGTCAGCGTCTTGAATAATCCGAATTTCTTCGATTGCATGCTGTAATCGATCACGCTCCTTTGTCTGATCAGCTAACGCCTGCTTCACCTCATTCATCTCAGCCACAGTTCTCGCCGTGTTCATGAGTCTCTTTCGAAGCTCCCGTTCCTCTGTTTGCTGAATTCCCCCGACAAGGACAATGCCTCCGATTAAAAGGGCGAAAATGACAACGAAATATGTGAGGATGGTAAGCTTCCATCTAATAGATAATTGTTGCAATTTCAATCGATTTCTCATCATTTTTTCACCTGTATCTTTACGAATTCTTCCTTTGTCAAGTATGCTTGACATAAGGGGGATCTGACGCATGAAGAATTTACTCGCTTATACGCTATTACTCATGATCGGTTTTGTAACCGCTTTATACTTTGGCTTTTATCATATGATGCCAAAATCAGCGACAACCTTTGATGATGAACAGACAGGGCTGAAGGACCAGCTTGTGTTCAAATTCAGTCATGTCGTGGCAGACAATACACCTAAAGGACTTGCTGCAAAGAAATTTGCTGAGCTTGTGCACGAAAAATCGGATGGAAAGATCAGCATTCAAATTTTCTCCAACGGGAGCCTTTATTCTGATATTGAAGAAATTAATGCACTCAAAGAGAATCAAGTTCAATTTATCGCTCCGTCTACCTCAAAGCTCGGCATGCTGTCCCCTGAGTGGCTGGCACTTGATCTTCCCTTTGCTTTTTCAAATTACAACGCAGTTCAAGAAGGCCTGCACGGTGCAATTGGACAAAGGTTGTTTGGCACGCTGCAAAAAGATGGATTAAAGGGAATGGCTTATTGGACAAATGGCTTTAAGCAAATTACCTCAAATAAAGGGCCCATCAAACAGCCGGCTGATTTAAAAAACCAGTCTCTCCGCATTATGCAAAGCGACATGATTGAAAAACAATTTAAACTTCTTGGTGCAAAGCCCTATCAGGAATCATTTAATTCAACGTTTCAGCTATTAGAAACCAAAAAAGTAGACGGTGAAGAAAATACCATTTCAAATATTTATTCAAAAAAATTCTATCATATACAAGACTATATGACGATCAGCAATCACGGGTATTTAGGCTATGTGGTCTTAACAGATCAATCCTTCTTTGACCGCCAGACACCCGAAACGAAACGAATTTTACTTGAAGCCATGGAAGAAACAACAGCTTGGAATGAAAAGCATGCAGAACAGATGAACAAAGATCAGCTGGAGGACATTAAACATGAATCGCCGATTGTCATTCATGAATTGACGCCAGCTGAAAGACAAAAATGGATGAAAGCCCTTGATCCTTTGTATGACGAAGCCGAAAAAACGATTGGCTCCACCCTCATCAAACAGATCCGCGAACTTCGTGCACGTTATGAACACTCACCTATTCATGCTTATCAGGAAGAGGATGAGAGCAAATAAAAAAATCCCTTTGATAAGGGATTTTTTTATGCGCCGGACTCACTCTGTTCTTGCTCGGTGAGCTCTTCTAATCTTGTTAAAATTCTTCGCTTTCGGTATTGCATCATGCCTGTTTCGGCAATTCCTTTTAATTGTGAGCGGTTCGAAACGGCACCAAACAAAATCCCAGCGATGGGCACAAGCTGAAACAGTTTCTTCCAGCCAAACGAATCTCGGTAATTATAGACAACCTCACGCCACCCTTGGATTTGGGAAATCATGTTTTCATGCTTCCCTTCAGATGCATGATAGCTTTTCAGCTCTTTTAGAATCGATTTCTTTCCAACGACATCCGCAGAGTTCAACTGCAAGCATTTAATGATGAAGACCCGCTCCTCTTTGTTTTTAGGATCATAGCCATAGGTGACCGCAATATCCTGTAATGTTTTCAGAGAGAGACCGAGTACCGCAGGAATATCAGCGGCTAGTGTAAACATTCCGCCAACACCAGTTGTCGCCCCTTGTACCGTCGCGAGATTTGTTCTGTTTTTCCCCATATGCTCACTAATGGCATCCATCATTTCGATCGGGGCCTTTCCAATATCCTCTATGCGCTGAATGGATTCATCGGCACACTTCTTTTGAAATTGATGAATGATGCCTTTTTCCGATGTCAAATAGGCACCGCCGGATTGAATGTAATGGCCCATTTCGTCTAGCAGTACACCGATTTTTTTCTGAATAAAAGCAGGCGTCAGCTTGTCCAGCATTTGAAATGGAAGACGGCTGAGTTTCTCCCAAAACCATACCTTTTGCTGGTCTTTCTCCCACTTTTCAATCTCCTTTAATTGTGCCTTTAGCCATTCTCTTTCCTCCATGTCATATGCCTCCTTAGATGCCGCTGAAGTATTTGTCTGTTATTATACACAATCCTTGTCCATCATACGTATAGAACATTGAAGCGGTTCCGAAAGGTTTTAATCTTTTTCAAAACGGTTATTGCTTAATAAACAAACAAAAGAGGAGTGATCAACATGTTAGGATTTCTAATTTCATTGGTTGTGGCGATTGTCATCGGTCTCATTGGGAGTGCACTCGCTGGAGGCAGTGTACCAGGAGGATGGATCGGTTCAATGATTGCCGGGCTTGTAGGCGCTTGGATTGGTCATGGATTACTTGGAACGTGGGGTCCTAGTCTGGCAGGCTTTGCGATCATTCCAGCGATCTTAGGAGCAGCAATCTTTGTCATTATTTTAAGCCTGATCTTCCGCAGCGTAGGATCAAGGGTATCTTAAAAAAACGAATAACAGAGGAAGCAGTAGGGACACCGTCTAAGGGGCGGTGTTTTTTATGTTGCGCGTTGACAAGGTATCTATTTTTTTCACTTACATATGATAAACAAACCTATTAGTTCAGATAGTTGACTTTTCATGAAGATGGGCATATGATGATTAAAAATTGCATGAAGGAAACTTTTTGTGCCCAAGCAAAACTTTGTAGAATCTAGGTGATGACATATGACAAACAAATACATCGAGGCACAAGCACACATGTCAGCGGCAGCTGAGCGTGCACTTGAAGGAAAGGTCAAAGGATTTAGAAGGCTTCTTCCTTTTCTAGGCCCTGCTTTTATCGCTGCCATTGCATATATTGATCCTGGGAATTTTGCCACCAACATTGCCGCTGGCTCCAAATATGGATACCTCCTCTTATGGGTCATTCTCATATCAAATCTCATGGCTTTGCTCATCCAATCCTTGTCCGCAAAGCTTGGAATAGCAACAGGTAAAAACTTACCTGAAATCGCACGTGAAGAGTTTCCAAAACCTGTATCCATCGGTTTATGGATTCAGGGCGAACTCGTCATTATTGCCACAGATTTAGCTGAGTTTATTGGAGCGGCACTTGGTTTATACTTGCTCTTTCGGATTCCTTTGCTTGAAGCATCTATTATTGCAGCCATTGGATCATTTGCGATTTTAGAATTGCAAAGACGGGGATATCGCGCATTAGAAGCTGGCATTACAGGCATGCTCTTCGTTGTCGTGATCGCTTTCGCTGTGCAAACCTTTGTCGCCAAGCCAGATATGGCAAGTGTCGCAGGCGGGCTTTTCATTCCAAAATTTGATGGCACAGATAGTGTACTGCTTGCAGCTGGAATTTTAGGTGCTACTGTGATGCCACACGCGATCTATTTACATTCAGCATTAACCCAAAGAAGAGTCGTCGGCAGAACAGAAAAGGAGAAAAAACAGATTTTTCGCTTTGAGTTTTTCGATATCCTCATTGCGATGTTAGTTGCTGGAGCCATCAATGCCAGTATGTTGATTGTGGCAGCCGCTCTATTTTATAAAAATGGTCTCTTTGTTGAAGATCTGGATGTTGCGTTCCAGCATTTTAGCACACTTGCAGGTCCTGTATCAGCTATCTTATTTGGTGTAGGCCTGCTTGTAGCCGGACTATCCAGCTCTTCTGTCGGTACATTGTCAGGCGATATCATTATGCAGGGTTTTATTCAATACCGCATTCCACTGTATGTCCGCCGGCTGATTACCATGATTCCCCCTATTGTGATCATTGCATCTGGGGTGAATCCGACATCCGCACTTGTGATGAGCCAAGTGGTCTTATCATTTGGTATTGCCTTTGCTTTAATTCCGCTCATTTTATTTACAAGTAAAAAACGGATTATGGGCGAATTGACGAATGCCCGCTGGGTGACAGGAATATCTTGGGTGATAGCAGCTCTTGTTGTCGCACTCAATCTCTTTTTAATTGTAGATACGTTTATGTAAAAGACAGTCGTGGTGCTGTCTTTTTCTTTTCATATGGTTATGGTAAAATTCCCCTGAGAGGATGTGGGCACATGTTTTTTTATCAAGATCAAGAGATATCCATGCGGTTGCTTGAGCCAAGAGACGCAAGAAGTCTATATTTGCTCATCCAGCGGTCAAGAGAGCATTTACGTGAATGGATGCTTTGGGTGGATTCAACACAGACAGAGGAAGACAGCATGGCATTCATTCAAGGCGCAATGCAGCAAGCCTTGCAGAACAACGGTTTTCAAGCAGGCATCTGGTCACATGGAGAGCTTGTCGGGATCATTGGCACCCACCAAATTCATTGGATCAACAGGACTGTTTCAATTGGCTATTGGCTCGGAGAAGGCTATCAAGGAAAAGGCATCATGACAAAAGCATGCAAAGCAGTCATTCAATATTTATTTGAAGAATGTGGACTGCACCGCATTGAAATCAGGGCTGCTGTCGATAACCAGAAGAGCAGACGCATCGCAGAGCGGTTATCCTTTTCGCTTGAAGGCATTTTGAGACAATGTGAATGGCTGGGCGACCGCTTTACGGATCATTGTGTATACGCGCTCTTGCAGCCTGAATATATGAAAGAAAAAACGCATTCTATGAATCAACCCACTTAATTGTGTCGATTGCATGAATTATTTTACAAAGTGAAGCTTTGTGGTATCCGTTGCGATCAGCATCTGATAAAATAGAAGGAAAAATCGAGGTATGAAGTATGTCTCTTATTATTTTATTTTACTTATGGATCGTCCCTTTATTATTTGGCATTTTCTTCTCATTCTTAACAAAGAAAGCCACCTACAAACGCCGCTTTGTCCCATCATATAGCATGGCAGGACTCAGCATCGTTTTTCTCATTCTGGCACTTGTCTTTTCAGCCAGCCATTTTCTATTCATTTGCGGTATATTCCTATTTGCCACAACCCTTGTCGGCACAAGCATCCCTTTATTTTTAGCCTTTACAAAAACACCATCATAAACAAAAACCACCTTTTTCAATGGAAAGGTGGTTTCTTTTTTATTGATTTGGCATTCTGTAAGTCACGGTGGCATCTTGATTGGATTCAATTGTTTTCACAATGTCTTGTAGGATCTCTGACGCTCGATCATTTGAGTCATACTTGCCGAGAGTCTTTACCCAAGTATCGCCTCCTGCGATCATTCCTTCAATCTTTTTGCCGGTTACTGAGACTTCGTGGACATGAACGAAACTTTGCTGGTTTTGTGCGAAAATCCATAGCATGGTTTTAACTCCTTTTATTGTTTGATTGGATGTCGTTAGCCCTTTTCAATACAGCTAAAAAATGTGCTATGTTACACTTCCCCTATTCTTTTGTTAATAACTCTTTTCGAATAGCATGTGTCTCAATATCTGCAAACCTTACAGGTATTGGTAATCTACTGTTTTTATCAACAAGTTTCATAATAATTTTTGTAGTTGTATCTAAATCAATCCAATTCCCACATGAAATAAAAATAGGCTTAACATTCACTCTGGTTCTGAGGGCTCTTCCATATATTTCGTTATTTATAATAATATCTGTGTATGCATTTGTTTTATTTTGGGGCATGGTAAAATCTATACCATTAATTTTCAAATAACTTTTTGCGACTCCAATGGTAGGTTTATTTAAGAAGAAAGACGCCTGTGTAGCAATGCCCATGTGTCTATAATGTAAATAACCATTTCCATCAAACATATAGACGTCTACTTGTTTCGTCAGTTTTTTTACTGCATCTTTAATTAATGGCATTTCACGAAAAGCAAGAAAACCTGCTATATAAGGAATCCTTATTTCTCCATGGCTATGCACTTTTTCTATGATTTTTTTTTCTATCAAATCATAGACGACGATACAACAAACACCGCTCGTTTTTCCATCCATATCAAAATAAGCTACATCTACACCTGCAATAAACCTTATGTTCTCAAGTTGAAAATTATTTTTCAATTGCACTTTAGGCAAGAGCGCTTTTTGTTCACTTTTAAATTTTTCTAATAAATCATTTATTTCATCATTACTCATAAGATCCACACGATTAGCTGTTGAATTTTTCGGCATATTTCAAATCGGATTCATTAGGTTCTGCCTTTTTCTCTACAATATTTCCACTTTCATCATACTTTATATAAGTCATCTCTCGACCAGCAACACATTCAGATTCATACTTTTTATTTCCATTTTCAAAAAACTCAACTTGATAGCCGTCGGCTGCATTTTTACTCATATGACCTATTTTCTTAACATTTCCATTTGAATAGAATTCAACATACTTACCTTGTTTAACCCCTTGTTCAACATAGAAATAACTCTCAATATTCCCATTTTCATATATATCATATGCTAATCCCGTAAACAGCTCTTCTTTACCACCCTCGGTAATTTCCACTATTGCTAGTTCGTAAGGGCCTCCATATTCTAAACATTCTTCAAACTCAGTGCCATTCTCTAAAATAAAATCTTTTTTCAATATATCATTTAACATTTTTAGGAACCTCCGTGATAATTTTAGATCCATCTGTAAGATAAGCACAATGAGGACACCTTGGAAACATCATTCCAGCCGGTTTCACTCTACTCTGACCTGTCCTAACAACATTCAAAATAAAATTATCCAAACTAGCACCTGGATTAGCCTTTAAGGCCTTATTCAAGGCGATCACTTCTGCATGTGACCCCGCACCTTTTGTAAATGTATATGAATCTATAACCTCTTTTGGCATTCTATCATATTTGGCATTTATTAAGGGATGGAAATCTGGTAACTTTCCATCATAATCATTTATTGCATACGAATATTTTCCAGTCTGCTTATCATAAACTCCAGCAAAGGCAGGACCCATTTTCTTCTTGCTAATGCCAGTTTCTTTTAATTTATTTAGTTCTTTCACCGTTTCTCCGCGTAAATTAATTCTTTCATTTAATTCTTTTGAATCGATCTTTCCATATTTATTTCTCAAATAATCAATTCGACTTTTCGTGTTCTCTTTAACCCCCATCTTCCCATGAAACCCTTTCACCCCGAACGGCAAAAGCATCCCCAGAGCCGCGTTCATACTTGCTTCCTGCTGTTCTTTTGAGATCTTGTTTCCAAACATGTCTCGGCCTGTGATTGCTTCGCTGAAGCCGTTGGTGGCGGTTAGGCCATATAAACCTTTTTGAGATGTTTTCAGGGCGTCAAAGGATTTTTGTGATGTCTTGTAAATGTCGACTGCTCTTACTGCGGCTGATGTGGCTTGGGTGGTTTTATAGACAGCCTTTCCGCCTTTGAAAATGCGGCCTGCCCAGCCGACGATTGGGATGTAGCCTGCTGCTGCCATGCCGCCTGCCGCGACTCGCTGACCTGCGGTGAGTTCCTCGCCCGTGATTGGATCAACGCCTGTTGCGGCACGTTTTGCATCGTTCACGCCGGTCAGTTCATTCACGATGTTTCCGCCATAATCGAGTGCTTTTTCATACCAAGGGCGGTTGGCGAGGGCTTCTTGTTCCTTTGCAATCTTTCGGGCTTCTTCTTGTTCTTTTTTGATTTTCAGATATTCAGAAGTTTGCTTTTCAATATCGCTTTTTGCCTTGTAGATTTCGCTATTTTGATACGCTTTCTTGTCAAAATTCATAGGCGAAATCGCTTTTCCGTCATTTGTCGCATTCATCATTTCAGCGTACAATGCCATTGTAGCTTGCTGCTCCGTTTCTGACAAAGCATATTCATCTTTTAAATTTTGATCAAGCTCTCTCAGTTCTTTGACCGTCTTTTTTCGTTCATCTTCCGCATCTTCTATTTTCTCATCAAAGGTTTGACTATCAAATACTTCTAGAGAAATGAGATCATCAATGTCTTGAAAAATCGTTTTGAGTGCCTTTTTTTGATCCTTTACAATGCTTTTGGCATTCTTGATGCCCATATGTACTGCGTTGTCTAAAAAGTGTTCTTCTACAAAGGTATCGCCGCCAAAGCTCGTATCATCAAGTGTCCCAGAAACACCGTCATGAAAGGCTTTTTGCTTATCAATGAAGCTGATAAACATGTCTACATTTCCGGAGAGCTCTTTATAAAAGCTTTTAATGTTATCGGCACCTTTCCCAGTGAAGTCGTCACCAAGATTGGCAACACCTTGTAATGCCTTTTTTAAATCTACCATTTGTTCACGGAGTTCCTGATAGTGTTTTGCTCTTGTGTCCATGGCACTTGTTAGTGCTTTTGCATCAAGTATCTTACCCAGAAGAAGTCACTCCCTCCATTATTGATCATAAAGTCTATTTTACCTTTCTCAGCGAATTGGAAAAATAGGCTTTAAGTTACAAAAATAATGTCCATATATTTATAGAGGAAATAAAACAAGTGATAATTGAAATGTTTTTCCTTTCATCACAAAAAAGTCAGTCCTCTTTTGAGAGGACCGACTACATTTTGTTTAGAAAAAGCGTTTTAAACTTTTCTTGAGTGGAGGGATATCCAGCTCGCCTTTTTCAAAGAATTTTTTCAGTAAGTACTTACTAAAACCGGCTGCTTGTGTGTACGTAATTTTTCCAGGTAACGGCGGTTCATTGGTGACAGCAACATCAATAATGACAGGTTTATCTGATTGAAGAGCTGTATCAAAGGCTGGAGCTAGTTCTTCATGTGATGATACGGAGATTCCTTTGCCGCCACATGCTTCTGCAAACTTAGCAAAATCAATATCTTCTAGCTCTATACCATAATTGATGTTTCCTTTTACTTGTTGTTCATATTCAATCATTCCAAGATTGTTGTTGTTTAAAATCACCACAACGATTGGCAGTTTATATTTGACCGCTGTCACAAAGTCTTGCATAACCATTGTGAAGCCACCATCGCCACAGACAGCAATCGCTTGGCGATTCGGTTCATTTAACTTAGCAGAGATAGCACCAGGCAAACCACAGCCCATTGTGGCAAGCCAGCTGGAGATGATGAAATCCTGCTGTTTCATTTCAAAATGGCGTGCCATCCATACGGTTACATTCCCTACATCAACAGAAAGAATGGCGTCGTCTTCGACTGCTTCTTCTAATCTAGCAATGACTTGCTGAGGTTTAAGCGGTGATGTGGCAACGGATTTTTCCTTATCCATTTCTTCTCGCCATTTCATCATATGCTCAGTACAAGCTTCAAGGAAACCACGCTGCTCTTTATATTCAATGTAGGAGGTCAGTTCATGCAAACCACTCTTGCTGTCACTCACGATTCCTACGTCTACCGGATATCTTTTACCGATTTGATCTGGTTTAATATCCAGTTGAATGGCAGGTGTGTCCTCTGGTAAGTAGTCTCTATATGGAAAGGAAGTTCCAAGCATAATTAAGAGATCACACTCTTCCATCGCTTCATATGCTGGCTTCGTTCCGATTTGACCTAGGTTTCCTAAAAAATATGGGTGCCTGTCTGGCACAACACCTTTTGCAGGAAGTGTGATGACAATAGGCGCAGCAGCCTTTTCTGCAAATGAAAGAAGCTCTTCTTTTGCATTTCGTAATCCTTTACCTGCTAATATGACTGGCTTCTTCGCATTGTTAATTAGCTGTGCTGCCTTTAGCAGTTGATCTTTCTTTGGCCGTACTTCTCCCTCAACATAAAGAGGAGATGTATAAACAGGCTTACGCTTAATTTTTTGAGAAAATAAGTCATCCGATACGGTGAGAACTGCCACACCTTTGTGAGTATAAGCTGCTTTAATGGCTTGATTCAATAAATCAGGCAGAGCTTCTGCTGTTTGTACCTGTTGATTAAAGACAGCAACGTCGTCAAACATCCGCTCTAATTTGATTTCTTGAAAGGCGTCTCTCCCTACTTCAGTTGACGCAACCTGCCCTGCAATTGCTAAAACGGGTGCGCCATCTGCTTTTGCATCGTATAGTCCATTTAATAAGTGGACAGCACCCGGTCCAGCGATGGATAAGCAGACACCGAGCTTACCTGTTAGTTTGGCATCAGCCGCCGCTGAAAGTGCCGCCACTTCTTCATGTCTCGTTTGTATAAATTGTATTTGGCTTGATTCATGCCTAAGCTCTTCAATCAATTCGTTTATGCTGTCGCCGGGCATTCCATAAATATGTTTTACGCCCCACTCTTCCAGTAGCGCTGTTACTTCTTTTCCTGCGGTTCTTTGCGGCATGTGAGAAAACTCCTTTTTTCTTACTCCATACCACCGCACCCTTTTGATCAAACGTTTCAACTTGCTGCTACTTTTTAAAATGATATGGAAGGGTGGCAACCACTATATCCCGCTTCCATAACAGACGGAATCTTAATAAGAAGGCAGATTGGTTATGCAAGATCGTGTGCCATCTTTTTTTCGGGATAAATTGAGGTACGAGCACCATCACTTTATATTGATGCGCATTTGCTTTTGCCTCAACCGTTTCAAGGAATTTATCGAGCGGATGAATAAGGCTTCGATAAGACGAATGCAGCATCACAAGCCGCACACCGCTGTTCAGTTTTTCCCAATCCGCTTCAATTTTCTTATCTTTTTCTTTATCAAAGGATACATGAACTGCTATGACTTGCTCTGATAAGGATTTTGCATATTGAACAGATTGCTCAACAACACGCGTTACACCGGCAATTGGCACAATGACCACATTTCCTTTAATCTCAACAGGCTCTGTTTCATTCATTAAACGCAGTTGTTCTCCGACAGACAGGTAATGCTTTTTAATGGAATGAAAAATTAATAAGACAATTGGCATGAAAACAAATACTGGCCATACAAGATGGAACTTGGTCAAAATAAGAATCATGAGAACCGTGAAGGAAATCAGTGCTCCGACTATATTGATAGGCATTTTCGTTTTCCAGCCCTGCGGTTTTTCACGAATCCATTTCACACACATACCGGTCTGTGACAAGGTAAATGGAATAAATACACCGACAGCATATAGCGGGATAAGGTGTTCCGTTTTCCCATCAAACAACCAAATGAGCAGCATGGAAGCTACACCTAAGAAGATAATGCCATTAGAGTAACCGAGACGATCCCCTCTTACTGTAAACATACGCGGCATATATTTATCCTTTGCTAAGTTGACCGCCAATAAAGGAAAGGCGGAAAAGCCGGTGTTTGCCGCTAATATCAAAATTAAAGCTGTGACAGCCTGAATGACATAATAGAAAAATGTACGTCCAAATGTATCTGATGCAATTTGTGATACAACCGTTTCTTCTGGCTTTGGTGATATGCCAAAACCAAACGCAAGCAACGTCACGCCAACAAATAATACAGCTAGTAAACCACCCATCATCAATAATGTTCTCGCTGCATTTTGTGCAGCTGGTTTTTTAAAGGATGGAATGGTATTTGAAATGGCTTCAACCCCAGTCAGTGCAGAACAGCCAGACGAAAATGCTTTTAATAAAAGAAATAATGTAATGCCAGGTACGTGTGTACCTATTGCAGTATGCTCAGGTGCTGGAGGAACGCCTCCTGTTAATAATTTAAAGCCCCCGACTCCAATTAATATAAGGAGTGATATGACAAACAAGTATACGGGATAAGCCAAAATAGATGCTGATTCTGTCAATCCACGAAGGTTGAGCACCATAATCAAGATGACCAATACAATTGAAATCAGCACATGATATGGATATAGTGCCGGAAAAGCTGATGTGATGGCATCAGTACCCGCTGATATGCTCACTGCTACAGTCAAAATATAATCTACAAGCAATGATCCCCCAGCGACCAGTCCTGGCTTTTCACCTAAGTTTCGGCTAGAGACGACATAGGCCCCGCCGCCTTCTGGATAAGCATAAATAATCTGGCGGTAAGATAGAATTAACGCCATTAAAAGAATTAATACACAACCTGCAATCGGGAGTGAGTACCAAAATGCTGCTGCACTAACGACTGAAAGAACAATCAAGATTTGTTCTGTACCGTATGCAACAGATGACAATGCGTCTGATGACAATAATGCCAACGCTTTGATTTTTGATAGTTTTTGTTCTCCTGCTGCCTGTGATTTTAATGGTTTCCCAATTAAAATACGCTTCATCAAACTGTACATGTGATGCCCGCTCCTTTAGTGTCAAACGATTTAAGTTACAAAAGATGGATCGCCAAAAAGACACAGAGGCAATAGAATGCCCCTGCGTCTATTGTTTAGATCACAGGTTGGTCTTTGCTCTCTTTAACGCTTACGAGGTTAGCTGACGGATTCGGGCGCATGAGACTTTGCCCTACCTAAAAAGGATTCACCCCACGTGGTGTCCTGCACCACTAATGGTTCCCCCGCTCATCGAAATGATTCAGCGATTGGTCTTTTATAAAAGAGATCATACTCCCGTTTGACACCAAAGTAAAGACATTTTTTCAAGGTCTTTTGATCGTTTATCTATCAGTCTTTTTGCGGTTTTTTCGTACGAAATAAATAATCATTCCGACCACAAAAATAATTAGCACAGCGATACATGCAAAATAAATCCAAGAATCACCGACGCCTTGCTTTTCACCTTTTTTGAGATCATTTGTTGTGCTGCTGACCGTTTGATGATTAGAGAACATGTCTTTGTTTTTGCTCTCGATGGCAACTGTTGCCGTTTCCGTATTTGTTTGCAGGAAATGAAGCACTTCATGTGAAAGATCAGCGTCAGCTGCTTTCATTCCTGAAAAGACGGTCATTGTTTGTTCTTTATTCCATACAGATGGCTGCGTCCATACAATACGAGCAGTCGTTTCGTTGATCATATCAAAGGAGGATACATCATACTGATCCTTTGTCACTGGAACGATGAGATCGTCTGCTTTTTCTTTTAAAAGAGAGAACGTTTGAATGCCCCCGATGAAAATAAGAGAGTGATTTTTCAATTGATCATTTGTCACATTTGAAGCTTTGATCAATTGATATTGAGCAGCTTCCGGCTGACTAAATGATTCTGTCAGCATCGCCATTTGATTGATCGTTTCTTGCTTGATTTGATTTGGCATGATGATCAATGTTTTTCCTTGCTGTGTTTTTGATGTGAAAGGAAGCGGCCATGCAGCTAAATCCGGTGTATCACTAGCTGTCCCTTCTGGTATTTGAAGAGAGCTATTCTTATCAATGTAAATCCAGCTTTCTTCATCCGTATGTCTGCAGGACTCCATGTTTTTAAAGCCTGTAGTGACAAATTGCAAATCAATATATTCATTCTTTTGGAGCACTTGTGAATCTACTGGAATTGACACATGATAGAATCCATTCTCATCTTTGTTTCCTAGTTTTGTTAACGGTACATCGTGTGGTTCATTATTAATCATGACTGTTAAGCGTTCCGCTTTGTTCGCTGTATCAGTTTTTTTAAATGATAGATTTAACTTTGCACCAGATTTTTGATTAGCGATCAATGCTTTCGGATAATAGTAATGATCCGATGCCGTCTTTTTGGTTCCAACCGTTACATCATCACCACCAAAATCTTTTAAACGAATTTGATGAGATGGTTTTGATGCTTTAGCAGTAACCTTTTGAAGCAGCAAATCTGTCCCAGTGAGCTGATCGGTCAGTTCTGGTTGAGTCAGGACATTGATTTTTTCAGCAATTGTCTTTGGCTGTTCAGCAGTGACAAATAAAATGGGCTGTTCTTTTTTCTTCCCAGTCAGTGTTCTCACTACTAACGTAAGCTGGTTGCTTGCTGTTTTCATTTTCGCAGCTTGCTCGATCGATTTCACTCGTCCCTCCCAATTTCCTTTCGCTCCAACAGCAATCGTTGGATGCGCGATTTGCTTGAGGTCCTTTTCTTGGACGATTTTGAGGTCTGCTTGGCGGTCTTTGTTTTTCAACGTACGGTATACTTTCACAGCCGCTTCTAATTCAGCTGCTTCCGGTGAATTTGGAATCACAATATCTGTTTGTTCTTTCTGATCACCTGTTTGAATGAAAGGTGAAGGGAAGCTGTCTAACGTCACGTCTGTCGTTTGAGTTCCTTTGAAATCCAGCTCACTTTCAGGATATACTTTCAGCCAATTGGCAGGTGTCTCTTGGTTGATACACACACCTTCTTTTAACACGCCATAAAATGCGAGCTGAATCCGATGAGAACCTTTTTTCAATTGCGATTTGTTCAATTTGATTTGAATCGATTTCTTTTGGTTTTTCCCTGATACGGGAATGGTCTTTTCAATCTCTCCATCAATCATGACTGTGAACGATGATGGCGAAATGAGTAATGGTGATGCCTCTATATTCAATGTAAGGGTGCTAGACTCTACTTTTTCTTTCTCTATTTGATAGGAAAATTCAGTGCGGTCTTCTTGTCCATACAAGGTCACTACATCTTCTGATAATGCTTGCGTTTCTGTTTGACTTCCTTTTGATGAGCGAATCCAGTCATCTTTCACTTGTACTCGATTTGATTGCGCCAGTGCTTGCCCCGCCATGAAAAAAGGCTGAATGGCAAGGGATATCACCAATGTAAAAATCATCCATTTTACCGATTTCAATTTGTCACCCGCTTTTCTTTTGTTGTTGATCGTAACGCTCGGTTTTGTACCATTTTACTTCTTGTTTGAATAAACGGCTCTTTGTCTCTACAAATAAAGAGTACACGACTAGCGCAATCCATACTTGAGAATAAGTGAAGTACATGAGCGCCACAATGAGTATATTTTGTTTGGTGAGCTCTGTTTTCTCAATGCTTAATGTAATCATCACTTCTGTTAGAAAGAGGAAGAAGGCCAATCCCCACAGGATCAGTGCAACAGCTCCTACAGATAAGTGAAGGTCAACAAATAGGTTCACGATAAAGATCCCATTTGAGAGCAGGACACCGAAGAAAAATAAGAAATACGTAAAGAAGAAATAAAACAAATCGAAAATCATTCGTTTTCGTTTCAGCTTCATAAACTGCTTTAAAAATTTGAGTACAACATATTGATTGCCTCGTGCCCAGCGCGTTCTTTGCCGCCACCAGACTTTCCACGTCTCAGGCTCTTGTTCCCAAGTGATCGCTGCCGGGAAAAATCGAATGACATAGCCAAGGTTATAGACACGAATCGTTAATTCGGTGTCCTCAGCCAGCGCATGAACATCCCAGCCACCAAGTTCTTCTAAAATATGGCGGCGGATGGCGAAGTTGGTGCCTGGTATTGTCGCAATGCTAAACCACTTCCATCTTCCGCCCTGCGCCATCCATTGGAAGCAGATGGTCTCAATATTAATAAATTTGGTCAGGAGATTTTTGGCTGCATT
The DNA here is from genome assembly GCF_058791855.1 of Bacillus sp. EB106-04-04-XG123. NCBI lineage: Bacteria > Bacillati > Bacillota > Bacilli > Caryophanales > Bacillaceae > Bacillus > Bacillus sp. EB106-04-04-XG123. Next base: position 323,237 of record NZ_JBYTDZ010000004.1, on the reverse strand, counting down.
AATGACCCTGAATTTCCCGACAACAGCACCTGCCTTAGGGTCGTTCAATAAACCAAGAACCAAGTGATAGACGGCCTTTTGTTCAGGCATGTTATCTGCATCGTATACGCAGATGACTTCTCCTGTTGAAGCCTTTAAGCCTTCATTCAGTGCAGTGGATTTTCCCTTTCCGGCAAATGGCGGCTTTGTTTCAATCATATGGATATGATCATATTGCTCACTGAATGACCGCACGATGTCCCCAGTGCCATCGGAGGAATTGTCATTAATCACAATGATTTCAAGGAGATGTTTAGGGTAGGATAGCTGGACCATTGCTTTTAGCGTTTGCCGGATGACAACTTCTTCATTATGAGCAGGAATCAGAATGCTGACGGTCGGCAGCTCTTTCCCTTGTTTCGTCCATTCAGGCAGCACTTTTTCGTAGGTCAGGTAGTGCTGAAAGCCGCCCTGCATGAGAAACATGTGGTATAGGAGCATGATCCAAATCAATATTAATGAAAGATAAAATAAGACATCAGCCACCTAATTTTCTCTCCTTAAAAATTCGTTTTTTCATTGTCAGTCTTAAATACAATGTGTAAAAAGCAAATGCCGCAATAAACAGCATCACCACGACTGTGAGAATTCGCAGCATATTTTCCATGCCGCTTCGTTTGACTGTTTTGGTTTCTGCTCTATTGGATTGTTCTACTTGAATATGTCCATTCCCTGATGTTTTGATCTGCACATGTGATGTTTGGACCGTCTGTTTTGTTTTCTTTAAATCCAGCCATTCACTAGAAGGAATTGCATCCATCTGCGTCATCAGATTTTGCAGTCCATCTATTCCTGATTCCACATCATAGGACAGCCCGATTGCGGCTGATTGAAGATGCTGGATGGATTGAATCTTTTGCTCTGTTAAAATATTTGAACCTTCTTGGTCAGATGCTGGCTCTACTGATTGCTGAGGATATAAGGTCATGCCGTGAAGCATAGCGGGCTTCGTCACCAGCGGCGGAGCACCGGCTGTTTTCCACGTATGATCCGACAACTGTACCTGTCCAAACAGACTGGACATATGCCTAGATATCACTTCGTAGCCTTGTTGGGATATGGCATCACGCGGTACTTCGAATGCCAGTGGATATAGACCTTGCTGCGCAAGAAGCTCAATGCCCTTTGTGATTTTTTCTTCTGTATAGATGATTTCTTGCTGCTGATTCGATCTCGTATAAGCATCGAAGTCCTTTTCATTCGAAAAATGGCTTTCACTTTGCTTCTTCTCAGCTTTTTTTGGGTCATTTGATGTAATGGACTGATCATTCTTTGCATCCCAGAACTCAAAGTCCTGACCAGAATCCTCCGTTCGGTACGTACGGCTAAATCCATGAAGAATGATGCTGGCTCCATTTCTTTGCAATTGTTTTAACACTTTTACGAGCTGCGGGCGGTCACTCAGTGTCACTTCATCACCTGTTGTTCGATCCACCCATACAGGGGTTACCGCTATCAGAAACGGAATATGCCGAGTGGATACATATTGTCCAAGCTCAAGCAGCTTTTTCTCGTCAGAGACAGGACTGATGTTCCCAAACCTTAAGTACTTTGTGGTCAGCTGATGAGAAGAAGACAGGCGTTTTTCCAGCACTTCTGCAAGCAACTCGTTCTGCTGCACGACATTTAAGATGCCAATATAGTTGGCCCCTTCCTTTGTTTGGATCACAAATGGAAGGTCAGCTTCATGCTTCTTCAATAAAAATTCACTTTGCAATTCGGCCCCTTGAACCGTTAACGCACTGATACTTTTCTCTAGCTGACGGTAAGTTTGATCATCTGTATATTTGATTTGACTCGTATGATCTTGTTTGTGAAAAGTAAGCTTGGAGAATGGGCGAAGCTGTTCCGCATTGTATCCAATGGCTATTACCTTCTGTGCTTCATTCATTATACGAATGGTCTGTTTCGGTAAGGTTCTCTTTATTTCTCCTAGGTAGATGACTTGCTGAAATTCACTGATCTTCTTTTCAGCCAAATATTCATCAGATACAATCGTCGTCTTTGTTGAAAAATGTCCGGCGAGTAGATCCAGCATATGCACTGCTGGTGTCGCTTCCCCCGATTCTGTCGAATAAACGATCAGGGTATCTGACTTGGCAAGTGCGTCGGCTGAAGCCATGTATTTAAAAGAAAGAATCAAAAAAAGAGCAAGCAACAAACAGCATTTCATCAAAGAATTAAAGTTCATTCATCATCATCTCTTTTTCTAGTTCTTCTAAAAATTGCTCTGGCGTACGATAATCCGAACTGCTTGTTAAATGACAGACATGAAAAGTCAGGGTGACTTCACGACCGTTTAACAGCACATGCTTTTGCAATTTATCTTTTAGCTTCTCAAGGACGACAGAGACATTCTCTTCTGGTGTGTGAGTAAGCAGCAAGCCTATTCGTTCTTCGGATAATCGAAATTTCTTATCGGTTTCTCTGACACTTTCGCGAATCTTGATACTTAATTGCTGAAATAGGTGCTGCATTTCTTTTTCTCCATATAACGATTTGAATTCCGCTGCATAATGGATATGAAGAAGGATAAAAACGAATGGCTGTTTGTAACGTTCTGCCCGTTTCATTTCCTCGGATAATTCCAGCTTCATCCGATCTGCATTGTCAAATCCAGTTGTCGAGTCAATCGCCACAAATTGTTTCATCGCCTGCTTTTGTTGTTCAATGGTGTGACGCATCGTCTTGATCCGCTCATGCAAGCTTCCTGCTGAAATCGCGAAAAAAAGAAGGGCTACGCCCCAAACCACCACATCCTGCAATGTACGATTGGAAAAGAAAGGATTTTTGTGGCCAAGCTCTGTAAAGAACATAGCACTTCCTATAAAGAACAACATCAGCAAGGTAAAAATTAATGCTGGTAAGATGCCAAATAAAATCCCGCATCCTAACACGACAAAAGTCAGTGTGATCATCAAAAAGCTCTCTGCATCATGCAAGCCAAGGTAGCTCATAAACAAAATAAGACCTGCAAACGTGAGGAGCAGAGAATAATATAAACGATACGTATTACTGAATAACCGATTCATTAAAAAGCTCCCTTTCTGCAATGAGAGGCAATAAGTTGTCAAATGAGTGTGTGTCTTTTTCGTTCATGTATCCTCCATAATAATCCTTGAGAGGATCTTGAATTTGTAATTCTTTCATGCGGTCATAAACCTCTTTTGCGAATTCCGGTTCGTTTCGTTTAAGAGCATACAAGATGACCAGTGCATATACAGAAGGCGATTCATACGTCACTGATGGCTGCAATGTGCTCAGTTTATATCTACCGTACAGCTTTCCTTCTTTTTTAAAAGTCGTTTTCAGCCATTTCATGATCGCGGACGTACTCACCTTTGCACGATCGGCATGTAGAGCCGTATAGAGTTGATCAATCATATTGATTTCTCGATCAAATGAATAGGCTTTTTTCTTTATATCATAGGATTTAGGAAAGAATCCTTTTTTTCTCGGTGCTTGTTTTAGAATGGTCAATTGGTTACTCGTCATTTGTTTCGTGAATATTTTGAGGGATTCCAATTCTTTGATTGCTTTTGGGTCTAAATATGAGAGTGTGATTGTGTGTGAAGTTCGGTTTGTTGACGCATCATAATAATCGGACAAGATGCCTCTATACATATTCTTGTCTTTTAACGCTTGTGCGATTTCTTTTGCTGTGGTTTGATACGCTGCATTCTTCCATAAACGATCTGCCTTTTGAAGTGCCGCCACTACCCGTAAGTCATCAACTAGAGCATTGGCTTTACTTTTTTGATCAGATTCGATTTGCCAGCTGAGAAGGTGATCATCTAGTAAAAATTCATCTTGCAGGACACCAAATTGTTGGTCAAAAGAATTTTGATCTTTTTTTCGAACAAGATAATCCATCCAAAGTCCAAGCGACTCAGATAAGTAGATGTGCTGCTCTGCTAATGAAGTGCGAATCATGCCTTGATCTGTCATGAGGTGATGAGTGATAAAATATTCTCCAGGCAATACAGGCTGTGGAGATACTGGATCAGCTGATTCCTTCTGCTGTTCCCAGGTACATCCGCCTAATAAAAAAACAATGAGTAAAACAATAGCCGTGCGATGTATGGCTGTAACCATTCGTGTCCCCTTTCAACTCCCGTTCTCTTAGCATCTAACGATTTATTATAGAGTGTTTTTGTTAAAATTTAAATAAATATTTTATACCAAATTACGAGTCTTTTTGCATACATATTCCCATTTTCAGAAAAACCATATGCCGATATACTTGATTACACAGAAAAACCCATGCATTTCAGCATGGGTTTATACACTACTATTGATCTAATTTTAATTTCTTTAATTGCTCAGCCAGTGCGTTATTGATTGGCTCTTCCACTTTCTTTTGTTTCTTCATATATTTTGACACATCGTGCTTACTGGCTTTCTTTTGATTGGATTGTGATTTGCGTTTTTCGAAAACAGACAGTTTTTCTCTATGGCCGCACACACAAGCAAAGATTTTGCCATCACCTTCTCCGCGCAGCTCGAGCTTTTTATGACAGTTCGGGCAGCGTGCGTTTGTTTTCTTCGCTACATTTTTACGGTGGCCGCATTCTCGGTCTTGGCACACGAGCATTGTGCCATGTTTTCCGTTCACTTTCAGCATAAGTTTTCCGCAGTCAGGACAATGGGTGCCAGTGACATTGTCATGCTTAAAGGTTTGGTTCGTTTGTTTGATTTCAGATACGGCTTGTTTTGCATAGGACTTCATTTCACTCATGAATTGAGAAGCCTTCAGCTGTCCTTTTGCGATTTTAGAAAGCTTTTGTTCCCATTCCGCTGTTAACGCAGGTGACTTTAAGTCTTCAGGCACTAAGGAAAGCAGCTGTTTCCCTTTCGATGTGATGAAAATGTCTTTGCCTTTTTTCTCGATTAAGAAGCTGTTGAACAGTTTTTCAATGATATCGGCTCTTGTGGCCACTGTTCCTAGTCCGCCTGTTTCACCGAGGGTTTTCACTAAGTCCTTTTCCTGATTTTGCATAAATGCCGCTGGGTTCTCCATAGCAGATAGCAGAGTTGCTTCATTAAAACGGGCAGGAGGTTTCGTTTCTCCATTTGTTTCTTTCAGCTGGCGTACTTCAAGTGACTGCCCTTCTAAGAGCAGCGGCAGATGCTGATCTACTTCGCCTGATTCCTCGTCTTCATAGGAATCATCATACACGGCTTTCCAGCCGGCTGATTGTACGGTTTTTCCTTTTGCCGTGAACGTTTCACTGCCTATCTTGGCAATCACCGTTGTTTCCTCGTATTCAAAAGGATTCATGAGTACAGCAAGGAATCGTTTGGCAATAAGATCATATAATTTACGCTCTTTATCACTTAGTGCACCAGGATACAGCTCTTCCTCGGTTGGAATGATCGCATGGTGATCTGACACTTTTGCATCGTTGACGAAGCCTTTGTGCGCTTTCACGCCTGATTGTAAAATGCGGTTCACATGCTGTGCGTACGGTCTGACGTTCATTCCTTTTAAACGATCTTTTAATGTAGGAACGATATCCGCTGAAATAAATCGTGAATCTGTACGCGGATATGTCACAAGCTTATGCTGCTCATACAATCGCTGAAGCGTAGACAAGGTTTCTTTTGCTGAGAAGCCGTAGCGTTTATGTGCATCACGCTGCAATTCAGTCAGGTCATACAGCCCTGGAGCAAAAGCTTTTTTCGCTGTTTTTTTCAATGCATCGATCACTGCTGGTTTTCCTTTGCAGCCTGCCAAACGCTCTTTTATGACATTCTCTTGGAATGTGCGGTTTTGCTTTGTTTTGGCATCCTGCCATGTCAACGTAAGCCCATCTACTTGTGCAGTCATTCCATAGAACGGCTTCGGCTGGAATTGCTGAATGTCTTCTTCTCGTTTGGCGATCATGGCAATCGTTGGTGTTTGTACCCGTCCACAGGAAAGCTGTGCATTGAACTTGGTCGTCAGCGCTCTTGTTGCGTTGATCCCTACAATCCAGTCTGCCTCTGCACGTGCAACCGCCGAGCGATACAGATTATCATATTCTCTGCCATCTTTTAATCGTTTGAAGCCTTCTTGGATGGCTTTGTCCGTAACAGATGAGATCCATAGTCGTTTCAGTGGCTTTTTCACATGCGCTTTTTCAAGAATCCATCTTGCGACTAGCTCCCCTTCACGTCCAGCATCTGTTGCGATGACAATATCTTTTACATCTTTTCTTGCAAGCTGCGCTTTCACTGCTTGGAATTGCTTTCCTGTCTTTTTCATGACGACAAGCTTGAGCGGCTCTGGAATGATCGGTAAATCCTCTAAACGCCAGGATTGAAATTCTTTTCCGTAGCCTTCTGGATCAGCCAGTGTGACCAAATGGCCAAGCGCCCACGTCACAATGTATTGGTCTCCTTCTAAAAAACCATTTCCTTTTTTATGACACTTCAGTACACGTGCTAAGTCACGTCCTACTGAAGGTTTCTCTGCTAATACAACTGTTTTTGACACTAGATTTCACATCTCTTTCTTCTATCCATCCTTTTATTATAGCAGACGTGGAGATGCTGTTCTAATGACGGATTATTTCTTCAATCGCTTGATGATTTCGTTGGTGATTTCTTGTGTTTGATAGGCTCCGCCGATGTCTGCTGTTAAAAAGCCGTCTGCTGTGACTGACTCGATGATTTCGAGGAGGTGTGTGCCCAGTTCTTCTTCTCCGAAATGATCAAGCATGAGTTTAGCCGTCCAAATTTGACCGATTGGGTTGGCAATCCCTTTTCCTGCAATGTCTGGGGCTGATCCGTGTACAGGCTCAAACATGGACGGATATTTGCCATTCACATTGATGTTGGCAGCAGGCGCTACGCCAATACTTCCCATAATGGCGGCTCCAAGATCAGTCAAAATATCGCCAAATAAATTACTGGCGACAATCACATCAAATTTCTCAGGTCTTGTCACAAAGAAGGCTGAGAGTGCATCAATGTGCTGTGAGTCTGCTGTCACCTCTGGATAATCCTTTGCTACGTCTTGAAACACTTCATCCCAAAATGGCATTGTATGAACGATTCCATTCGATTTGGTTGCACTTGTCACATGCTTTCTTCTCTTTTTTGCTAATTGAAAGGCAAAACGCATGGCTCGCTCTGTCCCTTTTCTGGAGAAAACAGCATTTTGAATGGCAAGCTGATCTTCTCCTTGATAGATACGGCCCCCAATTTCACTATATTCACCTTCACCGTTTTCTCTTACAACAAGAAGATCGAAATCCTTTGGCTGAGCAAGCGGTGAGCGAATTCCGCTCAGCTGTTTTGCAGGTCTAACGTTGATCACCTGCTCAAATTCACGTCTAATTTTAATGAGCAATCCCCAAAGTGATACATGATCCGGCACTAAATTGGCATCTCCGACGGCCCCTAAGAAAATGCTGTCAAAGGCTTTTAGTTGTTCCAATCCATCCTTTGGCATCATTTCGCCATGCTCTAAATAATATTCACAGCTCCACGGAAAATCCTGAAAGGTGAAAGACAGACCGCCATGCACCTCTGATATCGCTTTCAAAACTCGGATGGCTTCAGGCACAACTTCCTTTCCAACTCCGTCTCCTGGTATCGCTGCAATTGAAACATGCTTCATTGATTTTTCCCCCTTTGTCATCGGTCGACCGTCGACCGTTTAATTTGAGTTTACTAAAGAGTGCCTGTTCTTACAATGGACAAAAGACGCTTTTTGATCAAAGCGCCTTTTTATCCTGCACCAGTATCGGGGACTTCTGTTTCTTTCTTCCCGCACCTTTTTTATCTGAAAGCAGCAAACCTCCTAAGGTCAGTACCGTTCCTAGTGCCGACATGAAGGTCAGACTCTCGTGAAGAACGATCATTGAAATGATCATCGTGATAATGGGCACTCCATAAATATACACACTTGATTTCACCACACCGATCGTCTTCACGGAAAAGCTCCATGTCAGAAAACAAATAGCTGATGCAAAGACGCCTAAAAACAGCAAGTGGAAGGCAAACGATGGATTCGTGAACCGCTCCCAGTCTAAACGAATCTTAAAATGCCAGATTAGCGGAATCATCCATAGCAGCCCGTAAAAGAAGACACGTCTTGTCACCTGAATAATATGGTAGCCATATTGATTGATCATTTTCGATAAAATGGAATAAAATGCCCAGACGATGGTAGCCATAAATGCTAAAGCATCACCGAGCGGATTCAATTGGAACGTCGTCATCCCATTAAAGCTAATCAGTACAATTCCTATCATCGCGATGAAAAAGCCTATAAAAAAGCGGCTGTGCAGCGGCTCATCTTTTAATAAAAAATAAGACAATAGAAAAGAGAAAAATGGGACAACGGAGCTGATGACACCTGCATTCGAAGCGAACGTATAGGTAAGTGCAACATTTTCCAAAAAATAGTATAAGACCACACCGCATAACCCTGCGAGCGCAAACATCCCTTCATGCTTTCTACGCTGTACCTTCATGGTGACTGGATAAATGATCATCAGGGTAAGGTACCCAAGGAAAAAACGAAAAAATAAAATCTCTGTTGGAGAAAAAGCCGTTAATAATATTTTGGTTGATATAAAGGTAGATCCCCATAAAAAAATGGTGAACATGGCTGCTAGATGACCAAGAAGCTGTTTATTTTTCATTTTGCTGTTACCTGCTTTTCAAAAATTTGCTGATACTGCCCTGGCGTAAGCCCAATAAATTCCGAAAAGAAATGAGTCAAATGACTTTGATCAGAAAATCCAGCGGCAGCAGCTACATCTATTGGCTTCATTCCTTGGGCGAGTAGTTCCTTCGCATAGTTCACCCTGATTGTCTGTAAATAACGATACGGCGTAATTCCTCTGAACTTTGTAAAAGCACGCAGCAATGAATATTTGTTCATGGACACGAGCTCACCTAAGTCATCTAACGATATATTTTCCGTGAGATGTGTTTCAATATATTGCTGTACGTCTTGGACTTTTTGTTCATTGGCATTGGCATTGGCTGCTGATGCTTTTTCCTCTGGTATATCAGAATAGGTTTCGATCAACTGCTTCATCAAAAAGTAAAAGGCTTCCTGTTTATTCAAAGCAGGAGCTTCTTCTGTGATCATTTGATGAAGATCATATAATTGCTTTGCTAGTTCACTTTGTGAAACCACAGGGGCTTTAAAATGCGGCTTGTGCTGAAAGATCTTCTCCAGCAACTCTGGTTCAATATTTAAGCTGCGATAATCTAGCGGCTTGTGATCAAATTGTTCACATCCGTGATTATCGTACGGATTGAAAAGAAGGATATCTCCTTTTCCAATGATGTATTCTTGATTTTGGCAGAACATACGTCTTTGACCGCCTTCAATAAATCCAATCACATAGTATGTATGAAAATGTTTTGGGAACTTTTTGATGATGGCATGAAAGCGATACGCCTCTATTTGCAAGTCCTGGTCAAAATGGACTGTTCGTTCCTCTAATGTTCTCATGTCGATCCCCTCTTTTCACTGAACTCATCATTAGTGTAGCACACCCTTTTTCTCTTGGATTGTACGATATTGACTTTTCGATGCAGGCTTGCCTAGAGGGAAAAACTTGGATAACATGAGACAAAAGATGATGTACAAAAGAGGGAATGATGGGATGAATTCATTCGAGATGGAAAGACCAACACCGTATCACATGCAATTTTATGAACAGCTGAAGCAAATGATTTTTGATGGCCAGTTTCAGCCAGGAGAGCGCATCAATGAAACACAGCTTGCCAAGCAATTTGGCGTAAGCCGTTCACCTGTAAGAGAGGCGATGAGGCTGTTAGAAAAAGACGAGCTTTTAATCGCGGATCATCGATCAGGCTATTCAGTCTATACGTTAACAGAAAAAGATGTCGAGGAGCTCTATCAAATTCGGGTTGCCTTAGAAACACTTGCTGTTGAGCTTGCCTGTAAGGAAGCCACGCAAAGAGAAATGGATGAAATTGAGCAGGTTCTCACGGAGGCGGACGAAGCGATCAAGCAGGAGCTGCCATCTAAAGAGATCGTCCAGTTACATGAATCCTTTCACCAAAAAATCATTTTGGCGAGTCACAATGACCGTTTATCCAAACAATTGAATCACGTGAATGCACTCATTCACTATTGTCGCATCTTCCATTTTAGCGGCGGCACTCGTGCTGAAACCATTCAAAGAGAGCATGCAGCGATCTATTCTGAAATAAAAAAGCGCCGCTCCACAGAAGCGGTTCAAGCAATGACTGAGCATTTATTACATGATGTGATGCACTTAAAGCAAGTACTCTCTGAAACAAACAAACAGTAAAGGACTTTTCCCATTTTTTAAGCAATCCATGAACATATTTTGAATTTTTCGTAGATTTCAGCATGTCCAGACGATCTTTCGTTTATATTAGAAGATGAGAAACTAGCTTTTATACAGGAGGATTTGTATATGCATACAAGTATTAGCCGTCTGCGACAGGCGGGTTTTATTGAGGGTATGTCTCTTTTAACCCTTCTTTTAATTGCCATGCCTCTAAAATATTTTGCGGATATTCCGATGGCAGTCACCATTGTAGGCTCTCTTCACGGCGCATTGTTTGTCATCTATATGCTCATTTTGGCATATGTGACATTTAAAGTTCGCTGGCATTTGAAATGGTCCATCGCCGGTTTTTTTGCGGCATTCATTCCTTTCGGCAATTTCGCCTACGATAAGGTGCTCCGCCAATATGATACAAAAGCTTAATAGAAAAAGCGTTCCATAAAGGAACGCTTTTTTATATTGATGCATATTTCACAATGGCTGCTTGACGCGTCATATCGTGATATGCCACCCATAATTCATCACCAGGCAAGACGCTGGTGATTGGATCGATTGGCTGTTTCACTTCATACATCATGCCATTTCTCTCAACTTGAATGATCGCTAATGGCAGATTGCCGATGACGCCAGCAAATTCGACATTGGTCACTTTTGCACTTCCTTGTTTCTCTTGCATGAGGCTCATTTCTCTATCCAGCTCTTCTTTCTTTGTCTGGATCGTCATTTGAGTGCCCGCTGCGACCTGCATATGATCAGGGATAAACTGGCTGACCGTTTTGGTGATGGACTGATCTCCGTTTGACACTGTCACATCCAGCTGAATAGGCTTTTGTTCATGGATGGCAATTGGATATTGCTTCACACGTTGGATGTTTCCAGTTAACGTCATATCTTTCCCCGATCGATTCCGAACTTCATAGCCATAGGCAGCCATTTTCAGCTGGCCATTGATGTCGACGAGATCGGCTTTTTCTCCTGTTCTAAATTCAAAACCAGCGGCTTGAATCATCGGAATGATATACGTTTTCTGATCTAATTCAAATGTGAGTGATAAGACGGTGCCCCGTCCTACGGTTCCATATGATTCTATATTTCTTAAAACAGCGCCTTTGATGAACTTTGGCTCACTTGGCTGCGAGAAGTCACCCTCTTTTAAAAGCATTGCCTTTTGCTTCTTCGGATCATAGTGAATGGCAATAGGCTGGCCTGGCTGTGGTATCTGGGTGTAGGATACAACCGTTTTAACCGTCTTTTCTATACTTTGCCCTTCATATTCAAATTGAAGCCGCATGCTGACAACTGGCTGTTCGTTGATATAGGTGCCCGTTTCTTTCACGGACACAATATAGGCTTGTAATGTGACACTGTCCTTTATCTTGTTTCTTCTCACCAGTCTCAAAATCGGCGGCAGGAAGATAGCTAACACAAATAATAACAGTGGGATCAAGATCCATATCGCCCAGTTGAGAATGAGCGGTCCGCCCTTCATTACATATTGCATAAAGGTATCAACAGACGTTTGGTGGGCTGGACTGGCGTTTTCAATTGAGATGACCTTTTGCAAAGGAAATTCCTTTAACTCTTTGCTTTTCGTCTCAAATGCACCCGTTAATTGATTGTCAAATGAATAATAGAGCCAATCGCTCTTCACATTTTTATTGAAAGAGAGCCCTTCTCTTTGTAAAGATTCATAAGACAATGATTGAAACAGCTTGCTGGCAGACACCGCCTTATTCGTGCGATGATTATAAATATAACCCGTCAGTTTGCCTTTTGCTTCGTCCTTTGCTGTAGAGCCTGCAATCAACACTTCTTCCTCATTAAGCTGGTACACATACGTTTGGTATATTGGCTTTGGCGTTGGAACGACTTCCCCAAGCCTTCCTTCTGCATTCACTTTCCTTGCCCTTTTTGGATATTCCGATTCCACGGCGACAGCAAAGTTTTGTGATGATCCGATCGTTTTTTGCAGCCTCTGCTCAACTGTATCTTCCACAAGGCTAAACGGTTCAGCATTTTTTGAGACATAGAGGCCAAGCTGATGCTTCTCGTTTGAAATGCCGCTGACATAAGCCTTTTGATCATTTTTCAAGGCTACTTCAAATATAGGAATAGGGGTCTGCCCTCTAAAGGAATTCATGACAGCATCCATGGAGACAGGCCTTGCCGGCAGCTTTAGCTCGTTAAGATTGTGTACATAAAATTGCCCGTTCTTCAGCTCACCAATGACTGCAGCGGCGCCTTCCATTTCTCCTGTAAATACAAGTCGTCCATTCCATTGATATGTATTCGTATTTAGAAATGAGGGAATCTGTAGTTTCTGTTGAGCGAGTTCTTTCTTTTCTCCATTTGGAGACAACTTTTCAATCATCAGCTGCCCGTCTTTATTCTTTAAAGCAAGCAAGAGATTGTTTCCTTGAATGGATGGCAGCATTTCATTAAACGAATCACTTTCTGTGGTCCATTCACTCATTCTTTTTCCTGATTGAGGATCAACCATTGCAAAATGGAGCTGCTGGTCTTTTGATACAGCACTCACCACTCGTTTGCCTTCATCAAATGTGAACATTCCTTTGACGTTATTCTCTGTTACTTTCCCATCTGACAAATCATCTTGATAATGATTCCACACCAAGACACTGAGAATGATTGCTGGAATAAAGAAGACAATATATCTGAGGAAGATGACTGGTATTCTTTTCACTTGATCGCTTCCTTTCATGAGGTTCCTTTCACTTATACGTCAGTACAGCGAAAATGTTTCACGCTAGAAGAATACCATCAAAGCCTCTGAAATCCATATTTTACAAACTTTGTTGTTTACGATAAAATCCAATCAGATTCAAAAAAGGAGTTCTCTCATTGGATAAGCTATCATCAATCATTCTAGCGGCGTGGCTGCGTGTCCCTCGCTGGCTCAAGCAATGGGTACTCGTATCCATTTCCATTTTCTTTTTTTATATGTGTTTTGTAAAGGGGCTGACTAGCTGGCACACCTTGCCGCCTAGCACTTTGCTCTCATGTGTGATAGGTTCCTTCATCATTTGGCTGATGTGGCTTAAGGGTCAAAAAAATAAGTGAAAAGAGGAAAAAGATGAAAAAATTGATTCTATATTTTGCAATCTCTTTTGTTCTGCAATTCGTTTGGTTTGGTCTTGTTCACCCAAATCGAGGCGTGACACTGCTGGATATGTTCATGTTTTCTATTTTGTTTGCAGTGATGTTCTTTTTTATTGAACGGATTTGGCAGTATCAGAAGAAAGGGCAAAGAAAATGATCATGAAGCCCGCTTTATTCACTCTGATCATCTGTGCATTCATCGGTCTGCTGCTAGTGTCGAACCCTTTTGGAGCGGACGCCATGCGATTGGTTTGTATCTTCATCTTCCCTTTTCTTGGGCTCGTTGGTTTTGGGGTCCTCTTGTTTGACCAAATGAAAAAGGCTGCCAAATAGATGGCAGCCTGTTACTTACTCTTTTCATGCAAATAAATAATCAATGTTTAATCTCCGTTACGGAGTGTATGAATTAAGATTCGATCATATCAGTGTGTCATATGTGTTCCGAGTGAACCTACGTTTGAAAGTAAACGCCATGGAAGTTCTGGATAACAAGACAACGAAAGCCCTACCTCTCATTCGTCCTTACGGCTCCGAAGCCGTGCCAGTGTGAATTGTAAATCAAAACGTCTTTTTTCCATTCTTCCGCTTATATAGGGGGGCGGGTGCAGAAGGAAAAGAATAAGTTTGTTCGCTTTGACAGCGTCTCGTTCTTATCAAGTAGAAGCTCTATTGCTTCTCATTGTGTCATAGAAAAAAGAAAGTTTACTTTCTTTATTTATTTGCTTATTTCAACACTTAATATCAAATTATAACACATTCCCCCTGATTACGCAAGTGTTAAAGTGATAATTCTGCTGGTGTACGGCTTCCTTCATTCATATAACGAATGGAGGTTGGATCAATTTTCAGAATCACTAGATTCGGGTCATCTTTTCCTTTAAACCATTTCTCCATCTCATCAGACCAAAGGCGGTCGATCAGTTCCGGATCATCGGTTAATGTTGCGGTACCTGCAATTTCTGCATAAGTATCACCAAATCCTTCGCCTGAATATCCAATGAGAATATGAACATTTGGATTTTTTTCAATTTCATCTGCTTTATGTGTTTCTTTACTCGTTGGTGTATATAACGTCAGATCTTCATGGAAAAACGTCATGTAGCGAGTATGCGGCTTATCCTGTTCAACAGTCGCCAATGTTCCGACCTTTTGTTCATCTAATAGGTTTAATACCTTCTGTTTTAATTCTTCTTGAGACATATCATTTCACTCCTTCAAAATTTCATCCGTATTCTTAGGTTTCCACGACGGCCCATTCATTAAACAAAGAAATGTGTTTTTCATAAAAAGAGACCTTCTGGCTGATGCTATAGAAAACAGGTTCAATGAAGGGAGAAGTTGAACATGCATCATGAAACGATGTTCCATTTGAGTTCACTTGTCATTGCGGCAGTTGTTGTGGGCATTATCGTATGGTCTGTCACATCTGTGCAGAAGAATCGCAAGAAATACTAAAAACACCGCCCAATCAAAGCTGGGCGGTGCCGCGTAGATCATGTATTCATAAAGGAACCGCCATTGACGTGAAGTGTCTGTCCTGTCATATAAGACGATTCGTCAGAAGCCAGCAGCACAAAGCAGCCGACATGCTCTACAGGCTGTCCTGGTCTTCCCATCGGGGTTTCTGCCCCGAAGCTTTCCACACTGTCTTCATCAAATGTAGATGGAATGAGCGGTGTCCAAATTGGACCTGGCGCTACCCCGTTTACCCGAATCCCATCTTTCACAAGCGATTGTGCCATAGAACGCGTAAAGCCGTTAATGGCTCCTTTTGTCGCCGTATAATCAATCAGCACTGGGTTACCTCGATATGGGTTAATTGACGTTGTGTTAATGATGGAGCTTCCCGGTTTTAAATAATCCAATGCCTTTTTCGTAAAATAGAAATAGGAATAGAAGTTGGTTCTAAAGGTTTGGTGAAGCTGTTCACTTGAGATATCTTGAATACGTTCTTGTGGATGCTGTTCAGCCGCATTATTTACTAAAATATCTAATTGTCCAAAGGCTTCAACTGTTTTTTCTACTGCTTTCTCGCAAAAGGCTTCGTCACCGACATCTCCTGCAATCGTCAAGCATTTGACGCCTTCCTGTTCTACACGTTTTTGCGTATCTTCTGCATCCTCATGTTCATTTAAATACACAATGGCGACATGTGCTCCTTCTTTTGCATAGGCAACAGATACTGCCCGTCCGATTCCACTATCTCCGCCTGTAATCAGTGCCACTTTTCCTTTTAGCTTGCCAGAACCTTGATATGATTCATCCTCAAAGATCGGCGCTGGATTCATTTCTCTTTCACTGCCTGGCTGCTGATCCTGCGTTTGGCGCGGAATGCCATTTGTTAAATATTCACGTAAATCCATGTGTAAGCTCCTCCTTGATTTGTTGATGTATCCTTTCATTACCACCTCATTTTTCCACTCAAACATCATGAAGCTGTACAGATGTGTTCCGAAAATCAGCATGTTTGAAGAGGAGAAAAATCGGTTACATGATCATCAAAAAGGAGCGTTCTCACATGCTGTCTACCCTTTCAAAAACCTTTAGCAGACCAAAAGGCTGGCTCGGAAGCATCGCTGGATTCATTATGGCAAATGAAAATAAAGCATTGAATCAGTGGGCCATCCGCCACTTAGATCTGACTGATGGTGAAAACATTTTGGAGATTGGCTATGGACCCGGCTACAGCATCAAACATATGCTCAAGCATTATCAAGATCTTCACATTGATGGGCTGGATGCTTCTTCAACCATGCAGGAGCAAGCACAGTCCCGCGTCACCAAACGAGCAAAAGAGAAACAGGTCCGATTGTATGTCGGAAAAATCGAGAAAACACGCCTTCCCGGAGAGCAGTATGACAAAGTGCTGTCTGTTAATAATTTTACGATTTGGGATGATCCAAAGACGGGCTTACTCAATCTTTACCACACCTTGAAACCAGGCGGAACACTCGTTATTGTCATGCAGCCAAGAGAAAAAGGAGCTGACGCCAATCGGACAAAAGAGATGGGTGAAAGCATATTAAATGACATGCAGTTTGCAGGGTTTGACCAATTTTCTATTGAGTATGAAGAAATTCGTCCTACCCTTGCTGTCTGTGTCACAGCAAAAAAGCCGAGAAGCGACTAAGCTCTCGGCCTTTTTCTTACCACTTTGCCTCTTTGACAAATTGATAGAAAAGCTGATGTAATTTCTGTTCAATGTGTTCCTTTGTCCCTTGTCCATAAAGCGCCATGCTTTCTTCACTTTCAATGATGGATGAACTGATCAGACTAAACATTTCTGACCCTTCCTTGCCAAGCTCTTGCGGCGCTAGCATCATGAGCATTCGTGACATCTGCTGCTGCCCGCCATCCATGCTTTTAACCTCGTATGCTTGATCAAGATCATAAATATGAAAGATTGGTTCCTTGATGAATGCATGCTTTAAATGATAAAGAGCAAATTCAGTACCAGGTATGCCTAAGCCGCCTTGCTGTTCACGTTCCAAAAGGCCGCTCACCACATCATCTCCATGTATGATAAGCCCTTCCTCTTCAAGCTGACGAAGCAGCTGCCTGATGGTTTCATCATGCTTCGGCATCGTCTTTCTTTTTTCAATGGTAAAACGGGACAGGATGCTGCGAATCACAAACATATAATTCGTCACCTGCTCTGCAACCGTCATCATATTTACGGTTTCTTGCACCAATTCTTTGGGAGATTCTTTTGTTCTTTTTTTCTCGATGATATAAGGAATCTTCCGTTTAATATGAGCCTTCACACGCATGGCATCATCCTCGTTTAGGAGAGGGCTGACCATAATGTAATCGATATGCTCATATGGTATCGGAACGGTCGAGACAATCATGTCATAGCTCGATGCATCGATTTCCTTTAGCTCCATCAAGGAGGATAGATCGAATTTGGCGATCTCCGGCAATTCTTTTTTCAACCGAGAGGCGAGCATTTTCGAGGAACCGATGCCGCTTGAGCACACAACCAGCGCATGAATTTTTGTTTCTTCTTTTTTGATTTCAAGCACTGAGCCAAAGTGAAGCACAAGAAAGGCAATTTCATCCTCTGGAAATTCAATCTCAGGAAAGAAGCGCTCGACTCCTTCTTCAATCGCCATAAACAGCAAAAAGTAGTCTTTTTTAATTTGTTGTGTGAGCGGATTATAGATTCTCATCTTTTCCTTTAGACGGTTCATGGCAGGTTCGAGATGAGATACGAGTCCCTCATACAATGAATCATTTTCATTAAGATGATAGCCGGTTTTATTTGAAATAAAATCAATGAGCTTTTTCGTTCTCAGCGCGATATCCAGCTCGATTTCATCAATACGGTATTCTGCCCCAAAGCTGCGATTTGCACTGCGAAGGTGGATGGTCATATATCCGACCTCCGCTTCAGGGATCTCCACATTAAACATGCGTTCAAGCGCTCTTGCCATTCGGAGTGATGATTCAAACTCCTTCGTCCGCTTTAATTCCAGCAGCTCTTCCTCTTCCATTCGAATGGTTTCCCCAAGCTGAATACGTTCGATGGCATAGGTCAAGTGAACAACAAGTGCAATATAGGCACTATCAGATAAGGAGAGTGACAGTCGATCCTTCAAATGAAAGAGCAATCTTTCCACCTTAAGCAACTGTCCTCTGCTGACAACGCCAAACACCTTTTCCGTTGCTTTCGTTCGATGTTTGATATTCATTTCAATCGTTTCTAAAAACAATTGAATGTCGAGCCGGTCGACAATGAGATTGCCGACAATTTTCCGTTTTGCTTCCTCCGGCCCTTTTAATTCAATGCCGTACCCGCGCTTGCGGATAAGCTGCAAACCGTATGGAGCAATCCACTCCGTCAGTTCATCTAAATCATAGCTGATCGTCGCATTTGTTACCTGCAAGTCAGTTGCGAGTGTGTATAATTTCACCGGTTCCTTCGCTTCAAGCAGCGCACATAGGATTAAGAGCTTTCGTTCATCCGAGCTGTATTCAATTTGATCCTCACTTGACATATGAGCAAGAAGCCGCTGTTTATCCTCCTGTTCGCCAACTGCCTTTAAGCCTTTTCCCGGCTGTTTATCTAATGAAAGATGATAATCTTTCAAAATTGGTTTAATAGATTTTAGTTCTCTATGGATCGTTCTTGTACTCACCTGAACAGAATCGGCTATCTCACGAATGGTGACATAACGATTTTGCTGAATGATGTATTTAATGACTTTCTGTTCTCGTGCCGTTATGTACATGAAATGCCTCCTTCTGTATAAATAGGTCTATTGTCACACCTTAATATAAAACGCTTTCAACGAGCGATGCAATCTTAAGTTGATCTGAATTTGGCACAGCGGCTGTGACAAAATATAAACAAGGGATCATTAGACGCTTCTCCAAAATGACGGTCCATAATCCTTTTGATGAAATTGTACCTTTTGTTCATGAAAATGCAGTGAACCACCGGCTTTTAAAGAATAAGTCGGATTGTACACCGGAGAACCAAAGCAATAATCAATCGTGCCTTCTTCCGGACGGAACATGACGGTTCGCATCGTTCCAAACAGCTCCTCATAATTGTGCACAGTTAGACCATCAGGATATTCTGTCTGAAATAGCTTCACAAGAGAATCATTTGATCGTTGTTCTTTTAAAGCCTCCATTAACATATCGTATCTGACAATAGAATGATGTTTGGTCATCCCTTTTGCTGTTTGATCAGCTACCGGATGATTCGTTGCGGCAATATAACCTGTCTCTGGTCTTCTCACCCTTTTTTGACCATCGATGATTTCAATTACAGCCGCCTCTCCTTTTCGATCCGCAAGCATGATATGAACATTTGAGGCAACGGGCATTTCCTGGATTGAGCGAATGGCTTCCTCGACCGTTTGGCAGGATTCCAGAACAGAGCGAATCACATGATACACCTGCAAACCGGCGACTGCTGGAGGCTTTAAACCGGGTTCATTGCCAACCGGCGGACCGCAAGCGGAGAAAGTCACAGCAAGACCATGCTCATTCATTCCATCAGATCTGCCAAACAACAGCAGCGACGAACCTGTATGACATGCCGATTCTTTTACATGTGTCGTCACAAGACGCATATCATCAAAAATCGGGGAGAAATCATAGTTACGAAGCATGACCGTTTGTTGACCGGCTGCCATATTCCCCTGCCTCACACAATGGGAACAGCCTGGCTGAAGATACGATGAATAGAAAAAGGTCAAATAACGCTCATCTAATTGCATTTCATCACAAAACCCAGCAATTTCTTCATCTAATTGAGGAAGAAAAGGACGGATCAGCTGCTTCGTTTCCTTCACAGCCTGTTGTGTTACCGGTTCTGTTCGAATATATTGTGTCTGCAGCAGCGGGTTCCCCTTCAGCCAGAGAGCCTGCTGTTTTCCTACTTCATAAGCTGTTCCTGTCATCTTTTGAAAAAACGCATTGATCTCCTCCATGCCTGCACACCTCTTTCGCCTTCGTTTCTTTTATCATATCGAAACCGTCATTTATTGAAAAGGATGAAAAAGACTGCAATCCCACCGGATTACAGCTGTTTACAGTATTGTTGATACAATGCTTCTGCCATTGCATCATACCCCTTAGGATTCGGGTGAAATTGATCAATCGATAAGTAAGCTCTTTCATGCCCTTCAAACGCTTTGTATACATCCACAACTTCTACATGTGGATTCACAGCAAGCAAACGAAGTTGTTGATTATATTGCTGAAGCCACCGCCCGGCTATTGGTATTTGTGGAAAAGGATTATATAAATTCATGAGATATACGCAATAGGGCTCATGCTGCCCTCTTTTGATCTGAGCAATTTCGTGAATCATCTTGCTAAAATTCGCCTGGCAATGCATGACCGCTTGCAGTAGTTTCTTTTCATCTTCACCTTCTTCATACTGCTGAACAGCTTGAACAAGGTCATTCCCACAGCCTGTGATGGTGATGATGTCAGCAGCTGCAATGGCACGTCTCACCTCAGACCGTTTGAAGAGCTGTAAAATCTCATCGGTCGTTAACCCTGACTTTGCAAATACAGACAGCTCGACCGGTGCATGCGTCTTTTTTTCAAGCAGCCATCGAAACCGCTGAGTAAATCCTCCACCAAATAAACGTGCCCCCACCCCAACTGTTAAGGAA
Source organism: Bacillus sp. EB106-04-04-XG123 (assembly GCF_058791855.1). Classification (NCBI taxonomy): domain Bacteria; kingdom Bacillati; phylum Bacillota; class Bacilli; order Caryophanales; family Bacillaceae; genus Bacillus; species Bacillus sp. EB106-04-04-XG123. The sequence continues at coordinate 302,647 of NZ_JBYTDZ010000004.1, read as the reverse complement.
TCCCCAATCGCAACATAGGATCGTCCCACTCTTATCCCTCACTCTCTCCTGCCTTCTCTTATATATACGAATTTGGAGAACAGATGCTTGTAGCAGATGACTTAGGGGCATCCATCTTTTTTTATTTTACAAACTCTTTACTTGCGGTATTGAACGATTTTTTGTTCAATAAGAGTAGGTTTTTTGCGCTGAAATCTGCGTGTTTATGCGTTCCAGAAAAATTTACAAACTTTTTATCTTGATTTCGAGACTTTATATCTTGACTTCAAACTACAATGTGATTACAATGAAAATATCAGTTTTTATGTAACTGTGCTTGTTACATCTTTTTCATAGCATTCCAATATGATTAAAGATGCCACATATTCAGCGTACCTTTGGGATACGCTAAAAAAATAACCGAAACAGAAAGGATTGAATGAACATGGCAAAAGTTTTATACATCACTGCACATCCGCATGATGAAACAGTTTCTTACAGTATGGCTACTGCTAAGGCATTTATCGAATCTTATAAGGAAGCAAACCCAAGTGACGAGGTTGTACATATCGATTTGTACAAAGAAAACATTCCTCACATTGATGCAGATGTATTCGCTGGCTGGGGCAAACTTCAATCTGGTGCTGGCTTCGATACACTTTCAGCTGAAGAGCAAGCAAAAGTTGCTCGCCTAAACGAATTAAGTGATCAATTCGTTTCTGCTGACAAATATGTATTTGTTTCACCACTTTGGAACTTCTCATTCCCACCAGTTCTTAAAGCATACATTGACTCTGTTGCTGTAGCTGGTAAAACATTCAAATACACTGAGCAAGGTCCTGTTGGTTTATTAACAGACAAAAAAGCTCTTCACATCCAAGCACGTGGTGGATACTACACTGAAGGTCCTGCTGCTGAACTTGAAGCAGGTCACCGTTACCTTGGTACAATTGCGAACTTCTTCGGAATTCCTTCTTTCGAAGGTCTTATCGTTGAAGGTCACAATGCTGAGCCTGCGAAAGCAGAGCAAATTAAAGCAGATGCAATCGAACGTGCAAAAGCTTTAGGAAAAACTTTCTAATAACTGCACACAAAAAAGCCAATGATCTTGACGGTCATTGGCTTTTTATTTGTTCAGACGAAAAGCCTAATTCTCTCGAAATATCACTGGCGGCTTTTTTCACCTGTTGAATTAAGTAAGGCAGGCGTTCTTTTTGATAGCCCGCTTCAAATCCTGCAATGCTAATACCTGCTGCCACTTCCCCCAGATGATTGAAAATAGGAGCTCCAATGGCCGCTGTATAGTTTTCAAGCTCAGAATAACTTAACGTATATCCCCGCGCATTTGATTCTTCGAGCATGTTTCTTAGAACCTCTTTGTCTGTAATAGTCCCAATTCCGATCTTCCCCAGCTCAATTGAGTCAATATAGGCAAGTCTTTCGCTCTCTGGCAAAAAGGAAAGAATACTTCTCGCACAGGCACCCGCATATAGGGGGGAACGTCTACCGACGGCGGTGTAGAGACGAACAGGCTGCGTACCTTCTATCTTTTCCACGTAAATGGCTTCGTCACCCTCGCGAACAATGAGCTGTACAGCTTCTCCTACTTCATCCCGTAAGCTTTCCATAAATGGTCTTGCAATTCTTCGAATATCAAGGCGGTCCGCCACAAGCTGACCGTATTCAAGGAACATTAAGCCTAATCGATAAGCACCTGTTTCTTGCTTTTCTAACAGTCCCATATCGGCTAATGAGCTCGCCATGCGATGGACAGATGTTTTCGGCATACCAGATAGCTCGATCATTTCATTTAATGTTAATTGATCGTGAGCGATAAACAGCCGCAAAATCTCCATTGATTTCACAACCGTTTTATTTGTGTTTTGCATCTTCTTCACCTTTTCTAAACGAGAATGCTTCCAGCTTGATTCTTGCGGTAAGCTCCCTCAGTTCTGCTTCTTGTTTAAATAACGCCTGCTCTGCATCCCGATGATCTATTTGTTCAAAATACAGCTTTGCTCCAGGCATCGCCTGTGCAATAAGCGGCAAATCTACAGTCGCTACTTCTCCAATACGCGGGTATCCGCCTGTCGTTTGCCGATCTGCCAGCAGAATAATCGGCTGGCCATCGGGTGGGATTTGAATAGATCCAAAGGCGACCGCTTCTGAGATCAATTCCAGCTTTTCTTTTAAATGAACCGGCTCCCCCTTCAGCCGGCAGCCCATACGATCTGATTGAGGTGTGACCTGATAAGGCTGCTCAAAAAATGCGGTTTGAGATGTTTCTTGAAAATGAGAAAAATGCCTCCCTGCCAGCACACGAATCACTGGCGATTTCCGCAGCGGCAAAAAATAATCGTGACTCACTGTCCAATCTGGTGCGCCGTATCCCGCCTGATTCACTTTATTTTTTAGCCTATCAAACAAACGATCCGCTACGATAGACGGCTCTCCAATGGGCAGAACGTCGCCTTTTTCAAGAGGACGCCCATTCAGTCCACCGATCCCTGCTCTTACATAGGTGCTTTTGCTCTGCATAACTGGCTCTACATCAAATCCACCTGCCACAGCAAGATAAACGCGGCAGCCTCTCTTACAAAGACCAAAGGTGATCGTGCTTCCTGATCGGACAAAGAGCGGCTTCCATAAAGGTGCCCGCTCTCCGTCAATATCAATCTCTACATCAGCACCAGTGACTGCAATGAGCTGATCCTTCTCACATGTGAGCACAGGACCCGGCCCCATCAACGTGACTTCCAGTACGGCTTCGTTTTCTTGGTTGCCAGTGAGAATGTTGGCGATTCTAAGTGAAAGCGGGTCCATGCCGCCGCTCGTTAAGACGCCATACTTTTGATAGCCTTGCCGCCCTTTATCTTGAATGGTTGTGTACATCCCTGGCTTGATGACATGAATACTCAACGTTCTGCCTCCTTCATGCTGAAAAATTCCTTTTCAGACATTTGGACAAATCTGACCTCGTCCCCTGCTTTCAATAGACTCGGAATTTCCTCGTCTGGGCGAAAAAGCGGCAGCGGGGTTTGTCCAATGAGCTGCCAGCCCCCGGGTGTGGAAATTGGATAAACGCCTGTCTGCTTTCCTGCAATACCAACAGAGCCTTTTGGAATGGACATCCTTGGTGTTTCTCTGCGTGGTGCCGCGATCTTTTCAGACAGCCCGCCTAAAAACGGAAACCCTGGGGCAAATCCAATCATATAGACAAGATACGTCCCGGCAGTGTGAATACGTACGACTTCCTCTGGCGTTAAACCATTGATACGAGCAACCTCTTCTAAATCAGGGCCCAGCGCTCCTCCGTAACAGACTGGAATGTCCACAATTCGGCGCTTTACCTGAACTCCCTCCTGCCATTTGTCTTCAAGAAGTTGTTCAATATAGCCTTTGACCCATTCGTACGGAGACAGATCTTGTGTTTGAAGCTGGGCCGATTGATGAACGGTATAAGGCTCGTAAAAAACAGTCACGTTTGTAAAGGCTTGAACCGCTTCTACATAACCTTCAAATGGGTGCTGTTCAATACATGCAAACAGCTGCTCAACACGTGCATGAATCTCTTCATGTATGTCAGCTCCAGCTTGGATGACGATCGCTGCATCTCCCAGCGGGTGGTAGGTGATGGAATCTTTTATTGTTGAAAAAGCCACTTGAGGACACCTCTCTTTCTACAGTACACCGAGCTTTTGATCTCTTCGATCTGTGATGAACATATGCCCAGGTGCATGAGTGATCGCAATGTCGGGTTTTGTATGCATGACAATGGCTTGCGGCGTCACACCACATGCCCAAAACACCGGGACTTCTCCTTCTTTGATCACAGATGGTTCTCCAAAGTCAGGCTGGTTCACATCGGAAATACCAATCACCGCTGGGTCCCCTATATGGATCGGGCCGCCATGGACTGATGGAAATCGAGATGTCACTTGAACACTTCTTGTGACCTGATGCGCCGGAATGGGTCTCATGCTGACCACCATTGGGCCATGAAAGACTCCTGCTTTTTCACAAGCTATATTCGTTTGATACATGGGTACGTTATGACTGTCTTCAATATGGCGGACAGGGATATCATTCAGCATAAGCGCGTGCTCAAACGTAAAACTGCATCCAATGAGAAAGGCAACCATATCATCCTCCCAATAAGCAGAGATATCTGTAACCTCTTCTTCAAGAATCCCTTTTCGGTAAATACGGTACTTAGGAAAGTCCGTACGAATATCCGCTTGAGGCGCCGACCGTCTTGGCACTGGATCACCTGGGTCCAGTACATCAAGCAAGGGACATGCAGCTGGATTCCGTTGACAAAATAGGAGAAAATCAAAGGCTAGTTCCTTTTTGACAATCATCAAATTAGCCTGAGCAAATCCCTCAGCAAAGCCAGCCGTTGGTCCTGTGATCTTTTTTTCGCGAATCAATTCTCTAATTTGTGAAGGCTCATAAGTTTGGTAAGTATTCATCTGAATCAGCTCCATAGTTTCGGGATTTCATTGATGATGGTATAACCGCCCATTATCGCCATGATGACCACAACAAATGCACCAGACACTGTCAAAAAGAAAGGATGGCGATAATTTCCGACAATGTCTTTCTTATAAGCCGCAACAAGCAATGTGCCAAGAGCGAGCGGCAAAATCAATGCATTGATCGCTCCAACTAATATCAAGATGTTCACAGGTCTTCCGATCGTGATAAAACAAAGGGTTGAAAGAGCAATAAAACCAATGATAATGCCACGCTGGTTTTGCTCAATTTTTGGTGAGAAGGTTTTGAAGAAAGAAACAGATGTGTATGCTGCTCCAATGACGGATGTAATCGCCGCAGCCCACATAATAATCCCGAACATTTTATATCCGATATTTCCTGAAGCTAATTGAAAAACAGAGGCAGGCGGGTTGGATGGATCTATCTGCAAGCCTTTTGAAACAACTCCTAATGTGGCAAGAAAGAGTGCTACACGCATGACAGAAGTAATTAAGACACCGAAAATAGAGCTTTTCGTCACTTGCGGCAGGGCTTCCTTCCCCTTAATACCTGCATCCAGCAAGCGATGCCCACCAGCAAAGACGATATAGCCGCCTACCGTTCCGCCCACAAGTGTCACAATGGATAAAATATCAATCTCCTCTGGGACAAATGTTCTCACCGCCGCTTCTCCAATTGGCGGCGCTGTTGAAATCGCCACATACAGCATCAGGCCAATCATGACAAAGCCTGCTGCCTGTGTGAAACGGTCCATCGCTTTCCCAGCCTCTTTAATTACAAAGATGAGAATGGCAATCACAGCACTGATCCCTGCGCCAATTCGCGGATCGACACCGAAGATCACTTGAAAACCAAGACCAGCCCCAGCGATATTTCCGATGTTAAAGGCAAGTCCCCCAATGACAATCAAAAAGGCGAGCACATACCCGAGACCCGGGAGCACCATATTTGCAATATCCTGACCTCGTTTTTCTGACACGGCAATGATGCGCCATACATTTGTTTGTGCAAAAATATCTAATAAAATTGAGATCAAAATGACAAATCCAAAGCTAGCCGCAAGCTGCTGTGTGAAGACGGTCGTTTGTGTTAAAAATCCTGGTCCAATCGCGGACGTCGCCATTAAAAAGGCTGCGCCCATCAGCATAGACCGATTCCCCTTTGGTGCCTTCGTGTGTTTGACTTTCTCTGTTTTCATGCTGTTTCCCCCTTTGATGACGATTTTTATTGAAAGGCCTTGAGATGGATGCCGGCTTCTTTTAGCTTCGCTGTAATGTTTTTTGCAAATTGAAGCGCATGGCTGCCGTCTCCGTGAATGCAGACCGTATCTGCTTTGAGCTCGATATCTTCCCCTTGAACTGTACGAACCTTGCCTTCTCGCACCATACGAACAACCTGTTGGACGGCACGTTCATCCTCTTCAATGAGTGCATGTGGTTCGCGGCGCGATGTCAGCGTCCCGTCTGTTTGATACGTCCGATCAGAAAAAACTTCATGAGCCACTTGCAGACCTATCCGTTCACCTGCTAACGCAAGTTCACTGCCTGACAGACCAAATAACACAAGGTTTGGATCCACATCATACACAGCCTTCGCAATTGATTCAGATAAGTCAGTATTTTTAGCCGCCATGTTGTAGAGGGCTCCGTGTGGTTTGACATGCTGCATTGTGCCGCCCTCGGCCTTGAGAAAGGCTGATAGAGCACCAATTTGATAGATGACAAGATCATAGGCTTCCTCTGCGGAGATAGCCATTGGACGTCTGCCAAAGCCGGCCAAATCTTGCAAACCAGGATGTGCACCAATTTTGACCCCTTTACCCAGTGCCATTCTGACTGTCTTTCTCATAACCGTTGGATCTCCTGCATGAAAACCGCAAGCAATGTTGGCTGAGGTGACATATTCTAAGATTTGTTCGTCTGCACCGATTGTGTATTGACCAAAGCTTTCTCCCAAATCACAGTTGATATCCACTTGATACATAGAACCCCTCCTTGTTGTTCCGAAATACGGAATCCAAAGTCCGAATATTCGAATTTATATTGATTATATCAACTTTGCATAGACTGCACATGAAATTGGCAGAAAACATAACAATAGAACTAGAGAAAACAAAAAAAGCGAGAGGCAAAGTCCTCTCACTTTTTCTTGTATGAAATGCATTCTATTTAGACAGCACCCAATGTTGGATAGCTTTTGCAACGCCATGTTCTGTATTAGGCGCTGTAATCCAATCAGCGGCCTCTTTCACCACTTCCTGCGCATTTCCCATGGCAATGCCTAATCCGGCCTCTTGAATCATCGCCATATCATTGAGACTGTCGCCAAGTGACATGACGTTATCCATCGTACAGCCAATGCGTTCTGCTACTTTTGCAAGAGCTGCCGCTTTGTTAATGCCGGCTGCATTGACTTCGATATTCGTTGGACTTGAGTTTGTGATCTCTAAGTGCTTATTTGTTTTCAATGTATTGAGGACTTCCTCACGAACGTCATCATCATGAATATCAAAGCCAAATTTCAGCCATTCATGGTCATGAATTCGTTCTGGAAATTCACCTCTCCACACCTTATCCACAGTCGAAGCCCAGTAATCGGTTTCGTACCTATTTTTTAAATCCCACATCATTTGGACGTGATCAGGATGCAGCAGATCTCGTTCGATCAGCTGGAAGTTTGAATCCCAGATCTCACTTCCGTTTGCTGTCACAAGGTAAGAAGATAACTTGAGCGGCTCAACCAGCTCTCGGCATGTCATCAATGTCCGCCCTGTGCTAATGACCACATGGACCCCTTTTGCTTCAGCTTCTTTAATCGCTTGTTTATTTTCCTCTGGAATGATGTGCTCACTGTTTAACAGCGTGCCATCCATATCAATGGCAATCAATCGGATGTCTTTCTTATGAGCTTGTGTTGACAAATTGAGTACCCCACTTTGTATCGATTTTTGAAACTATCTTTATTTTAATATAAAGATGAAGCTGGCACAAAGGGACGAGTTTGATCCCATAGAAAAAAGACCTTGTGACAGGTCTTTCCATAGGTGCTTAGCGTTCACATGCAATGCCGTCTTTATCACGGTCAAGCCGCATATTTTTTTGATAAAGTGCTTTTGATACATAAGGCTTGTACTTTGTTTTCCCGCCTTTGTTTTTCGTGTTTTTACTTTTTGCTACGCCACCTTTATATACTTTGTTCAGCGCTTTGCAGTTTTTGTAAGACTTGACCGTTTTTGCATCTGCTGTGTAGGAGTCGACTTGTGTAAAGCTTAGTAAAAGACCTAAAGACAAGACAGCTACCATGATTTTTTTCAACATGTAAAATCCCCCTATTTTTTCTAATTTTACATTTTTATCATATGTCACCACTTTTTGTTTTTCAAGACTATTGAGCTAATTATTTTGATTTTTTTGGTATGAAATACACCTTATATCCTATATGGTACAATGAGTGGGAAACCTTTCCGTTTTTGACACGTATATGAAGAGAGGAGTTTTTCACATGAAAATGAAATATACCATTCTATATGTAAACGATGTTGAGGCAAGTATTCATTTCTATCAACATGTTCTTGGTTTCCCTATAAAATTGAGGGTTGAATCTTATGTTGAGTTTGACACTGGAGACGTGACGTTATCGATTAATTCACGCCAGGATGTCAAAGAGGCCCTCGGATTGCCTGTCCCAGAAGCAAATCAAGCGTCTCAAACGTTTGAGATTGGCTTTGTTGTGGATGATGTGGATCAAACAATTGCTTCAATGAAAGATAAAGGGGTTCCGATCATCAAGGAACCCGCAAAAAAACCATGGGGTCAAACAGTCGCTTATGTGTCTGATCCTGATGGTCATTTCATTGAAATATGTGATGCGATCTCCTAATTGTTTTTGAAGGGAGTGAACCAAAATGAGAAAAAAACATGTTTTTTTCGTCGGTGTTTGCTCAATGATTGTGATTTGCAGTGCCGCTATCCTGTTGCAACACCTTGAATGGATTGGGTTTGTCAGCGGCGGAATCTCAATTATTGGGGTCGTAATGTCTGGGGTGCTAATGGGTGCTTGGACAAGTGGAGAAGAGACACGAGCAGCCTATCATTCTGAAACAAAAGAACACCGCATGTGGCGCCTTGATACGGCTTTTCTTGTGATCATTTTTGCACTTCCACACATGGCTGCGTCGGTCTTTTATGTTTTGATGTAAACACTTGTTAAAAGGAGTTAGTCGTATGGCTGTTTTTATTTTATTCATTGTATTTGGCTTTCCCATTATCTCTGTGCTGATTGGTATTTTCGGTACGCTCCTTCTGAAGAATGTTTGGATGCCTACTTTGATTGTGCTGTTAGCGAGCATGATCTTCATGTTCACCTATATTGGCGGGAATGAATCTTTTCTCATTTGGGTTATTGTCTATACCGTCTTTACATTCTTTGCTGGATGGATTACAAAGCGGCTCAAGTAAAAAAGAACAGCATCGCTGTTCTTTTTTTAAATCATATATCCGCACACCATAGTTCAATTTCAATTTTTAGCTCAGGCCATCCTAAAGCTGATACATAAGCAACCGTCATTGATGGGTAAGCTGTTTTGAAAATCGTATCCCACTGAGGATATAGATGGTCCCAGTCAATTTCTTCTGTTGCCCATATATTGACCTTGATCACATGTTCTTCATTCAATCCCTCTGATTTAAGGATTTTTTTGATATTTTCAAACGTATTCGTTACTTGGTCGTTTAAGCTTGATGGGATCTGCCCATCTATATCTGTCCCTACCTGACCAGATGTAACAAATAATCCCGCACCCTTTGGCACCCTTGTAATATGACTGTAGTTACCAACAGGTTTCGGCATACTTTCTGGGTTTTTTCTCGTGATTTTTTCCATGTTATGTCCCTCACTCACGTTTATTTTTCTGCTAGTTTTTTCGTTTTGTAGACAGACTTCACCAATTTCTATCTACCTTCAAAGAAAACAGCAGTAGAGTATCCATAGCCACAAGGTAAGAACATCAATATCTTCTTTTTCATGACTGAAACACTCCTTTTGTTTGCGTGAGCAAGGTTTTGATTAACTTCATAGTACCACATAGTCAAAATGAATTATAGACGATAACGCGCAATGTCCTGATTCAACCGCATGCTAAGTTCATTGAGTCTTTCTGCTGCTTTTGCCACATTAGAGATGGCTGTCACTTGTTCGTCTGTGGATGCAGTGATTTCTTCGATCGCCGCTGCGTTTTCTTGAGAAACATGTGCTGCGCCGTGCATGGCTTTTGTGATAAGGTCGTTTTGCTCCAGCAGTGTATTCAGCTCTTTTGCCATCGCGTTTGTTTCAACGATGGTTTGTGAAATCAATGTAGAGATGGCATTGAATTCGTGTTCTGTTGCATGCACCGCTTCATCCAGCTCGGCAAAACGATCCATTGTGTTAGACATGATACCAGCTGTTGTTGTCGTTTCTTCTTTAATGCCTTGAATCATTTGCTGAATTTGAACGGCTGATTGTTTTGTCTGCTCAGCTAAATTCCGCACTTCACTCGCCACAACTGAGAAGCCTTTGCCGTGCTCTCCTGCACGTGCTGCTTCAATGCTGGCATTCAGTGCCAGTAAATTGGTCTCATTTGAAATGCTTTCAATCGTATCTGTGATTTGAGAAATATCCTGTACTTTTGTACTTAACTGCTCGATTCCTGCTCTAATGCCTTGAGACGCCTGAATCGATTGTTCATTCGATTGTTTTAATTGCTGTACGATTTGCTGGCCCTGCTGTGATGATTGACTCGATTGGTCGGAAATCCGTTTAATTTGATCACTCTGTTCTTTCACATTCTCAATAGATTGATTAAACTGGGTCATTTGTTGATTGGCTACTTCAAGATCAGATGCTTGATGAAGTGTTCCAGTCGAAATGTCTCCGATGGCTCGTCCAATTTCTTCACTGCTGGCTGAGGTTTCTTCAGATATCGCCGATAAATCTGTCGCTGATTCCACAAGCTGACTGCTCGTATCCTGTAAACCGCTCACCAGTGTTCTAAGCTCTCCTGACATATGGTTAAAGCCTTTTGCCAGCTGTCCGATTTCATCCGTTGTTTCCTTTAAGCTCGTGCGTTCAATATTCCCCGCCGCAATTTCCTTTGAAGCAGCAGTGACTTGCTTGAGCAGTCTGACTTTTCCTCTGGCAGCTAAATAAAAGACGCCTAAACTCAGAAGGGCGACACCCGCTGTAATGAGAATAATATAGAGCTTCATCTGCTCTAATTCTTTATAAAATTCGTCCTGGAAGACAGCGATGCCTACACTCCAATTCCACGGTGTAAACTGGCTCATATAGGCAAGCTTTTCCTTTTCTTCGCCGGTTGCATCGTCCTTATCCATATAGGTCACATAGTGTGCATCCTCATCTTTTGCATTGGCGCCAGCGACCATTTTTTGACGATTGGTCGTGTTATCTGGAATGACACCGATGTCGTTGACCGGATGGACCTGGGTTGAGTAGTCAGTGCCATATGCGATCAGATAGCCTTTATTTTTATAGATAAAATCTGATTTTTGAGATTGGTATCCCTTCCCGTTGTCATTTTTGGGTCCGCTCAAGTAAAGGCGGGCCTGTTCTTGCGCCTGCTCAAGCGTCAGTTCTTTTTTCTCCACACGGTCATTCAATTGTTCAAGTGTGGCCATTGCTCCGCTGACGATGTGCTTTAAATCTGCTTTCCCTGCATCAATTAATACATGTTTCGCTAACAAATATCCCGTAGTTCCAACAAGTCCGCCCGTTAAAATCGTGATCACGATAATGGCAGACATTAATTGAAAAAAGACACTTCTTGACGCAAACGCTTTCTTTTTCATAAACAAATTCCCCCTTATTTTATATATCGTCAAGCTGGGGAAAGTATTAAAAAAAGTCATAGAAGAAAATCCCTTTCGCACGTTGGAAAGGGATGTTCAAATTATCGAGTTGCTTCTTTAAGAATGGCTTGATAAAGATCGTCTGTTGGCGAGAGTCCACATACCTCTTCCAGCACACCTTCAATGCCTTTTTCTTTTCGTAATGCCTGCAGACGAACAGCTTCTTCATCTTCAGTAAAGTCGTAAGCCAAAGCTGCCACGATGCCTTTAACTAAATACTGTGGCTGTTTGATCTTTTTCGCTGGACCGATTAAACGGTCATCTGCTCCGAGCTTTCTAAGTGGAGAGCGTGCGACACGCGTGACTTCATCAGAGATAAAAGCATTTTCAAATCGTTTAATGATTTTTTGAATATACGCATCATGTTCTTCTTTTTGAAAGCCATATGTGTCGATTAAATAACTGCCTGTTTCGTGAAGTGCACCTTCGACCACTTGACGAATCTCTTGTGTATCGACAGCTTCTTTAATCGTTTGCACACCTTTCTCGTACCCGACATAAGCAGCTAGTGCATGTCCTGTGTTGACAGTAAAGAGCTTACGCTCAATAAATGGCGTCAAATCTTGTACAAAGGTCGCTCCGTCAATTTGAGGAACGTCTCCAATAAAGCCTGTCTCATCAATCACCCACTCGAAAAATGGCTCGACTGATACTTTCAATATGTCCTCATGGTGCTGAATTGGGACAATGCGATCAACCGCAGCGTTTGGAAAACCAACTGTGTGTGACAGCGCTTCTTGTTCATCAGCTGTTAAATGAGAGAAAACGGCTTTCTTTAAATGAGAGCTGCCGCCAATCATATTTTCACATGCCACAATGTTGATGATATGATCAGGCTTTTTCTGTTTTAAACCTTCAGCAATCGACGAAGCAATGATGTTCAAAATGGCTGGTCCAACAGCTGTTGTAACGAGATCAGCTGTTGCAATCGCCTCTATTAAAGCAGCTGGATCTTTTGCGGAATTGATGGCTGACACAGGACCGACTACTTCTTGCTGCTGCCCTGGTGCTGCGAGTTCAACCGTGTATTCTCCTTTTTCATTCAGCTCGTTGATGACCGCTTCATTTACATCGGTAAAAACGAGCTCAAATCCTGATGCTTTTAACAAAGATCCGATAAACCCTCTGCCAATATTTCCTGCTCCAAAATGAAGTGCCTTCATGTTAGTTCACCTCGTTAAAGATGGCGATCAGTTCATCCTGATCCTTTGCATGAAGGATACGCTCTACGTTTTCTTCTTCTGAACAGACAATCGCAATTTGAGAAAGAATATCGAGATGCTCATTGTTTTTACCAGCGATGCCAAATACAACTTTAGCAATATTCCCCTCGCCGTATTCAACGCCGTCTGGAATTTGGATAATGGAAATCCCTGAATGAAGGACAGCCGCTTTCGCATCCTCTGTTCCATGAGGAATGGCAATTCCGTTGCCCATAAATGTAGAAGAAATATTTTCTCTTTCAAACATTTTGTCCACATAATCACTTGTGACATAACCGTTTGCCACTAAGACTTCGCCTGCTTTTTTAATGGCTTCTTCTTTAGAGCCCGCTTGTTCGTTTAGAAAAATATTGTCTTTTGAAAGTACTTGTTTCATGAAAGATCACACACCTTTTTTAGAATGAAAATCAGAAAACAACCAAAACGGGGAGTTCAATTAGAAAAATTGGACTCAACCCGTTTCGTCATGTTATTTTTTCAATTTCTCAATCAGCTCATCGTATTTCGGACTGTTTAAGAAATTATCAACTGAAATATGCACAGCTCCTGGCAGTTTTGCCTTCGCTCTATCTGTTAAATCTTTATGAGTAAAGACCACATCGGCATCATCTGGAATGTTGCTGATGGATGTATTTGTCACATCAATATCAAGCTCTGCCTTTTTGACTTTATTCTTTAAAACGGATGCGCCCATCGCACTTGATCCCATTCCTGCATCACAGGCAAAGATGATTTTGTTCACGTCATCTGGATTGATCTCATCTGGAGATGCTGCTTGCTCGCTTGCTTCAGCACCTTCTTTTTGTGCTGTAAGAGCAGCTGCTGCTGCACTTTTCTTGCCTTTCATGTCTTGCATTTTTTCTGTTGCTGCTGTTAAGTCTTCATCCACTGCTTTAGACGCTTTCAAAATGACAGAAGCGACAAGGAATGATACGACCGCTGCCACGACAACACCTGCTAGAACGGCAAGGTGGCCGCCTTTTGGTGACATGAGCATAAGAGCGATGATGCTTCCTGGTGACGGCACAGCCTTTAAGCCTGCATTTAACAGTGTAAAAGTTAGAACGCCGCTTGCTCCCCCAGCAATTACCGCTAAAATGAGCTTTGGCTTCATTAAGATGTATGGGAAGTAAATCTCATGGATTCCCCCTAAGAATTGAATGACAATCGCACCCGGTGCAGACTGCTTTGCTGTCCCTCTTCCAAAGAACATGTAGGCCAGAAGGACACCGAGACCTGGTCCTGGGTTAGTTTCAAGCAAGAACAGAACGGACTGGCCTGTCTTCGCCGCTTGCTCCACCCCTAATGGACCTAAAATTCCTTGGTTAATCGCATTGTTTAAGAACAATACTTTTGCTGGTTCAATGAAGATACTTGCCAGCGGAAGTAAATGTGCATTGACAATGATATCTACACCTGCCGCAAGGGCTTTATTCAGACCTAGTACCACTGGGCCGATGGCGTAGAAAGCAATGGCGACTAAAATGGCACCTAGAATACCTGCACTAAAATTATTAATCAGCATTTCAAAACCTGATCTGATTCGGTCTTTAAACAGCTGGTCGATTTTCTTAATGAGATACCCGCCAAGCGGTCCCATGATCATCGCACCTAAAAACATTGGGATGTCCGAACCGACAATAACCCCGATCGTAGCGGTTGCACCGAGTACCCCGCCTCGATGGTCATATACGAGCTTCCCGCCTGTGTAACCGATTAAGAGCGGCAGCAAGTAGTTGATCATTGGACCAACAAGTGTATTTAATTGTTCATTTGGAAAATAACCACTTGGAATGAACAATGCAGTGATGAGTCCCCAAGCGATAAACGCTCCAATATTCGGCATGATCATACCGCTTAAATAGCTTCCAAAGCGCTGTACTTTTACGCGAAATCCGCTTTTTTCCTGCATCTATGAAAACTCCTTTCTTCTCTCCCTTTATTTAGGGCTTTATAGGTCAAAAGATATAAGAACAAGATTCAGTGAAGCCCTTATGCCTATCGTAAAACGCTTTCACTTTCTCATCAATTGAAACTAAATGTCACTTTGTCACATCGTGTGTGACAAAATTGAAAAATGATGTGAATTCTCTGTCAGATCTCAACATATAATGGGTGGAAAGCTTGATATGCCGTTGTTTTCACGCAAAATTCATGGGAATTTCACAACTTTCAAATGGTCACTTCTTGTTTCCTCTTCTTAAATCGAATAGGCTTATAATTGATCAAACCTATTCAATTAAGAAATGTCTGCGCAGACATGACACAGAAAAAGTGAACCATCTTGCTATTTGTTTCGTTTACCTTTTAGAGAGGGCGGTACAATAGAAGGAGCGGTTTTTTCTGTGACTCACAGTTTACTGCCGCTTTCTTTCTGATACATGAGACATTTTCATAGGTAGAAAGGCGGTTATTCACTTTGTTTAAAAATAGTCAGTGGCTTCTGCTTCTTATGGTCATGTTCGCTTTTTTCATTCCAAAGGAAGCATTTGCTCATGCATATGTCGTGAGCTCGAACCCAGCCGCAAATGAAGAGCTGGATCAGCAGCCTCCTTCAGTCTCGATCACATTTAGTGAAGGAATTGAGAGCGGGTTTCATGCCATTAAGGTGCTAAATGCAAAAGGTGATCGTGTGGATAAAGGAGATACGGTCATTAAAGATCAAAAGATCATGGAAGCGGCTTTAAAAAAGAATTTACCTAAAGGGATTTACACCATTCAGTGGAATGCGGTATCAGCGGACGGACACTCCGTCTCTGGCATGATTCCGTTTAGTATTGGAAAAGCGGCTGGCGGCTTTGACCAATTAGAGCAAGGTCAAACGGATGAATCTATTGATGTGGCATCAACTATTGATAAAGCCTTTCTTTATACGTCATTCAGCTTATTCCTTGGCACCATTTTGTTTGGACTGCTTTGGTTTAAGACTGCGATTTCACCTGTATTGGCGAAACGAATGAAGCGGATTTTGACATTGTCATTAATCATGATGGGCGGAGCACTTGTGTTCCAGCTGCCGATTCAGACAAAGTCAGCGGCAGACGTGTCCTTTTTTGGGGCATTTCAGCCTTCGCTTTTACAAGAAACGATTGCGTCCACTTCTGGCGGTAGTCTGTGGATGATGCTTATGGCGTCATTTGTACTTCTCACCATCTGGACAATTGTGGCGATGAGAAAAGGGGACTTCTCTTCTTTTCGTGTTTGGCTGTTTCCACTGCTTCTCTTCACAGTGCTGCTTTGGCTGAAAGCACAAATCGGACATCCAGCCGCAACAGACAATAAAATACTCACAACATCACTTGATTTCATCCATCTCGTCTCTGCTTCGATTTGGATCGGTGGTTTAACAGCCATTATCCTTCTTTTGATGAAAAAACTGCCAAATGAAGATGAGCCGCTCATACGGAATACGCTCGCAGCATTTCATCCTTGGGCACTGCTCTCTGTTGGACTTATTGTGTTTTCAGGATTTGTGAATGCCATCTTTATTTTGCAATCGTTTGACGCTCTTTTCCAATCAGCATACGGACGCACCTTTTTAATCAAGCTTGGTTTATTTATCATCATGGGCCTGCTTGGACTTATGCATTACTTGATGCTGAGATGGGAAAAAAAGCAGAAACGCAGCGTTTCCTTACGAGCTGAATGGATGATCGGGATCGCCATTTTGTTATTAACGGCTGTCTTTACTAATATTCCGAGCCCTCCTCCGCCTGCACCTGAGCCTTTCTTTGGCGCCAATCAGGTCGAGCATCGTGACATTGTGTCCTTGAGCATTACCCCGAATGCCCCGGGGAAAAACTCATTCGAGGTGGCATTTACAAAGAAGAATGGCGAAACGATCACTGATATTCAATCTGTGACAGCCAAGATTCATAAGGTGGCTTTATTCGGTGATGAGACACCAAGTGAATTTCAGCTGAAACGATTAAAAAATGGTCATTTCTCTGCTGAAAATCTCTTATTAAATGAAAAAGGCACATGGAAAATTGAAATCCATGCGTTAACTGGTTCTTTTGAGAATATCGATACCACCTTTATAAGAAGAAACTAAAAGGAGTTCATCACATATGAAAAAATACGTTAAAGCTTTATTACCAATGCTTCTCGCTTCATTTATATTGGCGATTCCTGTGAGTGCGCACGTAACAGTCAAGCCTGATACATCTGCGACAAATGCTTGGGAGACCTATACATTAAAGGTTCCTTCTGAAAGTGACAGTCCAACGACTAAGGTTGTCGTGAAAATTCCTAAAGGCGTAGAATTCCAGCAATATGAGCCAGTACCTGGCTGGAAAACGTCAACTGAAGAGAAAGATGGCAAGGTGACAAGAGTGACTTGGGAAGCAACAGGTAAAGGTGTGCTTGCTGGACAATTCCAGCAATTCGTTTTTGTAGCGAAAAACCCTGAAAAAGCTGGTGAAGCTGCATGGGATGCGTATCAATATTATAAGGATGGAACGGTCGTTGAATGGACTGGCGATAAAGATGCTGATAAACCTCATTCCATCACAAACATTGTGGCATCTAATACCGTAACGGATTCACATGGTCAAGAAAAACCAAAAGAAGAGAAGGCCTCTGAAAAAGCCTCTGCTTCTTCCTCACCACTTGTCCTTGGTCTGTCCATTGCTGCTCTAGTCGTGGCACTGATTGCACTTGGACTTGCTTTTAGAAAAAAATAAAAGCTGTATGAGCGATCGTTTTCTTAGAAACGATCGCTTTTTCTTCCTTTACACATGTACAAATCTCACTGTTTACTTTTATGAAAAATCAATTATTTTCCATTTTCCCAACTTGTTATTACCAATATAGGATTGAATAGGATAAATCCACATGCCATAATGAGACAGATGACCACATAGGAGGCTATGAGATGAACCATGTAATCATTTTTGCTCATCCCCAGCAAAGCTTAAATCAAACCTTATTAGATCTTGTTGTGAGCACTCTATTGAACAATGGTCATAAAGTGACTGTTCGTGATGTCTATGCCCTAGGTTTTTCGCCAGAGCTCACCATTGCAGAAAAGGCTGCGATCAAATGCGGTGATGTCCCGATCGACATTCAAAGAGAGCAGAAGCTGATTCAGCAAGCGGATGTGCTGACGTTTATTTTTCCAATATGGTGGACAGGCTTGCCAGCTATGCTAAAGGGCTATGTAGAGCGCGTCTTTTCTGAGGGCTTTGCTTATCAGAAGAATGAGCATGGAGTGATTGAAAATTTACTTCGGCACAAAAAAGGGGTCATTATCAACACGCACGATGCCCCGAGGAATTTTCTTGATTCCAATATGAGCTTCTCCTCCTCTCATCACATGACAACGGATACAGAAGTCTTTAATCTTATTGGGGTTCAGCCTGTCGAACGGCTTTTGTTCAGCAGTATGGAACAGGCATCTGCAGATTACATACATGAAATTCTGAAAGAAACGAAAGAAACGGTGGACCAGCTTTTCCCGCCGGCTGTATAACATAAAAAAGACTGCTGAGATTCCTCAGACAGTCTTTTTCACGTTTATTCGTCTAAACCAATAGATACATATTTTGTTTCTAAATATGGTTCGATTCCTTCGATTCCACCTTCTCGCCCTATTCCGCTCTCTTTCATACCGCCGAACGGTGCTTGGACAGCTGATGGACCGCCATCATTCCAGCCAATAATTCCATAATCGAGATGTTCGGAAATGTAGAGCCCGTTCCGATAATTTTCTGTAAAGAAATAAGCTGCAAGGCCAAAAGGTGTATCGTTGGCTAATTCAATTGCCTCATCTAACGTTTGGAATATCGTAATCGGTGCCACTGGACCAAAGGTCTCTTCATGCATGATGTTCATCGAAGGGTCCACATGTGTAAGAACCGTTGGCTGGACAAAATAATATGATTTGTCATCGTCGAAATGCGTATCGCCGCCAACAAGAACTTTCGCCCCTTTATCCACTGCATCTTGGATTTGGCCGACAATTTTATCAAAGCCGCGCTTGTTGATAATTGGACCGATAGATGTGCCTTCTTCAAAGCCATTTCCCACTTTCAGCTTTTCTACTTCTTTGCTGAACCTTTGCGCAAATGCTTCATGAATGTCTTCATGTACAATTAAGCGGTTGGCACAGACGCAAGTTTGTCCTGCATTACGGAACTTAGACGCCACTGCTTGTTTGACAGCTAGTTCAAGATTTGCGTCCTTGTCTACGATAAGCGGGGCATGGCCGCCAAGCTCCATTGATACATGCTTCACTGTACTCGCACTGTTTTTGATCAAATGCTTTCCGACGGGTGTTGAGCCTGTAAACGTGATTTTTCGAATCAATGGACTATCTGTGAAGATTTCACCCACTTCTTTGCCATCTCCGACAACCCATTGCAATGCATCCTCTGGAATACCAGCTTCATGACCTAATTTCACTAGTTCAATGGCTGTCAGCGGTGTGTCTTCAGCAGGTTTTACAATAAACGTACAGCCTGCTGCAAGCGCTGGGGCTGCCTTTCTCGTAATCATCGCCGCAGGGAAATTCCACGGAGTAATGGCAGCAACAGGACCAACTGGCTGTTTTGTGACGAAAAGGCGTTTGCTTGTCGTATGTGATGGGATGGTTCTTCCGTAGATTCGCTTTGCTTCCTCCGCGTACCATTCAATATAACCAGCCGCATAGACGATTTCCCCTAATGCTTCTTGATACGGCTTCCCGTTTTCTTCTGTAATGATTTTCGCAAGCCTTTCTTTATGTTCAATCATCAGATCAAACCACTTGCGAATGATATTGGCACGTTCATGCGCTGACGTTTTGGCCCATGCTTTGAATGCTTTGTGTGAGCGGGAAATTGCGTCTTCGATCTGTTCGTTTGTATGCTGAGCAACTGAAGCAATTTCTTCTCCTGTTGCAGGATTATACACTTTGAGTTCGTTTGTCATGCTCTACCGTCTCCTTCGTTCTTGGATTCATTACATATAGTATATACCCAATGAGTACCCAACCTAAAAGCAAAATCCATTCAGCTGGCCATGATAAGGAGGCCGGCATTCCTGGAAAGTAAAATGAAAGAAAAAGAAGACTCAGTCCAATGGCTAGAACGCCTGTCGTTCGCCAATATTTAATGCGGTATGGACGCTCAAGCTCGGGTTCTATTTTGCGAAGTCTCATAAAGGCGATGGATACAATTAAGTACCCAACGATGATTCCGACACCGCCCGCATTCACAATCCACACGAGGGCAGGACGGCCTAATAATGGAGCAAAAAAGGCCAATGCCCCAAGAAACAAAATCGCATTTGTCGGTGTTTTATACTTTGGATGAATATACGCAAACCATTTGGAAATCATGCCTCTTTCCGCCATGGCATATAGGATACGGCTTGCCCCGATGATAAAAGCGTTCCAGCTTGTCACAATCCCTGCTACACCGCCAATAACCAGCACTGTTCCAAATGCTTGATGACCGAGAAGCTGAACCATGGCATCTGCTGTCGCTAATGAAGAGGCTTCAAGCTGTCCTTTTGACATTCCAGCAGCTACCCCAAAGACAATAAGCAGATAAAAAACGACCGCGCTTACGATAGAAATAATCAAGATTCTCCCAATGATTTTCTTTGGTGCATGAATTTCCGCTGCTACTTGTGGAATGACATCAAACCCAACGAATAAAAAGGGAATCATGACTAATACCGCCATGAGACCGCCAACCCCGCCTTGAAACATCGGCTCAAGGTTTGCAAAATCTCCATTAAATGTTGCGCCGCCTAAAAGGAGAAAACCTGTCAGAATAATCGCCACTGTGAACACGGATTGAAAAATGGCAGCAGGCTTCGCCCCAATGTAATTCAGCGCTGTTAAAAACAATGCACCGCCAGATCCAATCAATACCCACGTGAAATAAACGTCCCATCCCCCTATATTCCATAAGAAGCCAACATGCTGTGTTGGAATCACATAATCAATGACGGTCGGCAAGGCGACAGCTTCAAACGTAATCACAGACACATAACCAAACAATACGCCCCATGCTGAGACGAACGCTGCTTTCATCCCAAATGCCCGTTGGACAAAGACGAGCCCTCCGCCTGTCTCTGGAATCGCAGATGAAAGCTCGGCATACGTGAGTCCAATAAAGATCACGAGAATGCCTCCTATCACAAAGGCAATCACACTGCCTAAAAAGCCAGCTGTTAAAATCCAATCTCCCGAAAGTACAACCCAGCCCCAGCCAAGCATTGCACCAATGGACAAAAACAGCACGTCTGACTGCGACATCGTTTTTGCCATTTGTTGTTTTTGCATACAACCATCCCCCTTTGTTGTTTAGCGTGCTTTGAAGGCTTCCTCGATGATCCCTAGTCCCTCGTGAAGCAGCTCATCTGTGATGACAAGTGGTGTTAAAAAGCGAATAATATTCCCATTAATCCCTGCCGTTAATAGAAGCAGCCCGTGATCGTTTGCATATGCTGCAATCGCTGCGGCTGTTTTCTTATCCGGTGTACGTGTTGTTTGATCTTCCACAATTTCAATCGCCGCCATTGCCCCTAATCGACGTACTTCCCCAATGAATGGATACGCTGTTCTCCATTCATTGGCTTTGTCCTCAATGACTTGTCCAATGTGTTCAGATCGTTGATTCAATTGTTCAGTTTCAATGATATCAAGAACAGCCATTGCTGCTACACAGCCTAACGGACTTCCTGCATATGTTCCCCCGAGCTCCCCTGGATCTGCCGCATCAAGCAGTTCTTTTCTGCCAACGACACCACTCAGCGGTAAGCCAGCTGCAAGAGATTTTGACACAGTAATTAAGTCCGGCACCACATCAAAGTGCTCAATCGCAAAGTATTTCCCTGTTCTCGCAAAACCGGTTTGGATTTCATCTGCAACAAAGACAATCCCGTGCTGCTGACAGAATGATGCAACATGCTGAACGAAACGCTTCGATGGTACAATGAATCCGCCCTCCCCTTGGACTGGTTCCATGACCACACAAGCAACGGTTTCTGGTGCAACGGCTGCGACGAAGAATTGATTGAATTGATCAATGATGTACTCGTCGTATGCGGCATCACTTAATCCTTCAGGCTTTTGATAGTAATAAGGGTACGGTGCTTGGTACACCTCAGATGCGAATGGTCCGAAGCCAAATTTATATGGCTTGACCTTGCTCGTCATGCTCATTGTCATATTCGTTCTGCCGTGAAAACCTCTTGTAAACGACACAACGCCCTGTCTTTTCGTATATTTACGGGCAATTTTCACGGCATTTTCAACAGCTTCTGCACCTGAATTAAGGAAAATGGTTTTCTTATCATGGTCTCCTGGTGTGAGGCGGCAAAGCTTCTCTGCCAATTCGATATACGATTCGTACATCATCACGTTAAAACCTGGATGAATCAGGCTCTCTGCCTGAGCTTTGACCGCTTCAACCACCTTTGGATGTGAATGTCCTACGTTTAATGTGCCAATGGCGCCTGCAAAATCGATAAATCGCTTCCCATCAATATCGAACAGCTCGGCTCCTTTCCCCTTCGCTGCAAGATGACGGTTGCCATTACTCACGCCTCTTGCGACGTATTGATCTCTTTTCCCCTGCCATTCTTCAGTTGAAAAACGGTTTGTTGTCGTTTGACTCATTGTCATCCATCCCCTTTATATCCTTTTTTATTATTCTGAATATTTTTTGGTATGATAGAAAGTACCAATATCATTTTTTTCATGGTACCAGAGAGGATGGAATGGTGAGATGCTGACAATTCAACTAGATCAAACAGGGCAAAACGGATATATTTATCATCAAATTTATATGAAAATCAAAGAAGAAATCTTAAATCGCAACTTGCAGCCACACGATCAATTACCGTCCAAACGAGAGTTAGCCGATACATTAAACGTCAGCGTTAATTCAGTGAATGGCGCCTATCAGCAGCTGCTTGCCGAGGGGTATTTATACTCGGTTGAGCGCAAAGGTTTTTTCGTGGAGTCACTAGAAACGTTTCATGAATCTGGTCAGCTAAAACCCTCTTCTCTTCCTGTAGATTTAAAGGAAGAACCGATTGCACGAGACGACTGGTATTCTTTTTCACATATCTCCGTCGATACAGCGAACTTCCCATTTAAAAGCTGGCTAAAAAGCGAACAAAAGGCGATCCATCTCCACCAAGATGCCTTCGGTGAGCTTCCGCATCCACAAGGTGTGTATGAGCTCAGGGAAACGATTGCCCGGCTGATCGGACTTGCGAGAGGAGTCAAATGCTATCCAGAACAGCTCATTTTAAGTGCAGGCACACAGTCACTGATCCATTCGTTATCAAGCATTCTTCCAGCCGATCAAGTATACGGGCTAGAAAACCCTGGCTACCGCCGGCTCTATCAAATGCTGAAAAACAATCATCATCAAATTGAAACGATTGGCATTGATCAAAAAGGTGTGCGGATGAACGACATTTATAAGAAACAGCCGAATGTGTTGATCATCACCCCTTCACATCAATTTCCAACAGGGGTGATTATGCCGATTTCCCGGCGCATTCAGCTGTTAAACTGGGCAGCTGATCAACCAGATCGTTATATCATTGAGGATGATTATGACAGTGAATTTAAATATGGCACAGACAGCATTCCAGCGCTGCAAAGTCTCGATCGATATGACAAAGTCATTTATATGGGCACCTTTTCAAAATCATTGTTGCCGGGCTTGCGGCTAAGCTATATGGTGCTGCCTCAGCATTTATTGAGACGCTATAAAGAAGAACAGCATTTTTTCATTCAAACTGCTAATCTTTTTACACAATACACCCTTCTTCATTTTATAAAAGATGGGGCGTATCAACGGCATATTAAACGAATGAATGGTTTATATGAGGAAAAACGGAAGCAGCTCATTGAAGAGCTCAATATGGTTTTTGCTGACAATGTGCGGATTATTGGTGAAAATGCCGGGCTTCATTTTATCGCAGAGTTCCGTTCAAATCGGACGCAGCATGAGATTTTACAGCGAGCGAAAGAAAGGAAGCTGAAAATGTACGGAATGGATCGGTTTACCCTTGATGAGCAATTGCCGGGGCATCAGCCAGGCTTTATCCCGCTCGTCCTCGGCTTTTCGCATATGAGGCGAGAGGATATTCAGCCGGCAGTGAAACGGCTGTATGATGCCATTTTCGGGAAATAAAACAGCCAGCTGCTCTTTATAGACAGCTGGCTTACCACCGCTTTTTATCTACAGCTAGAATCGATGACATGAGTCCAGGAAAAGCGGTCTCGATGTCTTCTTTTCTTAAAGAATAGTAACGGTGCTTCCCGTCAATTCTCACTTTCACGACGCCTGCCTCCCTCAGCACTTTGAAGTGATGGGAAAGCGTGGATTTGGCAATATTCATCTCATACGTGCCGCATGTCCTCTCCCCCGCTTCTGCCAAGCAGCGGACAATTTCTAAGCGGATTGGATCAGCCAATGCGTGCAGCACAGAAATCAGTCTCATATCTTCTTTGTTTGGATGGTTTGGATTCGTCATACGATAAATGTATCGTATTTTGTGCTCACATACAATCTCATTCACCTAAAACTCATGAACTGACTAGGCATGTAACGATTTAACTTCATTCACGTCCATTACTTAAGAGACGCTGTATTGAAGGGAAGGAACCTATTTTGATACGTAACATATGGTTTAGTTTATTGCTCTTGCTGCTCACGTTTTCCTTATGCGCCTGCCAATCAGTCCAATATTCTCAATCGAAACCACCTAGTGCGGAAGAGTTATTAGCTATGGATCAGCAGGCAGATTTATTTCAATGGGAAGGAACCGTGTATGAAACAAATGTAGATTGGACGACATCCTTACACGTCACAAAACATCAGCAAGTAGGTGTCATTCAGAAAACAGCCGCTAAAAATTTTGAACATGGTACAGCTTCTAGGCTGCAAAAAGGGACCGCTATTTACTCTGTGAAGGAGAGAGAAGACCTTTTGGTCGTTGAACTTCACGGCAAAACAAAAATATATGTCGCACATGCGGAAGGATAAAGTACCTGTCATACAGACGGGTATTTTTTTAAGTTCATTTTCTTGTCTTAAGGCATTGGTTTTGTTATGATAGCCAAAGTGACCACTCGGTTTCCATTGTGACCATATGGTTTTGCCGATTCGGAAAGGACTTAAGAAGATGAACGAAAAGCAAGAAGAGATTTTGCGGGTTTCGAAGAAATTGTTTTCTCAAAAAGGCTATATGAGTGTCTCCATGCAGTCAATTGCCGATGCCTGTAAAATATCCAAAGCGTCTATTTATAAACTGTTTGATTCAAAGGAAGCTCTTCTATTAGAACTGATTAAATACAATCAGCGCAAAATGAGAGAGATTTCCCGCATCATTCATTCAGAAACGACGCTGTCCAAAAAGGAAAAATTCACAAAGAAGATCAAGCTTGAGCTTGAAGAGTTTAAAGAGAATCATAAATTTTTGAACATGCTGTCCTTTGAAGCTTTTTCTCAGCATTCGCCCATTGTCATTAAGCATTTACGTGAAACACGCTCCATTATCATGCAGCGGCACAGAGACATTATTTTAAGTACATATGGTGAATCTGTCGCTCCATATGTCTGGGATTTAGTGATTGTTCTCAATGGATTAATGAGAGAATTCATCTTAATGCTGGCGATTGAGCAAAAAAACATCCAATTAGAAATTGCCGCCGAAATGATCATCGGTGTAATGGATCGTGTATCGAAAAAGCCTTGTTCCATTGAACCTGTGTTAACAGACGAGCTGATGAACTCTTATTTGCTTTCCTCACAGGACGAATATGACGAAGAAAAACTTGTCAATTCGTACTTAACAAAAATCAAACAAGAGCTTCACTCACTTCCAAGCGGAGAAGAACAGGACGACCTCCTCTCTGCGTATGAGCTGCTCAATCAGGAATTATCAAAGGACCAACCGAGAACCTTTTTAATCAGCTCACTGCTCGATTATTTAGGCAAAAACAGCGTTTTATCACAAAACGTGTCACAGCTGAAAAACATCATTTTATAGATAAAGAAGGGATAACATGAACCAATCAACAACATCTTACAATCGATCTGTGATTGTTGGGATTTTTCTCGTTGGGGCATTCGTCGCGATATTAAACCAAACGCTTCTTATTCCAGCGATCCCACATATCATGGAGGACTTCAATATTGAGGTCAGCAAAGGACAGTGGCTTACAACAGCCTTTATGCTGACAAACGGGATTCTCATCCCGATTACGGCTTTCTTAATTGAGAAATTTTCGAGCCGTTCTTTAGTTTTAACGGCACTTAGCATCTTTACAGCCGGTACAATTCTTGCTTCATTTGCTACGAATTTCCCGGTGTTACTTGCAGCGCGTATCGTACAGGCAGCCGGTGCGGGGATTTTAATGCCGCTGATGCAAACGATCTTTTTAACCATTTTCCCAAAAGAAAAACGTGGGCAGGCAATGGGCATGGTCGGACTTGTCATATCGTTCGCACCAGCGCTTGGACCAACACTTGGCGGCTGGATTGTCGATTCCTTCAGCTGGAAGGCCCTGTTCTATATTGTTCTGCCAATCGGTATCATCGACCTTATTCTTGCTTTCTTCTTAATGAAAAATGTCACACAGCAGCGAGAGACACGTATTGATGTCTTATCTGTCATCTTGTCGTCCTTCGGTTTCGGCGGGCTGCTTTACGGATTTTCTAGTGTCGGCACGTATGGATGGACGAGTGCGACTGTTCTCATTTCACTGATTGTCGGCGCCGTGAGTTTGTTCTTCTTTATCCTGCGCCAGTCGAACTTAACAAGACCGATGCTTGAGTTTGGTGTATTTAAATTTGCGATCTTTAGCTTAACAACCTTCCTTGGAATGCTTGTCTTTGCTTTATTAATTGGTACAGAGACAATTCTGCCGCTTTATACGCAGAATGTCAGAGGGCTGTCTGCACTTGATACAGGGCTGATCTTATTGCCAGGTGCTCTCTTTATGGGATTCCTGTCACCAATTATCGGACGGATTTTTGATAAAGTCGGCGGAAGAGGGCTCGCATTAGGCGGATTTACGATCCTCACCGTTACCACCCTGCCATTTATGCTGCTCACCCTTGATTCATCGATCGCTCTCATTACGGTCGCCTATACGCTTCGCTTAATCGGGGTTGGGATGATCATGATGCCGCTGACAACGGCAGGTATTAACGCATTACCGCCTCATTTGATCCCGCATGGGACAGCGATGAATAACACGATGAGACAAATAGGCGGTTCCATTGGAACGGCTGTGCTTGTTTCCATCATGAGCAGCTCTGCTGCAAATGCAGAATTGGCCAATCCATTAAAATCAGCCGTTCATGGAATGAATACGTCATTTTTCATTTCTGGTCTGATTGCGGTCATTGGACTCATCCTCTCCTTTTTCTTAAAGGCAAAACGTGATAACAAAGTGATGAAGCAGGAGATATCTTCCTCCTCCTCTTCTTCATAAGGAAAAGAGCTCGGCATATGGCCGGCTCTTTTTTCATATCATCATACAGAAACGTCCTCTCTGTAAATACATTTGTATTTCTAGTGAAGAAAAACCTTGATAATTTAAGGAAAAGAGTTGATAATAGGAACTATTCAATTTGTGAGAAAATTTTTACTATAGGAGATGTATGCATTGAAGGTCGTGAAATTTGGTGGCAGTTCACTTGCATCTGGCAAGCAGCTGCAAAAGGTATTTGACATTGTAACAGCAGATCCAGCTCGAAAAGCAGTCGTTGTTTCCGCACCAGGAAAACGGCATTCAACGGATACGAAGGTCACCGATCTATTAATTAGCTGTGGTGAACAATATTTACGTTTAGGTGAAGCACATGATTTAAAGGAAGCCGTCATTGAGAGGTATGCCTCAATAGCGGATGAACTCGGATTAGGTCAAGACATTATCGATACCATCAGGCAAGATCTAGACACATTATTACAGGCTGATTCATCCCGCCCTGAGTGCTATCTTGATGCCATTAAAGCAAGCGGTGAAGACAATAACGCCAAGCTCATTGCTGCGTATTTCCGCCACCAGGGTGTTGAAGCTCATTATGTGAATCCAAAGGAAGCTGGTTTGTTTGTGAGCGATGAGCCTGGCCAAGCGCAAGTCCTGCCGGAGTCATATGATCATTTGTACAAATTAAGAGAGCGCTCTGGCATTATTATATTCCCTGGCTTTTTTGGCTTTAGTCTAGCGGGAGACATCGTTACCTTTTCGCGAAGCGGCTCCGATATTACCGGCTCCATTTTGGCGAACGGCCTGAAGGCAGATGTGTATGAAAACTTTACAGATGTCGATGCTGTCTATGCTGTCAATCCAACGATCGTTCATGAACCGAAAGAGATTACAGAGCTGACATACCGGGAAATGCGCGAGCTGTCCTATGCTGGTTTTTCTGTGTTCCATGATGAAGCACTTATTCCGGCCTTCCGTGCAGGCATTCCAGTTCAGATTAAAAACACCAACAACCCGTCGGCAAAGGGTACAAAAATTGTGAATCAGCGGGATCATACAAATGGACCGGTTGTTGGAATCGCCTCAGACAATGGATTTTGCAGCATTTACATTAGTAAATATTTGATGAACAGAGAAGTCGGTTTTGGACGTAAGGTGCTGCAAACACTAGAGGAATATGGGCTTACGTATGAGCATGTTCCTTCTGGCATTGATGATATGACCATTATTTTACGGCAGGATCAGCTGGAGGAGCAGCATATTGAAGAAGAGCTGCTAGACCGATTGAAGCTCGTGCTTGATGCAGATGAGGTCGTTTTAGAGCGGAATCTCTCGCTGATTATGGTTGTAGGAGAAGCGATGCGTCATAATGTAGGCACAACAGCAAGAGCGGCAAAGGCGCTGTCAAAAGCGAAGGTCAATATCGAAATGATCAACCAAGGTTCTTCAGAGGTCAGCATGATGTTTGGCGTCAAAGCGGCTCAAGAAAAAGAAGCTGTTCAAGCCTTATATGAGGAATTTTTCTCTATGTCTACTGTCCCTGTCTCCCTTTAATCAGCAGGCTGCCAGATCTTTGGATCGGCAGCCTTTTTGCTTTCGCCGGATTCGAGTGTTTTTGCGCATTAAAGTGTATCTATTTCTCTTTTGATTTTGTATGATAGAGACAAATCAACTAACTGTTCCGGCCTGTGATCGGAGCTACAAGGAGTCCTAAAACAATGCCTCGTCAACAACTATTAAAACAGTTTCGCAATTTTCATGATGCTTCTACTAGTATTTTAAACATGATGAGTCAATTCATTGATGTGAATACACTGTTTATTGCTAAAAATGATCAAAACACCAATCATATTGTAAAGGTGCTAAATCAAGACGAGCAGCTTCTTGAAGAAGGAGAAGAACTTCCTTACGAAAAGACATTTTGCAAGCTGGCGGTCGATCATCGGAATACACTTGTGATCCCTGACATTTCGAAAGATGACCGTTTTAAATACTTAGAGGTCACGAAAAATCTTCAAGGCGGCTCGTTCATTGGGGTTCCCATTGATTTCACAGATGGGACAAACTACGGGACGATTTGCGGACTTGATGTGAAGCCGCAGCATTTTACAGAAGAGCATGTGTATATGTTTGAAACGATGGCTTCTTTATTAAGCTACGTTCTCGAGCTAGACCGTGCCAACAGGCAGATTCAGCAATTGTCTGTACCGATCGTACCGGTTGTTGACGGTGTCGCCGTGCTTCCTCTGCTTGGTGATATTGAAGAGACACGTGCTCAGCATATTTTGGAAACCATTTTACAGGAAAGCTACAGGCTGTCGCTCTCTCATTTGGTTATTGATGTATCGGGAACAAAAAGCCTGAATGAACAGAGCATTAATATTTGGTCAGCTACGCACAAACGCTGAGACTTTTAGGAATTTCAGCAGTTTTAACAGGCATTAAACAAGACCTTGCTTTAAGTGCGATTCAATCCAATATATCGTTTAAAGACATCACCATCCGAAAAGATTTACCGCAGGCACTTGCTCATATTGGGTTAACGTTTACCAAAAATGAATAAGTGGTGATTCACCAAAAAGGGCTAAAATGAACTTCATTTTAGCCCTTTTCTTCTGGAAACGGCAGTCGAATGGTAAATGTCGTTCCATTGTTTTTTTCACTTTTCATATCAATATGCCCTTCATGTAAGTCCACAAGCTGCTTCACGATGGACAAGCCCAATCCGTATTCTCCATACGGTGTATTCGTTCTTGAGATATCCGCTTTATAAAAACGTTCCCATATGTGTTTGACTTCATCTGGCGCAATGCCAATGCCTGTGTCTTCCACTTCAATGATCGTCTCTTGATTTCCTTGTTTTCCTCTTAAATAAATACGACCGCCTTCTGTGAATTGAATCGCGTTCTTTGTGATATTAACAAGTATTTGAATGAGCCTGTCATAATCTGCATAAACCTTTAGCTGGGGATCAACATCCACGATCAGCTGATTGTTTTTCTCTTCGGCGATTCGGCTCAGCTGTTCTTTCATCACTTCAAAAGTGTCAATGAGTGGATAGTGAAATTTCTGAAGGGTAATTTGATTCGATCTAATTTTCTCATAATCCATATTTTCATTGACGAGGCGCAGCATACGTTTTGTCTCGTCAGTAATTAAGGAATAGCATTTCTCTTTCTCTTCTGCTGACACATCCGCTGTGTTCAGCCATTCCACCAGTCCTCGAATGGTGGTCAGCGGTGTTTTCAATTCGTGAGACACATCTGCGATAAATTGGCGTCTGCGCTTTTCGAGCCGGTCAATTTCCTCTCTTGATTGCTGAAGACGCTTGGCCATCATATTAAAATCCTCACCAAGTGTGCCAATTTCATCAAGGTGTTTGTTTTCAAGCTTGATGTTGTAATCACCTTGCGCAATCTTTTCAGTCGCCTCTCTCAACTTTTTGATGCGGTTCACATGAAATTTAGACAAGAACAGGCTGAGAATAAAGGTGATCGTCAGTGCCACAAATACGATGATATACAGGTAACGATTCATTTGGGAGATAAGCTGTTCAGCGCCTTGAATCGGGGCAATAAGGACGACTCCGCCCTTTAGCTTACCATCCTCCATGACAGGGAGTGCCACAAGTGATGCCTCTTGATCAAGGCGGCGTGAATCACTTCGCTTGTCAATGATTTGCTCTCCTTTTGAGAGTTTGGCCCATAAATCCTTTGTCAATAATACTTCATGCGGCGGCATCTTTTGCTGCTGAGAGAGAATATCTCCTTTTTCATCAAACACGAAAAAACGAATTTGCCTCGTCGAAAGAATATCTTCAAATGGACGCAGACGAAAGGTCATCTCGCTTTTAGGGAGTCGTTTATAATCTTGCAAGATTTCATTCCCATAGGAGCTCATTTCATTCACTCTGTTTTGATAGGCAATATCTTTCACAAAATGAGATAAAAGGGTGCTGATAATGACAATGGCGATGAGCAATAACCCAAGATGACTGATCAGCAGCTGATAAAAATATTTAATCTTCATCGAACTTATACCCTACGCCCCATACTGTATACAAAAAGGGCTTAGGACCGTTCCCAATTTTTTGGCGCAGCCGTTTAATATGGACATCTACCGTTCGTTCATCTCCATAAAATTGATATCCCCAAATTTGCTCAAGCAATTGTTCTCGTGAAAATACTTGCCGAGGATGCTGAATAAAAAAGCACAACAGATCGTATTCCTTCGGTGTGAGGTTCTCTATTCGCTCTCCATCCAGGAAAACCTCCCTCGTTTTCTTATCCAACTGAAAATGTGCTGTCTCCAGCCGTTCACCCTCATTCACCTTTTCTTGAGTCGTTGTATGAGCAAAGCGTCGTTTCACCGCTCTAATTCTTGCCATCAAGGTGAGTGGGCTAAAGGGCTTGGTCACATAATCATCTGCCCCAAGATCAAAACCAAGTACCTGATCAGATTCGGTTTCCTTTGCTGTCAGCATGATAATCGGAACATCACTGATCTGGCGCACCTTTTGACAAATGGTCAGACCATCCATCGAAGGAAGCATGACATCTAAGATGAGCAGATCCCAATCCTCCTCTTGCTGAAAGCGATTCAGTCCTTCTAATCCATCATGAACGAATTCAGCTTGAAATCCCTCTCGTTGAAAAAACATATCCGTCATTGTACAAACACTCTGATTATCTTCAATCATTAATATTTTCATCATCAGCCTCCGCTGCTGCCATTGTTTTTCTTTATGTAGCTTTATTTTACATCTTCCCTCTCAAATCTCAATTGGATTCCACTGTTTTCATGAACTTATCATCGTTTGGTCATCTTTTATTCATACTTTTTGAAAGAACTAATACTGCGGTGGATCACATGAGTTTTTTTATGATGGAATTGCAGAAGATGGTCAACATGTTAGTTGAGTTATGATTCAACATTACTTTACAACATATCAAGATGAGGACATTGTCATTTATGGTTCTTTAACTCATGAGGAATTCTCATATATTTAGATAAAGAACTTCCTGACAGTTTATGATATATCTATTTAAAAAAGCTCATCTCTATTGATGAGCTTTCAGATTGTTGACAAAGGGCTAAAATGATCTTTATTTTAGCCCTTTGTCTTCCTTTCAGCGTGATAGAAAACCTTTGCAGTCTAGGAAGAGCGAGCACCGGAGCGCAAAACTGACACCGAATGCGAGGGTTTGTCTACACGCTGAAAGCTCATCTCTATCGATGAGCTTTTTTATCATGCCAGCAACTTCAAATACGCAGCGTCGTTTCCCTCTTCAACCGCCTGTAAAATCTGCTGTGCTTGTGATGCGCTTGTGACGCTGCTTAACTTTTGTATGATATC
Source organism: Bacillus sp. EB106-04-04-XG123 (assembly GCF_058791855.1). Taxonomy (NCBI): domain Bacteria; kingdom Bacillati; phylum Bacillota; class Bacilli; order Caryophanales; family Bacillaceae; genus Bacillus; species Bacillus sp. EB106-04-04-XG123. The sequence goes on along the minus strand of NZ_JBYTDZ010000004.1, from coordinate 270,232 downwards.
CTCTTTCGATAACGCACAGCCTGGTGCTCCCTGAGGTACATCAACTCGTTTGCTGATGGTGGTGCCGTCAGATAAGGTGAGCTTCACAATCGTAAAGCGTCCTTTTGGAACAGCATCGGGATGGGGCTCTATCGTTTGATCATATCCTCTGCTCACCCGTTTCATCCATGTCCGCATGTCTGATGGAATGCTTTTTTTCGTAAAGGCATCCAGCGTAAGCGTCTGTCCAAACACTGCAAGTGCGATGACATATTCAACACTGAATCGTCCTTCTTCTCCAGTCAAAGGTGTTCGCTCAATAAGCGCCGCATCTCCGTCTGGCGGGAATATGACATCAACCTGTTTCACCTGCTCCGGCAAAAAAGCCCGCTCTTTTATTAAAGATTGGATCGCATCTGCCGCATGGTGGGCTGCTGAGCAGAATGGATATACTTTGAACCACAGCCCCGGCGAAACAATACGCCATGTAGAACCATAGTCTTCTAGCAAACGGCTTTCCGCACGCTCCTGATCTCCATAGAGCGAAAAGAAACCAAGTGCGCCATCAAGAACCGAGTCATTCCCGCCAAAACCTGAACAAGCTAAATCCATAGACAAAACGGCTGTTTTAGCAGCTAAGCCGGCTTGTAATGGTTTCATATCAGAGCCAAATTGCTTTCGCATTCCAGCTGATTGCGCCCCGGCAAAGCCGATTGCTTTCGTCAGTTCTTCTCGTGTGACCTGCTTCAAATAGCCAATCGCACACACTGCCGCAATGGCACCGAGTGTCCCCGTATTATGCCAGCCCCGCTCATAATGCGCCTTGCCGATGGATTCGCCAAGTCTTGCCATCACTTCAACACCTGTAATGTAGGCTGCTAAAAACCGCTCGCCATACCCTTTGCCGTCTGTCAGCTGTGATAGCAGCGCCGGAATGATGACCGCACTTGGATGTCCTCTCACATCTGAGTGCACATCATCATAATCAAGGGCATGGATGAGGTAGCCGTTCAGCATTGCTGCGTATTGGCGGCTCACCTTCCTCCCTTTTCCCATGACTGGAATCTGAGCGGCTCCGCCTTCCTGTTCAACAAGCACCATCAGCTTCTGAATCCCTTCATCCTCTTTCGCAGCAAGCGCTGATGCCGCAGCATCTAACAGGCCATTTCTAGCCATCTGAATGGCCCGTTCATCTTGCAGCGGATCAGCAGAAAGCACTACCTCTGCCAGTTGTTTTGTTAATTCCATGATCGAGACTCCAATGCCCGAACGGCAAGCTCAGCAAAGAAAGCAGCAGCAACCGGAAGTGCGTCTTCATTTAATGTAAACGCAGGGTGATGCCACTCCTTCGTACCACTGGTCCCCATCCATACAAAAAAGCCTGGAATGCGTTCTTGATAAAGGGCAAAATCTTCTCCGCCCGGTGACTGCTCTGCCTGCACGACACGTAAGTCAAGCGAGCCCGCCGTTTCTTCTACCACCTTTGTCAGACGCTCATCATTCATGACAGAAGGCAAATAAGGATGCCATCTCACTTCAGCCTCTGCTCCAAATCCCTCTGCAATTCCGCTGACGATTTGTTTCATGAGCTGTGGAATCATTGCTCTTACTTCAGGCTCAAACGTCCGCACCGTTCCTTCCATCTCGACACGGTCGGGTATGACATTCCATGATGTACCGCCTTGAATGCGTGTGATGCTGACAACCGCATGATGCAAGGAGCTGATGCGGCGGCTGACGATTTGCTGAAGGGCACTAGTGATCTGCCCGCTGATGGCAATGGGGTCCACCGTGTGATTTGGAATTCCGGCATGACCTCCCGTTCCTTTAATATCGATTTCAAACCGATCCACACTCGCCATCAATGCTTTTTCTCTAATGCCAATCGTGCCAACTGGCAGGTCAGGTTTGTTGTGCATACCGAAAATCGCATCGACTCCATCTAAAACGCCTGCCTCTATAACGTGCTTCGCTCCTTGAGCAACTTCCTCAGCCGGCTGGAACAAAACACGGACCGTTCCTTTGATTTCGTGTTTCCGCTCCTTTAATAAAAGAGCCGCCCCAAAAATAGAAGCTGTATGGAAATCATGACCGCATGCATGCATTTTGCCCGGTACCTTTGAAGAAAATGATTCGCCAGATGCTTCTTCAATCGGAAGAGCGTCAATATCGGCTCTCAGAGCAATCGTCGGTCCTTCTTGTTCTCCTTTGATTTCACAGACAACGCCTGTTTGCAGGGCTGGGATATCAAGTACAGTAATCCCTTCCTCTTCTAACCAGCGGCGCAGTTTCTTTGTCGTTTCATATTCTTCAAACGCCAGCTCTGGATGCTCATGAAGCGCTCGGCGAATGTTGATTAAACGTTTGTTTAAAGCTTCATTTCCTATTGATTTCACTGTCAATCACCCCTCTAAAGAATAAAAAGCAGCTTATGCTTCTTCAGCCGCTGCTTCTTTTTGGATAAATCGTTTCGTCCGTTCATTCTTCGTTTCATCGAATAGCTCAGTTGGCGTGCCCTGCTCAATAATATGACCATCTGCCATGAAAATCACATGGTCTGCCACTTCTCTTGCAAACGCCATTTCATGTGTAACGATGATCATCGTTGTTTCTTGAATCGCAATGGATTTAATGACTTGAAGCACACCTGAAACAAGCTCTGGATCAAGCGCTGACGTTGGTTCATCCAGCAAAATCGCATGTGGATCAACCGCTAACGCGCGGGCAATCCCAATCCGCTGCTGCTGCCCGCCAGATAATGTGACTGGATAGCTGTCAGCCTTTTGCTCTAACCCTACCTGCTTCAGCAGTTTCATACCGATTTCATTCGCCTGCTGCTTTGTCATTTTTTTCGTCACAAGCAATGATTCTGTAATGTTTTGTAGCGCTGTCTTGTTTTTAAATAAATTATAGTTTTGAAACACCATGGCCGTTTGTTGACGCAGGTGATGGGCTTCTTTACGTGAATATTTAGACGCATCGAGCTTCGCATCGCCAATTTCAATCGTGCCTTCATCTGGTGTTTCTAATAAATTTAAGCAGCGCAGCAAGGTGGATTTACCGGAGCCAGAAGGTCCGATAATGGCCACAACCTGCCCTTTTTGCACGTCGAGATTGATTCCGTCTAAGACGACAAGGTCGCCGAATGATTTCTTCAAATTGGTGAGCTTGATCATGTCCACACCTCCTTAATTCCGGTAAGGTTTGCTGATTTTTCGTTCAAATAGGTCTTGCAGGAAGCTATAAATGATGGTCATCACCCAATACACAATCCCTACGGCTAAATAGGTTTCAAAGTATTTATAGTTCGCCGATGCAATCATCTTCCCTTGTGCAAACATTTCTGCCACACCAATCGTAAAGGCAAGAGATGTTTCTTTTAAAAGACCAATAAAGGTATTCCCCGTCGCTGGAATCGCATTTCTGATGGCCTGCGGGAAAATAATTCTGACGTAAGACTGCCATCTTGTCATACCGACAGATAAGCATGCCTCAAGCTGCCCTTCATCCACTGAGTTCAGAGCCGCTCTGAAAATTTCTGCTAAGTATGCTGAGTTTTTAATACTTAATCCGATAATGACCGCTGTTAAAGCATCCATTGAGGTCATCGCAGGGAATAGCTGCGGGAGACCAAAATAAATGAGAAAGAGCTGAACCAAGGTTGGAACCGCTCTGAAGAAAGAAATATACAGCTTGGCAAATTGGTATAAAACAGGTATCCGGTTTTTTGTAATAAGAGCGAATACCACACCAATGATAATGGCAAATACCATGGAGACAATCGCCATGAAGATCGTTATCGGCAAGTATTGAAGCAGTGTCGGAAAAACCGTCACCATATACTGCCAATCAATTTTGTTCATGTCTGCTCTTCACCGCCGCTGTTGTTATTTTTTAATTGGCACTGTGACATCGTCTTTGAAATATTTCTCAGACAATTTCTTAAGTGTCCCGTCTTCTCTTAATTCTTTGATGGCTTTGTTAAATTCTTCTCTTAGTTTGTCATGCTTTTTATCTTTCGCAAATGGGTAGCCTACTTCTTCATACACAATTGGGTTGCCTACGATTTTCAGCGGCAGACCTGTTTTTTCAATTTGAGCAAGTAATACACTGCGTCCGTTGACATAAGCATCTACGCGGCCATTTGCCACTTCATTTAATACGCCGTCTTGCGTTTCATATGTTTTAATCTTGATTTTCTTATCTGGGTCTTTGCTCTCTAAGTTTTTAGCATGGTTAGAGCCAAGAACCGCCGCCACTGTTTTTCCTTTTAAATCATCAAGACCTTTGATGTCGTTGTTGTCTTTTTTCACGATGATTTGTGTTCCTGCGTATGCGTACGTATCTGTAAAGTTAAATGTTTGTTTACGCTCGTCTGTAATGGCAACTTGGTTTGACACCGTATCGAGCTTACCAGATGTCAGCTGTCCCATTAGTCCGCTGAATTCGCTCAGCTGCCAGTCTAGTTTGTAACCAAGCTTTTTCGCAATGGCTTCTGTTACTTCAACATCGAATCCGACGAGCTTGCCATTGTCTTTATAAGCAAAAGGATAGCTTTGTCCAGTAGCACCTACTTTTAATACTTTTTCGTCTTTGCCTTCACTCTGATTATTGCCGCCGCAAGCTGCTAAAACTGCTAGCATTGCTGCAAAAAGAACGACTAGCCACTTTTTGTTTTTCATGTTCGAAAACCCTTCTTTCGTCTTATGGTTGTGTGATATCTGATCTTAATTGTTTTTTAAAATAAACCGTGATATGACCTTTGCCTAAATCCTTTTCTCCTGCTCTGACATAGCCTTTGCGCTCATACATTTCTACGAGCCACGGGTGCTTATCAGCTGTACCGAGTGACACGTACGGTACCTTTAGTGTATCCCTTAGTACTTCGGTTTCAACCCATTCCAGCAAGGCAGAGCCTGTCCCTTTTTTGGCGGCTGGTTCTGAGGCAAACCACCAGATGTGAGGGACGCCGAACGGTCCTGGCTGCTCTCCCCAAGGCATTCGGAGTGATAAGGTGGATAGAAGCTTTCCGTTCTCTTCCATCACATAGCAAAGATTCTTTTGTACATTATTCTGAACGAGAGCGAAATCGGCATGTGCTGCTTGGAACTGAATGCCGAGCTCACGAATTGGCTCATAGGCTCTTGTTGTTAGTTCAAGCAGCGCCTCTATATCTGCCTCTGTTGCCAGACGAAACGTGTATCCCAACGTTAGTCACCTCACCTTATGTCGTGTAGCGATTTTTTGGCTCTGTTAGTCCGAGATTTTCTCGTAAGGTTTGTCCTGTGTAATCGGTTTTGAATAAGCCTCGTTCCTGAAGGATTGGGACGACGCGGTCTACAAACACATCCAGCCCTTCTGGCAAGAGCGGCGGCATGACATTAAAGCCGTCTGCTGCTTCTTCATTCAGCCATGTTTCCATCACGTCTGCCAGCTGCTCCGGCGTTCCAATGAAAATATTATGACCGCGTGAGCCGGCAACTGATTGATAGAGCTGGCGAATGGTCAGGTTATCCTTTCTCGCCATATTCATCACGAGATCAAAACGGCTTTTCACCGCATTTGACGTGCTCGGATCAATCTCTGGAAGCGGTCCGTCTAACGGATACTGAGACAGATCAATCCCGCCTAAGTAATTTTGCAGAATGCTCAGTCCAATCTCAGTAACAATCAACTCCTGTAATTCTTCATATTTTGCTCGGGCTTCTTCCTCTGTATCAGCAATGATCGGGAAGATACCCGGCATGATGCTGACGTCCTCTCTAGCACGGCCAGCAGCCTCTACTTTCCCCTTCAAGCTTTGATAAAATTCCTTCGCTTTTTCGAGATCGTTTTGTGCAGTGAAAATGAGCTCTGCTGTTTTTGCTGCAAGCTTTTGACCATCTTCGGAAGATCCTGCTTGAATGATCACGGGCTGCCCTTGCGGCGTACGTGATACGTTAAGAGGCCCCCTGACTGAGAAGAACTCACCTTTATGCTGGAGCTCATGAAGCTTACTAGATTCGAAGAATTCTCCTGTTTCCTTGTTTCTGACAAGGGCGTCTTCCTCCCAAGAATCCCAGAGACCTTTGACGACTTCGACGAACTCTTCTGCCCGTTCATAACGTTTATGGTGTGCTAAATGCTCTTCTCCGCTAAAATTTTTCGCTGTTTCTTCAATAGAAGATGTGACCACATTCCATGCCGCTCTTCCGCCTGATAAATGATCAAGGGAGGCAAACTGTCTTGCAATATGGAAAGGCTCACTGTATGTAGTGGATGCTGTTGCTGCTAAACCAATCGTTGAAGTCGACTCAGCAATAGATGAAAGCAGCGTGAGCGGTTCAAATCTCGTTAATACGTTCGGATGAGAGGTTTGATTAATGGATAAACTGTCAGCTAAAAAGAGCAAATCCAGCTTTCCTTCCTCTGCCTTTTTCGCTAATTGTTTAAAATAATCTAGGTTCATGGCTGCGTCTGGTACTGCATTCGGATGTCTCCAAGAGGCAACGTGATGTCCAGTTCCTGCGATGAATACGCCTAGCTTGAGCTTCCTTTTCGGCTGTGACACTTGTTCTTCATCCTTTCTATATCCTACATGTATCAAACTGAAGTCCTTAGAAGATACATTTTTCTGATTGAATTAATCGGTTTTATTAATAAAAAAAGGGCAAATGTTGCGAAAAATGAAAAATAATTATTACTATATGCCCTTTTTACAGGATTGTCAACCGCCTTCTGAACCTCCAAAATAAGGGATTTCAAACGCTTATGATGGCGTATCAATCTCAATATTTCCGATGAGCCGGTCTGTGGTATGTGTCAACAATTGACTGCGTTCCAGCATGTTGTGAGCGATGACAGAATGAGTGGAATTTGCAGTGCGGACGGCAATCGCTTTTTGAGGAGATAGATTGATGATGTTATTGCGTAGCACACGAGCTGACGAAGCCTGGTCAATAAAGATCGCTGTCGGCTGTCCGATCGATCGATTCAAATAGAAGCGGTTATCTCCAATTTGTGGTGAACCATTTTTAATATACATCACCACATATAAGGATGTTTCTTCAAAGGAATTGTCTTTAATTTCTAATGCCCCTGTCGTGCTACTGTATACAGCGTAGTTTTGATAGTTTTTAAAGCGATTCTGCCAGATGAAAGCCTTTGCATTTTCGGTGACACTGATCGTATAGGAAGAATCTAGCTCCGGGTGTCCTTCTTGAATAAAGTGGTTGCCGTTGATCCCTGTTTCCCCTTCCTGCACCCAGATTCCTCTGCTGAATTCTTTGAATTGATTGTGCTGAATAAGGATATTCGTTCCTCTCACCACGGCCGCATCGATAACAGAATAGACCGTATTGTTTGAAAAGACGACACTATCCGATTGATAGATACGCAGGGAGGCGCTCCTTTTTCCGGTATTCGTTCCTGATTCAATATGGTTTCCTTCTATTAGAATACGATTCGCCATATAAACGGACACAGCCGCATCTTCAAAAAGACTAATCTTATTACCTGTAATGTGAACACTGTCTCCCCTCACATCAATCCCTTTTTCAAACCCCTCAATCATATTGCCAATAATAATCACATTGTTTTCGGTTTGGCCAAGTGAGACGCCTAAGCTCGTAATCCCTGCTTTTGTAACCCCTCCTCCCACTGCACGAATCATATTGTTGGCAATGATCGTTTCGGTGGAGAAGCCATAGGAGATACTGCTATCTGTATGATTGCCTTCAATGATCACACCATAACCGTTAAAGTTATAGATTGAGCTCGCAGCCCCTCCTCTGACGATGTTGTTTCGAATCTGAATATTCAGCGGTTCTTCCATATTAACGGCATTTTCTCCATAGCCTTCAATATCAATGCCCATTCTTGGCTCGACCCCATTTACTCCTGCTCTTTCCAAGAGACAGTCCTCCACAATGACCCCATCACAGCCTGTAATCGAAATGTTGTTGCGCCTCGAATCTGTGATGGTGCAGCCGGAAATATCAATAGATGCAGCAGGCGAGTACGGTTCACCCTCTGTCAATAAACCATGGGGACTGACAATAATGCCGTCTCCCGTACAATTTTTGATTTGGACATGATTCACCTCGACATGGGAGGCACCTTCAATGCACACCCCAAAGCCCCATTCATGGGTTTTTCGTTCAGAGGGGAGCGGCTTGTATACATGCTCATGACGATCCCCTTCAATACGTCCGCCTCGGATGGTCACATTCTGAACCTTTCCTATATAAAAGGCTGCATACCCCCATGAATCATTTGGTTTTACCTTTATCACAGCGTCTGGCGCCATCTCAATGCATATATGACTTGGCACCCGTATACCTGCACCTCGGAAAGGAAAAAATGAATCACCTCTGTACACCGCATCGATTAAATATGTGCCGCTCGGCAGCCAGACATGGGAATACCCTTGTGCTTTTGTCCATTCTAAACATTCATTGAGCTTGGCTGTGCAATCCGTTTTCCCGTCAGCAATCACGCCAAAATCTAGTACATTGACAACAGGTTTTTTTAGATCAGCTTCATTCAATTCCCCCAACCTAAATCACTCCTTTTCACACATGTTCTCTCGTCATCCTATGCATGTGGTAAAGGTTTGCTTGTACATTGCTTCAAATTTTAAATAAATTCTTCCGGAATAACTTTCCGATAATTTTTACTTCAATGAATTTTTCAATTTTTTGAGTCTTTAAGCCTATTGAACTAACATTTTCCTGTTTTAGAATAGTTTTATATTGACACAAGAACTATACAAGAATATCATTTTTCTCATATCTCTTTTTTTAAGAAAGGATCTATGCCATGTCTACAATTGACCACGATAAAATTGTTAAAAGTGTTCCTCAAAAAGGGTTTTTTGGACATCCAAAAGGACTTTACACACTGTTTTTCACTGAATTTTGGGAGCGTTTCTCCTATTATGGCATGCGTGCACTGCTTATTTATTATATGTACACAGAGGTGACAAAAGGCGGTCTAGGCTTTGACCAGACGACAGCCAATTCGATCATGTCGGTCTACGGTGCGCTTGTCTATATGTCAGGAGTTATTGGCGGATGGCTCGCCGACCGGGTATTTGGTTCGTCCAGTACGGTGTTTTATGGCGGAGTTTTCATTATGCTTGGCCACGTGATTTTGGCTTTGCCAAGCGGAGCAACAGCGCTCTTTATTAGTATGGGACTGATTATTATTGGGACAGGTCTTCTTAAGCCAAACGTTTCAAACATTGTTGGCGACCTGTATACAAAAACAGACCCGCGCAGGGACTCTGGATTTAGTATTTTCTACATGGGGATCAACATGGGTGGCTTTATCTCCCCATTAATTGTCGGAACACTCGGTCAAAAAGTGAATTTCCACCTCGGGTTCTCACTCGCTGCCGTCGGGATGCTTGTTGGACTCATTACATTTGTGGTCACAAAAAAACCGAACCTTGGTCTTGCCGGCACTTATGTGACAAATCCATTATCAGCTGCCGAACGTAAGAACTTCAAAATTTACGGATCATTGGTTGTGATTTTGCTCGCAGTTTTTGCTGTCATTGGCATTCAAACAGGCGCACTCACAATTAATCTATTCACTTGGTTTGTCAGTGCCCTTGGTGTACTCATTCCGATTGTTTATTTCATTGTCATGTATTTCAGTAAAAAGACGAGTGCAGTGGAGCAATCCAGGGTTCTCGCTTATATTCCATTGTTCCTTGCTGCCGTGATGTTCTGGGCGATTCAAGAACAAGGCTCAAACATTTTAGCGACATATGCAGATCAACGAACAAACTTGAATTTTCTTGGGATGACACTAGCGTCTTCATGGTTCCAATCATTGAACCCTATCTTTATTGTGCTGCTGTCTCCAGTGTTTGCTTGGTTATGGGTCAGACTTGGAAAAAAACAGCCGTCTACCCCGATTAAATTCTCACTCGGCCTTCTGTTTGCAGGGTTATCCTTCATCATCATGATCATTCCTGCATACATGTCCGGTCCGAACACACTTGTGAGCCCACTATGGCTCGTTCTGAGCTTCTTCCTCGTTGTGATCGGAGAGCTCTGCTTATCACCAGTTGGACTGTCAGCAACAACAAAGCTGGCACCTGCTGCCTTCTCAGCGCAGACGATGAGCCTTTGGTTCCTTTCAAATGCGATGGCACAGGCGATCAATGCGCAAGTAGTCAAACTGTTTGATAAAGTGCCAGAAACCGTCTATTTCGGTATCATCGGATTGCTGGCCATCGTTTTATGCGTTGTAATGCTATTACTGACACCAGTGATTAAGAAAGCGATGAAAGGCGTTCATTAATAAAAAACTGGACATGAGTACATCATGTCCAGTTTTTTACTTTATTGATGATCAGTCTTCATATATTTTTAATTCGTATTCATTGGTACTGTCTCATTTATTTCAATATTAAAATAATTCACGGCATTGTGATAACAAATATCTTTGACTATTTTCCCTATAAATTCGTAATCCCTTGGAAGCTCACCATTTTCTATCCAAGTCCCAAATAAATTGCATAAAATTCTTCTGAAATATTCATGACGAGGGAACGATAAAAAGCTCCTTGAGTCTGTAAGCATACCTACGAAAGTGCTAAGCAAACCTATATTAGATAATGTTTTCATTTGATCTAGCATGCCGTCTTTTTGATCATTAAACCACCACCCGGATCCAAATTGAATTTTTGCTCTGGCATCAGAAGATTGAAAATTCCCTATAGTAGAGGCCACAATCGCATTATGAACGGGATTTAAATTATAGATAATGGTTTTAGGTAAAAGGTTATCTTTGTCTAATTCATTCAAAAAACCATTTAAATGTCTTGCTAGGTGGAAGTCAGACATAGAGTCGTACCCACTATCTTTTCCCGTTAACTTGAACATTCGTGTGTTATTATTCCTTAAAGCACCTATGTGTAATTGCATGGTCCAATGAAGAGAATGATATTTTTTACTCAGGTGAAGAAGAGTGTTTGTTTTAAATTTATTGATATCCTCTTGGGATAGTGTTTTTCCTTGCAACGCACGTACAAATATAGAAGACACTTCTTGTTCAGTAGCTGGTGAAAATGGAAATATTTCAAAACCATGATCAGACATTCTGCATCCATTCGCGTGAAAATAATCAATTCGTGAATGTAATGAAGAGATAAAGTTTTCATATGTTAAAACAACGCCGTTGATTGACTCACCTAATTTTTCTATATAATTCACAAAATTTGATTGTTCAATATTTAAAGCTTGATCCGGTCTAAATGTAGGTAGGACCCTAGTTGTAATTCTTACATCTTTACGTATGATTTGATGAATTTCTAAAGTATCGATTGGATCATCAGTCGTACATACAACTTTTACATTAAATTTTTCTAAAATTCCATTTGTTGACATGTTCCTTTCATTTAATCTCTCATTACAGATATCCCAAATTTTATGTGCATTTTTTTCTGAGAACAACTCATTTATATTGAAATAACGACTTAATTCTAAATGTGACCAATGATAAAGAGGGTTTCCTATTGTATATGGAACCGTTTGGGCCCAAGCTAAGAATTTTTCCTTGTCACTTGCATTCCCCGTGATCAATCTTTCTTCTACACCTAACCATCGCATAGCCCTCCATTTATAGTGATCTCCATTCAGCCAAATATCAGTCATATTTTCATATTTTTTGTTAGTAGCAATATCATCAGCCATTAAATGCGTATGAAAGTCATAGATTGGCATATTTTTCGCGTAATCATGATAAAGAACTTTTGAACTTTCGTGATTAAGCATCATATCTTCGCTTAGGAATGTAGACAATATAGTCACCTCTATACTTATGTTTAGAAAATCAATTAAATGAAATAAGGTGTTATTAACAAAAATAACACCTCACTTTTTTAGATCTTACTTAATTCAATCTCCGTATTTACATAGATTGCGTCTCGTTGTGCAATTAAGCATAGTTCTGCGGCTTTAAAAGTATGTTCTTGAGTCATAGCATTTTCAGTATCGTTTAAACAATCTAAAATAAGTTCACCAAAGTAAGGGAATCCTACTTCTCCATTTAGAGAAAAATGTTGCTCTGTCTGTTGATTTACTAAGTATAAATGGTCTCCTATTTTATCCCTTGCTATGTCTACGTATTTGCGAATTTCAATATACCCCTCTGTTCCAAGAATAAATGTGCGCCCATCCCCCCAAGTGCTAAGGCCATCAGGAGTCAGCCAGTCTACTCTAAAGTAGTTTGTAGCCCCATTATCAGCAATCAAAGTAGCATCGCCGAAGTCTTCCAATTCTGGATATTGATGATGTTTATAATTGCCCACTTTACTATGTACAACTTTTGCATCTTTTGCGCCAGAATAGTAAAGGAATTGTTCAATTTGGTGACTACCAATATCACATAGAATACCTCCATAATACTCCTTTTCAAAAAACCAGCTTGGTCTGCTTTCTACATTACTACGATGTGGGCCAGTTCCAAGAACTTGTACCACTTTTCCAATGGCTCCTTGTTCAATCAGTTGACCAGCAAATACGGCACTTTCCACGTGCAAACGTTCACTATAATAAACAGCCCATTTAAGCCCCGTTTCAGCTGTTTTTTTACGAGCAAGCTCCAATTGTTCTAGCGTTGTAAAAGGTGATTTATCCGTAAAGTAATGCTTACCATGATCTAAAACACGCAGCCCTAAATCACAGCGTTTAGATGTAATGGCTGCGCCTGCCACGAGCCTTACATCTGGATCTTCGAGAATTTCTTTCTCACTTTTGGCTGCCTGTACCTCCGGATAAGCCTTACAAAATTCTTGTACTTTTTTCTGATCATGATCATACACCCATTTTAATGTAGCCCCAGCCTCAGTTAATCCATTGCACATTGCATAGATGTGTCCATGATCAAGACCTATAGCTGCCATTACGAATTGTCCTTCTGTAACGACAGGGGCACTTTTTCCCTTAGGAGCATAATTCATTCCATCACTTTTCTGCATGATTGTTCCTCCTCTAGCAAGCTTCCAGTTTATTTTTAATAACTTAATAACGTTAGACTCATAGTTTCTCGTAATTTCCTCCAACGGTTATCGTATCGTCTGAAAAATTTTCTACACTGCTTTGTTTTTCATAAAAATGCTTAACGTTCGCAAGCATTCCTTCACGTGTATAAAAAGGATCGTCTGCTGAAAGAGGAAGCTTCACATGAACACCTTGGTTTGCAGATTTATAGATGGCTGTAATAAGTTCTAGTGTATTTCTTCCTTCTGTTCCATCAATTAAAAGCTTCTGGTTACCCTTGATGGCCATTAAAAAATTATTTATTTGTCCTTTATGCCCTTCAAATAGCAATTCCGGATATTGATTAAAAGCTTCCTGAATACGATTTTCTAAATCCTCATCATTTTTCTCTTGAGGAAACCCATTTTCTTTAGCTATTTGAGCATTTACTTTCCATGGGACAGATACTCTAGCTTTTTCACCTTGAAAAATCAATTGTTGTTCTTCTCCATGATGAACAACAGAACTGGTTACTTGTGCTAAGCTGCCATTTCCATAGCGAAGTACAGCAATCGAAAGGTCTTCAACCTCTGCATTATCATGCAAGGTATTACTAGTTGCTGCAAAAATGTCAGTCGGCAATCCTAACATCCATTGCAACATATCAATATGATGGACAGCATGATTAAGTGTACAACCTCCACCTTCTTTTTCCCATGTACCGCGCCACCATAAATCATAGTAACTATGACCACGCCACCAAAAAGAATCAACTTGAGTATGAGCGATTTTTCCAATGAGGTTTTGATCAAGGACATGTTTTAATCTCATAATGGGCGTCATAAACCTGTTTTGAGCAACAACGGATAAAAGCTTTTGGCTTTCAATAGATGCTTTTATCATTTCGTCACATTCTTTTAGAGAAGAAGCCATAGGTTTTTCTACTAAGACATGTTTGCCTGCTTTAAGAAAATCGATGGCAATGGTTGCGTGCATATAAGGAGGTGTACAAATGGAAACGGCATCAATCGTAGGATCATTCAATAACTCTTGGTAGTTAGCGACAACTCGTGCTTCTAGGTTATATTTTGTTGCTGCAGACATTGCTTTTTCAGGATAAATATCAGCTAAAGCTACAATTTTACTGATTTCAGGCATTGCAAGATAAGCCTCGATATGGGCAGTTGCAATAGATCCAGTTCCTATAATTGCGATGTTGGTCATATCAATCTTTCCCTTCTGCAAGAAGATAAATTTTCACTTCTAATAATGAGATAGCGCTTTCAAAAAACTGAATGATTCACCTAACTGATAGATCAGAGTACCGTTCGTTCTATTAATATTCTAGTTATACTAGTATGGTAGCTCAAAAACATTATAACTCAATCTTTTTGAATTTTGTATAGTTTTTTGAATTTTCTTTTTAATATCCCTCACTTTTATGATTGATCATGGCTTACATAGTTAGAATCATCAAGAGTTATAAATGCTCACAGGGTAATATTCAGAAAAATTAAATTAGTGTCTACCATTCTAATGCACTTGTATGGTAGTATGTTAGAGAAAGGAGATTAGAATAATGAATATTGATTTTAAAAACCAAAACCTCTCTACGAGGGAACAAGTTTACAATATGCTAAAAGATCAAATATTAAGCCTGAAGCTTCCACCTGGGACAAATATTTCTGAAAAAGAAATATCCATTCAATTTAATGTTAGTCGAACTCCTGTAAGAGAAAGCTTTTTAAAATTATCTCAAGAAGGATTATTAAGTATCTACCCTCAACGAGGTACATTTGTTTCTTTAATTGATTTGAACCTTGTGGAGGAAGCACGGTTTATGCGAGAACATCTCGAGAAGGCAGTGATTAGACTAGCCTGTCAGGAACCTTCTGAAGAGTTGATTAATGATTTAGATATGAATTTAAGTATGCAAAAAATTTGCGTTAAGAAAAAAGATTATAAAAAAATGTTTGAATTAGATGAGGAGTTTCATAGAACTATTTTCAAACGGTGTAAAAAAGAAAAAACATGGTTAGTTATTCAACAGATGAATGTACACTTTAATAGGAGTCGCATGTTAAGGCTAGTAACAGATTATAATTGGGATAATATTTTTTCTCAACATGTAAATATCTTCAAAGCTATACAAGATCAAGATGCTGATAAAGCTGAAACAATCATGGAAGAGCATTTGAAAATTGCACTTGTTGATAAAGAATTATTGAAGAAAGAATATCCAAATTATTTTAAATAAAAATAGGTTGTTACTTATATTTTAGGGGTGATGGTAGATGAGGATGACATTTAGATGGTTTGGCGAAGGAAACGACACAATCACACTGGAACAAATAAAGCAGATTCCAGGAGTGGAAGGAATTGTTTGGGCACTGCATGATGTGCCCGCAGGAGAAGAGTGGCCACTAGAAAGAATTGTAGAAATGAAAAAATTAGCTGATAAACATAACCTTCATATTGAAGTGGTTGAAAGCGTGAATGTTCATGAAGACATTAAGCTCGGACTTCCAACTAGAGATCGATACATAGAAAATTATAAGAAAACAATTCAGAAGCTAGCAAAGGTCGGTGTTAAAGTCATATGTTATAACTTTATGCCTGTATTTGATTGGATCCGTACAGACTTAAATAAAACACTTCCTGATGGCTCTACAGCTCTATTTTATGAACATAGTCGAATTAAAGATATTGATCCGAAAGACTTAGTAAATAAAATTAGTGAGAACTCCAGTTTAACCATGCCAGGTTGGGAACCAGAGCGGTTAAATCACCTCCACCACCTTTTTGAAGCCTACAGAAATGTAACAGACGATGATTTATGGGACAACTTGAAATATTTTTTAGATCAGGTTATTCCAATTGCAGAACTTCATGATATTAAAATGGCTATTCATCCTGACGATCCACCTTGGCCTGTCTTTGGTCTACCGCGAATAGTAACTAACCAAAAAAACATCAGAAAAATTTTACAACTAAATAATAGCCCACATCATTGTATAACGCTCTGTACAGGATCTTTAGGAGCAAACTTAGAAAATGATTTAGTTTCTATGATTCACGAATTTATTGATAGAATCCCATTTACTCATATAAGAAATGTACGTGTATATGATAACGGGGACTTTGTTGAAACATCGCATCGATCAAAAGATGGATCAGTAGATGTTTCAGCTATTATACACGCTTATTATGAAAGCGGATTCAAAGGTTATTGTAGACCCGATCATGGAAGACACATATGGGATGAACAATGCAGGCCTGGATATGGTCTTTATGATAGAGCACTTGGAATTATGTATTTGTGGGGAGCTTGGGATGCTTTACAAAATAAACATTCTGTATGAAAAGAAGCAAAGGAGGAAGCTACATGGTAAACATACAAGAAAATAAAAATTTAGCTGGTAAAGTAGCTGTCATAACAGGAGGAAGTGGAGTACTTTGCAGCGCCATGGCAAAGGAACTTGCTAGACATGGCGTGTCTGTGGCCATTTTAAATAGAACAGTCGAAAAAGGTGAAAAGGTAGCCGAAGAAATTAACCTTATGGGCGGGAAAGCGATTGCGATTAAATGTGATGTTCTGAATAAAGAGAGTGTTGAACAAGCCGAGAAAATTGTAACAGAGGAATTAGGCAATTGTACAATATTGATAAATGGAGCTGGTGGTAACCACTCCAGTGCAAATACAACCAATGAAATATTTCAAACAGAAGACCTTACTAATCCTAAGGTAAATACTTTTTTTCATTTAAGTACAGATAGTGTACAAAATGTATTTGATTTAAATTTTATGGGGACTTTTATTCCTACACAAATTTTCACTAAAAATATGGTTCATCGAAAGGGAGCAGTTGTCATCAACATGTCATCTATGAGTGCCCCTTCTCCAATGACCAAAGTGCCTGCTTATAGCGCGGCAAAAGCAGCAATTGAAAATTTCACCAAATGGTTAGCTGTTCATATGGCCGAGGCAGGAATTAGAGTAAATGCCATAGCACCGGGCTTCTTTTTAACCTCACAAAATAAAAACCTTCTCCTAACTGAAGAAGGAGATTATACAGAGAGGTCTCATAAGATTATTTCGAACACACCAATGAGAAGGTTTGGTACGCCAGAAGATCTTCTTGGTACCCTATTATGGCTTGTTGATGATCATATGTCAGCATTTGTTACCGGCGTGACCATTCCTGTTGATGGAGGTTTTATGGCGTATTCAGGTGTTTAATATTTTTATTTTTTTCCTTGTCATACATCTTTATTTTATATGTTTTTTTAAATTTATAAGTAGGCTTGGAAAGGAGAAATAAGAATGCAGACTGAGAACAGGAAACTAACACTCAAAAATTATATTGGTTATGGAACAATGGATTTATTTGGAGGGGGAGCATTCGCTATCATAGGCGCATGGATGTTATATTTTTTTATTACATACTGTGGTCTTACCCCTGTTGAAGCAGGATCTATTATTGCAATTGCTCGTATTATTGATGCGATAGCAAGCCCAATTATGGGCCATATCACTGACAATTTTGGTCGTACAAAACTTGGGAAAAAATTTGGACGACGCAGGTTCTTTTTACTAATTGGAAGCCCTTTGATGGTTATTTATTCTCTTCTTTGGATTTCTGATATGAATTACTGGTACTATTTAACGGTTTATATTTTGTTAGAATTCCTTGCAGCAATGGTATTAATTCCATTTGAAACACTTGGAGCTGAAATGACGAATGATTTTAATGCACGGACCAAGCTCTCAACAATAAGATTAATCTACTCAGGACTAGGAACATTTTTAGCTACCTTTATTCCAGGCAGATTATTCGAAATATTCGGAAAAGATTCACCTCAAGTTTTTCTTTACAATGGAATTATCTTCACCTTTATTTTTATGGCTGCATTATTAATTACACATAGAACAACATGGGAACGTAAAATAGAAGAAGACATGATAGAACCTGATGGTGTAGAAAAAGTACCTGCTATAGAATCCATAAAAAAAGTCATCATTGACTTAACATCTACTTTTAGAATTAGAAGTTTCCGTCAGCACCTCACGATGTATATTTGTTCGTTTACTGCCATGGATATTTTAAACGCTGTCTTTGTCTACTTTGTTGTGTTTTCTTTAAATAAAGATGCAGTGCTCGCAGCCGATTTATTATCTATTGGTTCATTACTTCAAATGGTATGTACCATATTGTTTGGTTGGCTCGTGATTAAAATAGGTCCTGCGCCATCTTTGAAAATATCTTATACTGCTATTATTACATGTATCAGTGGTTATATATTTTTATACTTCACACAACCAACTTATATGATTATAGCGCTGTATGCTTTCTCTGTTATTTTAGGCATCGGAAAGAGTGGATTATATTATATACCATGGAATATTTACACTTTCATTCCTGATGTAGATGAAATGGTCACTCGTAAAAGAAGAGAAGGAATATTTGCAGGTATTATGACTTTTACACGCAAGAGTACTACAGCTTTAGCCACATTCTTGGTAGGAGTTATTTTACAGGAAAGTGGATTCGTTGCAAGTGCGACGACACAGTCTACGACAGCAATAAATGGGATTGTAGGTATTCTGTTTTTCGGAACTGTAGGGCTAGTCGGGATTAGTTTAGTTATTTCATTTAAATTTAAATTATCTAAGAAAACTCATTCCATTATGATTAATGAAATTAATAGGTTAAAGAATAATGGTTCAATGGAACAGGCTGATGATGAAACAAGAAGTGTTTTGAAAGCGCTAACAGGATGGGATTACGAGAAGCTTTGGGGTAATAATAACGTAGGATATCAGAATAAGCGCCAAAATTTTGAACAACAAGATTTTAAACAGCAGGATATGAACTAACTTTTGTTGTTAGTTGAGAACTACAGCTCAGTTAAATAGTACTTCTATTGATATGAGAAGTTCCAGAATCACTTCAAAAAAAAACACCTTCAGATTGATATCAGAGGTGTTTTTAAATTTCTTAAATTTAGTGTTTTTTGATTTTAAAACCGAATCTCATCATCTCCATGGATTTGCAGCTTCAGCGGCTCACTTTGTGCCTGATGCTTTTTCACATAGCGATGGTAGACAACATATCCAATGATCATGAGCGGTACGCCGACATATAGCCCGATGCGCTGCTCTTGATCAAAGGCAAGGCTGACCAAAACGATGGTATTCAGTGTAATCGCAATGATTGGCAGCACCGGATAAAGAGGCGTTTTAAATTTTAAGTTTTCCAGTTTTCCGCCTGCTTTCAAATATTTTCTACGGAAAAGAAGCTGTGATAATGTAATCGTGATCCAGCCTGTCTGGGCACTCATTCCGGCAATGGACACGATCCAGGCAAATACCGTTTTCTCTGCAAAAAAACCGGATAACAGCGAAATCCCTGTAAACAGGAAAGTGAGCAGTAAGGCATTCATCGGTATGCCGCGCTGATTGACGCGTCTAAATGCTTTTCCTGCCATTCCTTCCTTCGATAAGGAATACAGCATTCTCGTCGATGCATACAAGCCAGAGTTCGCAACAGATAATAAAGCAATAATAATGACAAAGTTCATGATGTCTGCCGCAAAAGGAATGCCCGTTCTCTCAAACACAGTAACAAATGGACTTTGCAGCACACTGGCTTCCTTCCAAGGCACCATACCGGCTAAGACGAAAATAGATAAGACGAAAAAGACAAGTGTACGCCATACGGTTTGATGAATCGAACGAGGAACGGTTTTCTCGGGGTTTTCACTTTCTCCTGCCGCAATACCGATCAGCTCTGTTCCCTGAAACGAAAAATTCACCGTAATCATCGTGACCACAACGGCAAGCAGGCCATTTGGAAACAGCCCATCATTCACAAAATGGCTGAAGTAAGGGGCGGGTTCACCGCTCGTTGTATCAATAAACCCAAACATCGCCGCTCCGCCTACGCCAATAAAGAGTAAAATTGCAATAATTTTAATGGTAGAAAAGAAAAATTCCGACTCCCCGAACGCTTTTGCTGACCGGGCATTTAATAAGAAAAGACAGAGTCCGAATATGAGACACCAAATCCACACATCTACTTGCGGCAGCCAGCGCCTCATCAGCTGTCCTGCTGATAAGAACTCAAGGGCGACCGTTGCCGCCCAGCCGAGCCAATAAATCCAGCCGACAGCAAAACCCGCTGCCGGGCTGACAAATTTCGTCGCATACGTATGAAACGACCCCGACACAGGAAGTGCAACCGACAGCTCCCCAAGACACAGCATGGTTAAATACATGATCAATCCGCCCACAATATATGAAAGAACAGCTCCGACTGGCCCTGCTTGTCCAATCGTATAGCCCGTTCCTAAGAAAAAGCCTGTCCCAATGACACCGCCAAGTGAAATCATAAATAAATGGCGGGAAGTCATCGCCCTTTTCAATTGTTCAGGCTGATTTTGTCCAACATCCACAATGATGCCCTCCTTCTTCTAAGATGCTCTGTTATCAAAACATGTCTCCATGTGATTCATTCCATTTTCAAAACAACCTACTAATTATACATCTTTTATAATAAATATGCTTCCTTCTATGGTCACTGTCTCAAAGTCTTTATTTTAGTAATGTTCGCACAAATAAACTGAATGGCTTTTTAGGTTTGAAAGAAATGGGTTGCGGGCATAAAGTTGGTGAGATTCGCTCAAGCTAGTTTCAAATGCTTTACTTTTAGGTTGCTTCTCTGTAAGATCATATGTTGTAAATACCAACAAGAAAAGTGGGGAATAAAATGAAAAAAATGTTCTTTGCCATTATTTTAGGCGCTTGTGTTGCATTGATCACGGCATGTGGATCTGGTGCAAGCGACAACGCGAATAAACAATCTGGGTCTAAGGAATCAGGAGACCTTTGGAAATCCATTCAGGATAAAGGTGTATTAACCATCGGAACTGAGGGTACTTATGCTCCTTTCACTTTCCATGACAAAAAGACAGATAAATTAACTGGCTACGATGTAGAAGTCATCACTGAAGTAGCAAAACGCCTTGACTTAAAACCTGAATTCAAAGAAACACAATGGGACAGTATGTTTGCTGGACTGAATGCAAAACGTTTTGACGTGGTAGCGAACCAAGTTGGGAAAACTGGCCGTGAAAATCAATACGATTTCTCTGATAAATACACGACATCTCAAGCTATTGTTGTGACAAAATCAGATAATAACGACATCAAGAAACTATCTGATGTTAAAGGCAAAAAAGCAGCACAATCGTTAACAAGTAACTACAACAAACTAGCAACAGATGCTGGTGCTAAGATCGAAGGCGTTGAAGGTCTTGCGCAATCCATTCAATTGATTCAGCAAGGACGTGCTGATCTGACGTTCAATGACAAATTGGCTGTATTGAATTACTTGAAAACAAGCGGTAACAAAAACCTAAAAGTTGCATTTGAAACAGGAGATCCTCAAGAAACTTATTTCGCATTCAGAAAAGGCAGCGGCGAAGTCGTTGACAAAGTGAATGGCGCATTAAAAGAAATGAAAAAAGACGGTACACTCGCTAAGATTTCTAAGAAATGGTTTGGTGAAGATGTTACAAAATAACATCCTAGGAGTCGTCATTCCTTGGGATCTTCTTCAGCAATCTTTTTGGCCAATGGTGATGCAGGGGATTTATTATACAATTCCCCTCGCCATCATTGCCTTTATTATTGGTATTTTTATCGCGCTTGTGACAGCTCTTGCGAGAATGTCTAAAATTAAAGCCCTCAGATGGATTTTCTCCATCTATGTGTCGGCCGTTCGCGGAACGCCGCTTTTTGTGCAATTGTTTATTATTTTCTATTTCTTTCCGACATTTAATATCACACTGGATCCATATCCAAGTGCCATTATTGCTTTTTCTTTAAACGTAGGTGCGTATGCGTCGGAAATTATCCGTGCATCCGTCCTGTCTGTTCCAAAAGGACAATGGGAAGCAGGTTATTCCATTGGGATGACACATCGCAAAACGCTCGTCCGCGTGATTTTACCGCAGGCTGTGCGTGTATCGATTCCACCGCTGTCTAATTCATTCATTAGCTTGGTGAAGGACACATCCCTTGCCTCCCAGATTCTCGTGGCAGAGATGTTCCGTAAATCACAGGAGATTGCTGCGGCGAACTTGGATCAGATCTTGTTTATTTATATGGAAGCAGCCCTCATCTATTGGGTATTCTGCTTCATTCTATCGCTCGTTCAGCATCAAATTGAAAAACGACTTGATCGATATGTCGCAAGGTAAGGAGGGAACGACATGCTAACAGTCAAAGGCTTAAAGAAATCCTTTGGTGAAAATGAGATTTTAAAGTCGATTGATTTTTCGATCAACAAAGGGCAGGTTGTGGCCATTCTCGGTCCATCTGGTTCTGGGAAAACAACGATGCTTCGCTGTTTAAATGCACTTGAAATACCAAATGGCGGCTCCTTTACCTTCGATGATTTCTCGATTGATTTTTCGAAAAAAAATAAATCAGCTGATCTGCTGAAGCTACGCCGGAAATCAGGAATGGTGTTTCAAGATTATCACCTGTTTCCTCACCGTACAGTGCTTGAAAATGTAATGGAAGGTCCTGTTCAGGTGCAGCGCCGTCCAAAGGAAATGGTTCGAAAAGAAGCCATTCAGCTCCTGCAAAAGGTCGGTCTTGAGGATAAAAAAGACCTGTATCCATTTCAGCTCTCAGGCGGTCAAAAGCAGCGTGTCGGCATTGCCCGTGCACTTGCCATTCAGCCAGAGCTTATGCTTTTTGATGAACCAACCTCTGCGCTTGACCCTGAGCTTGTCGGGGAAGTTTTAAAGGTCATGAAGGATCTAGCGAAAGAAGGCTGGACCATGGCGGTTGTCACACATGAAATCAAGTTTGCCCAAGAAGTAGCAGACGAAGTGATTTTCATTGATGGCGGCGTCATTGTCGAACAAGGTCCTCCGGAAGAAATCTTCAAACGACCAAAGGAAGAACGAACAAAACAATTCTTAAACCGGATTTTGAATCCAGTATGATGAAAAAAGGCTGTTCTCACGTGATGAGGACAGCCTTTTTTTATATCTCTTTTTGCAGGCGAAGCGCCAATAAATCTTGCAGGAGTAGTCTCGCTCCCTCTGGACTGATGACCACACCGCCGGATAGCACCTTATTGGAACACGTCACTTGCCCTGTTACGATACAAGGTTTGTCCTGCCAATACGGCTTCATCACAATTTGATCTTCTTCTCTGTAAATCTCCATAAAATCTTGCGGATGAATGTTCAACCGTTTTCTCATCTCTGTCGGAAGAACAATTCTCCCAAACTTATCTATATATTTAACATAATCGTTATTTAACAAATTGACCCCCTCCTGCATCTCTACATATAGATGATTCCCTCTTTATGAAGGGATTAAGCGATCAAATCGGTTAATCTGCAGGCTGTTCCAGTGACTAAATACGCTTCCCATATATGATGTATCTGTTTGGTGCAGGACCAATATAGGAAAAAGGGTAACATGTGGTGAGGATAAGTTCTTCCTTTTCCTGTTGTAACGTAATAATTGTTTGATCATCTTTCTTCACTATCTTTGTTTTCTCGATTTCATAGGCAAAACGTCCATATGAAAGCTCGATAATCAATTGATCTCCCTTCACAAGTTCTCCTGTTCGTCTAAACACCGTATCACGATGCCCTGATAGAACGATTTGTCCGTGCTCGTTTGGAAAATAACTCTCGTGAAAGTGACCAACGCCTTTTGCTAAATCATCTGCATCTGTTCCTTCTACAATCGGTAACTCAGCTTTTAGCTTTGGGATGTGCAAAAGCCCAATCGCTTCACCAGTCTGCGGCGCAAAAGGGGAATCTGCTTTCCCCTTTTGCTGAATGGCTGCTTGTGCAGACTGAAATGACTGACCTACTTCTTTTTGTCCATCAACGATATTCAAATATCCTACAATCGCAAGACAAAGCCCTGCTATGATCAATATCGCTGAGATGAATTTTTGAAACATGACCGGTTATCCGTTTCTTTTTCTTCTGTTCCAGACGATAAGAGCTGCACCTATTAATACGAGTGCAAAACCTGCTAGTAAAAGGTTGTACATCGCAGTTGCAGTATTCGGAAGATGATGACCAGGTGTCTCCGTTTCTGAACTAGAAGGCGTATCTGGATTAGTAGGCGTATCTGGATTTGCTGGCACCTCTGGCTTATGCGGTGGTTCTACAGTTGTTGAGTTTTCAGGGTTATCTGGATCGTCTACATTCTCACCACTTACGACTGCAATATTTTGAATGGTTTTCCCTTCAGATCCTTTGGAAACCTTCGCCTCAAATGTGACTGTATGCCATTTGGTATCTTTGATATCGCCAAATTGACCGGTTACTGTGCCTTTTGTGTAGTCTCCATTGTCGTCATCTTTTGCATCTGTCGCGGCTTGTCCATCCACTTTTAGTGACCCTTCGACATATTGAAGACCTTCTGGTAGTTTATCTGCGATGACTAGATCTTGGATGACACTATCTTCTACACTATTTTTTGTTTTGATGGTGTAAAGGAGCGTGTCGCCTGCCTGTACTTGTTTTTCATCTGTATTGCCTTCTGCTTTTTGAGAGATTTCAGATGTTTTTTCTGATTCAAGCTTTGGATCTCTTGGATCAATTTTTGTTTCTGTTGTTGGCTCTTCTGGCGGCGTGTTTTCGCCTGTTACTTTCGCTGTGTTTTGAATACTTTTACCTGAATGGCCTTTTGCGACTTTCGCTTCAAAAGTCACTGTATGCCAGTCCGTATCTTTGATATCGCCAAATTGACCGGTTACTGTGCCTTTTGTGTAGTCTCCATTGTCGTCATCTTTTACATCTGTCGCGGCTTGTCCATCCACTTTTAGTGACCCTACGACATATTCAAGACCTTCTGGTAGTTTATCTGCGATGACTAGATCTTTGATGACACTGTCTTCTACACTATTTTTTGTTTTGATGGTGTAAAGAAGCGTGTCGCCTGCCTGTACTTGTTTTTCGTCTGTATTGCCTTTTGCTTTTTGAGAGATTTCAGATGTTTTTTCTGATTCAAGCTTTGGATCTCTTGGATCAATTTTTGTTTCTGTTGTTGGCTCTTCTGGCGGCGTGTTTTCGCCTGTTACTTTCGCTGTGTTTTGAATGCTTTTACCTGATTGGCCTTTTGCGACTTTCGCTTCAAAGGTCACTGTATGCCAGTCTGTATCTTTGATAACGCCAAATTGACCGGTTACTGTGCCTTTTGTGTAGTCTCCGTTGTCGTCATCTTTTGCATCTGTCGCGGCTTGTCCATCCACTTTTAGTGAACCTTCGACATATTCAAGACCTTCTGGTAGTTCATCAGAAATCACGAGATTGTTGACGATGCTGTCTTCTTCAAGATTCTTTGTTTTGATCGTATAAAGAAGGGTATCGCCGACCTGTGGTGTCTTTTTATCTGTGTTGCCCTCTGCCTTTTTCTGAATGCCCGCTGATTTTTCTGATGTTAGTTTTGGGTCACGAGGGTAAATTTTTGTTTCTGTTGTTGGCTCTTCTGGCGGTGTGTTTTCGCCTGTGACGCTAGCTGTGTTTTGAATGTCTTGACCAGCCTGTCCCTTTTCAACTGTTACTTCAAACGTCACGTTGTGCCAGTCCGTATCCTTCACATCACCAAAAGATCCTGTAACCTTTCCATCTGTGTAGTCTCCGCTATCATCGTCTTTTACGTCCGTGACGGATTCTCCATCAATTTGCAGGGATCCAGTGACATACTTCAGTCCTTTTGGTAATTGATCTGAAATGACTAAATCTTTAATCAAACTGTCTTCTATCGTATTCTTTGTTTTAATCGTATAAAGAAGGGTATCGCCTACTTCTGGATGTTTCTCATCTTTGTTACCTTCTGCTTTTTTCTGCAAGACCGCTGATTTTTCTGATTCAAGCTTTGGATCTCGCGGATAGATTTCTGTTTTTGTTGTCGGTTTCTCTGGTGGTGTGTTGCCCCCTGTGACATTGGCTGTATTTTGAATGTCTTTGCCTGATTGTCCTTTTTCAACCGTCACTTCAAACGTCACCGTATGCCAATCTGTATCCTTAATGTCGCCAAATTGTCCTGAAATGGCTCCGTTTGTAAAGTCTCCGTTATCGTCATCCTTTGCGTCTGTGACTATATCTCCATCCACCTGTAGTGAATTCGGTACATACGCCAATCCTTCCGGCAGTTCATCTGAGATCACTAAGTTTTCAACGAGACTGTCTTCTTTCGTATTCTTTGTTTTAATTGTATAAAGAAGAGTGTCACCAACCTCTGGATGCTTCTCATCTGTGTTACCTTCTGCTTTTTTCTGTAAGACGGCTGATTTTTCTGACGTTAGCTTCGGGTCACGAGGATAGATTTCTGTTTTTGTTGTCGGTTTCTCTGGTGGTGTGTTACCGCCTGTGACACTCGCTGTATTTTGAATGTCTTTGCCTGCCTGGCCTTTGTTAACCGTCACTTCGAACGTCACTGTATGCCATTTCGCATCTTTCACTTCACCGAACGTTCCAGTAACAGTTCCATCTGTTATATCGCCGTTGTCATCATCTTTTGTATCCGTGACTGGATTTCCATCTACCTGAAGTGAATTTGGTACATATGATAATCCTTGAGGTAAATTATCAGAAATGACAAGATCTTCAATGAAGCTATCTTCAACAGCATTACGGGCTTGGATGGTATAAAGCAATGTGTCGCCTACTTCTGGATGCTTCTCATCTGTGTTGCCCTCTGCTTTTTTCTGCAAGACCGCTGATTTTTCTGATTCAAGCTTTGGATCTCGAGGATAGATTTCTATATCTGTTGTTGGATTGCCTGGTGGTGTGTTCTCCCCTTTTACATTGGCAGTATTTTTAATATCCTTGCCTGCCTGACCTTTTCCTACTGTCGCTTCAAATGTCACGGTGTGCCAATTGGTATCTTTCACGTCACCTATTTGTCCTGCAACAGTGCCGTTTGTATAATCACCTTTGTCTTGATCTTTTGCATCTGTGACACTGGCACCATCTACCTTAAGTGAGCCTGCAACATAGCTTAAACTGCTTGGAAGCTGATCTGAAATGATTAGATTTTTAAGAATGCCGTATTGTACTGTATTTTTGGCTCTAATTGTATAAAGAAGGGTATCGCCTACTTCTGGATGCTTCTCATCCGTGTTGCCCTCTGCTTTTTTCTGTAAGACAACTGATTTTTCCGATTCAAGCTCTGGCGGATATGGATCAAATTCTGGTTTTACACGAGAAGCTAGGTCGTAAGATAATGAATCACCTACAGTACCCATATATGTTGTACTTAATGTTTTCGCATCAAGTGTAAAAAGAGTGGAATGACCAATAGAATCATTTAATCCTGACTGTAATAGCATTTGTCCATTTGGCAAAAAGCTTATTCCCCGAACGCCTCCGTCAATCGTTTTACCATCCGCATTTTTAATTGGAATGACACGAATGACCTCTGCTGTATTAGGGTTCATTTGCGCAATGGCCCCACTGCCATTTGATGCGAACCAAAGATAACCGTCCTTATCAACGACAAGGTCTCCGCCAACACCAGACCCAATGTCATAGCCTACGATTTTTTTTGCTGTTTTTTTACCCGTAACTAAATCGTACGTTCCAAGGAAATACTCACCATTAGAAGCATAAGAATATATATATTTATCTTGATACACAACGGCATTAGTAGCACCTTCAGGTAATGAGGTTACGCTCTCTGCTTGCCCTGAGGTCGCATTTATTTTATATAGTATAGGGCTAGCGGTATTTGAAGTTGCATTTGCAGTTGCATATACAACATTTTCTCGATCACTTACAGCTACACCATTCACTGCACCTACAGCGATTCCTTTCACCTGTACACTAGCTTTTACGTTTGTTGGATTATTTCCATCAAGCTGCTGAAGAACCAGCGGTCTACTCCCAATAATATAAGAATCCGTATTGTTCACAACAACCGTCCCCGCGGCTTTCGTCACAGCTGGTGAGACCGTTAATAAGTTTCCAGCAATCAGCACCAATATAAGAAATAACTGACTTGTTCTTTTCAATATATTCATTTTTTGACCTCCCCTTTTTCTTGCTTTATATCGTAATGGTATGTACCAGTTCACCTCCCACACTTTGGTAAAGAATATCAGTAACATTTCAAAAGTAACAACATGACCAAATGACTAATTTCGACAAAAATAGACCTTTAGTAACAGGTGCCTCTCAGCGTTTGATTTGCATATGTTTTTTCCAATAAAATGATCTTTTTTTATCGTAAACCTCCGTATTTTCCAACAGGTCTAATGACACAGTTTACATACAATCTCTTCTATCTAAAGATAATTATTCTTTAATTGGTTTAGATTATTTTTTTGTCAAATTATATTGAATTTTTTTCTTTTTCTTTTAAAACGAGGTAATTAATGGCTTGGTTTGGTAAAAAAAACAATTCGAAAGTCTTGCTGTTTGTTTTGATGTTTTGACCTTTACGAATCAAAAAAATTCTTTTTGGAGTAAGCGATTACAATTGAGCAAAGCCATTTAAAGGGGGATGAGAGTATGTTACGATGGAAATCGAGTGTTTAAGAAAGAAGGGAATGCTTTTGAAGCGGGAACATCTTTTACGTTGGTTTTTTTATTTTGTTGGATTGATCGTACTAGCTTTTGGACTATCGCTGACAGTGAAAGGGAAGATCCTTGGGATTGGTCCTTGGGACGCTTTCCACTACGGACTGTTTCAGCATTTTGGACTCACAATTGGACAATGGTCCATTATCATTGGTGCACTTATTGTGACACTGACTTCTATTTTCACGAAATCATTTCCAAAGATCGGCGCTTTACTGAATATGGTGCTGATTGGTGTGTTTATTGATTTCTTTAATGCGATATTACCTGCACCACATGGGTATTTACCGGCTTTATATGTATTTATTACAGGTGTTGTAGTTTCTGGATACGGTGTTGGCATTTATGTCTCAGCCAATCTTGGCGCTGGGCCAAGGGATTCATTAATGCTGCTCATCTCAGCGAAAACGGGACTGAACGTACAGTGGGTTCGAAATGGCATTGAGTTAACAGTGCTTTTATTTGCATGGATGCTCGGCGGACCGATTGGCATTGGAACGATTTTGACTGCGATCTTCACAGGTCTTGTCCTTCGTTTTTCCTTGCCGCAATCGACACGACTCCTGCAGCTGCTCATTACAAAAACAGCAGAGAAACCTGTTCAAACCCTTACTAGATGAGAACAAGCCATTCTATAATCAGAATGGCTTTTCTTGTGTTAAAATAAAAAAACAGAATATTCACACATAGGAGTTGGAGATCTCATGCAGCTTTTCCACTATCATTACTGGACACCATTTGTTGAAGAGACAGAACAAGCGTATCGTTCGCTGGGCTTTGAGGTAAAAGGACGTTTCACAAAGGATGGTTCCTTTCATCCCCCGCTCACATGGGATGATTTTAGAGATAAGCAGCCGACCTTTCGAATCATCGAAATGAGAAAAGGCCAGATCAATATTACATTCGGATATAGTAAAAAAGTCTTGTTTGATCACATCGGCTTTCTTGTCTCAAACGAAGAATATGATCAGCTGCTTGCACAAGCTAAAGAATTAAACTGGCCTGTCCAAAAAGGGGAACGGAGAACGTTTCTTTCGACACCTCTTCGTTTAAGGCTTGAATTACAGCGGCGTACAGATGTCATTGAAACTGGAAACGATGCGCTGCATGCTATGACAATTGCTATTCCTGATTTGTCACAGACACCTAAAGTGGATCAGCTGCTATCACCTTTGAATCAGCTCATTCACTGGCAAAGAGGAGAACGCCTTTCCCTGCTTGACGTGGTCATGACGGATATTGATAAAATGGAGACAATTGATCCGAATGGTGTACACATTATGAAACAGACATAAAAGCAGCGAGGCTCGCTGTCTTTTTTACATTAATGGACCCTTTTGCACGTCACTCTCCAATGGTACAATGAATGTAAAAAATTAGAGGTTCGTTATGAAGATATTTGCTATCCAATTACAACACTTAGATGAAATCAATGCACAACAACAAATAGAGCGTTTGAAGCTCTTTGTGTCATCTGAAAAGCGTGTAGCGGCTGATCGCTTTCGTTTTTTGATCGATGCCAGAAGAACCTTGTTAGGTGAGGTGCTGGTTCGTCAAACGATACATGTTATGTACGATCTGCCTATGGATCAGATCGTTTTTGAAACTGAGGGCAATGGCAAGCCTGTTGTTCGGCAGCTTCCTTCTTTTCATTTTAATCTTTCTCATTCTGGCGATTGGGTCGTTTGCGCAGTAGATGATGCACCTGTTGGCATTGATATTGAGGAAATCAAACCTATTGATCTGGCGATTGCCAAGCGATTTTTTTCAGCGGATGAGTATCAGGATTTACTCTCACAACCGGCAGAGCGGCAGGAAGCCTATTTCTTTCATCTATGGTCAATGAAGGAGGCCTTTATCAAACTGACTGGAAAAGGATTATCCTATGGTCTTTCGTCCTTTACAGCCCGTCTTTCAGAGGATGGACAGGCTGCGTTGACATTACCTGATCATGAAACGCCTTGCTTTGTTCAAACATATTCAATTGATCCTGCCTACCAAATGGCGGTATGCACACGAAAGCCTGCTGCGGCTGATAGCGTTGAGAGACTCACTTGCAGTGATGTACTGTCCCGCCTTTAATAACGCGTGATTTGCTGAAATACCGTCTTTAATAGATCGACTCCGCGTGTGATCTGCTCTTCTTTCACCTGCCAGATGTTTAGCTGAAAAATCGGGTCCTTTTGATAGGCCTTCAGGTAATGGCGGTCAATTGGCTGAATGGAAACAGATGCCTTTTTCAGCTGCTGAATGAGCTGGTTCATGGGAATCGACCGGTCGACACGTACATGTGTATGGGTAGCCGGCTCCTGTTCTCCCAGCTGATAAGCGCCCTGATCATTTTTTAAACTTGCTACGAGCTGCTTGGAGCGATTTCGATAGCTCGCCCGCATTCTGTCTCTATGCCGCTCAAACATCCCGCTTTTTAAATATATTTCTAAAGCTGCCTGAGACAGCATGGAGCTGTCGATATCAATGAGCCGTTTGTGTTCGCTAAAAGGAGTAATCAGTTCTTCAGGTAAGACGACCGCTCCTGTTCGAAGCCCTGGAAAGATGATTTTCGAAAAGCTTTTCAAATAAATAACCTTTCCTGCCTGATCGAATGAATAAATAGGGTCTCTTTTTGTGTCGAATTCTAAATCTGCTATATAATCATCCTCAACAATGTAGACATCATATTTCTCGGCAAGGGCTGCTATCGCTCTTTTTTCTTGCTTTGATAAACTCGTTCCAAGCGGGTTTTGAAATCGTGGCATCGTATAGAAAAAACGAATCTCCTCTTCTCGAAAGATACGCTCTAATTCGATCAGATCGATCCCTTTTTCCGTCCTCTGAATTCCGCGCACAGGCAATTGATTTTTCTCTAAATATTGGAGATATAAGTGATAACCCGGCTGTTCGACTAGTATGGTTTGTTTTCCATTCGGAAAAGGGATGGTGCTTAAAATGGATAAAGCGAGCTGTATGCCAGAGGTCATGACGATCTGTTCTGGATGAGCAAACACTTGATAATCCATTAATCGCTTTGAAATGACTGGCAGCAGGGATGGTAAGCCGTTGGCTGTGCCGTAAATAAATAAGTCGTTTTGATACAAATCGATCGCTTGATTGATGCAGTGCTGAAAATCGACATACGGAAACACCACGGGATCAGGTGCAGAGGAAGCAAAATCAATCCATGTGCCATCCTGCTTACCAACTGATTGCTTCGTTTTCACGACATAATAGCCGCTTCTTTCTACAGAATACAGCAGATGTTCACGCTCCAATGTGTCTAGCGCTTTGATGACAGTGCTTTTACTCACTGCATATTGAGCCGCTAAGTGGCGAATGGAGGGAATTTTCATTCCAGCGCTGTACTCCCCTGAATCCATTTTTTCTTTTAAACTCAAGACAAGCTGATCATATTTCCTCACGCCTTTTCCTCCTTGTACCGGTACAGATATTATGTTCTCTTATTGTACACGTTAGATGTTCCGATTACGATAGAAAACAGAACCGGTCAATTCATTTGAAGCATGCATGCTCATGTAAGGAGTCACGTTATGAATATTTCAAAACAAAAAGCGTATGCTGCTGCGATCGCATACGCCTCTATCATTGGTTTTTCCTTTTTGTTTGTCAAAATAGCATTAGAATCAGCAAACCCAATCGATTTATTGGCACACCGCTTTACTGTTTCTTTTTCAGCCGCTCTATTGCTGTATCCATTTTTACGAAAGAAGAATCGCATATCCATTCAATGGCGTGATCTCATTTATATCGTACCGTTTTCCTTGCTTTATCCTGTTTTGTTCTTTGCTTTTCAAGTGTGGGGATTGATGTATACATCTTCTTCAGAGGCTGGCATCATTCAAGCAACGATTCCCATTTTGACGATGCTGCTGGCAGCCTGGTTTTTAAAGGAACGTGCGACATGGATACAAGTGCTGTTTACCCTTCTTTCTGTGTGCGGGGTGATGCTTCTCTTTGTCATGAAGGGAATTGATGTCCAGCATTCTCACTTCATCGGCTATGTGCTGATTTTACTTTCAGCCTTGTCATCCAGTGCATATAGTGTGTTTGCTAGAGTGATTACAAAACGATTCCATGTGATCGAACTCACCTTTGTGATGACCTTCTTTGGCTTTGTCTTTTTCAATGCCGCTGCGCTTATCCGGCATTCGACCAATGGCTCATTGCCGGAGTTTTTCAGTCCATTTACAGATGCATCCTTTGTATGGTCGATGCTCTTTTTAGGTATTCTTTCATCGCTTCTCACGGCGTATTTATCAAACTATGCACTCTCGCACCTAGAAGCGGCAAAGGTCAGCATCTTTAATAATTTATCCGCGTTTATCACAGTCGCCGCCGGGGTTCTCATTTTACACGAAACGATTGATTGGTATCATTTCCTCGGAGGGGTGCTGGTCATTGGCGGGGTGATTGGCGGGAATGTGGTAAAGAAACAGCATTCATAAGAAAAAGCGGCCTCTTTAAAGAGAGCCGCTTTCTTTTTTAATGTCTGATCAATTGCTGCTTGGCTGCAAGTTCAATCACATGTCTCATCTGCTCTGCAAATGGCTCGGGATGTGTGTTGATGTACATGTGGCCTCCATCGAAATCGGTGCGTTCGATGGTTTTTGCCCATTTTAGCCAGCCGCTTGCATCCTGCATGCATTTCTCATCTTGTTTTCCATTGAATAAATAAACAGGTGTGTCGATGATCGATTGATCTGTGTGCTGAAAGGTTTCTAGTGCCCTGTAGTCTGCACGCAAGGATGGTGTAAAGTAATCCATCATTGGTTTGTTTTCTAGTAATTCCTTTGGAATCCCTCCCATTTCGGCAATATGCTGCACAAATGCGTCATTGGATAAATGCGTCAGCATCTGTCGTTTTGTTTGCGGGGGCTGAATGGCTGAGATCACCGCTGCTGCCGGATAGATCCCTTCTTTTTCTAGCAGCTGGGTTAGTCTGTAAACCACAAGTCCGCCCATTGAATGTCCGAACAGAATAAATGGACGGTTCAATTTGTCCGTGAGTCCTTCTTTATACAGCTCTGCCAGCCTGTCAATGCTTGATTCAAGCGGCATGAGATTGGTGCCGTGCCCTGGAGGCTCTGCTGCTGTGACTTCGGCCATGTCTTTTAGCTGTTCAAAGAGTGGACGGTATGAGGCGGAATATCCGCCGGCAAAAGGAAAACATATAAGCTGAATGAGATCTGATTTTTTTTCAAAGGTTTTAAATAACTGATTCATACGTCTTTACCCCTTTATAATCGTTTGAAGAATCCGTGCCAGTTCATCTGCCTGCGGTCTTTTCATCATGGTGACATGGTCGCCTTTGATGTGGTAATACACGCACGATCCTTTCGTATAAGCCTCCCAGTCTGCGAACTTCTTCTGGAAATCGCTTGCATGATCACTACTTTGGACAATATAAAATGGCACAGGGAATGGTTCTTTTTCTAATTCAATGGCTTGTGACATGATCGTATTATGCGTTTGCATTTGCAAATATTTATCTAAATATTGATCATTCATGAATTGATGAACAACTTCATCCTTTTCTGCCTCTTTGAGTATTTTCTGCTTCACTTCTTGGAAGCTCAATCCTTGTAAAGCTTCTGGCTGAATGCCGACCAGATTCCCCATTCCAAGGACAAGTGCGAGCATTTTCACTTCTTCTTCGTTCATATCGGCATGAAGTGCCTGATCTGCCTCATCTCTTAGCACTGGCACCGTATCTAAAATGATGAGTCCTTTCGGTGCTTTTCCTGCATGAGAGAGCCGCTGATTCATTCCGTAGGCAAGGTGCCCGCCCATTGAATGCCCTGCGAGATAGTCAATGCCCGGACGGTAGAACGTTTCAATAGCTTCAA
The DNA here is from genome assembly GCF_058791855.1 of Bacillus sp. EB106-04-04-XG123. Taxonomy (NCBI): domain Bacteria; kingdom Bacillati; phylum Bacillota; class Bacilli; order Caryophanales; family Bacillaceae; genus Bacillus; species Bacillus sp. EB106-04-04-XG123. Next base: position 235,788 of record NZ_JBYTDZ010000004.1, on the reverse strand, counting down.
CAAAAAGGGTCACAAGCTCCGTGTAATGGAGAAATTGCGGCTCTTCATCCTCATATAAGCCGGGAGACTGCAAGGCGTACACAGCACCTTGATGTGTCATGAGCTTGGCAACATCAATATAGCCCATCACCGTTCCACCAGCAGGCGGTGCAAAGAATATTCTTGGTTCGGCTGAATCGCCTTTTTTCAACTCGATCACATAGTCCTTCGGAGACCTTTCGACGTTCTCAGCGGCTTCTGGTACTGCGTCCAAATGTGCGGCTAATTGCGCAGGTGCAGGGTGCATAAAAATCCATTTTGGATCAACACGAACACCTTTTTCTTTTAATTTGGCGACAGCCTGAATACTCATGATGGAATCGCCGCCCAGATCAAAGAAGGAGTCATGCATACCTACTTGCTTCACACCAAGCACCTCCTTGAAAGCTGCGACAATCCGCTCCTCCGTTTCGGTGACCGGTTTGTCGTCATCTTGGGAAAGGGAGATTGTTTCTGTTGGCTCTGGCAGTGCTTTTTGATCAACCTTCCCGTTCGTTGTCACCGGCATTTCATCCAGTACGACAAAGTAACTTGGAATCATATAGCCTGGCAGGCTTTCCTGCAAAAAGGCTTTCCAGCCCGGAAGAGGATTGTCTCCGTTTGTCACTAGGTAGGCTGCCAGCCTTTTTGAGCTGCCATACGTTTTGGCGATGACTGTACATTCTTTGACTTGTGGATGCTTGAGCAGTGCTGTTTCAATTTCTCCGCATTCAATTCGGTAGCCTCTAATTTTCACTAGATGATCTTTTCGCCCGAGGTATTCAATGGTGCCATCTGACCGCCATGTACCAAGGTCGCCTGAGCGATACAGCTTGTCTCCCTTTAGTTCAGGAAAAGGATTGTCAATAAACCGCTCCTTTGTCCGCTCTGGATCATGAAGGTAGCCTTTAGCAAGGCCAGTTCCACCGATATAAATTTCTCCTTTGACTCCTGCTGGTACTGGGTTGAGCGCATCGTCCAGTATGACAACAGTTGAGTTCGACACCGGCACACCAATTGGAACTGATTTTGCACCTGCTGGCACGTGTGTGACTTGATGTGTTGTGGCTAAGGTCGTGTTTTCTGTTGGCCCGTAAGCATTGACGAGCACACCTTCCATATGCGGCAGTGCCTTTCGTGCATGCTCACTAGACATGGCTTCCCCGCCAACGAGTAATGTGCGGTAGCCTGCCACGCTTTTTGGATCATGCTCCACCAATCGATTAAATAAAGCGGTTGGCAGACAGTTGGCGGTTACTTGATGCGTTTTGATGAACTGTGTTAATTCGTCCATATTCAGTGCTGCATATTTTGGGAGCAGAATCAGCTGACCGCCATTCAGCAGCATTCCCCATAATTCAAATGTAAAGGCATCAAAAGCATAGTTTGAAAGCTGAAGCATTTTGTCATCTGGACCGAGCTTTATATAATTTGTTTCTCTAACCAAGCGGACAACTCCTGCATGAGGAAGCATCACGCCTTTTGGTGTACCTGTTGAGCCTGATGTGTAATTAACATAGGCTATCTGGTCTTCACCTATGATCGATGATTCTCTTTGATACACTGCATTTGTTTCTTGTATTGGCTTGTCCATGACGATCTTTGTACATGTAAAGTCTACTAGACGGTCTGCAAAATGAGACTGGGTGATGATCACATCGCTTTGCGTATCACGAACGATGAGACGGATGCGTGCATCAGGATATTCAGGTGACATCGGAACATATGCAGCACCAGATTTGATGATTCCTAGTACCGAAACAATCATGTCAAAGGAGCGATCAAAAAGCATCGGGACAAGGGAGCCTGGTCCAATTCCTTTTGACTGCAAGTAAGCAGCAAGCTTTGTCGCCTTCTTATCTAAGGCTTCATACGTCATATGCTTATCCATATAGGACAAGGCAATACGATGCGGATCACGCTTCACCTGTTCTTCGAACAATTCTTGAAGCGTACGCTTTGGATAAGGCGTTTCCGTTTGATTTTTCCCTATAATCATCGCCGCCTGTTCCGCTTTGTCCATTAAGCAATAATCAGCAAATGTACGCTCAGGCTGAGCCGTCATGCCGTCTAGCACATGGAGATAATAGTTCATATAACGATGGATGGTCTCTTGATCAAATAAATCCGTATTGTATTCCACATGAATCGACAGCTGCTCTTCCTGTTCAAATACATGCAGGGTGAGATCAAATTTAGATACTGTATGATGAACCACCACATGTTCACTTGTCAGCCCTTTTAGGTTTACATCAAGCGAATTGGTGACATACCCCATGGCCGCCTGAAAAATAGGTGACCGGCTTAAATCTCGATCTAACGAAATGTCATCGACAAGCTTATCAAATGGATAATGCTGATGTTCAAACGCTTTTAATGTCATCTCTTTCACATTTTCCAAGAGATCGGCGAACGTCTCTGCTGTTGAGACGTCCTGTCTCAGCGCAAGTGTATTCACAAACATCCCAACGAGCTGCTCTGATTGCTTGGCATCCCGGCCTGCAATAGGCGATCCAACAATGATATCTGTCTGTCCGGACAGCTTGTGAAGCAGGACGTAGTACGCAGACAGCATTGTCATGAACAGTGTCGTGCCCTGCTGCTTAGACAAAGCCTGCAAGCGGCGGATAAGCGGTTCATCCAATACGATTTGCTCTGTAGCACCGTTAAATGTTTGAACTGGCGGACGAGGGCGATCAAACGGCAGATCCAGCACTGGAAGTTCACCTTGTAACGTATTGAGCCAATAGGTTTTGTCTGCTTGATGATGCTTTAATTGTTCATTTTCCCAATGTACATAATCTGTCCATTCGATTTCTAAGGCTGGGAGCTGCGGCGTTTCATCTGCAATCAGTGCGTCATATGCCACTTCTAATTCCTGAATGAGCAGGCTGAGTGACCATGCATCTGAAATGATGTGATGCTGCGCGCAAAGAAGATAATATTCCTCCTTGCCCATATCTACTATCGTCCACTGCGCAAGAGGTCCTCTTTCTAAATCATAGACGCGTTCTGCCTCTTGCTGAATGAGCTGCTTCAGTCTTCTCGCTCTTGTTTTTTCATTAAATAACGAGAAATTTGCCACAGTCACAGATGGCGGAAGGTCTTCTCGAATGAGTTGGACCGGCTTGCCGCCAAGTGATTCGAATGTTGCCCGAAGTGCTTCATGCCGCTTTGTTAAAAGGCCAATCGCTTTTGTTAATGCTTGAATGTGTAATGATCCTGTCAGCTTCCAAGCACCTAATATATTGTAATGATGGCTCTTTTCTAATGTGGATAAGAACCAAATGCGCTTCTGGGCATGTGACAGCTCATAGCTTGTTTTCTTTTCAAGCTTTGGAATTTTGGCTTCCTGAACGGCTAGCGCCCCTTTGATGTCATCAATCATTTGCGCCAGATGTGCCAGATGTTTGCTTTCAAATAATATTTTTAAAGGCGCCTTCATTGAAAATTCATGATTGATCCGAGAAATGGTTTGAGTCGCTTTTAGTGAATGTCCGCCAAGGTCGAAGAATTGATCCTCTTTGTAGACGCGATCCACATCTAAAATGTCCTCCCATATGACGGCAAGAAGCTGCTCTGTCTTCGTTTCTGGCAATTGCTTTTCAAGGCTTTGTACGTTTTTGCCATGGTTCAATTTGAGAGCTTCATGATCAATTGAGCCATCTTGCTTTTTCGGTATTTCCTGTACTTGCTGAATGTCCCATTTACCTTCTGCGATGCTCTTGATCTCTTCAACATGCACTTCTTTGCCAGGCTGAACAGTGTAAAAAAGCTTTTTCTCAAAGACCGGTAATGGAGCTGGCTGAAGATACCCGGCGATGTCTGGATTTGCTCCGTCCAGACCGATAAATAGATGCGCTTCATTCAGCCGGACACCTAAACATAATGAATGGAGACCTTGCTTCTTTCCAATCAATTGAAATCCCTTGCGAACGGTGAGAGCTGCTCCGGTATGCCCCTTAGACAAACCGAGATTATCCCACATACTGAAGTTCAAAGAGATCGCTCGTCTTCCTTCTTGGAAGGTGAGAGCATGAGCGAGTCCATCTAAAAAGCTGTTGGCCGCAGAGTATGCCCCAAATGTTGTGCCGCCAAAAAAGCCATTGACCGATCCAAAAAAGACAAGCGGTACTGTCGGATCATACTTAAAGGCTTCCTGCAGGACCCATGCTCCGTCTGCTTTCCCTGACATTTCTTTTGTGAAATCCTCTTCTGACGTATGAGCCAGTGTATACTTGTCCGCCTGCTGAAAATGCTCAGACACCTTGCCAGCACCGGCCAAATGCAGCACACCTCGGATCGATTGTCCAAAATGCTTTTCTGCTTCATAAATCGCCTGTTCGACGTCACATAAGTTGGTCACATCCGCTTGGACATAAATGACGTCACCAAAACCTTTTAACTGTGAGAAGGCTTCTTTCTTTTCCAAGCTGCCTTCCAGAGATGTCCGTCCAATCAAGACGAGCTTTAAGCCAAATTGGAGCATCTGCTTAGACAGCTCAAACCCAATCCCGCCAAGTCCTCCAGTCAATAAATAAAGACCTTCATATTCTAAAAACCCTTCTGTTTGAGATGCTTCCATCATGTTGACTTTTTCCAGCTTTGGTACGAATCTGTCCCCATTTCGGTAAGACACCTCTGCTTTTATATGAATCGCAGACAATTCTTCCGCAATATGCTTGGCATCCTGTTCTACATTCTCCGCTTCAATATCAAGATGAGACACCTCTGCTCCTTCCCATTCTTGCGGAATGGTTTTTAATAGACCTACAAGCGGCGTTTTCTCCACATGAAGATCGTCTTCAGGCTGCACAAATTGACCACCTTTTGTCACAACGACAAAACGGATGGACTCTTTATTTGCTTGTCTCAATGCTTGATACAAGTACAGAATGGATTGATTGGTTCTGGCATGCAGCTCTTTGAAATGCGCAGGATCAACGATGTCTTCTTTGTCTGACACATTCCACAGATGGAGCATGCGCCCGGTCTTTAGTTCATCTGCTTCAAGTGCTGCAATGAGCCTGACGTAATCCCCCTTGATTCTCGGGTTTATCTGATACATCCCTTTAGACAGACGCAAAAATTCATGCCCTTTTCTCACAGAAATATATGGCTGATTCTTTTGCTCAAATTGGGCGTAAAGCGATTGATAAAGTCCTTTTTCATCTTCGAAAACGAGTACATGGTCAGCAAAAGGCTGAGCTGGACCGATATTCTCCTTAGCCCAAATGCGTTTAAAAAACCAATCTGGGAGTGTTTGTTCATTTTCAGAAGCAAGATCCAGTGCCTGTTCAATGTCACGGAAGCCTCCATCTTTTAGTGCTGCACCTAACTGGGCACGCTGGATTTTCCCACTCTCCGTCTTCGGAAATTGATCTTTTTTCACCGGAATGATGTGATCAGGCTCTATGCCGATTTTTCGAATGATGGCCTCTCTAATCTGTTGAATCATCGTGATTTGTTCCTCTATTGAATCCCTTTGTGAGACAAAAAAGACGGCAAGCGTGTCGTTGCTTGATTCTGGATTATAAATGCCGTATGCAGCGGCAAAGGTGACTTCAACCCCGTCCACCTCTTCTACAACCGCTTCAATTTCGTAATTTAAATAGTTTGCGCCGTTGATAACAATGATGTCTTTTTCTCGACCTGTCAGAACGAGACGCCCTTCGTGAATAAAGCCTAAATCCCCCGTGTGAAACCAGCCGTTTTCCGCAAATACTTCTTGATTGGCTTCTTCATTTTGATAGTAGCCCATCATAATTGTTGGGCTCTTCACCTGCAAGCGCCCAACCTGATCTTCTGGCAGCACCTCGTGATGCTCATCTACAATTCGAATCCATACAGACGGAATCGGTGTGCCGACTTCTGTAAACGTCATCTTGTTCGGATGATCGTGCGTCACATATACGATCTCACTTGTTAATGAATTTTGATCAATCGTCAGCTGCCCATCCTGTTCACCGTTCCGCATAAATTTCTTTGACTGAACAATGGCTGAGGATGTTTCTGACATGCCGTAAGCAGGTACCATCGCATGACGGCTTAATCTGTGCTGACCCATGATGTGCATGAAGCGCTGTGTGACTTTCGGGACAACTGCTTCGGCTGCATTCATGATATAAGTCAGAGTAGACAGGTCCCAGCTCCCTTTACGAATGTCCTCCTCATATTCATTCATCATGGCAAAAGCAAAGTTTGGCGCCCATGTTCTTGTCACACCGTAAGTTTCTACCCAATCCAGCCACACCATCGACCGCTCGATAAATTGATCGATGGAAGGACTAATCTGCTGGCAGCCAAGGTAGACGTCATGTACATGAAACATGACAATTCCACCAACATGATCAAGCGGCATCCAGTTAAGCGACACATCCTCATGTGTAAAGCCGTTTACCTGCTCAAAAGCCATAATTCTAGATAAAATGCTTTGATGATGATGACGGATACACTTTGGTACACCCGTACTCCCTGAAGACAGCAGCTGCAGCACAGGCTCATCCGGCTCAGGCTCATAATGCTGTTCATCTGGTTCATACGCCAGCAATGCTTCAATTGTTAAGATAGGCATGTTCTTTGCTTTAAATGTCTCACGCAGCCCAGCAATGTCCTCAGCACTTGCTTCATTCGTAATAATGAAAGGTTCGTTTTGCAGCTGAAACACGCCCTTCAGCTTATTTACACCTTGATTCATTTCATCATAAACAGGCGGCACAGAGACCGGGGTCGGAATGATTCCTCCGAGAATACAGCCCCAGAACACCGTGATAAAATCTTGATGATCTTTCAATTGAAGTAACACTTGATCACCGTTTGTCAGTCCTGCTGCCCTTAAACCGGACAGAACCCGTTCAGCGCTTGTTAGTAATTCAGGATAGGTTTGGGTCAACGTACGCCCGTCTTCTTTCAAATAAGTCACCCCGCGGTCTGGTGACATAAAAGCTGCTCGAATCAGCACCTCTGTCAGTGTGACAGGTGTGCCTGGCTTTTTGATCACATCTCCGCCATACACAAGTGCGGGCGGCTTCTCATGTACAGATGATTGCTTTGTCTCGCTCGCTTCCTTCTTCGAAAGCGATCCGTTCCCTTGAGTATGCTGTCGATTAGGAAACAGGTCATCTAAGTGATAGGGCGTTTGTTTTTCTGACTGACTTTCAATGAAAGCGGCCGCTTCCTCTACTCCATCTATAGCTTTGGTGCGCTCTTCTATCTTTCTTAATTCCTCTTGATCTATGATTTCAATTGAAAGCAGTGCCTCTGTGTCGACTGCTCCACTTTCTGTCTTTGGCAAAGAAGGTAATAAGACAAGAGCAGCTGGCACTTCATGAGGGTGAAGTGGACCTTTCATCAGGTCCTCCCTTGTCAGCGAAGGGTCCTTCGCCTGTGCAAATAGCACAAGCGATAGACTGCCTTCTTGATTTTTCTTCGGAATGATGGCACATTCCTTAAGCGGAAAATGAAGCATCATGACTTGCTCTAATGCTTTGAGATCCATCCGTTTTCCGTTGATTCTGACGATATGATTTGCTGCATGTCCTTTTCGTCTACTCACTAACATCGTTCTTCTCCTCCTACATCCAATCCAAAATCTGAATCTTATTTTTTTCAGTCCAAACGCCGACATCACCTGTCGGATAGAGGTATTCGCCAGTTTGATGTTTGAATGGATGCGGAATTTTATGCGTCTCCATCCAATCAGCAAGCTCCCCGCAAAGTGCTTTGATATCCTTTGCGCCGATAAAAATATCTCCAGGGAATCCTATCGGCATGAGCTGATGCTCTTCGCTCAGGACATATATTTCCGTCTCACAGGAAGGATCATGCACACCTGAATAGACCTCTTCTTGATCTAGGTACAGCACACTGACTTGTGCGTTTTTCGCCCAATCGGTGATCATCCGCTCTTTTTCTTCATTCGTCACGATTGTGAAGGAAGAAAGGGGTGTCTCCATTTGTTCTGTCATCGCTTCAAGTGTGTGGATCAGCTGCTGCATCAACGATTGTATTTGCTTTTCTGTATATTGATTGAGGCGATATGTGACCCGAAGCTCCAGCGTATCTCCCGGAACTGCCACAAGGGTCAGGTCATAGTTCGTTTCTTCATGACTCGCAATGTCTACAATACGCACTCCGTATGGCTCGATAGATTCAATCGGATAGTTTTCAAACACGACAATGCTGTTAAACAATGAATCTCCATTCGGGATGTGGGTCAGCTGCTGAATATCTGGCAGTACGGTATATTCGAATTCCCGCATCTGAAAAACTGTGTCCTGCGTATGTGCCAGCAGCTTGGAAATGGTCCACTCTGGCGTGATCGGCAAACGGAGCGGCAATGTGTTAATAAAGAGCCCTGTCATGCTTTCAACCTGTGGTAAATCCGCCGGCCGTCCTGATACTGTCACTCCGAACACGACATCATCAGATCCTGAATGAAGATGCAAAAGCAGCCCCCATGCTGTCTGAATCAGGGTGCTCATTGTCACCTTCTGCTTGCCTGTCATCTTTTCGAGTTTCTCCTGCATCTCGGGCGTTAGTTTGATACTTAGCTGATCAACACCTGCATCTTCATCTGAAGCATGCCCATCGTCTCCTGGAAGTGGCGTAGTCTCCTCTACTCCTGACATATAATGTTTCCAGAACGCTAGCGCCTTCTCTTGATCCTGCTTTTGCAGCCACTCGATAAAATCTTTATATGGACGGACAGCAGGAAGATCCACCTCCCGTTCATCCACAAGAGAGCGGTACAAAGAAAAGGATTCTTCAATAAAGCTGAACAAGCTCCAGCCATCGATTAAAATATGATGAAAGCTAAAAACAAACGTGCATGTGTTTTCATCACGATGGAATAAGGCAATACGAATCAGCGGTTCATCCATATCTTCTAGTTTGAAATCCTTTAAACGATCTGTTTGCAAATATTGCTGGATGGCTTCCTTCTGATCCGTTTCACTCAGGTGGCGCACATCGTGCTGAGTGAGATGAATGCTGCCTTCTGATTGAATCAACTGAACAGGCTCCTTTAGCCCTTCCCAAGCAAATGTTGTCCGCAAAATCGAATGACGTTCCACAAGCAGATTCCAGGCTTTTTCATAGGCTGCGCCGTCCGTTAAGCCTTCGAGCGTCATATGCACTTGACCAAAGTACGCCTGTGACGCTTGATCTAATAGAGCATGAAACAGCATCCCTTGCTGCATTGGAGATAGTGGATACACATCCACTACATTGTCTGGGAGATCATCGATTTGCTTTTGCGTCAGCTGAACCATTGGAAAATCAGATGGCGTAAAACCGCCTTTTGTCTCTACACAATGCGTCAGAATATCCTCCATTTTTTCTTTGAACCGTTCAGGTAACAGACGCACCTCTTCATACTGAAGCAGTTCACGATTGATCATAAAATTCATCTGAAGCTGACCGTTCACAACATATCCGTACACATCGATCAAATGCTGTCTTTCTGCTTTTGGATCATGTACATGTCCATTTCGTTCATCAGCTATATAAAGGTGTGTCTCACCGTCTATTTGATCTAACTGTCCAAGGTAATTAAAGCTCATCTGCGGCGCTGCCTTTTTGAGTAAACGAGTTGCTGTCATGTATTGAAGCAAGCCATAGCCGATTCCCTTTTGCGGCACAGCTCTTAAGGTTTCTTTGACATCTTTGATTTGTCTCTCAACATCGGTTTGAATAAAAGGAATAAAAATAGGATAAGAGCTTGTAAACCATCCGACTGTTCGTGACAAATCCATTTGTTCAAATAAATCCTCGCGTCCGTGCCCTTCTAACGTAATAAGTAGTGGCTTTCCAACGGCTTGCGTGAGTCCTGATAAAAGTAAATCGTTTACCTCTGTTCGGTACGCTTGAGATGCCTGTCTTAGTAAAATATCTGTTTGATCCTTCGTCAATTGAATAGACAGGATCTCTGCATGTTCTTCTATATTGAAAAGCGCAGGTGTTTGAAAAGGAGAACCCTCTTCCTCTTGACTGATGATATTTTGCCAAAAAGGAACCTGCTCTTGTAATTGATCGGTTTGTGCATATTCATAAAGAGCCTCTGCCCACTGCTGATAGGACGCAGTTTTCTTTGCAAGCGCGATTTCCTGCCCTGCCGCAAGCTGCTTCAGTCCATTTAATAGGTCTTCCTGTATGATGCGCCATGAGATTCCATCCATCACAAGATGATGGGCAGCGATAAAGAGTTCAGACATACCATCACTTATGTGAAAAAGAACGGCTTTGATGACTTCCCCTCGCTCTAATGACAACGTTCCTTGACAAGCGGCGGTCTCCATACGGATTTGTTCCAGCGCTTCCTCTTGAGAAACACTCGTTAGATCAAAGAAGGTGACACAAGGCGTGATGCCAGGCGCAAGAATGGTTTGAATCCACGAGCCATCTGCTGCTTTTGTATAAATCGCTCTCAGCATATCGTGATGATCGACAATTTTTGAGAGAACCTGTGTCAGCTGCTTGAGCTGTATGGATTGCTTGAATTCCATATGGGCAGATAAATTCCAGTAATCTTGGTTTATCAATGATTGCTCAAAGAACCATGATTGGATCGGAAGTAGACGAACTGCTCCTGTGACAGGCGACTGATCATAGAACGCAGCAGCATCTGACTTTTTCATAGCAAGTGCCAGCTGTGAAATCGTCTGTTTTTCAAATACATCTCTCGGCTGAATGACGTAGCCTTCCTGTGCTAAGCGCGCCACCATTTGTATGACAATAATCGAATCTCCGCCAAGCTCAAAGTAGTTATCATGTACGCCAATCGAAGGAGTGCCGAGCAGCTGAGTCCACACTTTTTCCAGTACACGTTCTTCCTCACTGAGTGCCTTGTCAGCCGGTTTGTCCACTTCTTCCTGTCTCCACTCTGGCGGCGGGAGACGTTTTTGGTCTACCTTGCCATTTGCCGTGAGCGGGAGTTCCTCCAGCTCTATTAATAGGCTTGGCACCATATAATCTGGCAGTATTTCTTTTAATTGATGGCGAATGTCTTGCGTGGTCACGCTGCCCTTTTGGACAAAATAACCGATCAACCGCTTGTGGCCACTCTCATGCTGATGCGGAATGACTGCACATTCTATGATGTCTTCAAAGCGCAGCATAGCGGCTTCAATTTCCCCGCATTCGACGCGGTGTCCGCGAATTTTCACCTGATGATCGATTCTTCCTAGGCAGTCGATGATGCCGTTTGGCAGCCAGCGGCCCAGATCGCCAGTTTTATATAAACGCGCTCCTTCTTGGAAAGGATGCGGGATAAATGATTGTGATGTTTTTTCTTCATCTCCAAGGTAACCGAGTGCAAGCCCTGTACCGCCTACATAGATCTCTCCAATGACACCTTGTGGAACCGGCTGCAGCTGGTCGTCTAGTACATAAGCTTGTGAATACGCAATTGGCTGACCGATAGGAACCGCCACCTGCCCCTCATCCACTGCCCGAATGTGATGCACACAGGAGAACGTCGTATTCTCAGTTGGTCCATAGCCGTTTAAAAGGCCTTCAGGTAAATACGGCAGCGCTTTACGGATATGAGCAGCTGACAAAGCATCACCACCGACCAATAAGGCATTGAATCCAGATAAAGCTTCTGGATGTTCCTCTGTTAATCGGTTAAACAGCGGCACTGTCAGAAATCCTGTTGTGATCTTGTAAGATGTCAGCGTGTCAGCCAGCGTATCCATTGATAAAATCGTATTTCGATCGGTCAGTATCAGCCTTCCTCCGTTGAGCAGGGCTCCCCATATTTCATACGTAAAGGCATCAAAGGAAAAGCTAGCGATTTGTAAAATACGCGTATGTTCGTCAAGGGTGACATAATCTGTTTCACATACAAGCCGGATGACCGCTTCATGCGGAATCAAAACCCCTTTTGGCTGTCCAGTTGACCCTGATGTGTAATTGATATAAGCGAGTCCATCAGGTTTTAAGGCAGCAGGTTTGAGTTCTCCCTCTGATAAAAACTCTTCATATCCCTGATCAAGACAAATGAGCTCGGTTTGACTGATTGAGACTTGTTTCAGCCATTCATTTTTTGTTAGTAACAGCTGAATACCTGTATCCCTCAGCATATAATCAATTCGTGCATCTGGATATTCAGGATCAATTGGGACATAGGCCCCGCCTGCTTTCACAATCGCCAGCACCCCAAAAATCATTTCAGGCGACCTGTCGATCAGCAGCCCTACTGGTTCATGCGGCTTCACTCCTCGCTGTTGCAGATAAGCGGCAAGCCGATCGACTTTTTCTTGTAACTCCTGATACGTCCACTGGTCTTCCCCAGATTCGAGGGCGATCGCATGAGGTGTCTTTTTCACCTGTGCTTCAAACCGTTCTGTGATGAGAAGCGGGCCTGCTGGTTGTTCTGTTTTTCCGCTCCATTCATAGAGCAGCTGCTGCTTCTCTTTCTCTGGCAGATAATTCATTTGTCTGATCGGCTGTGCTGGATTTTCACAAATACACATAAGCAGCTGTTTGTAGTAACGAAGGAACCGTTCCATCGTGTCGTCAGAAAATAAGTCTGCATCATACTCTAGTTTTAATTGAAGACCTTCCGCCCCTTCAAAAACAAACAGGGATAGATCAAACTTGGCCGTATCGTTATCTTCAATGGCTAAAACGGATGTCGCCTCACCCATCGGTGAAGCTTCAAGAGGCAGGTTTTGCAGAACGAACATGACCTGAAACAGCGGCTGCTTCCCAGCCTCACGAACAATATTCAGTTCATCTACGACCATCTCAAACGGCACATCCTGATGTGCATAGGCGCCCATTGTTGTTTCCTTCACTCGCTCTAATAGCTCTGTGAAAGCCGGATTCCCGCTATGATCGATTCGAAGTGCCAGCGTATTCACGAAAAATCCGATGAGCTGCTCCATCTCCGTCCGATTTCTCCCGGCAATGACGGATCCAATGACAAACTCATCCTGTGAAGACAATCGATGCAGCAAGGTAGAGAAAGCCGAAAGTAATGTCATATAAAGGGTGCTGTCTGTTTTCTTAGAAAGAACAGCCAGCTGTTCAGATAACGGCTTCGACAAGCGGAATTTTTTCGTTTTTCCCCTATAGGATTGAACGGCCGGACGCGTGTAGTCATACGGCAGCATCAACTCTTCCACAGGTACCGCAAATTGCTCCTTCCAATAGGAAAGTTGCTTCTGAAGTGTTTCTCCCGTCAAATACTCCTTCTGCCATAGTGCGTAATCTGCATATTGAATCGGCAGTGGTGAGAGATCAGGCTCCCTCCCCTCGATCATCGCTGTATACCATTCGGATAGCTCCCTTGCGGCAATGCCAATCGACCAGCCATCTGACACGATGTGGTGAATGGACATCAGCAGCAAATGATCTGTTTCTGACAGCCGAATTAATTTCGCGCGAAAAAGTGCATCTTGCTCTAAGCGGAAAGGTGTGCCAGCTTCTCTTTTCGCCCATTCAGCCGCTTTTTGTTCTTTTTCTTCCTGTGATACCAGTTCTGATACATCTACCACCTCAAGCGCTGGAAGAGTCATATGCTCATGTATGATCTGTACCGGTTCATCGCCGTTCATCGCAAAGGATGTTCTGAGCGATTCATGCCTTTGCATCATTTGCTGCAGGCTGTGCTGAAGCACCTTTACATCTAAAGGTCCATTCATCCGAAAGGAAATCGTATTATTGTATAATGGCAGATCGGGCTGTAATTGATAGAGAAACCACTGTCTTTGCTGAGCATAGGACATTGGAAGCTCCTGCCCCTTTTCTATTTTCCGTATCGGAATCGCTTCATCGGCTCTGGCATTTAAATCAATCCAGTCAGCTAACTCTCCAAGTCTCGTATGCTCAAAAAGAACGGCGAGCGGCACGTCAAATCCCGTTTTCTGCCTAACAGCTGACAGCATTTGCGTTGCCTTGAGCGAATGACCTCCGAGTAGAAAGAAATGATCACCACAGCTGATGTTTGAAACATCAAGCAGTTCGGACCAAATGCGCGCCAAGAGTTTTTCCGTCTCAGTTTGAGGTGCTCTGTCCTCTGAACCCTGTCCACTTTCCTTTATTAATTCATTGAAATGCACTTCGTCCGGCATCCCATCCTCTGTTTCTTTCCAGTATTCTTCAGGATAGAGATGTACGGAACATTCCCCAGATAGACGAGACTGTATACACGTATAAATGGACTGATACAGCCTTTCTTCAATAGCCGTTGTTTGATCAGTCTTGAAAAAGACATATACGGCCTGTTCTGTTTGAATATCCCCCTGTATCATTTCTTGAATATCCTGCTTCGATCGATCCAACCCGATATAAATGAGGGGAGCATCTGTCATCAAGCATGCAAGCATTGTTTGAATGCCTTCCCGCTTTGGAATCGGGAGGTAGCCTCTTTCTTTTAGCATGCCTTTGATTATTGAGCCTTCACTCATTCCCGTCTCATCCCACATACTAAAGCTAAAGCAATACGGCTTTACTGTAGAGGTGAGCCTCTGATAATGAGCAAATTGTTCAACGAACTCATTGGCCGCGCAATAAGCGCCAACGGTCATCCCGCCCTTTAACGTTCGAGCTGACGAGCTAGAAAGGAATAAGACATTCTGCCGTTTAGAAGCTGCTTCATGTAGCGCAATCGTGCCATATACCTTCGCTTCGTACATCGCATGTAATGACACAGACGTCATGTCACGAAGCAGCTCTTCTTGAATGATGCCAGCGAAATGAATAACGCCATGCAGCCTTTTGCCTAAAGCTGCCTCCTGTTTTGAGATCAAGGCTTCTATGGCTTTTGCGTCAGTGATGTCCACCTTTTCATAAAGAACTGTGCCGCCGCGCTTTTCCGCTAATTTCTCAAGTGAAATCAATACGTCTTGCTGCTCCACAGATAAAGCCTCTCTCGCCTTTCTTCCAACCAGCACAAGATGCGCTTGATAGGATGTCAGCAGGTGCTCACTCAGCAACCGCCCAATGCCGCCAAGCCCGCCTGTTATCACGTAAAGCCCGGATGATTCAAACGGCGGCTTCTTCCTCCTTTGTTCTTTTTCCAGATGAAGCGGCGTTAAAAGAGGAGTATAACGAACACCTTCGCGATAAGCGGCGATATGATGGCTTGTGTCATGTGTAAGCTCTGTCATAATCGATGATGCATGAGAACGACCAGCAGCTGATTCTGCTAGAGAAAAATCAAGACACCGCACCTTGATAAACGGCCATTCATGCTGAACAGCTGTCATCAATCCTGCTGTCGTTGCTTTCTCCACATCATGTGTTTGATCTTCCGGCAAATTCATCGCATGAGCAGAGACAAAGGTGATCTCTACTGGCTCCTCATAGGCAGCGATCGCTTTTGTTACATATAATGCACTCATGCTGCCAGTTTTCTGCGCTTCTTTTGCCAACGCTGCATGAAGTGTGTCTTCTTGAGTTGTGTAGTTCCAAAGGTGAATGATTTGTTTCACCGAAACGCCATACGAACGGAGCGTCTCAAAGAGTTGTTCGTAGTCAGACGGCCGATTCGGGTGGATGATGAAGTGTGTATGTGTGAGTTGTGTGAATGCTTGACCCGGTTCAACCGTAATAAAGGTTTGTTCATTGCTTGAAGGGGATCTCAATTGATCTGCCAGCCCTAAAGTATCTGCAAAGATCACCGTGTTCCCTAATGTTTGTTTTTTAGCTTCATGGAGCGGAGCAGGGATCCACTTCTTTTGTAAACTCCAATCAGGCAAGGTGTGTTCATTTTCAAGCCTGATGTCCAGCTCCTTGATGATTTCATCGAATTCGCCTTCCTGCCATCGCTTCTTAAGCTGTGCCCTCTCTATTTTTCCAGAGCTTGTTTTCGGAAAGGCATGCTTCTGGACAGGGATCACACGCGATGCAGATAGACCCATTTTTGTTGCAATATGGGATTTAATATTTTGACTTGCCCTCATGATATAAGAAGGTTCATACAGCTTCGGTGTAAAAAAGAGAATCAGCTCGTCGGATGCAGATGCTTCCATCCTAGCGGAACAAGCGGCTACAAAGCTCGTTTCGACGCCGGGTACTTCCTCTGCAATGACTTCAATTTCATAGTTGTGATAATTTTTCCCGTTGATGATGATCATGTCTTTTTCTCTACCGGTTAATGTCAGCCTTCCTTCGTGCAGGAAACCTAAATCCCCCGTGTGGAACCAGCCGTCTGTTTGAAAAACTTCTTGATTCGCTTCGTCATTCTTGTAATAGCCCTTCATTGTCGTCGGCCCTTTAATTTGCACACTGCCAATATGATCTTCGGGAAGAAGCTCATGCTGATGGTTAACGATACGAATCGTAATACCCGGAATTGGTCTTCCCAGCTCTGTAAAGCTGACGGTTCCTGTCTCCCGTGCCTCCGCTGGTCTTAGCTGCTCTGTGAGTGATGTTTCCTCAAAGGTTAGAACCCCGCTGCTTTCATCTCCCCGCTCTATCGCAAAAGAGAAGACAACGGCTGAAGAGATTTCAGACATGCCGAATGCTGGTCTAATGACGTCTCCCTTTAAGCCATGTGGAGCCAACAAGTGTAAAAATCGTTGAATCGTCTTCGGTACGACCGCTTCTGCCCCATTGATCATACAGGTCATAGCAGAAAGATCCCAAGATCCTGACGAGATGTCTTTCTCATAATCATTGATCATCGCAAATGCGAAGTTAGGCGCCCATGTCTTCGTTGCACGGTAGCGGTCCATCCAGTCAAGCCAGCGCAGCGGCTGAGCGATAAAATCATCTGTTCTTGCCCGAACCTGCTCACAGCCCGTGTACACATTGACAAGGTGAAACATCACAATACCGCCAATATGATCTAAAGGCATCCAGTCTAACGACACATCCTCTTGTGTAAACCCGTTGGCTGCCACTGTTCCTTTGACATTCGCCAGCACGCTTCGATGAGAATGTTCTACGCATTTGGGCATCCCTGTGCTTCCAGACGTTAAGATAAAAAAGACTGAATCATCCGGTGACGCTGGATAAGCTTCTCTATCTCTTTCTAAAGAAAGCATCGGCTCAACGGCTGCGACACGTAACTTGTCTGTATGCCACAATAAAGCTAAGCCTTGCACCTCATCAACCAGCGAGTCATCTGTTAAAATGAGCGGATGCTCCAGCAGGTTCCACGCATGATGAAGCTTCTTCACGGAGGCATTCATTTCCCGATAGGTCGGTGCGGCGGACACTAGTGTTGGAACAAATCCGCCTAACACACACGCCCAAAAGGCTGTTACCATCGCATGATTGGATGAAAACTGAAAGAATACAGGATCACCCGGTTCAAGTCCTAACGCCCTCAAACCTGTCAGAACCCGCTCGGCGTCCTCCTTTAACTGCGCGTAGGATTGTGTGAGTTCATTTTCACTATTGACGATATAAGTCAGACCATTTTTCGTTTTTGCCGCCTCTGTTAAGGCGTCCTGCAAGGTTTGGGCTCCTGCCTTAACATCTAGATCCCCTCCATAGGAAAGGGCGGGCGGCATGTCCGTTAAAGCAGGGGAAGCCGTTTGCGTCTGTATCGATTCAGCTGCGGCCTCCTGCTCCATGTGATTGTCGAGAAATAAATGAGAGAGGTGATATGGCCGCGGTCGAATGGTTTTTTCACGAGAAAAAACAGCGAAGCGTTCGATTTCGTTGGTTTGTAAAATCGTTCTCTGTACATCTTGTAAAATCGTATCCATTGATTCATGTACATTTGATTTATTTATAATTGATGGTTTCATATGAGTTCCTTTCCTTTTTTGTCAGGCAGGGCTGCCAATATGCACCCCTGCCTGAACTAAAGTTTACAAAACGGCTTCTCTATTTTTTTGATTCACGATCTTTTGGATCAGCTGGGCATTTTGGGCTGCACACTCTTTGTTTTTGAACATGTCAGCGTGTTGACCGTAGCCTTGATAATAGCGATAAGCACCGGTCGTCGCCTTTTCCCAATGATCCATCCAGTCTGGAATCTCAATTTGCTCTTTTGATTGGATGAAATCAATATCTGCTTGTATCTTTCCTTGATTCACCCCCTTAACAAATGTTTCATAATAAGCCCGCGTTTTTTGAGCAAGCGCTTCTTGAACGAGCTCTTCTTGGGCAAGTTCACTTTGCTTTGATTGATGAACAATCGCTGCGATATCGTCCTCGATGGATCGTCCTTCTAAATCACTTTCTCCAATTTTCTTATAGGAATCGATCATGATGACCTTTTCCACCGTCCGCCCTGCTTGTTCAAGCGTTTGAACGAGATCAAAGGCCAGATAGCACCCGCCAGAGTAACCCATCAAAGTCAGCGGCCCTTCAGGCTGAAGGTGCTGAATATGCTGAACGTATTGCGTCATGCGGTGATCAGCTTCAATAAAATCAAAGGCGATCAAACGAACGCTATCGAGCGTTTTGGCGGCTTCCTGATAGATAAAGCCATAGCCCGGTAATGGCGGAAGAGCAAAGACTGTTGGCGTTTGAGATTCATTGAATACAAGATAGCCGGCAGCTTCATGATCCTGCTGTTGAATATAACGGCTGATGGCTTCAATTGTAGGTGTCTCAAACAACAAGTGAATAGGCACCTGAACATCGAATTCCTTCGACACCTTTGATAAAAGCGACATCGCTTTTAAAGAATGTCCTCCAAGCTCAAAGAAATGGTCATCTGTACTGATATCATCTCGTTCAAGCACTTCACGCCACATGACAAGCAGCTTTTGTTCTACCTCATTTGCCGGAAGCTTCACATGGCGGTTTCCTTGAGGCGCTTCTGGCTTTGGCAGCTGACGTTTATCAACTTTTCCATTTGGTGTCAGCGGCATTTTCTCAAGTCTGATCAGCTCATGAGGCTGCATGTAAGCCGGAAGTTTCTCCTTCAGCCCTGACTTGATCACATCAACTTTGTCCTTCCACTTCTCCTCACATGTCATATAGGCGAGCAGTCTTGTATGCTGCGAGCCATGCTGATCCGTTATAAGGGCAGCTTGCTTTACGCCTGGATGCATGAGAAGGTGGGCTTCGATTTCTGTCAGCTCAATTCGGTGGCCGCGAATTTTCACTTGATCGTCCACTCTGCCTGCATACTCAATCAGACCATCTGCTCGAAAATAAGCCAAATCTCCCGTACGATACAGCCTTTCTCCCGCAGCAAATGGATGTGTGATAAAGGCTTCTTTTGTCAGATCAGTTCGATTCAAATACCCCTTCGCAAGCCCTTTGCCGCTGAGACAAAGTTCTCCAACCATTCCAATCGGCTGAAGCTGTCCTTGCTGGCTCAATATATAAGCACCCGTTTGGTTAATCGGCTTTCCGATTGGAATAGAATGCGCTTCTATCGGCGGAGCTTCATCTACAGGGTAATAGGTCGCAAAAACGGTTGATTCGGTTGGGCCGTAGACATTGATTAGTCTGCCTTTTCCCATGACAGCAAAGGCTTTTCTCACATGCTGTACAGATGCACGCTCCCCTCCGAACAACACCTTGCGCACACTGTGCATCCAATCGGTTTCTTCATCAACGAGAAGATTAAATAAAGCAGTTGGAACAAACATGACAGAAATGCTTTCTCTTTTAATGAGCTCCGTCAGCTCATGCATATCTAAAATGGTGTCTTTTTTCGGCAGGACAAGCTTTGCCCCATTTAAAAGCGCACCATATACATCAAAGGTAAAGCCATCAAATACGCTGTTGGATAGCGACAGCAGTGTATCTGTTTCTGAAATGGTTAAGTAGTTCGTATTTTTGACTACCCGGGCAATATTGGAATGGGTTGTCATGATGCCTTTTGGCTGACCCGTTGTGCCTGATGTATACATGATATATGCCGTATCGTGTAAACCTGCTTCTAGCGGCAGATTCTCTGAGCTCATAAGTGAAATTTCCTGATCATCTGCAAACAGATACGTACCAGTAAACCCGAGTCCCTTCGCCTGACCAATAAAGGATGAGTGAGTCAGGAGATGCGTCGCTCCGCTGTCTTTAAGCATGTATTGAATGCGGCTTTCTGGATAATCAGGATCAATTGGCACATAGGCTGCGCCTGCTTTTAAAACAGCAAGCAGACTGACAATGAGTTCAGGTGTTCGATCGGCTAAAATGGCGATGACCGTTCGATGTTCAGTCCCATTTTTTTGCAAATGCCTTGCCAATCGATTGGCCTGTTCATTCAGCTCGGCATATGTCATCGTTTGCTCTTCTGCTGATAGTGCCACTGCATTTGGCTGTTTGCCCACATTATGCTCAAACCATTTCGATAAATATAATTGGTCATGCTCAAGCTCAGGTGCATTCCATTCCTCAAGAATCAGATGTTTTTCCTGCTTCGTGACGAGCGGGAGTGTATGAACCGATTGATCGGGATGCTTGACCGCCTCATTTAACAATAGACTGAGCTGTTCCTTTAACTTATGAACAAATTGAGGATCAAACGCTCTTTTGTTAAAGGCCAGCTTCAATAGTAATTCTTCTCCAGGCGATGCGAGCAGATTGAGATCATAGTTTGATTTTTCATAGACATTCATGTTCTCCACCGTGAACCCTAACCGTGCCTCTTGCTCGTCCTTCTTTGCGGCTGGGACATTTTCAAACACGACAATATGATCAATGAGCTGCTGCTGACCTGTCTTTGCCTGAATATCATAAATGGGAATATATTGGTGCGGCTCGGCTGCCAGAGACTTCTGCTGTGTTTCTGACAGGAGTGCACGAAATGTCATGTAATCTGTCAGCTGAATTCTTCTTGGGATGACATTGATGAACAATCCAACCATCCTGTCAACGCCAGCCAAGTCTGCCGGGCGTCCTGACACAACTGTTCCAAACAGCACATCATTTGACCGCTGATACCTGCTCAGCAGAACCGACCAAACGGATTGAAGCGCACTGCTTAACGTCGCATTTTGCTGCAACGCTAACTCTGACAAAGCAGCCGTTTCTTCTTTGCTCATGGACCATTCAATTTCGCCTAATTCATGTTCATTCGTTTGTTTTCGCTGTTCTTTAAAGGTTGATTGTCCATCAAACCCTGCTAATGATTGCTGCCAATATTGAAGTGATGCTTGTTTATCTTGTTTTTCCAGCCACTTTATATATTCTTTATATGGTTTGACCGGTTCTAGCTTATAAGGAACGTCATGTAAAAGTGCATGGTAAATCGCAAACAACTCCTGCACCACAAGTCCAAAGCACCAGCCATCCAGAAGGATATGATGATAGCTCCATATCCAGCGATAGCTGGCAGAACCCGTTTGGAAAACAGATGCCCGCATGAGAGAATCCTTCGAGAGGTCAAATCCTCTCAGCTGATCCTGTTGTTTGAATTTCTCGATACGTTCAAGCTGTTCGTCTTCAGAAAGATCTTGCAAGTCCACAACATCAAGTGTAAAAGGACGCTCCTTTAGCACAACTTGGACAGGGCGCTTTACTTTTTCGTGGAGAAACACGGTACGAAAAATATCGTACCGCTCCACGATGATATTCATGCTTTTCTCAAGTAGGTCATGATGCAGTGTGCCCTTAACGTTCATATCCATTTGCTCTACATAGAAGCCCTTTTCTTGATGATGGAGGGTATGAAACAGCATTCCTTCTTGCATCGGTGACAGATAATACATGTCTTGAACTTGATCCCTTTTAAATTGACTCATCTATTTCATCCTCCCTTCCTATTTTTATGACTGATCTCGTGTGTTGTTAAGTCAATTTCTCCTCAAGCATGTCAAAAATGTCGTCCATTTCATCCATTTCAAGGTCAGCCGCAGAGAAGTCACTTGGCGTAAATTCCCGTTCGTGCTGCGCTAAGCAATGGGTGATGATGGATTGGATTTTTTCCTTCAACAATGCCATGAACTGCTGTATCGTCTGTTCTTCATATTCACTTGCACAATAGGAGCAAGACAAAATGAATCGATTGTGTTGAACAAGACCACTAAGGTTCAGCTTATAAACAGCTTCCGAATCAGGGCTTGCTTGTCGTCCCATATCATGGATGGACGGCCCAAAGAGTTCTGTCGTCACTTCCTGATCAATCTGTCCAAGATAGTTCAAGCTGATTTCAGGATGTACGTGGTGTCCTGACGGTTCAGTGGCTGTCATGTATTTTAAAATCCCATAGCCAATCCCTTTATTTGGCACACGGCGCAGCATTTCTTTCGTTTCTTTAATAGCTTCAGCTATGGTCTGATCTGGCTTCGCTTCAAGAACAACTGGATACATACTCGTAAACCAGCCAATTGTGCGAGAGACATCCAGCCCTGATAAAATATCCTCTCTTCCATGACCTTCAAGCTGCACATGTACATGGGACTCACCTGTCCACTCTTGAACAGCAAGACCAAGAGCACATAAAAGAATATCGTTCATTTCCGTTGTGTACGGCAGATGAATATCGGTCAAAAGATGCTCAGTTTCTGTTTCTGTCAGCTGCATTTGAACCGATTTGGTTTCGGCAACTCTTCTTTTCGTCACTTCATGATCAACAGGTAATGCGGTTAATGGTTTGCTTTCAATTTCTGCCCAATACTCCCGCTGACTTTTTAATGGCTGTGACTGTGCATAACGTTCAATGGCCTCTGCCCATTCTTTAAAGGAATGAGTTTTCAGCGGCAGGACAAGGGCTTGTCCCTGAGATGCCTGCCGATATAGAGACATAAAGTCCTCTAGTAAAATTCGGCATGAGACACCGTCAATAACTAAATGGTGTGTCACGATGAGTAAATGATCGCCATCTTCCGCATGGAAACAAATCACTTTCATCAATGGACCTGTTTCGAGGTTCAGCTGACGCTGATACTCATTGGCAAATGTGGAAATTGCCTTTTTCACATCGTGCTCTTTTGAGACATCATGAGAAATAATCGCTATCGGTTCCGGTAGCTCCCGCTGGTTGTATTGCAGGATGCCGCTATGTTCCTGCTTGTATACCATACGCAGTGCATCATGATGTGAAATTAATTTTTGCATGACTTGTTCTGTAATGGAAAGGTCAAATCCATTTGGCGCATGAAGCATCATCGAGAGATTCCAATGGTGCTGATCGCTGAATGCTCGTTCAAAGAAATAGCGCTGAATTGGTGTTAAAATGACTTCTCCTTCGACAGATGATTGGTCGGCTGTCATTTGATCAGCTTCTTCGATATATGGGCGCAGCTCTGCAATCGTCGGGTACTGGAATAGAAGTTTCATATCGAGCTTCCAGCCTGCTTGCGTGAGTCTGCTTGCCATTTGGATGCCTTTAATCGAATCTCCGCCAAGGAAAAAGAAGTGATCGTGAATGCCGACCTGGCTGACGCCAAGGACATCTTCCCAAATGCCGCAAAGAAGTGTCTCAACTTCGTCTCTTGGTGCTTCGTATACCGTTTGGTTCGCTTCGATATCAGGAGCTGGCAATGCTTTCAGATCAACTTTTCCATTTGCCGTCATTGGAATTTGGTCTAGCTTGATGATCCATGATGGCACCATGTATTCAGGCAGTGTGCGTTTTAGGCTTTCTTTCAGGGCTGTTGTTTCTTCAGCCGCGATGACATAAGCGATGAGTGCATCTTGATCACTCGCATCTTTGACCGTTGTCACGACGGCTTCTTTCACCGAATCCAGCGTTAGGAGCTGGGCTTCAATTTCTGACAGCTCAATACGGAAGCCGCGGATGTTGACCTGATGGTCTATTCTGCCGAGATAGATCAGCTCTCCATCCTCTGTCCATTTCACTAAATCGCCTGTACAGTACATGCGCTCGCCTGGATAGAATGGATCTGGGACAAATCGTTTGTCTGTTTCCTCTGGAAGATTCCAGTAGCCTCTTGCCAGTCCTTTTCCTGCAATCACGAGCTCACCCGGTACGCCTGGCGGCGACAGGTCATATGACGAACCCATAATGTAAAAACGAGTATTGGCAATCGCTGTTCCAATCGGAAGCGTGCCTTGTTCTGGATCGATGACTCCACTTGTCGCTACAACTGTATTTTCAGTTGGACCGTAGTTATTGACGAGTTCATATGGTACTGGCTTCACCTGTTTCAGCTTGTCTCCACCTGTTAGTAAATAGCGCAGAGAATGGTTGTCCATTGACATAAACTGCTCGCATAACTGCGTTGGCAGGAAGGCAATGGTGATCCCTTCTTCATTAAAATACGCATTAAGCTTGATCATATCGAGGCGAATTGCTTCGTCGATAATGTGCAGCTCTGCGCCGGCGATCCACGTCGGGAACATCTCCCAAATGGAGGCGTCAAAGCCAAAGCCGGCATATTTCGCAGTTCGATCCTCGTGCGTCACTTGGAACGCATCATTATGCCAGAATGCAAGATTCACAAGAGACTGGTGCTCGACCATGACACCCTTCGGCTGTCCCGTCGTCCCAGACGTGTAAATCATGTAGGCAAGATCCGTTGGTTTGATCTGAACCTGAATCTCGTGAGCTTCTCCCTCTACCGCATCTTCTATGAACAGGACATGACCTGTGAATGAAGGTGGTGCAGTAAGTCCTTTCTGCATCAGAAGTACCTCTGCCCCGCAGTCTTCCAGCATGTACGCGATACGCTGCGTTGGATAATCCGCATCAATTGGAACGAATGCCGCACCTGCCTTGAGGACACCAAGGACAGCGGCTGTCATGTCAAGAGATGGGCGGGTGAGAATGCCGACGCGGTCTCCTGGTTTTGTGCCGCTGGCGATGAGCCTTGAAGCGACTACATTCGCCCGGCTGTTCAACTCTTTATACGTCCAGCTCGTTCCGCAGAATGTTGCCGCTTTTTGATGCGGTGCTCCTTGTGCCTTCGCCTCAATCAGGGCATGAACAGTTTGATCTGATGGAACATCAAGGTCTGGTCCTGACCATTCATTGATCAGCTCTCGTTTTTCCTCTTCAGTTATGAGAGATATCGCTGAAATCGGCTGATTCAGCTTAGTCACCATATCGTCTATGATTTTTTCAATATATCGGCTCCAGCGCTGAATGGTGCTCTTTTTAAACAGAGCCGCTGCATACTCAAAGCGCAAGCCCACTTGATCATTTTCTTCAAATACACCAAGCGTTATATCAAATTTTGCATGAACGGTATCTTGCTGCTTTTGTGACAGCTTGATTCCATTCAAATCCGGTAACGTCAGGTCACGGTCATCTGTAGTCAGCATGACACTAAACAATGGATTGCGGCTCGGGTCTTTCGGAAGATCTAACTGAGCCACCAATTCCTCAAACGGGAATTCTTGATGTTCATAGGCTGATAGGCTGCGATCTTTCATTTTTTCAAGCAGCTGTGCTGTCGTTTCTTCTGGCTGCACTTCGTTTCGAAGAGCAAGCGTATTGACAAACATGCCTGGAACTCGTTCGATTGAAGCATGCGTACGTCCTGCGGTTACAGCGCCTATGACGATATCTGTCTGCCCAGTTAATTTGGAAAGGAAAATGGCAAATGCCGTTTGCATCACCATGTTCAAGCTCACACCTTTTTCCGCCATGAGCGTTTTGATGGATTGCACCTTTTCAGCAGACAACCATCTATCGACTCGCCCTCCTTCAAATGACTGAACTTGAGGACGCGGAAAATCAAGGGGCAGCGCTAAGTCTTCTGGCGGCTGTGCATATTGCTCCAGCCAATAGTGCCGCTGTTTCTCAAGCAGCGCCTGCTGATTTTCTTCCTGCTGCCATACCGCAAAATCCTTGTAATGCAGCTGAACTGGCGGTAACGTCTTTTTCTCATACAGCTCTGCCAGTTCTTGAATGAGCAGGCTACGTGTGACACCATCTGCAATGATATGGTGCATATCCATCATGAATACATATTTCTCATCAGAAAGCTTCGCCACTTTTGCCCTCATTAATGGTGCTTGATGTAATGAGAATGGTGTAATGAATGACTCGATGACAGACTGCTCCTGATCGCCCTCGATTTCATCAACCTCTAATGTAAACGGCACTTGGCGATAGACTTTTTGAACGGGTACGCCGTCAATTTCTACAAACGCTGTCCGCAACGATTCATGTCTGTCGATCAAGGCTTGAAGCGCTGCTTCTAGCTGCTTCACATCAAGGCTGCCTTCCATCATTAAAACGGCTGGCATATGATAAGTGACTGCTTCTGGATGCAGCTGCTGCAGTACATACATCCGCTTTTGAGCAGAAGAGACGGGATAGAAATCTTGCTTTTCCGCCGGCTCAATGGATGTAACCACCGAAGAATCCGTTTCGTCCAAGTAGGCAGCCATCGCTCGTATGGTTGGTTTTTCAAAAAGGACTTTGAGCGGCACATGCTTGTTCAGCTTTGCTTGCACCTTCGAAATGAGCACCATGCCCTTGAGGGAATGACCTCCTAATTCAAAGAAGTGGTCAAGAACACCCATTTGTTCCACCCCAAGAACTTCTGACCAAATGTCACACAGCGTCCGCTCAAGTTCCGTTTCTGGTGCCACATGCGCCGTACGGTTCATATGCACTTCATGCGGAAGCGGCAAAGACTTCGCATCCACCTTTCCATTTTGGGTAAGTGGAATGTGATCGACTTTCACAAAGTACGTTGGAATCATATAATCCGGCAGTGTCTCCGCAAGATTTTCTCTAAACGTCAATGTTCCAATGTGTTCAGGCGCTGTGTAATAGAGTACAAGCTCCGGCAAACCGGACAGGTGCAGAACTTTCACATAGACTTCTTGAATAGATGCCAGAGCACGTGCGGCATGCTCAATTTCCTGTTTCTCAATGCGATAGCCGCGGATTTTCACTTGATCATCGACTCTTCCAAGAAACTCAATATCTCCATTTGCATGCTGTCTGACCAAATCCCCTGTTCGATACATTCTCTCTTGAGGGTCATATGGATTTTCAAGAAAACGTTCCGCTGTTAACTCAGGCTGATTCAAATATCCTCTCGACACGCCTTCCCCAGATATATAAAGCTCTCCCGGCGCGCCATAAGGGACAAGACGCTGCTGCTGATTGCAAACAAGTGCTCTAGTGTGTGCAATTGGCTGCCCGATCAAAGATCGTTCCTTCAGAGCGTCCAGCTCTTGCGGTGTGATCAGCTTGGTCACTGTACCAATGGTAGTCTCAGTCGGACCGTAATGGTTCATTACTGCCACGCATGGATGCTGCTCCATAAATGTTTCAACATCCTCAGGAATGATCGATTCTCCTCCAAGTACCACTAGGCGTAAAGCGTTAAATGAATGTTCCTTAGAATCTGCCATCATATGAAATAAGGATGGTGTCATTTTGATATAAGTCAGCTCTTGTTCATCAATAAAACGCATCAGACGTACAGGGTCTGTATACACCTCTTCACGAGGAACATAGAGTGTCCCCCCTGCTTTTAAAACAGGGAAAATGCTTGTGTAACCAAGATCATATGCATAAGAAGAAAGCAGTGCTGTCCGATCACATTCTTGCAATGTCACCTCATTTGTCAGCCAGTTGACATAGTGTGATAGATTACGATGCGTGAGCTGTACTCCCTTCGGCTTCCCTGTTGTCCCAGATGTGTAAATCACATAAGCGAGCTGATCGACCGATACTTCTGGCAGTTCTAGTGAATAGCTTTGTTGCACTGCTTGTTCAACCTGCACCACTTGAATCGACTTGCGATTTTGATAGGAATCAGCAAGAGACCTATTTGTCACGATGACTTGTGCACCTGAATCCTCTAATGTGTAGCGGATTCGTTCAGCCGGAAAAGCTGGATCAATCGGGACAAACGCTCCTCCTGCTTTCATCACACCAAGCATGGAGACGATCACATAGACAGAGCGGTCAAGAATCAGTGCCACAGTTTTTTCTTTATCTACGCCTCGTTTCTTAAGTTCACAGCCAAGTGCATGTGACATGTCTTCCAGCTCACGGTAGGTGAGTTTTCTTTGATCATCCATGACGGCGATAGCATCCGGTGTTTCCTTAGCCTGACGTGAAAATTGGACATGGAATGGCTCATGACGATTCGTTGGCCCTTCGGCTTTTTTCTCCAGACGCTCTATTTGTTCATGCTGATCCAGTATACGGAGCAAGCCGATCTGTTCCTCTGGATGGCGAACCGCCTCACGAATAATCGCTAGGAGGTGAGTTCCGAACCGGCGGACGGTCTCTTCTTTAAATAATGCCGCTGCATAGTCAAAGCTCAGTTTTAATGCTCCCTCGCGTTCAAATGCTTCTAAAGATAAATCAAATTTGACCGAGTGATGCTGAATGGCATAAGGCGAAATGTGCAGATCGCCGAGCTTTAGCGCTGGAACCTCCATGTTCTGCATGTTAAATGACACGCTAAAAAGCGGGCTGCGAGTTGTATCACGGTCTAATGGAAGATGTGCAATTAACTCTTCGAGTGGATAGCTTTGATGTGCAAAAGCGTCAACACTTGTTTCTTTTATTTCTTCAAGCAGCTGCAAAAATGTTTTGGTTTGTTCTGGTTTTCCGCGCATTGCAATGGTGTTGATAAACATCCCCGGCATGTCCTGGATATCAGGGTGTGTCCGTCCAGCAACAGGCGAACCCACAATGATATCTTCCTGACCGCTATAGGAGGCAAGCAGCACTTGAAAGGCAGATAACAAGAACATATACATGGTCGTATCGGTTTTCTGAAGCAGTTCATGAATGCGCTGAGTCGTTGCTTGATCACAGCCAAACATGAATCGTTCTCCCGAAAAATCACGTTCTGCTGGACGCGGATAATCAGTTGGTAGCTCTAAAACCGGTAAATCTCCTTCAAATTGCTTCAGCCAATATGCTTCATGCTCCTTCAGTTTCTCCGTTTCTTCTTCACTTAGCTGCCAGACAGCGTAATCTTTATAATGAATGGCTCTTTCAGCAAGAGCTTCTCCATCATAGGCCTTCGCCAAATCTTGAATGAACGTCTTCATGGAGCTGCCATCTGTAATGAGATGATGTGCTTCCAAAACAAGAAGATGACGATTCTCACTGACCTTTAGCAGCTGAGCTCGTAAAAGAGGTGCCGCTGTTAAATCAAATGGCGATTGACGTTCAGCAAGAAATGCCTCAGCCTCTTCTTCCTTGATGTCATGAACAGGAAGGTCAAATGCAGACCATTCATGCACCCTTTGGACAATGTCTTCTCCATTCATATGAAAACTCGTTCTTAAGATTTCATGCGTTTGGATTAACTGATTAAATGCTGATTTGAGCCGCTCATATTCGAGTGTTCCTTCAAGCGTTAAGACGATCGGAATATGATAATTCGTGCTGTCAGGTTCAAGTGTCTGCAAAATGTATAAACGGCGCTGAGCTGGTGATACCGGATATTCGCCCGCCTGCTCTGCTGGTAAAATAGGATGTCCGGCATCTTCTTGACCATCCTGATCGATGTAAGCCGCTAATGAGCGAATCGTCGGCTTCTCAAAAATCATTTGAATCGGCACTTCCTTTTGAAGCGCTTCTTGAACCTTCGCAGACATCATCATCGCCTTGAGCGAGTGCCCGCCAGCCATGAAGAAATGCTCGTCTATCCCAATCGTTTTTCCAAGAAGCTCCTCCCAAATGTCAGCTAGTACCTTTTCTGTCTCGGTCTCAGGCGGCATGATTTTGATCTCTTCGCGATGCACTTCGTTCGGCTTTGGTAAAGCTTTTCGATCTACCTTCCCGTTCGTTGTCAGTGCAAAGGTATCCAGCTTCATCACATAGTGCGGCACCATATAAGCTGGCAGCTTTTGATTGAATACATCTCGCACCTCTTCTTCTGTGAGTCTCCCTGTGAAGTAGGCGATGATTTCCTTTTCTTCTGAAGAAAGCTGCTGAACAAGTACAACCGCATCATCGATACCCGTTTCTTGGCGAAGCACCGTTTCAATTTCTCCAAGCTCAATACGGAAGCCTCGAATTTTCACCTGATCATCTGCACGGCCAAGGAATTCGATCTGACCATCCGCACCATATCTAGCCAAGTCACCTGTTCGATACATCCGTCCTGACGGTTTAAAAGGATCTGCCATGAATACTTGATCAGTCAAATCTGGACGTTTGATGTACCCTCTTGAAACACCGTCCCCGCCTACATACAGCTCTCCTGGCGCTCCAATTGGCTGAAGTCTCTGATAGTCATCTAAAATATAAGCTGACGTATGATTGATCGGCTGACCAATTGGGATCGGACCCGTTTCATCTCCTCTTACTTCGTAAATGGTCGAGATGGTTGTATTTTCTGTTGGACCATAGACATTCAGTAAGGTAAGTGATGGATGATGCTTTTTCACAAGCTCCGCACTTTTCTCATTGATCACATCACCGCCGGTGAATAATGTTTTTAACCCTTTGAACATTTGCGGCCGCTGCTGAGCGAGCTGATTAAATAAACCAGTCGTTAAAAAGAGCGCCGTGATTTGATGTGTTTGGATAAATTGTTCGAATCGGTGTATATCCAATAAAGTATCACGGTCAACAGGATAAAGCGTCGCCCCATTCAGAAGCGTAGTGAAGATTTCAAGGGTAATCGCATCGAAGCTGACAGCTCCTGTATGCGCCATACGATCCGACGTGTTCAAGCCCAATTTCTCCTGAGAGCATGCTAACCTCACAATATGCTGATGCTCAATTTGCACTCCTTTGGGCCGTCCAGTTGATCCCGATGTGAACATGATATATGCCAATTGGGATGGAGACGTCTCGACTGATAACTCCGCTTGTGAGTGATGAGTCATGCCGGTCACATGAATTGCTTTGATGCTTTCATCAACCGGCGGCTGGCTGTCAGCATAGAGCAAAATGGCTGCGCCACTGTCTTCAAGCATCCAACGGATTCTCTCCTCAGGCTGAGCTGGATCAATCGGCACATAGGCAGCCCCTGCGTGTAAAATGGCTAAAATGGCGATCACCGCATCTGCCGATCGGTTCATATACACCGCGACAGCATCCTCCGGCTGAACGCCGTTTTCTACAAGGCTGCTGGCTAAACGACGAATTTCTTGTCCAAGCTCTTCGTATGTGAATGTTCGCTCGCCTTCGACTAATGCCAGGTGGTTTGGCTGCGCTTTGATACGTTCATTGAGCAGCTCGGGAATGGACAGGTGCTTCGGATAATCTCTCTCCGTCTGATTCCACGCTGCAATCTGCTGCTCTTCTTCTTCTGTGATACATGTCACTTCATGAAGATACATGTCAGGATTTTGAATGATTTGCTTTATGAGATTGGTCAGATGTTTCGATATATTTTCAATGACTTTTTCTTCAAACGCCACCGCATTGTATTTGATTTTCAATGTCCACGTTTCACCCGGATAGACAAGAAGATTCAGATCGAAATTCGTTTGTTCAAATCCGTCCTTTACATCAATGGCAAAACCGAGACGTGCAGACATGGTGTCACCAGACAGCTCCTGATCTAAAGGATAGTTTTCAAACCCAACCAAATGATCAAAGAGCTTTCCTCCAGCAGCTGTTTTCTGCTGAATGTCATAAAGCGGCATAAAATCATAGTTTTCCGCTTCCAGTGCATGCTGCTGAACCTTTTGAAACAGCTGTTTGAAGGTCTGTTCCTGATCCAATGTCACCCGAACAGGTATCGTATTGATAAACAGCCCTGCCATTCGCTCAATTCCAGACACACTTGGAGGTCTGCCCGATACGACTGTTCCGAATGTGACATCATCTGCTGCATGATAGGTGCTTAAAAGAACGGACCAGACAGCCTGAAAAAGGTTCGGTGCTGTCACTTGGCATTGTCTTGCCGCATCTTGAATGGCTTGTACCGTTTGTGCATCCCATGTAAACGTCCATTCCTGATGGTCATATTGTCCGTTCGCCTCTTTTTGCTGCAGCAGCCCTTGGTGCTGAACAGCGCCATCCAGCCGCTCCTTCCAATAGTCTTCCGCTTCTTGTTTGTTTTGCTTTCCAAGCCACTGGATATAGTCCGCATAAGGCTTACCTTGTGAGCGATCCGGGGTTCGGCCGTTCCGATAAGATTCATAGTAATGAAACAGTTTTTTCATCAAAACACCCATGGACCAACCATCCATGATGATGTGATGGTTGCTCCAAATCAGGTGCCAGTTTGTTTCATTTAATTGAAAAACAGCGACTTTCAACAACAGATCATTCGTTAAGTGAAATCCTTGCTTTCTCACTTGCTTTTTATATTGATCCAATACCTTTTTCTGCTCTTGATCATTCAGATGAGATAGATCTTCTCTATACACATCTAAATGACGTTCAGCCAGTACAACCTGACGAGGCTTTTGTAATTGCTGATAGACAAAGGCTGTACGCAGAATGTCATATGTCCGTACGAGTTCATTGAGGCTCTTTTCAAAAAGATCGAGATCAAAATCTCCGCTTATTCCAAGCTCAAGCTGTGTGAAATAAGAGGAGGAATCAGGGTCTAGCATGGCATGATACAGCATGCCCTCTTGCATTGGTGTTAAAGGATATACCTTTTGAATTTTCTGCTTGCTCATAAGTCCACCTCTTCATTTTGCTTAAAATAGATCCATTAGCTTTTCAAGTTCATCCATGGTAAGATCCTCATCCCCCACATCACTAGGTGTGATCTGACTCTCATCCTGTGATAGACAATGTGAGATCAATGTCTTCACATTCTTTTCTAGGAGTTCCTTGAACTGTTCCATCGTCCGCTCTTCGAATTCAAGGTGATGATAGGAAATCGTCACATGGAGCATTGCTTGTTCTACGAAACCAACAATATCTAGCGCATGAGGTTTCTCGGATTCAGGGCTCAGCGATTGTCCTGCATGCCATGCAGAGCGTCTCATTTCACCGCCACCGATCTGTTCATCAAACTGGCCAAGATAGTTAAAGCTGATATCTGGTGTGACTTGAAAATCAATATCGTCCTTCATCTTGTCAGGCGTTAAGTATTTTAAAACGCCATAGCCGATCCCCTTGTTCGGAATGTGTCTGAGTTCCTCTTTTAAATGCTTGATTTGATAAGAAAGATCGTCTGCATGCGACATATCCAGTAACACAGGATACATGCTAGTAAACCAGCCGATCGTCCTTGATACATTAACCGCAGGGAGGATGTCCTCTCTCCCGTGCCCTTCAAGATGAATAAAGTGCCTGTCTTCACCTGTCCACTCTTTCATGGACAATCCTAATGCCGTCAGCAAAATATCATTGATTTCTGTTTGGTAGGCTTCATGTACATCCGTCAGCAGCCTGTGCGTTTCCTCTTCAGACAATGTAAAACGAATGGTCTCTGTATGAAGCATTCGTTGATCCTCCGTGACATGATCCTTTTGAAGCGGAGGAACGGAATGCGCAAGTACCTTTTTCCAATACGCTCTTTCCGATAGCAGCTCATCTGACACAGCGTATTCAGTCAGCTTCTGGGCATATTCTTGGAAGGAGTGTGTTTTTTCAGGGAGGATAAGAGTTTCCCCGCGCTTCGACTGTTCATAAAGAGCCATGAAATCTTCAAGGAAAATGCGCCATGATACCCCATCAATGACAAGATGGTGTATAGCAAGCAATAAATGATCCCCTTGATCCGTTCGGAAAATAGCAGATCTCACTAAAGGCCCGTCTGCTAGCGATATACTCGCCTGCACTTCATTTGCCAGCTTTTCTACCTGCCTGATTTGCTGCGACAGCTCTCCTTTTACTTCCACCACGTCAATTGCCACATTGTTTTCCTCGATTCCTCGATGACGCTGGATGACGCGCCCTTCTTCGAGCGGATACACCAGTCGCAAGGCATCATGATGAATCATGAGCTGTTCCAGTACTTGCTGAACGACTTCCTCATCCAAACCATTTGGTGCTTGGAGCATAACCGATTGGTTCCAATGATGCTGATTCGTAAAGTTTCGTTCAAAGAACCAGCGTTGAATCGGTGTTAAAATGACTTCTCCTTCGACAGGTGATTGGTCGGCTGTGAGAAGATCGGCTTCCTCGATATATGGGCGGAGCTCCGCAATCGTCGGGTACTGGAATAGAAGTTTCATATCGAGCTTCCAGCCTGCTTGCGTGAGTCTGCTTGCCATTTGGATGCCTTTAATCGAATCTCCGCCAAGGAAGAAGAAGTGATCGTGAATGCCGACTTGGCTGACGCCAAGGACATCTTCCCAAATGCCGCAAAGCAGCGTTTCAACTTCGTCTCTTGGAGCTTCGTATATCGTTTGGTTCGCTTCGATATCAGGAGCTGGCAATGCTTTCAGATCAACTTTTCCATTTGCCGTCATTGGAAATTGGTCTAGCTTGATGATCCATGATGGCACCATGTATTCTGGCAACGTTCGTTTTAGGCTTTCTTTCAGGGCTGTTGTTTCTTCAGCCGTGATGACATAAGCGATAAGTGCATCTTGATCACTCGCATCTTTGACCGTTGTCACGACGGCTTCTTTCACCGAATCCAGCGTCAGAAGCTGGGCTTCAATTTCTGACAGCTCAATACGGAAGCCGCGGATGTTGACCTGATGGTCTATTCTGCCGAGATAGATCAGCTCGCCACCCTCTGTCCATTTCACTAAATCGCCTGTGCGGTACATGCGCTCGCCTGGATAAAATGGATCTGGGACAAATCGTTTATCTGTTTCCTCTGGAAGATTCCAGTAGCCTCTTGCCAGTCCTTTTCCTGCAATCACGAGCTCACCCGGTACGCCTGGCGGCGACAGGTCATATAACGAACCCATGATGTAAAAACGAGTATTCGCAATGGCTGTTCCAATCGGAATCGTGCTTTGATCTGGGTCGATGACTCCACTTGTCGCTACAACCGTATTTTCAGTTGGACCGTAGTTATTGACGAGTTGATATGGTACTGGCTTCACCTGTTTCAGCTTGTCTCCACCTGTTAGTAAATAGCGTAGAGAATGGTTGTCCATTGACATAAACTGCTCGCATAACTGCGTTGGCAGGAAGGCAATGGAGATGCCTTCTTCATTGAAATACGCATTGAGCTTGATCATATCGAGGCGAATTGCTTCGTCGATAATGTGCAGCTCTGCGCCGGCGATCCACGTCGGGAACATCTCCCAAATGGAGGCGTCAAAGCCAAAGCCGGCATATTTCGCAGTTCGATCTTCGTGCGTCACTTGGAACGCATCATTATGCCAAAATGCAAGATTCACAAGAGACTGGTGTTCGACCATGACACCCTTCGGCTGTCCCGTTGTCCCAGACGTGTAAATCATATAAGCGAGATCTGTCGGCTTCACATGAATCTGAATCTCGTGAGCTTCTCCCTCTACCGCATCTTCTATGAACAGGATATGACCTGTGAATGAAGGTGGTGCAGTAAGTCCTTTCTGCATCAGAAGTACCTCTGCCCCGCAGTCTTCCAGCATGTATGCAATACGCTGCGCTGGATAATCTGCATCAATCGGAACAAATGCCGCACCTGACTTGAGGACACCAAGGACAGCGGCTGTCATGTCAAGAGATGGACGGGTGAGAATGCCAACGCGGTCTCCTGGTTTTGTGCCGCTGGCGATGAGCCTTGAAGCGACTACATTCGCCCGGCTATTCAGCTCTTTATACGTCCAGCTCGTTCCGCAGAATGTCGCCGCTTTTTGATGCGGTGCTCCTTGTGCCTTCGCCTCAATCAGGGCATGAACGGTTTGATCTGACGGGACGTCTAGGACAGGTCCTGACCATTCGTTCAGCTGTTTTTGCTGCTGCTGCGGTGACAATAATTTCATTTGATCTAAAGATTGATCTGGCGCTGACACCATTTGTTCCAGCAAATGAAGGAAATATTCTTTCCACTTTTCAATTGACGTCTTTTGAAAGATAGAACAATTAAAATCAAACACGAGCTCAATTTGATCTGCGGATTCGTTTCCAGTTAAGGTCAAATCAAATTTGGCGATATTCTCCTCAAATGGCTGTGGAACAACGTGAAGCCCATCCATCGATAAATCACGAATATCCGCATTTTCCATTGAGAAGACCACATCAAAAATTGGATGACGGCTTGTGTCTCGAACCGTTTGCACCTGATCTACCAATTCTTCAAATGGGTACAGCTGATGCTCGTTTGCCTCTAACACAAGCTGATGGACATTTGACGCAAATTCAGCAGCAGTCTGATGTCCTGCTGGTCTTGTTCTAAGTGCCAGCGTGTTCACAAACATGCCAATCACAGATTGAATATCAGGATGGGTTCTACCCACAACCGGAGAACCAATGATGATATCCTCTTGTCTTGAAAGCTTGCTTAA
Organism: Bacillus sp. EB106-04-04-XG123; assembly: GCF_058791855.1. Taxonomy (NCBI): domain Bacteria; kingdom Bacillati; phylum Bacillota; class Bacilli; order Caryophanales; family Bacillaceae; genus Bacillus; species Bacillus sp. EB106-04-04-XG123. Next base: position 199,698 of record NZ_JBYTDZ010000004.1, on the reverse strand, counting down.
AAGAATACTGTAGCCAGCAAGCAGGACTGTATAGGTCGTACTGTTGAGCGTTCTAACGAGTTCGTCCAATTTTGATTTAAGCGAACCTTCAATTGTAAATGAGACACGATCTCCAGCGAATGTTTGCACTTTTGGCCTTGGCAGGTCTTCCGGCAGTGCCAGTACAGGCAGCTCTCCTTGTAATTGATCCAGCCAGAATGCCTCTTCATCTGCTTTTTGCGCAGCAGATGCCTCACTTTTTGACCAAACTGCATAATCCTTATATTGAACAGGCAATTCCTCTAGTTTGTCTCCTCGATACAGGGCTGAAAGCTCCTCAATTAAAATGCCAACAGACGCCCCATCTGAAATGATATGATGCATATCAATCAGTAAATAATGGACATTTACGGAGACGGAAACTAGACCTATTCTGAGTAAAGGCGCTTTTTCTACATCAAATGGCCTGATAAAGTCATTCATCAATTGCTGTATGTCTCGGCCGTTCTGTTCAATTTTTTCAATGTTTATTGAGACATTTGTTTCAATACGTTGAACAGGTTCATTCTGAACAAAATCAAAGCTCGTTCGGAACGCTTCATGACGTTGGACTAGCTGATCAATTGCCTTTTCAAATCGTTTTTCATCAAAGACGCCTTCTAGCTTTAAGGCAGCCGGCATATGGTAGCTTTGCTCCGCATCAGTCATTTTCTCCAAAACAAACAGTCTTTTTTGAGCAGATGTCACTGGATAATAGGCCGCCTCTTTGGCAACTTCCACTCGCTTGATCTCCGTTTGATCCGCTTGATCTACCGCAAGCGCGAACGCTTCTAATGTTGGGGATTCAAATAAAGATTTCAAAGTGAGCTCCACCTGCATCTCTTCATACAACCTGTTCAGCATTTTCATGCCGCGCAGCGAATGGCCCCCGCATTCAAAGAAATGATCGTGTTTGCCGATTCGCGGTACTTCAAGAACTTCCTCCCAAATGTTCGCCAGCAGACGCTCTGTTTCTGATTGAGGAGAGGTGTATTCATTTGCCCCTTGCTCACTAAGATCAGGTGCCGGCAGCGCCCGCCTATCGACCTTGCCGTTATTTGTTAAAGGAAGCTCCTCTAATTGCATGAAAAATGCCGGCAGCATATACACGGGCAGTTCACGTCCTGCTTGCTCGCGCAAATCAGTTAATGAGACAGATCCTTCTGCTGTGAAATACGCACATAACGTGTCATTCGGAGCAGCAATCACGATAGCTTCCTTCACCTGAGGATGCTGCAGCAGTTGATGTTCAATTTCCCCAAGCTCGATACGCTGTCCGCGAATCTTCACTTGATGATCGATCCGTCCAATGAATTCAATATCTCCATTTGACAGCCAGCGTGCAAGATCGCCCGTTTTATACATGATCTCTCCAGGGCGGAAAGGATTTTTGACAAACTTTTCGCTCGTTAGTTCTGGCTGCTTATAATATCCTTTCACAAGTCCATCACCAGCGACACATAGCTCTCCTGCCACGCCCGGCGGCTGTACATGTCCAAATTCATCTACAATATAAACAGCCGTTTGACTCACTGGCTTTCCGATTGGGATGGATAACGCCTTCTTCTCAATGTGGTTCACAGGATAATATGTGGTGAAAATTGTGCTCTCAGAAGGGCCGTACATATGAACAAGCTTGTCTTTCCCCACTGTCTCAAGTGCAGTCACCACATGAGGCACGGAAGCACGTTCCCCGCCAAACAGCACTTTTCTTACGTTCTTCAGGCTGTCTTTTTTCATATCGATGAGTAAGTGAAAAAGAGCTGTAGTGATCATTAAAATACTGACTTTTTCCTTCTCAATCGCTCCAGAAAGCTCATTCATGTTTAAAATATGGTCCTTTGGCAGAACAATGAGTTTTGCTCCGTTCAATAAAGCACCAAACACATCAAACATAAAAGCATCAAATACATAGTTTGAGATGCTCATCACCGTATCTTCATGGTGAATGGTGAGATAATTCGATTGCTTCACCGTTCTCAAAATGTTCCGGTGTGTCACCATATTTCCTTTAGGTTTACCGGTTGTACCAGATGTATAGGTCAAATTCGCCAAGTCCTCAGGTAAAATATGAGCATCTATTGGGCTGTCTGACTGCTGAGCAATCGCTTGATTTTCTGTTTCTATGATGATTCCCTCAAATGCAGTGAGCACCGAGCGATGGCGCAGCACTTGATGTGTCAATAAGAATTGTGCACCGCTGTCTGTTAAAAAGTGCTTCACGCGCTCATCAGGGAAATCGGGATCAATTGGTACATAGACGCCCCCCGCCTTAAGCACAGCTAGAACAGAGAGCACCATTTCATTGGATCGTTCAAAGAATAAGGCTGCTTTCATTCCTTTTTCAAAACCATTTTTACGCAAATAATGTGCCAGCTGATTCACTCGGTCATTCAGCTCTTGATAAGAAAGGACCACATCTTCACATTGCAATGCAGGCTGATGACCAAGCTGCTGCACCTGTGCTTCAAACTGCGTCACAATGGTTTCTTCTGCTGGATAAGGCGCAGGTAACGGATTCCACCTATTTAGCTGAGCTTCTGCTTCTTGTTCAGACAATAATCGATAGGATTGGATAGCTTCCTGCGGCGTTTGAACCATCTGTTCCAGCAGATAAACATAATGTTTGAGCATCTGCTCTGCTGTACTTCGTTTAAATAGCGCCGTACTGTAATCGAGTACAAAGGATAAACCTTCATCTGACTCCATCGCTTGCAGTGTTAAATCAAACTTTGCAATATGGAAATTGGTTTCTTCGACTTCGACCAGCATGTCTCCAATATGCTGTGCTGTTGAATGACCCGGCGCAAGTGTAAAGACGGTATCAAACAATGGATGACGGCTAAAATCTCTTGGTACATTCAGTTTTTCAAGCAGCCGCTCAAACGGATATTGCTGATGCTCAAATGCCTGCATCGTCTTTTCCTTTACTTGCTCAATCAACTGAGACATGGTTCCATTCGGATCTACCTCTGACCGCAAAGCAAGTGTCTGGACAAACATACCGATCATGTCATTCAAATCTGTATGCACACGCCCTGCTGCCGGTGTTCCGACCACAAATTCCTTTTGACCCGTATATTTCGCAATCAATGTATAGTAAGCAGAAAGCAGCACCGTATACAGTGTCGTGTGATGGTTTGCTGCAATCTCCTGTAATTGATTCTTTAACGCCTCATCGATTTCTTTGATGACACGATCACCTGCGAAAGACTGGACAGCTGGACGCTGATAATCGGTCAGCAGCTGTAAAGCAGGGATATCCCCCGAAAATTCTTGCAGCCAGAATGCCTCTTCTTTTTGAAAGTCTTGGTGCTGTTGCCAAACAGCATAATCTTGATATTGAAGCTTCAATGGTTCTTTCACCGATCCCTCGTAAGCATCTGACAGCTCACGCAGTATTAAATCGATCGAAAGACCATCTGAAATCAGATGATGCATATCGAAAAAGAGCAAATGCTCCTGATCATGCAATGACTGCAATCCTATTCGAAGAAGTGGCGCACACTCAAGATCAAAAGGTCTGACAAAGTGCTGCATGTTTTCTTCCATCGTACCGCCTGTCAGCTGTTCTATTTCAAAGAAAACGGATGAAGCGATCCGCTGACGAGGGACACCTTTTATCGTATGAAAAGAAGTACGCAGCATATCATGACGTGAGATCAGTCTGTCAAAGGCTTCAGTCAGCTTCTCAAGCTGCAGAGCTCCTTTTAACCTCACAACAGCAGGCATATGATAGGCAGTGCTTTGCTCCAATTGACTCACCATATAGACGCGCTGCTGTGGAGGCGATAATGGATAATGATCTACAGCCGGCGCTTTTGGTATCTCCGTTGCTGTAGACTTTTCTGCTTGCTCAATATAAGTAGCAAGAGCAGCAATCGTCTGCTGTTCAAATAAAACAGAGAGCGGCACATCCACTTGAAAATCTCGCTGAACCTTTGTAAGTACAGTCATCGCTTTGAGCGAATGCCCGCCTCGATCGAAGAAAGAATCATATACACCGATTTGTTCTTGATCAAGAATGTCTTCCCACAAATGAACAAGCTTCGTTTCTATATCGTTTCTAGGTGCCGTATAAACAGCATGAACCGCTCTATCACCTTTTAAGGCAGCAAGTGCACGACGGTCGACTTTGCCGCTGACTGTGAGTGGAAAAGCATCGAGTTCTTTGAAATAAAGCGGCATCATGTAAGCTGGGAGCTGATGTTTGATAGCCGCTTGCAGCATGTCAACAGACACACCATCATGACGAGCTTGATAGTAAGCACTTAACGCCTTTTCCCCATCCGCTTCATCAACTACTAGCACGACAGCCTTATCAATTCCATCTACCTGCTCCATCACCGCTTCAATCTCACCTGTTTCTATGCGGTAACCCCTTATTTTCACTTGATCGTCCATTCTGCCAAGATAATCAATCGTGCCATCTGGAAGCCATCTGACTAGATCCCCTGTTCGATACATCCGCTCATTCGGAGAAAACGGATCTGCCGTGAATACCTTCTTCGTCAATTCAGGCTGATTCACATAGCCTCGCCCAACACCTATACCGGCAATGCAAAGTTCTCCTGCAGCCCCTGGCACCTGTAATTGATCATGTTCATTTAAAATATAAATACGATGATGACCAAGCGGTTTTCCAATCGACACATAGCGCTGTTCAGTTGATTCGCTCAGCTCACTGAGATTCAGGCGATGAACTGCCGCATCCACACACGTCTCAGTTGGACCATACACATTCCATAGAGTAAAATCAGGCTGACTCATACGAACCGCTTCGATAAGTGAACGTGCTGCTTTCGCAGGCAGCGCTTCTCCCCCAATCAACATGTGCGTCAATGACAGACCGTCCAAATCCGCTGCAAGTAAAAGCTGCACATGCGCCGGAGTTCCATCTGCCGCTTCAATTTGATGTTTTCTGTAATAAGCCGCTAGCTGCATGCCATTTCTCGTCGTTTCTCGAGGGATGATATGAAGCGTATGTCCAAATAAAAGGGCAGCAAATATTTGTTTCACCGATGCATCGAAATGGAATGGGGCTAGAAGCGCCATTTGAAGCTCATTCGCCCCTTGATACATCTCATGATGCAAAGCATGGACCAAATGATGAAGCTGAAGATGCTCAATCATGACGCCCTTCGGCTTTCCAGTCGTACCCGATGTATAAATCATGTAGGCTAAATCTTCGGGCGCCGTCTGATCGAGAAGCTCAGGCAGCCGTCCATCATCTAATAATAGTTGCTGCTGCACGATCAATTTTTCCGAGAGGGCTGGGTACTCTTGAATGAACGATTCCTCTGTTAACACGATAGAAGCACCTGAATCCTCCACAATAAATTGAATGCGCTCCTCAGGTAATGCTGGATCTATTGGTACATATGCCCCGCCAGCCTTTAGTATGCCGAAGACTGCTACCATGGCATCTACCTTCCGCTCCATCAAAACAGCAACAGGCACATCACGTGAGATACCTTTCATTTGTAGAAAACGTGCAAGCTTTTCTGCCTGTTGTTGCAGCTCTCCATAAGTAATTGTTCCATTTTCTGCTACAACGGCTGTTCGATCTGCATATTTGTTGGCTGTCTCATCAAACATGTGATGAACCGGTTTTGCTGCTGGTCTTTCAAACGGTTCTCCCTCAGATAATTGCAGCAGTTCCTCTTGTTCACCTGCTGAAAGTAAAGGCAGTGTCCCGATCAGCTGATCAGGCTGAGTGACCGCCGCTTCTAGTAAAATCAAGAATCGATCAAACATCTTACTCATTTCTTCTTCTGTGAATACATCTGTACGGTAATCCAAATCAATGGTCAATGTATCAGTATCCCAGCGGTCTTTCACATGTATTGAAATATCATTCATTCCGCTCCCGCTAAAAATCGGTTCAGTAATGAACGACAGGTTCTCTTTTTTCTGCCACTGCATGACCTGATATTCTAAAGAAATATCAAAAAGGCGTCCTGTAAATCCTTCTCTTTCCCGCAAATCATTCATGAGCAAATTGTAAGGGTATTTTTGGTGTCGCAAGATCTTCATTTGATCTGCCATGACCTGCTTTACGAAATCAACAAACGATTGCGACCCTTGAACAGATGCACGCATTGGAATCGTCGATACAAACATCCCAATCATCTTTTTTTCTTTGGCATTCGTCCGGTTACCCATAAAGGTTCCAAGAACGACATCCTCCATACCGCTAAAACGATGTAAGTAAATATAGACAGTGGACATAAACATCGAAAGCATACTGACTTTCTGTTCTTCACAAAAGACACGAAGCTTCTCCTTTAAAGAATCTGGAACATCCCCTGAAAATCGCTCCGCATGTAAACTCATCTCATATCCCTTATGCGGTTTTAAAGATGCGAAGTCTGGAATATGAGCAAATTGCTCATTCCAAAAAGCTTGATCTTTTTGAAAACGTTTAGAAGATTCATAGGTCTGCTCACTCATAATGTGATCAACGAAGGAAATCTCCTCAACTGGCGAGATGTCTACTCCTTGCAGCATGTCATGATATAAATCAATAATGCGATTTCCCATTAAAATGATAGAAATCCCATCCGCGACAATATGATGTGCTTTACAGAACAGCCAGCACTCTTGATCACTGATTTGAAATACCGTAAATTCAATCAAGGGGCTGTCAATCAATGGCATCGGCTCACGAATTTGCTCGTTCGCCCAAGCCCTTACTTCCTCTTCACTCCAGCCCTTTTCCATTCGAATCGGCTGTTTTTCATAAGGTTTGATATATTGAACAGGCTCCTCCTCTTCATCTCGATACACGAGTCTCAGCCGAAGAGAGTCAGTTTGTCGAATGTACGCTTGAAGCACATCGACGACCAAAGAAGGATTGAGACCAGATGCTGATCTCAACCTGGCGAATCCACCCAAATTAGAAATACTTGTACCTGGATAAAATCTTTCCGTGTAGAATACTCGCTTTTGCGCATGTGTTAAGGGGTAATAAACTGTATTCATTTTCATCCTCCGCCTCTTCTATGTTTTCTCCACCAATTTCACACTGCACCCTCTATATCAAAAGAACCAAGTCTATTTCATTAAAATAGACGCTTTAACAGAAAAGGAGCCCACCCCGAATAAAACGGAGGGACTCCCATTTTGATTCGGTAGCCTGCCGACCTTAGCAAAAAAAGAATCATTTACCTTAGGACATGGCTTTGCGTCTCTATGTTTCCATAGATTTGCCTTTTTCTTCTTTTAGATATTTTCTATTTACGTCCACTTTATATGAAAATATTGTTTTTTTCACCGAAAAATGGGTGTAAAGATTCATGCGTTATACCGAAGGGTTTACATGATAATTGACGATATTTACCGAAAATAACTAATAATAGTTGCGTTCAACCGAAAATAATCGACTAAATACCGCAAAAATTTCATATTTTCCCTTAAATATTGAAAATATGGCCGAAAATCTAGGATAGAGGTCTCCTTTCGTTTCCCGCAAATTCTTAAATCTTAAGAACTACATTCCCTAAAAAAATGAATTTTTTTACTGTAAAAACAACAAAAAAAAGAGCTGCCATTTCAAATGACAACTCCTTGTTTCTTCATTATATTTACATCACCTTAGACAGACCAATCGTTTTCTCAATAATGAGCAGCGCAATGATAGAAATGATAATAAATATGACAGATATCGCATTGACACTTGGATCAAAGGTCTGCTCAATGTAATTAAAGGTCCTGACCGGAATTGTGATGGTTTGAGGTGAGGAAACGAACAAACTGATCGATATTTCCCCAAATGACGTCACAGCTGAAAACACTCCGCCTGCAATGATTCCCGGCTTAATCAAAGGCAATGTGACTCGAAAAAACGTGCGAATGGGTCCTGCGCCAAGATTCATTGAAGCCAGCTCAAGACGCGGATCTAAATTCGAAACACTCACACCTACCGTTCGAACCACATAGGGAAAACCAATGATGACGTGACCAATGACGAGCGCCCACAAAGACCCTGTAAAGCCCATAGCCGTAAACAAGTAAAGCATAGCAATCCCTAACACCACTTGAGGAATCATGAGAGGTGACAGAATGAAAGCTTGGACAGCTTCCTTTCCCTTAAAGGAAAGCCTTGCTAAAGCATACGAAGCCATTGTCCCTAAAAGAACCGTGAGAGGCGTCACGATGAATAGCAGAATCACACTGATCCGAAGCGATTCCATCCATTCTGGATTTGACACGACCTCATGAAACCAACGAACAGAGAACGAAGTCGGTGGAAATTCAGGAAAGGCATTTGGACTAAAAGCAGATAGGACGATTACAAGAACAGGAATGGTTAAAAAAAGATAAACCAATGACCCAGCAGTCCAAATCAGGATAGAAAGCAAGCGGTCACCTATTGACTTTTTACGCATGCATCCTCGCCTCCCAACGCTTCAATAAATAGCTTAATAGACTGACCACCACAAGCACACAAACCAATAATGTAAAGGACATAGCTGCAGCAAGAGGCAGGTTATACACCTGCATCACCTGCTGATAAATTGACAGCGGCAGCAGCGGCTGCATCCGTCCGCCGACTAACAGCGGAGTGATATAGCTTCCTGCTGCCAGTGAGAAGACGATGATCGCGCCTGTCACCATGCCTGGAATGGTCAGTGGTAAGGTGACATGAAAAAAGGTTCGAATCCGGCCAGCTCCAAGACTCATAGAAGCCGGTTTTAAGTGACGATCCATATCGGTTAAACTTGTTGCGATCGGCAGTACTGCAAATGGCAGCATGACTTGGACATAGGCAATAATGACCGCATTCATATTCCACAGCATCGAGAGCGGCTTCTCAATCACATGTAAATCTAGTAACATACCATTGATCAGACCATTTTGCGAAAGAAGAACAATCCATGCAAACGTCCGAATCACAACACTTGTCAAAAGCGGCGACACAAGTAAGATATAGAAAAATGCCCGCAGACGCGGATTAGGTGCCTTGACGAGCACGTATGCTGCTGGGTATGCCATCAATAAACAAATCACCGTTGTCTGTAAAGCCACCCACACAGTACTTCCAATCGCCTTTACATATGCATCTGTCGTGAACACATGAATATATTGAGAAAAGCTATACGTTTGTAATGTATTCATCATCGAATCGACATCGCGAAAACTGAGAACGAGCATCATCACAAGCGGAGCTAGTAAAAATACAACAAGAAACAAACAGGCTGGCAGCAGCATAAACCAATGAAATCGTTGATTCTTTTTCTTGATTCGCATCACGTATGCACCTTCGAATCTAAGAAAACGATATCTTCAGGCTGCCAATGGATATGGACGGTTTCTCCAACTTCAGGCAGCTCGGGAAATGCAGCATCAGAAGCATGGACAATGATTTCACCATTTTCAAGCCCCACAACCAAACGTAATGAATGTCCAATATAACTCACATCTGACAGCACGCCAGATACATGGTTTGGCTGAACTTCCTCCTGCTCAGAAGAGATGCTGATTCTTTCAGGACGCAGCATAAGCAGTTGCTTTTCCCTTTTCTCTTGATGTGCCGCAGCCTGCAGCTGAAGATGCTGACCGTTTGAATGGGTTACATGCGGAACCGTAAATGCAGCATCAGCTTCATTGTACACGGCCTCAAAGATATTCACCTGTCCGATGAATTCAGCTACAAATCGATTGTTTGGCTGGCGGTACACCTCTAAAGGCGTCCCAATCTGCTGAATTCTACCCTCTCCTAAAATTCCAACTCGATCAGAAAGGCTTAAGGCCTCCTCTTGATCATGTGTCACAAGAATGGTTGTAATCCCAACATTTCTTTGAATATTTCGCAGCTCTGTCTGCATGTTTTTTCTTAGTTTGGCATCTAGGTTGCTGAGCGGTTCATCAAGAAGGAGAACAGACGGCTGAATCGCCAGCGCTCTTGCTATCGCTACCCGCTGCTGCTGACCACCGCTTAATTGGTGGGGCATCCGTTTCGCAAATGCCTCTAATTGAACAAGAGACAAGCTTTCCATCACTTTCTCTTTGATTTCCGCCTTCTTTTTCTTTTGAACCTTAAGCCCGTACGCCACATTATCAAATACAGTCAGATGCGGAAAGAGTGCATAGCTTTGAAAGACCATACCTGTTTTTCTTTGGTAAGGCGGCAAAGCTGTCACATCCTGATCACCAATATAGACGACGCCTTTTGTTGGTTCTAAAAAACCGCCAATGATGTTTAATAACGTTGATTTCCCGCAGCCGCTAGGACCGAGAAGGGAGAAAAACTCTCCCTCATTCACAGTAAGACTGACATCGTTGAGAGCAATCTGCTCACCGAAGTGCTGACTGATGTGTTCTAAATGAATTCCACTCATGCGATCACCTATTTTCCTCCGCCTAATACTTCGTTCCATCGATTTGTCCAATTGCCCAGCTCAGAGGTTGCTGTTTCATAATCTACCCAAGTCAGCTTGCTGTAATAATTTTCTCCAACTTTCACTTTCCCCTTAATCTTGTCATTGTACTTCACATCAGAATTCGACATGCCATAATAAGATTTTTCCGAGAAAGCCTCCTGAGCTTCTTTTCCACTCAAGTAGTTTAATAGTTTGTATGCCGCTTCTTCGTGCTGACTTCCTTTCGTTAAAGCCCAGCTCGCTACAGCTGCAACAGCGCCTTCTTTCGGATATGAGAAACCAATATCCATTCCTTCTTCTTCAAGTGCAAATACTCGCCCATCCCAATAGGGAACAGCTGCGACATCCCCACGTTCTAACAAGGTTTGAATCGATCCTGGGTTATCCGGAAAAGCAGCGACATGACCTTTTAATTGCGCGAGACTTTTAAATGCTTTATCAATATCCTTAGGATTTGATTCTGTCCCCCCTTGTGCATGAACAAGTGCAGAGAAAAATTGCAAACCAGCTGAATAAGTCGGAGATGAAATGGCTACCTTCCCTTTCAACTGACTGCTCCATAGGTCTGTCCAGCTGTTTGGTTCCTGCTTGACGAGATCTTTTCTATAAGCAATTCCAAGCTGCCCCATACTAAAGCCTGCTGCATATTGTTTTCCATTCACAGTAAGCTTCTTTTGGACAGAACGGTAAAGCTTTTTGACGTTCGGCGCTTGATCTTCATCGATAGGCGCAAGAACGTTTGCTGCAATACCTCTTTGAATCGTGTCAGGCTGTAAGATTAGTAAGTCATATGGTGGATTTTTCCCATTTGACGCTTTTAATTTTGTAAACCATTCAGAATCCGCTCCAGAGACGGTCTGCACTTTAATTCCCGTATCTTTTTCAAACTTTTCAAGGATTGGTTTGATATTCTTTTCCCAATCGCCTCCATATACGCCAACAATCACAGTCTGCTGCTGTTTGCCTTGATCCTTTCCATTTCCACCACAAGCGGTCAGCAGTACAACGATGGATAGGATGCCTGCAACAATAGCGATTAATCTTCTTTTCATGATTCATTTCCCCCTTTTTGTCCATTCATTTGACGAAGTGCTTGAGTAATATCTTCCTTTGTTAACGGCTCATTTCTATGACTGAAATATTGATGAACTGCATGTTTATAGTGCGTACGTTCATTAGCCGGATAGGAACGCAGCTGAACGGCTAGCTCACTGCTGGCTTCGTCCGTCCATACTTTCTCATAAGCTGCTCTTTGTTCTCCGAAATCCCACACGTCATTAGCTGCAGGATCACCAGCCTTTTCACGCACCTTGCTCGTCTGCTCCTCATCAATCTTCCATTCATTTTGCTCTAAATACACTTGAACACCATATTGCTGCAGCGCTCTTTCTTCACTTAATAGACCAGCTTCCACTTCCTGAAGGACTTTTTCTTTCTTTCTGGCAAATGGATTCCCCCAGCCGCCTCCACTTGGTGAAATCAATTGAACGATATCGCCTTTTTCAAGTCGCAGAACATCTATTTTGGGCTGGTCTTGTTTCTCACCATTAGCTGTGATCAGCTTGACCTCACCAACCGCTCCTGCTCGGCCGCCCATTAAACCCCAAGGCTGAAACTTCATCCGTTCCATTCCTCGTGCTGTCACCATCGATTCAGGCTTCATCATTTCAAATTCCAAACCAATCGCATGTCCGCCTCGATTTTCACCAGCTCCACCTGTATTCGGCAGAAGCTCATATCGGTGAACATGAATATCAATATGCTGTTCCAAACTCTCAATTGGGGTATTCTTCAAAAAGCCTGACGAATGATCAATACCGTCAACTCCATCAGTACCATTTTGAGCACCGCCGCCTCCGCCTAATGGTTCGACAACGGACATTTTCCTGCCACCCGTTTGATCATCAGGTACAGAGAGAACCACAATGGCAGATTGACCTGCACCTGCTGCCGGTACTGCTTCAGGCAGCAGCTTACCAATCGCACCTAGCACGACATTGTACAGCCTCATCGTAATCGAATGACGAATCCCGACAGAGGCTGGATATTCTGGATGCACCAGCGTTCCTTTAGGAGAGATCACATCGATTGGATACGTTATTCCACCATTAATCGGTATAAAAGGATCCTTACTAATGATGTAATTAATCAACCCTTGATAAAGAAAGGAATGCTTCTGACCATTGGTAACAAGGTTAAAGGCTGTTTTTACTTGCGGGTCACACTCAGAAAAATCGAGCGTCAGCCGTTTGCCTTTGATCGTTAGCTTGATTTTCAACCGAATAGGGACGTCTGAAATCATATCATCATCTAAATAATCAGCAAATTCACTCGTTCCATCCGGTATAGCTTCAATGACCTTTCCAGCACGATCCTCGGCTTGCTTCAGCAAGTCTATCATTCCTTGTTTCACTTCGTTTTTTCCAAATTTCTCAATCATTTCTTTTAACCGAATATCTGCTGTATTCACTGCAGCAATCATCGCATTGATATCACCATCGTTTAGATGACTAGCGCGGCTGTTAGCTCTCAAAAAAGTACGTACGACCTGATTCTCTTTCCCACCTTCATAAATTTTTACTGGCGGAATTCTTAATCCTTCTTGATGAACATCCGTTGCTGTCGGTGAAATACTCGAAGGCACAAGGCCACCCACATCACTGACATGAACAAAAGACCAAGCATAGCTTACGATTTCACCATCTACAAAAATCGGCTTAATGATATGGACATCTGGCAGGTGAGTCGCCAAACCATCTGTCGTATAAGGATCATTAGTGATGATAATGTCTCCTGGCTGCATCTGTCCGCTTTCTTCAATTGCTTTTTTTAGACTCAGCCCTAAAAAGATCGTCACACCCACTGTCTTCGGATAAACAAAGAAATCTCCAGAAGGTGTGGCTAGTGCTGTCGCAAAGTCAGCAGATTCTTTGACGAAGGTCGTAAACGACGTCCGTTCAATGACATGCCCCATACCTGATGCAATCGCATTAAAATAACTGCGCATCATCTCAAGCTTTGCTGGGTCAGTTCTCATGTAAAGCCGCCTCCTTTGAAATCACTAAGTTACCTGATGGATCAATACTGCCTGTCCAGTTTGGCAAAATTAATGTTGTCGTATCATCCTGCTCAATCACGGCAGGCCCATTTACAATAGAACCTACTGACAGCGTATCCCGATTATAAACCGATGCTTCGTATTCTTTTTCTTCTATAAAAATTCGTCTATATTCATTTGGTTTCAAAGACTGTCCCATGCTTTCTTGAACAGGTGAAAAAGGCAGCGGAGGCGTCTCACCTATGACTCGAACGCGTAAATGAGTAAACTCGATTTTTGCCTGATCATCCCTATGACCATATTGACGCTGATGCAATTTGTGAAAGGCTTCAATAAGTTGGTGGATGTCTTGTTCTTGCTTTAACCAATCAATCGATAATGGCAATTCAATCTCAAATGCCTGCCCTTGATATCGTGCGTCTGCTAATAAGAGAATGGATGTCTGATTGATATGCTGAATGTTCTGCTGGCTGACCCAATCAGTCGCTTTTCGTGACAGCTTCTCATAATCTTGTTTTAGTTGGTTGATCGAATAGTCTTGTAAACATATTTTCTTCGACAGCACCGCATCATGGATAAAATCAGCTGTTAAAGCACCTAACGCACATAATGTACCAGGACTTGGAGGAACAACTACATTTTTCGCATGAATTTCTCTTGCAAGGAAATTCGCCACAACCGGTCCTGCTCCGCCAAACGCCAGCAAACTAAAATCTCTAGGGTCAAATCCTTGCTGCTCCATCACATTGCTTAATTCTGTGTACATATTGGCTACGGCTACTTGAATGAGCTGGTCAGCCGCCTCTTCAAGCGTTTTGTTGAGCTGATCAGCAATTGGCTGAAAGGCCTTTTTCGCCGCAGACAGTTGTAAATGTAAATGTCCTCCGGCAAAACGTTCTTGATTGAGATAACCGCATATGAGAAACGCATCAGTTAAAGCTGCTTTTTCTCCCTTTCCATACGAAGCTGGTCCCGGGTTTGAGCCAACTGATTCCGGCCCCGCTTTGAGAAGTCCGCCCTGATCAATCCATGCTACCGAACCTCCTCCTGCTCCTATTGAATACATCGCAACAGATGGAAGAATGATTGGGAAGCCTGAAAGCTGATTGGATTGAGCCATTGTAGGCTGTCCATTTTGAATGATTGAGATATCTGCACTCGTCCCCCCAACATCAAAAGTGATCAGATTGGGTTCACTCGCTGATGCTGCAATTCTCGCCGCACCGATGACACCAGCTGCCGGACCAGAAAAGAGAGTCTTAACAGGCGAGGTTGCCGCACTTTCTGCATCCATTAAACCACCATTTGATTGTGTAATGTATGGAGAAATTGGTACACCTTCTTCCTTCAAACGGCTTTTCAATGTTTGCAAATACTGTTTCACCTTTGGCTGAATGTACAAATTAACAACAGACATCACTGTACGCTCGTATTCCCTCATTTGAGGCCATAATTCAGATGAGGTAAGGACTTCTAACTGTGGATAATGATGATTGATATAGGCTTTTGCCTGTAATTCATGAACTGGGTTTTGATAACTATGTAAAAATGAAATGACGATACCTGCTAGCTTTTTAGATATAACATGCTGGACCGCATCATCTAATTGCTGCAGATGGAGAGGTTTTTTGATCGTACCATCGTGTATCAACCTTTCAGAGATTGGATATACATGCTTCCGTGGTATCAATGGTTCTGGCAAACGAGAATTGAAGTCATAAGGAACGGGTAGTCGTAAACGTTGAAGTGACAATATATCTTGAAATCCTTCTGTCACAAAAAGGGCTAAATCTGCTCCTTTTCGCTGTAATAATGTATTCAGACCGATTGTCATTCCGTGAACGAGGTATTGGATGTTGGATAAATCAACACCTCTTTTTTTTAGAAGATTTAACCCATTGATAATTCCTTGGGCTGGGTCATCAGTCACTGTAGGCGTTTTGAGTTCAGTCAGCTCCCCTGTTGCTTCATTTATCAGCGATAAATCAGTAAATGTTCCGCCTATGTCTATTCCGAGCCGGTATGAGACATCCGCCATTTGTACTTCCCTCCTACAATGTAATTAGAATCATATTTTGATAAATTACGACATTTTTTGATATTTGACTCCATATTATTAAAGCAGATCGGTCTAGTCAATTTTATTTTTTTGAAATTTCTGTGTGTTAAATTCTTGAAATTAGCCAAAAAAGCAGTGATAAAGCCATTTTGGATGAGCATATTCGTTTTCTGACCCACAAAATTAAAATTTTTATGAATTTCTACAAAAATGAAAAGCAAGAAATCAGGTAAAAACTGTTTTTTGAATTTTAAAAGACGTTTTTTCAAAACCAGGAGAAATTGGTAAGTAATTCTGCTATACTTCTGTTTACAAAATACGCAAACAAGAAAGAGAGCCAGCATCTATGAAACTTCTTAAAATGATTCTCTTGCTTTTATTGATTGTCATTGGTGTAGCAACAGGCTATATCCAGCTAGAGCAAGGGAAACAAGAGACAGCGAATTCATCTTATGACAAAACCATTCATTTTCCATCAGACCGCTATCCAGAAACAGCCAAGCACATAGAAGAAGCCATTGATGAAGGTCATTCGTCCATTTGTACAATTGACCGTAAACATAGTGATGAGCAGAGAGATCGATCACTACATGGCATTCCAACAAAGCGCGGGTATGATCGGGACGAATGGCCAATGGCGATGTGCAAAGAAGGAGGCAGTGGAGCTTCTGTCAAATATGTACGCCCTTCTGATAATAGAGGCGCAGGCTCGTGGGTTAGTCATCAATTATCGGATGATCCTGACGGCACAAGAATTCAATTTATCATCGATTAGCCGCCTTTCCCTTTTCTATATTAAAAAAACTTTCACATGACTGCTTGCAGGTATTTTAAACACTTTTTTCATGCCGATAATCCTTAAGGAGGGATATCCTACCTTATACCTAAAGGAGTCAAAAATCATGAAGAAAAAGGGAAAACTGAGGCTAGGCGCCAAAATTTTGCTGATCTTTTTAAGTGTCCTCATCATCTTTTCTGCGGTTGTTGGTTATGTTGTGAATCGCGAAATGACAGAAAATATTAAGCAAATGGCAACTGAAAAAGCAAAAGGTGACTTAAAACTAGGCTACGCCTACCTAAATGAAAAAGTGTCAGGCTCGTGGCAGATTAAAGAAGACAAGCTATTCAAAGGAAATACGCAAATCAATGATCATGACACATTGGTTGACCAATTAGCCGAATATACCGGTGATACCATCACGATTTTTCAAGGAAATACCCGTGTTGCTACGAATGTCATGTTAAACGGGAAACGAGCTGTAGGTACTGAAGTCTCTCCTGAAGTGAAGACCACTGTTTTAGACAAAGGAGAAAATTATTACGGGACAGCAAATGTTGCTGGGAAAGACTATCAAACGGCTTATATGCCAATCAAAAATGAAGCAGGCGAAACAATTGGTATTTTTTATACTGGCGCTAATCAAAGCATGATTTCACAAATGCTTCAGTCATTCTATATACAATTTGTCATCGTCCTTTTGTTAAGTCTGATCGTTTCAGTCATCATTATTTCTATTTTCACTAAGCGGATTCAGGTACGTCTCAAGCATTTGGCTTCTGCCATTAAGAGTGCAGGCGAAGGTCATTTAACCATCAATGTGACGGATACTGCCGGAGATGAATTGTCTGATCTGGCTGGACATTTCAATAAGATGCGTGAAAAACTAAATCAAACCATTCTAAATGTCATGAACACGTCTGAATTAGTGGCCACATCCTCTGAACAGCTGTCAGCTAGCGCAGAAGAAACGAGTGCAGCATCAGAAAAAATCACCCACACGATCCAAGAAGTGGCACAATCTTCAGAAGAACAGTCCGCTCAAATGACAGCTAGTGAGCACAAGATGATTCAAGTATCAAACGAGCTGGCAAACATCACTGAAAATGCCGGACAAATGGCTTCAAGAAGTCACTTCGCACAAGAAATTGCCCAAAAAGGTGTACACAATATCGGTGAAGTTCATTCACAAATGACATCTATTGCAAAATCAATTGAAGAAAACGGTACAGCAATTCAAGCATTGGAAACACGTTCAGCTGAAATTGATCATATTTCCAAAGTCATTACAGATATCGCCAGCCAGACAAACCTGCTAGCTCTTAATGCAGCAATTGAAGCAGCACGGGCAGGTGAGCATGGAAAAGGGTTTGCTGTTGTCGCAGACGAAGTGAGAAAGCTCGCTGAAGAATCTCAAGCATCATCAAACATGATTTCCCATCTCATTTCTGAAATACAAAAAGAGATGACTCATTCGACGAATGCCATCAAACAAGTAAGAGAAGAAGCAGCTCAAGGGGCTGTCCTTATCTCTCATACAGAAGAATCTTTTCATGATATCCAGCAGTCCATGAGAGAAATGGCAGATGGCATTAAGCATTTATCGAGTGCATCACAAAAAATCGCAGCTTATACTAACGATGCGAAACAGTCTTTTGCGTCTATTACAGAAGGCGTTAAACGAACGAGTGAACATTCACAGCAAGTAGCAGGTTTAACAGAAGAACAATTTGCTGCAATGGAAGAAGTAACAGCTTCATCAGAAGCACTTGCCCATTTAGCAGGAGATTTAAAAGCAATGGTCTCGCAATTTCACATCTAGATCCCACAACAAATAGCGCAAGACGGCTGCAATCGTCTTGCTGCCTAACTTTCTCCTCAAGAATGACTCTTTCAACCATTTACGTTTCAACGAAAATCCATGAATAAAGGAGTTTTTTATATGAATCTCTTAAATCAAACCTATTCTCTATCTATCTCCTACCACCAAATCACGGTATACACCGGAAGCGAAACACCACCTATCATTGATTGGACAGATGAGGACATTCTTCAAGGATTCGCAACTGGAGATCAAGGAGTTTCCTTTGAAGGAATCAATAATGGAAAGGCGTCTATTATTGTGACATTAAATAGCGATGAGCCCCAAGTCTCTATTGATAGAGCTATAACAGTGCCCTTTACGCATACAAGGGATCAAGTTTATATCACAAGCGTCATGGCTCATGTACTGTCTTTCCCCATTCCAAAAGGAGACTATCAGCTTACCTGCTATACCTCACAGCAGCCTGATCAAGATGTTTATTATGTAAATTTCCAAACAGTGTAGATTACGACTGATCGTATAAATCAAGCCACTTTTCCGCATAGTCTACCGATTCTCTCACTGGCAATAAATATGAACTGGCAAGTCCGATTTGATTGTGCTGATGGAGGCCTCCTGATTGCAGAAAATCACGGCCAATCTGTTCAAATAGTTCTTCTCTTGTGATGATATCTTGGTACTCTTTCCATACTCTCCACCCATTTTCTAAAATAGGGGCTCCTCTTGTCATGAGGTCCTGCTGGGGGATTCGGTATTCAGCTAGATGAAAAGCTGTCATGCTTTCAAATGTTGTACCAAGCAGCAGCACTTGAGCATGAAGATCATACATGCGACCAAGAGGCGAATGCTCTCCTAATCCAAAGGAAAGTGCATGGTGTTTCAGAATTTCATGTTTTCTTTTCCCCCAGGCTGTGAATGAAAAATGGGGATGGTTGCTTCTCGCCACGCCTGGGTATTTCCAAAATGTTTCCGCTACCTTTCCCATTGCTGTTGGCGTCGTGTAAGCTGGATCAAATGCAGGCATTGTTTCTTTGATCGATTTCCACCATGAATAAGGAACAGGCGGATCAATCCAATCGGCAGGATCAGAAAGCTCTAACGTTTGTGCCGGCATAATGAGTGTCCCCTCTTCTGTTAAGGTTTCCATCAATGCTTGTATGACGGCTACAGCGCCTCCGTTTACCCAGCCGATGGATGATAAAGATGAGTGAACACATAAAATCATGCCCTTTTTCACACCAAGTTGTTCCAAGTCTGCTTTGATTGTTTCCTTTGTCATCGGTTCAGCTTGATTTTCGATTAATTTTTGCATCGTTCCTTTTCCTCCTGCGTCTCTTCGATTATTGATGAATGAGACGTTTAACCGCAATAGACAGTTTGTAATTTGCGTAATTTGTCAGCTCCGTTAAAAACTGATCAAGCTCATCATGACTCGAGAAATGTCCTTCAGCCATATAACAGCCCTCACCACTTATTTTGAACAAATTCTTGATTTCTTCCTTTTCATAAAGAAACGACAGAAGTGGTTCATGATGATGACTCCGGGTATAGAGCTGCAAAAATGTTTGAATCGTCTTTTGCGTCTGCCAATCAATTGAAATGGTATATGCTTCGATCACGCCTTCTTCTTCTAGCTTTAACACCCGATTTGCAACAGCTTGGCCGGTTAAATGAACTTTTTCACCTAGAGCTTTCATCGTTAATCGGCTATTCTTTGATAGTTCTTTTAAAATATTCATATCTGTTTGGTCTAGCATTGGCTCACCTCTTTCAAAAATCAAGCCCTTCCGATAAAAGACTTTCATGATCCTCTGTCACATAGAACTCTTTTAATATACTGTAAACTTAATCAGAAAAAAAGGAGGCCTTTTTATGAAAATTACACTCATTCGCAATGCTACTTTATACCTTCACTATGGTCATTCAACTTTTTTAATCGATCCCTTTTTGGCAGCAAAAGGAACATATCCACCGTTCCCTCATACAGCCAATCAACATTTGAACAACCCTATTGTGGAGCTTCCTGTAAATATAGATTTAGACAGTCTGTTACACCCAGATGCTGTCTTACTCTCTCATTTACATGTGGACCACTTTGACGACGAGGCCAAAAGGAAATTAGCTCAAGATGGGCCAATTTATACTCAATCGGAGAAGGATCGAAAAGAAGTTGAAGAAGCTGGATTTCAGCATGTCACATGCATTGAAGATGAAATGGACATTTGCGGCGTTCATATTAAACGTACAGGTGGACAGCATGGGACGGGAGAAACGGCGAAGCGAATGGGGCAGGTGAGCGGTTTTGTTTTCTCTCACCCTGATGAACCTACCCTTTATATTGCAGGTGATACCATTTGGTGTGATGAACCGAAAGAGGTTGTGAATACATGCAAGCCAGACGTCATTGTGGTCAATAGCGGAGCTGCTCAATTTTTAGAAGGCGATCCGATTACCATGACTAAGGAAGAAATTTTAGACATTCACCGTTCTCAGCCAAAAGCTCAAATTGTCGCCTGTCATCTTGAAGCTGTGAATCATTGCTTGTTAACAAGAGCTGCTTTGGAAGCTTACATTCAAGAGCATCATGCAGATCAAGCCATTTTTGTCCCTCAAGATGGGGAAAGTCTCACCTTCTGATCACAATAAAAAACCGGCACCTCGCTGCCGGTTTTATCATTATTATGGGCGATGGTGCTGTGGTTTTTTCAGCAATGGAACAAATCCGTTCTTTTTCAAATGATTGTAATGCTCATCCATTCGTTTCGTGATGTGTGTGCCTTGTTCCTTTGTTAACACGCCATACTGTACATATTTCTCAATGACTGCTTTTCGTTTAGAAAGAATTTGCTGCTCAAGGATTTCAATTTGTTTTTGTTGTTCTGCTGTTAATTTCACTTGGTGTGTCACCGGGCGCTTTTCCATTTGAGGTGTTTCTCCATGAGCCGTTTCTATCTGAAAACCAAATAACAGCATCATCGACAAGATGATCAAACCACTTATTTTTTTCATCATTGTTGTTCCCTCCTTTATTCGCCTTTATTTTGCGCTCATTTTCCTTTTTTATACATTATTTTAACACGCTAATTGCTTATAATATTCTTACTTTTTCACTTTTCTTCTGAAAACGTTGTCCTATCAGAAAAAGCGTGCTATGTTTTGTTTTGTATAAAAAATAGAGGAGGATTCTTAAATGAGTCGTTTTTATCATAAAAAATCTATATGGATCATGCTTGTTGTATCTGCTTGCATCCTTATCATGTCTGCTTGCAGTCAATCAGGCTCATCTCAATCTGGAGACACAAAGTGGGATGAGATTAAAAAGAAAGGAAAAATCGTGGTTGCAACTTCAGGCACCCTTTATCCAACTTCTTATCATGATACTTCTAATGGCAAGGATCGATTAACTGGCTATGAAGTAGAAGTTGTCAAAGAAGCGTTTAAACGTCTTGATGTGAAAGTAGAATTTAAAGAAATGGGTTATGACGGGATGCTGAGCGCCATTAATTCTGGTCAAGTGGATGCCGCTGCAAATGATATCGACATCACAGATGACAGAAAAGACAAGTTTGCCTTTTCAACCCCTTATAAGTATTCCTACGGAACGGCTATCGTACGGAAAGATGATTTATCTGGCATTAAAACTTTAAAAGATTTAAAAGGAAAGAAAGCAGCAGGTGCTGCCACGACGATTTACATGGATGTCGCTCGTAAGTACGGTGCAAAGGAAGTCATTTATGATAATGCGACAAACGAGCAATACTTAAAGGATGTTGCAAACGGCCGAACAGATGTCATTTTAAATGATTATTACTTGCAGACACTGGCTCTTGCTGCATTTCCTAAATTAAATATTACGATTCACCCTGACTTGAAATACATGCCGAATGAACAAGGATTTGTCATGAAGAAGGACAACAAAGAGCTTCAAAAAGAATTGAATCGTGTATTAAGCGACATGAAAAAAGACGGAACAATGAAAAAGATTTCTGAGAAATTCTTTAATCATGCAGACGTCTCAAAGAAAATTGATGCTGATGTCGAAGATGTCGACATTTCCAAATAAGGAGCCGCAATCGTGGGAGATATTCATTTAGAATATATATTTAATCCTGCACTGGCAAAGGCGTCATTTCCGTTTGTCATGAAAGGCATCTGGCTGACGCTGCTCATTTCCTTTGTGAGCATGTTTTTTGGTACCATTCTTGGTTTTTTTATCGCTCTTGCCAGGATGGCGAATTCATGGGTTCTTAAGCTGCCTGCACGGCTGTATATCTCATTCATGCGAGGCGTGCCCATTCTGGTGATTTTGTTTATTCTTTATTTTGGGTTCCCTTATATCGGCATTGAGTTTACAGCAGTCACTGCCGCCATTATTGGGTTCAGCTTCAATAGTGCTGCCTATATTGCAGAAATTAATCGGGCGGCCCTCTCCTCTGTTCCAAGTGGACAGGTGGAAGCCGCTAAATCATTAGGTCTCAGCTATTGGCAAACGATGCGCGGTGTCATTTTGCCTCAATCCGTCCGCATCGCCTTGCCGCCATTGACCAATGTCATGCTTGATTTAATCAAAGCTTCCTCACTGGCAGCGATGATTACTGTACCAGAGCTCTTCCAGCAAGCAAAAATTGTAGGCGGACGAGAATTTGATTATATGACCATGTATATTTTGGTCGCACTCATTTACTGGGGCATTTGCAGTGTCGTCTCATTGCTTCAGGACTTTTTAGAAAAACGCTATGCGAAATATCTGTAGCAAAAAAAGAGCGGATCTCATGGATCTGCTCTTTTCAGCATGATAGAAAACCTTTGCAGCCCTAAGCACCGGAGCGCAGACCTGCGGGCGAATGCGAGGGTTTGTTCTACACGATAATTAATGAATAAGCCATAACCACACATATAATCCGAGTAAAGTGAGGATCAAGGTTGGGATGGTCAGGATGATTCCGGCTTTCATGTAAGCCCCCCAAGAGATATGAACGCCTTTTTTCTTTAAGACATGAAGCCACAGCAATGTCGCCAATGAGCCGATTGGGGTCATTTTCGGTCCAAGGTTGGAGCCGATAACATTGGCATAAATCAGCCCGTCTCTCATGACACCTGCTGTATCTGTATGTCCAATGGCAATCGCATCAATTAAAACAGTCGGCAGATTGTTCATCACAGAGGACAGCACTGCGGCAAGTACACCCATAAACATCGTTCCTGCAAGCAAGCCATGTGATGCCCCTTGCTCGATCCATGCCGCCAATATTTCAGTAAGGCCAACATTTTTCAATCCATATACGACGACATACATACCGATCGAGAAAAACACAATGGACCACGGCGCTTCTTTGATCACTCGCTTTGTCGCCACTTGCGGACTTCTTCTCGCCAGCCACAAGAAAGCAAGGGCAATCCCGCCTACAATAATAGACACTGGAACACCGATCAGCTCGCCCGCAAAATAACCAACAAGCAGACAGCCGAGCACATACCAAGACAAACGGAACATACGGATATCTCGAATAGCTGATGCCGGCTCTTTCGCCTGTGACAGATCGTAGGTTTTTGGGATAAGTTTTCGGTAAAACACATACAGAACCAGCATGCTCGCTCCAAGCGACACAAGGTTTGGCACGAACATATTCGCTGTATATTCTAGAAAACCAATATGAAAATAGTCGGCTGATACGATATTGACCAGGTTACTAATGACAAATGGCAAGGAGGTTGTATCTGCAATAAAGCCGCTTGCCATCACAAAAGGTAGCACCATGCGCTCATCCAGCTTCAACGCTCTCACGACAGATAAGACGATTGGGGTCAAAATCAGTGCCGCTCCATCGTTTGCAAAAAAAGCAGCCACAACAGCGCCGAGCAATGTTAAATAAATAAACATGCGGACACCGTTGCCTCTTGCAGCTTTTGCCATATGCAGTGCAGCCCACTCAAAAAAACCGATCTCATCTAAAATTAACGAAATGATAATAATACCAATAAAAGCAAAGGTGGCGTTCCATACAATTTGCGTAACTTCCCATACATCGCCTAGATGAACGACGCCAAAGGCAAGCGCAAGAATGGCACCCCCACATGCTGACCATCCTATGGTGACACGTCCTGGCTGCCAAATGACAAGGACGAGGGTCATGATGAAAATCAAAATGGCTAAGGTGACTGAACCCAAAGGTGGCCCCCCTTTCATTTTTCTCATAAAATCTTTATCTATCATACAACGAAATACATCAGTTGTATGCCATTTTCGCATTTCACATGAAAATCCGCAGGTGATCCGTGCACCTGCGGATTCCATCATATATTATTGAACTTTTTTCATCAGCATCAATTCAATAAATAACTCACATCGCTGGCTAAAATGACTTAAGTCGATCGACGTCATGTCAAAAATTTGTTTCATTCGATAGTTTAATGTATTTTGATGAATAAACAACTGCTCCGCTGCTGGCTTTAACTTGCAGTTATTCAATAAGTAGACTTCAAGCGTTTTTAAAAACGAAGTTTGACTTTCGCGGTCTTTTTCCTTCAAACGTAACAAATCTGGATTGAAGTCGTTTTTCTTTTTTTGATGGCTGTAAATGGAGTCTAAAAACCGGAAGACCCCTAAATTCTCATAATCATATGGAATCAGGTCTTGTCCTCCAACAATTTTCACTGCCTTGACGACTTCTATCGCTTCAAATCGACTTGTACTCATTTTCATGACATCACGATACTCTCTTCCCATTCCGATATACAAAGGGGAGGGATGTGCATGCGTTTTCGATTGCAGATGTGCGATGACATCAGCGGCAGTCGCTTTCGGTGAGTGCCGATCTGACAGGCTGCCTAATATAACCACGATATCTGCTTGAACCGAATAGACGTGATTCACTTTATCCTCTAGCTGCAAATACGTTCGAATGACATCCTTCACATCTTCTGCCGTCTCACTTTTGTTATCGGCAGCGTGCACGACCATAACGGTAAATACGGCTGGCAGTGGAATGCTTAAGTTCTCAGCCTCCCATTTCAGCTCTTCTTCTGTATAAAAATGATCATCCATGACCTTTTTGAAAAACTCTTCAATCTTGCCTTCCTTTTTCTCAAGCTGTTTCTTATTCTTATAAATCACTTTTCCAACCTGAAAGGAAGCCTCGTGTAAAAATTGCAGCTCTTCCTGAGTGAGGGAATCCTCAATGTCCTGCACCCAAATAAAGCCTACTACCTCTTGTTTATGCTTGGCGCTCACAGCCACCCGCCGATTAAATCCAAGCTCGTCATGACCGCTCACATAAAAAGGCTTTGATTCCGCGAAAAGTCGCTCGATTACCCCTGTTTTCTTTAACCAATCGACCACAGATCCCGGGCATTCCTTTGAGAAAATCGTTTGCTGATTGACTGGGTCAAACTGCTGAATGCTGTAAGAATTATAAGCAAGGAGCTGACACTCTGTGCTTTCTAAAATGACTGGCTTCTTTAAATATCCGCTAATAAATGCAATTAATTTATCGACATCAAAAAATGTATGAAGCTTTTCTAATATCTCTTCCATCCCGATTGCTCCCTGATTAAGTGATACATTTATCATACTTCTTTCCAGTCAGATTTGTATAGAAACAAGTCGCAGACAGTCAAAAAAAGCATGAACCCATCAGTTCAGGTTCATGCTTTTTCCATATTAAAACATTTCACTAATCGTTTTTGCCTGCATGTGCAGAGCTAGGTAATCTGGACCGCCTGCTTTTGAATCCGTTCCTGACATTTTGAAGCCGCCGAATGGGTGGTAACCAACGATGGCCCCTGTGCAGTTACGGTTAAAGTAAAGGTTCCCCACATGGAACTCCTGCTTCGCACGGTTGATGTGATCACGATTATTCGTAATGACAGCACCTGTTAAACCGTATTCTGTGTTATTGGCTACCTCAAGTGCTTCATCAAAGCTTGAGACTTTCGAGAAAGCCAACACTGGTCCAAAGATTTCTTCTTGCATTAAACGAGAAGTCGGCTCAAGATCTGCAAAAATGGTCGGGTGGATAAAGTATCCTTCTGAATCATCACTCGTTCCGCCAGTGACTAAGCGGCCTTCCTGTTTGCCAACCTCGATATAATCCGTGATCTTGTCAAAGGACGCTTGATCAATGACAGGTCCCATGTAGACATCCGCAGAAAGCGGATTGGCTGTTGTTTTTGTTTCTGTGATTTCCTTCACTCGCTCAACCACTTGGTCATACAGCTTCTCGTGGACGACAGCCCGCGATCCAGCTGAACATTTCTGACCTGAAAACCCGAAGGCTGATGTGAAAATGGCATTAGCCGCTAATTCAACATCTGCATCCGCATCGACAACTACTGTATCCTTACCGCCCATTTCAGCAATGACACGTTTTAAATGCTGCTGGCCTGGCTGCACTTTTGCCGCGCGTTCAAAGATACGTGTCCCTACTTCTCTTGATCCAGTGAATGTAATCAGACTTGTTTTCGGATGATCTACTAAGTAATCCCCAACTTCTGCTCCGCTTCCTGGTACAAAGTTGACAACACCCTTTGGAAGTCCTGCTTGCTCAAGCTCTTCCACAAAACGGGCTGCAATGACAGGCGTCGCACTTGCTGGTTTTAAAACAACTGTATTCCCAGTGACGATTGGCGCTACTGTTGTTCCGGCCATGATGGCAAATAAGAAGTTCCACGGCGGAATGACGAGTGTCACGCCAGTTGGTGTGTACACATATTGATTGCGTTCCCCTTCGCGGCTGTTCACTGGTTTGCCTTTCGCCAGCTCCAGCATTTGACGAGCGTAATACTCTAGGAAATCAATCGCTTCTGCTGTATCTGCATCTGCTTCATTCCAAGGCTTTCCTGCTTCTTTTACAAGAAGGGCTGAATACTCGTGCTTTTTACGACGAATGCTTGCCGCAGCACGGAATAATACGCCTGCTCTTTCTTCAGGAGACGTATAGCGCCATGTTTCAAATGCTTTCGCTGCTGCTTGAACCGCTTGTTCTGCCTCTTCCTTCCCGGCCTTTGATACAGTTCCAACCACTTCATCCTTTTTCGCTGGATTGATTGAAACAATCTTGTCCTTCGTTTCAATTCTTTCTCCATTAATCACGAGCGGATAGGTTTGACCAAGTGATTCTGTTACTTTAGCTAATGCTTGTTCAAACGCTTTGCGGTTTTCTTCCTGGCTAAAATCCGTGAATGGTTCATGCTTGTAAGGTGTTGTCATTTTTGTCACGCTCCCGTTTCAAATTATTTTTTCGTCATTCCTTTTAAAGCAAAGGCAATGTTTGCCGGCCGTTCTGCAAGACGTCTCATGTAGTAGCCATACCACTCTCGTCCATACGGAGTATAGACCCTCATTTGATAGCCTTCTTTCACAAGTGCTTGCTGCGTTTCTGATCTCATGCCGTACAGCATTTGAAATTCGAACTGACTTGTCTGTATATTGTGTTTTTTCACAATATTTTTCGTGAACTCAATCATTCGATCGTCATGTGTCGCAATGGCTGTATAGTTCCCTGAGAGCAATTGCTTTTCGATCAGCTTTTGATAATTCTGATCGACGTCTTTTTTGTTTGGATACGCCACTTCGGCGGATTCCTTATAGGCACCCTTTACAAGTCTTAAAAATGGTTGCAGCTTATTTAGGTCATCAAGATCCTTTTCTGTTCTGTACAAATACGCCTGCAAGACCGTACTGACATACTCATATTGAGATTTCATCTCTTTAAAAATGTCCAGCGTTTTTTGACAGCGCTGTTCATCCTCCATATCAATTGTCACCATGATACGGTGTTTCTCTGCCGTATCTAAAATCCTTTTCATATTGCGATACACAAGGTCATCGTCAATATCCAGGCCAAGTGATGTCATTTTGAGTGACACGTGAGAATTGAGTCCCGCCTCTGCAATCCGCTGAATGGTTTGAATACACTCAATCGTCCGTTCATTTGCAATTTCTTCCTTTGTGACAAACTCACCAAGGTGATCAACTGTCACAGCCATTCCTTGGTCATTTAATCGCTTGATCACAGGGATCGCACTCTCAAAGTCCTTCCCTCCGATGATTTTCTTAGATGCAACAGCACTTCCCCAATTACGAGCAATATGGTTCAAGAGACTGCTCTTTGACAAAAACAAGAAGAAATTTCTTGTGACCGACTCCATAAAGGGCACCTCCCACTCTTTGTAAGCTATGTCTTTATTGTAAGGCTCATAAGCTGTCCGCTACAATATTTGAAGATGACAAAAATTCTGACTTTTTTTGTGGTTTTATCACAATAACAGATAAAAAAGAGCCTGCCGCGATCCGGCTGGCTCTTCCCTGCTTACGCCCACACCTCATCAAGGGTAGACTGCAGCAGCTCATTTAATTCTTGCATCAGGTTGTCTTTCGGCTGATTGTAGCTTTTCACCAATTCATCAAATCGCGCGAGCTCTTTGTCGATAAATGGATGGACATAAGCGAGGCGGTTCTCTACATCCATTTCTTCGCCGTCCATTTTACGTTTGAGCAGCTCATGGATTTCCGCTAAAAGCGGTCCTTCCTCCATTAGTTCCTCGAGCAGTTCATGAAAGTCCATCGGCGGAACCGTCCGGTAGCGTTCAATCCACTGACAGGCAAGCAGCGGACGAAGCACATAGAAATACTTCTTGATTCTTACCTGCTCTCCTCGTAAATGCCTGCTTTCATTCCGCTTCGCCATATTGAGGTAATGATACATCAATGCTGCAGGATAAAACGCTTGATCTTTTAATTCTCTTAGCTGCTTTGCCAACGAGAAGGATTCAGCATAGATGATGTCAGAAGACAGCCATTCCATGATGGACGGATTCGATTTATTGAATAAGCGAAGTGCCTTTCTAAGCTCCCAGCCGCTGATATCAAGCATGTCATCAATCGGCCGTTCAATGACATCACGATGCTCTTCCATCGCCCAATACCATTCTTTTCGAGGCACATATAAAAAACGAACATCGTAGTCACTATCAGTCGAAGGGAATCCCCATGCTCTGCTGCCTGATTCGACCGCGAGGCAAATCTTGACGTCATACGTTTCTTCGATGATTTTCAGCTCTTCCTTGATTCTCTCTCTCATCAACCATCAACTCTTTCTATAGAAATCTGCATGACTTCATCACGATTTGGTAAAATACGAATAAGACATATATGAAAAAGGAGTTGGATCTCATGTCTATATCTCGCATCATGAAATGGATCACCGGGATTTTTGAAGCCTGTCTTGCCATCCCTGTCATCGGAGGACTATTTATTATTAGCAATGGCTATTCACCGCTCATGGTCATGCTTATTCTGCATATTATCACACTCGTCTTATCGAAGCGAGACCAAGGACCAATGATTGGCAGCATCATTGGGATTATCACATCCTGCCTCGCCTGGATTCCGATACTCGGATTCATCCTGCATATCATCACAGCTCTTGCCCTCATTATCACAGCGTTAGTGCCTGATGAAAAAACGAGGCAGAATACGAGTTATTAAAAAAGAGGCCCTCCTAGAGCGGCCTCTTTGTTCTTTTATTTGAGCAAATGCTTTTGTAAGAAGGCGAGCTTCTCTGTTTGAAACGCCGGGATAAATTCGTGTCCAAAATAGCGATATATCTTCAGGTCTTTTTCTGTTTCTAAATGGTTGTATGCCGCAAACACAGTAGATGGCGGGGTTATTTTGTCAATCAGCCCGATCGCCATCAATGTTGGCTGTTTCACCCATCCAGCTAAATTGATTAAATCAAAATAGCTTAATGTCTCAAATGCCTTTTCCTCCACTTCTGGATCACTGTTTCTTCGAAAGTATGAATTGATTTCTAAATAAGGCTGCTCCAATGCAACGTCCACTGCACGCTCGAAGTTCGATAAATAAGGGTAATCTGCTGCTACGACCTTCGGAATGTCTGAAAGGGCTGCGGCGGCTACCGCTAATGCACCTCCTTGGCTTCCACCAATCACGCCGATTCGGTGTTCATCTACTTCGGGGAAGGATTGAACCACTTCAAGTGCACGGACGGCATCTAAATAAACGCCGCGATAATAGTAAGTCTCCTTGGATAAAATACCTTTTGTCATCCATCCCAAAGCGTGACCGCCTGGTGTCACTGACGTATCTTCACTGCCGCCTTGACCGCGGACGAGCATACCAAATGTCGCATAGCCATGCAGCGCCCAGTTGACAATGTCGTGAATGCCGCCATCATAGCTGGCATTATAGCCATGAAAACGAACGAGCGCTGGATGCGGACCTGATTGATCTGGTACCGCGTACCAGCCTTCAATTCGAGAATGCCCAAAGCTTTGATACGTCAGGCGGTACACCTTGACCCCTTTCACTGGATAGTCATAAGGTTCAAGCGCTGGATCTGCCTTCACTTGACGCAGTTCTTCAAGCGATGCCTTCCAAAAGTCTGAGAAATCAGGACGTGCTGTTTTCTTTGGTTTATATTTTTTTAGATCTTCTAATGATAAATCGAACAATTGCATATCCTACTATTCCCCTTTGTTTTATTAGTTATATATATCATACCACTCATTTCTTGATTGAGAAAGTCATTTAACAAAACCTTCTGACATTTCTATTGGCAAAGATGATGGAAACCTTTATGATAAAGAAACTGACCATAAAGACTAGATGTTCTCAGACAGAATCATCCTTTACTATATATTCATGAAGATGATCGATCGTTCATGAATTTTCACATGACATATAGCGAAAAAAGGAGGAATCCCTATGAAAATCGCCCTTGTCCAAATGGACGTACAAATTGGAGAACCTGAAGTGAATTTTAAAAAAGCAGAAGCGTTTTTAGAAGAAGCGGTCCGCGAGCAGCCGGATCTGATCATTTTACCCGAAATGTGGAATACCGGCTACGCCCTTGAACAAGCCGATCAACTTGCGGATGTAAACGGTGAACGCACAAAACAACTTTTCTCTTCCTTTGCCCACAAGCACCAAGTATATCTCATCGCAGGCAGTGTCTTAAATAAGCGAACAGAAGATGAAAACATCACCAACACGATGTATGTCTTTAACCGCCAAGGTGAGCTTCTGTTAGATTATGATAAAATTCACTTGTTCCGTCTAATGGATGAGCACAACTATTTAACCGCTGGTGATCAGCTTGGTTTATTTGACTATAGTGAAGATGTGAAAATTGGCGCGATGATCTGCTATGACCTCCGCTTCCCGCAGCTTTCTAGAACACTTGTGAACAAAGGGGCGAAGATCCTCGTCAATACAGCGCAATGGCCGTCAGCCAGAGTGGATCATTGGCGCAGCCTGCTCATTGCAAGAGCGATTGAAAACCAGTCATTTATGATTGCTGTAAACAGAACAGGCACAAGCAGAGACACAGAATTCCCTGGACACTCCATGGTGATTGACCCACTCGGCCGCATACTGCTTGAAACACGC
Source organism: Bacillus sp. EB106-04-04-XG123 (assembly GCF_058791855.1). Classification (NCBI taxonomy): domain Bacteria; kingdom Bacillati; phylum Bacillota; class Bacilli; order Caryophanales; family Bacillaceae; genus Bacillus; species Bacillus sp. EB106-04-04-XG123. The sequence continues at coordinate 168,164 of NZ_JBYTDZ010000004.1, read as the reverse complement.
GATGACGAAGACATTTATTATGCGGAAATTGATCTTCAGCTAGTGGATGAAGTCAGGCAGCAAATTCCGGTGATGACGGATCAGCGTCTGGACTTATATTAAAAAGCAGGGTGCTCCCCTGCTTTCAGCGTGTAGACAAACCCTCGCATTCTTTGTCAGGTCTGCGCGCCGGTACTCACGAATGTCCAATTCGCTCTGTTCCGGTGCTCGTCCTTCCTAGACTGCAAAGGTTTTCTATCACGCTGAAAAGAAGACAAAGGGCTAAAATCTAGATCATTTTAGCCCTTTGTCACCAATCTTAAAGCAGGGTGCTCCCCTGCTTTTTGCGTTTAATTAAACGTTTGTTTAAGCTTTCCCTTGATTCTGATATAGGTCCATGAAGGCTTGAGCGGCTTTCGTTAAATACCTTTCTTCCACATATGCAAACACAAGTGTGCGGGTTGGGCATGAATCAATGTTTAAATAAGTGACTTGGTTCCTATCCTCTTGTGCCACCATTTTCGGCACAACGGTCACCCCTAGTTCGTTTTTGACCAATGCCTGTGCTGTTTGAATATGACTTGTTTCAAAAGCCACTTTTGGCTGAAAACCGTGATGAAGACACAGTTCTGTGACCACTTGCCGAAAACCGTATCCCTCTTTCAACAAAATAAATGGGATACCTTCAAGAAGCCGAAAGGGAACGATTTCGTGACCGGTCTCTTTTTGCCCTGCCTGCTCAATGATCTCGTTCAATGCCTCTGATAACCAGGGCTGAGCAGCTTGCGGAACTGCAAGAAGGAGCGGCTCTGTCAGCATTTGTTTCGTTTTCAATGATTCGTGCTCGACAGGCATCGATAAAATAGCCAAATCCAGCTTTCCAGCCAATAGAAGTTTTTCGAGCTCACGCGGAGACTCTTCTATAAGTTGAACGTGAACATGAGGATACGTTTGACAAAAGGTTTTTAATAAACCGGGCAAGACATATACCCCTGTCACTGCTGGCGCTCCAATGTTCAGCTCTTTCCCGATTTCATAAGCTGCTTCTCCCATTTCACGCAGCAAATCATCTCTTTCCTTCAAAATATTCTCAGCCCTTTTAATGAATCGTCTCCCTTGAGGTGTGGGCGTTACTTGTCCATATTTTCGAATAAATAGTGGTGTGTCTAATTCCTCTTCCAGCTTCTTTATTTGCTGGCTTAGAGAAGGCTGTGCAATATGAAGTTGATCCGCTGCTTTTGTAAAACTTTGCTGCCGGTACACTTCTATGACATATTCCATCATTCGTATATCCACTTTCATCACCTCATAGGTTTTAACTATTCATGCCATATCTTTTATGTCTTAGACAAATAACAGAAGGAATTCTACGATAAAGAGACCACAAAGGGGGAAAAGAAATGAATCCATATGCTAAAGCAGAGAACCAATTCTCACAAAATGCCGAGAACTATCGAGATTCACCTATATTTGCAGCCGGAGAAGAGCTGGAATGGATGAAAACAGCAGCAAATGCGACGGGACATGAGCATTTACTTGATATTGGCTGTGCGGCAGGACATACCGTTTTTTCCTTTTCAGACGTCATCTCTAAAGGAATCGGTATTGATGTCACACAAAAGATGATCGAGGTTGCTGAAGCACTTGCTGAAGAACGCCAGCTGACCCACATTACTTTTGAGCAGGCAGCCGCAGAAGCATTGCCCTTCTCTGATGAATCATTTGATTTAGTGACGTGCCGATTTGCCGCTCACCATTTTCCAGACCTTCCGGCAGCCATGTCTGAAATCAGCCGAGTCTTAAAAAAAGGCGGCCAATTTCTGCTCGTCGATCATTATGCACCTGAAAACACTGCACAGGATTCATTTATTAATCACTTAAATAGACTGAGAGATCCCTCTCATGTGCGAGAAAGCTCGTTATCAGAATGGAAAGAGCTTTTCGTAGCAAACCAATTGACTCAAAACGAGATTCGTTACTGGGATCTGCACATTGATTATCAGGACTGGATTATACGTGGACGCACACCAGAGAACGTTCAAAAGGAGATCGTTTCCCACCTTCAAGCCGCAGACCCTGACACAAAGCAGCTGTTTCAGCTTCAATTCGATGCACAGCATCAGCCCATTTCTTTCTGTTTAAAAGCTGCATTGCTTCAAGGAATCAAGCATTAAACTGATAGAAAAAAGTCTACCCTAAACGGTAGACTTTTTTTATTTCGAATATAAATCCCAGCCAAGCTTGAGTGTGTCCACAATATAATTGGCGACTTCCTCAGCCTCTAAATGATCTGTTTCCACTCTGGAGTTATGAAGAGAATAAATTTCCCGGCGTTCTTCAAACAGCTCTTTCATCTCATCAAGCGTCCGGTTGTGAAGAACAGGGCGGTTTTCGATTAAAATATCCAGCCGCTGCTTCCAATTCTCCCAAGACAGGTCAAGGAAAAGAACGGTACAATGCTTCAAGCAGGCGCGTTTGATTTCTTCCTGTTTGAATGCACCGCCTCCAAGGGAGACGATCTTAAGCTGTGTATGTTCACATAAATCGACGATATAATCCTTTTCAGCCTGCCTGAAGAATGCTTCTCCTTTTTGCTGAAACATCTCTGGAATCGTCATGTTGTACTTTTTCTCAATCTCCTGATCGACATCAATAAAATCTCTATATAGCTTTTTGGCAACCAGCTGCCCAATGGTTGTTTTTCCAACACCCATAAAGCCAATGAGGACAATATTCCGCTGTCTTACAGGAATTTCTCTATTGATTTTCATGGTCGTGACACGTCCTCCCTACGACAAGGAATGCTACATAATGTTTCTATTATATGATAAATGGAGCGCGAAAAGATAGACCATCTTAAAAATTGTGTTTAACGACGTAGCCGAGCTGTTCAGAGAGCCTCTGTGCTTGTTCTTTCACTTTTTGCTGCAACTGGGGAATGACTTCTTCAGTAAACCGATGGGTTGGACCAGATATGGATAAACAAGCTTTCACTTCCCCATGAATATTAAAGATTGGTGCCGCTACTGCCGCAGATCCTACCTCTCGTTCATCGATACTGCAAGAAGTATACGTGTCAAGAATATGTTTACGTTCCTTTTTCCAGTCGTCTCCCATCACATGATCAGCCTCAGCCGCAAATACTTTTTGTTGAAATTCTTCACTTTGAAATGCCAATAATACCTTTCCGCCTGCACCTGCGTATAATGGCAGCTTCTCACCAATCTTGACAAGATGCCGAATCGATTGCAGCCCTTCCGCTTGTTCAATACAAACCCTGCTTGTTGAATCGAGTACATACAGGTTGACGGTTTCCTTTGTTTCATCACGAAGTGCGTACATGAGTGGTTTAGCCAGTTCTCTCAATTGAATGGACTTCCCTGCAATGTACCCGAGGAGATAAAGCCTTTGACCCAATCGGTATTTCATTGTTTCTTGATTCTTTTCCACAAAATGATTCATTTCAAGTGCCTTGAGCAGTCTCGTTGTCGTAGACATTGCTAAATTCATCTCTTTTGAAATATCCGTTAGCGTCAGCTCTTGACGTTCTTCACTAAAACAAGAAAGAATATCCAAAGCGCGCTGAACCGTACGCAGTCCTGATTCTTCTTTTGACTTCTTATCAGCCATGTTCACTTTCTCCTTTTCCTCTTTGATTTCTTATCGACATAAACGATCGATTTTGCTATAATCCATTTTAAATGTTCCACTAAAAGAAAACAAATTCTACTAGACGGAATAAAATCAATTGAAGATGTTTGATGGAGGAGATATTTGAATGTACCTGGTCGTTTTTACACTTCTGATTAGCTTATATATTGTTCATCAACTATTTCCTGCTCCCATACTCTCCTACTTTGTTGGTCTGCTGGCCGCTATCTCGCTCACCATTTCTTTTAAGAAAGCCAGTGGGCTTTATTTGAAAACAGGTGCTGTGTTTCTCATCATTGGTTTGTTCTTATTCTTCTTATCCGGCCAGCCATTGCATACGTTTGTTCTTCACTTTCATTCCATGCTAGGCCTGCTTTCTTTATTTTTCATGCTGCCTTTTATTCATTCTCTCATACATGTTGGACATTTCGATACACAATTAAATAAACTGCTCACACTGCATACAACGAGTCCAAACCAGCTTTATCGCAAGAGTTCATTTGTCACTCATATTCTTGGCATGTTTTTAAATATCGCGACGATCCCCTTACTATATACATCACTCAAACCGTCGCTGGAATCCCTAAAAAAACAGGTGCAGCAACATCTTTATACACGCAACCTCTTAAGGTCATATGCATTATGTTTAAGCTGGAGTCCTGTTGAAGTGCTAGTCAGCGTCACCATTGATGCAACCAAACTAAAATATTATCAAATTGCACCCATTACTTTTGGTTTAATGATCGTGGTGCTGGCGGCAGATTGGATGCTTTTTTCTCGGCAAAGCAAACGATTACCAAACATCATTCAGTCAGCACAAACAAACTCCAACCCTCATCGAATTAAGCGAAAAACCCTTCAGCTCGCTTTCATGCTGCTGAGTTTTATGACAGCCGTCTCACTTGTCGATGCATGGATTGGAAAAGGCTATTTATTTGCTGTTGTGCTGACAATTATTCCATTTGCTCTATTATTCTCATCTGTTATCAAAAAAAGAAAACAGTATATAGCTGTCTCTGTGCCACATTGGAAAGAAAGAACCAATCAGCTCTCCAACTATATGTGTCTATTTTTAAGTGCCGGCTTCTTTGTCGATATGCTGCTTGCCACAAACAGTATGCAGCCGATTCAAGCATTTATTGTCAGTATAGCAGACCATGCCATTTGGGTTTATTGTGTCATCGGGTTGTATTTTCTGATCACCGCTCTTTGCGGTTTTCACCCGCTCGTCTCGCTTGCTTTATTAGTCAGCATGATGACACCTGTCATTCATGAACTGCCTGCTCTTCCCATCGCCATCATGCTGATCGTTGCTGGCACATCCACTGTTATGTTTAGCCCTTTTAATGTTTCTGTCTCCTTATTGGCAGATTTGATGAAGGTCAACCCTTACCGTATCACTCGGTGGAATATATGGTTTGCTGGCTTTTATATCAGCATGGGTATCGCATGTGCAACAGTTATCACCGTTATTTTTTATTCATAAAAAAAGAGAACTCGTCTTGATATGAGTTCTCTTTTGCTTTCCCACTACGGTTTTAATTGGATACGTTCAATTTTACCTACAATGAAAATGTACGACAATGCCCCGCCTAATGCGACTAAACTGACGAATAAAATTCCCCCGTTGTAAGAGCCTGTCGCCGACACGATGAATCCGATAATCAGCGGAGTGATGATCCCAGCTAAATTAGCAAAAAAGTTAAATACGCCGCCAGCAAGCCCAACCATTTCCCTCGGTGCCACCTCGGACAGCATCGTCCAAGAGATATTAGACAGTCCTTGCGCAAATGAAGCGATGGATAAAATGGTCAGCACAAGCGGGATATTCGTTGTAAAGTTTGCTAAAACAATGGTACTCGTCATCAGCAAGCCAACCACTACCGGCAGCTTTCTCGCTACATTCACTGATACGCCCTTTTTAAGCAGCCAATCAGACACATAACCTCCAAACAAGACCCCAAAAAATGCAGCAATATAAGGAAGAGAAGCAGCAAAACCTACCTTGAGAAATGCCATGTTTTTCGCCTCTGCCAAATAGGTCGGAAACCACGTTAAAAAGAAAAAAAGTGTAGACGCAACAGAGAATTGGCCAATATAGAGCCCGATCAACTTACGATATTTCAGAAGGGCTGCAAAGTCTGCCCATTTCAGCTTCTCCTGTGATGCGACTGTCAGCCCTTCGCCTTGCCGGATTAATTCTAACTCATCTTCATTTATCTTCGGATGCTCTTTCGGTTCGTGATAATACTTGTACCAAAAGAAAGCAAATATGATACCGAGCGCACCTGCCGTAATAAAGACGGTTCTCCAATCGAAAGTCGTCATGATCCAAAAAAGAAGAGGTGTCGCAAATGCAAGACCCACATACTCTCCAGCTGTGTATACTCCTGTTGCAAAAGCCCGTTCCCGCCTTGGAAACCATGTAGTGACAATACGATTATTTGCAGGAAATGCGGGAGATTCTGTAATTCCAATAAACAAACGGCAGCCGAATAAAAAGGCAAAGCTATTCGCAAACGCCTGTAAGCCTGTAAAAATAGACCAGGTAACGAGTGATATCCCATACGTTACCTTTGAGCCAAATTTATCGAGAATAAAACCGCCTGGTATTTGCATCGCTGTATATGTCCAGCTAAATGCCGAAAAAATCAGACCTAATAAGGCAGGATTTAATTGCAATGAAGATTGAATAGCAGGCGCAACAATAGACACACTGGCTCGATCAATATAATTAATAGCGGTAATAAAAAACAACAGAATCAATATGCCAAAACGGGCTTTCGTTGGTTTCACATATGCGGGCTGCAATTCATTCCCCTTCAATTCTGAATGCACTTTCATAACCATCCTCCTTTGTTTCCGCAGCGTGCGGTTCGGTTGAACGTCTTAAATAACCCCTTTTTCTTCTAACTGCTTACACTCTTCTTTTGTTAGGCCAAGCATATTTGTTAAAATCTCATAATTATGTTCGCCTAAATCAGGTGCAATGTGACGGATACTTCCAGGTGTTTTTTCAAACTTCGGAATGATCCCAGGCACCTTCACTTTTCCAAGTCGAGGGTGATGCACTTCGACGATATTCTCTCTTGCTTTAAATTGTGGATGTTCAAAAATATCCCGAATACTTAAGATCGGGCTCACAGGGACACCGTGAGTATCTAGAATTTCTAATACGTCATCCCTTGTTTTCGACGCGATCCATTGCGAAACAATTGCATCCATTTCTTTGTTATGCTTCAGCCTGGATGCATTAACCGCGAATTTTTCATTCTCTAATAAATCTAATCGATTCATCGCCTCAGCCAATCGATTGAAGGTCGAATCTGTACTTGTCACAAGAACCAAATAATGCCCATCCTTTGTCTCATAGGTACCAGCAGGGCTTGAATGACCGCTTAGCCCCGGTGAACGCTCACGCACCTTCCCAAGCTTGTCATATTCTGCAACCAAAAACTCTAACATACGAAACACAGATTCATAGAGGGCCAAATCCACCATTTGCCCCGTTCCTTCTGGATGTGTATCCCTGTAATACATCGCTGTCACAGTAGCAAATGCCACATAGATGCCAGCAATATAATCAGTTAGAGAAAATGAAGGGCTGACTGGATGCCGGTCTGGAAACCCTTGAATATATGTAAAGCCACTAAACGCCGTCGCTGGCGTTCCAAATCCGGCCTTGTCCTTAAACGGGCCCGTTTGACCATAACCCGATACACGAATCATAATTAAACGAGGGTTGATTTCTTTTAACACATCGTACCCAACGCCCCATTTTTCGAGTGTTCCAGGACGGAAATTTTCGATCAGTACATCGACCTGAGCTGCAAGCTTTTTAAAAATGTCTTTTGCTTCGTCTTTGTGCAGATCCAGTGTAAGGGATTTCTTATTCCGTGAGAGACCTGACCATCTAAGTGGTTCCCCATCTGCAAAAGGGCCGACATGCCGCAGCGTATCGCCTTTACCAGGAATCTCGACTTTGATGACTTCTGCTCCAAAATCCCCTAGAAGCACCCCGCCATAGGGTGCAGCGATCATTGTAGAGACGTCTAATATTTTTATTCCTTCGAGCGGTGTATTCATATTCATTGCTTGACTCCCTTTCATTCAAGTGATGAAGGGCTAAAATCATTTCTAATTTAGCCCTTTTCATCTTTCTGATTGACCCGTAAGGCCCTGATGATTCAAAAGCAGGGCTCACCGGTGCAGGTTTTTAATCCTTCGGAAGCTGCCCTTGCGGCGTGTAGAGCCAAATGAGCCATAAAGGTTCATCGCCTGTATTCACATGCTGGTGCGGGACACCGTCAGGAATGAACATAAAATCATTTTGTTTAAAGGGCTGCCTTTCTCCATCACAAATGACTTCGCCGGACCCTTTAATCACAAAATCAAATTCCTCTGAACCCGGGTGATTGTGCACTGAACTTGCTTCCCCTGGTTCAAAAATGGTGAGACCCGCCATCATATGTTCTGATCCAACGGTATCTGGTGTAATCGTTTGAAATACCTTTCGAATCATTTGCTCCTCTGGACGATCTAAGCCTAACCATAATGGGTTCCCATCTTGAAACGGATTCAATACTTTAATTTTCATTGTTGATTCCTCCCTAGTAATGTTTAGTTCACACTGACATGTGAGCGTTTTGTATTTGGTGAATAAATGTCATTAATATTCCAATGTCCATCCGTAGGAACAGGATCATTTTTCATCGCTACATCAATGACGCAAGGCTCTTGAGAGGCAATGGCTTCAGCCAAGGCTTCTTTGAATTCAGACGCAGAAGTGATTTTAATCCCCTTCATTCCATAACCTCTCGCAATGGCAGCAAAATCCGGAGAATAGCTTTCTCCACCTTTTCTAAAAACAGTGCCGTACGTCGTTTCATAGTGCGCCATTTGCAAGCCGGCTATTGTGCCAAACGCACTGTTATTCATCACAATCCACACAACAGGAATATTTTCTTCAACGGCTGTTGCGAGAACGGATGGATTTTGACCGAATCCGCCGTCTCCAACGAGTGACACAACGACACGGTCAGGTTGGGCAATCTTTGCTCCAAGTGCAGCGGGAGCGCCAAATCCCATCGTCGCAAAACCACCTGGCGTTAAAATGGTCCCAGGAGTCAATACAGGAAATTGCTGTCCTACCCCATTTTTATTCCAGCCAACATCGGTTGTAATGAAAGCATCTGACGGCAATACTTCCCGCACTTCCTGCAAAATACGCTGCGGTTTCATTGGGAAAGACTCGTCTTGAATATTCGTCAAATTGCTCTTTTGAAATTCCTCACGATATGCCGCAATGTCCTTTTTCAGTTCAGGGCGATCGATACCTTCTGGCAGCCTTTCTTTCGCCACGCGATTGAGTACGGTCAGTGCCTGCTTGAGATCGGCTACCGCTCCAATTTCAACAGGGTAGTTCCGGCCAATTTCATTCGGATCAATGTCAATATGAATGAGCTTGGTTGATTGGAAATTGAACGTATACTCCGATTCCCACGAGCTCGCATCAGCTTCAGCAAAACGGGTGCCTAAAGCCAATATATAGTCCGCCTCTTTGCACTGATCATTAATAAATTTTGTCCCCCAAAATCCTGTCATTCCAAGGGTCATTGGGTGATCATCCGGCATGGCTCCTTTCCCCATCAAAGAGTGAGCAACAGGGATACTTAGATGGTCAGAAAATGCCTTTAATTCTTCAGCTGCATCAGCTAGTAAAATGCCTCCCCCTACATATAAGAGCGGCCTTTCTGCCTGCAGCAATCGGTCTAATATCCGATTGGCCGTTTGATCATCAATAGAAGGTTTTTCAATGGTGTGTGTATGATGGTTCATTTGTTCAAACAGGGACACATCTAGGTCTTTTGAGAACACGTCCATCGGAACAGAAATAAGCACCGGGCCAGGTCGGCCGCTTTCAGCTAACTGAAATGCTTTTGATAAAATCTCTGGAAATAATTCTGGAATATCGACTCGCCATGCTCTTTTCACAAACGGCCGGTAAATTTCGTATTGAGAGGCATCGGAATGAAGATTAATCTCTTGGTGTGGGTGCTTTCCGTAGTAATGACTTGGAACATCTCCTGCAATGACAACCATCGGAATGGAATCAAGTGCTGCATTCGCCACACCTGTTGCCGCATTGGTGAGTCCAGGACCTAGGTGACTGAGAACAACAGCCGTCTGTTTCTTTGCTCGCGCATAACCATCTGCTGCATGTGCTGCTATCTGTTCATGCCTGACATTTACAAATTGAATCGAGCTTTTTTCAAGCGCTGATAAAAAAGCAATATTCGTATGACCACAGAGACCGAAAATATGCTCGACTCCCCGATTTTCTAAGTACTGAATAACCTGTGTAGAAATATTCTTCTTCATGTTTCTCTCCTCTCACGTTGCAGCTATGAATCTGCTACTCACTTATTCTTTGAAAACACAATAGATAGAACATTGCTCAAATCCTGTATCGCGACTTGCCCGGGAGCTGAGCTTTCTTTCCCTACAGCAAAGGTCATGACAGATCCAAAAAGTCCGCCAACCATTCTTGTAAAAGCCCCGTATTCCCCCATTGCCATCGAAATCACGGGAATTGACAGCTGCTTTTTCGCATAGCTGGTCGCTGAGAGCAGTGTTAATGCATCGTCATAGGTATGCGGCATCACTGCGATCTTTGCGATGTCGGCGCCGACTGATTCTGCATTGACGAGTAGCTGCACGAGACGATCTATCTCAGGGGTGCGATAGAAATCGTGATACGACACAATCAAGGTGACGCCATTTCTTTTAGCTGCCTGACTGACTTGCTGTATATGTGCCACATCCTGCATCAATTCATAATCAACGGCATCCACAAGCTGTGTGGAACAAAGCTCGGCAAGCAAAGAAACTTTCTCAGTTTCGGAGAGTGATATACTTTCGCCGCCCTCCTTTTCAGAGCGAATGGTGAATAAAAATGGGATGCCCTTTGCCTTTTCTACCATTCCCTTAAGGGTTTCTATCACTTGTTCCTTGTCATGAAGGTGATGAAAAAAATCTGCCCGCCACTCGATCACATCAGGCTTCTTCTCTGTTAACACCTCGACCTCATGAAACAATTCTTCCTTTGTATGTCCGATGAGCGGCGTACAAATCATTGGTTGACCGCCTGTCTGCACACTTTTTACTTTTTGCTGAAATGCATTCACATCCCTCCGCCCCTTTCACAGACCATTTGGGAGCACGACCATTTTGGTTTCGGTCATCTCCTCGATGGCGAAACGCGGACCCTCTCTTCCAAGACCACTTCGCTTAATCCCACCATAAGGCCAATGATCCAGTCTAAAATTCGATGTCCCATTGATGACAACACCGCCAGTTTCAAGCTCTTTTGCTGCGTGTAATGCCACATCCAGCTGATTCGTAAAGATCCCTGCCTGCAACCCATATCGACTATCATTTGCTTTTTTGATTGCCTCCTCCAGCTCCTCATAAGGGAGAACGCTGACAACTGGGCCGAACACTTCCTCACAGACAACCTTGGCCTGTTTCGGAGGGTTTAACAAAATAGCCGGTGTGATGCTCGCTCCTTTTCTTTTTCCCCCATATAAAAGCTCAGCACCCATGCTCTCTGCCTCTTGTATCCAAGCCTCAACACGCTGCGCGGCCTGGACATCAACCATACAGCCGATATCACTCTCACTAGACAGCGGATCTCCAACGACAAGCTGCTCTACTTTTTGCTTTAATCCCTCAGTAAACAACGGCATGATTTCCTGGTGGACATAAATTCTTTGAACAGAAATACAGCTTTGACCGGAATTACTAAAGCCTGTTTTGGCACAAAGGGATGCGGCTTGTTCAATATCTGCATCGTGATGAACAATCGTCGCGCCATTCCCTCCAAGTTCGAGCAGTACCTTTTTTAATCCCGCAGAGGTTGTAATATGTTCGCCTCCGGCAGCCCCGCCGGTAAAAGAGATGAGATTCGTTCTTTCATCAGTGACTAACTGTTTCCCAGCCTCGACCCCGCCAATCACAAGCTGCAAACCAGCCTCAGGAAATCCTGCTTCGAGAAGAAGTTTGACAAACGCTGTGGCAACAGCTGATGTTTGCGGTGCGGGCTTCAAAATTATGACATTCCCTCCCGCAAAGGCCGGACCGACTTTGTGACAAATTAAGTTGAGCGGTGCATTAAAAGGGGTAATTGCCAGTACAACTCCGACTGGTACTTTAAATGTCATGGCCATTGCTCCCTGTCCACGCGATGATACATTGCCAGGAATGGTCTCACCTATTAATCGATTCGCTTCTTCCGCCGACTGCGCCAGCGTCTCGATTGATCGCGAAACTTCATCTCTTGTATTTTTAAGTGGTTTGCCTAGTTCTAGCGAAATCAGTTTTGCAAAATGGTCTTTTTGTTCTTCAAGTAAGGTGGCTGCTTTTGTTAGAAGCTTTGAGCGTTCGATTGCCGATATTCCCGCTATTTGTTTTTTAGCATGCTGCGCACTAGAAAGTGCCTGTTCTATGTCTTCTGATGAGGCGAGATAGGATGTACCGATCCTTTCTCCTGAGTAAGGATTGATGATATCAGTTTTGACACGATCGGTATCCAGCCACTCGCCGTTTATATATGACAACGCTTTGAAACCACTCAAATTTTTTCTCCCTCCTTCAAGTGCCGCGTTCCATGCCCTGCATAACGAACCAATCTTTCTTCATTCGGACAAGGTCCCTTCACGAGGGCTCCCTTTGTCAGCTCCTCATATGCATGCGCCACGATGCCCATTCCTCTGGATAAGGAAAAAATGCCTTTTGCTGCTTCTGCCGGAATGTTTAATTCACATTGGATGGCAGCAGATACACCATCTATATTCATCGTGATTTTCTTCCCTTTCAGCTGTTCAAGCTCATGTCTAATCGCTTCGGCTAACCGTAAATATGTCCCGCTGATAAGACCTTGCTGGACATATGTGTGACTCAGCTCATATAGACGCCTCACCCTCGGATCATCATCATGAAGCTGATGTCCGATTCCCGGGATTTTTTCCTTGCGAGTTAACCATGTTTGGCACACTTGCTTTGCCGCAGACTGTACATCCTTTTGATCATCGTAGATCGCTTTGGCTTCGTATAACATACGCATGGCCTTCTCTCCGGCTCCGCCATGAATGTCACCTAATAGATTCACCCCTGTTGCAACAGAGGAATTAAACGAAATACCGCAAGTCACCGCCATTCTGGCTGCTGCAATAGATGGCGCCCTTGGTCCATGGTCCGCACCTGCGACAAGAACACTTTCAAAAAGAGCTGCTTTTGAATCATCCAATAATTCACCAACAAGCAGTAAATAGAGCATTTGTGGATACGACAATTCACCAATCAGTTCTTCAATCGGATATCCTCGAAGTTCAATTGAATTTTTTTGAATATGACTAATCTCAGTCTCCCACCAAGCGCCTCCCTCTTTGTAAATTTCCAGTGCACTTCGATTTTTCATTGTGTCCATCATTCCTTTAGCTTCTTATTTGGAGGTGAACCACCCCTTTATTCCATTCAGTGGAATCTAATTTCACTTTTCGGAATGTGGTTTCATTGTAAGCGCATTCTTTTTCTTCGTCAATCATTTTTTCTGAAAATACTGTCAATAGAAACGGAATTAAGTGAATCGAACTAATTATGCTTGCTTTTTTTGATCAAAAAAACCGATATTTAGTGAAATGGACTTAAGTATATCGTTCTACTAATTTAATGAAATTTTGGTTATTTTGTCAAACCCACTTGAAATTCGACATAAAAAAACCTCTCCATCTGGAGAGGTCTCTGATTATTGACAAAGGGCTAAAATGATCTTTATTTTAGCCCTTTGTCTTCTTTTCAGCGTGATAGAAAACCTTTGCAGCCCTAGGAAGGACGAGTACCGGCGCGGAGCGAATGTGACATTCGTGAGTACCGGCGCGCAGACCTGACACCGAATGCGAGGGTTTGCCTACACGCTGAAACCTCTCCATCTTCTGGAGAGGTCTCTTTTTTATTTCCACCAATCATCAAACATGGAAGCGGGTACTTGGCGTTTATGCTCTGATTGAACATAGCGCTTTTCAATCGCTTCTGCTGCTTGATCTGACACTGGTTTGCCTTCTAAGTAATCATCAATTTCATTGTACGTAATGCCGAGTTCTGTTTCATCCGTTTGCTGAGGTTTGTCGTCCAGCAGATCGGCTGTTGGTTTCTTTAAATACAGGCGTTCCGGTGCTTCTAGCGCTTCGAGTAGCGCCCGGCCTTGGCGTTTTGTCAAGCCTGTGAGCGGAAGAACATCTGCACCGCCATCACCATACTTCGTGAAGAAGCCGGTTACTGCTTCAGCTGCATGATCTGTACCGATGACAAGCAATCCTTCCTCACCGCCGACAGCATATTGCGCGATCATTCTCATACGTGCTTTGACATTCCCTTTATTAAAGTCAGACAATGGGCCGCCTGTTTCTTTTTGATATTGATCACTGAATGCTGATACGGCAGGTGCAATATCATATTTCCACGACTTGTCTGGCTGAATAAATGATAGAGCAAGCTGTGCATCATCTTCATCCTGCTGCACACCATGCGGAAGGCGTACCGCAATAAAGACAGCATCCTCTTTTCCTTCTTGACGAAGCTCACTGACAGCAAGCTGTGCAAGACGTCCGGCAAGCGTTGAATCCTGCCCGCCGCTAATGCCGAGTACAAATCCTTTTGCCCCGGTTTTTTTCAAGTATTCCTTTAGAAATCCAACCCGTTTTTCGATCTCCTGCTTTGGGTCAATTGAGGGCTGCACATGCAACTCTTGGCTGATCTTTTTCTGCAAACTCATACACTTTTCCTCCTAAGCATCCTCTACATGAAGAGAACAGGTTTTACACACAATTCATTGATTTAACAACGTTTTTTGAATCTCCATTATACCATGTTTTCATCAAGAACATTTTGTTAGACGTTCCCCTATTTCTTAGATATCAAACATTCACAAGTGAAAAAGACCATGTCTTTATGGACTGGTCCTTTTCTTTTTTAATCGATTTCTACCCGTATAGATGTACAGCTTGAACCATTACACTTCCCAATATCAGCAGGACAAGCGGACACGGCCACAATGAGATCCATTTCAGCCCTCAGGCGAATGTAGTCACCTGGCAGCGATTTTGGCAGCTCGACAGACAGCTTTCCTTTTTCATCAATGACTGTATTCATAAAGGCATTAAAAGGATAGTACATATCCTCCTTTGGAATTCCAAAAGGCTCAAAGGCCGTCCGCAAATTGTCGTAGCATGTATGCATGACCTCTAAGTGCGTCCGTCCGTATAAAAGCTGATACATCTCTTGCCGGCAGGCGGGCATGTATAAATCATGGCATTCTACTGTATCTTCAATGATAGTAAACATCGGTTTATATAAATTAGAATAGAGCTTATCGCCTTTTTTTACTTTGGACGAGAACAAACTGTCCATCGTCGCACCTTGGTCAAATTTTTCATAAAAATCCTTTTCATGATAGGCCATTACATCTGCTACTTGCTGGCCTTCAATATCAACCACTCGCATACATTGGCCTTTCCCTAAACGAAAGCCGAGTCTACCCTTTGGCAAAATGACGTATTCTCCGTTCATCACATGCACTCCTTTCCATGACAGTATGCCCAAAATGTCCCCTTGATCATGTATAAAAAAAAGACGCGGTCACAAGCTAATGTCATTGAAATAGAAAGGTGTTGCACTTGCATTGAAAGAAGAACAATCTTTATCTTGGTGGCAGCTTTCTCTCATCGGAGTCGGCTGTACAATTGGCACTGGGTTCTTCCTTGGTTCCAGCATCGCCATTACAAAATCCGGTTATTCCGTCTGCATCTCCTTTTTGCTTGCTGCGGTCGGAACGTATCTCGTTTTTAAACATTTGGCTGCGATGACAGCCGATAATCCTGATAAAGGGTCATTTTGTTCCTATGCTCGTAAAGCATATGGACGCTGGGCAGGGTTTAGCAATGGCTGGGTGTATTGGTTTGCAGAAATGCTGATTACAGGAAGTCAGTTAACGGCCATTTCTCTATTTACCCGTCACTGGTTTCCTTCTGTTCCGCTTTGGGTGTTTTCTGCAATTTATTCCGCTCTTGCCCTGCTCGTCATTATCATTGGGCTTTCTTCTTTTCAAAAGACAGAAAATGTTCTTGCGGTACTGAAAACAGCGGCGATTTTTCTGTTTATGATTCTTGCGGTGCTTGTATTATTCGGCATTTTGACAGAACATAAACCGACCCTTCATCTGCCTAATAAGGATCACGAATGGATGCCTCTTGGTCCGCTTGGTCTTTGGAATGGTTTGATTTATGCGTTTTATGCTTTTGGGGGGATTGAAGTCATGGGGCTGATGGCGGTTCATTTAAAGGACCCGAAGGATGCGGCAAAGGCTGGGCGTGTCATGCTGATCATTCTAGCAGTCATCTATATCGTCTCAATCGGACTTGCTCTCTTGCTTGTCCCAGTGACAGCCTTTAATGAGAACAGCAGTCCATTTATTACTTCATTAGAGCCGTTTCATTTATCGATCTTTCTTCATATCTTTAATGGCATTTTTATCATTGCCGGTTTTTCGACATTGGTTGCCTCTCTCTATGCAGTCACAACGCTGCTCGGCACAATGTCAGAGCATCAGGATGCACCTGCTTGCTTTAAACAAAAAGATCCATCGCATGTGAGATGGTCTTCGATTATCTTAACTGCTGCTGGCTTAATTGTCTCGATTTTGCTAGCACTCTTTTTGTCCAAACACATCTACGAGCATCTCACAACAGCAGCCGGTCTTACTTTGCTGTATACATGGATCTTTATTCTGTTCTCAAGTAAAAAGCTATCCAAGCCATCCACTCGCCAAACGTGTGAAATGATTCTTGCGCTGCTCTTAATTGGAGCCGCCGTTTCAGGCACATTAACAGAGACAAGCGGACGACCTGGCTTTTTTATCAGCCTTGGGATCATTGCAGTGATTGCCGTCATGGTGCTATTTATGAGGAAAAAGTGGAAGCAGGATCAGACCGCATCATAATTTCATCATGTTTTTTAATGCAGTAAATGGACATTTGGCGGAGGCTGGTTTCTCCGCCTCTTCATCTGGGAGAAAGTACTGCTTCCATTCATGATTGGTCGGATCTCCGTACCATTTTAATGATGGATGAACACTGACCTCATCATATGCTTTGAGCCGCTTGCGAACGAGCTGGCTCATTTTTTGTCCAAACTTGGTCGATCCATTCAATTTCTCAAACACCCATCTAGGCTGAAATGCCATCATGACATAAGGGAAGTGGCGGCTTTTTCTGAGCTTGTGAGCAGGTGTGGAACATAAAATAAAATACGCTTCCCCATGGAAGCAATACTCCCACTCATGATGATGAGTATCTAGCGGAATCTCCTCAGGCCATGGTTCTTCATCTTTATGATGCAGCCGTTGAAGCAGCGACCAAAACTGCTGCTCAAACTCTTCCAGTGAACTTCCCTTTAAATCCTGCGGTGTTTCAAAAAAGCAGATAAATGAAGCATATTGACCGGTTTCTTTCGCACAGCCTTTGTATTCTCTAAGCAGCTGGGCTAATTCATCCACTGCTTCCTCTTCCCTCGGGTCACCAACAAACCCATAGCGTAAATGATCGAGAAAAAATCCCTGTCTCCCGGGTACACAAGGGAATGTATCTGCTTCATCTCCGACCATCTCGCCAAATTGTGTGAAAGCATCCTGCTTCCATTCTTCTAGTGATCGTAGATTTTGATCAAGGCAACTTTTTGCATACAGCTGGGCCATTTCCTTCCACCTCGTTTTAGCGTCTTCTCCACAGCCTATGAGGTGGAAATGGCTGTGGTGACTGTCCTTCCACGACTTTCCTTGCGCATGACAAGATGGGGTCTCCATTCAAATTGAGTAGGTATTTGTTTCTTTTATTCTATTATGTAGATGAACCTAGCGTTAGTTAATAGAGCGCCTTTCGTTATTTCTACGATCGGCTCTTCATCAAAAAGACGGAATCCAGCACCCAATAAATAAGGGCTGCGCAGAAGCTAAACAAATAAACTTTATAGCTGATGAACACAACAAGTCCATAATCAATCCATAAAGCCAAAGCCGAGCAAACCACCCATGCCGCAATAAAATAAATCAATAAATCACGGCTTCGAAATCTTTTAGGATGCCGGTGTAAAACAATCTGAATTGGTACAGCAAAAATGACATAAGCAAGCAAAATGAACAGACTGGTCATCTCCACATAACTGAAGCCCACTTCAGGCGGCATAAATAAAAACGT
Organism: Bacillus sp. EB106-04-04-XG123; assembly: GCF_058791855.1. NCBI lineage: Bacteria > Bacillati > Bacillota > Bacilli > Caryophanales > Bacillaceae > Bacillus > Bacillus sp. EB106-04-04-XG123. Next base: position 150,228 of record NZ_JBYTDZ010000004.1, on the reverse strand, counting down.
ATAAACGAATGTTGCTGTGATGACTGATAAAATCAACATACACAAATAATTAAATACTGGCAGAAACATACGCATAGCAGAAGCTCCTTCAATCCATTTTCTATTCCACATTATTCAAGAATGTGTTATGTCTGTCAATCCTTACAAAAAAACAGACTGAATGTATCAGTCTGCTTCAGATTACTGACAAAGGGCTAAAATGATTTTTTATTTTAGTCCTTTGTCTTCTTTTCAGCGTGATAGAAAACCTTTGCAGCCCTAGAAAGGACGAGCATCGGAGCGGAGCGAATTTGACATTCGTGAGCACCGGCGCGCAGGACTGACACCGAATGCGAGGGTTTGTCTACACGCTGAAACAGACTGAATGTGTCAGTCTGTTTTTCTACCCAATCAACGCCATAATCCCTTGATACCCAAAATAGACGCCAAAACCAAGTAAAGATAGACCTGCAAGAACGGATAAGCCATGTAACACACGTTCACTTAAATAACGCCTAAACGAACTAGCTAGCAGTGCCATGCTGAAATCCCAGATCAGCATGCCGATAAAAATAGCCATACTATACATGAGCATTTGGGAAGCTCCATACTTTTCGATCGTATTGGCTAAAATGCTGCCATAGATGCCAAGCCAAAACAAAATACTGAGCGGATTAGATAGAGAAATGAAAAATCCGGTCATGAACGAATGGCCAATTGATGTGTTACCGCTGTCCTTTTTCGGACTCTCCTGCAAATTGATTTTACGCAGACTTTCAATGCCGGTATAGGTCAGAACGAAAAAGCCGAACAGCCACAAAAAGGTTTTTACAAGAGGTGCAGTCAAAAGCTGGGCTACACCAAAATAGATGAGAAGCATATAGACAATATCCGCAGCCATAGCCCCCACACCAAAAATCCAAGCATGCCAAAATCCACTTTTAATGCCTCTGTCGATTTGGGCTGCATTGACTGGCCCAACAGGCGCTGAAAGTGACAACCCTAAAAAGATATAACCAAAAAACACCGCCACATAGACGTCCTCCTTTTGATGCTGACTTGTACATGTTATTCAAACTTTCTGCGTTTTAGTACAAGTCCTTTGTCATCATTTCAGGCGGACCTTGGGGAGCGGCTTGATCATGTGCTTAGCGATCTGCTTTCAGTTCCGTCTGCTGCGCGTGTACCGTTTCTTTTTTCTTAGAACGATTCATTTGAATCGCAGCTGCAAACAGAAGAACAGCTAAGAAAGCAAATACAAAGACGGCACTTGCCGCTCCTGCCCATTCCAGACTAAATCCAATCAAAAAGGACAAGCAGGCTCCGCCTAAGCTCGCGGCTGCAATAAAATAACTCGTCGCCTCATCGATGGCATTTTCAATCATTAAGGCAGATGCTGTCAGTGCGATTGGGAACATGCCAGCTGCGCAAAGCCCGATGAAAAAGATGAGGATCAGCTGCGCAGTAATGTGGGTTGTTAGAGCGAATATCACAAGCAGCAAAATCATCAGTGATGCGCTTAGCTTTAAAAAACGCAGCGGGTGCAGCTGATCAGCTTTTCTCGCAATCACAGTCCTGCCAATGACGATCGCTGTCCAGAAAGTAGAGACCGCAAAGAGGCCCCAATTTTCTCCCCCCTTTTCCAGCATGATCGACGGCAAAAAGTTCGCAAAGTTCGTTTCAATCCCTGCGTAGAAAAAGGCAAAACAAATCATAATGACCACGATCATTCGATTATTTCGATCAAGAAGCAAGGACGGTTTCCTCATCCCTCCTGTGGAAGGAGCATCCATCTGTCCATGAGGCAGTTTGTTCATAAAAACAAGCCATAGCATGAGGAAAAATGTCAGCGCACCCACCTGAAATAAAAACACATACTGCCATGTCTGCTCTGTGACAGTCAGCAAAATCACTAGCGGAAATAACAGTGCACCTAATCCAAAAAAGACCTCCATGATACTGATTCGCTTAGCACTATTAGCCATCGAAATGACATACGCTCCGGCTGTTGTCTCAAGACTGCCTGCGCCGCTCCCAAGAAAAAAACCTGCCAGCACAAGCGTCGTCCAGCCTGGCACCAACAGCCCCAGCAGAAGTGACCCAATCATCAGCAAAAGACCCATCGTCAGCACAGCGCCATAGCCTTTTTTTCTCACTAGAATGGGGGATAGCAGAACACCTGTCAAAAAACCAATAAATTGAAAAAAAATTAAAGATGATAATTCCCCGGGACCCTTATCATAACTCGACAGCAAATAAGGCGTTAAGCTGCCAAAGAACACATGAATGGTCCCAATAAAAAAATAAAAGACACAGCCAAAATAAAATACCTTTTTCATCTTTTCACTTCCTCTAAAAAGGAGCGGAGTCATGACATCCTCCGCTCCACCTCTTTAATATGCCTGAGCAGAGACAACTGCCTCTTCCCTCTCAAAGCATGTATTGAGCGCAGCCTGCGCGCGATAACCATCTTCAAAATCAGCGACCTTCATATGAGTTGGGTATGGATCAGTATTCACCCAATGCATCAGCTGATCGCGGAATGTATCGGACCATCCGTAAAATTCATTCGGCGGATCTGTCAGCAAGGTTTGCGGCATTTGATGACGCTCCGCACACAATCCATCACTGATCTCATATTCGTTTTTCATGTTCGTATGGTATTTGAATACCTTGTCATGACCAACGACTTCTACACTAAATCCACATTCCTCAGGCTGCGTACTTTTGGATGTCACCAAATGAAAGAACACTTGATTCTCCATCTGCCCGAAAATTTCGGTATGATCATCCACCTGTACCTTTTTCTCTTCTTTTTCCTTTACACGTGTCAGCATCTTGGTGTTAAGTGATTCTTTCTTCATTTCACTGCCAAATAAGTACCACAGCATATCAATCAAATGAATGCCAAGATCTCCTAGCGCACCGCTCGTACGCAGACTTTCGCCGCTGTCTCTCCATGAAAATGTCTTTCTTCTGAGGGCACTGTTTTTCTTAAAATGAGTTCTGACGGTCAAAATACGGCCTAATTCTCCGTTGGCAATCAAGTTCTTCAATATATTCACAAAGGATAAATAACGATAGTTAAAGCCCATACTGGCTTGAACTTGGAACTGTTTGGCTGTCTCTACCATTTCCTTCGCTTCCTTCAGCGACACAGCCATCGGTTTTTCACATAAAATCGGCTGTCCTGCTCTTAGCGACTGAAGGGCATGGTCCTTATGACAAAAATTAGGGGAAGCAATGATCAACCCATCAGATGCATCTGCAAGTGTCTCGATACTTGAATACACACGTCCGCCGTACTGTTTAATGAATCCCTGTGCGACCGACTCATGCAAATCATAGACACCGGATAATTCTGCACCTTTGATCGTTGATAATGCTCTTGCATGTGCTTTTGCAATATTCCCTGCTCCAACAATTCCAATTTTCTTCATGAATGTGCCTCCTCATGTTTATACATCACTGTTTTCAGAGTTTCATAGATTCCTTTTGCATACCCATGATGACAAATTTGGTGATGGTGCCGTTTGGCTTCGCCTGTCGCATTTTGGACAAGGAAACCGTGCGTGACGGATTGAAGCATCCGCAAATCGTTCCCACTATCACCAAACGCAAAGCCTTGATCTTTCGATAGATCATATTGGTTCAGCATAAAGCGGACAATTTCATCCTTCCCTGTTCCTACTGGTAAAAAATCGACATCATAGCAATCCGCAGGATCTCCTGCAAGCGGGTTGCATTTGTTGATGTTGACCGCCACACCCCGCTCTTTAGCCAGTGTTTGGATAAATGATAGATGATGAAGATCCGTCCGTTCATCCTGCTCCTGATAATAGAAATTCTTTTTATACCCTGAGCTGCCCAGCTGCGTTTGCGGTCTAAGAGAAATGCCCTTTTCTCGGACAGTTTCCAGGATGTCTTCGATTTTTTCATCTGAAAAGCCCTGTGCATCCAGCCGCTTCATCCACTCTGCATCTGGCTGTCCAAAATGAACATCCGACGTATATACAATCTCAGTCCCTAAGTTCGACGCAATGAAATGCGGGAATTGATGAAACCCGCCTTTTTCCATTTTGCTCGTGACAGAATCGAGGCTGCTTCCCGTCACCCAGCCCAGCAAAAGCTGTCCCGCTTCACTCTTTTCTGCTACAAAGGCTTCCAGCCGCTTGACATCCTCTCTCTGCTCCTCTGTCATTTCGTGAGAATAATACGTTTCATCAAAATCACAGAAGACGATCCACTGCGGATTCTTCGGCTGATTCAGTAGTTTTTTATTGAATGGAAGACTTGATAACATGATGAACCCCCTCGATGACCTTCTCCTGATCTTGCAGCGGCATTCCTGGGTAAAGCGGCAGGTGAAGTAATTGCTGCGCTGCCTTTTCCGTGTGCGGTAGTATTGTTTGTCTATACTTTTGAGAAACAAGATTTGTTTGATGCTGATGCGATAGGATCGGGTAATAGACATCCGTCTCTATGCCCATTTCCAGCAATTTCGCTGCAAGTTCATCTCGGTCTCCCTTCAGTACTCTAATCGGGAATAGATGCCATACATGGTCATCCGTCAGCTTCGGAAGCTTCATGTATCCTTCATCCTCAAGCGTTTGCAGCTGGTCAATATATCGCTTGGCTAAGTAAAAACGTTTAAAGTTTTGCAGTCCTAAATACTTCATTCGTTCGAGTCCGATCGCTGCCTGCAAATTATCAATTTTGGAATTAAAGCCGTAGTCACTGCGTTTGACATTTTTCTTTCCAGATTCAAAGCCGTGATAGCTGATCTCCATGCATTTTTCCGCTAAGGCCTCATCGTTTGTAGCGATGGCGCCTGCCTTTCCGCAGACCCCAAGGTTTTTGTATGGATTAAAGCTGAGAACAAGTCCATCTCCATAAGCACCAAGGCCACTGCTGCCAATCGCTTGACAGCCATCTTCAATGATTTTCAAACCATGCTGTTTCGCAATCGCCGAAATAGCCTTCATATCCGCTTGCTTTCCATATAAATGAACCGGTAGAATGCATACCGTTTTATCTGTGATATGCTTCTCTATTTCACTCGCTGCGAGGCAGTAGGTTTCTGGATCAATATCGGCATAAACCGGAACAGCCCCAATGGCAAGCACTGCATTTTCTGTTGCAGCAAAGCTGTTGGCTGGCAAAATTACCTCGTCTCCCGGATGGACGCCTGCTGATATGAGACTGATCATCAAGGCATCTGTTCCGCTTGACGTGGCTATGACATATTTTTTCCCTAAGTACGCAGCAATCGCCTTTTCAAAGGTCGGAATATATGGCCCTGAAGTAAAACGGCCAGAGCTCAATACTTCCTTCAACACCAGCATAATATCATCGATTTCATCCTCTGAAATCAGTTTATCAACTGGCAGAAACGGTATCTTTTTTTCCTTATTTTGTTTATAATGGAAGAGAATTTTTTCCAAACCTGTGCGTTCTATATCTTGCTCAAGAAACGTCACTAGCTTTTCATTTGCTAGATGCTTTTCAACTGAATCGGCCTTTACTTGAACACCTTGATTGATCATATCCAGCAAAGGAAGATAATCCTTGCTTTTACCTGATATCTTCGTCAATATTTGCATTCCATTCCCTCCAATTAATCAATTCCTTTTGTTAATATTTAACTTGTTTCACATTGTAAATGATGTTATCGATTTCAGAACAATAACTTTGTGTAAAGGATTTGTTAATATGTGTACAATTTATGAAATTGCTAAACGCTGCGGGGTTTCAACCACCACCGTTTCCAGAGTGCTAAACCATCACCCATATGTGTCAGAAGAAAAGCGGCAGCTCATCTTACAGGTGATGAAAGAAATGGAATATACACCGAGTTCAGCAGCCCGCACACTAAGGTCACATCAGACAAAAACCATTGCTGTGTCTGTCCCAGCTGTGGACCATCCTTTTTTTGCACAATTGATTAAAGGCATTTCAAAAGAAGCCCTTGATCAAGGATATAAAGCCATCGTGCTTCAGACGTTTTATCAAGAGGCATTAGAGCTTGAAGGACTTCAATTATTAAAAAGAAGAGAAGTAGATGGGGTTATATTGGGGGCGTTAGAAAATACATGGGAGAAAATTGAGCCATTTTTAACGAACGGCCCCATTGTCATGGCAAATGAATATCATCAAACAGCAAATATCCCGATTATTGGATACGATGAACGGGAAGCCGCCTATAAAGCGGTCGACTACTTGATTCGGTCGGGGCGAAAATCGATTGGGTTTTGCTTTGATACAGAAAGCAGTGAAGCGCAGAAACAAAGAAAACAGGGCTATCTTGATGCACTCTCTGCTCACGGTTTACCGCTGCAAGATGATTGGCTGTTTGGAGAGGCTTTTACGATTGAAGACGGCTTTCGCTTAATGGAGGTCATTCATCACATGACGGATTCGCCTGATGCCATTTTCACCGGTAATGATCAAGTTGCAGCAGGGCTCATTAAACAGGCCATTTCATATGGCTATCAAATCCCCGAGGATCTAGCGGTCATCGGCTATGACAACCAAGACATATGCGAAGTGACAGCTCCAACGATCACCACGATTGACATACCGATCGTAGAGCTTGGCCAGCGGTCAGTACAGCAAATGATCGCACTTCTGCAAGACCAAAAACCATTACAGCGCGAACATATCCAGCTGCCTACCCAGCTCGTGACAAGAGAATCTACATAAAGAAAAAGACTGAGAGAAATCTCAGTCTTTTTTATACCTATATATCAACCTATAAAAATTGAGCAAGAATGAATGTCCATATACATACAATGCCGAGCAGAATGAAGCTGTACTTCACGGTCTTTTTGAAGAGCTCAGATTCTTTCCCTGTTTCTCCAACAGCTGCTGTAGCGATAGCGATAGATTGTGGAGAAATTAATTTCGCCATCACACCACCAGTCGTGTTCGCCCCAATTAACAAACCTGCCTGTGAGCCGATTTGAGAAGCAGTGACCGCTTGAAGGTTACCGAATAAGGCGTTGTTACTCACGACAGACCCCGTAATAAACACACCGATCCAGCCCAGCACTGGGCTGACAAGCGGGAACAAATCGCCTGTTTTGGCAAGAGCAAGTCCAATCGCAGAACTTAGTCCAGCAAAGTTCGCCAGGTTGGCAAAGCCCATCACAAAACAAATGGTAAGAACGGGGAGCCAAAGCTCTTTCACCGCTGCTTTTAAGCAGGCAGCGCCTTCTGTTAATGTAATATGTCTGCTAAACAGCCCTGTCAGCATCACCGCAATCAGAATGGCAGTACCCGTTGCACTGATGACATCAATTTTAAAGATCGCATCAATAGGTGTTTCCGTTTGTGCAATTGGTGGTAATTTCACAATTTGCTGATGTAAAAATGGCATTTTCACTAAAATGGTCGTCCAGTTAAGCGGTCCTCCTACAGCAAACAATGCTTTAAATGCTGGCAGGCTCCATATCGTAATAACAGCAGTTAAAATATAGAACGGAGACCATGCTTTCAGTATTTCAACGCCGCGATACGTTTGTTTCTGTTCAATATCTGGCGCTCCTTCTTCTCGATAAATGTGTTTTGGCTGCCATTTCCGAAGAAATAAAGCCAAAATACCCATACTTGCTAAGGCAGAAATAATATTGGCAAGCTCAGGACCCATCGTCACCATTGTAACAGCTTGCAAAATGGTATAGGTTCCACTCACAACAAGCAAGGCTGGCAGAGTTTCTTTGATTCCTTTGAATCCATCTACAATCAGAATGAGTAGGAACGGAATACAGAATGAAATAAACGGAATCGTATATACAAGGGTTTGAGATAACGCAAGCGGCGTCATATTGCCCATTTGCGCCCCTGTAATCACTGGGATTCCTACAGCACCAAATGCACCAGATGCAGCATTGGCAATTAAGCAGAGCATCGCAGCTTTCAGCGGTTTAAACCCAAGCTCTGTTAAGAGAGCGGCACTGATCGCAATCGGTACACCAAACCCAGCAGCACCTTCTAAAAATGCGTTAAAGCTAAAACCTATTAATAAGAGCTGAAGACGTTGATCTTGAGAGATTCCTGCAATACTAGAACGAATGACATCGAACTTACCAGATTTCACGGCAATTTTATAGAGCCATACCGCCATGATCACGATATATCCAATCGGCCACAGCCCATTAGATATACCGAGCAGCACAGCAGATAATGCCTTTTCAACTGGCATATGGAAGAAGAAAACAGCTGTTACAAAACTGACGATTAAGGTAAAACAAGCGGCTAAAACACCTTTTAACTTAAAAACGGTTAATGCAAGTAGGAAAAACAAGATTGGGAGCATTGCCACCAATGCACTGACGAATTCATTACCAAACGGATCATATATTTGCTGCCACATAGTGATTCATCCTTTTCTGCTCAGATAGGTTGCTTTTGATTGATTAAAAATGAGGAGCCAAAATCTCTTTTAACACATTCACACTGTGTGCAAATTTTTCTTTCTCTGTATCATCCAGAGCAAGCTCCATCACTTCTGTTGCACCATTTCGATTCACAAGGGCGGGTACACCAATGTAGACATCTTCTGCTCCGTACTCACCATCCAAGTAAGTGCTGACCGTTAAGATGCTGTTTTCATTGTGCAGGATCGCTCTTGTAATGCGGGCTAAACTCATTGCCACGCCGTAGTAAGTGGCGCCTTTTTTCTCAATGATTTGGTAAGCGGCATGACGGACATTTTCCATGATTTCATCTAAGTCTTCTTGTTTGTATTGATCATTTCTCTTCATTAATTCTGTAATTGGTACACTTCCGATATTCGCATGACTCCAAACAGCAAGCTCAGTATCCCCATGCTCGCCAATGATGTACGCATGCACATTGTGTGCCGCTGCTTCAAAATACTCACTGAGCATGTATCTAAATCTTGCCGTATCAAGCGTCGTACCACTGCCAATCACTCGTTCTTTTGGTAGTCCACTGAATTTCCAAGTCGCATATGTCAAAATATCAACTGGGTTCGTAGCAACTAAGAAAATGCCATCAAATCCGCTTTTCATCACATTGTCTACAATACCTTTAAATATATTTAAATTTTTCTCAACAAGGTCAAGTCTCGTTTCACCTGGCTTTTGGTTTGCGCCAGCACAGATACATACAATGTCTGCATCCTTACAATCCTCATAATCTCCATACCAAGTATTCACAGGATGCGGGGCAAATGCTTTTCCGTGGTTTAAATCCATCACGTCACCCATTGCTTTGTCTTGATTCAAATCGATAACAACCAATTCATCTGTGATCGCTTGATTTATTAATGTAAAGGCATAACTGCTGCCGACGAAACCTGCTCCAATAAGGGCTACTTTGTTTACTTTTTCGTTTGTCATTTATCTCATCCTCCTGAGTAAAACTAGGCTGTTTTTATTATGTGAAGTATTTCACATTATTATTGTGCAACACTTCACAAACTTTTGCAAGGGGGTTGCTCAAAAAAAATATGTAGCGAATTTGTGAACACATTTATTGTGCTTTCAAAGCGCTGGTTCCATACATATTTCCACAAGAAAAAAGCTGCCAAACGCTCTTCGGCAGCTTCATACATGTTTAATAAGGGCCCCAGTTGATCATGACCCCAATACAAATAAATACAAGACCAATGACAAACCAAATGAGGGCAAGCGGCACCATAAAACGCAGCCACTTTACATAAGGAATACCACTTGCAGCAAGCACAGCCATCAACACACCAGAAGTCGGATTGATACAGTTGACCACCCCTTCACCAAGCATTACCGCTTCTACAGCTACCTGTCTTGTGATGCCCATTAAATCAGCGAGCGGCGCAAGAATCGGGATAAAGACAACGGCTTCTCCTGATCCTGATGAAATCAAAAAGTGAAGAAGCGCACTCGCAATATACATCCCGATCGCACCAGCAATTGGACTAAAGCCTGTCAGCATACTCGCCAAGCCGTTGACCACTGTATCAAGCAGCTTCCCATTTTCTAAAATGACCGAAATACAGCGTGCCATCCCAACAATAAGTGCGCCGTATACAAGGCTTTGACAGCCTACAATAAACGTTTTCGCAATATCATTGGCCGCTAATCCTCCAAGCAAGCCAGCTACAATTGCCATAAAAATGAACACACCGGCCATTTCCTTATCGGTCCAGCCAAGCTGAAGTGCGCCATATAAGAAACCTCCAAGAGACAATCCGCACACCGCTAAAATCAGCTTATGTCTACCAGTGAATGCAGGCTTGTCCACAGATTCCGCATCTGCTCCGCCAAGCCCCTTAGCAGGAAACCATTGATCGCCAAGAATGCTTCCCTTTTCTTTATTCTTCAGACGTCTTGTATATAAATAGATGTACACAATACTAGAAATAAGGAAACAAAGATAAATGATGACACGCAGGCCAATGCCAGAAAAGATCGGCAGCTCTGCGATCGTTTGTGATAAACCTAATGGAGATGGAGATAAAATCGTTGCATTAAACCCTGCGTAACAGCCGATGTATATGACAGCCGCTCCTGCTACAGCATCCCATTTCAAGGATCGTGCCACAATGATGCCAATTGGAATAAATCCAATAACAGAGTTCACGACAATTCCGGTCGTTCCAAGGACTGAAAATAATCCCCCAACAATACAAATAAACAATAATTGCTTCGTTTGAAACCGGCTGATGACATGGTGAATCATCCCGTTAATAGCACCTGTCTTCTCCAAAATGGCAATGGTTCCGCCTGTAAATAGAATCAGAAAAATAATAGAAGCGGACCCTACCATTCCTTCTTGTATCGCAGTGAAAAAGCCAACTGGACTCACTGGTGATTGATCAATGCGGTGATAGCTGCCAGGAACGGCCGTTGTGATCTCCCCAGATGTCTTTCGATCAAACTCACCTGCTGGTACAAAATACGTTGCTATCGTACAAATCAGTGCAATCATAAATAAGAGAACATACGCATCCGGCATTTGAAGTTTTCGTTTCTGTTTCTCTGGTGCTGATACTGTCGCTGTTTTCATGTGTCAAAACCCCTTTGTCCCGATCGGAATTTCACTTAATTTTCAGAATAATCAAATGATGTGTTATATTATAAACACTGTTGATATTTAAGATCAATATTATTTCACTAAAATAATGTTTTGGCAGATTATCTGTCAGCAAGGAGGCTCTTCATGACAACTTTGACAAACGAAATGAAACAAACCGTGACAGACATCTTCGAACACTTGCATGCCCACCCAGAAATCAGCTGGGAAGAAACAGAAACGACTGCTTATATTGAAGGTATATTGAAAAAATTAGGCTGCAAAACTCAAACATTTGACGACTGTACAGGGGTGATCGGTGAAATTGGAGAAGGCGCACCAGTGGTCGCTGTGAGAGCCGATATTGATGCACTTTGGCAGGAAGTAGGTGGAGAGTTTCAAGCCAATCATTCATGTGGCCACGATGCACACATGACAATGGCTCTTGGCACCTTTATGGCATTAAAGGAAAAAGAACGCCCAAACGGCACAATTCGTTTCATCTTTCAGCCTGCCGAGGAAAGAGGCGGCGGTGCGCTGAAAATGATTGAAAAAGGTGTGCTGGCAGATGTCGATTACTTATATGGCGTACATGTGCGCCCAATTCAAGAAACATTAAACGGACGCTGCGCTCCTGCTATTTTGCACGGATCAAGTAATCATTATGTCGGCACCATTATCGGCGAGGAAGCGCACGGTGCACGTCCTCACCTTGGCATCAACGTAATAGAAGTGGCTTCAACCCTCGTGCAGAGACTCGCGCATATCCATGTCGATCCACGAGTCGCCCATTCTGTGAAAATGACCAATTTACATGCTGGCGGGGGCAGCTCAAACATCATCCCAGGCAAAGCTTCTTTTACATTAGATGTAAGGGCGCAAACAAACGAAGTAATGGATGAGCTAGAAAAAGAAATTGAAAGAGCAGTTCATTCTGTAGCGGATGCCTTTGGTGCTTCCATTACACTTTCAACAGACCATCGTCTGCCTGCCGCTACGTTAAATGAGGAAGCTGTCCAGATCATGTCTCATGCGATTGAACAGGTTTTAGGCCAAGAGCAGCTTGATCCCCCAATCGTCACAACAGGTGGAGAAGACTTTCACTTTTATGCAGCAAAGCTTCCGCATATCAAATCTACGATGCTCGGTTTAGGCTGTGATTTAAAGCCAGGTCTTCATCATCCGTACATGACCTTTGACCGCTCTGCAATCTTTACCGGCATTGAGATTTTGACTGAAGCTGTCTATCAAACGCTCCAGCAGCATTCATCATAAAATGAAAAAGCCACCCGCCTTCTCTTCAGGACGGGTGGTCGCTTTATATTATGCATTCAAATCTGCCATGGCTGGAACGTTGATTTCTTTCACACAAGATACCCTTGATAAGTGAATCACACATCTAGCAAGCTCCACAATATCCTGAACAGGGATTCTCGTTTCATCATATAGAGTAATGGCCTTTTCGGCTCCCTCTTCATACGGAACCTCTGCCGCCAGCTCTCCTGGATTGATACAGGTAACAGATATTTTATCTTTTCTCACATGCTCTCTCAGCGCATTCACAATTCCGCGCAGGCCAAATTTAGATGCAACAAACGAGACTTGCGGCAGGTTTGTATGATCGAGTCCAGCCGTTGAGCCAATCACGATGATTTTCCCATTCTCCGATTTCCTTACGTGCGGAAGCATTGCCTGGATGTACGTAATGGTTGAGGTGACATTCACATTAATTAAGTGCGCAATATCCTCTGGCTGATCGTGATCAAAGGAATAATCGTCTTCAAAGCCTCGTTTTTCCCATAAACCGACGTTATAAATAAGTACATCAATCGTCTTGTTCTCCAGTGCTTCGAGCATATAAGGGATATGTGTTTGGCTTGATAAGTCGATTTTCAGCCAAATTCTATGTACACCGTCATCTATGCTCAAACTGCTTGGTTCACTTCGCGACACAATCCAAACTGTATCTCCACTTGAAGGAAGACCCTTTACAAAAGCATCTCCTAATCCTTGACTTGCACCGAATATGATATAGTTTTTACTCATAGCTCCTCCTTCTATGGCACACAAACTGAAAGCGTTTTATACCTATATCATACAGATTCTAAGAGACCACCGCCTCTTTTATGCTTATCTTCACTTATTGATGGGCACGGCTACTGGATTTCCTTTAATTCCACTGGTAATGCACGTGCCTCTATAAAGCTTTTGATCATTTCTGTGAAAAGTTCTTTTTTCTCAAAAGTAAATGTATGTCCAATACCGGGAACGATGACACCTGCTGCCTTCGGATGTGAATTTGTTATTTTTTTTGCTGACCGTGTCATAATGCCTTTTTCTTTTTCTCCCACTGTGACAAGAATGCGTGCCTTTGCTTGCTGAAACGTGTCTGGGAGCCTGTAATGGAGGTTTTCTTGAAACATCGTAAGAAGGGTTTTCTTCTGCAGATGTTTCGATTCCGCCGCATAATGAGGCAGTACATGTTGCGGGAGCCCCATCTTTTCGGCTTGGAGCTGGATAAACCAATCTTTCTTTAATAATGGATACGTCAGTGGCAAGAGCGGTCTCACCATGAAATGGAGCCATGGCAGAGGCATCACGAGGGCGCTATTGATGACAGCGATGTCTACGATATCTGGCTCTCTTGATAACACATCAACGGCAATCTGTGCACCTAAAGAAAATCCAATCAGAATCACTTGACGGCCATTCGCGTTTTCCTTGATCCATGAGATGACTTCTTGGGCGCTTTCATTCATTGAAAATATCTGTTCTTTTGCTCTTGTCCCATGTCCAATGAGATCAGGGGCAAAGCATTCATACGTGTCCTTAAATATTTCAACCTGCTCCTGCCACATCCAGCTGCTTACTCCTCCACCATGCAGAAAAATCATGATTGACCTATCCATCATCGACGACAACTCCATCCTTCTATATAAGAAAAAAGCAGCCGCTTTTTGAGCAGACTGCTTTTTCCACATGCTCCCTTCTATTATAAGGGAACCATTACATCATTGACTATTTTTTCAAATCTTCAATGGAGTTTACGTTCTTCATATATTTCGGAACAACTAGCCCCATTCGAAGGCCTTTCATACTTGTACCAAGGTCATCATATTTTCCTTTAAACTTCGCTGCATACGTTTTATGCGTATTTGGCAGCCAAGCGGATAATGATGCATCCGCACTTCCGGTTGCAATTGCTGTCCACATTGGACCTGCTTCAACCTGAGTCAAAGTCACATTAAACCCGAGTTCACGCAATACTTCTGCCGCAACATTGGTACTTGCAATCTCACTATCCCAGGCAACGTAGGCAAGATTGACTTTTCCACCATTCGACTTTTTCACGCCTTTTGTCCATTTCGCTACTTGGTCTTTATGTTTTTTCACATATTTTATGGCAGCATCCTTTGGTTTCACACCATCTTGAATATCAATCATGACTTCGCCCATGTCATCTTGAGACCATTTAAACTGACTAAGCATTTTGGCTGCTTCCGGCTGATCCTTTGCAAAGCCTTTACGTGAAATCGTATGAATTTCTTCCGCTTCACCGTAAGATTTTTTTGGATCATCTAGATATTTTAAATCATAGCGGGAAAACATCCAGTGTGGATTCCAGCCAGTGATGATGATTGGCTTTTTACGGTCGTAAGATTTTTTGAGTGTTGCCGTCATAGCTGCACTTGATGCAGACACAACCGTCCAATCCTCTAAGCCGTAATCCTTTTTCGCTTGATCTGTCAGTGCCATAATCCCTGAACCTGGATCGATTCCGATAATGGTCTTATTCACCTGCTGTGCTGCACTCGCATTTGAATCTGTCTGCGCACCGCAAGCGGCTAGTAAAAAGACAAGCAGGGCGGTCATCCCAATGTAGAGAGACTTTTTCCACATTAAGCATTCCCCCTGGTTTTTTTCGTTTTAATGTTTTGTGTAATACGGTCAAGTGTAATCGCCACAATAACAATGGCAATACCTGCTTCAAAACCAATACCTGTTTTCAGCTGGGTTACCGCACTATATACTTCTGAACCAAGTCCTGGTGCACCCACCATTGCTGCAATAACGACCATTGATAGAGCCAGCATGATACTTTGGTTAATACCAGCTAAGATGGTTTTTGTTGCAAGTGGAAGCTGAACTTTGAATAAACGCTGGAATGTCGTTGAACCAAATGCTTCTGTTGCTTCAATTAAATCAGCTGGTACTTGTTTAATACCGAGAATGGTCATACGGATGGTTGGCGGCATGGAGAAGATAACCGATGCCACAACCCCAGGAACAACCCCAATATTAAAGAAGAAGATCGCTGGTAATAGATAAACGAATGCAGGCATTGTCTGCATTAAATCTAAAATAGGTGTCACAATTTTACGCACAGTTTCCTTCTGTGATGCCCAAATACCGATCGGAACCCCGATCACAATAGAAATGACCACAGCGGTCAAAACGAGCGCAAGTGTTTGAAGCATTGGATGCCAGTAGCCTAAATAGTCGATCAGTAAAAATCCAATAAGTGTGAAAAGAGCAACTCCTCTTGTACTGATCCACCAAGCAATGCCGGCAAAAATAAGGGTTAAAATAATGGATGGAATGACGCCAAGTGCAGCCACAATCCCATTTACTGTTCCTGCTAATCCATTTGTGATGCCATCAAAGAAACCACCAAACGTTAATGTTAACCAGTCAACAAATTGATCGATATATTCCGCAAACGGAATTCTAGGTAAATCACTCATACTAAACATCTTATTCTACCTCCTGTGCAGAAGGCTCTTGTGCTTTAATTTCCTCTAGCTTGTTAGAAGACATGTTGATATACTCATCATTTCCTGATAATGCACCAATCAATGCACCTCGGACCACAATGCCCTTCATTCTGTTTTTCTCATCGACAACGGCAATCGGAATGTTCGCATCAGACACCGCATCAAAGATCTCTGTCAAATACGTAGATTCCAACACTGTCGTAAATTCTTTATCGAGAACCGTTTCAAGCGACGCTCCCGTTTCTGCTGCTTTCTTCGCTGCTTGGGCAGAAATGACACCTAATAAATGCTTTTTCTTATCTACCGCATAGATAGACGAAATCCCTAGGTTTTTCATGAGCGTAAGCGCAACACGTGCCCCTTTGTCAATCTGAACTGTTTCTGCACGTTTCATAATATGACCAGCGGTTAATACTTTAGAAAGGTCAACATCTTCAACGAAACGTTCAACATATTCATTCGATGGGTTCATTAGAATTTCTTCTGGTGTTCCGATTTGAACGATATTTCCGTCCTTCATGAGCACAATGCGGTCGCCAATACGAAGCGCCTCATCTAAATCATGGGTAATGAAAATGATCGTTTTTCCTACAGATGTATGAAGCTCAAGCAATTCATCCTGCATATCTTTACGAATTAATGGGTCTAGTGCGCTGAATGCTTCATCCATTAATAAAATGTCAGGGTCATTTGCTAACGCACGTGCCAATCCAACACGCTGCTGCATCCCACCACTTAATTGATTTGGGTATTGCTCTTCAAAGCCTTCAAGTCCAACAAGCTTTAAAGATTCAAGCGCTTTTGGTCTGCGCTCTTCTTTATCTACACCTTGCAATTCAAGACCATACTCTGTGTTCTCAAGAATTGTACGGTGCGGGAACAATGCGAAGTTTTGGAAAACCATGCTGATCTTTTTCCGTCTGAC
The DNA here is from genome assembly GCF_058791855.1 of Bacillus sp. EB106-04-04-XG123. Taxonomy (NCBI): domain Bacteria; kingdom Bacillati; phylum Bacillota; class Bacilli; order Caryophanales; family Bacillaceae; genus Bacillus; species Bacillus sp. EB106-04-04-XG123. The sequence goes on along the minus strand of NZ_JBYTDZ010000004.1, from coordinate 133,530 downwards.
TTCACGCAATTGATCCTTTGACATATTTGTTATCATATCCCCATCAATATAAATTTCACCGGAGGTTGGTTCGATTAACCTGTTTAGCATCCGCACAAGTGTGGACTTTCCGCTCCCTGATAGCCCCATGATGACAAATATCTCGCCGTCATAAACATCAAAATTTGCTCGATTGACACCAACTGTTGCGCCGGTCTCTTTTAGGATCTCTCTTTTTGTTTTCCCGTTTTCAAGCATTTGAGATGCTTTTTTAGCATTTTTACCGAAAATTTTAGATACATTATTTATCTTGATTTTGATATTTCTCTCTTCAGAATTCATATTTTCCCTCCAAATTAGCATCTTTATAACCGTAACATAAGCGTTATGATGCGAACAATCTTTAGAATTCGCTTATTTCCCCACAATATGTATGAATTCCATATAGAGGTCTGGTCATTAGAGTTTATACGCCGTATTACTCGTAAATCCTATAGAATGCTTCATAAACTACATATTTTACGGGGTATTTCCTCTCACCAGACAATATTTTACTGAAAATTCCTAATTGTGCTAAAAAATAAGTCGAATCCTCGTCATAGCAGTTTTTTTGAATCATGGGCGAACCATTCCCCTGAACATGATTTACCCGAAAATGGTCACATAAAAACCTTTTTTCTCAAATTTTATTTAAATTCACAAAAAAACTGCCTGCAACTTTAGTTACAGACAGCTCGTTTTTTTAGGACTCTAGGGCAGCCCGCTTAATATTATCTTGAAGCTCAAGCATACGTTTTGTTCCATCTTCACGTAATCGCTTGTTCTCTTCTTCGATCTGTTTCGTCTCTTTCATCCCTTGTACAATTGTATTAAAGGAAGATTCGATCGTTTCAATGTCGATGCTTGGACGGCCGGATAATTTGGCAATCTCCACACTTTGACTTGAAATGTTTTCAGCATTTCGTTTCAGCATTTCATTTGTTCTTCTATCCAGCTCACTCATGGAATCAGCGACAAGCTTTTGTCTCTTCGCTGTCACAGCTTGAATGATCCCATTTTTGAAGATTGGAATGGTGATAATGAAGGCAGAGTTGATTTTACCGATTAATTTTGTATTCCCACGCTGAAGCAAACGGATTTGCGGTGCCGTTTGAAGCGCGACCATTCTTGCCATATCAAGGTCATATACACGCTCTTCAAGCGCTTGAATCCCATTACGAAGCGTATCAAGTTCCATTTGTGCCAGCTGGTTTCCACTAGCTGCTTTTTCTTCATATGAAGGAACCAATTGCTTTAATTCTTCAATTTTCATTTGACCGGCTACGACATACTTTTCAAGCTCCATGTAGTATTGAATGTTATGCTCATACATTTCTTCAAGCGTCACAGTCGATTTGGTCATTTCATCTTTATATTTACTAATTTCTACATTAATTTTTTCAATCTCAGCACCGAGCGTTTGATATTTACTAAAAATCTTTTCAATCATGCTGCCGCCGCGTTTAAAGATTTTTGACAACAAACCACCCTTCGGCTCGTCAAAATCATTTTTATCAAAGCGATCCATAATCTTGCCAAGCTGCGTCAGCATTGTTCCTGAGTCAGTGACGCTTGTTGAACGCATCATTGAAAGGATACGATCAGAGAACTTAGAGATTTCAACGGCTGGCTGTTTTCCGTATTCAAGAAGCTCAAGCTGATTTTTCGCATCGATCTGTCTCGCAATATTTTGCACTTCTGGTTCGTTTCGAAGCTGAACGCGAATATCGTCTGCCTTCTCAATCGTGATTTCCTCTTTATCAATTGAAATGATGTCATTTCCGTTTGTATTTGTCATAAGCTTTGATCTCCTTATCGGTTTTTAATGGATTGAAATAACTTTCTAACGATGGACGGCTCTTTAAACTCCTGGTTCATGACCATCTCATCAAGCCAATGGGTATCAAATAATTGGTCATCGATATACCGTTCGATACACTGATATCCCGCCGGATGATATACGAAGAGATCCACACCCATTTCATTTAGGAAAATCAGGGCGGCCGCATCAGAACGAGTCAGCTCACCATTATATTCCGTATGGTATAAAATCACTTTCGGTACGGTTTGTGCATAATCAAAGGTTTGAATCAGTTCAATGAGATCCTGGCTCAAATGCAGAACCTGCTTGAATAAATAAATGCGGACATCTAATTCGGTTTCATTGCCTTCTTTTAATAGCTTCGGATGCTGACAGATTCGAGATATCGCCTCTGCTATCGCACGCTGCGCGCCCTCATATAGATGAGAAAACTGCCACACATTGCTTTTCATTAATAATTCAGGATCAATCTCTCCAGTAGCAGAAAGTGCATGCTGATAATGAAATTGATAATTCGAAGTCACTTCTTTTGTAAAAGGAAAATGGCGAATGGTCTTCGTCTCTTTCCCCTCCATTAACGTGTGAATGCGATCCCAGTATTCACGCTTGTCTCGTGTGACACCCATCATTTTCGCAAAAAGATTCGGAATCTGTATCGTGTCCCGGTCTGCTTTGAAATTCGGGCGGATAAAGGATCGTTCCTTTGCAATTAAAAACAGCTCATCATACGTTGTCTTCAGCGTAATAGAATGAGGAGCATGATCTCTGAATTGCCACGGCTTATACAGCATTGAATCTTCCGTGTGAAGCACCTCTTCAAGCTCTCTTGTCGAGCGGTACGCCACCGTTGATTTCCTCTCAGGCTTTTCAGTAGGGAACGGCTCAAGCTTTGAAGTCCCCGGGTACTGATCAATAAAAGTCAGCTTTTCTTCTGGATCTAATTCGCGAAACGAATCCTCGCCTTCTGGATGAAATAGCACAACATCACAGCCAATCAGCATGACATAGTAAAGAAAATAAAGCTGACTTTTATTCGCCTCTCCATACCAAATGACAGCCGGCATTTTTTCTTCTATATTGACTTCCTTCAGCCATGGACCTAGATGGTTATTTGAAAACTTCACGACATCCAGCAAGACCCGGCGGAAATCGGGATGCTGAAATCCACCCTCATGCAGCTGCTTGAAATGCTCAAACACCTTGATCAATGAAAGACGGATATGCCGGTTCATCACAGGGTTTGGATGGCGTACAATCAGCTGTTCACCATCTAAAAAAGCCACAAAGCGATTCACGGACAATCCCTTTTCTTCTTGGTTAATCAAATGAATACGCTGCAACGCTTGAAAATGCTCTGGCTCAATATGACGATTGAGCGTTTCACTTAAAATATGCATGCCTTCTGTTTCGTATAATTCATGTAAATAAATAAAATAATCGGTTGCATCATGCGGAGTTCCAAGGACCCGGGCGGCGAGACGCGGCAAGGACAACGTATGCTCGTCCTTTACATAACCGTCTCTTTCAGGGAGCGGCTTTTTCAGCACGTTTTTCCAGGCTTCCTGCTCCGCCCGTGTTTGGGTGACATTGATTTCTTTATAACTCACGCCGCTCCTTCCTTTCTCCTATATTTTCTAGAAAGCTACTACTATCATATCATTCAGCCTTCTACTTCTGCTATCGAATCGAAGGCTTTTTTGCCTTCGCCATCTGCTCGATGACAGAAGCGGTGATTTCATCCGCTGCGGCCATGCCAGATGCTGCTGTCGGCTCAAGTTCTGGGTCAAAGTCGAGAACTTCTCCATGCCTTGGGGCAAAGCCCTTATCTGATTGACGAATGAGCCCCACATCTAACAGGGAATCACCCGCACCATAGACGTATTCAAGCTGCAGCCTATCCTTTAGAAAAGCAACAGCATCCCACTTATTAAGCGGCTGTGGAATAAAATAAAGCTTCCGTCCCTGAAGAGAAACCTGCCAGCCTCTCTCCTCACCCCACAGCTTCAATTCAGCAAGCGGTATGTGAGATAAATACTCATCTTTCATAATCAAATAAAGAAATCTTCCCTCTGCTGTACGGGTACGCTTCACCCAAGCCGCAACCGGAAGTTCGGAGATCGCCCTCAGCATCTCTCTGACTGGCATACACTCCCTAAGTCTCTCATCAACAATGGCCTGCCAATCCTCAAGCGGCTTGCCATGGTGAAGAATACAGCCCCCGTTTGTTGTGACAGCATACTCCGGTTGAAGCTCTTGTTGAAAGAAGGTGATCCGTTCATACTGTGCAGTCGTTCTTGTCGTCACTGGAATGAACCAGCCTGATTGATGAATCGTCTGCAAGGATCTTTTCGTTTCAACAGACATATAGGAAAGCGGCCGTTCGTCCAGCACCTCAACTAAATCATACTCTCCTTCATACGCATACTGGTCAAGCACTCGATGTGAGTAAATCAGCGTTCGGTCTAAATCACTGGCAAATGCATATGTCTTCATGACGTTTGCTCCAGCGGGCGAATTAACCCGCAGCACGTGTAGGACATATTGGCATATTCAATGACAGGAACGCCTCTGTCCTCAGCCAAAAGCAAAATATGCTTCAGCTTTTCCTGAGATCCAGGCTGAATTAAGATTTTCCACGGGATTCTTCTAAGCAGCACGCGGGTCGTCTCACCAACACCCGGCTTAATCAAATGGGTATTTTTAATTTGAAACTCCTGACCGATTGCTTCAATGGATGCCATTCCGCGCCAATCTGCCGGCGTCCCTTGCGTAAGTATGGTTTCTGCTTTCTCTTGTACATTTGGTCCGAGGCTGGAAAATGCATCTTCAATCGTATCCACATACAGATTGGACACATCCTCATCAAGCAGCTCTTTATAATACTTTGCCCCATGGAAATCATCGGCATTGATCCAGCGGTTGTTTAATACCGTACGACTGACAAGCCCTGATACCGTCGAATTCAGGCAGGCACTTGGAATGAGAAAGTCCTCTCTCGTTCCATATACATGTGTACAATAGCCAGGGTCCGCCAGCACAGCCAGCTCACTCGAAAGACGCACGCCATATTTTTTTTCAAAATCAATCACAGCTTTTTCGAGCTCTTTCGAAATGGCACCTTTTCCAGTCCATCCATCGATAAAAGCAATTTCAAAGCCTGGATGTTCTTTCAGCATATGATGCAGTGCATTCTCGTCTATTCCGCGGTCGCGAATAATAGAGATGCTGTAATGAGGCAGATCGATACCATATGTCTTTCGAATATATCGTTTGATTAGCACCCCGATCGGTGTTCCTGCACGCGCCAAGCTGCAAAGCACGGTTTTGAAGCCTCGCTTTTTCACAATCTGTTCTGCTACAACAGCTACTGCTTCGGCTACCTTTTCCTTACTTTCTTCAAGAGATTGATAGAATAAAGTCATATAAGATTCAGTTGGTTTATATTCAATTGGCAGCATTTCTGAATAATGCGCACCACTCTGAATTGAACGCTCCCGCTCTTCTGTACTTTTCTCCATCTCAATAGAGGATAAATCTTTGAGTAAGAAGGTTACATCCTGCTCTGGATAGCTTCCCATCTTTGTATACACGTTAGCCATTCACCTTCACCTCGTCTGATAAAGTCACAATATGCACATGCTTCACATGCCGCTCGGCAAATAAATGAATAAGCGGAAGCAATGCCTCCTGAGAGACCTTTTTCTCAAAAAAGAGAAATACATCATCATATTCACCTTTTGGAATGTTGTACACGTAGTGCTGAATTCGGGCATCCTCTGGATTCATAAAGGTAAACCCATTTTGGACAGCGTATCCATCCTTTTCGACTGGGTGAATAGGACTTCTCGTTGTTGAATGAAAGCGAACGCCTTCACCCATATGTGCAGACAGTCTCATCGGTACATACATCAGCTCACCTGTCCCTAAGCAAAGTGTTTGCTTTCCTTTGCGTTCCTGCCGCAGCTTCAATCCCGCTTCAGCAGCTGCTTGGTCAAGCACTTCGGTATCTGCTGCGTTTAAACCAAAACGGCCCGTTTCATGTATATATGGCGAATGACCAGCCGAATTTGCTGCATGAGAAAGCGAATACGGCACTTGCTTAAAGAAAGATTGAAGAGAATGTAAAGAGAGACTTGGCCGCTTCTCTTGCTCCCCAATCTCATACGAATAAGCTGGTTCATCAAGCGTTTTGCCTCTAAAGACCATCTGCCCTTTTAATAAAGACAATGATGTGATGTGAATTCCGAGCTCCTCTTCAAGCTGGCACATGGCTTTCTCATGCTCCTCCGTCCGCCAGTCCAAGATGGAAAGAATGGTATAAGAATGCCGCGGGTACTTTGCATGAAGGTCACGAATGATGTTGATATTTGTACGGCCTGTCGTGACTTCATCATCTACTAACACGATGGGGCGGTCTGTGCGAAGTAATGCTTCATCTGCATAACAAAGCTGGTCTGTTGCATGCGAATGTTCTTCTTCAAATACCAATGACGGGTCAAGACCCAGCAGCTGTTCACGTGTCGTATGAATGTAAGATGCGCCTTCTAGCACATCATACACACCATGTCCAAGGGCTGTTGCCGTTTCCGCAAAGCCGATGACGACAGGCTCATTGCCAGCTGCTAGCTTTTCTTTTTTGAGTGTTTCATAGGCTGCCGTTAACGCCGCGTGATCATCCGTCTTGAGTGCCTCTACAAGAAAATCTTGGTACGGAGGCGTCTGTCCCGTTTGCTCTTTGGCATATGCCATCGCTAAAAGACCCGAGACAAGGAGCGGTTTCACTGGATGAACAGGAATATGCTTTCCAAGCACCTTACTAACGAATAAAAAGGCTCTTTTTTTGTTCACCCTTGCTGCCATCTCAAAAAGATGCTCTTTCTCCAGCTGGAGCGCACCTTCTTTGAGGTCAAGCTCAACCTCCATATGTTCCAAGATGTTCAGCGTATGTCGCTTCTGATTCTGTGAGTATGTCGATATAGCTTCTATTTTCATGAAACACCCCGTAAATGTCTGACTTAATTAATATCTGCTCTGCCCACCTGTAATGGGGCTTCGTTTCATTCATCTTATTAGAGAAGACACTCTTCATTACGCCAACTGTGCCGTCAGCATGTTCTAAAATACTTAATGCATCCATGTACTCTTCCTTTGTCACAACGTACATGCTTTGCACTGGCTTGAGATGTGTTGGATGGATCACTGTTTTCCCATGTATGCCGTTGGCTACATCGAGTTTTGTCTCCTTGAGTAAACCTTGTACGTCATCGAATTCAGATAAGGACAGCTCACCGCCCTTAGAAAGCGCACGGATGAATGGTTTTTGTTCCTTTCGTGCAGGGCCAAAATGCTCCCATACTGCACCTGAAACAACAAAGGAACGACCAAAATAATTGATCATATCTGTGATCAAATCAGCAATCAATCTGATTTCATAGATGGTGGTGTCACGATCACGGCGAATGCCATATAAGCCGCAAAGATCCGTTGCACCAATACGAATATTCAAAATATATTCTTCATCATTCAGCATGATCTGCTTTAACTCAGACAGCACCGTATATCTTGTTTCTTTTTCTAATAAATCGGGTGTTTCCAAAATGGGCATACCGTACAGCTTTGTCTTCGTTTGTGCTGAAACCTGTTTCAAGCTGTCCAAATAATCCTTCGCATTATGAATAGAACACTTCGGAAATACAAAACCCGTCAATAAATGAAGAGATGAACCTAGCAAATCTGCCATTTCAAGCAGCTGCTTCGGTGAACGAACCCGAATAAATAAAAGCGGCAATTGTTCAGCCGTTTCAGGCGTATGCGTCAATTTGTCCGACAGTTTGGCGAGTTGTACCACTAGATTCTGCTCAGCCATTTCCACTTCTTGATCACCGATGGCATCCTCTAAACAAAATACAACAGAGCAAAGCGCTTCATATTTCTGCGACAGCAGCATGTCTGCTATATCCTGTCTTGTTGCAGGCATATACAAAGTAGCACCTAATGCATGCGCAAGTATGTGCCTTGGCGTCATCAAATGCATCGCCACCGGCCTTTTGAAAAAAATATCGTGCTGCTTCGCCTCTGATAAAAACTGAAAATACCGCATGCTGTGCCACCTCCTGTTGTTGAGAGAAAATCGAACAAATGACTTGATGATTCAAAAAAGGATGGAGCCGCTAATCAACTCCATTCCTTTTTGATCGTCCTATTCTTCTTTTGAAGCCGCAGCTTCGTTTGTTACACCTTGATGTTTCTTCTTATTGATTTTATGAACAATAAACGTTCCGATAAATGCTAGGATAATAATTGCAAAGAATACAAGATGCGGGATTTCAATGTGAGCAGCACTCAAGCCCATTTTGATCGCAATGATCCCGATAAGAATAAACGCTGTATTCTCGAGCTCTGGGATACGGTCAATAAGAACAAGGAACAACTGTGCCACTGTACGCATCATGAGAATTCCAAGCATTCCGCCTAATAGAAGAATCCATACTTCCTCAGATACAGCGAATGCTGCAAGAATACTATCAACCGAGAAGGCAAGGTCCATAATTTCTACAGAGATAACGGTTGCCCAGAATATACCAAATACCCGAATCAACCAGCCTTCTTTTTTCAATTCCTTCGCTTCATCATCGCCATCACCTAACCAGAAGTGCTTAATGACAAGCCATGCTAAGTAAGCAGCTCCAAGAACCTTAATCCACCAGAATTTAATAAGCAGCATCCCTACGCCAATGAATAGAAAACGGAAGAAATAAGCGCCAATTAATCCGTAGGTTAATGCCTTTTTACGCTGCTTTTCCGGTAAATGTTTCACCATCACGGCTAATACAAGTGCGTTATCTGCTGATAACAATCCTTCAAGCACGACAAGCGTCCCAATAAGCCCCCAAGAGACAGGGTCTGTTAACACCTCTGCCCACATATGCCAATCAAAAAACGAGGCATATGTATCCAACATATGTTTCAAAATGTCCAACTGGTTTTCCTCCTATAAGTGTAGAAGCATCAGCAGGCTTTCGCCTGCTGCTATTCTTGATCGCTGTTTCTTTCTCACTTTGGAAAAGGCCCTCATATGAGTTTTTGACAGCACCTCTTGAATTGATTTGTTTCTCTTATTTACACTTCTAACCCATAATTTTGACAAAGAGCTGCAAGTCCGCCAGAGAATCCGCTTCCGATCGCGTTAAACTTCCAATCACTTCCGTGTCGGTACAATTCACATACCACAACAGCTGTTTCAATTGAGAAGTCTTCGCCTAAATCGAAGCGAATCAATTCTTCCCCGCCCTCTTCATTTACAACACGAACAAATGCATTAGAGACTTGTCCAAAATTTTGGCTGCGCGTCTCTGCATCATGGATCGTAACTGTAATTCCGATACGATCAATGTTAGCAGGAATTTTCGAGAAATCAACGAGAATTTGCTCGTCATCTCCATCTCCTTCACCCGTCCGGTTATCACCTGTATGAGTGACACTGCCGCTCGGATGCTGAAGGTTATTATAGAACACAAAATCTGTATCTTGCTGACAACGATTGTTTGCATCCACCAAGAAAGCCGAAGCGTCCAAATCAAATTCGGCTCCGCCAGAATATTTATTCGTATCCCAGCCAAGACCGATCATCACTTTCGTCAACCCTGGGTTGGTTTTAGTTAAATCGACACGTTGTCCTTTTGAAAGCTGAATCGCCATATTCGTATCTCTCCTGTCTTTGAAAATAGGAAGCTATCGTTATCCGATATCTAAGCCGAAGTCCGTTGCAATGCGTGCAAGACCGCCTTGATAGCCTGATCCGACAGCCGAGAATTTCCATTCCCCGCCATGACGGTATAATTCACCTACAATAATGGCTGTCTCAATTGAGAAATCCTCTGCCAAATCGTAGCGAATGAGTTCTTCATTCGAAGCCGCATTTAAAATACGTACATATGCGTTAGACACTTGTCCGAAGTTTTGACTGCGCGCTTCTGCATCATGAATGGTAATGACAAATGAAATCTTCTCAATACTTGCTGGTACAGCTGCAAGGTCAACATTGACCTGCTCGTCATCTCCGTCCCCTTCACCAGTGCGGTTATCGCCTGTATGTACGACACTGCCGCCTCCGCCAGTTGTTTGATTGTAAAAGACAAAGTCAGATGGAGAGCTTGCTTTACCTGATGCATCTAAAAGGAATACACTTGCGTCTAGATCAAAGTCATGTCCGCCGTCATACTTATTGACGTCCCAGCCAAGACCAACGACTACTTTTGTTAAACCCGGATTCGTTTTTGTTAAATCAATTTTTTGACCTTTCGCTAAAGAAATTCCCACTAGGAACCTCTCCCTTCTGTTTAAATGTAGTTTCTCGTAATATCGGCAAGCTTCGCATCATTTGTACCATTTCCAAGAGCCGCAAACTTCCACTCATTCTCTTGACGGTAAAGTTCTCCGACGATTAACGATGTTTTTCCTGCATAGTCATCTTTTAAATTATATTTCACTAATTCTTGATTGTTTGAACGATCAACGATGCGAATGTAAGCATTTTGAATCATACCAAAGTGTTGGTTTCTTCTAAGGGCATCATAAATGTTCACGACAAACACCAATTTATTCACATTACCCGGCACCTTGCTCAAGTTGACGAGGACTTGTTCATCATCTCCGTCTCCTTCACCAGTCAGGTTGTCACCTGTATGCTCAACACTGCCGCATTTGCTTTTTAGGTTGCCAAAATAAATCAAATCTTTATTTTCCGTAAACTTATCATTTTTCAGCATGAGCACTGAAGCATCACAATCAACATCAGCGCCGCCTCCGCCGCCAAACAGCTTTCCTAAAAACCCGCCGCCTTGTGATACAGGGTCCCAGCCAAGTCCAACAAGAATATTCGTTAGCCCTGCTTTCCCTTTTGTTAAATCAATACGTTGACCTTTTTCTAATGTAATCGCCAAATCAATCACTCCTCCAGCATAATAAAAATCTATTTATTAAGCGATGGACCCTATTAAAATCATCATACATGAAAATTCGACAAAATTCATGAAATGACATTGGAGCCTCTTACTCTTTTTTCTATTTACTAGTATATACGATCTATGTTCAAGATAGGTTTCAAACACTTTATATTTTTTTAAAGAAAGATGCATATTGAAAATAGTTCATGTCGTAAATGAAGTGTTTCATGTGAAACATTGTCGAAAGTTCCCGGTGAGCAGCTCTTGCTGATAAGGAGCGTAAGATGTGGTTTCATATGTTGATATAGAAAAGATAAAAGCATGTGTTCAAAGGATAAACCCTTTCGTTTCCTTCCACCCATTGATTTCTTTATACTTATATTCAGCATGTTGTTGAAAGGATGTTGATGATGCCATCACTTCATATATTAGATCAAGTCGCCATTCCTAAAGGTCAGTCTGCGCAGGAGACATTGATTCATACAACGCAGCTGGCTCAGCTGGCTGAAACGCTTGGGTATGAGCGCTATTGGTTCGCTGAACACCACAGCACAAGGGGGCTCGCTAGTACAGCGCCTGAAATATTAATGGCTCATATTGCGGCTCATACATCGACCTTGCGTACCGGATCTGGCGGCATTTTACTTCCTCAGTACAGTCCTTTTAAAGTAGCAGAGGTCACGCGGCAGCTTGAAGCCCTTTATCCTGGACGGATTGAGATCGGAGTCGGCAAATCCCCGGGCGGGATCGAAAGGACGAGACTCGCTTTGACGGACAGCGTGCATAAAGATCTGTCTCAGTTTGACCGCCAGCTGAAGGATCTTCTTTTTTACTTATCAGATAGCCTGCCTTCTGGTCATCCGCATGCAGGTGTGAAAGCTGCTCCGCTTGTTGATGCTCATCCGCCGGTTTGGCTGCTTGGACTAGGAGAAAATAGTGCCATACAGGCGGCGGAGCTTGGAATCAACTATATTTTTGGCCACTTTATTCATCCTGCACGCGGCAAACAAGCATTTGAGACGTATCGATCACACTTTTCTCCATCTGTCTTTTCTAGGCAGCCACAATCTATGTTTGCCGTCTTTGTCATCTGCGGTGACACAGATGAAGAAGCAGATCGGATCGCCAGCAGTACAGATTTATGGCTGCTTCGTGTTGAAAAAGGACTGGACAGCCGCGTTCCTTCTATAGAAGAAGCAAATGCCTATCACTACACCACGCAGGAAAAGAAAAAAGTGCTGCAAAACCGCCAGCGGATGATTGTCGGCTCGAAGGAAACGGTGAAAGAGCAATTACAGACCTTGATGGAACGCTATCAAACGGATGACATCATGATTCTGAACAATTCCTTTGATCCGATCGAAAAACAACGCTCCTACAAACGAATAGCAGAATTATTTTGAAGCCAGCTTTCCAGGCTTCTTTTTTTACATTGTCATAAAAAATGGGAAATGTAACATCAAGATGTCAAAATCCTTTCGTCTGTCATCTAATCGCAAATGTGTCTTCTAATCGTTAGCGAACTGTAAACGTATAAGAGGTGTACCTTTTATATAGTAGAGGTACATATTCAATGAACGGTTTACGACGCTGAGAAAAAGGAGATGACAGACATGAAAAAGAGACTCGATTGGGTAGATGCAGCTAAAGGAATCGGCATTCTGCTCGTGGTTATGGCGCATGTGCCCATTCCAGATTCGCTCAAGCAATTCATTTACTCTTTTCATATGCCGCTTTTCTTTTTACTATCAGGCATGATGTTTCGGTCATCCTCATCCCCTGCTTTGTCATTTATTCAGAAAAAAGCCAAAAGCTTACTCCTGCCCTATCTCTATTTCTCCATCATTACGTATGTATTTTGGTTCTCCGTTACTCGTTTTTTCGCATTCAAGGGACAAACGGATATCGACCCTTTCGTTCCGTTTACAGGTATTTTCATATCCAATGCAGATGAAGCAAGACTTACACATAACCCAGCGATTTGGTTTTTAACGACACTCTTTTTAGTGGAAATTTTATTTTTCTTTATGCATCGTCTTTCAAAAGGGAGACCTGCTGCCTTAATCTTGCTGACTATTCTTTGCGGAGGTGCTGGATATGCCTCTACCTTGCTTTTAGATCAAAGTCTTCCTTGGAATGCTAATGTTGCCTTGACGGCTGTTGTGTTTTATTCGATTGGATTTTTAGCAAAGCAGTGGTTTGTGGAATTAAAAACAGATCCAACCCTTCTTTTATGTACAGGTCTGCTTGTGCTGACGGCTTACATGCAGAGCTTTAATTCACGGATCGATATGCGCGTCAACGACTACGGTGATCTCTTTATTTTCTATGCATGTGCTCTGCTCGGTTCAGCTGCCGTGATTTATTTAAGCTTTAAATTGAAAACATCCCCTATTTTGACGTATCTAGGACGAAATTCTATTGTCATTCTTGTCTTGCAGTTTGCCGGCATTGATATCATGAAAGCATTTGTTTTTTATGGACTTGGTATCAATATTGCTGATACAGCGCAGCTCTCTTGGACACTTTTTTATACGATCGGCACATTGCTGCTCATGGTGCCATGTATCTCCTTCCTGAGCAAGTACCCGATGCTGCTCGGCAAACGAGCCAAAGCTACACAACGCTACGAACAAAAAACATCCGCCGGCTGAACAGGCGGATGTTTTTCGGATTAATCATTGATTTGAGAAGGATAAAGTGTCATTCCACCATCCACAAATAAGGTGGTGCCTGTGATATATGCCGCTTCCTTAGAAACGAGGAATGCCGCAGCGGACCCAATCTCCTTCGGTTCACCAAAGGTCCTCATCGGAATTTTCTCAAGCTGCTTTTGTTTTTTCTGTTCATCCTGCAAATCATCATTTGATTCGGTTGCCATGGTACCTGGCGCAATCGCATTGATTCGAATACCTGATTCTGCATAATCAAGAGCCAGCGTCTTTGTCATCATATTCATTCCGCCCTTTGAAGTGGAATAATGAACGTTGAATGGGCGCGGAATCTCCTGATGGACACTGGAAATATTTAAAATAGATCCTTTGATGTCATGCTCCATCATATAGGCAAGCGCAGCCTTTGCGCCTAAAAATGCACCTGTTATGTTCACATCGATGACGTTTTGCCATTGCTCCAGCGTCATCTCATGCGGCAGCGCTTCTTCGCCGTTGAAGCCTGAATTATTGACGAATACATCTACTGTACCGAAATGTTCCAATGCTGTATCCATGATGGCTTGGATGCCTTCCTCTTTGGAGACATCTGCGTGTACTTTCACCGCTTTGCCTCCGTGCTTCTGAATGGCTTGTACCGTCTCTTCAGCACCATCTTCATCTCCTTTATAGTTCACAACCACATTCATTTCCTCTTGTCCAAACCGCAATGCGATCGCTTGTCCAATTCCTTTTGAAGAACCTGTGACAATGGCTGTTTTCCCTTTTAAATCTTGATACATCTTCATTTCCTCCATTCACGTGCTTCATCTTGTTGATACACAATGGTTACCCATTTTGGAAAAAACAAAAACACAACCCTCTGCATTCGTACTCTAAGAGGGTTGTGCGTTTCATCAAGCTAAAAGGTGTTATAGACATTTTCACACGTTTCGGCGGTTGGCTGATAAAAGCAATGCGACTTATACCTTGCCACAAACGGCTGATTATACCATGTCGCTGGACAATTGCCAGGGGGTTTAAAATACCAAAGGCTGAATTTTGCCGGCCAAAAACGTTCTCCGTTAATATTTCTCCGCGCAAGTGTTTTTTCAGTTTCTCGTGCTCGTTGATAAAAGTACCCATGCGTGACCGCTTCGAATGCATGCTCCTGATAAATCATTTGTGGAATCGTACGCAGCCCTTTAAAGTCAGAGCAGTTGGCACGCAGCCGATTGATGCCCACATTTCCTACGAGCAGCATCCCTTGCTTCCCTTCACCTTCTGCCTCCGCTCTCAGCAGTCTGGCCATTAAATCAATATCAGAGCTTGTCGCTCTTACCACTGCCATACATCCACCTCCAGTTCGTTTCTCTTTTATTTTATGTAGCGTTTCTGTGTAGATGACTGCCATTTTGACATGAAAAAGCACGTTCAGTGTCGGCAGCCTGTCTAAATTTGCTGGACATGTGTCTTGCTGTCAACAACACACAAACCAAGTGATCATCCACATAGCAGGAAAAAATATTCATTACTATATACTCATTTACAAGTCATAAAAATCCTTCTAATTGCGACATCATCTTCAAAAACAGTCATTTGAACCTATTCAATAATCCGACTCAAAACCTTAAAATATAAAATGTTGAGTTTCTACAGGAGATATCAAATAATAAATTACAAGTTTCTCCTCTCAACTTAGTGTCATTTTTACTACTTGAAGCCAATCAACCTCGGAAACGCACTGAGGTATTGACAGTACTTTCGCTTCATTCTACAGTAAAAAACATACAGTATTTTTCTTTTTGTGCAAAAAGAACGATATGAACTACAGCTTTTCAATGAAATTCACCATAAACCCGAGGAGGAAAACACGACATGTTTAAAAAGAAATTATCCCTGTTTCTTCTGATCTTGTGTGTAACTGTTGTCGCTGCCGCTTGTAGTGGTGGTAAAGACAAAACAGCTGCGAAAGAAAACGATACCAAAAAATCTCTTGATGCAGCAGAAGTAAAGGTAGAAAGTGCTGAGTACACATTACCACCTCAATACGATACATCTGTACAGGATGATCAGTATGTACTAAAAGTGAATGTATCTGTAAAAAATATCAGCAAAGAGCCTCTCAATGTTGATAAAAGCAACTTCACACTTTACCAAGATGACGCACAGGTATCTACGATCTCTCCAGATGACTACAACGAAGTATTATCTTCAAGCTCTTTAAATGCAGACAAAGTAACAAAAGGCGGTCTATTCTTTGTTGTTGACAAAGACAAGGACTATCAGCTTGTTTACACAGAGCCAGGCAGTGGATCGAAAAAAGATGACAAAACACTAGAATTCGATATTAAAGGAAAAGACTTAATGAAAAAAGCAGATACACTACAAGCATCTGCAAAAGCTCTTTCTTCTTATATTGATGTGATGATTTTTGGTAAGAAAAACGACGATTTCGAAAAACTAACAGGTGATAACAAATCAACTGTTGTGAATGAATTCGATAAATCATTCAAACAAGGTTATATCACTTCATCAGGTATTTCTTCTAGCTCAGCGAAGGACGAAAACCTTGATAAGCTTTTAAAAGCAGTAAAAGAAACATTAGCTGAAAAATCAAAAGTATCAACAAAAACAAAAGCGATCAGTGGTGATAAAGCTGTCGTGACTGTGACTCTTACACCGATTGATGCAAGTCCGCTTGTCGATCGTTTGAAAGAGAAAGCGACTGAGTTCTACAGCAAAAACCGTTCAGCATCTTATGATGATGCACAGAAATATCTACTTTCTATCTATCCAGATGAATTTAAAAAATTAGGACCATCATCTTCTGAAGAAACAGTAGAAGTGAACATGAAGAAAAATGATATCGACCAATGGAAACTTGATTTGAACGACTACAAAACAAGCTCATTAGTTGAGAAATTCATCAAGAACTAAAGAAAAACCCCCGATTCCGGGGGTTTCAGATTGTTGACAAAGGGCTAAAATGATCTTTATTTTAGCCCTTTGTCTTCTTTTCAGCGTGATAGAAAACCTTTGCAGTCTAGGAAGGGCGAGCACCGGAGCGGAGCGAATTTGACATTCGTGAGCACCGGAGCGCAGAACTGACAAAGAATGCGAGGGTTTGTCTACACGCTGAAACCCCCGATCCCGGGGGTTTTTTTAATATGATGAACACAAGCGTATTGGTTGCGGTGTATATCAACATTTCTTATTTTAAGGGTGGGAGTCAATGCTAAAGTCTAATCAAAACATCACCTACACGGGTGATGAAATGTTAGAGGTATTAAAAGAAATGAATTTGATTCTTTTGTCTTTGCATAACATGGGTTCTTATTATGGTGAAAAATTTCATCAGTATGGTGAGGAAGCATATAGAGGAGAATATGAAACAGAAACCACACGATTTATAGATGAGTGGGAGGTCACTCAAAGACTCGCTAAAGTACGAAAGATACTATCTTCGAAATTTGATAGTACTTTAGGAATTGACGATATGGATGACATTGAAAGGGCATTGGAAGACATCAAGTACTGGACAAAACCCAATGACAAGCCAAATCCATAGACATTTGATTCACTAGCAAACGAGTTCACAAGCAGGGGAATCTCTTTATACGGAATTCCCCTTTTTAGCTTCATATTCTTTAATGATCTCAATTGGATCAACCGCATCTTCCTCTTGTACATATTCTTCGACATAAGGAGTTGTTAATTTCTCAAACCTTTGCTCCTCATCTACTAAAGCAACATAGACATCATATCCTTCATAATCAGACGGAAATAATGTTGAAGTAGAACAACCGGTTTCTAAAGCCTTGTCTATTGCATTTCTTAGTTCTAATAAGCCTTTCCTATTTCCCAAAATAAAGGCTTCAAAATGGTGTGTTTGCTGAGCATATATATTACATAGTCCTAACACATCATCGTCATCAGTTTGATAAGGCATATCCAATCCCCCTCTTTAGTAAAAATAGGATGATTATGTCATTCCCTCTTCCATTATGCCATAACAATTCTATCCCGATCCTTTTTTATATGAATCTCCGAATATAAAAAAACTTGTAGAAAAATCTACAAGTTTTCCTTTCTTTATTTCGCAAGCATCCATTTTTCTTTCATAAACAAGCTTCTGACGATGACAAACAGGATAACGACTGCCAAGGCTGAGGAGCCGAGTGTCAGAGTGACGGCCACCGGATCGATGATACCAAACATCAGTTGCTTACACAGCGCATGAATATTAAGGAATGGGATGGCAAAGTAATACGTATCTAGCTGCGTAGCACCTGCTCTCATGGTAAAGAACATTGGGAGCACACCTAGTGTAATGATCATGGACATGTACGACTGTGCTTCTTTGACTGAGCCCGAAATGACGCTGAGCAGCAATTCAATCATGGATACCATGAAGGAGAAGATGATTAACGCCGCAAACATGACGCCGATAATGCTCCACATTTGATCACCAAAGTTTAGAGCCTGCTTCAGCTTTTCTGTAAAGAGCAAAGTGGATAGAAGCAGCATACCGATCGCCACAATCCCACTTAAAATACCAAACATAGAGACAGCGAGCCATTTTCCGATGAGAATCTGGAGTCTGCTGGCAGGTGTCAGGAACAACGCTTCAATGGATTTCCGGTCTTTTTCACCTGCTACAATATCAAGCGCAGCCGGTAAAGCTCCTGAGATGACGGAGGTCACCAAAATCATCGGAAGGAGAATCGACAACAGCATAGCGGTCACTCCGTTTTCCCCTTCATCCCCTTCTTCTACATCAACGGACTGCACTTCAAACGGATGAATAACGGACGTGTCGATTTGATCTGCTGCTAAACGCTTCTCGACCACTTGGTTTTGATATTGCTCAAGCAATGATTGCAGCATTTGAACAGTAATGACCGAATCATCATCTGTCGTATATCCATGGATTTTAATAGCGAATGGCTTTTGGTGCTTGAGCATATCGCCTGCCTCTTTCGGCATTTCAAGGTAAGCATTTGCCTCTCCATCTTTGACCGCTTGCTGCGGATCATCAAATGTTTCAAGGTTTAGGTTTTTGACCTCTTTGATCATTTGGTTCATTTCGGCTGGAAGCTGTTCATTGATGGCGACTGTATAGGCTTCATCCCCTGGATCTGCAATCATGCTTTCATAAAAGAACACCAGTCCAAGCATGGTCAAAAGAGGAATCAGCACGGTTAAGAGCAACGTTTTTCGATCCCTTAGCGCATCTGTCATTTCTTTCAAAAAGACGGTTTTCCACATTATGAAATCCCCCTAGCGAGCTTCGACATAAAGATATAGTTCAAGTCATCACTTTGTTCCTGAGTATATAATTCTGAAAGTGTCCCTTTGTACACAAGCTCTCCTTGATGAATCATCATGACACTGTCACAAAGCTGGCTGACTTCTTCCATGATGTGGCTTGAAAAGAGGATCGTTTTATTTTGCTGCTTGAGCTGATGGATAAAATCTCTGAAAATATTACTCGACGTGATATCTAAGCCTGTTGTCGGCTCATCAAATAAGATAATGTCAGGATCATGAATTAACGTTCTGGCAATCGCCACCTTTTGTTTCATCCCTCTTGAGAATCCTTTCACCTTGCGATCCATATATTGTCTCATTCCAAAACGCTTTGCCAAATCCTCTATTCTTGCTTTGATTTCATGCTGATCTAAGCCATACAATTTGCCAAAGTATTCAAGGTTTTCTCGTGCCGTCAAACGATCGTAAAGCCCCGTCTCACCGCCAAACAAGACGCCAATTCGCTTTTTCACTTCCGTTGATTCTTTCACCGTATCAAAGCCTGCGACAGTGACTGACCCGTGCGTAGGCTCTAATAATGTGGCTACGGCGCGCAATAATGTCGTTTTCCCTGCACCATTTTCTCCTAGGATGCCAACGACTTCCCCTTCCTTTACGGAGAACGTCATGTGTTTCATCGCTTTTACGACTTTTTTCTTATCTTTAAACCAGCAGCTGCAATCGCTGAGAGTAATCATTTGGTTCGCCCCTTTCAACTTTACTTTCTAAGTCTATGATAGAAAAAATAATGCCTGCCTGATATAAAAATGTCGCGAAACGTCCTTTTTCTGTCTTGAAATGATCTATTTCAAAAAAACAAATGGTAAAATAGACAAATAATAAGAAGAGTCATAGGTGATTTTTATGATAAAAGTAGGTCTCGTCGATGATTACCGAGTAGATTTAGAAAAGCTGCACGCCATTGTGGGCAGAATGGAGGCTGTGGACATTGTCTTTGTCACGCAGTCAGCAGAGGATGCATATGACAAGGTCAAACAAGGAGACATTGATCTGTTGTTCGCTGACATTGAAATGCCTGGAATGTCCGGCTATGAATTAGCGGACCTCATTCACTCTCACGCACTGAATGTCGATGTAGTCTTTGTGACAGGAAACAGTGGATATGCGGTCCATGCGTTTGATTTGAATGTACATGATTATATTATGAAGCCCTACCAAGCTGATCGCATTGCCAAATGCTTAGAGCGCTATATGTCCACCAAGCAGGAGAAAAGCATTCATGGACGGCTTCTCATTAAACAGCAGTCAGATATTCATGTGCTGCAGAAAAAGGATGTCATTTTTGTTGAGCGAACGGGCCGCTCAACAACTATCGTGACAACATCAGGAGAAATCCAGACATATCAAACTTTAAACGAGTTAAAGGGTGATCTGGCTGAAAAGGATTTTATCCGCTCCCATCGATCGTTTATCATCAATATTCATTACATTAAGAATTTCTCGGCTTATGCTAAAAATTCGTTTATCGTGTCTTTTGAAGGGACAGATAAAAAAGCCATGATGACCAAGCAGCAATTAGAATTCTTTAAGAAATACTATTTTTAAGGAGAACGAACGTGAACGCTTTCTATCTTGGATTTCGCATTTATGCCCTCATATGGCTAGGTCTTGCGTTTCATACAGCTGCTGAAGCCTTTCTACCGCTATCATCAATTGTGTTGTGGATTCTTACCTTTTGCGCGATGTGTGTTTATACATTCTTCATGTACAAAAAATTTTTACCTCATACGAGTGGTTATGTGATGTTAGGTGCTTTTATGCTCATCACCTGTGCAGGCTTTTTGCTGTTTCTAACGCAAGAGAATGGGCTGAGCTGTCTTTTGGCGCTCATCATGATGGTGACAGTCGATATCCTCTCATTGAAGGTGATGCAGACAGAGAATCAGTTAAATGGACGGCTTCAAGAGCTTATAAACGCAGAAGCTAGAACCAACGAATTACTTCTTGAGCTGCGGAGTAAACATCATGAAACAGCCAGACATTTAAATGCCTTTTCGGCGTCGAACGACGAGTATGAGATTAAAGATTTGATTCAGCAATACGTCAAACATTTCCCATGGATGAAAGGAGAAAATGCCTATTTAGCCTCTACCCTTCACATCTTTTTGGAGCGGGCTGAGAAAGAGAACATTGCACTTTCACTAGACCTTCAAGCTCCCTTTTCATCGCTTCCCTTTTCAAAGGCGGATCAGGTTAGTTTTACTGGCAACCTGCTTGATAATGCCCTAGATGCAGCGATTGAAGCAAAGAAAGCTGGAAAAGAGGGCAGCATTTCGGTCACAACCTCTATTCGGAGCGGGCTATTTTTAATCCATTGTGAAAACAGCACAAAAGGTATGGAAAAACATGTGTTAGATCATTTATTCAAAACTTTTGGCCGCTCGACAAAAGGCGGCGATCATCAAGGCATGGGGACGTATATCATTCATCAGCTTGTTGAAAAGGCAGACGGTACACTGGATTTCACTTACCGTTCTCCAAATTTACGGCTCGTCATCAAAATCCCTCTTACAATGTCATAAAAAAAGGTGCATTACTGCACCTTTTTTTCGTGTTAAGAGAAAATCTTGTCGATTTGATTAATTTCCTCTTCAGTTAGTTGAACATCGTTTGTTTTTAAATTTTGCAGCACTTGGTCTGCTCGTTTTGCCCCTGGAATAATAGCATCAATACCATCCTGAGCTAAGAGCCAAGCGAGTGCGACGTGTGCCGTTTCTGCATTCTTTGATTGGGCAATCGCCTTCAGCTTGTCTACTTTTTCGAGATTTGAAAGGAATGCATCACCTTGGAAAAGTGGGTCTTTTGCTCGAATATCATCAAATGTCGCATCCTTTGTAAATTTCCCAGTCAACAAGCCTGATGCCAATGGGAAATAAGGAATAAAGGAAATACCATGCTCGACGCAGTATGGAAGAAGATCCTGCTCCGCCTGACGTTTCAGCAGAGAATACTCCGACTGAAGCACGTCTAAGTAGCCATCTTGGTTAAAGGCTTGAAGCTGTTCAAAATCAAGGTTGGATGCACCGATCGCCTTGATTTTCCCTTCGTCCTTCAATTCCTTTAATGTGCCTGCAACTTCCTCGAGCGGCGTGCGCCCATCCGGGAAATGCATATAGTACAAGTCAATATAATCTGTTTGCAGTCGTTTCAGGCTATTTTCGACCTGCTCTCTTAAGAAATCACGGCTGTTATCAAGTTCAATTTGCCCGTTTACTTCCTTATGAGCTCCTTTTGTCGCAAGGACAAGCTTTTCTCTGCCGCCTCTTTTGGCAATGATCTCACCGATTAATTCCTCTGAACGGCCCAGCCCATAAATAAAAGCAGAATCTAAGAAATTGACACCTTGATCAAGAGCCGTTTCCACAAGCTCCCGTCCAGCATCCTCACTAAGATTCGGGAATAAATTATGTCCACCTACTGCATTCGTACCAAGCCCTATCGGATTCACCTGTAAATCAGTTCGTCCAAGCGTTACCTTTTTCAAAAGCTCATCTCCCTTATCTACGTAATCATCCTTATTTTCCCATGAATCAATTCCAACATTCAAGTATCCCGCTCTCTGAAAATCAACCTGCAGGTGGACGCCGAGAAAATAGTAGATGCGTATGATGAAGATAGACTAAAACGAAAAGGAGATCTTGTTATGACCATTCAAATTGTCATCATTATCATTATTCTGCTTTTAAGAACAGGCAAGGAAAAAGAAATCCGCCCCATCAGGCTTCTCATAGGGCCGCTCATTTTATTAGGCACTCTCTCTTATTCCTTTACCCAGCATATTGAAATCACGGCGATGAGCCTGCTTGTGATGACTGGCTTTGCATTCGCAGGTTTTGCAATCGGGCTTTGGAGAGGTAAACTATACAAAGTAACATATGATCAACAGTCGGGACGTATCACCGCCGCCAGCTCACTCTATGGAACACTTTTTTTCATCGGAATCATTCTTATCCGGATGACAGTAGGTTCAGTTGTACAGGATGGCGGTCATTCCCTGATCATTTTCGCAAATGGCCTGACATTCCTTCCAATTGGCAGTATGATCGGATTACGTTTTATTCTTTTAAAAAGATATATGAACATCAAGGCATCTGCTGCTATTTAACTGATAGACAGGAGTTTTTGATATGAACCTTCAGCAGCCACTCAAGCTTTTAGGTCAAATAAGGCGAAAATTTGTATTAGGCCTTGTATTGACCTATATGTATATTCAAATGTATGAGCCCCTTTCAATAGGCGAATTGGTGTTTCGCACCTTCGTCTATTTGGTGTTTCTCCTTTGTCTTTTTCCAAAAAGCAAGCTGTCACCTAAAAAGCAAATTTCTATGCTCCTCTCGATGTGGATTCTGACACATCTCTTGTGGCTGGTGACAGGTCAGATTCAAGACAGTATTGGGCTGACCTTTTTTATGATTGGCTTTATCGCTTTTCGTTTTTCAGAGGCGCATCATCCCTATCTATTTGCTATCATCTTTTTCACTAGTGGGGTCAGTTATTATGTAAATGATTTTTCTTGGAACATGGTGATCACTCTCCCGCTATTCCAGCTGCTTGTGTATACACTTGTCTTGATCTCTAGAATGCGCCGGCGTGAACAGGAATTAAAGGAAGAACACTTCGGAGAACTGCAATTGGTTCACAAGGAATTATCAGATGCCCATGAACAATTAAAAAAGGCGCATATAGAGCTTGAAGAAGCGACCGTTCAGTCACTCCAATTTGCTGTGCTGGAGGAGCGGAGCAGAATTGCACGTGACCTGCATGACAGCATCGGTCACCAATTAACCTCAATGATTGTCCAGCTGCAGTCTTTGCCCTATCGTTTAAAACAGGAAGAACCAGAGCAGATGGCGCAGACGTTTCAGGAGCTGATCAATATTTCTAAAAATTGTCTCACCGAAGTTCGTTCTGTGGTTCATCATATGGCGTCAGATGATGCAGGTCTCGGACTTGCCGGACTTCGCAGTCTCATCAAGCAAGGAGAGATATCAGGAGAGCTAGATATTCAGTTTCATACAGAGCAGCTTACGTATAAAAAATGGCCGCTCTCCGTATCTGAACTGCTTTACCGCATTTTACAAGAAGCGATCACCAATACAATTCGCCATGCCAAGGCGACCGCGATGACCATTACACTCTATAACCACCAGCATGAGCTGATGATGAACATTGAAGACGATGGAAATTTGACCAGCGAAAAAGATATTTCATTTGGATTTGGACTGTCAGGCATGAAAGCACGGTGTGACGCAGCAGGCGGTTCCCTCAAGACGTCCATACGCGAGCCGCACGGCTTTTGTATCCATGTTCAAATTCCTATCAAGGAGGACTCTGAGACATGACAACCCCTATTAAGATTGGCATTATTGATGATCAGCCGCTGATCCGCCAAGGATTTCGTTATATTGCAAGCGCTCAAGAGGATATTGACGTCATATGGGAGGCGTCAGACGGTCAGGAGGCGGTTGAGCTTTGCTTGACTAACAAACCCGACGTACTGCTCATGGATGTACAAATGCCTGGAATGGATGGCATCACGGCAACAGAGCACATTTTAAAAAAGCACCCAGATGTAAAAGTTGTGATTCTCACGACCTTTGATACGGAAGAATACGTCTTTGACGGGATTCGTGCAGGGGCAGTCGGTTATTTGCTGAAGGATACAATGCCTGAGGAATTAATTCAGGCCATCCGCACCGCCTTTGCTGGTGAATCTGTCTTTCGAACGGCAGCCTCTGGGCACGAGCTCTTCAGCAAGCAAATGATACATATCACACTCATCTGCTTCACGAATCATTTACAGAACGTGAACGCGATGTTTTACAGCAAATGGCCTATGGTTTAAAGAATGAAGACATCGCTGATCAATTATTTATCAGCAAAAGTACAGTAAAAACGCATGTGCACCGTATATTACAAAAGCTCAATGCACAAGACCGCACACAGGCTGTCGTCTTCGCCATCCGGCACCGCCTCGTCAAATAAAAAACTACCTTTATTTCAAGATTTTTATACAAAAAACATTTAAAACCCAAAATAAATCTATAAATCAATACTTATTAACCAGTATATTATGCTTATTTAATTCCTTATTTTATAAGTAATTGTGTTAAAAACTATTAAAAATAGGGACTAAAACCTATTCCTCATCATGAATGAATTTCGATAGAATGAATAGTGCAAATCGTCATTAGGATATTTTCCCCTTTAACACCCGAATATACCATTCTATCTGTTTCTTTTTTCATAGTCAGATAGCGGGAATGAAATGACGAAAGAAAAGCAAAGGAGCATCAACTGTGAATCTTAAAAAAATAAGTGCCCTTCTCATGATTTCATTCGTGATGATCATCTCTGCAGCCTGCCAGAGCTCAGCCAAATCAACAGACACTGACCAAAAGTCAACGAAAACAGCAGAGGTAAAAGTCAATAGCTACGAATATACGTTACCAGAAGACTCAACAACTACCCTGAGAGACAATGAATTGGTACTAAAAGTCAACCTAACGATCACAAACAAAGGTGACAAAGCCCTTTCATTATATAACTCTGACTTCTCCCTTTATCAGGACGATGCCAAAGTATCTGATTTAAAATTCTACGGTAGTAAAGACCGTCTTGACCTTGGTTCATTGAACAAAGGCAAGTCACTTTCAGGAGCTCTTTATTTCCTAGTAGACAAAGGGAAAAAATATCAGTTCGTCTATCAGGACAGCATCAAGAAAAACAGTGATTCCATCCAAATCGATCTAGATGGAAACAAAATACTCGATTCAGCAAAAAAGCTGGATAACCCAGCAAAAGCGTTATCCGCTTATACCGATATTATTGTTTTTGACAAAAAGAACGATCAATTCGCAGATTTAACGGGTGACAACCAATCGGATGTCGTCAATAAATACCATGAAATGTTTGTTAAAGACTTCAAAAGAAGTGCAGGAATATACGGTAATGAAGTGAGTGACCGTGATATTTTGTCGATGTACAAACGCATTCAAAACACTATGAAGGATAAAGCCAAAGTAGAAACAAGTGTAAAAACCATCTCTGATGACGAAGCAAAGGTTGTCGCTCAAGTAACAGGCATTGATGCGTCTAACTTAAAAGACAAGCTAGACAAGAAAAGAGACGAGTTTTACAACGGAAAGATCCGTTCTAAAGAAGAATTGTATAAAAAAAGCTTAAACATGTACGCATCTGAATTCGAAAAGCTTCCTCCCGTCTCCAGCCCAGCTGAATATGAAGTGAAAATGAAACGTAATGGGGATGGTCAATGGAAAATCGACCTAAACGATTATAATACAGAGCAGTACATGAGTGGTTTTATTAAAACGAGATAATCTAAAAAAAAGACGCTGGCCTCTGAAGGTGCCGCGTCTTTTTTAGATTATACTGTCGCCTCTTGCTCTTCTTTCACCGCTTTTTCGATATCTTTAAAACGGCTCGATACAGTAGACGCACTAATGCCATACTTCTTCGCTACTTGTGCTTGAGAAAGTGGAGCATCGCTTGCAAATGAATGAATATAGTATTCGATTCCTGCAGCAAATGATGCTGCTTTACGGATCACAGGTGATTTCTGATCACAGTAGGCTTTCCAAACCGTTAAAGCACCATCTGTCAGGCTTTGGTCACCATGCTCCTTCATTCCGTCTTCAATCAGCTTAGCTGTTTCCAGCTGGACGTCACTTGCCCAGTCCATACGATCTGCTGATAGACCTGCATCGCCTTCTGTTTGAGCAGGTGTTTCTGATTCTTCTACTTCTTGCTTCGCAAACATACACTTCAGCACATCAGGGAATGATTCTCTCATAAATGTGCTGCGCGCTCCTCCATTTGCTTCATATGCGTCAACAAGCTGGCGGACCTGAAGAAGAAGAGTATCCGTGAACTCTTTCGCAAACATCGTATACTGAATGAAAAACTCTGCTTTTTCTTCAAATTGAACAGGAAAACCAAGCACGAGACTTCCCTTTTCAGGCAGTACCGTTTGATCCGGTTTTACATCTACTTCAACCTTCTCAGCTGTTACCATATCTTCAAAGTAAAGAGACTCGTCCGTTTTTTCATTTAATAAAAGCAAAGATGGCTCCATGTCTGTCCAAGATTGGACCACTTGTCTTGTTTTCGGACGGGTAATATCTTCTGCTTTCTTTGTCAGGAATTCTTGGAAAATGGTTTCTTTCTGATCAGTTAATGGACGGAAGAAGATGCCCCATACACTCAAATGAAAAACTGAGATTTGTTGCGTTTCTTTATCCATATCTGCAAGGAAAGAAAACTCATTAATGAATTGATTGATCGCTCTTTGATGTTTAGAAAAAGCATAATTCATTAAATCCTTTTGAACTTGTACAGCTTCCTTAAACACAAGCTCAGACGTTTGTTCTCCGCCTGATTTTTGACCACAGCAATGTTTATATTTTTTTCCGCTTCCGCATGGGCAGAGCGCATTTCGTTTAATTTTTCCCAAAATAAAACCTCCGACATTCTAGTCTAACCTCACTATTTTAACAAACGATTGCACAGGAGGGTTTTATTTTCAAGAAAAAAGAAAAATCAGAATGATCAGTTAAATTACAAAGACACCTGAAGATCAAGACAGATCATAGGAAAGACAGACTTTCTCTGTTTATTTTCTCCAATCATACCAACAGATTTTCCTCAGCTCATTTCTTCGAATAACTGCTTTGCTTCAAAATAAAAAATTTGAACAAATTTCTTTGTATTGACTCTGCCCGTCGATCCTGCGAGAGAAGATGTCTTCTGCATTTCTTTCATTCTTTGGCTGACATCGGTAAAATCGAAAAACTTCGACGCGTAGTGCTCGAACTTAGGATTTGAGAAATCTGTTAATCCTAGTGAGGCAAAATGATTCAAGGAATGATGAATAGCTCGTCTAATCCGCTGCTCCGCCGCTTTCACTTCCCGCATCACCTCTACATCGGTTGCACCATGATCCAGCTTTCTTTCTGCGGTTTTGATAAACAGCTGCTTTAGCGGCGGGAAATTGACCTCATGAGAATTGGCTGACTGAGTTTCATGTAAATAGAGAAGTATCTCCAGTAAATCCTTAGAGCCGTTCTCACCGACAATTCCCAGCTCAGATAAGAGGAATTCCCCAGCCTCTTTCATCGTTCTTCTCTTCGCTCCAGCGCCGGCACCTTGAGAAATCACAGGCTCTAATGGCAGTACGTGGCGAAGGGAGGCTTGTATATCATAAATCGATTTTTCCAGTTTGATACGCTCCATGACTTTTCGAATCACACTGACGATTTCAATGCGATTGACGGGCTTATGAATATAATATTCAATCCCTAGTTCATAGGCTTCTGCCATCATCTCTTTCGCCTCTACTTGGGAAATCATAATGACCTTGCCTTTGAATTCAGGGTGAATATGGCGAATGGTTTGAATGCCATCTCTAGCAGGCATTAAAAGATCAATCAAAAGGATGTCTACTTTCTTGAGGTTCAGTGAATGTGCCTCTAATCCAACTCCGTCACCCGCTTCATCTACGACCTCTCCCAAATCCTCATCCTCTATGATTTGACCTAAAATCGAGCGTATTGCACGATCATCATCTGCAATGAAGAATCGCATACACTCACCCTCTCTGTATTAAATTTTGTATAGGAAGGACAAGCAGAAAAGCTGTCCCTTTTGTTTCTTTTGGTTCGATTTGAATATGACCGCCTAGCTCTTGAACCAGCTCTCTCACATAGGATAAGCCTATCCCAGTAGACGGTGTTCCAAATGCATCAAATTTGGAGGTATAGCCTGGATCAAACACAATCTCTCTCATTTTTTTAGGAATCCCCTGTCCATCATCTTCAATCCGAATCTCTATTTTATCATGACTTCCTTTCAATTCGAGTGAGATCATGCCGGTATCCTTTATAGCTTCCACTGCATTGGCCATTAAATTATTAATCAGCGATAAGAAAATAAACACATGATAATCATGCAGATGAATGCCCCTTATATCAGAGGTAAAGGAGATGTTTTTCCCAAGAGATAGAGCATACTTCTCTTGAATCCGGATCACAATTTGAACGAGCTCTTCCGCCTTCATGTAATCTTGCATATTTTCCTTCGAAATCAGCTTTGAAAGCCCAGCATAAATGCGCTGATTGTCCTTTTTCACTTCATGAATTTCTCCCGCGAGCTTTAACAGCTCCTGACTCAATTTTTTCCCTGCTTCGAGTTCATGCAGCAGACGATAAAGCCGGTATGATTCCTGCGTAATATGCTCTGTATGTTTTAATGTTTTCTTTAAGTGCACCGTTTCTTCATATAAATTCGAAATGACCATCATCATATGCTCATTTTGTTTCATGATCTGCTTCTCTCTTGATTGCGCCTCATACAGCTTCATCATATTAAAAAAACTGATCACCACAAAGCTGTGAGCAAACGCAATGAGGAACATATCGCTCAGCTTTGATAAAGTCATCGTTGTATCAAACACTAGAAATTGTACAAACAGCTCGACAAAATCAGCAACTAATTCGATCATCAGACCGATGATCCCAATGAAAATAGAGCGCTGTTTAAAGCGACCCGTACGGACGGCAAAAAACAGGAACGCATACGTGAAATAGAAAAAGAAGCTTGGGAATTGCTGATAAAATGATGCAGTTAGATCAGCATTCTGCTGAATCAAATCTAAGCCTACCCGAAAAAGCACAATAGCTGCGCCTGTTAAAAATCCTGGCAATAGCGGTCTAGATTTTCTTAAGAGTAATAAACAAAAGAAAAACGCAGGCGCACCAAAGCTGATGCGAAACGTCTCATTCACAGGATAAAACTTCAGCTCTCCTGCAAGCGGCACAATGACCATCATAAAAATTAAAATGAATGCGTCCTTTTTGACAAGCTGATTTAAACTCAAATGACTGACATCCCTTCCCCTGTTTGCATAGCCACAGTATACAAGGAGACTCTTTTCTTCACAATGTACAAAAAAATAATTTTCACAGCTCTTTATTTCCCCAAAATCCTTTTTTATGACTATTCACCGAGATGGCATGGTGACCTTTCAGCTATTCAGCATTTTGATGATTGTCTACAATAATGGGAATTGTTTAGACAATCATCGACAAACCGATTTTTATTTGTAAGTTTTTCTGTAGATTTTCGTCAGATTGTGTAGTTTCCAAGATAAATTGAATAAATAATTTTAGTGAAACTATATGTAAGCGTTTTCTTATTTTTCACTAAAAACCCTTTTTGTTTTCTCGCCGACAATGCCTTCATTTGAACATATATTTAGGTGTAAAGGAGTGGTGCAAGCAGCGCATGACAAGTTCTTTGAAGATGTGTAACATGTTTTCGTGCCTATTTGATCGCATTTTTTGTCATCCGCCAATTCAATAGGGTACTTTTTGATTTTTGATTGGAGGAATCGTATGAAAACAGCAATTTCTAATAATACACAACACGCATGCCGGTCTTCTGTTGATCAATGGGCAGAAGAAATACGTCCGTATTACAAGAACGGGCAGAATGCTGGCTACATTCCAGCACTCGGAAAAGTGAATTCCTCTCAACTTGGTATCAGCGTGATAGGCCCAGATGGATCATCTGTACGATATGGTGATTGGGACGTTCCCTTTACCCTGCAAAGTATCTCAAAAGTCATCAGCTTTATAGCTGCCTGTTTAGGAAGAGGCGTACCTTACGTCTTGGATCGGGTAGATGTAGAGCCAACTGGTGATGCATTTAATTCCATCTACCGTCTTGAGATGCATAAACCAGGGAAGCCCTTTAATCCAATGATTAATGCTGGAGCTATTACCGTATCCTCCATCCTTCCCGGAAAGACTTCTACAGAAAAGCTAGCATATATTTTCGATTTAATCGAAAACTTAATAGGTAAGCGTCCTTCTGTTAATGAAGAGGTTTATCAATCAGAATGGGCAACTGCGCATCGCAACCGGGCACTTGCTTATTATTTAAAAGAAACCAATTATTTAGAATCGGATGTCGAGGACACGTTAGAAGTGTATTTAAAGCAATGTTCTATAGAGGTCACAACAGAGGACATCGCCTTGATTGGACTGATTATATCAAGTGATGGCTACCATCCCTTTAAACAAGTCCAAGTCATCCCAAAGGATATCGCCAGACTAACAAAGGCATTGATGCTGACATGCGGCATGTATAATGCGTCTGGGAATTTTGCTGCTTTCGTAGGCGTTCCAGCCAAAAGTGGTGTGTCTGGAGGAATTATGGCTTGCGTTCCGCCAAGCGCAAGAAGAGAGTTCCCGTTTCAGACAGGCTGTGGCATTGGCATTTACGGTCCTGCCATTGACGATTGTGGAAATAGTATTACCGGTGTCATGATGCTGAAAAAGCTCGCTAAAGAGTGGGATCTCAGTATTTTTTAAAAAGAACAGTGATGAATTCGAAGAGGTGATGTTATGAACGAAAAAGCTTTGCTATCTTATTTAACACATACAAATGATTTTATTTGGACTTATATTGTGAT
Source organism: Bacillus sp. EB106-04-04-XG123 (assembly GCF_058791855.1). Taxonomy (NCBI): domain Bacteria; kingdom Bacillati; phylum Bacillota; class Bacilli; order Caryophanales; family Bacillaceae; genus Bacillus; species Bacillus sp. EB106-04-04-XG123. The sequence continues at coordinate 102,267 of NZ_JBYTDZ010000004.1, read as the reverse complement.
TGCTCTGTTACTTGGTGTTGGGGTGTACTTCACATATAGAACACGCTTCCTGCAAGTGAGAATGATCAAAGAAATGCTGCGTGTCCTGAAAGAAGGAAGAAAAGAAAAAGAGGGCATATCACCGTTCCAAGCATTTGCCATCAGTATGGCAGCACGTGTAGGGACAGGGAATATCACAGGGATTGCCATCGCTATTGCCATTGGTGGCCCTGGTGCCATCTTTTGGATGTGGATCGTAGCCATTATCGGATCTGCTTCAAGTTTCGTTGAAAGTACACTAGCTCAAGTATATAAAGTAAAAGACAAAACAGGCTTCCGCGGTGGACCTGCTTATTACATGGAAAAAGGGTTAAACAAGCGCTGGATGGGGATTTTATTTGCGATCCTGATCACGATTTCTTTTGGAATCGTCTTTAACGCGGTTCAATCCAATACGATCACTGTCGCTTTTAAAAATTCCTTTGGTTTAGACCGTTTAACCGTCGGTATTGTGATGGCAGTCATTTTTGCAGCGATCATTTTCAAAGGTATCCAAGCGATCGCAAAGGCTTCTGAATACATTGTGGTTGTGCTTGCAGTTGCTTACATCGGTATTGCGTTCTTTGTCATTGTCACAAATATCACGGAACTTCCTGGTGTCATCAGCACGATTGTGAAACACGCCTTCGGGTTTGAACAGTTCGCTGGCGGTACGCTAGGCGGTGCTTTATTACAAGGGATTAAACGCGGTCTCTTCTCAAATGAAGCTGGTATGGGTAGTGCACCTAACGCAGCAGCAACGGCTGTAACGAGCCACCCTGTTAAACAAGGATTAATCCAAGCATTCGGCGTGTTAACAGATACGTTAATTATTTGTACAAGCACAGCCTTCCTTGTCCTGTTTTCTGATGCGTATAAAACAACAAATTTGCAAGGAATTGAATTAACACAGGCTTCTCTCAGTCAGCACATTGGACCATGGGCATCTGGATTCCTTGCCATCATGATTTTCCTATTCGCGTTTAGTACATTGATTGGTAACTATTACTATGGGGAAACGAACATTGAATTCCTTGGAGCGAACAAAATTTGGCTTAACATCTATCGAATTGCCGTTATTGGAATGGTTCTGTTCGGTGCGGTTGCCACTGTTCCTCTTGTTTGGGGTCTAGCCGATCTCTTTATGGGACTCATGGTCATCGTCAACCTCATCGCCATTACCATGCTGTCTAAGGTCGCCTTCGCAGCACTGAAGGATTACACGAGACAGAAAAAAGAAGGCAAAGATCCTGTTTTCTATAAAAATGCCGTTCCAAACAATGAGAAAATTGAATGCTGGGACGACGAACCTGCTGCATTGAAAAAGAATCAAATTGGATAAATCAAAAAAAGCTCTGGTCCTCTGATCAGAGCTTTTTTCTTTATGTCAAGAATTCGAGTATGAGTTTGTTGACGACTTCTGGTTTTTCATGATTGATCCAATGAGAGGCATCATCGACAAAGATCAGCTGGCCATTTGGACAGATCTTAATCGTTTCCTTCGCCAGCTTTCTGCTTAAAAATTTGTCCTCCATCCCCCAGATCATGCGAACAGGAACGAGAATTCGTTTGGAAATTGGCTTTTCAAAGCCGCCTTTTTTAATGGCTCGGTACCAATTCAGCATTGAGGTCAAGGCGCCTGGCTGTGTCCAAGCGAGCTTGTAGCTTGAGACATCTTCCTTTGTGAACAACTGTGGTCTTGCAGTAAGCCCAATGGCTTCATCCAGCTTTTGAAAGTGATTTTCTTGAAGTGCTGCCTCAGGAACATTTGGGAGCTGAAAAAAAGCGATATAAGAGCTTTTCTTCCACTGCGGCGGATAAAAAGGAAGAACCCTCATCATCACCCGCGGATGCGGCATATTCACAATGATTAATTTCTCGACATATTGAGAACGGGTTGAAGCCAAATGCCAAGCAACAGCTCCGCCCCAGTCATGTCCGCCGACAATCGCCTTTTGGTTCGGGCTCAGCGTCTTAATCAGTCCTACAATATCATCTCTCAATTTATCTAATACGTAGGATTCGACTCCTTCTGGCTTGTCACTTAGATGGTAGCCTCTTTGATCAGGAACGACAACACGATAGCCCGCCTCAGCCAAGGGGATGATTTGATTTTTCCAGCCGTACCAAAACTCAGGAAACCCGTGGAGCAGTACAAGCAGCGGGCCATTTTCCGGTCCAGCCATTGCAGTATGAAGTGTTACACCATTTGTTTGGATTGATTGAAACTCAATTTGTTCCATTCCTTTGCCACCCTTCTCCTTGTCCTTTTATTCTTCCAACATAGCATATTTTCCATTTTTCAGAAAATAAAAACACTCACAAAAAAACCTTCACACTCGTGAAGGTCTTAGTCTATTTCATATAATTCAGAACCCAGATTAACCCGTTTTTCCGGTCCTGTACTTGTCCGTGAAGTGCGCCAAAGAAGGTATCCTGTAATTCAACCAGTACATCTCCATCAGCTTCCAGTGCTTCATAGACAGCTTTTAGTTCTTCTTCATTGTCAAACTGCATGATCAATCTGAGATTCTCTGGCTTTGGCGTGCGTCCAAACGTATCTGAAAAATGAAGCAGCGATTCCCCAAGATGCAATTCAGCATGCAGGACACGGTCTTGATGTTCATTTAAGATTTGAATATCCCCACCAAAAATCCCTTGATAATATTGAAGAGATTCTTTCACATCTTCTACAACAATATAAGGACTAACACTAATCATATCCCTCATCCTCCTCTTGTTCCGTCCATTATCTCTTTTATAGCTTATCCCAAATCGTATGAAAAAAGGCACAAATCGTCAACGGATTTGCACCTTTTTCTCATGAAGATTTCGCTAATTCACTGTGTTTGTTTGAATACGCTGCGTACATGACGACGCCGATTAACAGCCAAACCCCAAAGTAAAGCCATGTCCGGCCTGGTAAGTTGAGCATAAGGAACAAGCAGCAGCCCATTGATATAATCGGCAGAACCGGCACAAAAGGAACCCTGAAGCCCCTCTCAAGCTGCTGATGTGTCTTTCTCAAAATAAGCACAGATAAACTGACCATGGCAAACGTTAATAACGCACCGATATTCGCTAAGTTGGACAGATCCTTCAAATCAATAAAGCCTGAAATAACAGCTGTCATTCCGCCAATCATCCATATGCTAGCAACAGGCGTATCGCTTTTGTTTGTTTTTGAAAACACTTTAGGCAAAAGTCCGTCTCGGCCCATCGCATAGGCAATTCGAGTTGCCGCATAATTATTGGCGAAAATCACAGCCATCAATCCAATGACCGCACCAACAGAAATAATACCAGCCACGCTATTTTGATGTACACTTTGCAGGACATAGGACATAGCTTCTGTAACATTAAGCTTTGTATAATGCACCATGCCTGTCATGACCAAACAAACGACAATGTAAATGACCGTACAAATAAGTAATGAACCTATGATCCCAATTGGCAGGTTCCGCTGCGGATTTTTCACCTCTTCAGCTGAAGCAGAAATCGCATCAAATCCTAAAAAGGCAAAAAATACAGCAGCAGCACCGGCAATAACGCCTTCTGCGCCAAACGGCATAAATGGCTGCCAATTGGCTGGCTGTACATAAAAGCCGCCTACTACAATGAAAAGAACAATAATACCGAGTTTCACAAACACCATGATATTATTAAATTTTTTACTTTCCTTCGTTCCTCTAGATAAGATCCACGCAATCAGTAAAGCAATGATAATCGCCGGCAGATTCATATATCCGCCTTGCTCCGGCCCCGCTAAGAATTGATGCGGAATCGAAATTCCAAATCCCTCAAGCAGGCTGTTGAAATAACTTGACCAGCCGCTGGCGACAGCTGAAGCTGTCAGCATATAAACAGATAATAAGGTCCAGCCCATCAAATGGCCTACAAGCTCGCCCATAGTTGTATATGAATAAATGTATGCACTGCCGAATACAGGAAGCGCTGACGCCATTTCTGCATAGCAAAGTGCTGCCAAACTGCACACAATGGCTGCAATCGCAAAGGAGAAAATGACAGCCGGTCCTGCATCCTTAGCTGCTGTAATACCAGTTAATACCATAACCCCTGTACCAATCACTGCCCCTATACCAAGAAGCGTGAGATCAAGCCCGCCCAGCGTTTTCTTTACCTTTTGCTGTCTGCTCTGTTCCAACAAATCGTGAATGTGTTTCTTACGAAGAATATGTCGCAAACCCTTTCCCTCCAAAACGTTAGAAAAACAAAAAATCATTCAAATTTCATTATAGCAGAATAGGTACTAAGCATTCACAACCAATTCACGTAAATCTTTCTTCATGATTTTACCAAGCTTGTTTTTTGGCAGTTCACTGATGAAATGAATGGATGGCACTTTGTAATCGGCCAAACGTTCCTGACAATAGTTCACCACATCTTCTTCGCAGAAATCGGCTGATTCGTCTTTTACGATATATGCACTTGGCACTTCACCATATAATTCGTCCGGCACCCCGATGACAGCTGATTCAATCACACCCGGAATTTTTTCAATGACTTCTTCTACTTGATCAGGGTAGATATTATCTCCACCGTATAAAATCACATCTTTGTATCTGCCTGTGATAAATAGAAAACCGTCTTCGTCTAGATAGCCTGCATCTCCCATATGGAACCAGCCATCTTTGAGTACCTTCGCAGTAGCGTCTGGCTGATGATAATAGCCTAAGAAATAAAACGGACTTCTCATGACGACTTCGCCAATTTCTCCAGCTGGCAGTGTTTCCTCTGTCTCAGGATGAACGATTTTCACTTCTACATCTGGATCCACTTTACCAGCAGAGCCCATTTTATCCTCGCCCATCGCAGGATGCCACGCACTGACAACCCATGCTTCCGTGCTTCCGTAGCCATGCATCATCTGAATTCCTGCTTCTTTGTAGTCCTTAATCAAACGGACCGGCACCTTCGTACCGCCAGAAATCGCAATTTCAAAGGATGAAAGATCATACGAACCGCGCTTCATTTCTTCCAGCATGTACGTATAAGCTGATGGGAAAGCCATCATGAACGTAATTCTTTCTTTTTCAATTGTTTCTAAAATGCGCTTCGGTGTTGCATCATGTAAGAAGACAAGCGTATACCCTTCAATCGCAGCGGCGATCAGGTGATTAATTGAACTCATATGATACAGAGGGTGACTCGCTAAGTACCGCTTTCCTTTCAAGTCAAATCCTCGATTCCCACGTCTTGTTAAAAATTGATAGATTCGTCCATGTCCGACCATACAGCCTTTTGGATTACCCGTTGTCCCAGAGGTAAATAAGATCATCGCTAGATCCTCCTCTGATACCTCTTCTGCAAGATCACTGCCATCATTTGAAGCCAATATATCTTCAAACAGCTGCGTTGTTTTCGCATTCACACCAGATTCTACCATGAGACAGTTGTCTAAAGACACATCCACCGCAGCGATAATGTCACGGAATTCTCGATCAAAGAATAAAGCCTTTGGCTCTGCTTTTTTCAAAATCCCTTCCAGCTCAAAAGAAGTAAGCTGCCAGCTAAGCGGAACTGCGACTGCACCTGCTTTAATGGCTGCCAGCATAATCGTTGAAAAGTGATGATGGTTTTGACAAATAAAGCAAACGCGATCACCTTTTCGAATTCCTTTTTGATGTAAGTAATGAGCGAGCTGGTCAATGCGTTTTGCATATTCTTCAAATGTATAAGACACACCTCCGCCAGTTACCGCCTCAATTTGTGAAGAGCGTTCCATTCTGTCGTTTAGTAATGCCTGTAAAGTATTCAATATCTTCATCTCCAAACGTTTGATTTCCAATAGCCAATTTCCAGTGAATTGGGTTGGCAGATTTTATCTCATTCACATTCTAAAATAAAAACAGCTGAAAGTAAAATCATTTCATTTTGGAATTGTTCTTTTTATTAATTGATAATATAGGTAATTTTATAGCCGTCTTCCATTTTGGTTTAAATCATGATGATTATTATGATAAGATAGACCTAGTAATTGATCGGAAAATGCGAATGCAATAGGAAAAGAGGTATGGAGAATGCAACATTTCGAGCTAGAGGCAAGTTTGTTAGACCATGCACTGACAAAGTATTTAAAGGCGACGAAACAATTAGATGAAGAAAATATTCCAAAAAACGTCACGAATGTTAAAGGATTTATTTTACGTATCATCTACCGCCATCAATCATGTACTGTGAAAAATATTCTTCAGGAAGTTTCATTATCTCCCTCTGCAACAACCACCGCTCTCAATCACTTAGAAGACGAAGGGCTGATTATCCGCTCTCGAAATAATAATGACCGCCGGACTGTGTGGATTGAACTCTCTGAATTGGGTGAACAAATTGCTAAACAAATGATCGACAATCGCCAGCTGCTTGTGAATCAATTGTTCAACCACCTTTCAGAGGAAGATAAAAAAACATTTTTTGAATTAATCGAAAAAATGATGGACGAGCACACATTAAAGGCTTAGGAATACTCCTAAGCCTTCTTTTTATGGCTTTAAGACGACCTTTATACAATCATCCTGTTTGTCATTGAAGATGTGGTACGCATGAGCAGCTTCATCTAATGGCAGTTTGTGTGTGATAATGGCTCTTGGATCGATTTCACCGCTTGTCACTTTTTGATAGAGCTTTGACATGTATCCTCGAGCAGGGGCTTGGCCCATTTTCAAGGTGACGTTTCTTGCGAAAAAAGCACCTAATGGGAACATATTGTACAGGCCGCCGTACACACCCGTCATCTGCACTGTTCCGCACTTGCGAACGGCTTTTGTGGCAATTTGAATGGGTCCGATCGTTCCGCCTTGCAGCTTGAGCTTTTGCTCAATTTTTTCAAGCGGCGACTTCTTCCCGTCCATTCCCACACAATCAATCACAACATCGGCCCCGCCCTTGGTGAGCTCCTTTAACGTTTCTCCCATGTCGGGATCTTCTGTAAAGTCAAAAACCTCCACGCCGCTCATCCGTTTTGCATGCCGCAGGCGGTAATCGATGTAATCGACGGCTATCACACGTTCCGCCCCTTTTTGCCAAGCAAATTGCTGTGCCATTAACCCAACAGGTCCGCAGCCTAGCACGATGACCGTATCGCCTTTTTTCACACCTGCGTGCTCTACGCTCCAATAGGCGGTTGGCAGGACATCTGATAAGAACAGCAATTGTTCATCCTCCAGCTCACAATCCTCTGGAATCTTAAACGGGGTGTAATTTCCAAAAGGTACGCGTAAATACTCTGCCTGTCCTCCGGGATAATTCCCATATTTCTCACTATAGCCAAAAAGTCCACCCGAGTCGTAGTGCGGGTTTGAGTTGTCGCATTGGCTTTCTAAGTGATGATCGCAATATTGACATTTACCACATGCAACTGTAAATGGAATGACGACACGGTCTCCCTTTTTTACGGCTGTGACATCCGGGCCAACTTCCTCCACAATTCCCATTGGTTCATGCCCAATCACATAGCCGATTGGAAGCGGGAAATTCCCCTGATACAAATGTAAATCTGATCCACAAATTGATGTCGATGTAATCCGTATAATCACATCTTCTCGATCTTGAATCGACGGTGCATCTACTTTTTTCACTGCAATGCTATTTTTCCCTTGATAAGTAACGGCTCTCACATGCATTTCCTCCTTTAGCTCAAGTCATCTTTACATAGCTTCACCTTGAATGAATGCTTCATTCATCAAATGAGAAATTTATGTGGAGGAGGCAAAAAACAAAAAAAGCCTGTCGATTGTTTCGACAGACTCATAATGTTGTGTAACGCGTTACACACTTAATCCTTTTCGACAAAAAACAAATCATATTGAGTTGAAGTCTCCCGATTGAACATGAAATTCCCTTCTTGAATAAAATAGGGACATATACTTTGTCTTGGAGATTCTTCAAACTGCTCATACACCTGCTCAATTTCTCCTGGTAGCAGCAAAACCAACATTTTATTTGAATGAGACATAAATTCATAAGAGTGAATCGTATCAGGCGGGATATAGGCAAAGTCACCCGGCATCAAGCAAATATCTTCTCCATTCAAATGAAGGTTCATTTTCCCTTCAACACAATAGAGCGCTTCAGTATGAACTTGATGATAATGCGGCGGGAAATATTTCTCCTTCGCTCCTTCAATCACAAAATGACTGAATCCGCCCCCTGTTGTTTCTACTGTTGCAATCAGCTCATGGATCTGACCATCAATGATATATTGCTTCCCTTCACCAGCCTCTAATACATAGGACTTTATTTCGTGAGGGAGCTGACTATGAAATAAAACGGAGGGCCTCGTTGTATTGGACAGTTCTCTGATTCCATGCATCAGGATGATATCGCTTTCTTTTTCAGCCTGCTGAAAACTGGCTGCATCGAAAGCATGATTCATCATAGAACTTTCATTCTGAAAAAGCCTCTTCCCAATTTGCTGATAGACATCTGTCATTTTTCCGCCCAGCGTATATGAAATAAATCTTGTTTTATGACTATGCATTCTGTAGCCATGAATCGTTTTGGGCGGGATATGAATATAATCAAAGGCAGTTACCATGTATTTTTTACCGTCCAGCATCACTTCAAGCTTTCCTTCCAGCACAAAAATGGTTTCAAATAAGTGCTCATGACAGTGCAGCGGGAAATAAGCTCCTTTCCCACCTGTGATTAAGGCAAGCTCAAACAGCTGATTCGTTTGATTTGCTTCTGCCAGCATTTGAACAAGCTGATTCTCCAGCCCATACAGTTTTCCTGAACCAGACATGGTATAAAAAGAGGTACCTTCGGATTGCTTGATCGATTGCGGTTGCTCCGACATCCCATCACTCCTCATGACGAATTGACTATCTATATTATATAGACCAATTGATATAATAGATAGACAATATGCGAGAGATTTTACTCTTCTCGCATAAATAAGTGTCTAAGGTAACTTTTTACGTGTTCTAAAGGGGTCGTTTGTTTGAGTGCAGTGGTCATCGATAGACCACCGATTACCATTGAGTGAAGGAGAGAAGCCAGCTCATCCGCTTTGTTTTCTTCATACCCGCTGTTCATTAGCTTTTCTTTTACAAGCTCCTGCCAGCGGATCATTTCTTGTTTGCATGCGGCATGGAGCTGCGTGTTTTCCGGCTTTGACTCTGCCGCCAGCAAGACAATTGGAATCCCTCTTTCACTTTCTTTCTCCATAAATCCTCGAATGATGTTTGTCATAAAACGATCGATAGCAATATACGGATCATCCGAATAAGCAAAGCCTTCTTCAATTTGATTGATGACCTTTTGACTAATGTATTCAACAGATGCAATGGCCAGCTCTTCTTTTCCATTTGGAAAGTAATAATAAAGAGAGCCTTTAGGTGTGCCGCTCTCTCTGATAATTTGATTCAATCCTGTCGCATGGTATCCCTGTTTACGTAAAAGAAGTGCTGCCGTTTGAATGATTTTATCCTTCGTACTCACGTTTGACACTCTTTTCCCTCCATAGACCAAAGTCGCTTATCATGCGTTATCGATTTAATTGTCTAGTTCCTTTCCAAATCGAGGATGTCTCCATTTCCGCCGCAAGCCTGAGCAGCCAGTCCTCTTTCCCTTTAGGCGCTGTCACCTGTACCCCTAAAGGCATGCCCGCGCTAGTGAGATGAACCGGTACACTCATTGATGGCTGACCTGTTAAGTTGGCAAGCTGTGTAAATGGGGTGTAGGTCAAGCTCTTGAGGAACATATCATAAATAAGATCCTGCTGCGCTTGCATTGAAAGAGATGACACACGTAAAAGTTCGGCTGTTTCCTGATCTGAATGCATAAGCTCACCAACCTTTGGAGCTGAATAGGCAGTAGCTGGTGTCACATAGAGATCGTAGGTTTGATGAAATGACGCCATTTGTGCAGCAGCCCGATCCCACGCATCAAGACTTTCTGTATAAGCAGCTGCGGTCACATTCTTGCCAGCCTCCGCCAGCACCCATGCCACGATGTCCGTTTCCTCCGGCTTTACTGGACGCCCTAACGAACGAGCCAAGGAAGTGAATAACGCAGACATTTCTCCGCTGTTCATCACGTAATATTGCTGCATGAGATGAACCCCATCAATTTCCGGCTTGGCTTCTTCTACTTGATGACCTTGCTCACTCAGCCATTTCACTGTTTGCTGAACCGCCTGCTTCGCTTCCTCACTGACCTTCGTGCCAACTGGAGATTCTACACTGTAAGCAATTCGCATAGAAGATGTACGTTTCGCCAGATCCTCTTGGTAACTGCCAGCGTATAACGGAGTTTGGAAAGCAGCTTCGGGCTGAATGACTTGAAGAAGATCAAGAAGGGCTGCACTGTCCCGCACTGTTTTTGTGAGTGTAAAGTCGATGGAAGCCCCTTGCCACTGCCTTCCTGCGCCTGGGCCTACCGGCGTTCTTCCCCGCGTGGGCTTAAGACCGAACAAACCGGTAAAGGAGGCTGGAATCCGAATGGAACCACCGCCATCACTTGCTCCGCCAGCAGGTACAATGCCGCTTGCAACAGCTGCTGCTGTCCCGCCGCTTGAGCCGCCTGGAGAATAGTCCGTATTCCAAGGATTTCTCGTTGGCCCATGTAACGCAGGTTCCGTCACATTTCTTAAACCGAATTCCGGTGTATTTGTATGCCCAATCATGAGAAAACCAGCCTGCTTCAATCGATCAACAAAGTGAGAATCCGAGTTGGCTTTTACATCCTTTAACAGCAAAGCGCCTGCTGTCAGCGGTTCGTTTTTAATCCCTTGCGATATATTTTTCAGCACAAACGGAACGCCCGCAAATGGCTGATACTCGTGTAACTCCTTGATATCTTTTAAAACTTGAGCCTGTCTCGTCTGTATCACAGCGTTTAGTTCTGGATTGACCTCATTCAATCTATCAAATGCAGTCTGCATAAGCTCCTCGGGCGTTACCTGCTTATTCCGCACAAGTGCTGCTAAGCCAGTCGCATCATACGTCATATACTCTTTTACGTTCATCAGCATGTCCTTCTTTCTCTTATCTTGATGTCTCTATTGTCTACTAGAATTCTATGAATTTCAATTTCAGGTTACTAGTAAAAATAACTTTCTCAACAAGACGACAATTCTACTATCCCATCCCCCTGCTTTCTCCGATATAATAGAGAAAAAAAGACCGAGATCATCGGATGAGAGGAGCCACGCCTTGAAAAGGAAAATATTGATCGTCATCGCGTTTCTTCTTGCGCTGACAACTGCTTTGCCCTTCCATTCGCAGGCAGCTGCACCGTCAAAAGAAACAGATGTTATCATCGTCTATAAAAATCAAAAAGGGAAACAAACAGCTATTGAGGAAAGTGAGAAAGTGAACGCACAGTACATACATCTTCCCGCGGTCGCTGTGACAGCAGATGAACAAGCGGTCACCTCACTCAAAAAAGACCCAAACATCGCTTACGTCTCAAAAAACGTAAAGGTTAAACTCGCAGCTTCTACTGTGAAGAAAACAGCCGCTGCTACTAATCAGGATGCATTGGTACAAAAATCTTACAACCTGCAAAAACTCAATATAAAACAAGCAATAAAAGAAGGCGTCACTGGTAAAAATGTAAAAGTAGCCGTTTTAGATACTGGCATTTTCTCACACGAGGATTTAAAGGTAGCCGGCGGTAAATCATTCGTGAACTACACATCCTCTTATAAAGATGATGAAGGACATGGCACACATGTCGCCGGCACGATTGGTGCGCTTAATAACGATTATGGAACAGTTGGCGTCGCTTCTGGTGTGAAGCTGTATGCTGTGAAAGTGTTAGATAAAACGGGAGAAGGCGATCTATATAGTCTGCTTCGAGGCATCGATTGGGCGATTACCAACAAGATGGACATTATTAATTTAAGTTTAGGCTTTGAAGACAATATCCCCATCTTGCGTTCAGCAGTGGATGAAGCCTATAAAAAAGGACTACTTGTAGTCGCTGCAAGCGGAAATGATGGGAAAAAGAATCATATTAGCTACCCTGCCGCTTACAATAGCGTCATTGCCGTATCTGCAACGACTGACAAAGACAAACTCGCGTCTATCTCGAATACAGGGAAAGGGATTGAATTTTCTGCCCCTGGCCAGAACGTCATCAGCACTTATTTAAAAAATGAATATTGGTATGCAACGGGTACATCACAAGCTGCACCGCATGTCACAGGAATGCTGGCACTGTTAAAGCAGCTTCATCCGAAGAAAACAAATGCACAGCTTCGCACTTTATTGCGCAGCTATACAGTGGATCTTGGTGCAAAAGGGAGGGATCCACAATTCGGCTATGGCCGCGTGCAATATGTGCCGCAATCCTCCTTTTTAAAGGCTGCTGCCAGTGCTGTTAAAAAAGCCGAAACATCTAAAAAGCAGGAAGATGTCAATCAAGCCAAAACAAGAATTGGCCGGCTCACTGCAAGCAAACAAAAAACAGCACTCACAGAACGGGTGAAGAAAGTCCAAGCAGCCATTGATATCCGCTCGGCACGTGCAAAGGTCAAAACAGCCGAAAAAAACAAAACACAGGGCGCTATTAAAAGTGCTCAAACGGCCATCAAAAAACTAAACAAAGGCAAAGAAAAAACAAGCCTGCAAAACCGGCTCGACAAAGTCAAAAAACAAGTCGCTTATCAAAAGAAAGTGACAGACGCTAAACAAAAGGTCAAAAAAGCGGAAGCGAAACGAACAAAGAAAACAAAAGCAGCGGCCCAAAGCGCTGTCAAACAGCTAAAAGCCTCCAAAACAAAAACCAATTTACAAAAACGATTAAACCGTATTAAGGTTTAACAAAAAAACGATTCCTTTCAGCGAGGAATCGTTTTTTCTATTTCAACATCGGCTCAAACAAACTGTGATGATATTTTCCTTCGGCATCTGCCCTCACTTGATCGAGAATGCTTTCTAACGAAGCCATCACGCCCTTTAATGCCCGATGCACCGAACCGTGTTCAAAATCCGCTAAACTCTCCGGCAATTCATCTTCATCCAGCACAAAGACATCACCATTCGGAAGAACGAGGAGATCAATAATGAGGTCTTCAAACATGACCAGCTGGCCGTTGAATTGAGTGTCTCCCACCATATTAAGATAAGACCCTAGTTCCTTCCCTTGATCATCTCTCCAGAAATATATGTTGTAAGGACGATCCTTCCAATAATAAGCGGTCGTATAGCTCCCTTTTGGAATGGTCAGAGTACCATCACCTGCCCTCATCGTAAACGGGTCTTCAATCTTGTGAAACAGCACAGCCTGCTGCTTCTGTGCGTCTAACAGCTGACAGGTATGTTCCACAACTTTTTGATCGTATTTGATTTTTCTCTCGATGACTTCATCCCAACGATCCGCATGTAGCGAAAACAATATGTCACAACTCCCTCTAAACACTCGTTTCTTTCTAGTATACACCGATTTTTTTTGAAGAAATAAAGGATTGCGCTTTTACTTCTGGAAGATGAATGATGAGGTGAAAAAAAATGAACGGAATTACGATTCTTGAAAACTTTACACAGCTTGGACAAATCATCCTCATGATTTGCGGCTTTGCCCTTTATTGGCAGCTAGTGAAAACGAAGAGAGAACGAAAGCTGTCTCCTTATGAGCGCATGTTAAAATTCTTTGTCATGTTCGGTTTCATCTCATGGGGGGTATCATATTGGGCGCTGGCACTGTGGGCGTAAATTGAAAAAAGGAAGAGCTGCCCATGGACGTAAGCTCTTCCTTTTACTGCACGTTATATTATGAACCTGCCGGCTGTTCTTTCTTGATCACATATTGATAGCTCTTGACATGCGTCCCACTCGAGCTCACAAAATCTTTATCAAGCGCACGCTCAAAGCCCATTCTTTCATATAGGCGAATAGCGGCCTGCATTTTATCAGATGTATGCAGATACAGGACATTTTCGCCCCATGATTGCGTTAGTTCAATACTTTTACGCAGCAATGACTCTGCAATCCCTTTTCCCCTCACAGCGGGATCTACTCCTAAAAACCGGACGATGGCTGATGTAATGCCCATTTCTGGATTGTCATATGCTTGCTCTGATGATCGGAACATTTGAAGCGTCCCCACAACCTTGCCATCAAGCTCAGCCACCAGCATCAGCTCCATGTTCGGATTATCTACAGCTGCTGAAAGCGCGGCAGAATAATCTTGCCAGCCTTCCTCTGTAAATTGAGGCGCATACTGTGCATAGGATTTGATCAGCACGTTCCTGATGGCCTCATGATCTTCTTTGACTGCTTGACGAATGATCAGCTCTTGCTGCTTCATGTCAGCACCTCCTGCTCTCTATTAGTGGATATACGTATCATGCAATCACTGCATGTGATAGCCTTACTCTTTTCTCTACTCATTCAATGTAAAGAGTCTCATTCGAAAGATCAATCATTTTGCACGGAAACATCTTTGAAAATTTTTCATTGAAAAGGAACGCTTGATTCATTATGCTGTGTTGAGGAAGTATACGAGGAGTGTTGTCATCATATGAGTTCTTTATCTTATCCCCAAGAATCGAAAAAAAATCGATTTCTCCTTGCCGCATTGCTTGGATCTTTAACAGCCCTTGCTCCGCTGGCAATGGATATGTATTTACCTGCATTGCCTCATATTGCTCGTGATTTTGAGGCAAGTACGGCGCTGTCCCAATTAAGTCTCATGGCTTGTCTCATTGGACTGGCGCTTGGCCAGCTGATTGCAGGCCCGATCAGCGATACGATCGGCAGAAGAAAACCGCTGATGATTGGCTTGATTATCTTTATAGCGGCATCACTTCTTTGTACAGTGGTCACATCGATTTGGATGTTCATTCTTCTTAGATTGATTCAAGGACTTGCTGGTTCAGCAGGCATTGTGATTGCACGAGCTATCGTGCGAGATCATTATGAAGGATCAGAAATGACGAAATTCTTTGCACTGCTGATGTTAGTCAACGGGGTGGCTCCGGCAGCAGCACCTATTGCGGGCGGACAAATTTTACGATTCACGACATGGCAGGGTGTATTTGTCCTACTCGGAATTCTCGGGGCATTGATGCTGCTGAGATCCATCTTTTCACTGCAAGAAAGCTTACCTGCGGAGCGTAGACAGACCGGGGGCTTTCAACAGATTGCAGGCGCGATGAAAATTTTAGCCAGTGATCGTCTCTTTGTTGGATATGCACTCTCACAAGGTCTTGTATTCGCAGCGATGTTTGCGTATATTTCAGGTTCACCGTTTGTGCTCCAGGATATTTTTAACCTTTCTCCACAAGGCTTTAGTGCAGCATTTGCGGTAAATAGTCTTGGAATCATCACGGCTGGACAAGTATTTGCCCGAGTCGCTGCGAAAATCGGTGAAGAGAAAGTCCTTCGCATTGGATTGCTGACAGCTGCGTTAGGGGGAGTGACTTTATTTTTCATGATCTCGATTGATGCAGGATTGTACGGTATTCTCATTCCGCTGTTTTTTGTGGTATCAAGCGTTGGAATTGTCGGCACCTCTGCACCGTCTCTTGCGATGCAGCATCACGGGGCACATGCAGGAAGTGCTGCTGCACTGATCGGTGTGGCGCAAATGCTGCTAGGCGCTTGCATGACACCTCTTGTCGGACTAGCCGGAAGCCAAACAGCCTTTCCAATGGGTCTGATCATTATGCTTTGTGATCTAGGCGCACTTTGCTGTTATTTCTTCTTTGTGGCCCGAGCGAAAAAAAGACCCGCATAAGCGGGTTTTAGACTGTTGACAAAGGGCTAAAATGATCTTGATTTTAGCTCTTTGTCTTTTTTCATTTATTATGGCTTGCTCCAATTGATGGTGCGGAACACGTTGCTCTGGTCATTGTTGTGATATGCATCTAGATCAAAGCCTGATATGCCAAAACCAATTGCCATGACAATTCCTCCGACAACGGTGAGGATGATCCCCCATTTGATGACTTGTTTTTTTAAATCGTTCACGTTCATACTCTCACGACCTTCTTTTTAAACATTCCGATGAATGCCTTAGTGGTTTGAATAGTTATTTGCACAAATAGCTTTGTCAAATACGCCGTGGCTATGCCGCTTAATAATCCGACACCTAATAGAAAAATACCAACGCCAATCTGCGTCACCACCACATGCAAACCGTCCTGAAAGATAAATGGAGAACCAATGATGCTCCAAAAACCTCCGAGCAGACCAACCAGCGTCACTGTACCTGTCACGAGCGGAATGCACCATATCACCAAATACACAGAAAGAATCAACAGGAAGACTGTTGCTAGAATACTGCCCCATAACGGAAAGCCTAAAATGAGAATGGACAGTCTTGTGGCTTTTTCTCCAAACGTCGGCACCTGAACGGTTTTTATTCCTTGTTCCTTCATAATTCCTTCAGCGATCATAGCAGGCTGCCCGACTTGTTGAACCGCTTCCTGTTCACTGTAGCCATCTTCCTGATAATCCTCAATCATTTCATCGTAGTATTCGATAAACCGATCACTATCTTTGTCGCCTAGAAGATGCAGATGCTTCTTTAGGCTGCTTAAAAATTCTTTTTTATTCATTGCCCTGTCCTCCAGAAATAAAGTCGTAAATCGCCATCACCTGATCCCATTCCTCTAAAAACTGCGCCATATGCTCCCGCCCGCTTTCTGTCATGCGGTAGTATTTTCTTAATCGACTGTTATGTTCCTGGGAATAGGTCTCCACATAATTGTTTTGCTCTAAACGCTTTAAAATCGGATACAATGTCGATTCTGAAATCTCAATACAACGGGACATATCTTTAATGATTTGATAACCATAGGAATCGCCTTTCTTTAATACCGCCAGTACACAAAACTCCAGTAATCCTTTTTTTAATTGTGCATTCATGTTTACAACTCCTAACTCTTTATACTATACATTACATAGTATTGTGTGACAAGAGGTATAGAGAATAAAAAAAGACCCTTTTTCGGGTCTTTTCATTTTTATATATTCACAAATCCTTCTCCGAACACATCGCGCACGTCATGGACAACCACAAATGCGTCTCGATCAATTTTCTTAATAATTTTCTTGAGGCGCATGAGCTCTTGCTTTTGAATGACTGCGTAAAGAATTTCCTTCGATTCCTTTGAATAATGACCGCGTCCGTTTAAAATTGTTACGCCTCGGTCCAGGGTGTGATTGATTTCTTCCGCAATATCATCTTTGCATGAAGAAATAATCGTCACTGCCTTTTTCGTGTTAAGTCCTTCTATCACGAAGTCCATCACCTTTGTCGCCACGTACAGCATCACAATGGTAAACATTAATTTTTCCGCACCAATAATAAAGTAGGAAGCAAATACAACGATCAGATCAAAGAACAAGATGGCATAGCTCACGTTCCAGTCTAAATACTTGTTGGCAATTCTTCCGAGAATGGCAGAGCCCGCCGTTGTTCCGCCTGCTCTTAGCACTAGACCAATCCCAATACCGATAATAATTCCTGCAAAAATCGCTCCAATAATCAATTCATGAACATTCACGACCCATGTTGTGGTCAAGTGTAAAAATAGAGAGTTACTTGCGACGGCAACCACCGTATAAATCGTGGTCTTCTTGTCCAAGTATTTATATCCCACAAGTAATAAGATCGCATTCAACACAAGGTTCGTCAGCCACGGTGCAATCTCAAACAAATAATAAAAAATGATGGACAGCCCCGTTACGCCGCCTTCACCAAATTCAAGCGGAATGACAAACATGTTCACTGCTGCGGCAAATAAAAAAGAACCAACTAAAATCATCGCTATATCTTTTACACATTTTTTCAATTCTTCTTTCCTCCTTTTTTAAGCATATAAAAAACCCTCTTTCTGCACGAAAGAAGACAGTCGTTGGACAACATAAAAATCAAAAGACGGCGCCTTTTGATGAAGCTTTCTGAAATCAATCTTTCCATAATATATATCTCTTTTTAGAGGCTGTCAATGACTTGGTTTTCTATTATTTTGACTGCATTTTTATGCATCAAAACCCGCATGTTTTCAGGGTTTTCGCGCCCTAATATGCTTTTTCCTCTCCTTGACAAAAACGCTTTAGTCATTTAAACTACTGCCTCATATCATACCCATCAAATCCGATCTAAAAAGGAGGCTGTTTGATTCCGATGAATCCTATTCAAAGCCGTTTACAGGCTCACGCACCTTTGATTTTAGACGGTGCATTAGCAACAGAGCTTGAACGAAAGGGCTGTAACTTAAATGACAGTTTATGGTCAGCCAAAATACTTATTGAACAGCCACAATTGATTCAGCAAGTACACTTGGACTACTTCCAAGCAGGTGCTGACTGCGCCACAACTGCCAGCTACCAAACAACGATTGAAGGCTTTGCTGAAAAAGGCTATACAAAAGAAGAAGCGCTTGAACTCATGAAACGCTCTGTCACTTTAGCGAAAGAGGCACGCGATCTTTTTTGGCAGGATGAAGCGCGTCGTGAAGGGCGGACAAAACCATTTGTCGCTGGATCTGTGGGGCCATTCGGCGCTTATTTGTCTGATGGTTCAGAATATAAGGGAAATTACGGACTCTCTGAGCAGGCTCTCATTGATTTTCACAGACCAAGAATTCAGGCATTAGTAGAAGCGGGGGCAGATATTCTTGCATGTGAAACGATTCCTTGTCTGATTGAAGCAACAGCCATCGCAAAGCTGCTGCGGGATGAATTCAGCGGGGTATCTGCTTGGATCACATTCAGCGCAAAGGATGGCCTGCACATTAGTGAAGGTGACTCCATACGGGAATGTGTACAGGCGCTTGAGCCTTATGAACAAATTGCTGCTGTCGGCGTGAACTGTACTCCGCCGCAATTTATCACTTCTCTCATTCAAGAAATGAAAAAAGGAACAAGCAAACCGATTGTGGTGTATCCAAACTCAGGTGAAGTATATGATCCTGAAGAAAAGGTTTGGAGCGGTGATACGTCACATCTTACTTTCGGCGAATGTGCGTATCAATGGTACAAAGACGGCGCGCATATCATCGGCGGCTGCTGCCGCACGACTCCAGAAGATATCAATGACATCTTAAAACGAACCACATCATGAATCATCACACATACTTCTAAGCAAAAGGGCGGGAAGACATGGAACAAGCAAAAGATCAGTCACAACAATATCAACGAAAAATGACGAGCCGGCACCTGTTCATGCTTTCTCTAGGCGGCGTCATTGGGACAGGGCTCTTTTTAAGCTCTGGGTATACCATCAATCAGGCCGGACCTGCGGGAACCATTCTTGCCTATCTTGTGGGGGCATTAATTGTCTACCTCGTGATGCTTTGTTTAGGTGAGCTGTCTGTCGCTATGCCGGTCACAGGGGCTTTTCATACGTACGCAACAAAATACATTGGGCCTGGTACAGGCTATACGGTCGCTTGGCTATACTGGCTGACGTGGACAGTAGCACTCGGTTCGGAATTTACAGCG
This sequence comes from Bacillus sp. EB106-04-04-XG123, assembly GCF_058791855.1. Taxonomy (NCBI): domain Bacteria; kingdom Bacillati; phylum Bacillota; class Bacilli; order Caryophanales; family Bacillaceae; genus Bacillus; species Bacillus sp. EB106-04-04-XG123. The sequence continues at coordinate 82,828 of NZ_JBYTDZ010000004.1, read as the reverse complement.
GCAGGATTATTAATGCAGCGCTGGTTTCCAGACACTTCGGTTTGGATGTGGAGTGGTGTTTTTGCTCTTCTCATTTTTTTACTGAATGCATTTACAGTCAAATTTTTTGCAGAATCAGAGTTTTGGTTTTCCAGTATTAAAGTGATGGCTATTATTCTCTTTATTATTCTTGGCGGAGCTGCAATGTTTGGTTTGATTCCATTAAAGGGCGGTGAGGCCGCTCCGTTCTTTTCTAATTTCACTGGCGAAGGCGGACTTTTCCCAAACGGCTTTTTACCGATTTTAATGACGATGCTTGCTGTCAATTTTGCTTTTTCAGGGACGGAGTTGATTGGGATTGCTGCGGGTGAAAGCGTCAATCCTGACGAGACCATCCCAAGAGCCATTCGCACAACTGTCCTGCGTCTCGTCCTGTTTTTCGTTGGAACGATTGTTGTTTTGGCTGGCTTGATTCCAGTAGAAGAAGCCGGGGTGATCAAAAGCCCATTTGTCGTGGTATTTGATCGTATCGGGATTCCTTATGCCGCAGATTTCATGAATTTTGTCATCCTGACCGCGATCTTATCTGCCGCAAACTCAGGATTATACGCGTCATCTCGTATGCTCTGGTCGCTTTCTGAAGAACGGACACTTCCTAAAAAACTGGCGAAGCTGACGTCAAAAGGAATTCCTTTGAATGCACTCATTTTAAGTATGATCGGTGGTATTCTTTCATTGCTATCGAGTGTGATCGCACCAGAAACGGTATATCTTGTTCTTGTGTCAATCTCTGGACTGGCCGTTGTGGTTGTATGGATGGGAATTGCTGCCTCACAGTTGATGTTTCGGAAAAGATTTTTACAGGAAGGCGGACAGCTTCAAGATTTATCCTTTCGAACCCCGCTCTATCCAGTGGTTCCGATTGCTGCCTTCCTCCTATGTCTAGCATCTGTCATCGGCATTGCCTTTGATCCAAATCAGCGGATTGCCCTCATCTGCGGCATTCCTTTCATTGCGCTCTGCTATGCTGCCTATTATGCGACAGCTTGGATTCAGAAAAAACGAGAAAAACCTGGTGTATAAACATCAGGTTTTTTCTATATAAAGCTGCTGACAAAAAAGGATATCACTAGTAAAAGAAACACACTTTGGTATATGATAGGAATCTATGATTTTCAGGATGAACCAAGGGAGTTGTCGTGAATATGGAAATGACCATTACAAGAGCATTAAGTGAACTGAAAATGTTAGATAGAAGAATCAACCGAACTGTTGATGACGCCGTACTTGGCGGATTGATGATCGGGAAACATATACAGCACGGATTTCAGAATCAAGAAGAAGTTGAAAAAAAGGCGAAGGCTGATGATCAATCGATTCAAGCTTTAATCAAACGCCGGAATGCCATCAAATCGGCCATCGTTGTATCAAATGCAACCACAATGATTGATGTAGCAGGTGTCCGTATGACGGTGGCAGAGGCGATTGAACGTAAGACGTCGATAGACTACGATATTCGTTATTTACAGAAAATGAAACAAGTGTACAAAGAGCTGGTCGACAAAGCAGAACAAACGAATGAAGATGTGAAAAGGAGACTTGATCAGCATTTAGAAACCTTGTTTGGGAAAGATGGAAAGACACAAGCGGCTGCCAACCAAGAGATCGTGAAGTCTTTTCTAGCTGAAAATGAGGCAGTGATCATCGATCCGCTTCGCCTTCGAGTAAAAATTGAACAGCTTTCGAAAGAAATTGAAGATTTCCAAATGGAAGTTGATTTTTCCTTGTCTGAAAGCAATACACTGACGAAAATACAGATCGATTAATTGATTTTGTTAGTGAGCCGAAAATCGATAGAACTAAACACCTCCGAGGGAAAGGTCATTCCCTCCTCATCTGATGATCATCTTAGGATGATCCTTGATAAAAGCTCAAAGCTGAACGTTCAAGGATCAAAGTTCAAGTGTAAAAGTTCTTATCCATCAAAGCTTAAGATTAAAAGTTAAACGCTCGATCGAATCTGGGAGTAACGGCTGATGAGTGTTTGTTTATCGACTCTTTCGGTTGCCGCCCAGCAGGTTTGCTAACAAAAAGAAAAGGATGTCACCTGATGACATCCTTTTTTTCTATGAGATTAGTAACGTGATGTATACGCCAAATGGTACACGCTTGTGACATTTGAAGATAGTTTGATGTCGTTTGACGTGAACGTCACTGGAACGATATCGTAGTAATGTGTAGACCAGCCTGCATTATTGTATGATTGGTAGCCTGCACCTGCAGGAACTTGAAACGTGAGTGAAAACTGTCCATTCTCATCTGTTGTGCCTGTCGCTGTTTGAGCATATGATTTGATTGCTGCTTCAAAATAAAGCTGGATCGGCTGATTAGGCATGAGGTTTCCGCTTGCATCTTTTAGTGTCCCTTTAAACGTAGCTGGATAATAAGAACCCACGCGATATTTACTGCCATAGCCGTAATTCACTATACCACTATCGGCTGCTGTGACACTTGTTACTTGTACGGATGCTGGTACTGCACCTGTTTCTTCAGCATGTGCAAAGCTTGGGAATACGAGAAGCAATGATAGAAAGAAAGCAAACATGATTTTTTTCATCGATAAATCCTCCTTTTATTTCCTACTATATTACTATCGACAGGAATTGGTATTTTTCCAGTATAAAACAAAAGAACTTCCCTTTTTTAGAAAGGGAAGTTCTTCTTTTATTTTTTCACAACCACTTTTACTGCTTTGCTTTCTCTTTTTCTCACATCTGAAGCAGTCACATACAAAACCGTTTTGGCTTTTTGTGGTTTTATTTGGGCAGTAAATGTGCCCTTGCTATTGGTTTTGACTGTTTTGATGACTTTCTTTGATTTGTTTTTCACTTTAATGGTCAAGCCCGCACCCGCAGTCCCTTTGACCGCTTTACTTTTGACTGTTACTTTGCTCACTTTCGGCTTAGCTGGTGCTTTGCCTTTTTTCACGACGGTTTTGAGCGTCGTAGAGGCCTTTCCTTTTGAAATTTTAATGTGAAGGACCTTGTTTTTGTTCTGATGTTTAATCTTCACACTAAAGGTTCCTTTTTTGCCTGCTATGCCTTTTCCAAGCAGGGTTTTTCCTCTATACACAGAAATAGCAGCGCCAGCTTTTGCTTTACCTGTCACCTTTTGATGCTGATCCTCCACTTTGCTCACAGATGCATTCAATTCGACAGCACTTAATGCAGCAAATGCATTCAGTCTGCCGTGTCCTGTCATCCAATCGACACCTGGAATTTTTGGATCAACAATTGGTTCATCGTTTTCATCATAGAAAACGTCGTCTTTTCCATCAATAGATTTAAATGAGATATCATCTGCTGTATTTTGCAAAAGATTTCTCACTTGATTTGGCTTCAAGGATGGATTTTTAGAAAGCAGTAATCCTGCTGCTGCTGCCACATATGGTGTCGCCATTGATGTCCCGCTAAGGTATGAGACGTTCCCATCAGGCATTAAGCTCGGAATATCAGAACCTGGTGCTGACATGCTCAGTCCTTTGCCATAACTTGAGAACTCAGCGGCAATATCCATACGGTTGCTTGCGCCAACCGCCATTGCGTATTTTGACGTCGCAGGGTAGCCCATTTCTGGTACGCCATCATTTCCACTTGCCACGACGACTAGTACATTTCTTTGTGCAGCATAATTCATTGCATATTCAATCACTCTGCTGTAGTAGCCGCCAAGGCTCATGTTGATCACCTTTGCGCCTTTGTCCACTGAATGCTTGATGCCAAGTGCAATATGCTCTGTATCTCCAAATCCATAAGCATCCAGCACCTTCACTGGAATGATACCCGTATGTTGGTTGAGACCTGCCATTGAGTAATGGTTATCGGATTTTGCGGCAATGATGCCTGCCACATGCGTACCGTGTCCATTGTCATCAATCGCATCTTTGTTTCGCCCAATGAGATTCGCACCTAAGTCTGTACGAACAGTCCCGCTTAAATCTGTCAAACGGCTGTCTACACCTGTATCCACAACAGCAATTAATGTTTGCTTCATTTTGCTTGTGCCAATTAGTGTATTCATTTGTTCAAATTTGACGTCAGCGCCTTTTTTCCCACTGTTTTGCGCACTGTTTTTCAACGGCCACTGATAACCATACTGCGCGTCGTTGCTTAGCGCACGATAGGTTTGAACAGGCTCTGCAAATTCAACATTCGGCATGCTGGAGAGCTTTCTTGCCGTGCTCTTGATGGCCGCTTTGCCTGCTTTTAGTGTCTTTCCAGCTGATTCTTGCCCTGCTGGTACATCATAGACATACATGCCTTTGAATAAAGGACTGACTGACTGTGATGTCACACGGTTTTCTTGGATACCGTAGCTTTTCATCTTCTTTTTCGCAGATTGAAGTGTTTGGCCATCCTTTAATTTAAAAATGATCTTATTCGTTTTAACCTTCTCTTCTTTTACAAGCTTTTGTTTCTCTAATACATAACCAGCTGATTTTCCTTCAAGCTGATCAATACCAATTTTTTGACTGACAGCTTCTAATTCCTTTTTTAAATAAGCCGGACTTGCTTCTTTGAGCATATCAAAAAGGGAACCGATCGCCTGCTGTTCTTTTTCTGTTACGATATGACCGCTAAATGCACCATTTTTCTCTACGTCACTTAGCAGCGTTTTTAATGTGAGCAGATGATTGTATACCTTTTGCTGCTCTTTTTGATGTTTGATGAGCTTCGATTTGAGAAACGGTTTTGTTTTTTGGAGCAGACGCGAAAGCTTCAGACCTTCTGAAGTCTCATTAAATCGTTTATCTTCGATTGTACGAATCGATTGAAGAATTTCACGCCCGTACTTTTTCTCAATAATGATGATTTCAGGCTCATCTTCTTCAGGGAAAACGGGTTCAGAAGGCGGAAGGTTAGCTCCTTTATATCCGATTGTATATGCCGCATCCTCTTCCTCATCACGGCTGTCTTCCTCTGACCCTAAATAGAGCACTTTGACATAATAGGGACCTGACCATGCATGCGGGAAGTTGATCTCTGTCTCTTCGCTTGCTGTGTCTACGCGATACCTTGAATAGGTGTCATCCTTCATCGCTCTGTCCTTACTTGGATAGACCGATACGGACAGCACTTGTTTACTTTTCACAGAAATTTGCATATGTGTATGTTTTGCCACTTCTTGTGCAGATGGCGTGATTTGATACCATGACTCTTCCTTTTCATTCTGTAATGTACCTGAGATGACTTCACCATTTTTTAACCCAATGGCTTCATTGACACTTGTTCCATGACTGGCAGCTGCTGCCTCGTATCCAGGTAATGCTGCCATACATAGAATGATGGCCATGAGTACGACCACACAGGATTTGACCTGCTTTTTGAACATGAAAAGACCCCCTTATCTTTTATGATACCTTGGAAGAATATCACAGAAATACATTTAGTAGAATCTGTTTTTTATATAATTAAACTCGTTTTAAGCTAGGATTTGAGATATTCAGTCAGCAAGACGGGTAGCTTCATAAACTTTTTGCCATTTCAAACGGAAAATGATGCTATTTAACCATGCTGAAAAGTACATTACAATCAACTTGTAAGCGCTTAACAAACAAGAGAGAAGGGATCAGCTTGTTCCAAAAAGATCATGTTTTCACACAAGTAAACGGACGATCAAAGAATGAGATTTTACAATACATTTCCGAGAAAGCTGAAGACCTTCAGATTACAAACGATCAAGCAGGGCTATTAACGGATTTATTGAAACGGGAAGACGAAGTCTCAACAGGACTTCAACAAGGCTTCGCCATTCCACATACAAAAAGCTCCGCTGTAAAAACGGCTTCACTTCTTTTTTTAGAACTTGAACAACCCATTGAATGGGGAAGCTTCGATGATTTGCCCACAAGCTATTTATTTACACTGCTCGTTCCACTAGAAGAAGCAAATGTCACACATCTGAAATTACTGTCAGGTATTGCGACAAGCCTAATGGAACCTGCTTTTATCGAAAAAATTCAACCTGGTCAAACAGCTGATTACTATTACGAAGTCATTGAACAACAATTGAAAGAGGGGATTACACAATGAAAATTGTCGGTGTCACTTCATGTCCAGCAGGGTTAGCTCATACTCCAATGGCAGCCAAAGCGTTAGAAAATGCGGGTAAACAACTCGGACACGAGATCAAAATCGAACAGCAAGGAATTATGGGACAGGTGAACGGCATTACAGCAGAAGAAGCAAAGCAGGCAGACCTCTGCATCATTGCCTCAAATCAGCATATCAACGATGCAGAACGCTTCTCAGGCATTCCCACTGTACGTGTCGAAATCGGACGTGCCTTAAAAAATGCTGAACAAATTATCACCAAAGCCGTAGCACTTGTAGAAAAGAAAAAGTCTGAATCTCAATAAACATGAGCAATGCCATATAGAAAGGAGCAAAGAAAATGAAAGCAAAATTAAAAGTCATTGAAGGCCATCTCATGACCGGTATTTCTTATATTCTTCCTGTAATCATCGGTGCTTCACTTATCGTTGGTTTAGCAAAATTGGTCGGTTTAGGGTTTGGTGTTTCAGATTTAAACACCTATAAGGATGCTGGCGGCATATTGCACGGTGCCTATTTAATGGAGCAGGTTGGCTGGACAGGCATTGGCTTAATGAACGTCCTGCTCGCTGGATTTATCGCCTATTCCATTGCAGATAAATCAGGTCTTGCGGCTGGTTTTATCGGCGGTGCCCTTGCCAGCTCAACAAATGCCGGATTTATAGGTGCCGTCATTGCAGGCTTCTTCGCAGGATATGTTGCTCTTTTTGTGAAAAGAAAAATTCAAATTCAAGGCTCTGCAGCTGGGCTCGTCCCTCTGCTCATCCTGCCGCTTATTACTGTTGGCTTAACCGGACTTCTTATGTCAGTTCTTCTAGGCGGACCATTAGGCGCTTTGAACACGGCATTAATTGAATGGATTAAAGGCATGGTCGCTGATGGAACAAGCACACTCGCGCTCGCTCTCATTTTAGGTGCGATGATTGGCTTCGATCTAGGCGGACCGGTGAATAAGTCAGCATGGATGGCTGGTAACGCGCTCTTCCTATCAGGCGTCTACCTCCCTGCCATTCTTGTCAATATTGCGATTGTCATTCCACCGCTTGGATACGGGCTTGCGACATTGATTCGAAAACGCAACTTCTCTCCAACCTTTAGAGAAGCCGGACGAGGCGGACTTGTTATGGGCATTATCGGTATTACGGAAGGGGCGATCCCTTTTACCCTCGTCAATCCTTTGAAATTGATTCCGCTCAATGTTGTCGCATGTGCTGTTGGAAGCGGGGTCGCAGCATTATTAGGAGTTCATGACATCATGCCGCCAATTGGCGGGCTATACGGCTTCTTCTCAGTCGGAAACTGGTGGGCTTATTTAATCGGAGCCCTTACTGGCGCACTCGTCATCGGTATTGGCGCCAACCTGCTTGTGAATTTCTCTGAGAAAAAAGAGCCAAAAACGCCAGAACATGATCAGAAGCAGAAAGAAGAAGACGATTTTGACCTTGTGCTAGAAGGATAATTTGAACGAAGAAAGGTGTCGTTGATCAATGACTGTCAATGTACATGTGATTCCACATACTCACTGGGACCGGGAATGGTATTTCACCACCTCCCGCTCCCGTATCTACTTAATGAAAAGCGTAATGGACATTTTAGATACCCTTGAAACAGATGAAAGGTTCCATTACTTCATGCTCGATGCCCAGGCTTCCTTATTAGATGATTATTTGAAATGGCGTCCAGAGGATGAGAATCGAATCAAGAAGCTCGTCACAGCGAAACGTCTCATCATCGGCCCATGGTATACCCAAACCGACCAGCTCGTCATTTCAGGTGAATCGATTGTGCGGAACCTGCAATATGGAATTGAACGCTGTCAGCAGTTCGGCCACGTGATGAAAGTCGGCTATGTCCCTGATTCCTTCGGTCAATCCGCACAAATGCCTCAAATTTATCGCGGCTTCGGCATTGTCGATACAGCATTTTGGCGCGGCGTTTCTGACCATATGACGAATCATACTGAATTCAATTGGCGCGGCGCTGACGGCAGTGAAGTCTTTGCTGTGAACCTGCCATTTGGCTACTACTACGGCGGAAATATTCCTGAGAAGGATGAGGACTTACAAGCCTTTTTATCTGAAAAAATCGGTGCGCTGCAAGCAAAGGCCACCACAAAGAATGTCTATTTCCCAAATGGCTTTGACCAGGCACCGATCCGTAAAAACCTGCCTGACCTATTAGAAAAAGCCAATGAGCTTGACGAGCATCACTATCAAATCAGTAGTTTAGAAGATTATATTGCAGCCGTGAAAAAAGAGCGGACATCTTTTGAGACGTTACAGGGAGAGCTTATTCACGCGAAGCATATGCGGATTCACAAATCTATTTTTTCAACACGAGCGGATTTAAAAATCTTAAACAATCAAATCGAAAACTATCTCGTGAATGTGATGGAGCCTATCCTAACGATCAGCTATTCGCTTGGACACGACTATCCGCATGATACGGTTCGCGATATTTGGTACCTTATGTTTGAAAATGCAGCGCATGACAGCATTGGCGGCTGTAATAGTGACACGACAAACCAAGATGTCTTCTTCCGCTACAAGCAGGCAAAGGAAATCGCTGAGAATCTTGTAGACTTGCACATGCGTCTCATCACTATTCGACTGCAAACAGAGCAGGAAATCACGTTCACGTTGTTCAATACACTGCCTTCAAAGCGTTCTGAAGTCATTGAAGTCGAGACCTTTATCACGGAACGTCCATTTACGCTAAAGGATGCAAATGGACGAACGCTTCAGTACACAGTGAAAAGCAAAACCGATGTCACAGATTATGTGCTGGCACAGCAAATTTCTCTTAACCCAAGTAAAGAAGTGTACATGCCAAAGCAAGTATGGAAAGCCGTGCTGCTAATTGAAGCCATCGACTTACCGTCAGTAGGCTATACACAAGTGAGCATGGTCTTCGATGAATCAAGCGAATCTGCGTGGGAACAAACAGAAGGACGCGTGATCGAAAATAAGCATTACCGCATTGCGGCAAATGACAACGGATCACTGGACATCACAGACAAACAAACAGGAAAGACCTTCTCTGAGCAAATGATCTTTGAAGACAACGGAGACGATGGGGATTCTTACAACTATTCACCACCGCGTGAGGATCTGTATGTGTCATCAAAAGATCTTTCATCAGCGGACATCTCAGTGTCTAAAAGCGGTCTGCAAGAGGAGCTGACCATCAAGCTTCAGCTCACTGTCCCTTATGACCTAGAGGCGCGCTCTCAGCAATCGGCTGCGACTTCACTTCCGATCACAGCGAAGGTGGCATTAAACAAAAACGATGCTGTCATCCGTTTTCATGTAGATGTCGATAACCATGCATTAGATCATCGCCTTCGTGTTCTTTTTGATACAGGCATTGCATCAAACGTATCACTAAGCGATCAACAGTTTGGTACAATCGAACGCCCAACAGAGCTCACGCAAGAGCTTGAATGGTGGAACAATGAACATTGGGAAGAAAAACCGATCACCATTGAACCGATGCAATCCTTTGTCGCACTTCGTGATGAAGCATATGGTGCCGCACTGTTGACCGACTGCGTGAGAGAATACCAAATCACAGGAGAAGGTTACACAACGATTGCGTATACGCTCTTCCGCTGTTTCGGAAAAATGGGGAAAGAAAATCTCCTTTATCGTCCAGGACGCGCATCTGGGGAAAAAATTGTGGAAACACCTGACGCTCAGCTGCAAGGTGCATTGTCATTCTCATTTGGTATGCACTATAGCAAGGATGCAGTCAGCGAGGGACACTTAGCGCAGCTTGCCAAACGGTATACCACCCCTGTTCAATGCTACGAGCGCGCAGATTTTTTAAACGGTCGTTTAATTTTCTCTTTCCGAGATGAAAAAGAAGACTTACAATCTACTTATAGCCTGCTTGACATCGAGACAGATGGAGCCATTCTAAGCGCTCTGAAAAAAGAGGAGCATGGAACAGGCATTGTCATTCGTCTCTTCAATCCATATTTAACGCGTCAAACAGCCGCTTCAATCAATAGTTCATCTCTACAACACGGAGAAACAGCGAATTTAGGAGAAACACCTGAAGGACAGATACTCAAAGCACAACATGGATCATTACACATTGAACCGCTTACACCTTGTCAGGTACAAACCTACATTGTAAAGAAAAAATGAACATGTAGGGGCGGGATCCATTGGATTCCGCCCCTCTTTAATGGAGGGCATTGATCATGCGAATTGGAGGCATTGAAGCAGGCGGAACGAAATTTGTCTGCGGCTACGGAACAACAGACGGAACGATTGAACACATGACTTCCTTTGCAACAGGGAATCCAGATGAAACATGCCGGCAAGTGATCGATTACTTTACAAAGAATCGTGTTGATGCAATTGGAATTGGGGCATTCGGTCCTGTCGATGTGAAAGAGCAAAGCCCAAGCTATGGGACGATTTTAGACACACCAAAAACAGCCTGGCGCCAATTTCCTTTCCTCTCTACCTTAAAACAAGCCCTCGGGATCCCGATGAAGCTTGATACCGATGTGAACTGTGCAGCACTCGGGGAAGCTCGTTTTTCAACTGAAGCAGAAAAACCTGCCTCCTTGGTCTATATTACTGTTGGGACTGGAATAGGCGGAGGTGCCTATATTGAACATCGCCTTATTCACGGATTGCTGCATCCAGAAATGGGTCATATCACCGTTCAGCGGCACCCTCATGACACATACGGAGGCTGCTGCCCTATACATCATGATTGTTTAGAGGGACTGGCATCTGGACCTGCCATAGAAGGACGCTATCATACACTGGCACCCATGCTGCCAGAGGATCATCCTGCCTGGTCACTTCATGCTTACTATCTCGGGCAGATGACTGCTAACCTGCTGCTCACCCTTTCACCAGAACGCATCATTTTAGGTGGAGGCGTGATGAAACAGACAGCTATGCTGCCACTTATTCTTGATGAAACAGACAAGCGGCTTCGCGGCTATTTGCAGCTGCCAAAGCCTTTACATGAAATTATCACAAAACCATCCTTTGATGGATTATCTGGTTTAATGGGCGCCATCGCTCTTGGTACGGATGCCTTACAGGCGCAAGGAGCCGCGCAATGATGATGACGGCAGATCCTCGAACCTATCAGCTGATTCAGCGGCTATTTGAAACGAAGGGGTTCGTGAAGCTGGAGGAGCTCACTGCCTCTTTTCGCTTATCTGACCGCTCTATCCGCAATTTGATCAAGGAAGCAAATGAGTATTTAAAGGAAGCTGGAGCCATGATTAAAACGATTCGCGGAAAGGGATATACTCTTTTAACGAGTGACCAAGACGCTTTTTTACTTTGGCTTCATCAACAAAAACTTCCTGCTCGCTCTCTTGTCCCCGTCATGCCAGAAGAGCGTGTACGATTTATGATGAGAAAGCTGCTGCTTCAATCAGATTACTTAAAAATTGACCAGCTGGCTGAAGAACTGTTTATCAGCCGCATGACGGTCAGCAGTGATTTGAAAAAAGGACGAGAGATGTTAGCCCGTTACGGCATGACCCTTGTATCAAAGCCTGGATTTGGCTTAAAAATTGAAGGAGACGAGCTGCAAAAAAGAACGTGCTATGCAGACTTACTTCTTGAAGAAGAGCCTGCTCTCTCTCATATCACTGAGCGGGAGCAGCTCCATTTTCCTGATATATCTCTTGAAACCATTCGATCTATTGTGTTGACGAACCTGCATCAAGAGTCATTGCTCATTAAAGACATTGCTTTAAAAAATTTAGTCATTCACTTAGCCATTGCGATTCAGCAAACACGAAAAAACCAGCGGGTATCCGCTAGTACTGCCCGCACACAAAGATCACCAGTTTTAATGAGAATTGCACAAAAAATCATACAGCAGGTGAGTGACACTTTTTATGTGACCTTATCAGAGGATGAAACAGATTACTTAGTCATGCATCTATTGGCGAATCAAACGTGGAAAGAAGCCGCGCAGCATCAGACGACAGTGGAAGTTCAACAGGCGGTTACAGTCTTTCTACAGCACATTGAAAAAACAAGCGGCCATCGTTTTGCTGATGACAGCATTCTGCAACAAGACTTAATGCTTCATATGAAGCCGCTATTAAATCGAATCCAATATGGCGTATCCTTACAAAATCCGCTTTTGCATGAGATCAAAACGTCCTATCCTTACCCGTTTGATTTGGCTGTCAGCGGACTCAATGCCTTACAGCTGGTGCGTACACCAAATGAAGACGAGGCCGCATATGTTGCCTTGCATATCGCTGCTTCATTTGAAAGAAGTCAGCTCGACACCTCGCAAAGAAAGAAAGCCATTATCGTGTGCGGGTCTGGACTAGGGACGGCAAGGCTCCTTGAAATTAAATTGAAGTCAGCCTTTCAGCACGAGCTTGACATCGTTGAGCTCTATTCCTATCAGGATTATCTCATGAGCTCCTCTTTGCCTTGTGACGTCATCATCACAACTGTTCCACTCACATCAAAGGGGAAACCAGTCATTCAGGTCAGTGCCTTTTTTGAACAGCATGATATACAGCGTGTGAATGAAGTCATTCATTTATTAAATGGACACGGGGCACCCTCAAAAGAGCTGATGGCGTTTTTTCAAGAGCGATTGACTTTAATGAATGCTGACCTAAGCAGCAAGGGTGAGGTATTAGATATATTATGCAGCCGTTTGGAGGCGCACCAGCTAGTATCGTCTTCATTTCGGCCCTCGGTGCTTGAGCGTGAGCAAATGTCGTCTACCTATCTTGGCAGCGGTATTGCAATGCCGCATCCGCTCATCACAAATGAAGGGACTTCCTCTGTAGCCATCGCACACTTAAAACAGCCGATTGACTGGCAGGGAGACCAAGTATCAATTGTCTTTTTACTAGCGATTCATAAGGATGACGCTGCCTGCATGAACCAATTCTTTGAACAGGCCGTCGATTTACTAGACAATCCAGACCGCATTCGCGCCCTCAAGCAAGCCAAAACATTTGATGAGCTGATGGATGCGTTGTTCCAATAAGATCAAATAAAAGGCCGCCCAGTTCATGAGGCGGCCTTTGTGTTATTTAAATATACGTAACATCAATCGTAGATGACATTTTTTCCTTCTTCACTTAATTTTTTCAAGGAGCTTAGCATATGATTGATTTCTTCATCGGAATGTCTTTCCCATGAACCTAATTCTGCGACTATTTTCAACGGAGATTTCGATCGATAAGAACGTGTTGGGTTGCCGGGAAATCTTTTGTCCGTCACATTTGGATCATTTTCAAACTCGCCTAACGGTTCTACAATATAAATTCTTTCTTTCGCATCAGACCTGGCTAACTCAGCACCCCATTTGGCTGCGTTTAGTGTTCCGGTGAAATAAATATGGTTCGATTTTTTATCCTGATAATTGGATAAATGCAGCGGTTCAAGCAGATCCCCAATCTTCAATTCTGCCTTTGTCCCATGAAAAAATGGACCTGGATCTAACACCTTTTGCTTGTCATTCATACAGCCACACCCCTTATCATTTTGACTTGCGTATAACAGTATACGGCTAGATATGGGCGAGAAACAGTCTATAAATTTCATTAAATTCGAGGTATAATGATAGTAGAGAGTTAGATGTGAACGGACATAAATACTGTAAATAAAGATGGAAATTTCGCATTCACACCAACAATGACGAAAACAAGAATACCTTCCACAGCTGAAAGAGTCACAATCACTCCATGGTTCATTGGATATTCCTTCGCAATTAATTTCTGTCCTATATAATTCAAACCATAAAAAATGAAAAACAATAGGAAGAACATATAAAGAATTGTCATCATATAAACAGCCCCTTTCTTATAATGGATATTTAACCAATTTTTACAATATATCATCAGACTATCATGTTAGAACAACTCGAACAATATGATCTTGCCAATAAAGTGAACAAAAAAAAGCCAAACACCCGCATAAGGTGATTGGTTTTTTTATCGTTATTTCCCGATGTTGTCTCCATTTTGCTGTATCAAGGTTTCATACCAATAAGAGCTCTTTTTGCGAATTCTCTTGAGGTCTTTTAGGTCAAATTCGTCGCGATTGACGTAGATGAACCCGTAGCGCTTGGAGCATCCTTGGTGTGTGCTGATTAAGTCGACAGCTGACCACGGGCAGTATCCGAATACCTCGACGCCATCTGTGATCGCCCATTTGATTTGTTCGATATGTTTTTCTAAATAATCAATTCGATAATCATCTTGGATTGAACCATCTTCTTCTAACTTGTCGAAAGCACCCAATCCGTTTTCCGTGATAATAAGCGGCAGCTGATAGCGGTCATAAATCTCGCGCATCGTTGAACGGAAGCCGACAGGGTCAATCTCCCAGCCAAACGCATTTTTGCTTAAGAATGGGTTGTTGCCGCCTTTGTAGACACCATCTTCACCGGATTTCAAATGCTGATCTCCGCCGCGTGCAAATTCGTCGTTGCCATCTCCTTTACTCGCTTCAACCGTTTGAGAGGTGTAGTAGTTAAAAGCAATAAAGTCTGGTTTCGCGCTTTTCAAAATATCCATATCTCCCTCTTCGATGACAGGAAGAATGTCTTTTTCTTTCATGTACGCCCAAGCAAGGTTGTTATAACGGCCAAAGACCGCCATATCAAGATAAAGCCAGTTGCGGATCGCATTGTAATTCGCCGCAGCAAGCACATCCTCAGGTTTTGGAGATGCTGGATATATGAGCGCAATGTTTGGCGCTGGTCCAATTTTCGCTTCAGGCAGCATTTGATGACAGAGCGTCATGGCTTTTGCCTGTGCAACGAGCATATGGTGATTCTGCTGATACAGTTCTTTTTTTGGGTTTTCTAAATTTGGATCAAGTGTACCAAGCGCTGATCCATGTAAGATCATCATGTTTTGTTCATTAATGGTCAGCCAATATTTCACCTTCTGACCATACTCCTTGAATAGCACCTCGGCATAGCGTTCAAATGCATCCACTGTCGCACGATTTGACCACCCGCCCTTTACTTGAAGCGCATGAGGCAGATCAAAATGATACATTGTCACGATTGGTTCAATGTCATAGCGGCGCAATTCATCGATGAGTGAATGATAGAATTCAATCCCCTTTTGATTGATCTCCCCATCTCCATCTGGAATGATCCGTGTCCATGCAATGGAAAAGCGATAAGCCTTCAAGCCCATTTCTGCAAACATCTTCACGTCCTCTTTATAGCGGTGATAGTGATCGCTTGCGACTTTAAAATCCGTTGTACCTTCAGGATAACTGGCTCTCATGTCAATGACAGAAGGCCCTTTGCCATCCTCATTCCACGCACCTTCTACTTGATAGGCGGAAGTCGATCCGCCCCAGAAAAAGTCCTTTGGAAATGGTGCTAGTGTTGAATATCTCATAATTTCTTCCTCCTCATAATTAAACTAGATGTAAAAATGACTGGCCCGGAGCAATTTGCTTCTCCTCTGTTTCAATAATATCGCTAAACTCACCGGAATTGGTAATAATCACTGGTGTTGTGACTAACAAACCGGCTGCTTGGATAGCTTCAATATCAAACTCAGCAAGCAGTTCACCTTCTGTTACGGTTTGCCCCTGAGTAACCTTCGGGGTAAAATGCTTTCCGCCTAATTGTACAGTATCCAGCCCAATGTGAATGAGTACTTCTGCTCCGCTTTCAGAGGTAAGACCGTACGCATGTCCCGTTGGGAACACCGTTGTCACAACTCCTGATACTGGTGCAAACAGCTTTCCTTCTGATGGAATGATGGCTGCGCCCTTTCCTAGTGCACCAGATGAGAATGCTTTATCCTGCACTTCCTCCAGCTTGATGACCTCGCCTTTTAAAGGACTTTTCACATGAGCTGCTTTGACCCCATGTTCGTTTTCAATTGCCGGTGCAGGAGCGGCTGCCGGCGTTTCATCTTCATCTACCGGATCTTTAAATCCAATCAAATAGGTTAGGATGATAGAAAGGACGAACGAGACCGAGATTCCGATGATGAACCCTGTAAAGCCTTGACCGTAGAAAATCGGAAGTGTCAGTAAACTTGGAAGACCTGACGCAATCGCAATACTTTGTGAATAACCGATGATTGCACCACCGACTCCGGCAGAGATAACAGCTGCAATAAATGGTTTTTTCAAACGAAGCGTGACCCCGTATACAGCTGGCTCTGTGATCCCAAACACGGCAGAAACTGCTGTTGATCCAGCCAATGATTTCAGCTTTTTATTCTTTGTTTTCAGCATAACACCGATGGAAGCACCGGCTTGTGAGAAGACAGCTGGCGCAGTTGCCGGCTTGATATGATCTTTCCCATGGACTGCGATATTATTTAAAATCACTGGCACAAGTCCCCAATGGATACCGAAGATGACAAGAATCTGCCAAGCCATCGCAATTAAAGCACCTGCAAGTGTAGGACTAAAGGAGAATACTTTCAGCAAAACAGCTGCAATGCCATTCCCTGCATACACACCAAATGGTCCAAATACGATGAGTGTCAGCGGAACAACCGTGACAAGTAAAATGAGTGGTGTAATAAAGTTTTTGACACTTTCATGAATGACTTTGTTAAAGAAACGTTCGATATATCCCATGACAAACACTGCCAAAATGATTGGGATGACCGTAGATGTATAAGACATTAAGACGACTGGAATTCCGAAGAAGGTCACATCTCCGCCGCCTTTTGACAATTCTTGAATAGTTGGGTAAATCAGTGCACCTGCAATCGTCACAGCGACAAACGGATTCGCTTTAAACTTCCTGGCAGAAGTGAATGCGAGCAATAATGGCAGGAAGTAGAACAAGCTGTCAGACGCAGCAAATAAAATTTGATACGACGTATCTTCAGGAGATAACCATTTCGCATTGATACAAATACCTAATAGACCTTTTAAAATACCTGCACCCGCCATGACACCGAGAAGTGGTGTGAAAATCCCCGATACAATGTCGACGAATTTTCCGAAAAGGCTTGTGCTCTCTTCACCTGATTTTGCAGATGAAGCAGAGGAATCCTCTAATAGATTTGTAAACTCTCCAATTTCTCGATAAACCTCAGGTACGGTATTACCAATGACCACTTGAAATTGGCCGCCGCTTTCCATGACTGTGACGACACCATTTAATTTTTCAATGGCCGCTTTATCTGCTTTTGATCTGTCATTTAAAGTGAAGCGAAGTCTTGTAGCGCAATGCACCAATGAATGAACGTTTTTCTCTGTGCCAATGTGTTTGATAATGTCTTCTGCTAATTGACGATGACTCATACAAAAACCCCCTTTTTTTGAAAAAAATACGTTTTTGGGCAAAATAAAAACCTAAACGGGCACCAAAAATAGTCGCAGCTTGCTGTTGCGCTTTTTTAGTGAACGTTTAGGTTTTGCCTGCCGAACAGTCACAATCCTCTAAGACGATCATTGTGAAACCGTATTCTTTTATGTTTATGAGCAAATAGTACCACTCACCTTTTCTCATGTCAACGCTTTCTTTTAAAATCTATCATTATTTTTCTCGTTTGATCAGTCGATTCAAATGAATTGATAGATACAGCATCTCCTCTGATGTGAGATCTCGGTGATAGGTTTGATAGACATATTCTGCGATTTTCTTTGCGCAATCGTATGCTTTCGGATATTTCACTTTGATCAGCTGATATAAGTCCTGATCTTCGCTGACAAGCAGTGTTTCATTGATCAGACGCTGGACGAAAAAGCGCAAATGCGTGAGAAAACGATAAAAGTTGAGTGAGTCTTCATCAAATTCCATGTTGAGATGATATTTCACAATGGTGAGAATGGCATTGACTTCCTTTGTAATATTGACCGTCGTATTCATATCCTCATTGAGCTCTGCGTTAATGATATGCATCGCAATAAAACCTGCTTCATCCTCAGGCAGTTCAATATGAAGACGCTCTTCAATCATCTCAAGACAGTCCTTTGCCACAAGAAATTCATCTTTGTATAAGCGTTTAATCTCCCAAATCAGCGAATTCTCAATCAGATGATTTTTCTTCAACCGTTCGATGGCGTAATGAATATGGTCTGCCAGCGATACATGCAGACTTTCATTTAATCTTCGGTTCAGCTTTGTATGTGCATATTGGATCATTTCCTCCGTCACCTTGACCACATCATACGGAACCTCTTGAAGCAGCATTTTCATCCGCTCGTGAACGGAATGATCCTCTAGGCGGAAGACTTTATCAATTAACGCTTCGTCCACCGGGTCCCCGGGACGTCGCTTGAAAGCGATGCCTCTGCCCATGACGACGATTTCTTTCCCTTGTTCATCTATGACACTAATGACATTATTGTTTAGAACCTTTTGAATCTGCATTTCCAAACACCTCCGTCTATCACCAACAACTTTACTCAAAATATGCTCTCATCTTAACACAACTGTCAAATCACTTGGTGATTTTATCTGACTTTTGCAATATAATTCATAAATTATTCTACCTCATCATTACTGGTCTGATCGTGCATCAGCCTGCATACATTACTCCAGAGGAGGTGACCTTCTATGAAGGCTTTTTTCTGGTCTGCATCATTTTTATTCTTGCTTATGTTCACCCTCATCATTCTAGGCATCGTGTTCTGGCTGAGTGGACAAGGCTTAGGTCAGCTTTGGAGATATGTGCTCATTTCACTTGTCACAGCTGCCGTTTTGCGCGGCGTCACCACTTGGCTGAAGCAGCATGTGATGCATCATTCATCCAAATAAAAACGGCTGCCCGCAATGTTCAGGCAGCCGTTTCTTTATTCTTTGGTTGCCGCAGCTTCTTTCTGAGAAGCACGCAGCTCATCATTAATTTTTTTCGCATCTTCTAAAAATTCTGTTTCATATCCACTTTTGAGTGCCCACATATAAAATAACAGAGCAACCACTGTAATCAGTGCCATGTCCCAGCCATAATGAATGACGTTATAGCCCCCGAATTTGTCACTGCCAAGGCAGGAAATCGTCATCATCACAAGCAGGTACACAACCATCCAAGCACCCGCCTTAAAGTTGCGGCCGAAGCCTTTCCACTTCGCTTTTGCTTGATAGTAAAAATAGATAGGGAGACCAATGAGAATAATGAACAGCACTTGACCTGTTAACGGCCATCTTGCCCAATACAGCGTCAATGAGGCAAAGACAAAACCGAGAGGAGCGATAATGCTGAGTCCTTTTATTCGAAGCGGTCGATATAAATCTGTCCCTGTCTTTCTCAGCGTCATGACGGTCACTGGTCCAGTCAAATAAGAAATGAGCGTTGCGACAGAGATAATTTCAGCAAGCACACCCCAGCCTCTAAATAAAAACAGAAAGATAAACGATACGGCTAAGTTAAAAAACATTGCTGGACGAGGCACGCCGTAAATAGGGTGCAGACGGCCAAGCACACTTGGCATGTATTTGTTTTTTTCCATTCCATAAATCATACGAGACGTCGTTGCGGTATACGTAATGCCTGTACCAGAAGGTGACACAAATGCATCCGCATATAAAATCAAAACAAGCCAGTTAATCCCAAGCGCAATGGCAAGGTCCGCAAATGGCGAGTTAAAATTCAAATGGCTCCATCCATTCACAATCATAGATGGATCAACAGCACCGATAAAGGCGACTTGTAAAAGGACATAAATCACAGTTGCAATGAAAATCGATCCGACAATGGCGATTGGAATCGACCGGCCTGGATTTTTTGCCTCACCGGCCATATTAATCGGGCTTTGGAAGCCATTGAAGGCAAACACAATCCCTGATGTCGCAACAGCCGTCAGCACACTCGCCCAGCCGTTAGGAGCAATGCTTGTTCCAGAAGTAAAATTCTCACTATGAAAACCTACGAATAAGAGCGCACCAATTGTTAATCCTGGAATGACAATTTTAAACACGGTAATGAATGTATTCGCTTTTGAAAATAACCCAACTGTCCAATAATTCAGCAGAAAGTAAATCACAAGAAGCACACTGGCAACCATAAGCCCTTCTGTCGTCAACACCCCTTTTGTAACCAAATGGGTTGTCCACTTTGCCCACTCCCAAGGCCACGAGCTCATGTACTGGACAGAAGCAACCGCCTCAACAGGAATGACAGAAACGATGGCAATCCAGTTCGCCCAAGCTGCAATAAACCCAATAAAAGATCCGTGTGAATATTGCGTATATTTCACCATTCCGCCTGCCTCTGGAAACATCGATCCGAGTTCACTATAAGACAAAGCGATAAATAAAATCACAACCATCCCAATCAGCCAGGATAAAATAGCAGCAGGGCCGGCGATTTGAGCCGCTCGCCAAGCACCGAAGAGCCATCCTGAACCAATGATTGAGCCAAGACCTACCATCATTAAAGCGAAAGTTCCCATCCTACGATGCAAATGATTCATGTTCATAACACCTTTCGATTAAAATACAGAGCATGTGTCAAGCAAGCATCTCTCTTTCAAAGCAGCTCACTCTTCATTTTACTGGCAAATATTTCTTCTAATGAACCTTTACCCTTGTTCATTTTTCGCCTGTTATATTATCTCTCAATTCTTCATTTTCTGAAATAGTCGAACATGCTTATTTCAAAAGAAAGCGCTTTTTCAACTGTTCAATCTATTAGACTGAATAACTACCTTTACCCTTATTTTGAAAAAAACAAAACAAAAAAGATAGAGGAAATGACTTCCTCTCCCTTCTAAATCCCGCCATGTATAGAAAAAAAGGATAGAGGGGGTTCCCTCTATCCTTGTGAAATCGCTTGTTCTTTTTCAATGACAGCTAGTCTTTCTTGAACTTCCTCTTCAGATAAATTGTGCTGTTTCACATACAGGTTCCGTTCGCTTGTGCGGCATTCATGACTGCAGCTGCGCATATATTTATGCTCACTCTCTTCAGTGGCAATCATCTTGCGGTTACATGCAGGATTCGCACAGTTCACATAACGCTCGCAAGGCTCACCAGTGAAGAAATCTTTTCCGACAACCACATGCTCTGTTTGATTCACTGGTACTGTTAAGCGATTATCAAACACATAGCATTGACCGTCCCATAGCTTTCCTTGTACTTCTGGGTCTTTTCCGTAAGTGACAATTCCGCCGTCAAGCTGAGAGACATCTTCAAAGCCTTCACGCTTTAACCAGCCGGAGAATTTTTCACAGCGTACGCCGCCTGTGCAATAAGTCAGGATTTTTTTCCCTTCAAGAATCTCTTTATTGTCACGAATCCACTCAGGTAATTCACGGAATGTCTCAATATCAGGACGGACTGCCCCTCTGAAGTGACCCACATCAAACTCGTAATCATTACGTGCATCAATCACAACAGTATCAGGTGATTGCATTTGCTCGTAAAATTCGACCGGGCTAAGATGTTTCCCCGTTAATTCTAACGGATTCACGTCATCCTCAAGGCTAAGGTTCACTAGTTCATTCCGATGGCGGACATGCATTTTCTTAAATGCATGACCATCTGCTTCGTCAATTTTGATCGGCATAGACGCAAAGCGCGGATCTTCTTTTAACGCTTGCATGTACTTGTCCGTTTGCTCAATGGTTCCAGAAACCGTTCCGTTCAAGCCTTCTGCTGACACGAGGATACGGCCTAACAAACCAAGCTCCTTACAGAATGCTAAATGCTCTGCTGTAAACGTCTCTGGATCCTCAATGGGGACATATTGATAGTAAAGTAAAACGCGATATTGTTTTTCCATCTATATAAACACCTCTTAAATTTAATCAAAACATACCATTCTTTATCATACAGGAAATACATACCTAAAGGCAATGTCGGCGGCTTAATTCCATAAAACGGAAGGGTCTTTCTTCTCATATTTATTTGACAGAACTTTCTGTAAAATGAGATGATTTATGAATAATATGATGTAGTAAAGGAGCAATGATGATCCATGATCCAGCCAGAGGATATTGTCAGAAGCGGTCCTAACCAATTTATTTCTCAAAAGGGAATATATCATGAACTAGATTCCCTTGTATCTGCGTTTCAGTCACCTGCTGTGGTGACAGGATATGATTCATACCAAGCTTTTTCACAATACACAAAGCTGCCGGCCGAGTGGCCTGTCATTCAGCACAAAGGATACAGTTCACCCAATGCGGTCACACGGATCGCAGAAGAGCTTAACGGGTCAGATGTGATTATTGGCATCGGAGGCGGAACGATTTTAGATACCGCCAAATCAGTTGCAGACGCTCTTCAAATCGAAGTTATCATGGTACCAACGATTCCCGGCACTTGTGCTGCCTCTACACCACTCAGCGTCATTTATGATGAAAAGGGTAATTTCATGAGAGTCGATTATCATAAACGATCCAGCTACCTCACCGTAATTGACCATACTTTTTTGCTTTCCTCTCCTCTTTCCTACCTTCAAAGCGGAATTGGTGATACGCTGGCAAAATGGTATGAAGCGGAAGCGATTATTCGTAACACAAAAGGCGTCTTGCCGCTCATGGTGCATGCTGCACTAAAGCAGGCGGTATATGTTCGAGACATTCTTCTTTCTCATAGTGAAGAAGCGGTCAACAGCTTAAAAACAGGTCAGTTTTCACAAGCATTTGCAGATGTAACAGATACGATTATTACGTTAGCCGGAACAGTCGGAGGCTATGGGGGACGTTATGGAAGAATGGCAGGAGCCCATGCCATTCATAATGGATTGACATTTATTGAAGAAACGCATCATGTGTTACATGGACAAAAAGTGGCTTATGGCATCCTTGTCCAGCTTGCCGCAGAAAACCGAATGTCCGAGGTAGAGGAATTACTTGAACTCTACCAAACACTTGGATTACCTAAAAATATGCGCGATCTTGGTATTACAACTCAGCTGGACGAGGCGGCACTTACAGTGGCAAACCATGCTGCACGTAAAGATGAAACCTTTTGTTTGATTGGAGACTATGCTAAAGAAAAGATTATCGACGCCATTCAAATCATTGAGACCTTTCAACCTCAAAAAATGTCTACACATGAAGGCAAATAAAAAAGCACAGGCATCGTACCTGTGCTTTTCTTTCGATTAAAAATTAAAGTTATCTGGATCTGGACCTGTGCGCTCATCTTCATTGAGCTGATCAATGACACCCATCTCATGTGTGGACAGCTCGAAATCGAAGACTTGTGTGTTTTCGATGATTCGGCTCTTCGTCACAGATTTTGGAATGGTGATAATGCCATGCTGCAAGTCCCAGCGAAGAATCACTTGCGCTACTGACTTATCATGTTTTTTCGCGATATCCTGAAGAACAGGATGGTTTAGAAGCTTCCCGCTGCCTAATGGCGACCACGCCTCTACATGAATTCCTTTCGATTTGCAGTAGTCTCGTAAAGGCTCCTGCGTCAGCTTCGGATGCAGCTCGATTTGATTCACCATTGGCACAACTTCTGCCTCTTCCAATAAATCCTCTAAATGATGCTGATGGAAATTACACACTCCGATCGCTCGAACGCGTCCATCCTTATATAGTTTTTCTAGCGCTTTCCATGTTTCTTTATATTTGCCTTCAACAGGCCAATGAATTAAATAAAGGTCTAATACATCTAGCCCCAGCTTGTTCATACTTGTTTCAAAGGCTTCGAGTGTTGATTCATAGCCTTGATCATTATTCCAGACCTTTGTCGTAATGAATAGATCATCGCGAGAGATGTCTGATTGCTGAATGGCTTTGCCTACCCCTTCTTCATTTTGATAGGCTGCTGCTGTATCAATGCTGCGGTAGCCCGCTTCAAGAGCGTCTTTGACGGCATTTACAGCCTCATCTCCATCTTTTACCTGCCATACACCAAAGCCTAGCTTCGGCATTTTTACTCCGTTTGCTAATGTGACTGTATCTGTTAATCCACTCATCAAACAAACCTCCGCTTCCTTTTTACTTACCAAGCACTATACCCGAATTTTCGATTGATCATGCATGACATTCTGACTGAGTTATTTGATATATTTTCCCATATCAACTTGATTGGCGTCAACGATTTGATATTCGCTGGTTTGATCTTTTGTTTTAGAAAAATCATATATCTCTAAAAAGCTTTGATCATAAAAGACAAATCCATAGATTTCTTTTTCGTTCTCATACACTCTAATCCAATAAGACTCTTTTGAGGCTTTTTTAACTTCATTCGTTTTCTTTAATTTCATACCTGAAAATTCCTTCAGTAGCTGTTGAATATCCTCTTTCTTTTCCACTTTAACGCGCTCATTATCATGCTCAATTTGAATCGAAGTCACCTTGTTTTGATCAATTGAGACCACATCATCAAAAGAGTATGTTTTTGCATTAATCATAAAATAAAGACCAATTCCTAATAAAATAATGACGACTAAACCAATGATCCACTTTTTCAATCTAACTCCTCCTTCTATTCACCACACCTATCAAAACAGCGAAATCCAATCATCCTCCTCAGAGAAAACCCGAATCCCATGCTGTTTTAGCAAGGCGGATGTCACACCATCCCCAGTTTTTGTCCTGCCGTTAAAATCACCGCGATAAATCATCCGGCTGCCGCAGGAAGGGCTGTACTCTTTTAACACAACTGCTGTCGCTTTCAGAGACTGAACCTGTTCCAGCGTGGCCGTCGCACCTTTTACATACATCTCCGTGACATCAGTTCCATGCACATCAATCACGGAGGCGAGACCCTGTAATACATCATGTCCGTCTCCGCCAATGATTTCCGCGGGAGGTCTTGGCGTGGAGAAACCGCCAAGCAGCTCAGGACAAACTGTGACTGCCTTTCCCTCTTGAACAAGCTCTTCAATACGCTGATCTAATCGATGGCTGCCATTATAACGAACCTTCATCCCAGCAAGACAAGCACTGACGACAATCATGTATGTTCCTCACTTTTTTTGCTGACTTTAAAATAAATACATACAGGCAAGAAACATATCGTATTCACTAAAAAGGGCAGAGCACAATACAAAGCAGCAGCCCAAATTGATCCTTCAACTCCTGTGATGCCAAAAAAGTAAACAAATAATAGCAAGCTGACAAACAATCCCACGAATGGCATGATGAATGCGTATTTTTTATAATTTTCTATCATTTCTTTCTCCAATGAGGCTCCCTCCCTTTCATCATGGCTAAGAACAACGTCAATATATGTTAATTTTACCATAAAAAAACCGAACCCATCATCTCCTTTTGTATGATGGTTTCGGTTTTTTATCTATATCTTTTCTTTCCAAGCCTTTAAGAAGCGCTCAATGATTTGTAATTCATCCTCATGAAACTGTTGGAGAAATTCTAAATAGGACGTGACTGCTTTATCATGTAGTTCATCATGCAGCGCAGCCAATTGCTGGCCTTCCTCTGTCAAAGAATAATAGACAGATTTCTTATCCCCTTGCCGGTGGCAATAGTCCACCATGCCTTTTTCAATTAGTTTTTTCACGGCCTTTGTAATTGCTGGCTTTGATAGTTTCAGTTGTTGAGATAGAAATGTATTATTTGATTCGTTTGGATTGGCTTGAATCATGGATAAAATGTGAAGCTGTGTGAGTGTCCATTCTTGTTTGAGTGTATCAGTCGTGGTAATCAGTGGGTCTGTTGGATCATTCCGTCTCTTTTCCCTATGCATAATCAGATCTTGAATCGCTTTTAATACAATCTGCTCTTTTGTTTCCATCTGAACCTCCACTCTTAACTGGTTAATAAAATGGTACTAATAATTAAGAAAGGAGTCAAAAGAAATGTCGACGCGAGTAAAATAATAGGTCAACAGACCCGAAAATTACATATGTACTTTTTTACTAAATTCCCCTCATCCTGTCACATGCTATAATCATGATATCATCCAATTTATCATAATGAAAAGGTGAGCTAAATGAAACCCGAACAACAAATGGCCATTCGCCAATTAGAAGAAAAGATACACCTGTTTTCTTCTTCTGTGAACGGAACCTTTCTCGCAACTGACGATTTCGTTCTATCCAATACTCATATATCGACTGACACGTTCAATTTGCTCTTACCCACATCAGCTCAAATCCAAGATCCGAAAAAAGTGAAAGCAGCCATTGAACACATGCGGTCACAGAAACTCATCTTCAGCACATGGATCGATCACCATTTACTCCATACTGATTGGGCTGACTTATTGAAGGAATATGAGCTTCAAGAGGTCGAACGCAATACCATCATGATGCTTGAGCATACAGGTGATATTGATCCAGTCACATCCTCATCACTTACAATCAAGGAAGTACTTGATGAGCAGACACTCTTTGATTACAAACATATCTTTATTGAACTATTCAAAGGGTCGACTGAGGCCGCCGCTTTAGAAGTTTATTTCCAGCGTTTTTCGATTGAAGCATTACACTCAAAAGCCCGCATGTTCGTGGGGTATGAACACCTCAAGCCGGTCACAACAGGCTTATTATTTGAGACAAACGACAGCTACGGTATTTATGATGTCATAACAAGGGCAGAACACCGCGGAAAAGGACTTGGCAGTGACATGTTTCATTACCTTCTAACCCAGACAGAGAATAAACAAAAGTGTGTCATCTTACAAGCATCAGCGGACGGCAAAAATATTTACCAACGTGCCGGCTTCCAACCAATCAGCGAAATGGCCGTTTTTGAATAGAATGGTATTTTGAATTTGAAATGAACATAAAAAAGCTGCCTATCTTTAGGCAGCCATAGATTGTTGACAAAGGGCTAAAATGATCTTGATTTTAGCCCTTTGTCTTCTATTCAGCATGATGCTGACGATCCATATAAAGCGGCGGTCTCTTAAGCGAAATTACCGCACAGCTAAAGGCAATCAGTACAAACACAGCACCGAATTTAGCCAGATCAACAGATGAACCGGTCATCGTAAACATGACTCCGCCAACCGCTGATCCAATCGAAATGCCGATTTGCAAGGCCGATGTATTTAAGCTCTGCTGAATATCCGACGTGACCGGATCTGTTTGAATCAAATAGCTCTGCAAAGCAGGCGTCAATGCCCAGCTGAGCGCACCCCAAAGGACAACCATCACCATAAAGAGCGCGAACACACCCGCTGTATAAGGAATGGTAAACATGACAACCGCAAACGCTATTGTCACAAGCAAAATGGCTTTCCCTGAACCCAGTCTATCACTCAGCCAGCCGCCAAACCCATTCCCGCCTATAGACGCAAGCCCAAAGACCAAATAACAAATACTAATCCAAAACGGGGTCATATGCAGAACTTCCATCAGAAATGGCGTGAAATAAGAATAAAGCATATAGTGACCTGCAAGCATAAACAAACTAATCAGGTGTGCACTAAAAATTTTCGGATGCCCTAAAGAACGAATCTGCTCTCTAAGAGGCGTGACTTTTTCAACAGGCATTTTTTCCAATAGAAAATAGATCAGCACCATCGATATGGCAGAAAGAATACTGATTCCTAAAAACATCACTCTCCAGCCAAAGCTCTCTGTAATAAAAATACCGATCGGTACACCGAGAACAAGTGAAGAACTAATTCCTATAAAAATCAGCCCTAAAGCCTTCGCGCGATGCGCTGGTTCCACTAATTTGGCAGTGATCGTCAAAGATAACACCACCACAAGCGCTGTGCTCATTGCGATCAATACCCGTGAGATCATCACAAGGGCAAAGGTCGAACTAAAATAAGTGAACACATTTCCTAATGTAAACACCAATAACGCGATTAAATAAAGACGCTTTCGTTCGATTTTGGCTGTGGCGGTCAGCAGCACGGGTGCTGAAATGGCATACACAATCGCAAATACCGTAATGAGCTGCCCCGCTGTTGCCAGAGACACATTCAAATCCTCCGCAAGGCTTGGCAGAATGCCCCCGACCACAAGCTCAACTAATCCAACCGCAAAAGTAGAAACGGCTAATAAATATACTCTCCAGTTCATGTCTAACATCCCTTCTCTATATCATCGCTTTCACTTTTGATACAGGGTGCAGACAAACAAAAAAACCCTGATTACAAAAAAGGAAAGCGCGCTTTTGTAATCAGGATTTATCGGATCCTGGTAGAAACCCTCAAACCATATTATTGAGGTTATACAAGTCTATTTTTTTCTTCAAATATATTAGCATAGCCTTTCATAACTCGCAAGCTGTAAAAATAGAAAAATACTGCCATTCCAATCCTTAAGCAAAAGGAGCCAAAAAGGGAATCAGAACAACTTGCTTTCTCCCCCATTTACAGGTAAACTGATGAAAAATCAACGAACAAGGATCAACGTAGATCTGGAATAGTAGCTTGAATCGATCTTTAACAGAGAGGGAACGGTGCTGAGAAGTTCCTACTGACATCTTCAAGTGAACCTGCCGATTTAGTTCTGTTTCATACAGCGGTTCATACCGTTATCATGAATTGAGTGTAAAGCTGTGCTTTAAATTAGGGTGGTACCACCAGGAATGGTCCCTAACTTAAAGTACAGCTTTTTTGTTTTTTAAAAAGGAGGAACCTGCAATGTCAAAGAAACAATTTGTTGAGAAAATTACAAGCATGGAAGACGACTTTGCCCAATGGTATACAGATGTTGTCACAAAGGCGCGGCTCGTCGATTATTCAAGCGTGAGAGGCAGTATGATCATTCAGCCGTACGGCTTTAAAATCTGGGAGAATATTCGCGACGAACTTGACCGCCAGATTAAAGAAACGGGTCATGAGAATGTCTATATGCCGCTCTTTATCCCAGAGAGCCTGCTGCAGCAGGAAAAGGATCATATCGAAGGCTTTGCTCCTGAAGTGGCGTGGGTCACACATGGCGGTGAATCCGAATTACAAGAAAGGCTCTGCGTCAGACCAACCTCTGAAGTGCTGTTCGCTGAGCATTATAAAAACATTATTCATTCCTACCGCGATTTACCAAAGCTATATAACCAATGGGCCAATGTCGTCCGCTGGGAAAAGACAACACGTCCCTTCCTTAGAACCCTTGAATTCCTATGGCAGGAAGGACACACGTGCCATGAGACTGAGCAAGAAGCGATTGAAGAAACAGAAAGAATGCTTCACACTTATGCTTCTCTTTGCGAAGATCTCCTTGCCATTCCTGTCATTAAAGGGAGAAAAACAGAGAAGGAAAAATTCGCCGGCGCTCGCTTCACCTATACGGTCGAAAGCTTGATGCATGATGGAAAAGCGCTCCAAACTGCCACTTCTCATTTCTTCGGGAACGAATTTGCAAAGGCGTTTGGTATTGAATTTTTAAACCGTGAAGGAAAACTAGAGCATGTCCAGCAGACTTCATGGGGCTTCACAACAAGAATTATCGGCGCTATGATCATGGTGCATGGCGACGACAGAGGGCTTGTCCTCCCGCCAAATATTGCGCCAACCCAAGTGCGTATCGTGCCAATCGCTTCTCATAAAGAAGGTGTCCTCGATCATGCCTATGAATTAAAGGATCGACTCGCCCGCATCGCACGCGCTGACATCGATGCAAGCGATAAACAGCCTGGCTGGAAATTCAACGAGTGTGAAATGCAGGGTATTCCGCTACGTGTAGAAGTAGGACCAAAGGACATCGAAAAAGGACAGGTGATGCTCGCACGACGAGACACTGGTGAAAAGCAAGCTGTCACGTTAGATGCACTTGAACAAACCATCACAGCAACGCTTGAAGACATCCAGCAGACCATGTACGAAAAGGCGAAGGAACGATTACATGAAAAAACATCACAAGCCCTCACAATCGAAGACATCGAGCAAATTCTTGCAGAAGAAAACCGATTGATTAAAGCCATGTGGTGCGGTGACGAAGCCTGTGAAAACGATATTAAAGAAAGAACAGGGGCGACTTCACGCTGTATCCCATTTGAACAGGAAACCATTTCTGACACATGTGTCTGCTGCGGAAAGCCTGCATCTGATATGGTGTTCTGGGCGAAAGCCTATTAAGAATATGAACGATAAAGAAGCATCTCAGGATGCTTCTTTTTTTGTTAAAAAGACCCAAACACCCATTGACCTCACCTGCATGATCCCCTATAATTCATATTAATATAATCGGTTTTTAAGACTTTAACTGGAGTGGTGATATATGAAACGCTGGCCCTCATTCTTTGCCGAACGCTGTCCTAAATGTAGAACAGCATTAGAAGTCTCAAAGTCCAATGCCCTGCAAGGCAAAGTCGTGAAAACATGTCCCAACCTTCATTATCAAAAAGAGTACCACCCCGCACTAGAAACGTATATCGAGCACGATGACGTCAAATAAAAAAGACCAACACGTTTGCTCTGTTGGTCTTTCTTTTATAAAATATCCAGCCAAATTTTGACCGCTGTCGCTGTAATCATTACAGCAAGTGCCCATTGCAAATAGACGGCGTTGATTTTCTGACCGACCTTAGCACCAAGCGGAGCGGCTGCCAAACTTGCGGCCATGAGTACAACAGCAGGAAGAAGCATAACTTGACCCGTCAATACCTTTCCAGTCGATGCACCTATAGCAGAAAGAAATGTAATCGCAAGTGACGACGCAATCGTCATCCGTACAGGAATTTTTAAAATAGACAGCATGACAGGCACTAAAATAAATGCACCGCCTGCGCCTAATACCCCGGAAACACTGCCAATTACAAAGGCAATACCTGATGCCAGTCCTTTATGAAAAGTGACTTCTCCCTCTGCGTCTGCACGCTGTCCTTTTTTCGGAATCAGCATGAGAATAACCGCCACAATGGCAAGTAACCCATAGACGAGGTTCATCCCTTTCTCTGGCATAAAATGTGATACATAACTGCCTAATAAGCTGCCCGCCAATATACTGCTTCCCATATATAAAATCAGCGAGCGATGTAAATATCCGCTTTTCCGATAAGCGAGTACACCACCCAGCGTCGAAAAAAGCACTTGAATGGCGCCAATCCCTGATACCTCGTGTGCTGATAGTGCCATCACACCGAGAAGAGGCGGGATATAAAGCAGCATGGGATAGTTGATCACAGATCCGCCGATCCCCACCATTCCTGATAAGAAGGAACCAATACATCCGATGATAAAAAGTGTAATCAAAAACGCAAAATCCACGCTGGTCTCCTCCTTTGCAAAAGGAAAAGGGGATCTTCAGCAGATACCCCTACATCCTTTAGGACCCTTTTCTCATCCAGAACTTCAGCACGTGACCTTCTTCTGTCTGCGTGATCAATTCATGTCCGCTTGACTTCGCCCATGCAGCTAAGTCAGCTTTAGCCCCTTTATCTGTTGCATGTATTTCTAAAACTTGACCTTCCGCCAAGTCGTTCATTTTTTTCTTCGTTCGAATAATCGGCATTGGGCATGCAAGCCCTGTTACGTCTAATAGTTGATCAGATGTCATTTGATCGTTCCTCTTTTCTTATTTTATTGGACATTACCGAATCGCACAACGGTTTGGACCAATTTCCATTACCCGCTGTTCTTCATCGTCTGGAGTCAATTTCCCCATATTGGTATACCGGATGTCTTGATAGGCATTTGGCTGTGCAGGAAGATTCTTCGTGACCATTTGTCTAAATGCATCTTCGTCTTCAATGTTCAGTCCATGATTTTCTTCAAATAGAACGCCAAGTTCCTTCCAAACGCTTCCGTCTTCATTCACTTCTTCCATGACCATGAAATGCGCAGGTAAAACAATTAATTCTTTCGAAAGCGCCATATATCGGTCATAAAGTGTTTCTCTCAAATCACCTACCCAGTCCTCCGCCAGTCCAGCGAGATCAGGTCTTCCGATGGAATCAACGAACAAAATATCACCTGAAAGAAGAAATTGATTGTCTACGATAAAAGATGTTGAGCCGATCGTATGTCCTGGGGAATAAATGGGTTGAATGTCGATGGAAGCTGTTCCAATCGTTATCCGCTGTCCTTCTTCAAGACGTTCATATTCAAAGGTTACCTCTTCTGCATCTTTTGGCGGCAGCCAGTAGGCAGCTCCTGTCTGATCAGCTAGTTTTTTCCCACCAGAAATATGATCCGCATGAAGGTGAGTATCCAACACATGCGCCACCGAAACATCATGCTTTTTCGCAAAATCGATATAGACCTCCGTCATTCGAGCAGCATCCACAACCGCAGCTTCTCCATTGGACATGATCATATAGGACAGACACCCTTTGCCCATCCGTACAAATTGATACAGCTCTCCACCGCCGCTTAAATCACCAATCTTCACTGGCTCGACATGCTCACTCCATGCCTTCATACCACCTTGTAAATAACTGACCGTTCTGCCCGCCTCTGCCAGCATCTCCGCCACCATAATAGAGGAGCCCTCTTTGGCACACACAACGAGCACTTCTCGGTCTGTTGGTACTTTCTCGATCATATCCTCTACGCCATCAAGAAGCTCAAAGTAAGGCACATTGATATAATCAACGGCTTTTCCTTCAATCTTCCAGTCCTGTACATCTGATTCGTTTCGTACATCTAACAAAAAGATGGGCTCTTTGTTGATAATCTTTTTTGTTAACTGTTCTGCTGTCATTGCTTTTACAGACATCGTTTTATTCAGCTCCTATTTTTCAATCTCTCCTGTCCAGCTGTTCATGCCTGGCACTATATTCACTAATTGTTGAAATCCTTTTTCTTTTAACTTTTGCGCGGCTAATTCACTTCTTCTGCCTGAATGACAGATGAGGTAAATAAGCGTATCCTGGCTCAATTCTTCTGCACGGTGTTCGACTTCTCCAAGAGGGATGTGAACAGCTCCTGGAATATGCCCCGCCTCGTATTCATCCAGTTCTCGTACATCTAAAATAAACAAAGATTGATCTTCTTTTACCTTCTGTTGGAACGTATTCAAAGGCATTTCCGAAATCATTGACTCCCCTTCTTTCTCTTGCACTCCACCCTTACGTATCAAATGATGAAGCACCTGTCCTTCTACTTTTGTTCCTAAAAATTCGTGGCCGGCACTCTTTGACCATGCCGCTAGATCCGCTGCTGATCCTTTATCGGTAGCTTGCACCTCAAGCACGTCTCCTGGTAATAGCTCATTCATTTGTTTTTTTGTTTTCACAATCGGCATCGGACATGCCAATCCTTTTGCATCTAAAATGACAGTTGGTTGCTGCACGTGATGTCCTCCTTTATATAGGGGTGGGGGTATATTTTTATACGTACTTAATGCCAAGCATTCATGCCACCCTTGATATTCGTAATTTGTGTAAATCCTTGCTTCTTCAATATTTTAGCTGCCTGCATACTTCTCATCCCGCTTTGGCATATCACATAGACCTCTTTGTCTTTCGCAAGCTGATTTGCTCGTTCTTTTAGCTGAGGTAATGGGATGTTGCGAAATCCTTTAATATGGTTTGTTTGAAATTCTACAGGAGACCGAACGTCAATCAGTTGTTGATGCTGCCTATGCAATTGAGGTTTCATATCGGCTGCATCCATTTGTTTTACACCCTTTACAGGAAGAAAACGGCTCACCAGCAAACCAATGACGATGATGATCAAAAGTGTTTGAATCATGTGTTAACACCTCACTAGATAAATAAATTCACATTCCCAATTTCAGCCTCAGCTAAATACGCCGCCACACCAGCATATTGAATATCATCTAATAATTCTTTCTCCTGCAGCCCTAAAAGGTCCATCGTCATTGTACATGCCACGAGGTTAATCTCCTGTTCCTTCGCCATATCAATGAGCTGCGGCAAGGTCATGGCATTGTGCTTTTTGATCACGTGCTTAATCATCTTTGGGCCCATTCCAGCAAAGTTCATCTTTGATATGCCCATTCGATCAGCCCCGCGCGGCATCATCTTGCCAAACATTTTTTCTAAAAAACCTTTTTTCATTGGCACCAACTCATCCTTGCGCAAGGCATTCAGCCCCCAAAACGTATGAAAAATCGTCACCTCATGATCATAGGCCGCTGCACCATTGGCAATAATGTAAGCCGCCATCGCTTTATCATAATCTCCACTGAATAGCACAATCGTCGTTCGTTTTTTCTGTTCTTCCATTCTGCTCCTCCTTTTTCAATTACCCTTGGGGGTATATATAAAATAAAAAATATATACATATACCGGTAAGGGTATATTATAACAAGTAAAAAAATCCGTCAACCTTCAAAGGCTGAAGAATTTCTTACCGGCTTTTCACCAATAGCTCAACCGCTTCTTTCACAAGACCCTCCGTATCCTTGCCTTGTTCAAGACTTTCACGGACACATTGCTCAAGATTTGTACTCACAATCACACCCATTGCACGATCAATGGCATTGCGTGATGCAGACAACTGCGTCACCACCTCGCGGCAATCCTTTCCCTGCTCCATCATCGCAAGAACCCCTTTAATCTGCCCCTCAATCCGGCGAAGACGATTCTTCATCTGCTGATTATATTCCATTCGCAAGAACCCCTTTCTATTAAATTCCTATGAACAGATAGTATACCCTAAGAGGTATTTAGTCAAACGACTTGTCCTTCTCTTTTGTAGAGAACGTATGTGAAAATAATTGCACATTCCACCATTTATTGATAAAAAGAAAATAATCAACGAACGAGAAATCATTGAAAGAAAAGAGGACAGCCCATGACTTTACAGCATTATATTGGATCAAACAAAGAACTGCCGCTTGGTACCATTGGTCAAAATCCTACCTATAAACCATTCTCTGAACTCAATATCAAATTGTTTGATCAAAAACAAAAAAAGCACAAAACCTATCAAAAAGAAGATCCTTTGATAGAAGTATTCGAAACAGAAGAGGATTTCGAAGGCATTCACATTGATTATTTAGATCCTTTCTATGAAACGGTAAGAAACAAATTCACACATCCTTTTGTTTATGAATTGGACATCATTCATTCTCTTCGTGCACTTTTTAAATTCATTGAAAAAGAGCTTTCAAAAGGAGAAACCATCGAAATCTATTCTTGTCTAAATGAACTCGAAACGAAAGAAAAGGATGATCGATTGGATGTAGAAATTGACCTAAGCAAAAAACGGTTTGGAAAACATATCTATTTTAAAGACATCAATGAACTGATTGATATGTTTGAGTTAGAAAACTTACAATATGTGTTGGTGAAGAAATAGACCTCCTGCGGTAAAAGTATAGAGAAAAGGGGACATTATCATGAACTTGACATGTGAATCTAAAAATTTTGATGATTATTTATGTGAACTAGCTGAAGTTGATTATTCTCATCCTCTTATTCGAGCAAAATCAAATGAACTTTTCAACCCTTTGCAGACAGAAATAGAAAAAGCAAAAGCAGCCTATGCGTTTGTTCGAGATGAAATTCCCCATACATGGGATATCCAATCCAAACGAGTGACTTGTCATGCATCAGAGGTATTAACTTATAAAGAGGGAATTTGCTACGCAAAATCGAACCTATTGGCTGCCCTGTTGCGCTCACAAGGAATACCCACAGGTTTTTGCTATCAGCGGTTAATGTTGTTCGATACGCCAGATAAAGGATATTGTATTCACGCATTAAATGCAGTATTTCTGCAATCACTTAATAAATGGATTCGATTAGACTCTCGCGGCAACAAAACAGGAATTGATGCTCAATTCTCACTTGATCATGAAAGATTAGCTTTTCATACCCAACAAGAATTAGATGAAGTCGACTATCCTTTGATATATGATAAACCACATCCAAAAACAATGAGCGTTTTAAAAGAACATACAGACGCGATTAAGATGTATAAACACCATTTACCAGAAACGATATAGGCTTAGGGGGACAAATAACTTCGACAAAGCCAAACGTGAAAATAAACCGGTGCTTATCAGCATCGGTTATGCCCACTTGTCGCTGACGGCATAGGATCTATTTTATATGTAATGGCCATCATAACTTCATCCAAACGAAAACTAGCCTTCAATTAAACGTTTCAACTTAAGCTCCGTATCAGTGTCCTCAACTGGAGTATAGACGCTGCATCTTAAATCAGTATCCCCATACACTTGTAATGAAGTGAGGTTAAACAACATTTTACCTGCCTTAGCATGACGAAATTCAATTAATACTTCAGGCGCATAGCTGATCTCATTTTCATTCCAAATTTTACGGAACTCAGGATATGCCTGCTCCATTTCTTCTATAAATTGCTCATACCAGTCATCAGCCACATACTGTCCATAATACGTTCTAAATATGGCGATATATCCTCTAACAAAATGCTCCCAATTCACGGCTAGACTTTTAAATTCCTTTCTTGCGAATAGTAAGCGTATGATATTCCTTTCTGCCGGGATGATTTGTTCAAAGTCCAAAAATACATTAGCTGCTGCTTGATTCCAGCCAACAATTTGACTTCTTCTATCAGATATAATCGTTGGGCAATAACGAAGCTCCTGCAACATTTTCACTAAAGCCGGACTGATTTCCTTCTCATTCTCAATGATAAAGGATTGTTTCACTCCTTCCTCTAACGCTAAAGCGTACAAATATCTCCTTTCATCGTTATTTAATTGTAATGCTCGAGAAATCGCATCTAATACCGAAGTAGATACTTTTATATCTCTGCCTTGCTCTAACCATGTATACCAAGTAAGACTCACACCGGCTAGTTGAGCCACTTCTTCTCTTCTTAATCCTGGTGTTCTTCTACGGGTTCCTACAGGTAAACCAACCATTTGGGGCGTAATTTTCGAACGTTGGTTTTTTAGAAATTCTGATAATGCTTGAAGTCTTGTTTCAGGTTTCATGAAGATCTCCCTTTAAAATATTATTAATTATACTAGGATAAACAACAACTTGTAATAGGATAACACAATGGCTAAAGTTAATAAAAACAAGGAGGGAATGATCATGAAAAGAGTTGTCATTACTGGAATGGGAATTATTTCTCCACTTGGAAATGATGTAAATAGCTTTTGGAATCAACTAATGAAAGGACAATCGGGAATATCTCTCATTGATTCTTTTGATACAACTGATTATAAAACAAAAATAGCTGGAATCGTTCGTGATTTCGATGCAGATAAAATATTGGGAAGAAAAGAAGCAAAACGTTTAGATCGCTTTAGTCAGTTTGCCTTAGCAGCAGCCGAACAAGCATTAGAAAATTCACAATTACAGTTAGATCAAGTTGATCTTGAACGTTTAGGCGTATATGTTGGTTCAGGAATCGGGGGTATCCAATCGCTTGTTGATCAAGTGAATGTATTAGATAAACGAGGTCCCTCAAGAGTAAGCCCCAGCCTTGTCCCCATGATGATTTCAAATGCGGCTGCGGCCCAAATCAGCATAAGATTAGGGGCACAAGGGCCATCATTGTCACCAGTCACAGCTTGTTCTATTGGGAACACCTCTATTGGTGAAGCTTTCAATGCGATCCGAAATGATGATGCAGATATTATATTTGCCGGTGGAGCAGAAGCTGCCGTCTCACAAATATCTTTGGCCAGTTTTGGAAACGCACATGCACTATCTACTAGAAACCAAGACCCAAGTCGAGCCAGCCGTCCATTCGATACAGATAGAGATGGTTTTGTGATGAGTGAAGGCGCAGGTATCTTAGTATTAGAATCATTAGAAAACGCAATTCTTAGAGATGCACCGATATTATGTGAAGTAGTGGGATACGGAGCTAGTTCAGACGCTCATCATATGGTAGCATCACACCCAGAAGGTAAGGGTGCCTACTTAGCCATGAAAAAAGCATTGAGAAGTGCAAACATATCAACAGATGAAATTGATGTTATTAGTGCTCATGCAACAAGTACACAAGTAGGTGATCGTTCAGAAGTTCTAGCTATTAAGAAATTATTTGGTGAACGTTCAGGTGAAATTCCAACAACGGCAAACAAATCAATGACGGGGCACATGTTTGGTGCTGCCGGCGGAGTAGAAGCCATTGCTTTAGTGGAAAGTTTGAGACGAGGAATGATTCCGCCAACTATTAATGTAGAGAATCAAGATCCAGACTGCAACTTAGATGTTGTATTAGAAGCAAGACAGCTTCCATTGAAATATGGGCTATCCAATTCTTTTGGTTTTGGAGGACATAATTCAGCCATCTTGTTAAAACATTACGATTGATGTAGCTATCAAGGGTTTATAGCCCTTGATTTTTTCATTTTGGGAATACCTCACAGACAAATGATGACGGGCAACAGCAATCTGATATATTAAATAGAGAAAAGAGAATACTAAAAAACATATAGAAAGGAAGGTGATCCCATGCCAAACAACCAAACACCCAATCCACTCATCCATGAAAAATCACCATATCTCCTTCAGCACGCTCACAATCCAGTACACTGGTACCCATGGGGGCAAGAAGCATTCGATAAAGCCAAACGTGAAAATAAACCTGTGCTTGTCAGCATCGGTTATGCCACTTGTCACTGGTGCCACGTCATGGCACACGAAAGCTTTGAAGATCAACAAGTCGCTGACATCTTAAATGAGCATTTTATTTCGATCAAAGTCGATCGTGAGGAGCGTCCAGACATCGACTCTATGTATATGTCTGTTTGTCAGATGATGACGGGGCAAGGCGGCTGGCCGTTGAACGTGTTTGTCACGCCGGATCAAAAGCCTTTTTATGCGGGGACGTACTTTCCAAAGAGAAGTGCATACGGGCGCCCTGGCTTTATCGAGGCACTGACACAATTGCTGGATGCGTATCATAACGACCGAGATCATATTGAATCATTGGCAGAGAAAGCGACAAATAATCTGCGGATTAAAGCAGCAGGGCAGACAGAAAATACGCTTTCTCAAGAGGCAGTTCACAAAGCCTATTACCAGCTCATGAGCAGCTTTGATACGCTGTATGGCGGATTCGGCTCCGCGCCGAAATTTCCTGCACCTCATATGCTCTCATTTCTGATGCGCTATTACGAATGGACAGGGCAGGAGAACGCATTATATGCAGTCACGAAAACGTTAGACGGCATGGCAAATGGCGGTATATACGACCATATTGGGTCGGGCTTTTCACGTTATTCGACGGATGAAAAATGGCTTGTGCCGCATTTTGAAAAAATGCTGTATGATAACGCCTTGCTGATGGAAGCTTACACAGAAGCGTATCAGCTCACCTCAAAACCTGAGTATGAAAAGCTTGTCCAACGTCTGATTCAATTTATTAAACAAGATATGATGAATCCGGATGGCTCCTTTTATTCAGCGATAGATGCAGATTCCGAAGGAAAAGAAGGACAATATTACGTCTGGTCAAAGGATGAAATTATCACTCATTTAGGAGAGGAGCTTGGCGTTTTATTTTGCGAAGTCTATCACATCACAGAAGAGGGGAATTTTGAAGGGGCGAACATTCCCCATACGATTTCCACCTCATTTGAGAACATCAAGGCCTCTTTTTCGATCGACGATAAAAACCTTCAATCCAAACTGCAAGAAGCCCGACACATTTTAAAATCCGTCAGACAGCAACGACCTGCGCCGCTTGTCGATGACAAAGTGCTGACATCCTGGAATGCGCTGATGATCGCAGCACTCGCCAAAGCAGGAAGGGTCTTTGATGCAGAGGAAGCGATTCTTATGGCGCAGCAGGCGATGTCTTTTCTAGAAACACATCTTGTTCAACATGAGCGGCTCATGGTCCGCTACAGAGAAGGTGACGTGAAGCATCTCGGCTTTATCGAGGATTATGCGCATATGCTAAAAGCGTATATGTCTTTATATGAAGCGACCTTTGAATTAGATTGGCTGGAAAAAGCCACAGCCATTGCGGAGAACATGTTTGAGCTGTTTTGGGACAAGGAAAAAGGGGGCTTTTTCTTCTCAGGTTCAGATGCGGAAGCGCTCCTTGTTCGAGAAAAAGAAGTGTACGACGGTGCCATGCCTTCTGGCAACAGCACTGCACTCAAGCACCTTCTCATGCTAAGCAGACTGACCGGACGTCAGGATTGGCTAGACACATTAGATCAGATGTTCCAAGCCTTTTATGTCGATGTCTCGTCCTATCCAAGCGGTCATACAGCGTTTCTGCAAGGGCTCTTAAGTCAATATGCAACGAAAAGAGAAATCATCATTCTCGGAAAAAACGGCGACCCTCAAAAAGAACAGCTTTTACAGGCTCTTCAAAAACGCTTCGTGCCATTTGATATCATATTGACTGCCGAAACAGGGAAAGAATTAGCGGAGCTCGCGCCCTTTACAAAAGATTACAAAACAATCGATGGCAAAACCACCGTGTATATTTGTGAAAACTACAGCTGCCGCCAGCCGATCACCCAAATCGACGAAGTGATGGAACAGTTATTCCACGATTAAGTTTGTCATATGATGACTATGAGAAGACAAAATGAGGACAAACAGATAAAAAACATGTCAATCCGCTAACAAATCGTCTGTACGGTTTTATTTTTCCTAAAAAACGGTTAGAATGCGCACTAGACGTTCTCATACCGAAGGGAGAGAAAATGATGAAAAAGGTATCATACACACTCATCGCTTGTTTGTTATCTGTTGGACTTGCAGCCTGCTCGTCAAACGATGCCAAACAAGATAAGCAAAACGATTCAGCCAAAAACAAGGAAACAACACAGGCTGATCAAAAAGAACAGCAAAAGCAAATGGAAGAAATGCAAAAGAAATTAGACGCACAAAAAATCGATGATCAAAAGGTCGTTGCGACCGTCAACAAAGACAAAATCACAGGCAGTGAATACAATAGCGCCTTATCTACCATCCAAGGCCAGCTTCAGCAGTCCGGGCAAGACCCAACTTCTAAAGAAGGCGAGAAAGCAGTCAAGAAACAAACCATTGATGCGCTCGTAGGCCAAGAGCTCATCCTGCAAGATGCTGAGAAGAAGGGCTTCAAAGCCTCTGACAAAGAAGTAGATAAGCAGCTAAAGGAAGAAAAGAAACAGTTTAAAGACAACGCTCAATTCGAAGAAGCACTGAAAAAGAGCGGACTTACATTGGATCAGCTGAAAAGTGACATTGCCGACAGCATCAAGTACAGCCAATATGTCGACAAAGAAATCCAATCAGCCTCCGTCTCTGAGAAAGACGTCAAAGCGTACTATGACCAATACGCAGACCAAATGAAAAAACAAAAGCAAAAAGCACCAGAATACAAAGAGGTTAAATCACAAATTAAAAAACAGCTAGAATCTCAAGAAAAGCAGAAAGAAGTACAAAAAGAA
Source organism: Bacillus sp. EB106-04-04-XG123 (assembly GCF_058791855.1). Classification (NCBI taxonomy): domain Bacteria; kingdom Bacillati; phylum Bacillota; class Bacilli; order Caryophanales; family Bacillaceae; genus Bacillus; species Bacillus sp. EB106-04-04-XG123. The sequence continues at coordinate 41,683 of NZ_JBYTDZ010000004.1, read as the reverse complement.
ATTGAAAAACTAAAGAAATCTGCGAAAATTAATGTGTCTCTGTAACAGCTAAGAAAAAATCCGCCATTGTGCGGATTTTTTTGTTACTTCACGAACCATTTTTCCAAATTTATGACAAAAGCCTCATCATAAACGTCTCTTCCATCCGATATGATGGGAGTACAAAAGAAAGCGCTAACAATTCTTTTGTCTCTGAAAAGGTACAGGATCAAAAGCAGTTCTCGTACTTTTGCTTCAGTCAATCGGACATCTACAAAAGGAGGATCTTTATGTTCAAATGGTTTAAACCTGCTCCGCATATCGACAGGCTTGATGATGCCAAAACAGACGAGACCTATAAGCGGCTGCGGCTGCAAGTCTTTCTAGGCATCTTTATCGGGTATGCGGGCTACTATTTGCTGCGCAAAAATTTCGCTTTTGCCATTCCATATCTACAGGAAGAGGGGTTCACGAAAAGTGAATTAGGCTTTGTACTCGCAGCCGTATCTATCGCTTATGGCTTTAGTAAATTCATCATGGGGATGATCTCAGACCGCTGTAATCCCAGGTACTTTTTAGCTGCCGGACTCTTTTTATCAGCTCTTATCAATATCCTATTTGTCTCATTTCCATGGGTCACATCCAGTGTATGGATCATGTTTTTGTTCATGTTCTTAAATGGCTGGTTTCAAGGCATGGGATGGCCGCCATGCGGACGTACGATGGCGCACTGGTTTTCGGTTAGTGAACGTGGTACGAAAATGTCCATTTGGAACGTCGCTCACAATATCGGCGGGGGGATTCTTGCACCGCTTATCACATTAGGAATTGTACTGTTTGCGACGTGGAAAAGTATCTTTTTCTTCCCTGCCATCATTGCCATTATCGTCTCCTTCGTGATCATTCTTCTCGTACGGGATACCCCGCAATCCACTGGTCTTCCGCCAATCGAGGAATATCGAAATGACTATCCGGCACAGAATTATGAGGATCAAGAAAAAGAATTAACAGTGAAAGAGATTTTATTTAAATATGTACTCAACAATAAATTCCTATGGTATATCGCCATTGCCAACGTGTTTGTGTACTTCGTCCGTTACGGTGTCGTTGACTGGGCGCCGACCTACTTAACAGAAGCAAAGGGCTTTTCACCAGAGCATTCACGCTGGTCTTATTTTCTTTATGAATATGCAGGCATTCCCGGTACATTATTGTGCGGATGGATCAGTGACCGCTTCTTTAGAAGCCGCCGCGCACCAGCTGGCGTCATCTTTATGGTCGGGGTGTTAATTGCTGTTCTCGTTTACTGGCTAAATCCTGCTGGCAATCCAATGGTCGATAACATTGCCCTCATCAGCATCGGCTTTTTGATTTACGGACCTGTTATGCTCATTGGACTTCAAGCCATTGATCTCGCTCCGAAAAAAGCAGCTGGCACTGCTGCCGGACTGACAGGCTTCTTCGGCTACATTGGCGGCTCTGCCTTTGCCAATGCCATGATGGGTGTCGTCGTCGATCACTATGACTGGACAGGAGGCTTCATTTTACTGGTTGGTTCTTGTGTGCTTGCGATTGTTTTCCTCGCGATGACATGGAATACAGGAAAACGCGTAGAGCAAGCTTAATGAAAATCACATAAAAGATTCATATCCGCCCAACATGCTCTTTACATCTATTTCTTATGATGAAGGCAGTTACCGTAAAAGGAGGTTAAAATATGAAGAAAAGTAGATTACTTGCTTTCGTGTTGCTCTCTTTTGCTTTACTGTCTTTTGCGTGGGTGCCGGCCACCATGTCGGCTCATGAACATCTTTTATCTCCAGATCGCATCTTAACCGTTGCACACCGCGGAGCATCAGGGTATGCACCAGAGCATACCCTGGCTTCCTATAAACTAGCCACAAAGATGAATGCAGATTACCTCGAACTCGATCTTCAAATGACAAAGGATGGACATCTCATCGTGATGCACGACGAAACCGTTGACCGGACCACAAACGGAACAGGCTGGGTCAAAGACCTCACACTTGCCGAAATCAAACAGCTTGATGCGGGCACATGGTTTAACGAAGCCAATCCCGACAGACAAAATGCCAACTATATCGGACAGAGAGTCCTTACATTAGATGAGGTGCTGCGCTATTTCGGAAAACGAGAGAATTATTATATTGAAACAAAAAAACCAGACCTTTATCCGCAAATGGAAGAAAAACTATTGGCCGCCTTAAAGAAACATCATCTTCTTGGGAAACACACAAGAAAAGGGCAGGTTATCATACAATCCTTTAGTCAAGACAGCCTGCTAAAGCTGCAGAAATTAGCTCCACGCCTGCCAAAAGTACAGCTATTAGACAGAGCCCAAATGACATCCATCACAGACGATCAGCTCGACTTTATTAAAACGTACGCCGTGGGAGTCGGACCGAATTTTAGAGCTTTAACACCTGAAAACGTCCAGCAGGTCAGAAGCCACGGACTGCTCCTTCATCCATATACGGTCAACAGCGAAGCAGACATGACACGTCTTCTGCAATACGGCGTCACCGGTCTTTTCACCAACTATCCAGATGTCTTTCAGCGTGTCAAAGCTTCTCTGTAAACGACAAAAGCCTCGCGGTCCACTCCGCAAGGCTTTTGATTATTTCACCGTTTGATCAGTAGAAGCTGTTTCAATCGGTTTTCGTTTTCCAATTCCAAATACAAAAAAGCTAAGTGCTACAACAATCAAGAAGACAATCCCCACAATAAGAGAAATACGTGTATCCTGATTAATGAGCATAAACACAAGAACCATCAATAAGAAACCAATAGTGAGATAATTAGAAACTGGTGCTAGCGGCATCTTGAACGGATGCTTTTCAAGCGCTGCCCCTTTCGCCTTTCTGAAGCCAATATGACTAATCAAAATGACAAACCAAGGCACCATCCCAGGAAGAACACTCGCACTATACACATAGACGAAAATGTTTGGCGGAGAAACATAATTCAGAACAACTCCTATCGCTAGACCAATCAGCACAGCGAATGTCCCAAAATACGGTACACCATTCTTCGAAATTTTTGTAAAGAAAGCAGGCGCCTGACCATTTACACCTAATGTATAAAGCATACGTCCCGCACTGAAAATACCACTATTACAGCCTGACATCGCTGCTGTAATCACAACAAAGTTAATAATACCAGCCGCTGCTGTAATTCCGATCTTCGCAAACGTCGCCACAAATGGACTGCCAAGCGTATTCAGCTGATCCCACGGATAAACAGTCACAATGACAAAGATCGCACCAATATAGAAAATCAAAATACGCCAGATGATACTTTTGATGGCATTGGTCAGCGTCTTTTGGGGATTTTGCGCCTCACCCGCTGTAATCCCAATCAGCTCGACACCTTGATAAGCAGCAATGACTAGAGACAACGCAAACAGGAATCCGCTAAATCCACCTGTAAAGAACCCGCCGTGCGCCCACAGATTAGACAAGCCAATAGGCGTCCCGCCATTTCCAAATCCGAAGAAAATAATGCCTAGACCTGCAACAATCATCAAGATAATCGTCACAATTTTGATCATCGCAAACCAAAATTCAAATTCACCGAATGACTTAACCGAAATCAAGTTGGCCGCTCCTAAAATGATCATCGCAATTAACCCTGGAATCCACGCAGGCAGCTCTGGGAACCAATATTTCATATAAGCCCCAACAGCAATAATTTCAGACATTCCGACAATGACCCACTGGAACCAGTTACTCCAAGCCGTCATATACCCTGCAAGCGGATGAATATATTGATGTCCGAATGTAGCAAACGACCCTGTACTCGGCTCAAGATACAACATTTCTCCCATCGCTCGCATAATAAAAAAGATAAAAATACCACACACTGCGTAAGCTAGAAGAACCGATGGACCTGTCCATTGAATGGCCTTCGCTGACCCCATAAATAAGCCAACACCGATTGTGCCGCCAAGAGCGATCATTTGAATATGACGGGCACTTAACCCTCTCTTTAATTCCTTTTGAGCCACTTTTCTTCCCCCTCATCAACAAACAACATAAAAAATAAAAATCAGAATTTTCATTCTGATTGAGAAACATCAATCTTTCGATGTATATTATCATAATAAATCTACCCTTAAAAAACAATTGTTTTTTTGAGGAAAACACTATTAACAAAATATTCTGACATAAAAATAGTTTCAAATTGTTTTATATTGATATATTGAATCAAGGGAAGAAAGTTACTTCAATGCTGATGACTTAATAGAAAATGACCACCTCTTATATCAACCTCAAAGGATCTTTGACCATTCTTATGCACCAAGTTCTCCTTCTCTCGGTGACAAGAAAAGTCATTTCGAAAAGTGCCAGATCTTTTCTTTACATAACAAGTAAACCCATCATTTTCTGGAATCGCCACTTTGACATATGCTCCAGTTGAAATAGACTTAAGTGAATGTAACATGCTTGTAGAATGAATTTGTATCCTTCTACCTGTTACATGCAGATCAACATCTGAGAAAGCACCCATCAACTCACCTTTTGACGATGTGGCGTGCAATGACAATGTCTGCGCGGCCAGCTGCCGGCTAGAAATAAGTCCACCAACTGTCTCTAAATGGAGACGCTTGATTTCACTTGCTAGCAACGTCTTTCCAGAAGTTAAATGAACATAGGCATTTTCCACATTCAGTTCTTCTGCCTGAAGATTTGCTCCTTTACAACGAATGGACATAGACTGTATTTGATTTTTCGGAAGATAAATAGTGAGATCTGTTTGATAAAGGTGCAGTCCTAAGCTGAATATTCTTTTTCGTCTATCTTGAATGACCAGCCGCCCACCTTTTACCTGATGATGCAGCAAATAGCGCTTTGGAAAGACTTGATTGGTCGTTTGACGAATGATGAGATAAGGATGATCATGGTGATGGATACGCACCTCTCCGAGCAGCCAATCAAGCGATAATTCTACGACCAATTCTTCAATTTGAACCGTATGCTCCACATGTCTCCCTCCTTTTTCATCGTGGCTTATCTCGCTTGAAGCCGGGTGAATACTGGCCCACAATTCCAACATTACAATCAGAACAGCTGCGACCATGACTCCTGACAAAATGACATTCATTTGATCATTTCCATCAACTGCAATACATACGTTTCCTAAAACAGCACATAGAACAATCGCAGTCATGATCGTCATGAAGGTAGATTTCTTCATTAATCCCACTCTCATCGCAATCATGCCAATACCATTGATACAGCAAGTAAATACTAGGTACGTTTTGATCACATTGAACATCACATCAGCAGTCAGCGCATCCTGTACAATAGGAAAGAACGTTTCAGTAACACTAAACACAACAAATGAAGGAATGATGCTACACAGCGTAGCAATCGTAGAAAAACACAGCATCCAGACCATTCTCGGAAGGAGTGATGCTTTCAAACTTGGTGAATAAGCTTCATGTTCTTTCAATGTATTCACCACTACTCGACAATACATCCATGATGTGACGATCGAAAAAAAGATCATCCATACTATACTGGTCAACAAATAGATATTCGGATATTGCTGAAAACCTATTTCCTGTTCAACCCGTGCAGCAAACGCTGCAAAATAGATAAACACCAGCAGTACAAAGCTTGCGATCATACTAGCTTGAATGTAATTTTTCATATGATTTTTTCTTAGCTCTAGTTTTATGAAGTGAAGCATAAGGCATCCTCCTATGAAATAAATTCTCCTTTTGTCTCTTATTTGACCAGTTAGATTTCAGGCTGATCATATCCACCAATCCCAGCATAATGCGCTGTGACCTTTTGAATGAATAGATCACTCACCACATCCACTCCAAGCCCTTTCATCATCTGTTGTAAAAACAGCAAACGCTGACTAGTTTCCTTCTGATCACGAGCAAATAGTGTTGGGTTCAGCCATATATTCACGAGAAGCATAAACACTTCTGCCACTTCACCAGGAAAAGCAGTCGTTATCGAACCATCCTCAATCCCTTCAAGAATCAGCTGTTTGATTTTAAGCGCATCCTCATTTACGCCTGCCTTCATTCCCTCCACCACAAATTGCGGGTTTTTGATCTGATCAACCAAGATCCCATCAATCGAATGAGATTGCGGATCTGCCACCAGCTGCTCTAAAATACGCTGCAGCTTCTCTTTCGCATGCGATGCCTCTGTATGCTCAATCAAATCTTCAAGCTTCTCAGTCGCATGGCGAAATTGCCTCTCCATCACGGCACGTAATATTTCTTCCTTCGATTTGAAATGATGATAAATAGCCCCTTTAGACATGTTCAACTCATGCATGATATCCTGCAAACTTGTCTTTTCGAATCCTTTTTCCTGAAACAGCTTCGTCGACACATCTAAAATTTGCTTGATCGTCTTTTCTGGATATTTATTTCTGGCCAATTAAAACGCCTCCTTTTACATACCGACCGTTGGTATGTATTTTAATCTACTTGATAATAAACTGTCAATATCGGTTCTTTATATAAAATAAAAAAAGACCGCTCACACGGTCTTCTCAAGTTCAAACTGAACATCGACGATGCCGAAGCCCCACCAGAATCCATCACTATCGGTGACTCTCGTTGATAGATAGAAATTCTCTAAAATCAGCTGCTATTTCCTTAGATTTCGTATGATGCAAATAATGGCCGCCTTTGAAAGTAACAACTTTTCCGTGATCTACTTTTTTCAGAAGATCTTCATGCATCGGTTTCCAGCTTGGTGTTTCTTCCTCCGTTTCATCCGCTAAGTAGAAAACAACGGGGAGATTCTTAGGGAAATGTAAGCGTTGAGCGTTTTTAAAATTATTTCTAAAATTTTCCGCCTCACTAGCTTGGCTTTCATCCAAGAAATTGCGGAAGGTCAGCATTTTAATCTGATCTTTCGTTTGATCATCCACGTTAGGCATCACGAGTTGATCTGGATTCATTTTCACTATCAATCTGTAAAAACCGGATTGATGAAGCAGCTGCAAGCTGGAAACCGGCAATTCATCCGTTTCCTGCTTCGGAACACTATTATCAATTCCAACAAATGCTTTCACTTCTTTTTCATATTGATTTACATATTCTAATCCATAAATGCCAAAAATCGAATGCCCCATCAACGTATAATTTTTAATGTTGAGCTTCTGCAAACATTCATGAATCTCATCTACAATGTTTTGACTTGTGCGTACTTTATCTGTATCGTCACTTAAACCATATCCAAATGGTTCAATCACTACGACTCTATAATATGGTGATAATTCATTTACTAGCGGCATAAAATCCAGCACGGGTGAAGCAGTTCCATAGCCCGGGAGAAGTACAATCGTTTCTTTCCCATCGCCTTGAATGAGCACATTCATCTGCTTCCCGTCCACCAAAACCTTTTGCCCATAAACTTCTATTTTCCCCTTCTCCCTTTCATTACTAATGAGGTTTACAAAGTAAACAGTAGCTAGAAAAACAACCATGACCGTGATAAGAGTACATATAGATATCAACATGATTCTCAATATTTTTTTCATTGGTTTTTCTCTTCCCTTCATGATGAAGAACTCTAGCTTACATTCAGCGATGAATTAATATTTCCTTTCACAATAGATGATACCAATTGTATTTGCGCAAACACTTGATACATACATAAACGTAATCGCTATATAAAACCATTCTCTTGGAGATGAGAATTGATGGACCGAAGCTTGGATAACAGCAACCAATATATAGGCTAAGGCAATACCTATAATAGAAAAACTTCCTGCTTTCGCTAAAATAAATTGACCTCGTTCATCATGTTTATATTCACGACTTTTCTTAAATTGAAAGGCCGTGCTTATAACAGAAAGGAAAATCAAAGAATAAAGAATGATCGTCGTCATCATTGTTGTTCCTCCTTGTCGACCTCTTGAAATACATCATACAAATCAACTTCAAATGTTCTAGCAATTTGAAATGCTAGTTTTAAAGACAAAGAATATTTACCATTTTCAATCGCTGCCACCGTTTGACGAGTCACACCTAACTTCTCTGCCAAATCCTTTTGTGTCCAGTCTTTTTCAGCGCGTAACACCTTGATTCTATTTTTAATCTCCATTTCAGATTCCTTTCTTGAAGGATACTTTACTTAACATGATGTTAAAAATAATTAACATTATGTTAAGTAATCATAACCTCTTTTCAAATGTATGTCAATTTCCCATGATTCAAAAAAAGAAGAATCATCCATTTTGAAAGTCCTGCCTCAAAATGAATGATTCTCGATAAATGATATGATCATCTGAATTAAAACACTTTCCTCTGGTAAATCGCAGTAGAAAGCCCCCAAGACAGCAGGTAGAAAAGCATAATCAGCACAGCTGACCCCGTATATAAAATAGGGATCGACAAATTCATAATAAAATCAGTGATCCCACTGAATTGCTCTGCTAAATAGAGAACAACAGGCGGTCCCATAGCAGATAATACGATAAAGCCAATGATCACTGCCGTTGTGATATAACCGGGCTTTAAGATATAAAACAATGGAAACGTACACGCCGCAAACAATAAAAACAACCCGCTACCAATCGCAATATCTGACAGCGAAAACAGCTTCCCAAACACAAATAATGAAGCACTTGTCAGCACGATCGCAATACTCATATAGAAAATGGCGCCAAGATAACGTGATGCGATAATTTCTTTACGTGTATAGGGCAAGGAGTTTAATAGAATATTTGTTTCTGCCTTTTCATCATATGCATATGTGTTAAATGGAATGAAGACACTAGCGACTAGAAACGTCAATACTGGATGGACATCCATGAAAATAAAAAATAAGATAAACGGAATAAAAATAAGTAACTGTTTCTTTTGCAAAATCACATCACGCTTAATTAAATGAAACATGCGCAACCCCGCCTTTCAAATAAAACATGATATCCTCAAGCGACGCCGGTTCAATCACAACAGCATCCCCAAAAATGAGTTTCACTTCATCAATCCGATCGGTTAATGCTTCAAATCCGGCTGCTGTACGCTGGATATGGACAAAGGCCTTTTCTGTGTCTCGATCCAATAACTCTAGGCTTCCTTTCACAAGCGCATAACTTTCTGCCACTTCATGAATCGACTGTTGAAAGACCAATCTTCCATTTTGTATAAACGCAATATAATCCGCAATCCGGTCTAAATCAGTCGTCACATGCGTCGAGAAAAAGATCGTCCGATTTCCATCAATCATCAATTCTTGTAACGTGCCAAGCAGCTCTCTTCTAAAAACCGGATCTAAACCAGCAGTTGGCTCATCCATGATAATCAGCTCTGCATGATGTGACAGCGCAATCGCAAGCGACGCCTTCATCTGCATCCCTTTTGAGAATGTTTTGATCGCTTTATTCAGCGGCAGACCAAACTGCTCAATATATTGCTCAAAAAGCTGGTCATCCCAGCGTTTATAGGCAGGTGCCACAATTCGTTTGATGTCTTTTAAATTCAATCCTGGGAAAAAAACATTAGCATCGTAAACAAAACCGATTCGTTCCTTAATCTCTTTTTCATGAGTATGATAATCCAATCCAAAAACCTTGATGTCACCTGAATCGGGTTTTAACAAATTCATGATCATTTTAATGGTGGTCGACTTACCCGCTCCATTCTCTCCAATAAACCCTGTAACAAAGCCTTTCTTAACTTGTAAATCGAGATTCTGAACTGAAAAATCCTTGAATCGTTTCGAAACTCCTTTGAATTCAATCACATGCTCCACTCATCTCACTCCTCATATAAGAACTTTAATAACTGCTGCAATTCATCAAAAGATAAGCCTAATTCTTTCCCGTTTGTGACAACCGCTCCAAGCTGTTCCTCGATCACCTTCAATTTCTTCTCTCTCATCACTTCTACGTTTTGTTCCGCAACAAAAGATCCCTTGCCTACAATTGAATAAATAAATCCTGCCTTCTCTAACTCTTCATACGCTCGCTTTGTTGTAATCACGCTAATTTGTAGATCCTTCGCCAGCTTGCGAATAGACGGCAGTGCTGCGCCTTCTGCAAGCTCACCCGTTAAAATCATCGATTTGATTTGATTCGTAATTTGCTCATAGATGGGCTCCTTAGAATGGTTTGAAATCGTAATTTGCATATAAAAACCTCTTTTTTCAGATAGTTGGAACGAAATAATGTATATATACTATATATACTATATATACACACTAGAAGAATATTCAACCATTTTAAAATAAAATACACGAAAAAACCGCACAGCCTGAAGCCATACGGTTCTTTAACAAAATGCTTTATTTCCAATATACCCATTTTCCCATAAGCCACTCCACAGGACCTCTTCTCCATTTTTTCAAATAGAGATAGCTGATGAACAGCTGTGCTGTGTACAGTCCGACAGCAAGAAGCAGCCCAAACATTGACCCCAATTGTCCAAATAAACCAAGTCCATAAGAATAGAAAATCGTTGTACAAATAATCGACTGTGCTAAATAGTTTGATAGAGACAAACGGCCAAGCCCTGCAAGCAGACGTTTAAGGCCTTCGGCTGCCTTTGAATAGTAGAAAACAATAAAAGCCTGAATATAACCGATCGCGAGCACATAACCACCAAGAATCATCACCAATTCACTCCAAGGCGCATCAATGAACGTCGCACATTTTAGTGCAAGGCCGACGACAATGACCCAGACCCAGCCTTTGCGATAGGCCATCCCTCGATCTTCTTCTGTGAGATGCCCTCGTTTACCAATCACCATGCCTAGCAAGATGAACGGTCCCACCATCATAGTACCGAAAAGAAACCCTAGTATTGGCATGAACATAATGGTCACGATCGCCAGAATAATAGTCACAATCATCATATCGTCCTCAACCGTAATCCGGCTGAGCAAAATATCCCCATAAGCACCCTTCGCATACACATCAGTTAAAAGTTCATCGTTCCCATAAACGAGGTTCATCATATATGGCACAACGACTAAAGATAACGCCCCTAACACACCAGACCAAATAAGCATTGTTTTAATCCGGCTTCTCAAAAACATCATTAAGAAAAACGTACAAGCTCCATAATAAAGAAGAATGTCACCATTCCAAATAAAGATATAATGCAGCATCCCAAGCACAATCAGACCAAAACCACGGCGAACGACAATGGCATTCGTATTTAGCCCCTTGGCCTTCGTCGATTCAATCAGCTTGATAAAAGAATACCCAAACAAAAAGGAAAAGATCGGATAAAAAGACCCTTGGAACAAAATTTCCGTCACATATACACCGAATTCCTGCCCCCAAAAACTCGAATCAAACATTTTCTCAAAATCATAATCATATTGAAAATTAAGCATATTCACGATCAAAATACCTAATAAACTAAAACCACGTAAACTATCAATAAACTCAACCCTAGATCCCTTCAACTCGACAGCTCCTTCGGAAAATATAAAGATAAAGCATATTTATCCTACCACACTTTTAAAAAATTGGTTCATATCCCCATGTGAAAAAGGTGTGTTTTAAGGTAAATTTAATAAAAAAACCTAGAATATACATTCTAGGTATCATACTGAATAATTATGACTTATGACTTTCTTCTTTCCGCAGCATTCGCTCCAAATAAAACAACATTCCCAAACCGAATAAAATCAACGCCATTTCCCAGTCTGCAGAAATCGGCAACCATTTCAGCATCATTAAAATCAGCAAAACCGCTCCAACACCTGCGAAAAAAATGACGTTTCTTTTTAATTCTTTGTTTGATTGCAACAACACTCTCTCCTCCACTTATCCAATTGAATGTTTTTCTAACTTTTTCAAAATTCTTTCCCAGCCGGTATCTCCCATTTTCCGATCTATTAACTGCCCATCTTGATCAAAGAGGCAAAAGCTAGGTAATCCTTGAATCTTATACTTTGCAACAATCTCATAATCTTGATCCAATACAATAGGAGCGGTTATATTCTTTTCCTCTACATACTCTGAAACAACATCTTCCGATTTTTCCTCTTCTGTATATGGAACATGGACACAGGTTAAATGAATACCCAGCTCATTCACACGTTGTAGAATATGATTGGTTAATTCTTCACAATGAGGACAGCTGACTGACCAAAAATAAAGAAGCTGATGCTGTCCCTTAGGTACACTCCTTTGATCTGAAGGGTAAATCCAAGGAAGATGCTCGGGCCAGTTGAGTTTTTGCGTGCCCACTATTCATCACCCTTTTCCTTTAGCTGAAAAGCGATAATTTTCCCTAAAGCTTCCTCTGCAGCAAAAGGCGCAACGTTTCCTGAAGGATTTTCTTGTTCTTGTTTTAAGCACTCGTACATGTTTTTTTCTATTTTTGATGGATCAATCCAAGAGATACACCATGATGCCCAAAAACATGTAGGTCCCTCATAACGTTTCGCTAATGGTAGAAGGAATGGCAAGCTGGACTGGCCAATCCTCATGAGTGAGATAGCAGCTGCCATTCTTGTCTCCTCTTCGTCACTCTCTAAGAGATGAGCTAAGGACTCAGCTGCATCCTCTGCATCCACTCCAAATTCACCCAGTACAGCTGCTGCAATATTTCGCAGAGACCCCTTTTCTTTTAAAGCTTCAACAAGCACGGGCACTGCATCTTTTCCTGATTTTCTCAACTCCCCCATTGCTTGAACGATCGTTACTTCATTTGTATTGGCCAATTGTTGAACGGATTGAGACAGCTTATTTTCTGGTTTCATTTACAATCAACTCCTCTTTTTAATGAACCGCACGGTATCGATAACAAAGCACATAAAATCCAGCTCCAGCCACTAGGGATACAATTGTAGTCAACAAGCCATCAGTGATGAGATGAATGCTAATTATGACCATAGCACTGATCACAGACGCAAATACCAATGATCGATAATAGGCGGTCAAAGCAAAACTCCTTTCTCGTCTAAAAGGCTGCATAAAGGCAAAGAACCGTATGGCTAAAAACCATATATAAACTCCTCCACCAAATAAGGTCCAATACAAAACATCCTGAATCTCGACCAAATAAAGAGAAATCAAGTAGAAAGCATACAGCCAAAAGGTTTGAAACACCTCTAACAGAATGATTTTTTGATATAAAACGCCTGGAAAAAGGTAAAGCGCTCCTGTTTGCGCATGTCTTACAATCCCTGCATAATATGAACTAAAAAGAACAGATACCGCGATGACGATCAAGAATAGATTCAGCCAATCTGAAAAATAAGTAAAGACAACATAGTAAGTACCAATTAACAGCATAGTAGATAGTACATGGAAAATCATATACTTTTTTATCAGCAATAATTCAATCCAAAGAAAAGCCCAAACGCCCGTTAATGCTGGAAGTCCCCACCATGTCCTGCTCTTTTTTTGAACGATTGGACTTGATTGAATATGTTTCCCCTCAAATTCCTCCCAAAATACTGCCTCCTTGACTAAAGACTCCTTCATTTCTAAACGATGACTAGCCTTGTACATCATCATGAAAGATAGAAACATCACTCCAATAAAAATGAAGACAGAAAGAATGGAGAACTCTTCGATCATACGTCCAGCTTGAAACATCAAAGAATCAGCAATGTTCATCAATGAAGGCTGTTTCATCACCAATTGATTCAAAACAAGCAGTGCAAAGCTGAAAAACATCAAGACAAAACCGAGTAAGAGCAAACGCTTGTATACTCGAATGGTTCTAGCACAAGAAACCGCAATCATCCAAGTTTCGACCAAACATAACAGCCCTGTCAGAATGAGTGATTTTCCAAGCAGAAACGGGTACTGCTGCGTCATAAAAAACAGGAGTAGATCGGCAGCTACAGCAGAGAAAATGAGAAGAGCCCCTCTCCAGAAAATGTGATACATCCACACACTGATAACAACCGTCCATAAAGAAGTGCCATTTCCATAGAACCAAATGATATCGTTCATCTGACTAGGCAGCCGATTCGTAAACAAACCAAAACCCGTATAAAGAACAAACAAACAGACAATGATCCACCCTGCTGCACTTGTATCCCAATCACCCATACTTGAAACTGCGCTTAGCTGAAAACCAATTGCCGCTATGAAAAGAAGTAAGATCAGAAAAGGCATTTTCTTTTCTTGATTTTTACTGATCAAGCGCCTTTGAGATTTCATCCATAAAAGGGAGAGTGTGTTATTCACTTGACCACTCCCCCAAAAGTTGAATAACTTCTGCCCTCCACTCAACCTGTTCTTCCTTTAATTGAGGAACATCCATACTCTTCATGATGGCACCGTCTCGAATCAATACAACCCTGCTAGCCGTATCAAGGACAAACTCCAGACTATGAGTCGACACAAAGACCGACCCACCTTGACTGCTTTTTTGTCTCAGCCAATCCGACAGCCACTGTTTAGACGGAATATCTAACCCGACAGTCGGTTCATCTAATATAAAAAGGGAGGCATCTTGAACAATGGCTCCTGCTAAGACGACACGCTGCTTTTGGCCTCTTGAAAGCCTTCCACACAGTTCATTCATCTTCTTTTCCATATGTACTTCTTTCAACGCTTCATGTACCTTTTCCTTGATCTGTTTTAAGCCTTTATGATATCCACGTGCCCGGAATTGAACATGTTCAGCAGCCGTTAAGTCTGGATACAAATACGGCTGATCAGGAATAAGAGCTACTTGTTTTTGGACATGGGAATGACCAGGCGGGAAACCCTCTATGAGAATTTCCCCTCCATCTGGTTTATATAGACCTGTTAAACACCGAATCGTTGTCGTCTTCCCGGCACCATTAGGCCCAAGCAGCGCCACAACCTCCCCTGGTTCGATGGAAAATGACAGATCCTCTATCCCATCACCATTTCTATATCGTTTGCTTACATTCTGAACCTCCATGAATGGCATCAAATCTCTCCCTTTTATTAGAGTGATGTATGCTGAGGCTTCTTGGTATGTATATATCTTTGAAGTTTAAATTGCCATAAGGGCATACAAACGAGCACCAAATTGTGAATGAAATGTGCCGTCAGTACACAAATAAATCCATAATTCACAAAAAGAAAACCTAGGAAACATCCAAAAATGAAAAGATGCGCCCAACGAATCCATCTTGGATCATATCCTGTCACCTGATGCATAATTGCCCACAGTAAAGATGATATTAAAATGGACAATATCATACTCCCACTTAACCAAAATATTAAAGAAATCATTAAGAGTCGGTAAATGACTTCTTCTCCAATAGAACTTTGCAGGCTCATATTAAGCCCTTGTCTTAAGGTAAAGCCTGATAAAAACATACTCCTATTTGATAATTCTGGTGATATACGTAATCGATTCATTCTCTCTAAAAAATAAAAAACAAGTGATGTCATACCTAAACTAATTATTCCAGCGCTAAGACCGATATATATCTGGACAATGCTTTGATCTAGAAATTTTAGTCCTAATTCATTCACAAGAGCACCTCCTGCCAATGAACATATAAATACTACAAATCCTGTCAATAATCCTGCAAACAAAGTAGATAGAATGCCAAGTAATTGAACAGTATGAACACTCATCCTAGCATCGTAAGCATTTACTATCGTTAGTTGTATATCTTCCTTTATTGTGAGAGATTGCACTAGTACAATAATCAAACCCAGTATAAGACTTAATGTGATTTGAACTTGGACATTCATTAAGACTAAAACTAATATAGCCATGATCATTGCAGCGGCTGATCCTAACATACCCGAGATGCCAAAAGTAGACTCAACTTGTTCATCTCTTATTACTTTGTTCATTTGATCTGTGAGAATCTCTGTATCTGTGCCTATATAAGTGATCACCCCAGATTGCATTTCAACTGTTACCTTAAGTCGAATATCTTCCTTTTCAGCAAGATACCAATACGTTTTGATTTCACGAAAATCCTCTTCTTTTGAACCCGAACCAGTTGGTTTGGTCTTAGCCCATAATCCCTTTGAAGAATAAGTTAATTGTTCTTTTAATCCTTCTAATGATATTTGAGCACCTCTATTAGGTAATGAAGTTTGCCTTACATCGGCGAAAAAAAAAGTAACTTCGCGTTTTGCATTTACTCCTATGACGAATGATTGATTTTGATGAACAAAGCGAACACGCCATGACTCAACCAATCCCATTTCGTGAAGAATATGTCTATTTTTTTTCAACAAGCCTAAATGATGTAGCTTATTCACTGTTTCATGATCATACCAATAGACTGAATATACATCCCATTCCTCTACATCTATACCCACGAATTCTCTAATAAAGTCAATACTGACTTTTCTTGCCTCACTTCTATCTAGAAGATTTGATTCTATGGTTGATACTCTATACTTCGTAAACAGAAAAAGCCCTATCAATCCAAGACCTGCCCACAAAATAAAAGTTATACTATCCATGAGTAATTCCTGCTCTCATATCATTTTCAAAAGGAAGGTCTGGCTCGGAGAGTTCAACTTTTCCTATACATTTACAATTTTTCGCTTCACATTTCAATTTCAACAGCCTTGCTGGCGATCCAATTTCAGAAAAAGAATCTGTTAGAATATGACCTAAAGAGATATCCTCTAACTGACAAGGTGTCACATAACCATCCGCCCTTATATACCAAGCCAAATAACCAGGTGTACAAAAATCGGTTGTAAAAGAATTTTCTTCATTTTCCCAATCAATTATATTCAATTGGTGCCCCCACTTATGCCGTGCCTGTTGCAACTGGCTTTGAACAAGCTTTTCAAACGACGTTTCTAACGCTTTAA
Organism: Bacillus sp. EB106-04-04-XG123; assembly: GCF_058791855.1. Lineage (NCBI taxonomy): Bacteria > Bacillati > Bacillota > Bacilli > Caryophanales > Bacillaceae > Bacillus > Bacillus sp. EB106-04-04-XG123. The sequence continues at coordinate 24,958 of NZ_JBYTDZ010000004.1, read as the reverse complement.
AATTTCTAGTAGCACGTCCCACGGATAAAGTTTTACCAGCACGGAAAATAGATGCATTTGCTTTTGCACAATGATCTACTACCTCTGCTACTTGATCTGCGTTCATTTCATTGATCGTCATTGCAACAATCACTGGAACGTTTGCTTCTGATAATCGTTGGATCGTTGCCATACTCTCTTGAAAAGCACCTTTCCTTCCTCTTAATGCATCGTGAGTATCACTCGTACCATCAATGCTAATTTGTACAGATACATTTCCTAAATGACTAAGCAATTCTATTTCTTCTTGCCTCCAGTTTAAACCATTGCTAAACACATTTACGTTAGTGAATAATGAACTGGCAGCCATTACAATTTCTTTAAAACCTTTAATCAGCTTGGCTTCACCTCCAGTTAAAGTGACATCAGCGACGCCTTGTGCTGCTAACTTCTGCATTACATCAATCCACTGTGAACTTGTTAACTCTTCAGGGTAAGGCTTACCAGAACTGGCATAACAAAAGGAACATCCCAAGTTACAAGCGTTTGTTAATTGGAGAGTACAACTAATAGGCAAATAGGAATTTAAAGATCCAGAGAATTGAATAGGTTGATCCAGTAATCCTTGCATCCAAGCTTCAGTAAAAGGATGAGCACTCAATTCTTCTCGAAGTTGATCAGCTGTTAGCTCTTCTTTTTTAACGATTTCCCAGATACGAGCTGTTTTACTTAAGTCTTTATTCTTAGATAATAAAAATGCGAGCTGTGCCCCTCTTCCACTCAATCTAAAATAATACATTGATTTTCTATCTATCATGACAGCTCCATGAGGCTGTAAATGGATCGCTAATTCAGGTAAATCATACTCTACTAGTCGATTATTTGACATAAATAGACACCCCTTTTGTAGAATAAGGAGTTAGCAATATATGCTTAACTCCCTATGTTTTCCCTTAAATAGCCCGCATAGCAGGATGCGGTAGCGCACACACACGTGTCATTGCAATACTTTTTGAGGCCCAACATCCCATACATCCAGCAGCCTTTACAATCGAAGTACCCCCTGGACGCTTAAGGCTTTTTTTACTCACAGATTCCCATTTTTTTTGGTTTCGTGCCATAAGTAAAACCTCCTCTTAAATTTTGCATAGTGTCAATAGGCCCATCTCCTATGCACCCTGATATTACCATATGAAAAATGTCGAAGTAAGGGGAATTGTGTAAAATATTCTAAAATTATACTTAAAAGTAATTTTAATGTAGATGATAATTAAAAAAAGATTGGATTTGATCATCCAATCTTTTTTCGCATTTTCTATATATAGTGATTTCTGAACTAACCCATTCCATCTTCAAACCATATGCAAACTAATCGTTCACCCTATACCATCTCCTGACACGCCCAAGCATCCACCTCTACCTTTAAAGCAGGGGAAGCCAATGCCACCACATAAATCATCGTCATACAAGGCAGATGATCGCCTAAAAACTGTCCCATGATTTGTTTCCTGCTCTCTGCATCGAACTCTCCAACGAGATAAAATACTAGTTTCGTTATATCTTCCACAGCCATATCTGCCGCTTCAACGTTTCGCTTCACATTCTCTAACGCTAGTTCGAGCTGCTCCAACGGGCTCTCTGGGATTGTCCCATCCGCTTCCATCCCCACCTGACCTGATAGGGTTAACCACCGCTGAGGTCCTGTTGTTTCTATTTGATGGGTATATGGTGCGACTGGCGGATGAATGGTCTCAGGATTACGTGATGTTCTCATAAATAAAAACCTCTTTTCTGAAAATACAGTCAATTTTTATCATCATATCAAACTTTCTACCATATTCAGATTTTTATGCTCAAAGTAAACCTGAAGAAACAATCGCAACAGCCTGCTATAATTCTTGTCTTCTAAAAAGAAACCATCCGATGAGAAAAAAGAAAACAATCAATATCGATACACCTAGAAGACTTGTAAATGCCTGATCCGAATAAGTCCCCTTATGAATCATCTCTTCGGCTGCACTTGTCACGCCTTTAGGCGCAAACTTCCCTAATGTCTCTTCATAAAATAAAGGTACGGTAAACAGAATAAGATTGATCAAAAGCGACACACCGCCAGCTGTGACGGAACGTTGAAAGAACGCCGAAGCACAAATGGTCGATACTACAATCAGCAATAAATTTGGATAATAAAGAATTGTTCCTTTTAACACATTCACCCAATCCACATGCCCAAATTGAATGTCCACATAATAAACAGAGGCAAGCACCGCCACCACCAAACTAAACAAAGTCAAACAGGCATAAGCACATATTTTCGAGACATAGTAACTCGTTCGACTGATCGGTTTCACCATAATCATCGCGGTCACTCCAGAGGCACGCTCTCCTGCGATCGTCCCCATCACGATCATAATCAGGATAAACACACCTAGCGAATCAAATTTACTCAATGCACTCGCCAAAGCCTCTCCTGCACTAGGTTCTGGTATATAAAATGTAGACCCTTCAGGTAAATTAGCTGATTTCGATAGAAGATCTGGCAGCATTTTGAGCGTAATAGGCTGCGTAATCATTAAAATCGTAAAAATGATTGGCACAAACAACATTTTATAACTAGTGAATAACTCCCTAAATTCCTTTTTCAACATCATCATGCATTCACAACCTTCATGAAAATATCTTCAAGCGTCAGCTTAGATAGTCGATAATGGAGGAGAACACCGCCAGCTTCAGTGATCAGACGAGGCAGCTCCTTCAATGCCGTTTGTTGATCTTTGACTCGCACCTGATAAGCATTTTCTGTCTCAATGCATTCCTCCACCCAATTCCGCTCTTTTAGCACAGCCACTAATTTCGTATTCTGTTGTTCTAATTGAAATTCAATCACTGGCTGGATATAGTCTTTTTTAATCTGTTTTATGGAAGAAGACATCTCAATTTTGCCACTGTTGATCATGATAATATGATCTGCCACACGTTCAATGTCATCTAAAATATGGGTCGACATAAAGATCAACATCTCTTGTTTCAGACGCTCAATCAATGTCAGAACGTCTTTTCTTCCCATGGGATCAAGTGCAGACACAGGTTCATCTAGGATGAGGACCTTCGGGCTATTGATAAGTGCCTGCGCAATGGCAAGCCTCTGCTTCATGCCTCCGCTATAGCTGCCAATAGCACGATCCTTCGCCTCATACATACCACAAAGCTTCAACAGCTCCTCTGTTTTTGAGCGAATGATGTTTTTCTCTAAATGAAATAACCCGCTAACCCAATGCATCCACTCCTGCCCCGTCATATCCTGATAAAATGCAGGATGCTGCGGACAATACCCAATCACATGACTGATTTGGTCCATCTCCTTTGTGACATCCAAACCAGCCACCTTTACGACACCAGACGTAGGACGAGCAAGTCCTGTGAGAATCCGGATCGTTGTTGTCTTCCCCGATCCATTGGCCCCTAAAAAGCCAACACATCCAACCTCCCCAACAGAAAACGAAACATCTTTTAACACTTCATTCGGGCCATACGATTTCGTCAGCCCATGACACTCCAGCATATTCAAGCGAATCCCCCCTATTAAGATTGTTTACGACCAAAAATGAAATACACAATAGGACCGGCACTCGCCACAAACACAATCACCAAAGCCCAAACCCACTTCACCTCTCCCCTGATCCTTGATGGATCTCTTTTCAACAAATCAAACAAACCAATCACCATCAAAATCGCTTGCAGCAAAATAAGAGGTAAAATCATCTTCATATCCATCCACGCCACTCCCTACGCCAATTTGTTTTAGTATTACTTCTTTTGACGACATGAAGAGAGAATTCGTTCAAATTTGATTTTATTTTTATTGGTCGAATGATCTATAAATATAAAAAAGCCCAGTGAAGGTTATTCACTGGGCTTGATTATGATGATCATGACGAATCTCGCAAAATCTTTTCCATTTTCTTTCCCTTGGCTAACTCATCAATCAGCTTATCTAGATACCGAATATTTTTCATCGTTTCTTCCTCAATGTCCTCTACTCGAACACCACAGATGACTCCTTTGATTAAACTGCGGGAAGGATGAAGCTCAGGAGCCTCAGCAAAAAAGGTTTCAATGTCTATCTGTTTATCTACCTGTTTCTGCAGCTCTTCTTGACTGTACCCTGTTAACCAACAAATAATCGTATCGACTTCAGCCTTCGTTCGTCCCTTTCTCTCTGCCTTTGCGATGTAGAGAGGATAGACTTTTGCAAAACTCATTGTGTAGATTTTATGTTTGGTCATATGTCTGCACTCTTTCTTCGTTAAATATTTAACTTGTCATGCTTTCTCAAGGGGCCGCTCTCTCATTATGCCTGTTTTTTTTATGTTCAAACCTTTCTATTTAATGCACTTAGTATACATGTCCATCTAAATGAAAATGTACTATAAAATACAACTTATAAACGATGATATATGCCTTTATTATTTCTTTCATCTTTTTTGAAAACTCTATATTTAAGAAATTGAACAATACAAAACCCAAGGAATACACCTATTGGTCCTCCACTTGAGACAGGACCACCAATTAAACAATAAGAAATGATAAACAATGCAATATAACCAATTATGAAAAAAACAATTCCCCATTTTTCTTTTTTTACGTATCGAATAAAAATAATATTTCCCCCTTAAAATACGTATCTATATTTATGATGACAGCAAGTGGAGATATTGTCCATTAATCAAAGTTCAGCTTAAATCTTTATAATACTAGTTCTTTTAACATAAAAATACCCCTTTAGAAAACGATATCTAAAGGGGTATCAAAAATCCGATCTTATTTAATCCCTACTCCACCGTCACACTCTTCGCAAGGTTACGTGGTTTATCCACATCACACCCGCGGTGAAGTGCTGCGTAGTAAGCGATCAGCTGTAATGGGACAACAGATGCAAGTGGTGCAAGTGCTGGGTGTACAGCTGGAAGGACGAAACGGTCGCCTTCGTCTTCTAGGCCTTTTAGTGAGATGACACATGGGTTTGCTCCGCGTGCAACGACTTCTTTGACGTTACCGCGAATGCTGAGGTTCACGTGCTCTTGCGTTGCAAGGGCAATGACCGGTGTGCCTTCTTCAATTAAAGCAATCGTGCCGTGTTTGAGTTCTCCCCCAGCAAAGCCTTCTGCTTGGATGTAAGAGATCTCTTTTAGCTTCAGTGAACCTTCAAGGCATACATAGTAGTCAAGTCCTCTTCCGATAAAGAATGCGTTACGTGTCACTGTGAAGAAATCACGAGCGATTTGTTCCATTTCATCCTTTTGATCGACAAGGGCTTCCATTGCGTTTGCTACAATACCAAGTTCTTTCACAAGATCAAAGTCAAGAGATTGACCGTTTAATTCAGCTGCAACGGATGCAAGAATTGCAAGTACAGCGATTTGTGCTGTGTAGGCTTTTGTTGAAGCCACTGCAATTTCTGGTCCTGCATGAAGGAGCAATGTGAAGTCCGCTTCACGAGAAAGCGTAGATCCTGGTACGTTTGTGATCGTTAATGCTTTATGGCCAAGCTCTTTTACTTGAACAAGTACAGCACGGCTGTCCGCAGTCTCCCCAGATTGAGAAAGGAAGATGAACAACGGCTTTTTCGATAGAAGCGGCATGTTGTAAGAGAATTCACTTGCTACATGGACTTCTACAGGTACTTTTGCCCAGTCTTCAATGTATTGTTTACCGACAAGTCCAGCATGGTAGCTTGTTCCACAAGCCACAATGTAAATGCGGTCTGCTTCTGCTACTGCGCTTGCGATATCGCCAGCGACTGACAGCTTGCCGTTTTCGTCTTGATATTCTTGGATGATTTTACGCATAACAAGCGGCTGTTCATCCGTTTCTTTTAACATGTAGTGAGGATATGTGCCTTTCTCAATGTCGCTTGCATCAAGCTCAGCGATATAAGAAGGACGTGTCATGATATCACCGTCAAGGTTTTTAATAATAACCTCGTCTTTAGTAACAATGACCATTTCTTTATCCATTAATTCCGCATATTCGTTTGTTACTTGAAGCATCGCCATTGCGTCAGAAGCCACAACGTTGAATCCTTCGCCGAAACCAACCAATAATGGGCTTTTGTTTTTCGCCACATAGATTGTTTCTTTGTTTTCGTTATCGAAAAGGGCAATCGCGTAAGAGCCTTTTAGTTGAAGAAGCGTTTGACGGAAAGCTTCCTCTGTATCAAGACCTCTGCTGACAAATTGTTCGATGACTTGAACAACAACCTCTGTATCTGTGTCGCTTTTTAGTGTGACGTCTTGTAAATATTCGCGTGTCAATTGTACATAGTTCTCAATGACACCGTTATGAACAAGCGTAAAACGGCCAGAAGCACTTTGATGCGGATGCGCATTTAGATGGCTTGGTACACCGTGAGTTGCCCAGCGTGTATGTCCGATTCCTGCTGAAGATGCTACGTCTGCATCCACGACTTCACGAAGCTCAGCGATACGTCCTTTTTCTTTGAACACATGCACGCCTTCTTCGTTTGCCACAGCGATACCTGCTGAATCATACCCGCGGTACTCAAGCTTCTCTAAACCTTTTAATAAGATTTCCTTCGCATCATTCTGACCAATATAACCTACGATTCCACACATAAATATTCTTCCTCCCGATCATGTGAAAGGGACAAAGAAAGCCTACTAAAATAGAAGGGACATTTCTTCGTCCCTCTCTACATGTTTATTTTGGGAGATCATGTGTATTCCCTTTGTACAAAGAGTCACCTCTTTGGTTTAAAGAAACACTTACGGCTGTGATCTCTTTTTTTGATCAGCCGGGAGGCATCCGCCGAAAATTCGATAACCTCCATCCTCGTCAACTAAGCATCTTTCGTCCGATCGCTTAGTTCGGGCGCTATAATTATAAGAGAGTTTCTGAACATCTACCCTGCCTTTCCTGATAGAATAAAAATCCAGTAACACAAGGATGATTGTACTATAAGGTCTGACCTCCGTCAATCACAATTTAGCAGGTGATTGCCTTCATTTGAGAAAGTGAGACCTCCATACACTATATGCGATGAGGCTTGTCACGTTCTACCTTTGATGTGCTCTCCTATGTATGAAGGCAGCTTCAAGTTGCCCTCACTTATATGATTCGTACAGATCCATCCAATTATGTCGTTTATTCGAAAAAAAAAAGCAAACCGCTGCTAGCGATTTGCTTTCATCTATTACTCAATACCCATTTCTTCTTTCACAACAGCCGTAATTCGAGCTACATATTCATCACACAGCTCTTTTGTTTTTGCCTCAGCCATAACACGTACAAGCGGTTCTGTTCCAGATGGACGAACAAGGATACGGCCGTCACCATTCATCTCTTTTTCGACCTCTTGGATCACCGCTTTTACTTTTTCATTTTCTTCTACTTTATATTTATCAGACACTTTCACATTCACTAAAAGCTGCGGGAACTTTTCCATTTCCGCTGCAAGCTCTGATAATGTTTTCCCTGTCGCTTTGAGCGTATTCACAAGCATGATCGCAGAAAGCATGCCATCACCTGTCGTATTATAATCAAGGAAAATCAAATGGCCTGATTGCTCACCGCCGACATTATAGCCGTCCTTTTTCATCGCTTCGACCACATAGCGGTCACCAACAGCAGTTTGAATGCTCTTAATGCCTTGCTTTTCAAGCGCTTTATAGAAACCTAGGTTACTCATGACCGTAGACACCACAGTGTCATCCTTTAATCGGCCTTCACCCTTCAAATAACGTGCACATATGTACATAATTTGATCGCCGTCTACGATATCACCTTTTTCATCGACAGCAATCAAACGGTCACCGTCACCATCAAACGCAAGACCAATATCTGCACCCTTCTCCTTCACAAAAGCAGAAAGTGCCTCTGGATGAGTGGAGCCTACACCATCATTGATATTCAGTCCATTTGGTGATGTTCCCATTGTAGACACATCAGCATCTAAATCTGCAAATAAATGTGTCGCTAGAGAAGAGGTTGCACCGTGTGCACAGTCAAGCGCCACGTGAATACCTGTGAAATCCTCATCCGCTGTCTGCTTCAAGAATTGCAAGTATTTCTGACCGCCTTCAAAATAGTCATTGACCGTTCCAAGATCCGCTCCAACCGGGCGTGGCAATTGATCGACTGGCTGATCCATCAGCTGCTCAATTTCATTCTCCTGTTCATCTGACAGCTTAAAGCCGTCACCGCCGAAGAATTTAATGCCGTTGTCTTGAACTGGATTGTGTGAAGCAGAAATCATGACACCCGCTTCAGCATCCATTGCCTTCGTTAAATAAGACACACCAGGTGTTGAGATCACACCTAGACGCATCACTTCAGCTCCAATTGAAAGTAAGCCTGCAACGAGCGCTCCTTCCAGCATATGACCGGATATACGTGTGTCTCGTCCAACGAGTACCTTTGGACGTTCTTTATCCTTTGTGAGCACATAGCCGCCAAATCTCCCAATTTTAAATGCGAGCTCTGGCGTTAATTCGCTATTTGCTACACCCCTTACACCGTCAGTTCCAAAGTACTTGCCCATGTTTCAATCGCTCCTTTTTTCCATTCAAGAGGACGCTTCGTCCTCTTTTTTATCTTCTTTGACCGGCTGTCTTTGACTTGATTCTTTCTTTGCTTTATCTTGCGTGGATTCTTCTTTACTCTTCTCATCCTGATCATCATCATCAGTTGATTGATCTTTTTGATCCTTTCGATCATTCGTCGACGCCGGCTGATCCTCTGTATCAGTAGAAGTGAGTTTCACTTTGACCTTTGATCTTGATAATGTCCATGTCACATTTTGAGGACCATTCACTTGAACTTTGACCTCATGGGTTCCTTCGTTCAAGTCCCCTGCATTGATATAGGCTTCAACATCTGAAGCCTTTAGTTTATCAATCGCACTCTTCGACCCCTTTGCTGTTAACGTGATCCGTCCAGAAGATGGGCTCACAAAATCAGATGTGAGATCCTTGCTCAAACCCACGACAGAAATCGGTACATTATCGATCTTTTTTTCTTCAGCTGTTGCAACCTTCACTTTGATCTTAACAGTTTCGGGTGATACCTTTTTCACACCATCTGGCAGCGGAATATCGGCATCAATCTCCGTATCATCTTTGATCTTACTTAGGTCCAGCTTGACGCCATCAATAAAATCAAGTGCATCCAGTGCCTTTTGAGAGCCGTACACTGTGACCTCACTCGGGCTTGTCTCAATGCTTGAAATGCTGATCCCTTCTGGCAAGCTGCCCGTCCGCTCAAGTTTAAACGGAACCTTTTTGCTCGGACTCGAGATTGGAACCGTAATATCCACCACGGACGGACTTACTTCGACTGGCAGCTCATTCCCGCTGCTATCATACACAGTGAGCTTCGCTTCTTTTTCAATTTGCTGATCGACATCCTCTAAATTCACAAAAGCTTTAATGACAGAAATTTTGTCGATGACGTCCTTTGATCCAGTAACTGTGACCTTTTTCGGATTCACAATGGGCTGTTCAGGTGAATAGCCGTCTTTGATTTTATTTTGATTATAAAATTCAGTTTCAACAGGAAATTCAGCTGTCGTTTTTTCTTGTATCGTCACAGTCGTCACAGATGGATTAATCGATAGTGTGAGTCCCTTCGATACATCTCTTGCCTTCAGCTCCACTTTATGTGTACCTGTCGATAAGTTCTGCATGTCTGCGTAAATTTCAAAATTCTTTGTTTGTCTTGCTGTTTTCACAGCACTTGTTGATCCTTTAATCGTGACATTGACTGTCTGCGGCACACCGGTGACAACGTATTTCTCGTCATCATAATACGCTTTAACAGGAATGTCAGTTAAAGTTGCTTCATCTGTCGTCGATGTTGGGAAAAAGGATTCACCGATTTTTTTCGGCGTGGGCGCTTGCGCTGAATTGACTGCACCATACAGCAATAAAGCGAAGACCAATGCAAGAAGCTTAACGGCCCAGCGATTATTCAAAATCTTATCCATTTTTCTTGCCCCTCCAATACCATTTGGTCGAGGAAGCATCTTTGCTGTTCTTACTAAATTCAGCAATCAGCATTTCTTCAAGCGCTTCTTCTGTCAATTCTCGGTGAAGATCACCATTCCTTGCGACAGAAATGCCGCCAGTTTCCTCAGAAACGATGACAGTTAAGCTGTCTGTCACTTCACTAATTCCGACTGCCGCCCTATGACGCGTCCCAAGCTCCTTAGAGATAAAAGGGCTTTCTGACAGCGGTAAATAGCAAGCTGCAGCTGCAATCTCATCCCGCTTCATAATGACAGCACCGTCATGAAGCGGTGTATTCGGAATGAAAATATTAATGAGCAGCTCTGAACTCACCTTTGCATTCAAAGGAATTCCTGTCTCTATGTAATCATTCATTCCGGTATCGCGCTCAATTGTCAGCAGCGCGCCGATTCTGCGTTTCGCCATATAGTTAATTGCTTTTGTAATTGCCTCGATCGTTTTCTGCTGCTGTTCCTCTACAGGTGTCCCGCTTCTTGAGAAGAAACGGCCGCGCCCAAGCTGCTCAAGCGCTCTCCTTAGCTCTGGCTGAAAAATAATAATGATCGCAAGGAATCCCCACGTAATCGCTTGATCCATCAGCCATTGAAGTGTGTTAAGACCGAGATACGCACTTCCCATCCTGACGAGAACAATGACCACAATTCCCTTTAAAAGCTGAACCGCTTTTGTTCCGCGGATGACCATCATTAATTTATATATCACATACCAAACAACGAGAATATCAACAGCATTACCGAGGTACTGCAAAAAAGGAATATCCCCTAAAGCCATTTCCTCGTCCTCCAGAATTTTCAGTTATTCTTCGTTTGATGCATTTTTTTAATATAAAAAGAGCCTATGTATCAATACATAGCGTGGCTATTATACCACATTTTGTTTCAGCAAGGAAAATAGTTGCCATATCTGGCTGACTTGTTAGTATGCGTGAATCTCACCAATGTATAGAAAAAAGAGCAGCCCCCTTAGAGACTGCTCTTAAGCCGATTGAGTTACTTTTGCTCCTCTGGCCCAATGACCCGCATTACGTTTTGTGCTGTTGATTTCATTTTGTACCAGATCCAATCAAACACTTCATTAATTTCATTAATTTGACCAGTGACTTGTCCGGCAGAAGCAGTCAACTGTTCCCCATTGACGACGGTGACATTTCCATCAACCTTGCCTTCTACAATCAACTTGCCATTTTTGACAGTGACATCACCCTTTACGGTTTCCCCTTTAGGTACGGTCACTGTATCATTTTCAACGACGAGATTCGGCTGCTTTGACACACTGAAATTATGATCGGTATTCCAGCTCGTGAACAGACTACCTCCCATTAAAATGAGAAAGAGGGCAGCGGCTACCATCAGCGGGTGAGCTTTGATCCATCTTTGAACCGACACACGCTTTTTCTCCTTTGGAAGACCTGCCATCACCTTTGCAGTGAAATCAGATGGTGCTTCTATATGAGATGTACTCTGCACTAGCGCGATGGATTTCTCAATTTGTTGAAAATGAGTACGGCACTCCTCACACGATTGCAGATGGCTTTTTAATTCTTTTTCGTCTTGGGGCTCAATGTCCCCGTCTAAATACTGATGCATAAGCTGGACGATTCTATCCTGACAGCTCATCAAAATCACCTCACTCAAAGGTCTCTCAACTGTTTCCGGAGAGCCTCTCTACCCCTGTGTATTCTCGTTTTCACCGTACCAACTGGTATATTCAGAATCTCACTAATCTCTTTTAACGAGAGTTCATCAATATACTTTAATACGATGACCGAACGATATTTGTCGGGTAATCTTAGAATTTTTTGCTGAATGGTACTCGATAATTCAAGAGACACCACCTCATCCTCTGGCAAAATGCCATCAGCAGCAATTTGAGAATACATATTTAATCCTTCTGTTCCTGCCACCTCTGCATCTAAATAGTAATCCGGCTTTTTTTTGCGAATACGGTCGATGGTCAGGTTGGTTGCAATGCGGTACAGCCACGTGGAAAACTTACGATTCACATCAAAGCTTTCGATATTCACATAAGCACGAATAAACGCCTCCTGCGCAATATCCTCCGCTTCATGTGCATTCCCAAGCATACGGTAGCACAGCTGATAAATTTTGTCTTTATACAGGTCTACGATGTCTGCAAATGCGTTCTGGTCGCCTTTTTTCACTTGCTTAATTCTCTTTTTAATCATTGTGTCCATAGTATATTCAACCTCTGCCTTCACCGGTCTTTATGTATACGAACCTCTTTCCAAAAGGTTTCATTCTCCTCTAAAAAATAGTGTAACAAATTTTTGACAGTGTGTTACGCTTATCAACCGGTAAAAACCTTAACATATCCTTAAATTTTCCCAAAACAAAAAAGAACGGGAACAAGTCCCGCTCTACAATAGCTTTTCACCCATTAACGATCCAATTAATGCCACAGCCGCTTCTGCTGTTTTGTTTTTCTCATCTAAAACCGGATTTACTTCAACAAATTCAGCAGACGTTAAAATACCCGCCTCCTCTAAAAGCTCCATTGCAAGATGACTCTCCCGGTAACTAATGCCGCCTGCTACCGGAGTGCCTACACCAGGGCATTCCGCTGGGTCTAGCCCGTCTAAATCAAGCGAGAGATGGACACCATCTGTTCTTTCCTTTAGATAAGCAATAGCTTCCTCCATCACCCTTGTCATCCCTAAACGATCAATTTCATGCATCGTATAGACTTTAATGCCTTTCTCTCGAATCAATGCCCGCTCTCCTTCATCTAAAGATCGAGCACCAATTATAACGACATTTTCAGGTTTCAATTTAGGTGAATAACCGCCAATGTTCGTTAAATCTGCATGCCCAAAACCGAGACTGACAGCAAGCGGCATGCCATGAATATTTCCAGAAGGAGAGGTTTCCTCCGTATTCAAATCCCCGTGTGCATCATACCAAATGACTCCTAAGTTTTCATAATGCTTGGCTACCCCAGCAAGTGTGCCAATCGCAATACTGTGATCACCACCTAAAATGAGCGGAAACGAACCTGATTGCACAATACTGTCAACCTTCTCAGCAAGCAGCTGATTCGCACCAGCATTCTCCGTTAAATTTTTCAGCTTTTCACTTGTATATAAACCTTTCTCATCATCTCTTTGTTCAACTGGAATATCTCCGAGATCCTCCACATCAAATGAGAGCGTTTCCAATTTTTCTTTTACGCCTGCACAACGAATCGCACTCGGCCCCATATCGACGCCCCTTCTCGTTTGCCCCAAGTCCATCGGAACTCCAACAATCGTGACCTTCTTTTGCTCTCCCATATGTACATCCCCTTTCCGTTCATGCTTATATTTTACTTTCTTGATGCCTTCTGACTCAACTCGACAACATTTTGAATAGTTATACATTCTCTCTGCCAACATAAAAAAAGACACCTTTTTGAAAAAGGTGTCTTAACTGGGCTAGCTGGATTCGAACCAACGCATGACGGAGTCAAAGTCCGTTGCCTTACCGCTTGGCTATAGCCCAAAAATGGTGGAGGGGGACGGATTCGAACCGCCGAACCCGGAGGGAGCGGATTTACAGTCCGCCGCGTTTAGCCACTTCGCTACCCCTCCACATATGGAATTGATAAAGAAAAAACAGTGCCGGCAAGAGGACTTGAACCCCCAACCTACTGATTACAAGTCAGTTGCTCTACCAGTTGAGCTACACCGGCATATGGTGGAGGATGACGGGCTCGAACCGCCGACCCTCTGCTTGTAAGGCAGATGCTCTCCCAGCTGAGCTAATCCTCCACATCATGGTGACCCGTACGGGATTCGAACCCGTGTTACCGCCGTGAAAGGGCGGTGTCTTAACCGCTTGACCAACGGGCCAGTTTGTCAAGTTTGTTGTTTCCGTGAAGCTGACAAAAGTTATTATATACAGGTTGTCCCCCTTTTGTAAAGGGGATTTTTATTTTTTTTATTTTCTAACTATTTACTCCCTATTTATTCAACATTTCGACTGAAATATAATTTCAATATTCAAATATAATATTGAAATTTCATATCATACTCAATATACTGAAAATGAAGAAATAAGGAGGTATGTCACATGCAGCCATCTCAACTGCGTTCTTTGACAACAGAATCAAGAAACCCCAACACAATGGGAATTTCTCAAGCAGATCCGCTTGAAATACTCCAGATGATTAATAAAGAAGATATGAAGGTCGCTCAAGCAGTCAACCTTGTACTTCCCCATGTCAAAACAGCAAGTGACTTTGCCTATGAATCCATCTCAAATGGAGGCAGACTCGTTTATTTAGGCGCCGGAACAAGCGGCAGAATTGGCGTAATGGATGCTGTCGAATGTCCCCCAACCTATAGCGTCTCACCTGATGTCATTGTAGGCATCATGGCAGGCGGAGACTCAGCTTTTTCTCAAGCTGCCGAAGATGTGGAAGATAGTGAAGAAGCCGGCAAACAGGATTTAGTACACATCCACCTGACATCAAAAGATACAGTCGTCGGAATTGCCGCAAGCGGTAGGACCCCTTATATCATCGGCGCTTTAAACTATGCAAAGTCAATTGGAGCTAAAACAGTAGCACTCAGCTGCAATGAACAAGCAGAAATTAGCGAGCTTGCAGATTGCGCCATTGAGGTCATTGTAGGACCAGAGGCCATTACTGGGTCAACAAGAATGAAAGCCGCATCCGCTCATAAAATGATTTTAAATATGCTTTCCACCTCAGTCATGGTCAGACAAGGCAAAGTATATGAAAACCTGATGGTTGATGTAAAAGTCAGCAATCATAAATTAAAAGAACGCGCCATCACCATCATTCAACATGTGACAAATGCTTCCTACGAACAAGCCGTAAAGACTCTCGAAGCAGCAGACTTAGAAGTCAAAACTGCCATCGTCATGCTCCAAACAAACACAGACAAGAAAACAGCCAAAGATTTACTGAGCAAAACGAATGGCCACATCGACAAAGCGATCTCACGTTATCAATCCTAAAGGAGGCAGAGCTCATGTCAGCAGGTGGACTTACCCTACTACACACAATCAAATCAAAGCTCCCCCAATCTGAAAAAATCATTGCAGACTATATCCTTGCCCATCCTGACAAAGTCATTAAAAGTACAGTACACGAAATCAGTCAGGCAGCCGGCGCAAGCAGCTCTGCAGTCATCCGTCTTTGTAAATCTCTCGGGCTGGATGGCTATCAAGATTTAAAAATGCGGATCGCTGGAGACTTGATGCATGACGATAAACAAGGCTACAGAGATATCGAACAAGATGAACCGCTTCAATCCATTATTCAAAAAACAGCAGGAAACTCGATTCAATCGATTAAGGACACCGCTTCTATTTTAAATGCAGATGCTTTAGAAAAGGCTGTTCAATTACTGCTGAATGCAAACCAAATTCATTTTATCGGTGTTGGTGCATCTGGCATCGTCGCAGCTGATGCCCAGCAGAAATTTCTCAGAATTAACTATGCAGCGACAGCCTTCACTGACATGCACATTGCATCTACGGTCATTGCAAATGCAGGAGAGAATGACATTGTGTTTGGTATCTCCTTTTCAGGAGAAACGTTAGACATCATTCAAGCCCTTCAGCTCGCAAAAGACAACCAAGTGAAAACCATTGCTTTAACACATCCAGGTCATACTAGCGTTTCTGCTTTATGTGATGTTCACCTATCGACGTCCGGTTCCAATGAAGCACCTTTTCGCAGTGCTGCCACTTCCTCTAGAATGGCACAGCTCTACTTAATTGATGTCTTGTTCCTCAGTTTAGCTTCTCGTCAATATGAAGAGACAGCGCAATATATTGACAAGACAAGGCATGCCATCCGCTCCATGAAACGAAAAACAAAGGGGGATTCAACATGAGTCATCAAAAGAAATATCAGCAGTTGGCGAAAGACATTCTTTCACTCTGTGGTGGTTCTGAAAATATCTCTTCCCATACACATTGTATGACACGTCTTCGAATTACACCGATCGATAATGAAAAAGTTCACATCACAGCAATCAAAGAACTCGATGGCGTTATTGGCGTCGTCGAAGCAGAAACGCTTCAAATCATTTTAGGTACCGGTGTTGTCAACCAAGTATCAAGTGCGTTTGAACAGCTTCTAAATGCGTCTGGCTCTTATGATTTAAACAACGAAGCACAAAAAAACAAGCAAGCCATTTCACAAAAAAACCGCACACCGTTCAAGCTGTTCTTACGGCGGATTGCCAGCATTTTCATTCCAATCATTCCGGCACTTGTTGCTTCAGGGCTTATTACTGGGATTACAAAAGCGATCGTGCAAGCAGGCTGGCTTGACGAAAAATCTCAAGCCGCAGTTATTTTAACAGTTATAGGTTCTGGCCTTTTCGCCTACCTAGGGATATTAGTCGGAACAAACGCCGCAAAGGAATTTGGAGGCTCTCCTGCATTAGGCGCATTAGCTGGTATTCTCATTATTAACCCAGCCTCCGCAGACATTATGTTATTTGGCACAAATATTCTACCAGGCAGAGGCGGACTCATCGGTGTTCTTCTAGCCGCCATCTTTATGGCACTTGTGGAAACCCGAATTAGACGCTTCGTCCCGCAATCTCTTGATATCATCGTCACACCAACCATCACACTACTCATTACAGGCATTTTCACATATGTTGTCTTCATGCCAGTCGGCGGATTTATATCTGATGCCATCACCTCAGGACTGACTTACTTATTAAATATGGGCGGAATCTTCGCAGGATTTGTTCTTGGTGCGACCTTCCTTCCACTTGTTGTAACAGGACTTCATCAAGGGCTGACACCGATTCATATGGAACTCATCAATTCAATTGGAGATGACCCGCTTCTGCCAATTCTCGCTATGGGCGGTGCAGGACAGGTAGGCGCTGCATTCGCCATATATATGAAAACAAAAAAGAAAAAGCTCAAAAGAGCCATTGCTGGTGGACTTCCTTCTGGGATGCTGGGCATTGGTGAACCACTCATTTTTGGTGTCACACTCCCGCTAGGACGACCATTTCTCACCGCTTGTCTTGGTGCAGGAATCGGCGGCGCTTTTCAAGCCTACTTCCAAATCGCGACGAAAGCCATCGGTGTATCTGGTCTTCCATTAACCTTTATTGTTCACACACATCAAATGCTTCTTTACTTAATTGGACTATTTATCGCATATGTTGCTGGATTTTTCTTCACATACTTATTTGGATTTCATGATGATATGGCTGTTGAATTCGAGGATCACAATCAATAAGGAGGTCTAGACCTTGAAGAAATGTTTTCTCTTGATCACATGTCTGCTCATGCTCCTTGGGTTACCAGTACAAACATTTGCAACTAGCTCCCATCCTGTATCGTCTTTGTCTAAAACAGCACCTGAAGAATATCCCGTCTTAAAAAAAGCAAAACGACCGGAACAAGTAGGTTTTTCTTCCAGGCAGCTGAGGAAGGTTGATCAAATGATTCAAAATGACATCAAAGCAGGATTTCCAGGAGCCGCTCTCATCATTATCAAGGACGGAAAGATCGTCCATCAAAAAGCCTATGGCTACCGGCAAAAATACGATGGTACAACAGCGCTCAAATCATATAAAAAAATGAAAAAGGATACACTATTCGATTTGGCATCCAATACAAAAATGTATGCGACCAACTATGCCCTGCAAAAGCTTGTCTACGAGAAAAAACTTGATGTCAACGAAAAAATACAGACCATCCTTCCAGATTTTCAGGATGAACCTGATGCAAAGGTAACCGGTAAAGACCAGCTCCGGGTAAAGGATCTTCTCACCCATTCTGCCGGTCTCCCTTCTAGTGTCTTATTTTATAGCAAAGAATCAGCTGGCTCTTTTTATTCTCAAGATAGAAAAACAACGATGAAATGGCTGCCAAAAGTACCGCTGCAATACAAGCCAGGTACCCAGCACATTTATAGTGATATTGATTACATGCTGCTGGGCATGATCATCGAGAAGAAAACAGGCATGCCTCTTGATCAATATGTCGAGTCAACCATTTATCGGCCGTTAGGTCTCAAACACACAATGTTCAATCCGCTGCAAAAAGGCTTCAAGCCGAAGCATTTTGCAGCAACAGAACGTTTAGGCAATTCACGAGACGGTGTAATCGATTTTGAAAACATCCGACGGTACACCCTGCTAGGTGAAGTACACGACGAGAAAGCATATTACTCAATGGCAGGTATCTCCGGCCACGCTGGACTTTTCTCGAATACCTCAGATATGGCCGTGCTGCTTCAGCTGATGCTTAACAAAGGAGGCTATGGAAAAACAACCATCTTTGATCAAGCTTCCATCGATCTCTTTACAGCCTCCTCTGATACGAACCCAACTTACGGGCTAGGCTGGAGAAAAAACGGTCATACTGACATGGAATGGATGTTTGGAAAATATGCAAGTAACGAAGCCTATGGACATACTGGCTGGACCGGCACAATGACGTTGATTGATCCTAAACACAATTTAGGTGTCGTCTTGCTGACGAATAAGAAACATTCACCCGTTGTTTCACCAGAAACCAATCCTAATCAATTTGAAGGTGACCTGTTCCCAACTGGTACTTATGGAAGCATCATGACTGCAATCTACGAATCTTTTAAGTAAAAGGAGGAATTCGATGTTGAAAGCTCTCTTTCCCGCTGCACTAGTTTTAGCCCTGCTAACCTCTTCCATTCCAACGGAAAAGGTTAGCTCTGCCTCTCTGCCCACCGCTAAACAAATGGTTCAAGACATGTCACTGGATGAAAAGATAGGTCAAATGCTCATGCCGGACTTTCGCAATTGGCAAACAAAAGATGAATCCGCACCTACAGGCTTCACAAAGATGAATAACGAAGTATCTCACCTTGTAGAAAAATATCATCTAGGTGGTGTCATCTTATTTGCGGAGAATGTCGTTGATACGGAACAAACCGTGAAACTCACCCACGAATTTCAAAAAGCATCACCAAACATTCCTTTACTCATTTCTATTGATCAAGAAGGCGGAATCGTCACAAGGTTACAAAAGGGAACACATTTCCCAGGAAATATGTCGATTGGTGCCTCTAGAAGCAAAAAAAATGCATATGACACAGGAAAAATCATCGGAAAAGAATTAAACGCCTTGGGGATTAATACAAACTTCTCTCCTGTGCTTGATGTGAATAACAACCCAAACAACCCCGTCATTGGTGTCCGTTCCTTTAGCTCTGATCCTGCTCTTGTCTCTAGACTTGGCCTTCAAACCATGAAAGGACTTCAAAAGGAAAAGACCATTTCCACACTAAAACATTTCCCGGGACATGGTGATACAGCGGTCGACAGTCACTATGGCTTGCCGCTCGTAGAGCATGACCTAGATCGTTTAAAAAAGGTTGAGCTGTATCCGTTCCAACAAGCGATCAATGCTGGTGCAGATATGGTCATGACCGCTCATGTGCAATTTCCTGCCATTGATGACACAACGTATCGAAGCAAGAAAGATGGCGAGGACATCATGGTTCCAGCAACCTTATCAAAAAAAGTCATCACACACTTATTAAAAGAAGAGATGGGCTTTCAAGGTGTTGTTGTGACAGACGCCCTAAACATGAAAGCGATTGCAGAAAATTTTGGACAGGAAGAAGCCGTAGTGATGGCCATTAAAGCAGGCGTCGACATCGCTCTCATGCCAGCACCAGTTACCTCATTAAAAACAGAGAAAAACCTGGAGAATGTATTTAATGCGGTCAAACAAGCGATTTTAAAGAAAGAAATTCCGATGTCGCAGATTAACGAATCCGTCGAAAAAATTCTTCAATTGAAAATCAAACGCGGCATTATTTCCTCCAAAAAACCAATCAGTCTTGAGAAAAAAATCAAAAAAGCCACTCAAGTCGTCGGGAAAAAATCGCACCGTCAAGCAGAACAAAAAATGGCACGTGAAGGAATCACCCTGCTTAAAAACAACAAAAAAACCTTACCTTTCAAGCCTAAAAAGAATGACAAAATCGTGGTCATGGCACCTTACGAAGATCAGACAAAAGCAATGTCTGTCACAGTCGAATCTCTCATAAAACAAAAAAAGATCAAGCCTGTACGCATCCAGTCATATGCTTTTGCGGATAAAACGTTCACCAAAGACTCTGCCAAACTAATTCAAGAAGCTGACTATGTCATCACTGGCTCTTACGTTGTCCAAAATGACCCAGCTGTAAATGATGGCGTAATTGATGACAATGTCCAGGACCCAAAAAAATGGGCAACTGCCTTCCCTCGTGCTGTCATGAAAGAAGCAGGAGCACAAAATAAAAAAATGGTCATCATGAGTCTTAGAAACCCTTATGATGCGGCAAATTTTGAAGAAGCTGATGCCTTACTAGCTGTGTACGGTTTTAAAGGCTACTCAAACGGACAATTCAATCAGCCAAATATTCCTGCTGGACTAGAAGTGATATTTGGAGCTGCATCACCTAAAGGGAAACTGCCAGTTGATATCCCATCTGTCACTCATCCAAATCAAACCCTTTACCCATTCGGCTATGGACTCAATTTGAAAGGGAAACAGATCAAATAGGAGGGATTCTCTTGAAGAAAACAGCAAGTTTCATACTCGCAAGCATTCTCATGATGAGCACATTGACCGCCGCCTCTCCCGCAGATCAAGAACGAACAGACACAAAAGGAAAAAAAGCAGCAGTCAAAACAGGGATCGAAACACTACTCTCAAGCAATCTTTCATGGCTAAAAGGGAAAAGGGTCGGTCTCATTACCAACCCGACTGGCATTGATGCAAATATGAAAAGCAGTGTCGACCTCCTATTTGAACATCCAGATATCAAGCTCACTGCTTTATATGGGCCTGAACACGGCGTGCGCGGCGATGCACAAGCAGGAGAAGGCGTCGAATCCTATACCGATGAAAAAACAGGTCTTCCTGTTTACTCTCTTTATGGCAAAACAAGAAAACCAACTCCTGAAATGCTAAAAAATGTAGATGTCCTGCTGTTTGATATTCAAGACGTTGGTACTCGTTATTACACCTATATTTATACAATGGCCTATGCGATGGAAGCCGCTAAAGAAAACAACATTCCCTTTGTTGTCCTAGACCGCCCAAATCCCATTGGCGGACTAAAAGTAGAAGGACCTGTTTTAGAGCCTGAACACGCCTCATTTGTAGGGCTCTATCCAATCCCGCTAAGACATGGAATGACTACTGGTGAGCTTGCAAAACTGTTTAACAAAGAGTTTCATATCAATGCTGATGTAACAGTCATCAAAATGAAAAATTGGAAACGGTCCATGACATTTGATGACACGAAGCTGCCGTTCGTCCTTCCTTCCCCTAACATGCCAACAGTGGATAGTACCTTTGTATATCCTGCCACAGGATTAATTGAAGGCACAAATGTCTCTGAAGGCAGAGGAACGACAAAACCATTCGAGCTCATTGGTGCACCATATATCAATAGCAGCGAGCTGGCAGATCATTTAAATCAGCTAAAACTAAAAGGCGTTCAATTTAGACCTGTGTCATTCACCCCCACATTTTCTAAACATGCCGGTACACTATCTCACGGTGTGCAGTTATACGTCACAGACCGCTCATCCTTCGAAGCGGTGAAAACGGGGTTATCCATCATCACAGCAATACATGATTTATATCCTAACGACTTTCAGTTCCTTCAAACAGGCAGTTTTGACAAACTCATCGGGAATGGCTGGATGAAAGAAGAAATCAAAAAAGGAACTTCCGTCAAACACATCATGAAACGTTATCATCATGACCTCAAAACATTCGAAAAGAAGCGAAAAAAATATCTCATCTATTAAATCACCAAAAAACCTCCATCTATCAAAGGATGGAGGTTTTTTTCATGAGAAAGACTTGGTCACAGCAGGTGCTTTCAGCTCAAAACGATTGAGTAAGAAGCCAAATAAGGCAGCAAGCACTTGCTGAAACAGCATGCCAATCACCACAGGAACAGCGACAGCAGGCGGGAAAAAGCTAATGGCAAGCACAGCCCCCGCACTAATGTTTCTCATACCGCCCGTATACACGATGGCCACAATCTCTTCTTGAGTACATTTCATCGCCTTCCCAATCAACCATGCAAACGCATATCCGCTCATCGCAATGAGAAACACCGTTGCTGCTTTGCTAAAAAATGCGGCATCCAGTTCACGTAAGTAAGGCGCAACAACAGAACTGTTAATCGACACCACTACAAACAAGCCTATTTTTGAAAAAGGTGACAGTGTCTGACTGATCTTTTTCGTCACATCAGGCTTTGCATAGTGACGAACAAGCATACCTAAAATAGATGGAAGCACCACCATCCCAAACAGCCCTTTCATGATCGCCACCATGTCCATATGAACTTGTGTACCGGCCAAAAGTGACAAACTGGCTGGCACAATTAATGGCGAAAGCATTGTATCAATTAAAATAATGGATAACGTTAATCCAACATTCCCTTTATACATTGCCGCCCATATTAAACTAGAGACTCCTGTGGGAATCACCATTGCAAGTGTCAAACCAGTGATCGTCATGGCATCTCCCGCAAATATGAGATGTCCCGCTGACCAAGCATAAAGAGGCATCAACACATGCAAAATCATAAACGATAAAATCAAAGGCAATGGGTGCATCACCGTATGCTTTAAAGCCGAAAAAGTAGAAGACAAACTCCCTGCAAAGGTCATCACAGCAAATACCCATGGCACTAAAAACGTATAATCCTTTAAGTAAGCCGCCAATAAAACACCGAGTAACACACTAAAAGGTGTAATGAGCGGCATCATCCGGCCGAGCACTTGATTCAAACGCAAAAGCATGCCGGCCACCTCCATCCTTCACTTTCTTACCTTTTCTATTGTAACAGACAGAAAGGCCTTTTTAAGAACCATTCACTTGTTTCACAAGCTTTTGACTTGATGTATCCATTCCAACTACGTCCACCTGGACGCCATTTGCTTGATACCTTTCCTTTATACGTTCTATCGCTGCTACGCCTGATTCATCCCATATACGTGCTTCAGACAAATCAATTACAACAGATTGGATTTCTTTCCCCTGATGGAAAGCTTGGATCAAGTCAGTGACAGAAGCAAAGAAAATTTGCCCTTTAACTCGATATACCCAAGTACCTGCCTGGCTTTCTTTAGACGTAATATGGAGCTTCGATATCTTTGCGACAAAGAATATCGCACTAAGCAGTACACCTGCAAAAACACCTTTTGATAAATCATGAGTCAACACCACCGTCATGACCGTGACAACCATCACAATAGAATCTGTTTTCGGATTCTTTTTTAGCTGCTGAAAGGAACTCCAATCAAATGTGCCAATGGAAACCATGAACATCACAGCCACTAGAGCAGCCATCGGAATTTGAACCACGACATCACCTAGTACAAAAATCAACACCATTAAAAAAGCACCCGCTACAAAGGTAGAAAGCCGGCCTCGTCCTCCTGCCTTCGTATTAATCACAGATTGGCCAATCATCGCACAGCCAGCCATACCACCAAAGAATCCCGCAACCACATTGGCAATCCCTTGACCTCTCGCTTCCTTGTTCTTATTACTAGACGTCTCTGTCATATCATCGACAATCTGTGCGGTTAAAAGAGACTCAAGTAAACCAACCATCGCAAGTGCTAAAGAATAAGGAAAAATGATAGCAAGTGTTTCCCAGTTAAACGGAACTTGAGGTATCAGAAAAACAGGCAAAGAACTAGGAAGCTCTCCCATATCTCCAACGGTTCTAACATCAATATGTCCAAATACAGCAATTATCGTCATTACAATAATGGCTATGAGTGGGGAAGGTATCACCTTTATCACCATAGGCAATAAATAAATGATCAGCAAGGCACCACCTGTCATCATATACATGGCCATTGATTCCCCAACGAAATGTG
This sequence comes from Bacillus sp. EB106-04-04-XG123, assembly GCF_058791855.1. NCBI lineage: Bacteria > Bacillati > Bacillota > Bacilli > Caryophanales > Bacillaceae > Bacillus > Bacillus sp. EB106-04-04-XG123. The sequence continues at coordinate 1,036 of NZ_JBYTDZ010000004.1, read as the reverse complement.
GAAGCTGAGCCATGAGAATCATAATAGCCAACGCATTGACAAAACCAACCATGACGGACCTCGGAATAAATTTCATCAAACGAGACACTCGGCACAATCCAAACACAATTTGAATCAAACCCGTCAAAATCGTAGCTGCAAACAAATATTGCAACCCATAATCAGCGACCAAGTTAACCATGACGAGAGCCATAGCCCCTGTTGCAGCCGAAATCATGCCTGGGCGTCCACCAACAAACGAAATCACAATCGCGATACAAAATGATGCATACAAGCCGACCTTCGGATCAACGCCCGCAATAATCGAAAACGCAATTGCCTCAGGAATTAAAGCCAGTGCGACTAATATACCCGCAAGCACGTCCTGACGTACATGTCCAAACCATTCTTGCTTTACAAATAAATCTTTCAAACCATCTACTCCTTTTTATATACATACCGTACATGGAAAAAGAAGATCAACTATACCTGGAGATAAAGAAAGGGAAAACAAACGATACTTCACTTTCGGGGGAAAAGAGGAACGTACAGAGTCTTTTGATATAGAGGATATCACTTTAGTAAGAATAAAAGAAAGAGAATGAAGAATCAAGAACAAAAAGAAGGAAAAAGCGATGCAACAATACTGTGCAAGCCGTTTTATTCGCTTTCCTAATGTCATCAGTCTACTGATCATTGAGCAATTCAGTATATATGTAAACAAACAAAAAAAGCCTTCTCATCATCGAGAAACCTTGTCATATCAACATATAGAGGAAAGCTTCCAAGCGGGCTCGAACCGCTGACCTCTTCCTTACCATGGAAGTGCTCTACCTACTGAGCTATGGAAGCATGGCTCCGCAGGTAGGACTCGAACCTACGACCGATCGGTTAACAGCCGATAGCTCTACCACTGAGCTACTGCGGAATGATAAAGTAACTTCTTCCATTGGAAGGATATAAACAAAAAGCTTGGCGGCGTCCTACTCTCACAGGGGGAAACCCCCAACTACCATCGGCGCTGAAGAGCTTAACTTCCGTGTTCGGTATGGGAACG